>CAWJOL010000006.1:0-138724 GCA_963844475.1 uncultured Solirubrobacterales bacterium | reverse complement strand
GCGCCGTAGCTTCCTTGAAGCAATCGAGGCAGCTGATTCAAATCGAATGTCCGTCGCAAGTTTTGTTGAGAGTTCGATTGTTATTGAGTCGAGATATGGCGCTGAAGGAGTGCGCGACCTTGACCGGTTTATTTCCCGAGCCAGCATAGAACTGATCCCGGTAGATAGGGAGCCGGGCAACTGGCCCGTTCAGCTTTTAGCCGCTTCGGCAAGGGACTTCATCGCGCGGGACTCAACTACGGCGATTGTTTTGCGTACGCAGCCGCCATCAGTTTAGGAGAGCCCCTGCTCAGCAAAGGCGACGATTTCACCCACACCGACGTGCCAATCTTCGACGTTCGCAACGGGTAATCAATACACCGAGGTCCGATTTCCCAGCGGTCCGGATATAATCGCGCTCATGTTCCGTTTATTCTTCCTGCTGCTCATTGGCGCGGCGGCTCTCTTTGCGCAGAGCGAAAAAGTACGTGTGATTGCGTTCGGTGCGCACCCGGACGATTGCGATATCCGTGCGGCAGGCACCGCCGCAAAGTTCGCCCGCCTTGGCTATGCTGTCAAATTTGTTTCAGTGACCAACGGCGATGCCGGCCACCAAATTATCGGTGGAGGCCCGCTGGCCGTTCGTCGCAGTGCTGAAGCGCATGAGGCAGGCCGTCGGCTGGGCATCACGTATGAGGTTCTCGACAACCATGACGGCGAGTTGCTTCCGACTCTCGATGTTCGCCGGCAGATCATTCGACGTATCCGTGAGTGGAAGGCCGATATTGTGCTCGCGCCCCGGCCGAACGATTACCATCCCGACCACCGCTACACGGGAGTGCTGGTGCAGGACGCCGCATACATGGTTGTCGTGCCCAATATTTGCCCCGAGACACCGGCTTTGCGTAAGAACCCGGCGTTCTTCTATTACGAGGACACGTTCCAGAAGCCAGCCCCCTTCCGGCCGGACGTCGCGGTCGACATTGACGACACGTTTCAAGCGAAGATTGATGATTTGACGCGCACGCCTCCCAGGTCTATGAGTGGCTCCCGTGGGTAGACGGTAAGTTGTCGGAGGTTCCAACGGACCCGGTACAGCGGAAGAAGTGGCTGGCGGAATTGCACGGTGCTCCGCCCAACCCCGCGGTCCGGCGAGCGCTCGAGAAATGGTACGGACGGAGCGGGCGGCGAAGGTACTTCATGCCGAGGCTTTCGAGCTATGCGAGTACGGATCACAGCCGAATGATCAAGACTTGCGGCGTTTGTTCCCGATGCTCAAATAGGCGTCGGCTGTACGCGCGTTCGATAAGGCGCTGAGATAGGCTTTCGAGGCACGTATATCAGCCCCTTGTTGCGGACCCGAGATTTCACGTTCAATAGTGATTGGCCCGGTATAGGACAACTGATGCAAACGGCGCATCACTTCCTGAAAGTTCACTCGCCCCTGACCGATTGGCACTTCTTGACCCAACTTTTTTGGGTCGGTGGGATACAGTCCGTCTTTCGCGTGCAGGCCTCGCACGTACTTTCCGATCACGTCAAGCGCGCCGACCGGTTCGCCCTTTCCATACAAGATCAGATTGGCGGTGTCGAGATTCACGAACACGTTATCGAGACCCGTATCTTTGATGGCGCGCAGCATCGTGATCGGGTTTCCTGGCCCGTTTCCATAAGGAACATTTGGCCGTTCTGCTTGCAGTAACCGGCGACATCCCGTATCGCCGTCACGGACTGAGCGTAAAGAGGATCACTCGGATCCTCCGGAATAAAGCCGCAATGCGTGTGCACAGCGCCTATGCCGCATCGCTTCGCAAGATCGGATGCGTGCTTCAATGCGTTGATGCGCGCGGCGCGCGTTGATGGCGGAACCAGGCCAATCGTTTTCGGTCCTTCGGTGAAGTCCCACACAAAGGGTCCCGAGCCGAGCGTCATTACCGCTGTCGCTTCCACCTGGTGCTTTGCAAGCGCCTCCTTCAAAGGAGCGGCAAGGCTTGCGGGCGCCATCCCGACATGGACCTGGCATGTCGGAAGGCCGAAGGCGCGTACCTTCGCAATCGCTTCCTCGGGAGTGGTTTCCGTTACGCTGACGACAACCCCAAGGCGGGGCCGGGCGGCGCTCGCCTGGCGTTTAAGCGAAAAGGCGATTGGCGACACCGCCGCCTGCAAAAAGGTCCGTCTCTCGCATTCAAATGCCATAAGTTGTTTAGACCAGCTTGGTGATCCCCGGCTGAGCGCGGGGCGGAACCGGCAAGTTGCCGTTCCAGTCCAGGTGCTCAGGGAATAGCTTCTCCTGTGAATTCAGCGCCTGGTCCCAAGTGACTTCCTGACCCGTATACGCGGCTATTCGGCCCATCATTGCGAGTAGCGTGCTTGTCGCCATACGTTTTCCGTCGTTGACTGGCTGCTGTTTGCGTATTGAGGCAAACAAGACATCGTGCTCGCGCTGGTACATGTCATATTTAGGTCCACTCCAGCTCCAATTGGTCTTGCCTTCGATGCGCGGAACCGGGCCCGGCCGATGGTAACCGTGCCATCGGTACCCAGAATATAGTCACAAGTTTTCCTTGTAGCAACCCTCAATTTGTCTATTTGCCAGGAACGCTCGAACACCGTTGGGATAAATGTAATTGACCTCGAAATGGTCATAGATGTTGCCGCCCTCGGCCGGAATATCGCGCCCGCCAACTCCAACACAACTAACGGGTGGCTCATCGTGCATCGCCCACGCGATCTTGTCAGCGCTGTGTACCGCTTGCTCAACAATGCTGTCGCCGCAGAGCCACACAAAGTTATACCAGTTGCGAATCTGCCACTCTGTGTCGCTCATTCCAGCCGGGCGCGTGCGCTCCGGAGGCATCATTTTCACCGGACTCGTGTAGTAAGTCGCATGATACGCCACCACTCGACCAACAGCGCCGTTGAATAGCTGCTGAAACGTGTCCTGAATCATGTTGTTGTAGCGCCAGCAAAAACCGGCGACAAGAGACACATTTTTCCCTTTTGGCTTTTTCTGATGTTTCGAGCCCGTCGGGCAGATAACGCGCGAGATCGCCGGTCCGGTACATCCGGCTACCAGGCGCGCCGGTGAACGGGTCGGCAACAAACCGCTCCCGCGTGAGGTCGGCGCGCCCGAGATAACCACGCGCAAGGCTCAGGCCGCCGATGTACAGCTCGCCCGGCACGCCGACCGGCACGAGCTGCCGCCTCGCGTCCAGCAGGTAGATCCTGGCATTGGCGATCGGGCGTCCGATCGGCGGAAGCGTCGGCCAGCTCTCGGGTCGCCCAGCGAGCGTGAAAGCTGTGACGACATGGCTTTCTGTGGGTCCATATTGGTTGACGAGCGCGCAGCCGGGCGCGCCGGCGAAGAATTGGCGGACGGCTGCTGTCGTCTTGAGCTGCTCGCCGGCGGTGATCACCTCTCGTAGGCTCGGCACGGACGCGCCGGCATACACAGCCGCTTCGCACATGCTCTGTAGCGCGACAAACGGGAGAAACAACCGCTCCACGCGCTGCTCCGCGAGCGCTGAGAGCAGGCGGTGAAAATCCCGCCGGTCGCCTTCGTCGATCAGGACCAGCGTCCCTCCGGAGCACCACGTCGAGAAGATCTCCTGGAACGCGACATCGAAGCCGAGCGCGGCGAACTGGAGGGTCCGGGCCGGTTCCGGAACGCTGAAACTCTCGAGCTGCCAATGGATCAGGTTGGCCAGCGGACGGTGCGGCATCGCGACGCCCTTGGGCTGACCGGTCGATCCCGACGTGTGAATCACGTAGGCGAGGTTCTCGGACGTGACCCCTGACGCCGGGGGCGTGTCCGGATGGGACTGGATCAGATCCTGATCGGCGTCGAGACGTACCACCCGCGCGCCGTGGTCCGGTAGCCACTCAGCCTGGTCCTGCTGGATCAGCAGGACCGAAGCGTTGCAGTTGGAGAGCATGAACTCGACCCGCTCGCTGGGGTGCGCTGGATCTATCGGCGCGTACGCGCCGCCGGCCTTCAGAATCGCCAGGACGCCGGTCACCTGTTCCAGCGAGCGTTTGGCGGCGACGCCTACGACGACGTCCGGCCCGACGCCGAGATCAACCAGGTGGTGGGCCAGCTGGTTGGCTCTCCGGTCGAGCTCGGCATACGTGAGTTGCGAACCGCCGAAGCTGACCGCGAGAGCATCGGGCGTGCGGACTGCCTGGTCAGCGACCAGCTCGTGAACCAGACGGTCGAGGACATACTCCTTGCGCGTCGCGTTCCAGTCGCACTCGATCTGGCGGCGCTCGTCGTCCGCCAACAGCGGGAGCGCCCCGACCGGCGCAGCGGGGTCGGCCGCGGCAGCCTCGAGCAGCGTCACGTAATGATCCAGCGTGCGCACGGCCGTCAGTTCGTCGAAGAGGTCGGTGCAGAACTCGAGGGACAGCCTCAATCCGTCCGGGCCCGTCGCGGCGAACAGCGAAAGATCGAACTTGGCGGTTGTCTTGTCCGTCTGGATCCGTTCCTCCTCCAGGCCGGGAAGGGCGGCGGGGGGCTCGCCCCCGCCGTGCAGGGAAAACAGCACCTGGGCGACCGGGTTGTGGCTGAGGTGGCGTTCGGGGTTGAGCTCCTCGACCAGCTTCTCGAACGGCACGTCCTGATTGGTCAGGGCATCGAGCCACGTCTCCCGAACGCTGCGGAGAAGCTCGCGGAAGCTGGGATCGCCGCCAAGCCGGGTCCGCATGACCAGGGTGTTGGCGAAGAACCCGATCAACCCCTCGAGCTCCAGCCGGTTGCGCCCGGCGACCGGAACCGCCACGACGACGTCATCCTGGCCGCTGTAGCGAGCCAGCAGCATCACGTACGCGGTCAGCAACGTCATGAACAGCGTGGCGTCCTCGCTCTCACCCACGTCTCTGATTCGCTCCAGAACCTCGACGGGGAGCTGCCGGCGGACGATCGCGCCCCTGAAACTCTGCTTGGCCGGGCGAGGCCGATCGGTGGGAAGCTCCAGGAGTGCCGGCATGCCCGCCAGCTGATGCTGCCAGTAGTTGAGTTGCTCCTCGAGTCCCCCGGTTTCGATCCACTCTCGTTGCCATGCCGCGTAGTCGCCATACTGGATCGGCAGCTCCGGCAGGTCCGCGGGGCTGCCCTCGGCGAAGGCGCCGTAAAGAGCCCCCAACTCACGGGTGAGCACCCCCAGCGACCACGCGTCGACGATGATGTGGTGCAGGACGAGTACGAGGATGTACTCCTCGTCCGCAAGCTGCAGGAGTGTCGCGCGCAGTAGCGGCCCCGCCGACAGGTCAAAAGGCTCACCGGCCTGTTCGTTCGCAATCCGCTTGGCCTGGTCCTCGGCGTCCCGGCTGCCGCGCAGGTCCCTCAGCGCGAGCTCCAGCGGCAGCGAGGGAGCGATCAACTGATGGGGAACGCCTTCGACGACGGTGAACACCGTGCGCAGGGACTCGTGACGAGCGATCAGCGAGTCGAGCGCGCGGGCAAGCGCCTCGACGTCGAGCGCGCCCCGCAGGCGCTTCACGAGTGGGACGTTGTAGACGGCGCGATCGGGTTCGAGGCGATCGAGGAACCACAGCCGCTGCTGAGCGAATGACGCGCGGACTACAAACGCGTCTTCGACGGTGGCAGGCATCTTCGCGGTCATCGCGTGGGCTCTCCGCCTAGCGCGCTCGGGGTCGCGGGACGTCGGCCGGGGCGCTCGAGCCGGACGAGCGTCGGCGCTCCGTTGGACGGCGGCAAAGTGTCGGCCGCGTCGACGGCGGCCGAGAGCTCTGCCACGGTCGCCAAATCGAATATCGCCCGCACCGTCAGTGTGGTGCTGAACTCCTGGCGCAGCCGGGACAGCACCTGCATCGCGAGCAGCGAGTGCCCTCCTAGCGCAAAGAAGTTGTCGCGGATCCCGATGTTCTCCACCGACAGCAGCTCGGCCCAGATCGCGGCGACCCGCTTCTCCGTGCTCGTGCGGGGGGCGATGAACTCGTCCGCCGCCGCCGCGCGATCCCAGTCGGGTTCCGGAAGCGCATCGCGGTCGACCTTGCCGTTGGGCGTCAGAGGCAACTCGGCGAGCGTCACGTAGGAATTCGGCACCATGTAATTCGGGACGTGGTCGGACAGCAGCGCGCGCAACTCATTCGCCTCCACGTCCAATCCTGCCGTGGCCACGTAGGCCACTAGTCGCGCGTCGCCACGGGCGTCCAGACGGTCAATCACTGCGGCCTCGCGGACCGCGGGGTGGCGCTCGAGTACGGCCTCGATCTCTCCCGGCTCGATCCGGAAGCCGCGGATCTTGAGCTGGCGATCGATGCGTCCGAGGAAGTCGACGGTTCCATCCGGTAGCCAGCGGGCGAGATCGCCGGTGCGGTAGAGCAGCGCGCCGGGTTCCTCGGAGAACGGGTCGGGGATGAACTTCTCCGCCGTCAGCTCGGGCCGATTCAGATATCCGCGGGCGACGGCGACCCCGCCCACACACAGCTCCCCGGGCATGCCGATCGGCTGAGGCTGCTGGTGTGCGTCCAGGACGTAGACGCGCGTGTTATCGAGCGGGCGCCCGATCGGCACGAAGCGACCGGGCGTCAGCTCGGCGTCGGGCGGCGCCTCGTACCAAGTGCTGTCGATCGTTGCCTCGGTCAGTCCGTAGGAGTTCACCAGACGCGTAGCCGGCCCGCACAGCCGCTTGAAGAACGTGTATTTCTCGTTTCTCCACGCCTCGCTCGAGACGATTACAAGACGCATGCCGTCGAGCGTCTCGCCCTGGCGATCGAGATGCTCGAACAGCAGCGAGGCTGTCGCAGGTACGAACTCCGCGGCGTCGATCTGCTCGCGGATTATGAGCTGGTGAAGTGCGTCGGGATCGATCACCGTCACCAGCGGGCAGAGGACGAGCTTCGCGCCGGCAAGCAGTGAGCGGATGAGATCGCCGGTGAAGACGTCGAAGGAGAAGCTCGCCATCTGGAGGTGAGCTGTCAGCTCGGGCAAGCGGTAGGCGCGCTCGTAAGCCTTGTAGGCGCTGGCCAGGCTCTGGTTGGCGATCATGGCGCCCTTCGGCTGCCCGGTCGATCCGCTCGTGTAGATCACGTAGGCGAGGTCCTCGCCACGGGCCGCGCTCGGCGGGTCCTCTTCTGCCAGCCCGTCGAGAACGCCCGAGCGGTTCAGCGCCAGCGTCGCTGCGCTGGTGTCCCCCAGCATGCCGAGGTGCTCCTCCTGGGTGAGGATCACCTGTGGTGCCGCGTCCCTGAGCATGAACTCGATGCGGTCTTCGGGGTACATGGGGTCGAGCGGCACGTAGGCCCCTCCGGCCTTTAGGACGCCGAGGACCGCCGGCACGAGGTCGAGCGACTTTTCCATGAGTATCCCCACGAGGTCGCCGGGTAGGACGCCCTGGTCAAGGAGCTTGTATGCGATGCGGTTGGCGCGCCGGTTCAGCTGATCGAACGTCAGCGTCTGGTCACCGAAGACAACAGCAGGGTTATGCGGCGTCCGGCGTACCTGTGCCTCGAAGAGGTCCTTGACCGTCAGCTCAGGCGCCGGCTGGCGATCTCCGTTCCAGGAGATGAGCACCCTCGCGCGTTCGGACTCGGAGAGCATCGAGAGCCTCGACAGGGGCCGGTCGGGCGTGCTGGCGGCACTCTCGGCCAGTGTCCTGAAGTGCTCCATCATGCGGTTGATGGTGGATGGGGCGAACAGCTCCGTGCTGTATTCCCAGGTCGTGTTCAGACCGGTTGTGCGCTCGCTCATGCCGAGCAGGACATCGAACTTCGACCATCCCTTCTCGTGCGTGATCTCGGCACAACGGATCCCACGCGGCTCGAACTTGGGCCGCGCCGTCTGCCAGGCCGGGTTGTGCATCACGATCATCGCCTGGAAGATCGGCGTCTGGCTGAGATCTCGCTGCGGTCTCGTCGCCCTTACCACGGTCTCGTACGGCACGTCCGCATGCTCGAACGCCTCGAGTGTCGTGGTGCGTGCACGCACGAGCAACTCGTCGAACGTAGGATCCCCGGAGAGGTCGATACGCAGCGCCAAGGGGTTGATGAAGTAGCCGACGACCGACTCGAGCTCGGTTCGGTTGCGTCCAGCAAACGGAGTCCCAATCACGACGTCATCCTGGCCTGAGTAACGGGCCAGAAGCGCGGCGAACGTCGCGAGCAGCGACACGAACAGCGTCGAGTCGCCGCGCCGCCCCGCGGCGCGCAGACCCTCCCGCGTCTGCAGGTCGAGCATCAGACTCATGTAATCGCCGACCCAGGAGCGAACCGGCGGCCGCTGAAAGTCGGTTGGGAGATCGAGGCGTGACGGCGCGCGGGCGAGCTTGCTCTCCCAGTACTTGAGCTGCGCATCGGCGATACCGCTGTCCAGCCATTCCCGCTGCCAGACGGCGTAATCCGCGTACTGGATCTCCAGCGGCTCGAGCGGTGAGGGTCGCTCGTCGGCGAACGCCTCATACAGCGCAGTGAGGTCCCGGTACAACGCGCCGCGTGAGTAACCGTCCGTGGCGACGTGATGCATGTTCACCATCAGGATGTGCTCATCGTCAGCCAGCCTGATGACCGTCGGGCGCATCACCGGCCCGTTGACGAGGTCGAAGGCGAACCTCGACTCCTCCTTGAGAATCCGCTGTGCCTCCGCGTGCTGCTCGTCCGCACGTCGTCCACGCAGGTCGATCACGTTGAGCTCGACCGAAGTGTCCGATCCGATCCGCTGCAGGGGACGACCGTCGATTTCGAAATACGTGGTACGGAGAATCGCGTGGCGATCCACGAGGCCCTCGAACGCCCGAGTCAGCACGTCGAGATCGAGCGTTCCCTCCAGCTGAAAAGCCCCGGGAGCGTTGTACGCGATGCCGTCGTCGAAGACCTGGCTCAGCAACCACAACAGCTCCTGCGCGTAGGAAAGCGGGGCCGGGCCGTCTTCCGCTCGCCTGGTGATTCTCTGCCGCTGCCCGGCCGCCGTTCTGCGCTCCAGCAGACGCTGCTCGAGCAGCGCGCGTTGCGAGGCGCTCAAGCCGGCTAGCCGCTGCTCGATCCGACGCTCGTTTCCGTCCTGACCCATCCGCGCCCCACCCACTGGTCAACCCACCCTGAATATTGTAGAGCCGCCCGCCCGAAAGGGACTCGTGAGCGATTGTAGACGGCTGCGCCCGGCCGGCCGTGCGTGACACGGCCCGCGCTCCCCGGGAGCTCTGTTAGTGTGCTTCGCGCTCCGTAGGAACTGAGCGAGCCAATGGACGAACGGACATTTCGAACCCGGCGAGTGCCGCTGGTGGTTCTCATCGCCGCTGTGGTCGGGCTGCTCCTCGCCGGACTCGCGCTTGCCAGTGGCGACCACGCCCGAGGTTTGACGGTCAGGGCTGAGCGCGTGGCTGACGGACCAGGCAGGCCGACCGCCACGGTTGCGGACAGCAGGCCTGCCCCCGGACCCCGGCCGGCGCCCATCATCCACCGGCCGTCGAACCTCAGCCGGGCCGCGGCTGTACCGCTGGTGATCGCTCTTCACCCCAGCGGTTCGAGTCCAGCCGGTTTTGAGGCGCAGTCGGGACTCGATCGCGTGGCCGACGCGCGCGGGTTCGTCGTCGCCTATCTCGGGTCGCCGACACCCACGCCGATGTGGCGATTGGCTGACATGCCGCGGAACCTCGCCTACGTCAGTTCAGAGATCGGATCACTGACGGTAAGCGAGCACATCGACCCCACGCGGGTGTACGTGACTGGGTTCTCCGCCGGGGCCACGATGTCGTACTTCGTCGGCTGCCAGCTGAGCGCCCAGGTGGACGGGATCGCACCTGTGTCCGGTGCGATGCGGTTCGCGGACCCCTGCTCGGTCTCGCATCCCGTCTCGGAGCTCGAGGTCATCGGAACCACGGACGCAATTCCGATCAATGGCAGCCCGGTGTTGCTGTCCGCGGCCCAGATCGCCGCGCGGTGGCGTGCGTTCGACGGTTGCGCCGGCGCACCAAGCGCATCGACAGCGGGACTCGTGAGCCAGCAGGCGTGGAATCAGTGCAACGACGCGAGCGGCGTGGATGAATACGTCATCCAGGGCGGAAAGCACGTTTGGCCGTCGCCGCGCGTCACGGGCCCCGACGGCCAGCTCGACGCCGCGCAGGCGATCTGGAGCTTCTTTGCCCAGCATCCCGGGACCTCGCCCACGATCGCCTCCGCGCGGCTTGCGTCGTTGCGTGTGCGCGGCGGACCGGCGCGGGAGCTGCGCGCAACGCTCAGCACGGGCGATCCGGCGCGGGTCAGGTTGAGGCTCCTCACGCGGGCTGGGCGGCAACTCGCCGCGAAGAACTTCAATGTGGCGCGCACGGCGAGCGTGGACCTGAGGCTGCCGGTACCACGCCGCATCGGGCGCGGCCGCTACTCGGTGAGCGTCGAGCTCACCGACTCCTACGGCCGCAGGCTGACGATCGTTCGGTCCGTTCGCCTTCCCCGGCCTCCCAAAACCAAGAAGTAACGCTAGGCCGACCCCTCGACCTCATCCAGGATCGCGGCGAACTCGTCGTCGTCAGCGACCCGGAGCAACTCGGCGCTGGCCGCGGCTGCGAGCTCGCGGATCGTGGAGCTCTCGAACAGGGATGCCAAGGGAACCGTGAGCCCCAGGGTGTCGTGTAGGCGGCCGAGCATCCTCACAGCCAGCAGTGAGTGGCCTCCGAGATCGAAGAAGTCGTCTTGCACTCCGACGCGCTCGACGCCGAGAACCTCTTCCCACAGCGATGCCAGCGCCTGTTCGATCGGCCCCGACGGCGCGACATATGTGCGCCGCAGCTCGGGCCGGGCGCCGCCGGGCACCGGCAGAGCTCGCCGATCGAGCTTTCCATTGGGCGTCACCGGAACCTCGTCAAGTTCGACGAACAGCGACGGGACCATGAACGGCGGGAGCTTCGTCTTGACCAATCTCCGTAGCTCGTCAAGCTCGAGGACGTGGTCGGGCCGGCCGACGACGTACGCGACCAGCCGTTGATCCCCCGGTGAGTCCTCGCGAACCAGCGCGATGGCCGCTGCGACCGCTGGGTTTCCCTCGAGCACGGACTCGATCTCCCCCAGCTCGATTCGAAACCCGCGCAGCTTGACCTGCTGATCCAGGCGACCGATGAATTCAAGCGTCCCGTCAGCGCGCCAGCGCACCAGGTCTCCGGTGCGGTACAACCGCTCCGAGTCCTGCCGATCGAAGGTCGCTTCGACAAACTTCTCCGCGGTCAACGACGCACGCTCGTGGTACCCGCGTGCGACTCCGTCACCACCGATCAGAAGTTCGCCGGGGATCCCGATGGGCACAGGCGCCCCACGCTGGTCGACGACGAAGAACCGCGTATTCGCAATCGGACCGCCGAGCGGCACGGGGCCCTCCCCCGGCGCCAGTCGGAGCACTGAGGACCAGACCGTCGTCTCCGTCGGCCCGTACATGTGCCAGACCGTGCCGGCCCGCTCGAGCAGCTGGCCCGCCAACCCGCGCGGGAGTGCCTCACCCCCGCACACGAGCTTCAGTGAGCGACTCCCCTTCCACCCAGCGTCGACGAGCATCTGCCACGTCGTCGGCGTGGCCTGCACCACGGTCGCTCCCAGGCGGACGAGCCAGTCCGCCAGCTCAACGCCGTCCAGCGTCGCCTCCCGCGGTACGAGCACCAGCCTCGCACCCGTGCTGAGCGGCAGATACCAGTCGGGAACCGACAGGTCGAACGCCGGCGTCGTAAGGTTGGCGAGGATGTCGTCCCGGCCGATCCCAGGCCACTGGCGCATGTAGGAGATCAGGTTCGCCACCGAGCTGTGGCGTATCTCCACGCCTTTCGGCTGTCCGGTCGAGCCAGAGGTGTAGATCACGTAGGCGAGCTGATCAGGATCGCGCTCGCGCGCCACCGGCGCCGAGGGGTGAGTGGCGATCTCATCCCAGTCCCGGTCGATGCAGATGACCTTGCCGCCGCGTGGATCGATCACACCAAGCAGCCGCTCCTGCGTGATCAGCACCGGCGCATCCGCGTCCGCGAGCATGAACTCCTGGCGCTGCGGTGGGTAGGTAGGTTCAATCGGGACGTAGGCTCCACCGCTCTTGAGCACGCCGAGCATCGCGACCAGCAGATCGACCGAGCGCTCGAGACAGATCCCGACGAGCGTCCCGTCGCGAACGCCAAGGGCAGCGAGTTCGTGCGCGAGCTGATTGCTGCCACGATCGAGTTCGGCGTACGTGATCCGCGCCGCGCCGCTGACCACGGCGATCGCGTCCGGGGTGCGCGCGGCCTGCTCGGAGAACAGTTCGTCGATGCAGCGGCGGTCGTACGATCGCGTCGTTTCGTTCCACTCCCGCAGCAGCAGCGCCTCCTCGTCGGTGAGCAGCGGCAACTCCGAGACGCGCAACTCGGGTTGCGCGGACACGGCCTTCAGGATCGTATTCAGGTGCCCGATCAGACGGTCAATCGTGGTGGCGTCGAACAGATCCGTGGCATATTCCAGGTCGGCTTTGAGCGAGCCGCCGGGTGCCTCCCGCAGGACGATTGAGAGGTCAAACCGAGACCATTCCCAGCCCGGAACGGGGAGTGGCTCGACTAACTGCCCGGCGAGCGTGGGCGGTGAGGCCGGCGCGACGTCGAACCCGAGCAGAACCTGGAAGATCGGTGAGTAGCTCGCCGCGCGACGGGGATTGAGAGCTTCGACCAGCTTTTCGAACGGCAGCTCCTGATAGATCTGGGCCTCGAGGGTCGTACTACGGACCCGTGCCAGCAGCTCGGCGAAGGTCGGATCTCCGGAGAGGTCCGTGCGCAGGACCAGGGTGTTGGAGAAGAAGCCGAGGAGCGCGTCGATCTCCTCGTGATGGCGCCCCGAGACGGGAGCGCCGACGACCAGGTCCTCTGCCCCGGTATAGCGGTGCAGGAGCGCCTTGAACGCGGCCAGCAGGACCATGAACATCGACACGCCGTGACGCCTGCCCTGCTGACGCAGCGGCGTGACGACGGACTCTGGCACCACGAACTCGCGCACCGCCCCGCGGTAACTCTGCGCACTCGGTCGCGGCCGGTCCAGTGGGAGCTCGAGGAGTTCCGGCGCCCCGTGGAGCCTCTCCGTCCAGTAATCGAGCAGCTCCTGCTGAAGGGCTCCGGACATCTGCTCACGCTGCCATTCGCCAAAGTCGGCGTACTGGACGGGCAGGTCGGGCAGCTCGGGCTCCCGGCCCGCGGCCCGGCCGCAGTAGATGCTGTCCAGCTCGGAGAAGAGCAGCCGGCTGGAGACGTGGTCGGAGCCGATGTGGTGGAGGACGGTCAGCACGAGGTCCTCGTCAGCGGCCACGTGGACCAGTGCGACGCGCAACAAGACATCGGCACCGAGGTTGAACGGACGCTGGCTCAGATCGACGAGCAACGCTTCGGCCGCTCTGTCGGCCTCCGGGCGGGGCCGCGCCCGCAGGTCGGCGACGGTCAGCTCGAAGGGCCGGTGCGACGCGACCTCCTGCAGCGGACGGCCATCGACCAGGGTGATCGTGGTGCGCAGGATCTCGTGCCGGGCGACAACGTCCTCGCATGCCTGGCGCAGTAGCTCCGCGTCCAGCGTCCGACGGATCCGCACGAGCGTCGGAACGTTGTACGCCGGGAGGCCCGGCATGATCTGATCGAGCAGGAACAGCCGCTCCTGCGGAAACGACAGTGGTCGCGGGCCATGGCTCGGCCGTCGCGTAATGGCCGTCGCGGCACCGCTAGAACCCACGGCCTCTCGCCCTCCCCCCCTCGCTATCTGTCCGTTCCCGCATGTCGCCCCGGCGCAAGTGTAGGTCATCAGACCACGAACCGCCCAGCCGTTCGGGCGCCCGGGCGAGCCCCGGCCGCGGAGGACCGAGGTGCACGATTTGTACCGAGGCGACTGGCGGCGGGCGAACCGAACCACTACGATTGATTCGTCGGGGCGGTGGGCGCCCCGAAACGGAGGGGGCACCAAAGGTGACGAGCACAGGGGCACTACCGATCGATTTGTTCCCGGACACTGCGTCGGCGCCGCCATTCGACGGACCGGCGGTACGTGGGCCGCTGCCCGGACCACGCTCTGCCGCACTGCTGGCTC
Organism: uncultured Solirubrobacterales bacterium; assembly: GCA_963844475.1. Classification (GTDB taxonomy): domain Bacteria; phylum Actinomycetota; class Thermoleophilia; order Solirubrobacterales; family Solirubrobacteraceae; genus Palsa-465. Next base: position 124,729 of record CAWJOL010000006.1, on the reverse strand, counting down.
GCCAGGAACGCCGCGAGTCGAACGCACGAACCTATCCGCGTCGCCTTCCCGTTGCGATCGCGCGGGGCGCCGGATCCTACATCGAGGACCTCGACGGGAACGTGTTCATCGACTTCCTCAACGGCGCTGGAGCTCTGCCGCTCGGACATTCACACCCGGAGCTGCTGCACGCGGTCGAGCAGCAACTCCCGCTGCTCACGCACGGCCTCGACTTCCCGACCGAGATCAAGGACGAGTTCGTCTCCACGCAAATAGAGCTCTTGCCGGCGGCGATGCGCGGCAGAACCAAGATCGCATTCTGCGGTCCGACCGGCGCCAATGCCGTCGAGGCGGCACTCAAGCTATGCAAGATCGCCACCGGCAGATCGGAGATCATCGCGTTCCAGGGGGCGTATCACGGCGGTTCGCATGGGGCGATGGCCGTCTCCGCACTCGTTTCTCAGAAGGAGCCGGTCGGCAATCCGATGCCCGGAGTTCACTTCTTCCCCTTCCCCTACGGACTGCGCTGCCCTCTTCCCGGCCCGCGGGAGGAACTGGGCAGCCGCTGTGTCGAGTACCTCGAGCGGTCGCTGCACGACCCGATCGGCGGTCTCCCTCGCCCCGCCGCCGTGATCGTCGAGATCGTCCAGGGCGAGGGCGGAGTGATTCCGGCCTCGACGGAGTTCGTCCGGGGCCTTCGTCGCGTCACGCGCGAACTCGGGATTCCATTGATCGTCGACGAAATCCAATCCGGCTGCGGTCGAACTGGCACGTGGTTCTCCTTCGAGCAGCACGGCATCACGCCTGACGTGGTGATCGCGTCCAAAGCACTCGGAGGCGCGGGGCTGCCGATCGCCGTGATCCTCTACGACGAGAGTCTCGACGAGTGGGCGCCCGGCGCGCACACCGGCACGTTCCGCGGCAACCAGCTCGCGTTCGCTGCCGGGGTAGCGTTTGCGAAAATCATCCGCCGCGACGGCATCCTCGGCCACGTCGCCCGGATCGGCGAGGACACCCTGGCCGCGCTTCATCAGCTCGCCGGTGAGTTCGAGATCGTGGCTGAAGCCAGAGGCCTCGGGCTGATGCTCGGGCTCGAGCTCAAGGATCCCGAGACCGGAGAGCCCAACGCGCACGCAGCCGGCATCGTTCAGCGCGAGGCGCTCCAACGAGGGCTGCTGCTCGAACTGGGCGGGCGGAACGACGCCGTCGTGCGGTTGCTGCCGCCCCTCAACGTCAGTCGTGAGACGATGGATCAGGCGCTCGAAATCCTGCGTGACAGCGTCGCAATCGCTGCCGCGTCCTAGCTGAACGTGGGCGTCGGGACCAGATAGCGGCCGTAGCCGCTGAACGGCCGATACCCCATGGCCTGCCAGCGCGGAGCGCCGCGGGCCGAGGTCTGGCACAGCGAGAAGCGGGCGCCGAGCTCGGTGAAGCTGAGGTCGAGCGCCGCCCAGAGGCAGCTCGAGGCCAAGCCGAGCGTCTCGCCGTCGACGGGCCTGTCCGGCATCCTCTGCCCGGGCGCCAGATGCTGCAGGGTCCCGCCCTGGCAGCCGAGCGCGACCCCGTGGCTGATGTGGGTCATCGCGGCTGACACGGGCCGGCCGTCGTAGTAGGCAACGAACGCGCCGACGTTCGGGACGTCGAGGCTGTCCGGGTCGAAGAAGACCTTCGCCGCGACGTCGCGGGGCATCGCCGCCATCCCCCACGCGTCCGCGATAACCGCGAGGTAATCCTCGCGGATCTGTGGATCTGTGGCCCGCCGCAGCTCCACCCCGGACGGCGGGGGGAGGTAGGGAAGCAACTCGGGCAGCACCATCTCGGGCACGCGCTCGAGCTCGCGCAGACCGGCCGCCACCGCTGCCTCCTCGAGGTCGGCATCGCCGTGCTCGCGGGCCCACAGCGCGTAGCTGCGCCCGCGCGGCCCGAAGAACCGTGCGGCCCGAGCCAGCACCTCGTCGGGCGGCAGCCTGGCCTCGAGTCGGAGCGCCCCGTTTCGGTACGGGTTGGGCTGTGCGTGGGCGCCCGCGAACAGGAGCAGGCCGTCCTCGTCCTGCACCTCACCCCCGTAGGCCGCCAGGTAACGCAGGTACTCGGCCAGCGTCAAATCGCCGAGGGCGGCGAGCTCCTCCAGCGTATGCCCGAGCACCGGCCCGAGCTCAGGACTGTCCAGATTCCTCACGGGCGAGCCGCCGCTCGGCGTCCTCGTCGGACAGGTCCTCGAGCTCGGCCAGCAGGCGAGCCGTCTCGTCCTCCTCGTCGCTTCCGATCATCCGCACGATCTCGGCGGTCAGGCTTTCGACGGTCGGGTAGCTGAAGAGGCTGTGGAGCGGGAGGTCGAGAGCGAAGTCGCTGCGCACATGCGCGACCACTTGGGTGGCCAGCAGGGAGTGCCCGCCGAGCGCGAAGAAGTCGTCGTCGAGGCCGACACGCTCGAGGCCGAGCGCGCGCGCCCAGATGGCGGCGACCGCCTCCTCCATCGGGCTACGGGGCGCCTGGTATGAGTCGTCCGCCGCGGCGGCCTCGGCCGGGTCCGGAAGGGCGAGCCGGTCGACCTTGCCGCTCGGCGTCCGAGGCAGCTCCCCGAGCACGACGATGTCCGACGGCAGCATGAAGTCGGGCACCCACGTGGCCAGGTGGCCCTGCAGGTCATCGCCGCTGACGCCGTCCGCGACGCAGTACGCGATCAGCCGCGTGTCGCCCGCCGCGCCGGCGCGGGCCAGGACGACAGCCTCACGGACCGCTGGGTGCCTCCGCAGTGCGCCCTCGACCTCCGCCGGCTCGACCCGAAAGCCGCGGATCTTCACCTGCTCGTCGACCCGGCCGAGGAACTCGATCCGCCCGTCGGGCAGCCACCGCGCCAGGTCACCGGTGTCGTACATGCGTCGCCCCGGCGCGAACGGATCGTCCGCGAAGCGCTCTGCGGTGAGCTCCGGGGCGCCGACGTACCCGCGCGCGACCCCGGCCCCGGCGATGAACAGGCGCGCGCCGACGCCGATCGGGACCGGCTGCCCATGCTCGTCGAGGAGGTAGGCGGCGGTGGCGGTGATCGGACGGCCGATCGGAACGGTGACCGGTTCATAGCGGCGGCTCTCCTCGGTGACCTCGTCCATGCAGCAGCCGATCGTCGCCTCGGTCGGTCCGTAGTGGTTGAGGATCCGGCATTCCGGGGCCAGCGAGCGCACCCGCTCCACCAGGTCCCAGGTCAGGCTCTCGCCACCGACCACCAGCCAGCGACGCGGCAGCACGCCCGCGTCGCCGCCGCTGAGGAGCGCCCCGGCGTGGGACGGCGTGATCTTCAGGACGTCGACCGGGTGCGCAGCCAGCCGCCGGGCGAAAGCACCGGCGTCGGCGGCGTCCGTCGGGCTGACGAGCAGCAGCGTCCCGCCGGTGCAGAGGGCGCCGAAGACGGAGGTGTTGCCGAGATCGGTCGAGATCGCCGTGACGAGCCCGAACGACAGCGGCTCGGCGTCCGCGCCGAGTCGGCCGGCGATGTGCGCGGTGTAGTTCGACAGGTTCGCGTGGGTCACGCCGACACCCTTCGGCGTCCCGGTAGAGCCCGAGGTGAAGATGACGTATGCGAGCTGCTCGGGCGAGACCACGCCGGGGGGCGGCGAGGTTGGTTCGGCGACGATCGCGTCGCGGTCGCGGTCGAGGCAGATGCGCGCGCCGCTGACCTCCGGAAGGCGCTCGAGGAGCCCCTCCTGGGTCACGATCACGGTGGTGTCGGTGGTCGCGAGCTGGTGCTCGAGCCGCGCCCGGGGATGCTCGAAGTGGAGCGGCAAGTACGCCGCGCCCGCCTTGAGGATGCCGAGAAGACCGATCACCATCTCGGTGGAGCGGTCGGTGCACAGTCCGACGGTGTCGCCGATCGCCACGCCGGCACGCCGGAGGCGGTGGGCCAGCTGGTTGGCGAGCGCGTCGAGCTCGCAGTAGGTGAGAGCCCCCTGCTCGTCGACGACGGCGGGGCGCCCCGGGTCGGCCGCGGCGCACGCTGCGAACCGCTCGTGCGCGGCGGCGACCGGCGCGGGCACGCCGGTGTCGTTGAAGCTGACCAGAATCTGCTCCCGCTCGCCCTCGTCGAGGAGCGGCAGCTCATCGACGAGCGCGGCGGAGTCGCCGGCGACGTGCCGGAGCAGTTCGGCCAGCTCCCGCGCGAGCCGCTCGACCGAGGAGACGTCCAGGAAGCCGGGATCGAAGTCGATCCGGAGGCTGAGCTCCGCGCCCGAATCCGCGCAGACTAGGCACAGCCGGAGACCCGGCCACGTGGCGTCGATACGCTCGAGCGAGGCCGACACCCCTCCCGCGGACGTCCGCAGCAGCGTCTGGTCAAGGAAGGCGACCGGCAGCGCGCCGGCGCCGGCGGCGGGCGCGTAGTCCTGCGCGACGAGGGCGCGCTCACGCCCGCGTTTGACCTCCTGGAGGGCCTCGGCGACCGTGCAGCCGCGCGCGGTCACCTCGAGCGGGACCGGCCGTGAGAACACGCCGATCGCGCCCTCCAAATCCGCATGGCGCCGCTCGGACGGGATGTACTCGATAACGGCGGTGTCGCGTGCGGAGAGGCGGCCGAGCAGCACGTACCAGGCGGCCTGGACGAGCCCGGAGAGCGGAGTTCCGTACCGATCCGCCTGGCCCCGCAGGCTCGTGGCGACCTGCTCCGAGAGATCGACCGCGACCTCTTCGGTCGCTGCGGCCGGCGGGCTCGCAGCCCGCGCGAAGGGCAGCGCGGGGGGCACAGCGTCGCGCGCCTGCGCCCAGAGCTCCCGCGCCGCTCTACGCTCGTCGCTGTCGGAGTCCGCCAACTCATGCTGCCAAGCCGCGAAATCGGGGTACTGGAGCGGATCCGCGGGCACCTGGCCGAGCCCCCCGAGGTGGTCTACGACCTCGCGGGCCAGCACGGTGGCCGACGCCCCGTCCGCGCACAGCCCCGAGACGCTCAGGAGAAGCGCGTGCCGGTCCTGGCCCCATTCGACGAGCACGGCGCGCATCAGCGGCCCGTCGCCGAAGGCCGGGAGCGACCGGCGCTGCTCGGCGAGCAGCGACTTAAGGCGATCGGCCTGATCGCCGTCTGGTAGGTCACTTGCATCGACCTGGGTCCACGTCGGCGGGAGCTCGTCGGCCACGACCTGAACCGCCACGCGGACTCCGGGCCGGCGGCTGAAGGTCGTGCGCAGGACCTCGTGGCGCTCCACGGTGCTCGACACCGCAGCCTCGAGCCGGGCGACGTCGAGGGAACCGCTCAGCTCGAGGACCGCCTGCGTCCAGCCTGACGGGCCGTCGGGCTCAGCTCGCCACAGCGCGTCCTGCTGCGGCGACGTCTGGAAGCTGTTAGCGCTGTTCTCCACGATCTCCCCCGTCTGTTCTCCATCGCAATGCCTTGCCCTCGGGCAGCGTGCCCCGGCCCGAACTCTACATCATGGCCTCTTCATGTCCGGCGGCGCCGGGCGATCCGCCCGGCCCCGCCCGCGGCGGTCCGGCGGGGCAGCTTGAGGGCGAGAACGGGCGTGTCGGGATCTGCGACGACCTGCTCGAGCAGGGTCCCGAGATCCTCGACGAAGCCGTCCGCGGTGGCCGCCTCGAACAGAGCCTCGTCGTACTCGAGGTAGCCCTCGAGCGCATCGCGGGCGAGCTCGACATCGAGCGCGAGGTCGAACCGCGAAAAGCCGATATCGACGTGGATCAGCTCGGTCTCGAGCCCCGTGAGCTCCAGTTGGGGGCGCTCGGCCGCCTGGGCGCGGAAGTTGACCTGGAACAGCGGGTTATAGCTTGGGTCCCGCCGCGGCGCGGCCGCCTCTACGATCTTCTCGAAGGGCAAGTCCTGGTGCGCGTAGGCGCCGAGCGCGGTCTCACGGGCGCGGACGACGACCTCCCGGAAGGTCGGGTTGCCGCCGAGGCGGAGGCGAAGGGCCAGGGTGTTGCTGAAAAACCCGATGACGTCTTGGAGCTCGACCGCGGTGCGGTTGGCGATCGGGCTGCCGATGACGACGTCGGGTTGGCCGGTCCGGCGGTAGAGCAGCGTCGCGAACGCCGCGAGCGACGCCATGAAGAACGTCGCCCCCTCGGAACGCCCAACCTCGAGCAGCCGGTCCGCCACGGCGCGGTCGAACGACAGCATCCGGTGCCCGCCGGCGTGTCGCTGGACGGGCGGCCGCGGATGGTCCACGGGCAACTCGAGCCGCGGCGGCGCGCCGTGGAGCTGCTGACGCCAGTAGGCGACGAGCCCCTCCAGGAACGGCCCGGTGAGACGTCCCTCCTGCCACAGCGTGTAGTCGGCGTATTGAACCGGAAGGTCCGGCAGCGAGGCCGGGCGCCCCTCTCGCTCGGCGGCGTACAGCTCGGACAGCTCCTCGAACAGGATCGCTGCGGCGCGTGCGTCGCCGGCGATGTGATGGAGCCGGAGGAGCAGGAAGTGGTCGGCGGGACCCATCTCGATCAGGGTCGCGCGGATCGGGAGGTCGGCGGTCAGGTCGAAGGGCTCCCGCGACAGGTCACGCAGCTGCCTGGTGGGATCGCCCTCGAGAGGGACGACGGGCATCGGCAGGGACCACTGGTCGAGCACGACCTGGCGAGGCTCGGGCCCCGGTGCCACGACGGTCCGTAACGCCTCATGGCGCTCGACGATCCGCGTCAGCGACCGCTCGAGCGCGCCGCGGTCGAGCGCGCCGCGGAGGCGGACCGCCCGCGTCGCATTGAGCGTGAACGACTCCGGCTCCCACTGCGCGAGGAACCACATGCGCCGCTGCGTCGAAGACAGCGGGACCGGGACCCCAGGCTCGCGCCGCGGGATGCTCGCCCCCGCCGCGGCGGCCCGGCGCCGCTGGAGGGCCCGCTCGAGCAGAGCCCGCTTGGCCGGCGAGAGCGCCCCGATGTCGGTCACTGCGAGTCGGCGGCCGACGCCCGCACCGCCGCGGCGAGGTCAGCGACCGTCGGCGCCGCCAGCAGTGCGCGCAGCGGAATGTTCGCGTGCGCCCGCCTGATCCTCATGATCGCCTGGGTGGCGAGCAGCGAATGGCCTCCGAGGGCGAAGAAGTCATCGAAGACGCCGACCTGCTCCACCCCGAGGAGGTCAGCCCAGATGGTCGCGATCTCCTCCTCCACGGCGTCGCGCGGCGCGACAAACTCTGCCTCGCGGCGCGACTCGCCGGCGGCCTCGCGCAGGGCCGGCAGCGCGGATCGATCGATCTTGCCGCTGGGTGTGAACGGCAGCGAGTCGAGCTTGACGAACGACGCGGGAACCATGTACTCCGGCAGTGACTCGGACAGAAACGCCTGAAGGTCCTCGACGCTGGGATCGGCGGCGGTGGCAATGTAACCGACGAGCCGCGCCCCGCCGCGGTCGTCGTGCTCGGGAACGACCGCCGCCTGCCGAACGACGGGATGACGCAGGAGCACAGTCTCAATCTCGCCTGGCTCGACGCGAAACCCGCGGACCTTGAGCTGGTCGTCAAGGCGACCCAGGAACTCGATCGCGCCGTCACGCAGGAAGCGCGCGCGGTCCCCGGTGCGGTACATGCGGGGGGTCCCGTCGCTGGAGAACGGGTCCCCGACGAACATGCTCCCGCTGTCTTCGCCGCGCCCGACGTAGCCCGACGCGACGCCCTCGCCCGCTATGCAGAGCTCACCCGGAACGCCCGCCGGGAGGGGCTCCAGCGCCCGGTCAAGCACGTAGGCTCGGACACCGGCGAGCGGACGGCCGATTGGGACGGTGAGCGCATCGCTCCGCACGTCGGACACGTCGTACGCGCAGCAGCCGACGGTTGTCTCAGTCGGGCCGTAGTGGTTGACCACCGCGCAGCTGGGAGAAGTCGAACGAATGCGATCGAAGAGATCCCAGGAGAGCGGCTCGCCACCGAGTACAAGCCACCGGCGGGGCAAGATGGCCCTAGGGTGGTCGCCCGCGAGCAGCGCCCCCAGGTGCGACGGGGTGATCTTCAGCACGTCAAGCGGCATATCACGCAGCTCGGCTGCCATCGCTGCGCTGTCCATCGAGGCCGCCGCGCTGATGAGATGCACGCACCCGCCACTGATCAGCGCAGGAAAGATCGACGTGTTCCCGAGGTCCGTGCTTATCGCCGATACCACGCCATACCGAAGGCCGCCGTGCTCCTCGTCCCCTCCCCTAAGGCGCTGAGCGATGTGCACCGCATAGTTCGATAGGTTCCGGTGGGTGACGCCAACGCCCTTCGGCACGCCCGTCGAGCCGGAGGTGTAGATGACGTAGACGGGGTCCTCCGGCGCAGCGAGCGGCGCTGGATCGTGGTCCGGGCTTGCGGCGATCCGCTCGCGGTCGCGGTCAAGACACACGGTCGTGCCGGCAAAGTCGAACCGCTGGAGCAGATGTTGCTCGGTCACGAGCATCTCGGCGCCGCAGTCCGAGAGCTGATGCGACAGGCGCGCCGCCGGGTGGTCGAAGTTGAGCGGGACGTACGCGCCCCCTGCCTTGAGGATTCCGAGCACGGCCTCCAGCATCGCCGGGGTTCGCTCCATGCAGAGTCCGATTTTCGCGCCTCGCGTCGCACCGAGCTCCGCGAGCACATGCGCCAACCGGTTGGCGGCGGCGTTGACGGCTCGGTAGCTGCGATCGGCCTCCCCGTCGGCGAGCGCCGGCGCGTCGGGCGTCGCGCGGGCCTGACGCTCGAACAGCTCGTGAATCGGGATGTCGGCATCGGCCGCCGGCGCCGGCCCGGCGGCCGAGGCAATCAGCCCCGCGCGCTCGGGCTCATCGATCAGTGGCAGCCGTGCCAGCGGCTGCGTGGGGTCCGCCGCTGCACTTGTCACGAGTATGCGCAGGCGCTCGGCGAGTTCCGTCGCGTCCGATTCGTCGTAGGCGGCCGGGTCATGCCAGATTTCAGCGGTCAGACCGTGGGGATTTGAACGCATGCAGAGCAGGAGCCGGGCGTCCGAGGCCGGATTGAGCGCCAGGATCTCGTCTACCGAACCCGAGAGGGGACCGTGATCGACGTGTATGAATCCGGCGATCGCCTCAACCTCGAGTGTCTTCAGGTCCTGTGCCGAGGCATAGTCCTGCCACGCTGCCGCCTGGGCACGGCCGCGGGCGATCTGATCCAGCATCTCGGCAAATGTGGCACTCTCCTCGAGGCGGGAGCGGATCGGTACCGGTTGGGCGTATGGGCCGATGGCGCCGCGCAGATCCGGCTGCGAGCGTCCGTCGCACCAACCGGCGGTGATGAGCTCGCCCGCGCCGGTCAGGCGCGCAATCAGTGCATGCCAGCACGCCTCCAGGAACACGCCGGCGTCAGTTCCGGCCGACTCGAGTAAGCCAGGGTCGAGGTTCACCCGGACGCAGCGCGCGCGACGCGAACTTCCTCCTCGGGTCCCGAAGAGCAACCGGGGTGCTGCGGGCCGGGCGGCGTTCTGGGAGGTCCAGAACGCGCGGCCGTCGGCCGCCCGCTCGTCATCGCCGGACAGCAGCTCGTGGCGCCACTCCGCGTAGTCGGCGTACTGCACCGGCTCCTCAGGCTCCGCCGAGCTGGCCAACGTCTGCGCCGTTTCATCCAGCAGCAGCAGCAGTGACTGCGCATCGGCACACGCTGCGTGAACGGTGAGGAGCAGAACGACGCGCTCCTCGCTCGGCCCGACCAGGACAGCACGCAAGAGGGGCCCGCTCTCCAGGTCAAGGCTCGTCTCGGCCTCGCGGACGATGAGGGCGTCGAGAGGAATGCCATCGGCCTCGGTGCTCCAGCCGAACGTCGGCACTTCGGCGATCACCTGGCTGCGCCCACGCATCGCGGCCGCACGCGCGAAGGTCGTCCGGAGAATCTCGTGCCGCGCGAGGGTCCGACCCAGTGCGTCTCGCAGCGTAGTCTCGTCCACGGGCCCGGTGAGCACCGCCGCACACTGCACGACCGACAGATCGTCCGCGCCGGAGAACAGGCGCTCCTGTTGTGGTGCGAGTCGGAATCCGACCGTTTCTGGTTTGGTCTCGTGCGCCGACAAGGTGCCTTCCCGATTGGACGCGCTCAATCTTCGTGCTGCGGCCCCGCCTGGAGGCCTGGATCGGCGTCCCCCTTGAACTGGATGGTAAAGGAGTTCGCAGCGCACAGCAGAGCCGCGGCCCGCTCCTGCTCAGCCAGCCGCTCGAGGGTGTCGGCGACGCTCCCCGAGGCCGGGCGCCCGGCGCGCAGTGACAGCGACGCCTGCATCAGCAACGGTGCCATGTGGCCCCAACGCTTGGCCAGGGGCGCGGCGTGCTCCTCCGTCCAAGCGCCCAGCGCCGCATCGTCATTTGCGCGTGCCTCCGATGCGACATGCCGGCACATGAAGGCGCGGTGCCGAGCGATCGACCAGATGTCGTCGGCTTGGAGGTACGCCCGCGGGTCCTGGCCGTGCTCGCGGAAGTGCTGGGCCAGCCGACGCACGGCCGATGGCCCGTGCAGTCCGCGCGGCGCGCGGACGTCAGTGACCTCGGCGGCGACGAACCACTGCCATCCCCCGAAGAGCCGCTCCGCCTGGTCCCCCAGGGACAGCGACTCGCGCAGCTCAAGCACCGGATCGTCTCCGGGCAGGCCGCCCAGGAGTGAGGCGAGGCCATCCTCGTTGACTGCCGTCGCGTGCGCGAGCTGGAGTCCCAGCTCGTTGCGGCAGGCGAACGGATCCAGGACCGTGGGACCCTGCTCGGTGTCGACGAGCACATACCAGTGCGGCACATGTCGCCGGTTGAACGCCACGTGCCACGGTAGGTGGAACCCGTCGGCAGCGATGATCACCCGGCCGCTTCGCCGTAGCTCATCCATGACGCCGTGCAGCGCATCCGTCAGGTCGGTCGCGCTTTGCCTCACCAGCCCCAACTCGGCACGAAGGCGAGGTGGAAAGTGCGCGAACCCGAACACCGAATCCGGCCGTTCGACAAGCGTCAGCCAGAGCCCGGCGCTCACCAGATTCGGCCAGTCCGCGCGCTCGTAGGCCGCCCAGGTCGCGACGGCGGCGCTGTAGCACGTGTAGCAGTCGCTGAAGGATGTGAGCTGCCTCCACAGGGAATCGCGCTCAGGTTCGGCCAGGGCGCTCATCCGGAAGGACCCACCTCGGCGGGGGTGAACATCGCCGGCTCGGGCGATAGCACGCTCAGCCCCAGCGGGAGCTCTCCCCCTGCCAGCCGTGCGGTTGTCCACATCGCCACCTCCTCCACGGACACCGCGGCAATCCTTCCGCTGGGCGTATTCGTCAGTTCGGTGCGCATCGCGGGCGGCCTGAGCACCACAGCCCGGAGGCGATTCGCGTCCCGGGCGCTCCAGGCGGCCAGTCCCTCCAGCGCGCCCTTCGCGGCCACGTAGTGCGGCCAGTCGCGCGGCGGCGCCAAAAGCGCCGCGGAGGACACGAAGAGCACCCAGCCGTGGCGAGCTAACCGCGACTGCAGCACGCCGAGCGGAACGGCGGCCAAGCGGACGTTTTCGCCGACGTAGTCCGCAAGCTCCGCCCCTGACTCCTCCCGCACGCGCATCGGCAGAGGCGCCAGCGCGGCGTTAAGGACGAGCCCGACAAGCTCACCCTGCGCTTTCACGCGCTCGGCGAGCGTCCGCAGCGCATTCGTGTCCCGCGCGTCCAGTCGGTGCATCTGCAGGCGGTCCGCGTGCGACCCTGCCAGTCTCGTGAGTTCCGCAGCGCTCGTCGACGAGCGGGAGTACACACCGTGCACTCGGTAGCCGCGGGCCAGGAGCGACAGGCTGAGCGCCGCGCCGAAGCCGCGGCTGGCCCCGATGACGACGACCTGCCCACGTTCACGCTCGATCGAACCGTCGAGCCCCAAGAGCGCCGCGTCCGGCAACTCGACCGGCGCGAGCGCGAAGCAATCGATCGTCCCGAGCACCGCGGGGGCGCCACGACTGTCGTGCAGCTCGCCCTCAAGGACGAGATGACCGCTTCGACTGTCGCGCCGGCGAATCCGCACCGAGAATCCATCGGCGGGCCTCGGATTCCCGCAGACGCTCAGAGTGACCCCGCTGAGCAGCGAATGCAGCCCGGGCACCTCCATGCCGACGATGTAGCTCGCCCAGGCGATCGCTTCGAGCAGGCCGGGGTGCATGGTCTGGGTCCCCATTCGCGCGGCGAGCTCCGCCAGGCCAGGGCCGGCGCCGTACCGGCCGGTGATCGAGCGTCCGGCCGACAGCGCATGCGGAGCGGGGCTGGCTGGCGCTTCGCGCATCTGGCGCTGCGATCGCTCACTGGACACGCTGACCAGGGCCACATCGCCGCGCGGCGCCAGATCGCCGCGTGCTTCCAGCGGCTCGCACGTGGCGAGCACGCGCGTGAGGAGCTTGCCTCGGCCGACGAGCTGGGCCTCCCAGGAGTCATCACCCAATCTCTTGACCCGGGCTCGATAGCGTTGACCGGGCAACGCAGGTCCTGCAAATTGCACACGGAGCGATCGCACACGCTCCAGATCATCAGGCGCCAGTTGGCCCAACAGGGCGATCGCAACCAGCCCTCCGTGCACGAGGGGCGAGCCAAAAGCGGTGCGCCGCGCGAACGCGGGATCGAGGTGCAGAGGATTCCTGTCGCCGCTGGCGGCCGCGAACGTTTCGATATCAGCCGACGTGAAATCCAGCTCGCGCTCCACCACGCTAGGCCGTGCCAACCCGATCGAGCACCAGCCGCCGCAGTGAGCCGACGCTCTGTTCCTCGAGCAGCACCTCGTCAGGCAGCCGTATCTCGAAGCGGGTCTCCAGTTCGTGCACGATCCGGATCTGGGCCAGCGAGTCCCACGCTTCAAGCGTGCCAGGGCCGTCATCCTCGCCGAAGTCAACGCCCCATCCGAGGACGTCCTCGAGCACGCCCTGGAACTGCTCTTCGAACCCGTCTTCCGGCCTCATGCTTCGTCGGCAATGTAGAGGCTCTTTACGGGCGGCTGGGCGGTGATGTCGCGCTCCCAGCAATGCTCGCTTCCGTTGGCGGATGCGAACCCGAGCTTGGGATAGAGATCCGCCACGAGGGCGTTGCGCGGGCCCGGCACGTACAGGCCGCGCAGCCGCTCATACCCATGGGCTCTCGCCGCATGGGCCAAATGCCAGAGCAGGTGCGACTCGGCTGTGCGTCCAATCACACGGCAGCTCAGCAGCAGCGTGTCAATCACGGCGGTCCGCGAGTCATCGTCGGCTTGGGTGAGAACTCCGAGGCCGATCAACCCGTGCCGGGCAAAGCGGTCCTCGAGTTCCAGGGTCATGCAGATCGCCGAGTCCTCGTGCGCGAGCTGCTCGAGGTCGTCACGACTGTGCCGGTTCAGCGTGAGATTGAACTGGTTGGTCTTGTGCGTGAGCTGTGCCGCACGGTCCAGTGAGCTGGGGTCGAGCAAGCGTACCCGAGCCCGCATCTGCAGCGAGCGCCAGAAGTCCTCGAGCGACGCCGCACCGGCCCGCAGTTCGGTGGCTTGTGCGCGTGCCGCGTACGAGGTCTGGCGGTCAAGATCCTCGCGTGAGAGCGAGGCGAGCTCGAACCGGACATGGCCCGCGAGCGTGCGCACGCGCTCAGATGGCGCGACATCGAGGCTGACCGTCGTCACCTCGGGCAGCGCTGCCGCCACCTCCGAGCACTCGGCCGGGTTATCGTCGGCAAACACGATCGCATCAAGCCCGATGTCCAGCGTGGCGGCGATCTCCGCGATCTGCTCGGACTTTGGGCGCCAGTCCGCGACGAACGCCGAGAAGTCGCCGAGCTTCAGGCGCATGTGGGGATTGCGCTCGAACGGTTCCCGTGCCCCCTCCGGGTCATTTTTTGACGCGACGGCGAGGATCACGCCGCGTTGCCTGAGCGCGGCGAGGTAGTCCTGAAAGGCGCTGTACGCCTCGCCGTCGGGTCCCTCGCCGACCACGATCCCGTCCGCGCCCTCTTCACCGACGATGCCCCCCCACAGGGTGTTGTCCAGATCGACCACGAGACAGCGGGCGGCCAGGCCTAGATCGGCCGCCAGCATGCCAGCGGTTTCCAGCGCGATCAGCGGCAGGGCCGCGTGGGCAAAGGGCTGTCGTGCCGCGTACCACAGGCGCGGGTCAAACCACCTCTGCTTGCCGATGCGCGCCGCGAGGCGCTCGGTGTCGACGAGCAGCACCTCGTTCCCGGCGGCGACGGCCAGCCGCCGGTTCAGCTCGCGTACGAGTGATACGCGGCTCCCCGGCAAGCGCATCGACATGTGCCCGAGCGGGGTCTCGTCCGGGACGACGAAGCCGTGCTGGATCACCCGCGCGCCAAGTCTGCGGCGGCAGGCGTCCCAGAGTTCGCACCATCGTGATTCGGACACGGCGAGCACGTCCTGCGCGCGGTCGGACATCTCCGGGAACCCGAGATCGGCCGCCGTGGGCGCGATCAGGACATGGCTCGGAGCGAAGGTGACCAGCCCCGTCTCGTCGCCGAGCAGTTCCTGTTCGAGCTGTCCGTAGGGTGCGGCGTAAATCTCCGCATTGATGCGGAGCACCTGACAGGCCAGGCTCAGGTACGCGCGCAGCTCAGATGACTCGTACGTGCAGAGCACCGCGATTCTGGCCTGACGCACCGTCGGCGGCGAGAATCCGGCCGAGGCCCCGGCCTGCAGCGCATTCCGCGCGATGCTCCAAGCGCCGCTGTCCTCCGCGCTCAGCAGCTCGGGAACGAGCTGCCGCCACGCTTCGTCGAAGCGCTGCTCGCGGACAAGGGCCCGGATCGCCGGCCTCCGAGCCGTGCCTCGCGCGTCATCCATTGCGTATCGCGGTTCGGAACCCAGCAGTAATACCCCTGGAGATCATGCTCCCGCAGGCAGCTTAGAGCACACGGCTGCGACAGCGAGGCGGCGGGTGAGCGCGTGCCTGACCCGGGGCCTCATCAGTGGCCCGCCTTCGCTACGGCGGCACGCGGTACCATCATGTTTGTGGGCGATGTTCTAGGGGACGGAGGGGGCACCGCTGTCGTGCCGCCACGCACGCGTTTGGAGACGGCGATTGCCGGCATCTGGAGCGAGCTGCTCGGAACCGAGCGCTTGAGCGTGGACGACGATTTCTTCCAGCTCGGGGGCGAATCCCTCACTGCGGTGCAGATGCTGGCCGCGCTGGACGAGCTCCTGTTCGTTCAGGTCGATTTCGCCGAGTTTCTAGAGATGCCGACGATCGAGGCCCTGGCGGAGGCGGTGCAGCGGGACCGCCAAGGACCTGCCGACCCGGCGGCGCGTTGGCCGGGGCCGGAGCCGGCGAAGGTGGCCGACGCAGGGCACACGGCGAGCGCACCCTGCAGCTTCGCGCAGGAGCGCCTGTGGTTCGTCGACCGCCTCGACGGCGCCACGGCTGCGTACAACGAGACCCGGGGAGCGCGGATCCGCGGTGAAATCGACGCCGATTCGCTGGAGCACGCGCTGCAGGACATCGTTCGCCGGCACGCGGCTCTCCGAACCTCGTTCGGCACGACCGATGGAGTGCCAGTTCAGCTCATCGCACCCGAGCCGGAGCTGTACCTCCAGCAGCTTGATCTGCGCCGGCACGCCGACCCGGAAGCCGAAGTGCGTCGCGTAGCGCAGGAGCTCGCCTCGTGTCCGTTCGATCTGGAACGGGGTCCGCTGCTCCGCGCCTATCTGCTCCGGGTCGGCGACGAGGATCACGTGTTCCACCTGGTGCTTCACCACAGCATTTCGGACGGTTTCTCGCACGTCGTCTTGCTGCGTGAGCTCGCCGAGCTCTACCGCGCGCACTCCCGCGGCGAGCAGCCGGTTCTACCCGAGCCCAGGATGCAGTATCCGGCGTTCGCCGAGCGCCAGCGCAGCTCACTTGGCCCTGAGGCTCTCGAGGCGCGCGTAGCCCCATGGCTGGAGCGCCTGCGGGGAGCTCCCACGACTATCGATCTCCCAACCGATCGGCCGCGCCCAGAGTGGCCGAGCTACCGGGGCGCATGCCATCAGGTTGAATTGGCCGATTCCACAACGGCGGCGGTGCGCGCATTTGCCCGCGAGACGAAGGCCACCACGTACGCGACGATGCTCGCGACCTACTGCGTCCTGCTGCACCGCTACAGCTCGCAGGAGGACATCGTGGTCGGAGCGACCACCGCCGGCCGCGGTGCCGTGGAGCTCGAGGACGCGATTGGCTTGTTCGCCAACACCGTCGCCGTTCGGTGCGACGTGACGGAGCGGCCCACCTTCCGCGAGCTGGTTGGGCGCGTGCGGGACGCGGTCCTGTGGGCCATCGCACACGAGACCGCCCCGTTCGACCAGATCGTCGCGCGCCTCGGTCTCGAGCGAGACCTCAGCCGGCACCCCGTCTTTCAAGTCTTTTGCGCACACGTACCGCCGGCGCCGCTGCCGTTCGACGGAGCGACCGCGTATCACATCCGTCCCGCCGCCTCCCGCTTCGACCTGACGCTGTTCGTCGAGGAGGCAAACCACGGCGGCCTGCACCTCGCGTGGGAGTACAGCACCGACCTGTTCGATGCCTCCACGATCACGCGGATGGCCGGCCACTACGTCGCCCTGCTCGAGTCAGCGTTGGCGAACCCGGACAGCCCGGTCGACGAACTGCGCCTCACAGAGGTAGGCGCCGTCACAGCTTCCGACACGTCACAGGTGCCCGAATATCCGATTGCCTGCCTGCACGAGCTCTTCGAGCAGCACGCCGCCTCGACGCCGGATGCCGCCGCACTGACCTACGAAGGCGACACTTTGAGCTACGGCGAGCTCAATGCGCGAGCCAACCAGCTGGCTCGTCACCTGCGGGAGCTCGGCGCAACCCGCGAGACGCTGGTCGCGCTGTATCTCGAGCCCTCGGTCGAGATGATCGTCGCCGTGCTGGGCGTGCTCAAGGCTGGTTGTGCATACGTTCCGCTCGATCCTGAATACCCCGCCGAGCGTGCCGCCTTCGTGCTCGAGGACACCAGCGCGGCCGTACTCGTGAGCCAAGAGCGGCTGTTGGCGCGGCTTCCGGCCTCCGCGCAGACCGTCTGCTTCGATCGGGATGCCGCGGTGCTAGCTGGTTATGGCGAAGGAAACCTCACGCCCATCGCCTCGCCCGAGAACCTCGCCTACGTGATCTACACGTCGGGATCAACTGGGAAGCCGAAGGGCGTGCAGGTTGAACATCGTCACGTCGCACGGCTGTTCTCCGCCACAGATGCCTGGTTCGCCTTCGGCCCAACGGATGTCTGGCCGCTGCTTCACTCCTACGCCTTCGATTTCTCGGTCTGGGAGATCTGGGGTGCGCTGGCCCATGGCGGGCGGTTGGTCGTCTCGCCGCTCTGGACCATCCGCTCGCCTCAGGCCTTGGCGACGCTGGTGGCCGAACAGGGGGTCACCGTGATGAACGCCACGCCGAGTCTGTTCGGAGCGATCCAGGACGAACTTCTGGCGGTAGCGGATCGGTTGACGCTTCGCTTCGTGGTCTTCGGCGGTGAGGCGCTCCAGCCGTCGGCGCTGCGGCCGTGGTTTCAGCACTACGGCGAGGACGGTCCCACCCTGGTCAACATGTACGGCATCACCGAAACTACGGTGCACGTGACGTACAGGCCGCTGCACGCCGGCGACTGTGATCTCGGGAGCAGCCCGATCGGAGTCCAGATCCCGGACTTGGTCCTCCACCTGCTCGACCCGCGCGGCGCTCCGGTGCCTGGCGGCGTCGTCGGCGAGTTGTTCGTAGGCGGCGCAGGCGTCGCGCGCGGGTACCTCAACCGTCCGGATCTGACGGCCGAGCGCTTCGTCGAGAACCTGATCGGAACTGGCCGCCTCTACCGCACCGGCGACCTGGCGCGTCGCCTCGCCGACGGACAGCTGGAGTTCTGCGGGCGGATCGACGATCAGGTTAAGGTCCGAGGCTTCCGGATTGAGCTCGGCGAGGTTCAGGCCGCAGTGCGAGACGCCCCCGGAGTCGCCGACTGCGCGGTGATCGCTACGGAGGTGGCGCCGGGGGACGTGCGGCTTGCAGCGTACGTTGTCCCCGGCAGCCGCAACGAATCTCCGAGCGCCGAGGCGGAAACGGCGCCGGCGTCCGTGGATCTCACGGACCACCTCCGCCGGGCGCTCCCGGCGTACATGGTCCCGGGCTGCATCATGCTGATCGACCGATTGCCACTGACGCGTAACGGAAAGACCGACCGCCGGGCGCTTCCGGCGCCGGTGTGGGAGACGAGCGTCGACGAGGGCTTCCGCGCCCCGGAGAGCCCTACCGAGGAAGTCGTAGCCGAGGTCTGGCGGTCGGTCCTCGGCATCGAGAAGATCGGACGGGGCGACAACTTCTTCAGCCTGGGTGGTCATTCGCTGCTCGCAGCGCGCGTGGCGACGCAGGTGCGGGATCGCCGTGGGATCGCGATCTCAGTCCGAGCGTTGTTCGAGCACCCGACGCTCGAGGATTTCGCCGCCCATGCCGATTCCGTGGCCGCCAGCGCCGTCGACGATCTGCCGACGCCCGCTGCCGCTCCGCCCGCAGGCGATTTCGCCGAGCACGAGCGCCCCCCGCTGTCGTTCCAGCAGCAGGCGCTCCTGTTTTTCGACGCGCTTGAGCCGGGAAACGTGACGTACAATGCCGCGCTGGCGACGAGAGTCGTGGGCGACCTGGATCTCGACGTCCTGCGCACAGCGCTCGAGGGGCTGTTTGAGCGCCACGAGGCCCTCCGGACGGTGCTCATCTGGGATGACACCACGGGGCAGCAGGTCGTGCTCGATCGATTTGCGGTCGCCGTGCCGGTCATCGACCTATCCGACCTGGGTCCTGAGGCGCGCGCGATCGAGTTGCAGCGACTGCTTCGCGAGCACGGGAGACGTCCGTTCGATCTCTCCGCTGAGCTGATGCTGCGCACGACCGTCTTCCGTATCGGCCCAGCCGAGAGCGTGCTGCTGTTCCAGCCACACCATGTCGCAGTCGATGCGTGGGCAGTCGAGATCTTTTACCGGGACCTCGCCGAGCTCTACGCAGCTGCGCTGGAAGGCCGTCCACCGGTGCTTCCAAAGCTTCCGCGCCAGTACAGCGACTTCTCACGATGGCAGCGTGAGCGCCTGCGGGGCGAATTCCTCGACCGTGAGCTGGACTTCTGGCGCGCGCAGCTCGCGGGGGCGCCGACAGTGCTCGCGCTGCCGACCGACAAACGGCGCCCGCCGGTACAGACATTCGACGGCGCCACCCATACAGTCCGTCTCGACGCTCAGCTGGCCGCGGACGTTCGAGCGCTGTGCCACGCCCAGCGAGTAACGCCCTATATGTTGCTGCTCGCCGTGTTCGCCACCCTGTTGTACAGGCGCAGCGGCCAGGACGACATCCTGTTCGGCGGACCGATGGCGAATCGCGACCAACCGGGCCTAGAGGATCTGATCGGCTTCTTCGCCAATACGATCGTGGTCCGCGCGAAGCTGGGCGGCAACCCAACTCTCACCGAGCTGTTGCGGAGCGTGCGCGAGTCGGTGCTGAAGTCCTACGAGCACCAAGAAACTCCGCTAGAGCTGGTGGTCGACGCCGTGCGGCCGCAGCGCTACCCGGGGGTCAATCCCCTATTTCAGGTTAACTTCCGCGTGCGCGTGGGCGAGGCGCCCGGACTCTCGCTGCCGGGCTGCACGACCGCGCCGGTGCCGGTCGATCTGGGGCTCGCGCGATTCGATCTGGCCCTCGAGCTTCACCTGCTCGATGGCGCCCTCGAGGCCGAGTGGGGTTGGAATACAGATCTGTTCGAGCGCGCGAGCATCCTGCGTCTCGCAGCGGAGTTCGAAAGCGTCCTGCGTCAGGCCGTAGCTGAGCCCGGCACTCGGCTGCTCGGCTTCCGACTCGCCGCGGAACCAGCAGTGACGTCAGCGGCGTCGGATGTCGACGTCGCCGCTGACTCCGCCGGAGCGATCCGCGGATTCCGCCAGGGCGCCGGACGCGCCCGCACGTAGACCGCCGGGCTGCCCACGAGGCCGCTCAGCGTGTCGTGAAGCCGCCATCGACGGGGATCGCGGCACCGGTGACCCCGGCAGCTGCGCTCGATGCGAGCCAGACGATCGCGCCCGCGACGTCGCCCGCGCTCACCAAGGCCCCAAGCGGGTGATGAGGAAGTGAGAGCTGCTCGTAGTCGGCCACCTCCACACCCAGCATGCCGGCGACCCCCGCCAGCATCGCCGAGTCAAGCTCAGGCTCATCCCTGACGGATGTCGGACAGACCGCGTTGACCCGGATCGCTTGAGACGCGTAGTCCAGCGCCAGGGCTTTCGTCAATCCGATCACACCGTGCTTGGCGGCGACATAGTTGGCGAAGAACGGAAAGGCCACCAGTCCTGCGGTGGACGAGACGTTGACGATGCAGCCGCTCCGCTCGGCGATCATCTGGGGCAGTGCGGCCTTCGCGCAACGCCACACGCCGCTGAGGTCAACGTCGATCATCGTCGTCCAAGCGCTCTCTTCCAGCTGGTGCGCCGGCGCGCCGGCCGGGCCGACGAGGCCGGCGTTATTGACGAGCACGTTGACCGGACCGAGCTGCTCGCGGCAGTCGCTGAACGCGGCCTCGACCTGGCGGTCGTCGCGCACGTCCATCACATGGGTGCTCACTCGCGCTCCGCGCGAGCGACAGCGGCGGGCCGTCTCCTCCAACTGCTCGCGGCTGGCGAGCGGGTATGGGACGCCGTCGACATGGGCGCAGATATCCGCCAGCGCCAGTGCGGCTCCCGCCTCGGCGAAAGCGATCGCGGTCGCTCGGCCGATACCGCGCGCCGCGCCCGTGATGAACACGACTCGCGCCACGGTCAGCCCATCACGACGCGGCCGGGCTCGCGCTCCCAGCCGAGGTCCCTACCCAGCAACCTGTATAGGCGCTGGTTGCGTGGACGAAAGTACTCGGTGAGGCGAGCGTGGACATCGGGCGGGATGGCGTCATAGCTGGCGGTGTGCAGCGGCTTCAGCTCGGCGTAGCGGTGTGGTGGGAGACCGATGAATTCATGCACACCGTCGAGCGTCCTGTGTGGGTCAGCGACAAGATCCTCCAGAGTGAGGACGTGGAGCTGCTCGGGGGGAAAATATTCGAGCCATCGCTCGAGTTGCACGGCGTAGTGGCCGCGCAACTTGTAAGACCAGCATCCGATCGGCCAGCTGTTGTAGCGGCGGTCGGACCGCGTCCGCGCCAGCTCGGAAGCCAGCCGCGCCTCCTCGGCATCGATCGCGTCGCCGAACGACTCCAGCGGCTCTTCCCCCTCACGTCTGGACATCTGGAACTGCGAATATGCCCGGGCCACGGGATCGCGCAGAATGGCGAGGAGCCTTGCCTGAGGCAGGAGCGCCGCCATGCGCTGCGGCGCCCACTCATGGGATAGGTACGGAGGACTCGCCTCGCCGGTGAGGAACCGCCGACCGTGCTCGAGTTCGAACGCCGCCCGCTCGGCCTCCAGCGGGAAATGCGCCCGGTACCAGTACTCGCCGCGGTATGAGTTGTAGTCGAAGTAGTGGACTTCCTTCTGCGTCGCTGGCATCACGAACGGGTGCTCGCTGAGCCAGCCGTAGAGGCTGGTCGTTCCCGCCTTCGCCGCCCCGATGATCACGAAATCAGGCAACAACCTGCCTCGGCCGGGATGCCGTCCGACCCGACGACGAAGCTGGTGATAGCGAGCGACTCCGAACTGGTATGCCGGCCGCGGCATGGTGCGCCGCAGCCGAGCGTCAACGCCTCGCATCACTGACTCCCAGCTCGGGTGCGATCGCCACCTCCAGCCCCAGGTAGTGCAGCGACCGGCGAGTTCAACCGCGTAATTCGATCCGACATTCGCTCGGCGACGAACTCCACCGCCGGTTCCATCATCGCCTGGCGGTTGTTGTCGTGCTCGCCCGGCACCCCAAAGCTGGTGATACCTCCCATGGCGAGCTCACGCCAGCCGAGCGCGGGATCCTCGTAGAGGCCCTGTCCGTAGAACGTGATGATCTCGCCGTCGTACGGGCGCGGGGTGTAGGCCCGCTCGGCCTTCTGGTGCAGTTCAAGAAAGAACTGTTCCCGCAACCATTCGGGGAGCGGTCGCCCGAAGGCCAGCTGCAGGCGGGCCCGCGGCATGCGCGTGTACCACAGCAGGCTGTTGACGATCTTCCACGGATGCCGGACGGCCCCCGGGATCCGAGAGAGCAACGCGAGGACGGCGTTCGCGCGGCGCCTGCGCCTGACCGCGCGCCGCTGCTCGACCGTGGGCCGCGGCGGCATCGCGTGCCGAGCTCGCCAAGCTGGCTGGTTGCCGTACCAGCCCCAGCGCCTGATCCATTCCGGGCTCGGGCCGTTGAACATCACCAACAGTTGCACCTCCTCCCCCGCCGCGAGGAGGCGCTGCGCGAGCTCGAACGCGACGATCGTCCCGAAGCAGTAACCAGCCAGGCGCCAGGGGCCGCCCCGATGCACCTCGCGCATCTCGGACAGGTAGTGGGCCGCCATCTCCTCGACGCTCTTCAGTGGCGTCGCTCCGCCGTACAGCCCGCGCGACTGCAGCCCGTAGAACGGCTGGTCGCCACCGAGCCGACGGGCGAGCGCAGCGAGGTGCAGGATGGTGCCGGCACCGCCGTGAACACAGAAGATCGGTGGCTGAGTGCCCTCCGGCTGAATCGGAATCAGAGACGTCCAGCGTGACTCCCCCGCGCCGGCCTCGAGCATCGCTGCCAGCTTCTCGATCGTGGGGGCTCTGAAGATCGCCCCAAGCGGCAGGTGATTGCCGAGCTCGTGTTCGATCGCTGCGAACAGCGTGGCCGCCACAATCGAGGTGACCCCGAGCTCGAAGAAGTCGTCGGTGACGCCGATCGGCGAGATCTCGAGCTCTCGCTCCCAGATCGCGGCGAGCTGCCGCTCGAGTGCGGTCCTCGGCGCCACCAGCTCACGTTCGGCCGAGCGCTCACGGATAGGCTCAGGCAGCGCCTTGCGGTCGACCTTTCCATTCGGCGTCATCGGAAACGCGTCCAGGCTGCTTACGGTCGACGGGACCATGTACGCGGGCAGAGTCCTGCCCGCGTGAGCGCGCAGCTCGAGCGCCGCGACGGGCGCCCCCTTGGGGATCACGTAGGCAGCCAGCTCTGCCTCGCCAGAGCTCCCGCGAGCGATCACGACCGCCTCGGAGACCCCCGGATGGCGTGTCAGAGTCGTCTCGATCTCCCCCAGCTCGATGCGGAAGCCTCGGACCTTGACCTGGGTGTCGATCCGGCCCAGGAATTCGATCTGGCCGTCAGCGCGGTAGCGAGCGAGGTCACCCGTACGATAGATGCGCCGGCCGGGACCCGGGTCGAACGGGTGCGCGATGAATCGCTCGCGCGTCAGGTCCTCGCGGCCGCGGTAGCCGCGGGCAAGCCCGTCACCTCCAATCCACAGCTCCCCCGCGACGCCGACGGGGACCGGCTCCAGGTGCTTGTCGAGGATGTAGATCGTGGTGTTGGCGATCGGACGGCCTATCGTCAATGTCTCACCCTGGGTGGTGATCCGCGCGCAGGTGGACCAGATCGTGGTCTCGGTCGGCCCGTACATGTTCCACAGTTCTACGCCCAGCCCCACGAGGCGGTCCGCGAGGGCAACCGGAAGCGGCTCGCCACCGCACAATGCCCTCAGCCCGGCATCCGGTCGCCATCCGGAGTCGAGCAGCATCCGCCAGGTCGTCGGGGTCGCCTGCATGATGGTCGCCCGGGAATCTGCCAGCAGCTGAGCCAGGGCACGCGGATCGGACACGATCGGACCCGGCGCAACTACCACGCGTGCCCCGACGAGGAGCGGCAGGTAGAGCTCGAGTCCGGCGATATCGAATGACAGCGTGGTCACCGCGACGAGCACGTCATCGGCCGACAGGCCAGGCACGCGACGCATCGTCTCCAGGAAGTTGACGAGGGCACGATGCGGTATCTGCACCCCCTTCGGTTGACCGGTCGAGCCGGACGTATAGATCACGTAGGCCAGCTGCTCGGGCGTGGTCTCGATGTGCGGCGACTCAGCCGGCAACTGCTCGATCACCGGCCAGTCGCGATCGAGGCACACGACGCGAAGGCCATCCAACGGGAGGCCCGCCAGCAAACGCTCCTGGGTGACGATCACCGGAGCCTGCGAGTTCTGCAGCATGAACGCCTGGCGCTCCGCTGGATACGCCGGATCGACGGGCACATACGCACCGCCCGCCTTCATGATCCCAAGCAGTCCGACGAGCATCTCGGCGGAGCGCTCGACGGAAATGCCGACCAGCGTCTCGGGCCCGACGCCCAGCGCAACCAGATGTTGGGCAAGGCGGTTGGCGCGAGTGTTGAGATCGGCGAAGGTCAGCTCCTCCTCGCCGCACACCACCGCGACCGACCGCGGTGTTTTCTCAGCCTGATCCGCCACCAGCTCATGGAGGCAGCGCTCCGGGTACGGGACGGCCGTGTCGTTGCACTCGACAAGCAGCCGGTGGCGCTCTGTGTCGTCCAGGATCCGTAGCGCGCTGACGGGTAGCGCATCGGTCGTGGGCGCGCTGGCGAGCAACACCTCCAAGTGTCGGAGCAGCCGTTGCGCGGCCGCTTCCTCCAGGGCGGGTCCGCTCCCGTGCAGAACGAACCGCGGGCCTTCCGGACTCCGGTGGGCTGCCAGCCACAGGGAGTCCCGTGCACCGGCGGGCGGCTCCCGCCCAACACCGAGCGTCGCGTCGCAGTCGACGCCCTCCGCCTCGGCACCGCCGGCGGCGTGGATCGCAGCGCGCGCACGCGCCACCAACTCGGTGAACGTCGGGTCGTCGCCAAGGTCCAGCCGCACCTGCATGAGCCTCGGAACGTCGTCGCCGGCGTAGCCGAGCACGAGCTCGCTGCGGTCGGTGTGGCGTTGCAGTACCGCCGCTAGGCCGGCCAGGACGCGGGCGCCCAGCTCGTCAACCTCCCCAGCCGCCGGCGCGCGGTCAGCCGAGATCGCGAGGTTCTTCATAGCTCAATTCCGGGTGCCCCGATCTTCAATGCCAGCTTGTCCCCTTGTCCAGCCCACGGGAATCGTAGACGATCGGTGCCGAGAGGGGTCATCGCGCCGAGCAGCGGTAGCCCTTGTGCTTACGGGAGGCCGGTCTTAACATGCAGGCGTGAGTATCGCTGTGGGCGCCACGCCCGCCGGTCCGGGGGTGGGACGCGGGGGCAACGAGCAGGGAGTGCCGTCGCGCAGCCACGCGCTCGGACAGCGGCCGCCCGCAGACGAGCTCCATGTCTGGCAGGCGTCACTCGATCTGCCGCCGGAGCAGACGGTCCGTCTGCGGGCCCTACTCAACCGCGAGGAAATCGAGCGCGCTGAGCGATTCCGCTTCGACCGCGACCGCGGCCGGTTCATCGCCGGCCGCGGCGTGCTGCGGATGCTGCTGGCCCGCTACACCGGGCAGCCTCCTGAGGAAATTGAAATTGTCTATGGCGAACACCGCAAGCCCCGCTTGGGCTCCCCCGGGCCGTGGTTCAACCTCTCGCACTCGGGCAACATCGCGCTGTTTGTGTTCAGCAGCCAAGCCGAGATCGGGATCGACGTCGAACTCGCCGACCCGACGTTCGCAGGGGCGCGGATACCGGAGCACTACTTCTCCGCGGCCGAGGTCCGCTGCCTGCGCTCGCTTCGCGCGAAGCTGCAGCCACGCGCCTTCCTCGAATGCTGGACGCGGAAGGAGGCGTTCATCAAGGCGCGGGGGGATGGCCTCAGCCTTGCTCTGGACAGCTTTACTGTTACTCTCGGCCCAGGGGCACCAGTGGCGCTTGTGCGCACGGCTTGGTCGAGAGACGAGCCGACACAGTGGAGCGTTGTGGACCTTAGTGATCCGGACGGAGCATTCATTGCGGCGGTGGCGACCCGCAGCAGGGGCTGGCATGTGATCAAGCACCGCGTAGCTGACATCGTCGGCGACGCGATAGTGAGCGACTAGGAGGACAGATGACCACGGAAGCGAACAGGGGCGGGGCGAGCGGGCTGAGGGGCATGCGACGCAGGGCCGTCACCACGACGGAACTCGTGCAGACGGGCTTCGTGCCCGGCCACGAGGGCAGCCTGCCCATGCTGATCACACCCGCGGTGGAGAACGTGGACCTCGCCAGCTGGTGCGAAAGCCACAAAGCCGAGCTCGACGGATACTTCGATCAGCACGGCGCGCTACTGTTCCGCGGCTTTGAAATGGACGGCGTCGAGGAGTTCGAAGCTGTCGCGTCAGCCGTTGCCACCGACTTGTTCGCCGAGTATGGCGACCTGCCACCCGAGGGCGCCAGCGAGCGGATCTACCACTCGACACCTTACCCGCCCGACAAGATGATCCTGTTCCACAACGAGAGCTCTCATCTCTCCAGCTGGCCGCTGCGACAGTTCTTCTTCTGCGTCGTGCCGTCAGAGGACCGCGGCGAGACACCGCTCCTCGACTGTCGGGCCGTGTGTGACGCGCTTGATCCCGAGATTCTCGAGGAGTTCGCTCGCAAGGACCTGATGTACGTCCGCAACTTCTCGGAAGGTATCGACGTGCCGTGGCAGGACTTCTTTCACACCACCGACAAGGCTGAGGTCGAGCGCACCTGCCGGTCGGCCGGCATGAGCTGCGACTGGACCGACAACGGGTTGCGGATCGGGCAGGTCGCCAAGGCGGTCCGCAGGCACCCGCGGACGGGAGAGCGCATCTTCTTCAACCAGGTCCAGCTGCACCATGTGTCCTGCCTTGACGATGAGACGCGCACCGCGTTGCGCCAGCTCTTCTCAGACGAGGACCTGCCGCGCAACGTGTACTTCGGAGACGGCACACAGATTCCGGATCAGGTGATCCAGCAGATCAGTGAGGTCTACGAAAACCTGTGCGTCGAGCTGCCCTGGCAGAAGGGCGACCTCATCGCGCTGGACAACATGCTCGTTGCTCACGCTCGCCGCCCATTCTCCGGCGAGCGAAAGATCCTCGTCGCGATGGGCGAAATGGTGCAGGCCAGCGCGTTGGCCGACGCGCCCGCCGCGTAGCCAGGAGCTCAGCGAGCCTGGTTTCTCGTGCCCGGGCCTCGTGCCCGGGTATGGGCAGGCTAGGAGCCGTCGTCGTCGGGATGAGCCGGCGTCGCCACGTGGGGGTGCCAGGCGAAGAAGCCGCTCGATCCGTTGCGGCACACGCCGGCCACCGCGCGGCCGTCCAGGCCACTCCTGGCCGTCACGTAGCAATGCCATCCCGCGGGACCCGCGACGACGCTTGAGCGCACGTGGGCAGGCTGCTGCGCCGTGAGCTCCCCGATGCTCCGATCGGCCTGGGTGCAATCGGCCGCGCCCGCAGAGAGAATGTCCCACCGATCCCGTGACCCCGACCGGGGCGCCACACCGTGATCCCGGGGCGCGACTGCGGAGGGCGCATTCGCATCGCCACATAGGCGGATCGAGGCATGGCGTAGCGGTTTCGCGCGGCTGTGGCCAACCTGCGTGGCGCCCGCGGTCACTCCCGCGACCAGAAGGAGGGCGAGAACGAGCAGCAGTCTCACGTGGGGCGGTTTGCGAGGGGTCATGGGCGAGCGTCCTAGGGGAGTGTTCCACCGCCGAAGTTGTCCAGTCGGACAGCCCCGTTGCGGCTGGTTAGGATGAGATATCCGGCACCGTTAAAGGTGCTGTCGGAGGCAGTGAGGATCTGCGTCCACGTCCCGGCCGTGAAGCGCCACAGCTCCAAACTGGTGCCGATCGCGCGGAACAGGAGGCGGTCGCCGGCGCTGAGCGTCGGCCCGTTGGCAGTGGCCAGGGTGGTGCTCGTGGTGCCGTTGATCCGAGCGATCATCTTGTACTGGTCGGGAGGTGACGTGCGCTTGATGTAGTAGATCTGATAGCCGCCGGCCGTGGCGAGGTCCGGGTTCTGGAAGCGCAGCCCGAGGACGACGGGATCCTGGTCGGCCGTCGGCTTGGTCGCCACGGTGATCCACACCTCGCTGTTCGGACCGAATGGCTGTGGGTTCCAGTAATCGGCGTTGCTGTTCGAGTAGCCGGTGATTTGCTGGTTGGTGATGTGCAGGTTGTTGGTCGAGGCAGTGCTCGAGACGACCATGTGACTCCAGCTCGGGCCGGGCGGCCCAGAGTTGTTCGGACGGTTGAAGTCATCGAGCAGCGGCGTGAGCGGTCCCGGGGATGAGCTGACGACCGCGGTGGCCGCGGAACTCCCCTGCGCCGAGCCCGAGCTGTTGGTCGCTCGCACCACCACCTTCAGCGTCGAACCTACGTCCGCGGAGACGACGACATAGCTTGCCGCGGTCGCGCCCGTGATCGCCGCACAGTTCGAGCCGCCGGAATCGCAGTTCTGCCACTGATAGGTGAACGTCGGCGACGGTGAACCAGACCACGAGCCGTTCGACGCCGTCAACGTCTGCCCCTCCACTGCTGACCCCGAGACCGTCGGAGCTGACGTGTTCTGCGGCGCCGATGTGGGAGCCGTCACCACCGCGGTCGGCGCCGAGCTCGCCTGAGCCGAACCGGAACTGTTGGTCGCGGTCACGACCACCTCCAGCGTCGAGCCCACATCGGCGGCACTGGCCGTGTACGACGCGCTCGTGGCACCCGAAATCGCCGCACAGTTCGCGCCTGCGGAATCACAGCCCTGCCACTGATAGGTGAACGTCGGCGACGGTGAACCAGACCACGAGCCGTTCGACGCCGTCAACGTCTGCCCCTGCACCGCTGACCCCGAGACCGTCGGAGCTGACGTGTTCTGCGGCGCCGATGTGGGAGCCGTCACCACCGCGGTCGGCGCCGAGCTCGCCTGAGCCGAACCGGAACTGTTGGTCGCGGTCACGACCACCTCCAGCGTCGAGCCCACATCGGCGGCACTGGCCGTGTACGACGCGCTCGTGGCACCCGAAATCGCCGAACAGTTCGCGCCTGCGGAATCACAGCCCTGCCACTGATAGGCGAACGTCGGCGACGGATAGCCCGACCACGAGCCGTTCGACGCCGTCAACGTCTGCCCCTGCACAGGCGACCCCGAGACCGTCGGAGCTGACGTGTTCTGCGGCGGCGCGCTCACCACGGCCGTCGGAGCCGAGCTCGCCTGCGCCGACCCCGAACCGTTCGTCGCGGTCACCACCACCTCCAGCCTCGTCCCCGCGTCCCCGGAGCCGGCGGTGTAGCTCGAACTGCTCGCACCGGTGATCGGCGAGCAGATCAGGCCGGACGAGTCGCAGCCCTGCCACTGGAAGCTGAACGTCGGCGACGGATAGCCCGACCACGAGCCGTTCGACGCCGTCAACGTCTGCCCCTGTGCCGCCGAGCCAGAGATCGTCGGTGGTGCGCTGTTCTGCGGCGGCGCGCTGACTGCAGCCGTTGGCGCGGAGCTCGCCTGAGCCGAACCGGAACCGTTCGTCGCGGTCACGACCACCTCGAGCGTCGACCCCGCATCGGCGGCAGTCGCCGTGTACGACGCGCTCGTGGCACCCGAAATCGCCGAACAGTTCGCGCCTGCGGAATCGCAGTCCTGCCACTGGTAGGTGAACGTCGGAGCCGGTGAACCAGACCACGAGCCGTCCGCCGCCATCAACGTCTGCCCCTGCACCGCTGAGCCCGAGACCGTCGGAGCTGACGTGTTCTGCGGCGCCGATGTGGGAGCCGTCACCACCGCGGTCGGCGCCGAGCTCGCTGGGGTCGAGCCAGCGGTGTTGGTCGCGGTTACCGTCACCTGCAACGTCGACCCGACATCCCCCGCCGCAACGACATAACTGGACGACGTCGCGCCCGAAATCGGTGAACAGTTCACACCCGAGGAGTCACAGTGCTGCCACTGGAAGGTGAACGTCGGCGCCGGATAGCCCGACCACGAGCCGTTCGACGCCGTCAACGTCTCCCCCTGCACTGCCGACCCCGACACCGTGGGCGCCGCTGTGTTCTGCGGCGGCGCGCTCACCACGGCCGTCGGAGCCGAGCTCGCCTGCGCCGACCCCGAACCGTTCGTCGCGGTCACCACCACCTCCAGCGTCGACCCCGCGTCAGCGGCAGCGGCGGTGTATGACGCGCTCGTGGCACCCGAAATCGCCGAACAGTTCGCTCCGGAGGAGTCGCAGTCCTGCCACTGGTAAGTGAACGTCGGGGCCGGATAGCCCGACCACGAGCCGTTCGACGCCGTCAACGTCTGCCCCTGCACCGCCGACCCCGACACCGTGGGCGCCGCCGTGTTCCGCGGCGCGCCACTCACCCTGGCTGTGGGAGCCGAGCTCGCCTGCGCCGACCCCGAACCGTTCGTCGCGGTCACCACCACCTCCAGCGTCGACCCCGCGTCAGCGGCAGTCGCCGTGTACGACGCGCTCGTGGCACCCGAAATCGCCGAACAGTTCGCGCCTGCGGAATCGCAGTCCTGCCACTGGTAAGTGAACGTCGGGGCCGGATAGCCCGACCACGAGCCGCTAGCCGCGTTCAATGTCTGCCCCTGTACAGCCGATCCCGACACGGTCGGCGGTGCGGTGTTCTGCGGCGGGCCCTTCACGATCTGGCTGGCCGCCGAGGTGACCGTGGCCGGCCCAACGGAATTCTGCGCGGTGACTGCGATGCGCAGCGTGGAGCCCACGTCCGAGCTGCTGGGCACGTAGCTCGCCGATGTTGCTCCTGAGATCGGTAGGCAGCTGGTACCTGACTTGTTGCACCGTTGCCACTGATACGCGTAGCTGATTGGCAGCTGACCGGCCCAATTCCCACTGCTCGCGGCGACCGACGTACCGCTTTGCGGCGCCGTGAACACCGACGGCGCGATTGAGATCGCCGGTGGCGCTGTTGCCGGAAGACTGAGCGCCGCAGCTGACATCGATTCGCTGTATATGCCGTTGGACGGCGGAACGGAGAGTGGGAACACGGGAATCGCCTTGCCGGCGCTCCAGGCGACCGGGAAGTAGTCGCCCAACATCCTCCCCCGGCTCGTCTGCGCGAGCGAGCCCGGAGTCATCCCGGTCGAGTTCAGTGACCCGTGACTTGACCACGATGCGCCGCCGTCCGTCGAGGACAGAAAGGCCGAGTAGACCAAGCAGGCGGGCATTCCGGTGCCGCCACACGCCGAGTACGGGTAGTAGTAGTAGATCAGTCCGAGATGAGCGGCCGATCCACCGGTAGTGGGGTCCGCACCGAGGCCGGCGAGGAAGTGATCCACGGAATCCGAGGTCGCGTCGATCGGAAGGCGCGTCACCGGCGACCAGTTCTGACCGTCGGTGGAGGTCGACATGACGATGTCGTTGGCTGAACAGCCGGAGCGGAAGCGGCAATCCGGCCATGCCACGTAGATCCGGCCAGTCGCGTCGACCGTCGCGGATGGCTTGGGCAGCGAGCGCAGACCGCCGACCTCCGTGTGCGCCTGAATCGTCGTGAAGCCGCTCGACGGCGTGGAGACCTGCCAGGACTGTCCGCCGTCGGTCGACTTGATCGCGCCCAGGATCGTCTGCGTCACGCTGCCGAGCGAGAGGACTATGACCACGTTTCCGTTCGGCTGAACCAGGGGTTGGACGTTGTATCCGGGTTGGCTGTTCGGGGTCGATACCGGAGCGCTCCACGTCTGGCCTCCGTCAGTCGAGCGACTGATCTCGATAACGCGAGTTCGGCGTCGCCGACTGGGCGGTCCAGACGGCGTAGCAGGTGCCCTCGTGCGGACTCGACACCCAGTTATCACACGCGATCCAGTCCTTGTCGGGCGTCTCGACCGAGCGGATCACCACAGGGGCGCTCCAGTTGCGACCGTCGCTGGAGCGGTTGACGACCATCGCCGCATTCAGGTAGGAGCCGCCGGATGTCGTCTGCGCCATCACGACCGACCAGCCGAGCCATGTGCCGTGCACGGCGTCATACGCGACCCCCGGGTCGACGGCCCTGCCGTACGAGCCCGCCGGGGAGGAATTGACGGTCACCGACGGCATGAACCCGTGGCCCCACGTCTGTCCGCCATCGCTCGACGTAGCCCACCCGATGTCGGCCGCTCCTCCGTTCAGCGTGTTGTAGCGACCGACCTGGAACACGCCGACGATGGTGTTCCCAGACGACGCTGCGAAGGGCTCCACTTCCGATGCATCCTGCGCGCCGGTCTGAGCGCTGGAGTACGGATCGGTGCTGATTGACTGCGCAGCCGCCGCGTGCGCGGCCGGTGCCAGCATCCACAGCGCCAGCACAGCGGCGGCGAGCAGCACGATGATCCGCCCCCTGACCTGCTCTGCTGTCTCCATCCGCCCCCCGTTGTCCGTTACGTGATGAGCTGTGCAGCCGGCTCGGTCCCAGCAGCCGCCTCGGCAGCCCAGCCGAGACAGCCTCCAGCGTAGAGTATAGAGCGGATCCAGCGTCCGCGGCGCGCTCGCACCGGAGGCTGGCAGGTGACCGCTCTGTGGGTGGCGCGTCCGCCCAGTTGGTGGGTGCTCCGCCAGTTCCTGCACGGGTGTCCGCCACCCGCACGCGACGGAACGCAAACGTCTTTACCATGGTGCGAGTGCTCAAGGGGAGTCGTCAGGAGCCAGTGGGAGTGGGGCGCGCGAGAGATGCTTCTCCGCCGTCCCCTGCACCCGGGTCGCCTGCACCACACGAACCCCGGCCAGAGATCTGGTTCCGGCGCCGAGTCAGCCTCCTCACCGCGGTCCGCGAGCTGTGGGCGTTTCGTGAGCTGACGCTGACACTGGCCGAGCGCGACTTGCGCATCCGCTACAAGCAGGCGCTGCTGGGGATCGCGTGGGCAGTCGTGTCGCCCGTCGTGATGATGCTCGCCTTCAGTCTGATCTTCACGAAGTTCACGCACATCAACACGAACGGTGCACCGTACGCGCTCTTCGCCTACCTCGGGCTGCTGCCGTGGACGTTCTTTTCGACGTCGGTAACCGGCGGTGGGATGAGCTTGGTCTCGAACGTAGCGTTGCTGAACAAGCTGTACTGCCCTCGTGAGGTCTTCCCGATTGCTGCGATCGCCGACGCGGCCGTCGACGCGCTGATCGCCACGGCGGTTCTGGCCATCCTGTTTCCGATCACCGGGATCGCCCCGAAGGTGCAGATCTTCTACGTGCCGCTGCTGCTGCTCGTGATGTTGATGTTCACCCTTGGCGTTACGCTCGCGCTGTCCGCGCTTGTCGTCTACATGCGGGATCTGCGGCTCGCCTTGCCGCTTGTGATCCAGCTCGGCCTGTTCGTCACTCCAGTGGTGTACGGGTCCCAGTCGATCTCGAAGTCCGAGTCGTTCCTGGTTGTCTACTCGGTGCTCAACCCCCTGGTCCCCGTGATAGACGGCCTGCGTCGCACCATCCTGGTGGGGCAGCCGCCGCGCTGGCCGGCGCTGGCCGCAGGGGCGATCAGCTCATTGCTGGTCCTCGTCGGTGGCTTCGCAATCTTTAAGCGGCTCGAGACCGGGATGGCCGACATTGCGTAGCGGAACGATCGAGGCGACGGAAATCTGGAAGCGCTTCCGGATGGACGAACGGCCCACGTACCTGCAGGATCGCGTGGCTCAGCTCGGCGACCGCTTCAAGCAGCGCACTGGGGAGAGCTGGCGCTGGGCCTTGCGTGACGTCAGCCTTCAAGCCGAGCCGGGCGAGTCGTGGGCACTCGTCGGTGCCAACGGAGCCGGCAAGTCAACGCTGTTGAAGATCATCTCTCGCGTCATGTACCAGACGGCTGGACGGCTCAGCGTCACGGGCCGGGTCGGAGCGTTGATCGAGGTACGAGCGGGGATCTCGCCGTTGCTGACCGGACGCGAGAACATCTACCTCACCGGATCAATCATGGGGCTCAAGCGGCGCGATGTGGCGCGGCGATTCGACGAGATCGTGGAGTTTGCGGAACTCCAGGCAGCGGTCGATCGCCAGGTCAAGTACTACTCATCCGGCATGCAGATGCGTCTCGGATTCGCGGTCGCCGCGTATCTCGAGCCAGACGTGCTGCTCGTAGATGAGGTGCTCGCGGTCGGCGACGCCAGCTTTCAGCAGCGATGCCTTGATCGCATTCGCGCGGTCCTGAGCGAAGGTACGACGCTGCTGTTCGTCTCCCACGATCTCGCCGCGGTCGAGGCGACCTGTACGAATGGTGTGTGGATCGACAAGGGCGAGGCGCACACGATGGGACCGATCCGTGAAGTGCTGAGTGCATACCGGGGTGCGGTCGAGGGCGAAGCGAAATCGAGACCCCGCATCGAGGGCACGATTCAGGTGTCTGACGTCGAGGTCGGCTCCCCGGACGGGTACCTGGCGAAGACTGGGGGCGCGTTCAGCGTGCAAGTCAAGCTTCACAGCGACAAGAGCTACCGAGCCTGGATCTACCTCGGGGTGACCGAAGGTGCTGCGACCCCAATCTTCCTGTTGAACCCCGGGCGGGAGACGCTAGTCGAGCCGGGAACAACCGCGGTCACGTGCTCGATCCCATCCCTCCCGCTGCCCAGAGGCCGTTATTACGTATGGGCTGGGATCTACAAGGACTGGACTCAAGGCGACGAGCTCGTCGGGTGGCAACCGCTGACCGAGTTCGACGTCCACGGCCCAGAACTCGATGCGGCACCCCGGGCGATCGTGCGCCTGGGCCCCCTGCACGTCGATTCTGATTGGACGATCGTTGCCCCCTGAACGGCCCACCTTCGACCTTCAATCGCATTCGCTTCACTCCGACGGCGAGCTGCCGCCGCGCGAGGTCGTCGCCGCGGCCGCCGCGGCCGGTGTTGAGCTGCTGGCGTTGACCGACCACGACACGGTCGATGGGGTGTCAGAGGCGATCAGCGCGGGCGCCGAGCTGGGAATCGAAGTGGTTCCCGCGGTCGAGGTCTCGTCAGTGGACGGCGGGCGGCAGGACCTGCACGTACTGGGATACCTGGTTGACCATCGTGACGAGACCTTCCGCGCCGCGCTGCAGGAGTATCGCGATGACCGCGAGCGCCGGGCCGAGGCGATGATGGACGCCATCCGCGAACTCGGCTACTACCTCGACGATGCGGTCGTCTCGGACCGCACGGCGCGCGGAGAGCCGGTCGGCCGCCCACACATCGCGGACGCGGTCGTGAGCCACCCGGGGAACGCCGAACGCCTCGAATCCGAGGGACTACGCGAGCGCACCGCCTTCCTCGTGGCCTATCTGATCAAGGGAAAACCGGCCTTCCGCCCGCGCACCGCTCCGACCGTAGCGGACGCCATAGCGGCAATTCACCACGCCGGCGGGCTGGCGATCTGGGCGCACCCGTTCTGGGATATCGAGAATCCAGACGAAGTGCTCGAGGCAGTTGATCGGTACCGCGACGCTGGCGTGGACGGCGTCGAGTGCTTCTACGTGACCCATACCCAGGAGCAGACCGTCCTCCTCAGCGATCGGTGCTCCGAGCTGGGCCTGCTGATGACCGGCTCGTCTGACTTCCACGGTCCCGACCACCGTCTCTTCTCCCGCTTCCGTGCCTTCGACACCTACGGGACGAGCGCGCAGCTCGGTCCGATCGCCAGCGTGTCAGGGTCGAGGGCGGGCAATCCTTCACCTCCCGCATGAGGCGACGTCCGCGAGCTGCTTGATGTTCGTGCCCCGATTGGGGTCCGCACAATCCGCACACACCAGGGAGTCCCTGTGGTCGGCAGTCCCGCCCAAGACTGATATCTGCTTCGATTAGACCTGTGGAGAGGACGCTATGGATGTGCTGGTTTCAGGGGTTGGAGAGCGCGCCTGACCTGGTGCGGCGCTGCCATGAGTCATGGGTCGTGCACAACCCCGGGTGGCGCGTCCGGATGCTCGACGCCCGTGACCTCTCCGGCCTCGGCCTCCGGGACTACGGCGCGCCATCGCTCGCCGGGCAATCCGCCAACCACATCGCCGATCTCGTGCGGCTCGATTTACTGGCTGCGTTCGGGGGCATCTGGGCGGACGCCACCTGCTACTGCATGCGCCCCCTCGACGACTGGCTCCCTGAGGCGGCGGCATCGTCTGGATTCTTCGCGTTCTCCCAGCCCGGCCCGGATCGCCTGCTCTCCTCCTGGTTCCTCGCCTCGGAGCCGGCTAACCCCCTTGTGGTGAAGCTGCGCGACTGGCTCGCCGACCACTGGTCACGACAGTTCAGGTACGCGAGCGGTCCCATCAGTCGCCTGCTGATCTCGTCACCGAGCCGCCGCGCGCTTTGGTTCTCCCGCCCGATTCGCGATTGGCTCAAGGCCGAGCCGTACTTCGCCTTCCACTACGCCTTCGAGTACCTCGTAAGGCGAGATCCTGAGTTGCGGTCGATCTGGGAGCGTACGCCGAAGATCAGCGCCGACGGACCGCACCGACTCCAAACCGTCGGGCTGCGGGCTCCGGTGTCGAGCGAGCTCGTGAGCGAGATAAACGATGCCGCGGAGCCGCTGTACAAGCTGGACTGGAAGCTCGGCCCCGATCCCCTCCCGCCCGGGAGCGTGCTCGCCTACCTGTTGGACACAACATCAGGGAGCCCCGGGGTGGGTCGGTAGACCCGGCCGCGCCCGTCGGGCTAGCGCTGGTGTTTGATCAGTGCCTCGGGCGCCCGGTCGACGTTCTGAATCTCCGGGGGGACCCGCGACCTCGACCCGCGCCGTTGTACGCCACCGCCAGGACCGAGTACGCCGTGTGGGGCGCGAGCGACACAGTGACACTCACCGTTGTCCGGGTGAACGTCCCTACGGTCATGCGGCCGCGTGTGAGGCGTTCTTTGACAACCGTGTGGCCATTGCGTCCGATGAGGCCGTAGCGGAAGTACACGAGGGTCG
Source organism: uncultured Solirubrobacterales bacterium (assembly GCA_963844475.1). Taxonomy (GTDB): domain Bacteria; phylum Actinomycetota; class Thermoleophilia; order Solirubrobacterales; family Solirubrobacteraceae; genus Palsa-465. The sequence goes on along the minus strand of CAWJOL010000006.1, from coordinate 88,238 downwards.
GCAGACCTTCCGGATTCACAATCGCGGAGAAGACGACCCGTGTCCCGCTGACGCTCGGGCGCAGCAGCCTCACGATCTCCGGGGAGGAGCCGGTCCTGAACGCGCTGTCGACGCCGAATGTCGTCCCGACAGCGTTCGTCGCGACGAGGCGATAGTGGTAGAGGGTCTTCCGGCGGAGACCGGTGACGATCGCGTGGACCTGAATCGGATCGTTGCCCGTGCTGACGCGTGGAACACACGCCGCTCGGTGGCCGTATGAGCGGGTGCGGCCCCAGTCAAAGTGGCAATCGCTCACCGGCCAGTTCTCCGGGTTGACCAGTCCAGTCAGCCGACCCTTGGAGCTCTGTGCGAACCCCTGGCCGGTTATCACCGAGGGCGGACTCGGCATCGTGAACGTCTGATCTGTGCCCTGCACGGTCCCGCCCGGACCCGTCGCGATCAGGCGATAGTGATAGATCTTCCCGGCGGCGAGTCCCTGCAGGTTCGCCGACACCGGGACATCGGTCGTGCCGTTGCCGAGCGCCTGAGCGCAAGGGACAACCTGCCCGTAGGCCGAGCTGAGTCCCCAGGCGAAGTGACAATCCGAGATGGCGCTCCCAGTCGGATTCACAGACCCATTGAGCGTCACCTTGCCGGGGGCGAGCCCGGTTGCCCGGGAGGTCATGGCGACGGGGGGGTTAGGAAGCGTCGTGAACGTCTGGTCGGAGCCGTAGCTGGTTCCGCCCGGGTTCGTGGCGACCAGCCGATAATGGTAGGTCGTCTCAGGTGAGACGCCGAACACGGTGGCCGAGAGGGGCACCGGATCCGTGCCGGCCCCCGGTTGGGGGTTGCAGTCGGTTGCGCGCCCGTAGGACGTCGTCGTACCCCAGTCGAAGTGACAGTTGCTCGTTTGGCCGCCTAGCGGATTCACCGAGCCAGTCAAAGTCGCGTACCTCGAGGTGACTCCGATAGCCGGCCCGGTGCTCACAACCGGGTTGATCTGACCGATGGCCGCCCGTGGTGCACTCGCCCGGGTCGCGGCGGCGGCGTTGTCGACACCGACGGCACCGAGCATCAGCGACAACAGCAGGATCACGCCCAGACACCACCGGGTAGCGACACGGGTCCGGGTCGATGGGCTCCGGTCGTCGTCCCACGGTCCACATCGGAGCGGGCCATTGGCCTGCAAATCGAGCCGTCGCATGTCGTCTCCCTGCCTCGCTTTCCGCGCCCAGGGCGGTGCCGTCCGCGCACCTCGCCCCCCCGGCGGCCCACCTCATCGCCTTCCAGCGCGTAATCGTACTACAGAATTTACGCAGCGGGTCCGCACTTAGGCTGGCCGTGTACCGCGCCGGGCTTGTGCTCAGGTGGCAGGCGGTTGCGGTAGATTTGATCTCATGGGGCAGCTTCTTCGGCAGGCCTGATGGCTCTCGCCAGTGCCAGCGAACGCGGATTCCCCGCGGCGGCGATCCCGTTTGTGGATCTTGGCCGTCAGCACCTCTCGCTGGCGGACGATCTGCGGGCGGCGTTCGACCGCGTGCTCGGCAGGAGCGCGTTCGTGCTCGGCGAGGAGGTCGAAGCATTCGAGCGAGAATTCGCCTCCTACGTCGGCTGCGAGGACTGCATCGGGGTGTCCTCCGGAACGGCCGCCCTCTCGATCGCACTCCGGGCGGCCGGGATCGGGCCCGGGGACGAGGTCATCGTGCCGGGACACACATTCATCGCCACCGCGCTCGGGGTGCTACACGCCGGCGCGACGCCGGTGCTCTGCGACGTCGATGCCGGAACCTCTCTGCTCGATCCAGCCGCCGCTCGCGCGGCCGTCGGCCCCCGCACCGCGGCGATCATCGCAGTGCACCTGTACGGGCAGGCCTGCGACATGGACGCGTTGAAAGAGCTGGCCGGCACACGAGGACTGGCGCTGTTCGAAGACGCTGCGCAGGCACACGGCGCCACCTGGCAACGCCGCCCGGCCGGTTCCTTCGGCGTTGCCGGCTGCTTCTCGTTCTACCCCAGCAAGAACCTCGGCGCTCTCGGGGACGGGGGAGCTATCTGCACGTCGGACACCGCCTTGGCCCAGCGCGCCCGGCAGCTGCGCAACCTCGGCCAGCGCCAGAAGGGCGAGCACGTCGAACTCGGCTTCAACGAGCGGCTCGACGGCCTTCAGGCCGCGATGTTGAGGGTCAAGCTGCCACATCTCGATCGGTCAAACCAGATGCGGCGCGCCCATGCCCGGCGCTATCGCGCAGGGTTACCCGAAGAGTTGCGCGTCGTCACCGAACGTCCGGAGAGCCCGAGTGTCCATCACGTGTTCGCCGTTCGGACGTCCGACCGGGACCGTCTCCGGACCACGCTGAGCCGGGACGGAATCCAGACGGGGATCCACTACACGCCCGCGCTACGCGACCATCCGGCCATCCGCGACGTGATCGTCGTGGCCGACGACCTGGTGCAGTCCGGGTACTGGGCGGCCGAGCAGGTCTCGCTTCCGATGTTCGCCGAGCTCGAGGACTCCGAGCTTGACCGCGTCGCGGCCGCCTGTGTCCGCGCGGTTGGCTGAACGGAACCATCGCCATCGTGGGTCCCTCAGGCGCCCCCAGGGTTGCTCGAGCTCAGTACGTCCCCGGCGTCATCGACGATCGCGCAGAAGCTCGTCGACGCGCAGGCAATACCCGTGAAGTTCCCCGCGATCCCGATGGCGCTTGATGACCAGCCTGCGTTTTGAAGGCGGCTGGGATCGGTCGAGGTCCAGATCGTCGGACTTGAGCCGGAGGTCGCAATACACAACTGGGCGCTCGGACACGAGATTGCGTCCAGTCCAGGATCTGCGGCGACCAGGACCGCTGCCCAGTTAGCGGACGGCGCGCGGAAGGCATCGGAGGTAAGCCACGCGTGCCCATCGCTGTCTATCCCAGCGCACAACCCAGAAGTGGGACACGAGATATCGACCAAGTTGCTCACCCTCTGGAACGTCCAGCTTGACGACGCTCCGGGGTTGCTTGACGTGGCCACAGTGCCCGACAGCGAGTCAATACCCACACAGGCCGACGGCGCGGCACATGAGACGCCGTCGAAACCGGACACCTTCGTCGAGCCGGCAAACCCGAAGTTGCTGACGGTCCAGGTCGCGGTTGCGCCATCTCCCAGATCGTGCGACGTGTACACGTAGCCCAGCTCACCCACCGCCACGCACAGCGAATCGGATACACAGGAGATCCCAGTCAGGAAATCTTGATTATTCGGGACGATCTGCTGGGTCACCCACCGAGCCGCTGAGCCCGCCGCGGGATCACGCGAGGACAGAACATCCCCGTAGACGTCGACCGCCGCGCAGAGCTGGGACGACGGGCAGGAGACCTGGTTCAGCACCGGGTCTGACCCCACTTCCCGGTGGGCGGCGATCACCTTGGCCGACCACTGGGACGACGCCCCAGAGGCTGGATTGGTGGAGGTGAACACGGTGCCGGTGGTGGAGTTGAACGCGACGCACAGCGAGGCCGAGGGGCATGAGATGCCGTCAAGCCCGCTCGGGCTGACCCCGCGTCGAACCGTCCATGTGGTCGGCAGCAGAACCCGGATCGCGGTTGTTGCGCGGGCCTTGAGCCCACCCGTCAGCGTCCCGAGGTAGGCGCAAATGTATTGCGTCCTGCTGCTTGCCGAGGATCGGAACCGCAGAACGCGGAACCCGAAGCGATGGCGGACGCGCCGCACGACATCGGACACGCCAGTACGGTGCGCCTCTGCGCTGCCGGAGCGGGCGCAAGGTCTGGTATCCGAGACCACGATCAGGCGGGACCCAGTGGACGCGAAGCCCGAAATCGCGACCGTGAACGGCCGGTTCGACTGCACCGAAGCGGGGGCCCGCGAGCGGACCGCATAGTGCGGCTTGGGCTGATGCGCCCGTGCCGCGCCGGCTGCAGGGGCGCCGGCAGCGAAGACGAGCGTCGCAACGAGGGCACCGCAGAACCGCACCCCCTTCGCTAGACGCAGCGACGATCTCTCAATGCACGCAAAGAAAATGGTAACGAGCGGAGCGCGCAAAGATCGTCTGCGGGTTGTTCGCACTTGCGCCCCCTTCGTCGAGCCACGCGGACAGCGCCGCGGTCTGATCTGCGAGCTCGCGACGCGCCTCAGCCGGAGGGGTCAGGTGACGGCGAACCCCGATGGCCTGCTCGGAGCGCAGCACCGCGACCGCTGCGGAGAACATCTGCTGGTCGGTGCGGGCGTTCTGATGGCCAACCTGGCGGCGCGTCATGCCATGGGCGAGGTCCGCGGTGAGTTGCTGCGGGCCAACTCCGAAGATCCGCTGGGAGGCCTGAAACACGGCGGTGTCGTGGAACGGATGAAACAGCATGTGCTGCATCAGATGTCCCTGAGTCAAGGAGCGAGTGGTCCGGTCCAGGAGCTGAGCGTACGTCTGCTGCGAGACGCGGGGACGCCAGGAGGCGAGGAGCCTACGGGCCAGTCCGGCGACGTCTAGGCCATGCGATTGGGCGAGCGCGGCGAGCGTTGGCACCTGGGGATGCTTGCTGCCCCCGAAGTACGCGCGAACCTGGGTTACGCTGACCCCGAGCGTCGAAAAGAGCTGCTGCTCGTCGTATGGGAGCCAGTGCTCCATCACCCACGCCTCCTGGGGAAGCCAGTCGCGTTTCGCGCCGGGGGGAGCTAAAGAGTCCGCGGCAAGAGTTTGGGACGTGAGCACGAGCGAGCAGGCACTCACGGCAACGAGGGCCAAAAAACCCCGAGTTTTCGAATACATCCCGCCTCCGGACGAAGAACGCCGTTCCGGGGGACAAGGTAGCACACCCATTCGGACCGCCGACCGGCACTTTGCGCCTAACGAGTAGATCAGTGCGGATCTCGCGGGACCTGTGGCCGAGGCTGGACGCCGTAGTGGACGTTTGATCGACCCGAGCGTCAAACGCAAAGGGACGAACGGGCAGGCGCCGATCGACTCAAGGTGCCCAAGAAATCTCACATACTCATCCTCGCTGCCTCTCTGGCAGCCTCCGCGCTGGCCCTCTGCGGGCCGGCTCGCGCATATTCCTCACCGGGGCCCAGCGCCGAACCGAGGTTCTTCGCTGCTGGGTCAGTCTGGAACACGCCGGTACCGGCCAACGCCACGCTTGACCCGAGCTCGAGCGCTCTCGTCAGCTCGCTGGCTCAGATGGCTGCCACCGGATCGGCATTCAACACGAGCAAGTGGAGCGTCCCCCTCTACATCGCCCAGTCCAGCCAGGCAACGGTCCAGGTGCAGCTCGCTCCCAATAAGAAGGGGATCGTCAACGCCGATCTGCAGAACGCGTTCAACGCTGTCCCGATCCCCGCGGGCGCGCAGCCGGCGGCCGGCACCGACGAGCATCTGGCGGTCTACCAACCTGCGACGGACACGATGTGGGAGTTCTGGAAGGCCCAGCTGCTGTCCGACGGTTGGCACGCGGGGTACGGCGGTCGCATCATCGGCGTCTCGACCGATCCCGGCTTCTACACGGCGCGCAGGAGCGCGACGGGATCGGTTCTCGAACAGCCGTGGTGGGGCGCCACAGCGACGAGCCTCCCGCTGGTGGGCGGTCTGGTCACGTTCCGCGACCTCTCACGCGGCGTCATCGACCACGCTGTGGCCATGGCGGTCCCGCAGGTCAGGCAGGGTGTCATCGCCACTCCCGCCCAACGGGGCGACGGGCGCTACACGACCTCGACGTCGATTCCCGAGGGTGCCCGTTTCCGTCTCGACCCGACGCTGGACGTGAACAGCCTCAACCTGCCCCCGGTCGCTCGGATGATCGCGGTAGCCGCGCAGCAGTACGGAATCATCGTCCGCGACGGCGCCGGCGCAGTGGCAATGTACGGAGAGGATCCGACACCGAGCGCCAGCTCCGCGTGGACGACCGCGACGGCCGGGATGCGTCCGTATCAGGTGCTTCAGGGGTTCCCGTGGAGCCGGCTACAGCTCCTCAAGATGTCCCTCACGACCTATTGACAGACATGACCTGGCGCCGGTCGCGCCCCCGCCACTCTGGAACGAACGGACGGCCTCGGGTTCACACCCGGGGCCGTCCGCTAGCTCAGGGCCCGAGCGTTCTTGCGCCGCTCGCGCAGGATCGCCAGCGCGCTGCCGACGACCAGGCCGGCGATCACCCCAACGAACAACAGGATCTCAAGCTTCGACAACCGGTCGCTCGTAGCGGCCCCGGCCGCAGACAGGAGCTCTGCCGTTGACGTGCTCGACTGGCCGGTGAGCGACTGCACGTAGGTCTGGCGGACCGCCGCCAGTTTCGCCCCGGCGAGGTCCAGGTTCGTGGCTGCGTCCACCAGCGCGTTGCTGTCTGCTGGCGACACCTTCTTGGCGCTGAGCGCGGCTGTCTGCAACTTCCGCGAGACCCTCCGCGCGTTCTCAAACTGGTGCGAGGCCGTACCGAGCTGGCCAAACAGTCGCGACGCGTCCGTGGTGCTCCGGTTCAAGCCGGTGATGTAGGTGATCAGAGCATTGCTGCCAGCGTTGGTCAGCGTGATGGCGTCCTGCGCCGTGGGACCGGTGCCGTTGACGATGAACACCGGCGAGAGCGCGACCGGCGTCGCGCTGAGCCGATCCTGGACGGTCGTTGCCGGCAGGTGCGTGATGCGAGCGGCCGGGACCACGACCGCTGTGGCGTCAATCGCACGCGCGTAGGCACTCGCCAGTGCCTGCGTGGCCTGCGAATATCCCGAGAGCGCGCCCGCGGCACTCAGATTGATGCCGCCAACGCTCAGTTTCGCCGCCGCGGTCCAGACCGGCTTACGGATGAACCCGGCAGCCGCAGCAGCTCCTACGAACAGGAGCAGCGTCACGATCACGATCAGAGGGTGACGTCGCAGCGCGGTACTGGCCCCGACCTCCGTGACGCCGGCCGGGGATGGCTCTCGTGCGGTGGCCGGTGCCGTCGGCTCGCTCTCGGTCTCGGTCGTGGTCGCGGTGTCGGTCATGGCTACGTGCCCCCTGGATCAATGAACTTTGGACCTCAGCCCGTGAGGACCATGTCAACTCGGCGTGTGGTGTGGATGCCCCCCACGCCGTAGGTTACCGTGACAGCAACCCGTACGCGGCGTCGGCCTTTCAAAAGGCGTCGGGTTGTGCGTGACACGCGCGCGCAAACGACCGTCGAACGGCCGGGTGCGATTCGGAAGCCCACGCGCGCAAGCCGGAGACCCCGCCCGCGTCCTAACCGGGTGATCGTCAGGGTGCCGCGCACCGTGCTGGCGGCGGACGCGCTCAAGCGCACGGAGATGCAGCCTGTGCGGGCGAGTCGCAGCGGGCCGCGGGGAAGGCGCAACTTGGTCACGGGCGGAGGCGGAACCGGCGCGCTCCCGGTCAGGTCTCTGAGCATGGCCGCCATGAAAGCGCCCAACCGCGGGTCAGCAGGCTGATCGGACGGCGCACCGTAGTTGTCCAATAGCAGCGTCAGCTGATTGGAGCCGGCCGCGAAGACCTGAGCGCCGGAGGGATCCCGCAGCAGTACGGCGTCCGCTGGGCTCGCTCCCGCGACAGGCGAGTAGTGGAACACATCGGTCAGTGGCGGCGTCTGGCAGCCGGGGGTGATCTTGTCCCACTCGTACGCCACCGCGTACTTCAAGATGTCACCATTGCGCAAACCGCTGGCTCGGACCCAGGGGTTCGTCGCTCCGGCGGACGTGACCAGGTAATTCGATCGTCCCGGATGGGTGGCGTGATCGTCGTACTGCACGCCCTCGAGCGAGCATTCGGGCATCGGCGTGGGGAGCTTGCGGAACGTGATCGTCCGCAGCTCAGGATCCGGCTGCGGGTCTGGCGCGGTGTTCTTGTAGCCCACGAGCGTCCGTCCGTTGTCCTCATAGCGGACCTGCCAGCTGCCGATGTCAGCACCCATGAAGATCAGGTTGTGGCCTGCCGCACGCGCCGCGTCCCAGCCCTTACGCATGGCCATCGTCCAGTACTCGTCGTGACCCAGGACCATGTCGACCTTGTGATTGAGCAGCTCAGCCGGATTCTGATCGACGTCCGAGTCGGCGTAATAGCCGACGCTGTACCCCTGTCGCTCGAGCCATCTCACCCCCTGGTACTCGCGCCCGAACACCGGCTTTTGATATGGGGGCAGGAGCGGACGGTTGAACGACACCTTGACCGCTGCCTGAGCACCGGCCGAGTTGGATCCGTAAAGACTCGTCCCGCCGCGATCAGCCCCCGGCCATGGGTTGTATGCCTGCCAAGTGTTGACCGGGACCTGTACCAGGATGCTGGTCGGCGTCCCTGCGGGCGGAGTCACTACGAAGGGATAGAACGACGTTTTGCCAGCGTCGGGTCCCGAGCTCAGCACGAACACCGCGAGGTAGTAGCCGGTCGTCCAATCCGCAGTGCTGAGGACCCGGTCGGTGACCGGCCATCCCGCGTCGAGAAAGCCCGTTGACGAATCCGGCGGGGAATTCGTGAACGCGCGCCCCGCCTCGTCTCCGCTGCAGCTCGGCAGACAGGCGAGCCGGCGACCCCCGGCTCCGCCGTACCATCCAAGGCGGTCCACCTCGACCCGATACCGCTGCGAGCTGGAGACGTGGAGATCGAGCGGCTCCCCCGGCCGGATGCTCACCTGCGACGAATATCCTGCGATCGCTGCGGGTGGCGCCGCCTGCAGGTACGCCAACCAGTGATTGTCGCCGGGCCGGGCGTTTTCGACCGCGACCGCATTCGTCGACGCGGCACTTTGCCCGGCCGATGTGGGTCGATGGGCGGCCGCCGGGGCGGCCTGCGTGCGCGAGGTCGAGTCTGACCGACTGGCGGCGGTTGAACTCGTGCCAGTCGCGCAGGCGAGCAGACCGACCGCCGCGATCGTGGTCGCCATCAAAGTCATGGCCCGGGACCATGGGCCCCACAACCTGCCGGGACGCAGCGACCGACTGCGGCGCGAGCCCCCTCGCCTCGGGACATTCATCGCTTTGTTTTACCATTGAGCCCGTGAGCATGCGTCGCCAAGTGCTGCGGCGCCCGCTCGGGAAGGTGCGACGGGGCGTTTATGCGAGCTATCGTCGGGCCACGACCGGCGGGCGCATGCTTCCCACCTTCCTCATCATTGGTGCTCAGAAGGCGGGAACCACGTCGTTGCATCAGTTCCTCGCCGAGCATCCCGACGTCGGCCGCCCCGCTACCAAGGAAATTCACTACTTCGACCACAACGCCTATCGCTCGCTCGACTGGTACCGCTCTCACTTCCCGCCCCGGACCAGGGCCGCCCAGGTCGGCGAGGCGACCCCGTACTACCTGTTTCATCCGTGTTGCCCCGAGCGTGTGAGGGCAGCGATCCCAGATGTAAAGCTGATCGTTCTGCTCCGGGACCCGGTCGAGCGAGCGCACTCGCATCACAACCACGAGGTCGCGCTCGGCTATGAGCAGCTTGACTTCGCCTCGGCGTTAGCACGTGAGCCAGAACGGCTCGCGGGGGAGGAAGCGCGCATCAGGGCGGATCCGCGCTACCGCTCCTTCGCCCATCAGCATTACTCATATGTGGCGCGCGGCATGTATGCCGAGCAGCTCGAACGTTGGTACGCCCACTTTCCGCGCGAGCAGATGTTCGTGCTCGCCAGTGAGACCTTCTTTGCCGATCCTGGCTCAACACTCCACGCCGTGCAGACGTGGCTCGGACTCGCGTCACATACGCCGCCGAGGCTGAGCCCACTCAACGCGCGCACATACGACGCGATGGACTCTGCGTTGCGGGCGCAGCTGCGTTCCGCGTTTGCGCCCGACAAAGTACGTCTGCATGAGCTGATCGACGCTGAACTTCCGTGGCCGGGACCGACGGTCTGCTGATCGTCAATGCCGATGACTGGGGGCTGCGTTCGGAGATCACCGACGCAATCCTCGAGGTCCATCGGGCAGGACGAGTCACCTCGGCGACGGCCATGGTCCACATGGAGGACACGGCCCGCGCGGCCACACTCGCGAACGACCACGGCGTCGCGCTGGGACTTCACCTGAACCTCACCTTTCCCTATACCGGCTCCGGCGTGCCGGGCGGTCCCCAGACGCGCCAAGCCCGGCTGGCGCGCTATTTCGCCAGGCCGGCCGCCCGTCTCGCCTATGACCCCCGCATGCGGCGCATCGTGAATGACTGCGTGCAGGACCAGCTTGATGCATTTCTCAGCACCTACGGACGGACGCCGACGCATGTCGACGGGCATCAACACATCCACCTCTGTCCGACGGTCGCACTCTCCACAAGTCTCGCCCAGATCCCCCGCGCTCGTCCGGCGCACACGTACCGGCGGGGCGAACGCGGCCCCGCGAGGCTCGCGCTCAGGGCCGCCCAAAACGCGCTACTGCGCCACCGGTTTCGCACCGCACGCGCGTTTCTCCCGCTGGAAGACGTCCATCCGGATCTGGGCGGCCGAGGACTCGGACGCCTCGACGCGGCAGCGCGCGCATCGCTCGAGGTCATGACACATCCACAACGCCCGGCACAACGGGCCGCGCTCCTGGGTGCCATGTGGGGCGACGCGCTTGCGCGCTACCGCACTGGCACCTACGCCGAGCTGTGAGCGGAAACCGACGCACCGGCCTGCTGCGGACGGCCGCGCTGCTGGTGGTGCTCGGTGCAGTGCTGATCCTGGCAATCAGCCGTGGGGGAAGCGATCATCCCTCGCATCGCGGCACCCCTCCCTTTCCGCGACTTCAGGCTCAGCCGCCGGGTCAGCTCCTCCCCCGGTTCTTTTCCGTCGACTCGCCGTGGAACCGGGAGCTGCCTCCCGACGCGCCGCTGGACCCCCAGTCGCCCCAGCTCAGCGCCGCAGTCGCTGCCATGGCGCGCAACCCGGGAAGCGCCCTCTCGGTGCGTAGCTACTCCGTGCCGATCTACGAGGCCGGGCCGCACCAGCCCGTTGTCCAGGTGCTCCCGGATGTCCCAAATCCGCCCCTGCGTCGAGCGTTCGAGCAGGTTCCCCTGCCGGCCGACGCGCACCCCGCTGCCGGCACGGACGCGCATCTCGCTCTCTACCAGCCCTCGACGGACACGATGTGGGAGTTCTGGAAGCTACGCCAGGTCGACGGGACATGGCACGCGGGCTACGGCGGAAGGATCGTGCGGGTGTCGCAGAACCCCGGTTACTTTCAGCTGGTCCGCGGTTCCGATAGGCGGGTGGTCGAGGAGCCCTACTGGGGTGCGACGGCCACAGGACTCCCGCTGGTCGCGGGCTTGATCACCCCTGAGGAGCTGCGTCAGGGCCAGATCAACCACGCGCTCGCGCTCGGGTTGCCGATGATTCGAGCTGGGGTGCGGGCGGCCCCGGCGCAGCGCAGCGACGGCCGGTTCTACGGTCCCGACAGCGTGCCGGAGGGCGCGCGATTCCGGCTCGATCCGTCGCTGAACCTCGACGCGCTTGGCCTGCCCCGCCCGACGCTGATCATTGCGCGCGCGGCGCAGCGCTACGGGATGATTGTTCGCGACGGGGCCGGCAACGTAGCGATGTACGCTCAGGATCCGGCGAATCTGCCATCGAACCCGTACCCTGCGCTGTTGGGAAAGCTACGTCCCTATCAGGTGCTGAAGAGCTTTCCCTGGGATCACCTGGAGCTGCTGGAGATGAAGCTGAGGGCCGCCACGAGATGACCGAGCTCGCCCCGCGGCTGCTGCTGATATCTCCCGTCCACAACGAGGCCGCGCACATCGACCAGGTGGCAGCTTCGGTCGCGGCCCAGACACGGCCTCCGGACACCTGGATCGTGGTCGATGACGGGTCAACCGACGGCACGGCTGAGGCCATTGCCGCTTGGACCGATCGGCTGGCCTTTCTCACGGTCGTTCGCCGCCCCCAGGAGCCCGCCGCCCATCAGCGGGACCGGCTCGCTGCGGGCGGACCCGACCGAGCCTGGAATCACGGGCTGGCGCAGGTGGACTGGCGAGAGTTCACCCACCTGGGCAAGCTCGACGGCGACATTGTGCTTGCACCCGAGTATTTGGAAGGAATGCTCGGCAAGTTTGCGCAGGATCCAAACCTCGGGATGGCGGGAGGGATTCTGCTCGAGCCGCACGGAGACCAATGGAAGGAGCTCAAGACGCCGGAAGAGCAGGTGACGGCGCCGGCACGCATCTATTCCCGAGCCTGCTTTGAGGCAATCGGCGGGATGCCGCCGCGTATGGGAGCCGATGTGATCACGACAACGTACGCGCGGATGTACGGTTTTCGGACACGGACCTTCAGCGATCTGCCCGTTCGCCACCTCCGCCTGATGGGAACCGCGCAGGGCGTGCTTCAGGGACGCGCGCGCCATGGCGCTTACCAGTACGTCGTCGGCTACCCGCTGTGGTGGATTGCGCTGCGGTCGGCGATGGTTGGCCTCCGCCATCATCCGCGACTGATCGGCGGGGTCTGGTTCTTGGGCGGCTACGTGCGAGCGATGCTCACCGGTACCGAGCGCGTGAGCGATCCAGCGTTCCGCGCGTTCGTTCGTGCGGATCTGCGCGCGCGCGTTCGCAGGCTCTACAGCTCCGGGCGCCAGCGCCTGCGGAAAGGTAGCCAGGCGGACCCCGCGTCCGGCTGATCCGAGCCGAGCGTTTACGATGCCGAGCATGTCCAGCGCCGGATCGTCGGAGCAGCCGAGGTCGATGTCCGCGGGGGCACGCATCGCGCACGACGCGCTCATCGCGTTGGATGACTGGGGTTGGCGACGCCAGTGGCGAGGCAGCGACCCCTACGACGGCCTGAACACGACCCGGCTCCTCACCCCACTGAAACGTCATCGGCGCGGGCGGCAGGCCTTGCTGCAACTCGTCAAGCGCTCACCGGTGAACCTGCGGCCGATGCTCGGGATCGCGCCCGAAGCCGATTCTGCCGCGCTGGCCTGGATCCTCTCGGCCTACTCGCTAGTCGACTTCCGCGAGCGCCAAGAGCAGGATCTCCGGCGTGAGATCCTGTTCGAGCGACTGCGGGAGATGCGAACTCCCGGTCATGACGAGCCCTGCTGGGGTTACCACTACGACATGCAGTCACGTGTCTTCTTCTATCCCAGCACCGACCCGAACGCGATTGCCACCACCTATGTCGGGGGTGCCCTGCTCGATCTCCATGCTCAGACGGGCAGCGAGCAAGCGCTCGAGCTGGCGGAAGGCATCGGCAGGTTCCTCGTGCGTCATGTTCCCCAAACCGAGGATCCACCCGGCGCGTACTTCGGCTACCTGGTGGGTGACCGAAGCCCGATTCACAACTCAAACCTGCACGTGTGCACGCTGCTCGCCCGGGTGAGCGCCCTCGTCGACCGCCCAGACTGGCTCCGCCAGGCTGCCCGGGGGATCGAATGGACTCTGCAGCGTCAGCGGCCGGACGGGTCATGGCCCTATGGCGAGCGCAAGAACCTGAGCTGGGTCGACGGCTTTCACACCGGATATGTCCTGGACTCCCTCCGCTTTTGCGCCGATGCCGGGCTCGGCGACGGCATCGAGGAGGCGTGGCAGCGAGGGTTGGCGTTTTACCGACAGAACCTGTTTCTCCCGGACGGGACACCTCGCTACTTCTCCCACGAGACCTTTCCGGTCGACCTCCAGTGCGTCGCCCAAGCGCTGCAGACGCTCTCGATCGCCTCAGCGCACGACCCGAGTTGCCTGCAGGATGCACGCCATGTCTTGGCCTACGCGCAACGCGCGATGCTCCGAGCGGACGGCGCCTACCGTTTCCAGCGTCGGCGGTTCTGGATCAACCCGGTCGCGCACCTGCGCGGCGGCAATGCGGACATGATCCTGGGATTGGCCCGGCTCCTGCGTGCAGAGCTGGCCGCGGCGGCGGAGCCAGGATAGGCGTCGCGACTGCGGCGTGACCGAACCAGTGTGGTTCGGTGAGCGCTGGTCCGCGGGCGAAGCGTCGCTCAGTTGCGCAACGGCCATGCCACCCCGGCCCACAGCCACATGATCTCGTTCGGGTAGGGCTGCACGAACGGAGTGAGGTTCGCGACCACCAGCCACATCACCAACACGCCGATCAGTCCGACGCGCCAAGGCGCAAGCTCCGGCGGACCGCGCCGGAGGATCGTCCCGACGATCGCCATCAGCAGACCGAGCGCCCACAGCGCTGTGCCGATCAGCCCGAGCTCCGACAAGCGAGCCAAGAACACGTTGTGCAGCGCGCCCGCAGCGGCCGTCAGTGGATAGTCCGGCGCCTGCTGGAAGTAGTTCACCTTCTGGTTGGTGAATTGGCCCCAGCCGAAGCCGGTCAAGGGCCGGGCGAGGAACATACGCTCCGCCGCCGTGTTCAGATTCTTGCGGTCCCAGATCGTCAACTGGTTACTCAAGCGGTTGTTGATTTGTCCCCGCAACCCCGGCGAGAAGGCCACCACACCCCCGAGCACGATGGTGGCGACCAGCAACGTGGCTGGGATGTAGGCCCGCAACCGCCGAACGGACAGCATCACGATCAGCGTTGCCGCAGCGGCGCCGATCCAAGCTGAGCGCTGCAGTGTGAACAACTGATCGATCAGCGACACGACGAGGATCAGCGCAGCGACGGCTCGCCAGCGGCGCGAGCGCCAGATCGCCAACGCAACTCCGCAGGAGACCGCGCCGACGTACAGGGCGAAACCGTTAATCGCCGAGTCGCCGAACGGCCCTCGCGCCCGTCCGAGCTGATGGGATCCGACCGCTTGGTTGAGGATGTACCGCGGCCAGATCAGGGCATGCGCGCCGATGCCCTCGGCAAAGCTGGTGAACGCTAGGTATGCCGCCATGAACACGAGCACGGCAAGCAGAAAGCGCCGGCTGCGCTCGGTGGCGAATGCAACTGGTGCGATCGCAAACAGTACGAATGGGATCAGCCCGTACTGATCGAGCAGCGGAAACAGATCGGGTCGCTTGAGCAGCGTCCCGGCCGCGATGGCCGATCCGATGACGTACAACGACGCGAGAACGAGCACCCAGTGCGTCGCGGTGAGCTTGATCCGCCGGCGTTCCCCCACCACCGGATCGCGCAACAGGACGCCTGCGATCCCCACCACGCTGAGGAGGTGGTCAGGGGAGACCAGCGCGGGCAGGCCGAGTTGCCGCCAGTTTCCGGAGAACAGACTGAGGAACAGCCCCGCGCTCAGCATCATGATCGGAGGGACGAACGCAGTGAGGTAGAGCCCGAACGGCACGAGTAGGAACGCTGCGCCCACCATCCCGAGCGTCCGATTCGTGGCTCCTGCGGCGTACAGCGAGCCGAGCACCACGGCAGCGGTCGCCGCAGTGCCGATCGCAATGTACGCCGCGCGCGGGACGCGTCTCAAGCGCACCCCCCCGGCTTGGGCGATCGCGCTCACGCGCTCAACACCGCCCGCCACGCCGCCGGCGTCCCGCCGTCGTTCCCGACCCGGGCCTTGATTGCAGCGCGCATCAGCGAGCTCGCGGCATCGAGTGCGTCGGCGCGTACATTTCCGCCCCGCGCCGGAACGGCGTCGAGCTCGGCCAACAGCGCGTCGAGGTCATATCCCATGAGCAGCAAACGATTGCGTCCAATCCACCGGAGATAGCGCCGGCACCATTCTTTGCGGATCGGCGACGAGATGGCATCCCGCCATTTGTCCGCGCTGGCGCGTGAAATCCGCAGCGGCCGGCCTGCCGCCGGATCGCCCATGCGCCCGTCGAGCTGAACGTCGGCGAACCGCGCAAGCGCGTCTGGATTGAACTCGAATCCACAGTACGCGCACAGGGCCTGCCAGGCGCCAACGTCCGGACCGAGCAGGTCCTCATAGCGGACCGAGAACGCGCGGTCACCGTGGCGGCGGAACCCCTCGACGAGGGCCGCCACGCCCGAGAACAAGCTGGTCGGATAGTCGGCCGGCCGCCAGCGCCCACCGGCAAACGTGTCGACCACCGATGAGACCACGCCGAGCGGATTTCGCCACAGGAAGATGAATCGGCCCTCGGGAAATGTCTCGACGATTTCATCGATGATCATCGAGTAAGGGGGGGTTTTGTCGACGAAGAAGCGGGCGTCGGCGCCTGCGGCGCGCGTGTACAGCCGCAACGCGGCATCGTGGACCGTTCCGCGGTATTCATCACGACCACCGGGCAGAACGCCAGCAAAGTCAATGACCGCCTCATGGATTGCGCTCTGCCAAGTGTTCGATCCCGGAATCTTGGCACGTAGCGGGGTCAGCCACGGCAGCAGTACCCACGGCTCACTTGCGGTCGCGACACCGTCGTGTGAGGCCAGGATCCGCTGGACGAGCGTGGACCCGCTGCGCGGCAGCGAAAGCAGGAAGATCGGGACGATCGGGGCATCCATCAGGACGAGCCCCGCGGGCGCTTTGCGCGGTCACAGAGCATGTGGATCGTAGCCTGACTTGTCCGCGGGACGTTGATCGAGGCCGCTCATAGCGGCCCGCGCCGGCGTCCGGCGCGCGCGTATGCGGGTGGCGATATCGCGCGCCCGGGCTCGGTCGCGGGCGTCGATTCCGCCGAGCAGCCCGAAGCAGATCGCATAGGCCAACGAGCCCGCGAGCAGCGCGAGCGCCAAGCCGCTGTAGCCACCGACTGCCGTGTAGCTCAGATGTGCCGCGCCGAACCCAGCCGCGTACGCGGCGACCAACGCCAGCACCTGAACAGGGGGCCACAGACGATGTAGGGGCGTCGCCAGATGCCGCCGGGTGACGTGCCACATGAACGCCGAGTCGGCGAGGAAGCCAAGGATCACGGCGATTGCAGTGCCGAGCGGGCCAATCAGCAGCGACAGCCCGATACTGGCCAGCACCGTCACGGCCATCCGGAGGCCGGCACTCCAGGACGTTAGACCCGGCCGGTCAAGCGCCATCAGCGCGTGGCGCTGCAGGCTGGATATCGTCGCCACGGCCGGCATCGTCAGAACCACGATCAAGGCGTTCGAGACGCTCGCAAACCCTGGGCCGAAGATGCGCATCACGCCGACCGCCGCACCGCCCCCCGCTGCCGCCGGCCACAGCATCCCGACGGCGCAATACCGCACCGTGTCGACCAGCGCTCGGTCGAAGCCATGTCGATCCCCGCGCGCCCGGCGCTCGATCAGTGTCGGGAAAAGCATCTCCGAGATCCGCCAGTTCAGTTCCATAAACCGTCTCCCCAGCAACCATGCCCGGTTGTACGCACCCACCACCGAGATGCTCGAGATGATACCCAGGACCCAGGTGCCGGTCTCGTTGGCGACACCGTCGGCGAACCCGCCCGGGGCGACACGCAGGCCGAAACGAAGAATCTCGGGCAACGTGCTGAACCCGTCGCGGAGCTCGGCGCGCGAAATCCTTGCCGGCATGTAACGGTGGGCGACGAGCAGGCGGTGAAGCAACGAGGTCCCCCATGAGGCGATCGTGGCGGCGATCAGGCCCCAAACTGTCCCGTTGAGGACTCCCAGCAGGACTCCGGCTCCGAGGAATACCAGAGCCTGGTGCTGGCGCAATGCGAACAGCTCCCGCCCGGCGCGAAAGCCCGACAGGACAGTGTCGATGTTGAAGCAGGTGTTCGTGATCAGCAGGTAGGCGGCCATGTTCACGGCTGCCGGGACGACGAGGCCGGGCTGATGGATTGGCCCGCGGAACAAGAACCACGTTCCCACGATCGCGAGCACGGCCACGATCAGAGTCAGCGCGAACGAGAACGCGAACACAGCCCAGAACAACGCCGCGACCCGCGGCGCGCGGGGCTCGAGAAACGTCAGCTCGCGGATGAACCCTGGACGCTCCTTTACGGTCGACAGAAACCACGCAGCGTTCACCGGCGCCATGCACAGGGCGTATTCACCAATGACCTTGACCCCATAGGAGCGCGCGATCGCGATCGTCGAGACCACCCCGATTAGACCCGTGAACACGAAGGACAGCGCGCTGAAACTCAGCCCTTCGCGATACGAGGAGCGCCTCCCGCGGTGCCTCTGCGCGCGCTCAGACCGAGGAGCGGGAGGTGCCCCACCTTCTCGCTCGGGAGCCGGCCCGCTCACGACCCGACCGGTCCGCGGTCTGTGCTCGCGCAGCGGAGAAAGCGCCGCCCTCCCGGTCTTCTCACCCAGACAACTTTACGCATCATCATGTTGAATGGCTGCCACGATGCGAGTGGCGATGCTCCTCGAGAACAACTCCTACCCGCTCGACGTGCGCGTCCGGATGGAGGCCGAAGCGCTTGCGCGCGTGGGGTACGAGGTGACCGTGTGCGCCCAGCGCGAGCCCGGTCAGCCACGGCACGAGCTCGTTGAGGGCGTCCGGGTCCACCGCTGGCGCTTGCCGCGCACCCCGGCCTCGGTGGCCGGCTTCCTGCTCGAATACCTGGTGGCCAACCTGCAGCTGCACTGGGCCGGTGTGCGCGAGCTCGTGCGCGGCGCCCAGGTCCTGCATCTGCACAATCCGCCCGACACGCTGTTCCCAATCGCCTACATCGCGCGTGCGGCGGGTCGCCGGGTGATCTTCGACCATCACGATCTCGCCCCCGAGCTGCTCGCGGAGAAGTTCGGAGACGGACCGCTCGTCCGGCTGCTTCGCATTTTCGAGCGGCTGACCTTTCGCGTCGCTCACATCGTCATATCAACCAATGAGTCTCACCGCCAGGTCGCGCTTGACCGCGGACGCCGCAGCCCCACGGACGTCGTGGTGGTTCGCAACGGACCCCCGCGCGCCACGCTCGGCGCGTCACACGCACCCCGTGGGGGCTCGCTGAAGGACCCACACCTGATCTTTCTCGGATCGATGGAGTCCCAGGACGGGGTCGATGTGCTGCCTGAGCTGCTGGTTCGCCTGGCGCGGGACCACGATGCACCTGATGCGCACCTGACGCTGGTCGGCACCGGCTCGCGGCTGGAGCCGCTCAAACAGACGGCCATCGCCGCCGGGGTGGCGGACCGAGTGACGTTCACCGGGCAGGTCCCGCATGCAGATGTCCCCTGGCTACTCGCGCAGGCCGATATCTGCCTCGACCCCGCGCCGTGCACCGAGCTCAACCACCATTCGACCATGATCAAGATCGCCGAGTACATGGCGGCGGGACGCCCGATCGTGGCCTACCCGCTCCGTGAGACCCGCCGCACCGCGGGCGACATCGTCTCGTTCGCGGCCTGTGATGACCCTGGGTCCTTTGCCGCCCGTGTGGCAGAGCTGACGCATGACGGAGCGCAGCGACAGCGCCGCGGTGAGGCGGGTGCGGCGCGGGCCGTCGACCTCGTCTGGGAGCGCCAGGAGGAGCAGCTGCTGGCCGCATACGGGAGGCTGGCCGGCGCTCGCGCGCGCGTGAACTGATGGCGAAGTTGCGGGTCGCCTATCTGGTGGGACGCTACCCGGCCGTGTCGCACACCTTCATCCTCCGCGAGGTTCAGGCGCTGCGGCGGCTGGGAGTCGACGTGCTGCCGATCTCAGTGCACCGCCCGAAGCCCGAGGATCTACTGTCCGCCGAGGATCGAGCCGAGGCCGCCCGCACGTATTCACTGCTCCCCCCTCGCCAGACAGAGCTGATCCGCGCACACCTGCTTGCGTTGGCCACACGCCCGCGTGGATATCTCGCCGCCGTGCAGCTGGCCCGCCGGCTGGCCCGCCCGGGCCTGCGGGGAGCGCTTTGGTCACTTTTCTACCTCGCCGAGGCCGGGTTGCTTTGGAATCAGCTCCGTCGCACCCGCTGCCAGCACGTCCACGTGCACCACCTCAATCAGGCCGCGGACGCGGCGATGCTCGCGCTGACAATCGAATCCGATCGCGGCCGGCGGCCGGCGTGGACGTGGAGCTTCACGATGCACGGACCAGATGAGTTCTTCGACGTCGGGCTGTTCCGGCTTCGCGAGAAAGCGCTCAGCGCGCAGGCGATCGCCTGCATCTCCGACTTCGCGCGCAGTCAGACGATGGCCTTCCTACCCGAGGCAGAGTGGGACAAGCTGATCGTCGTGCATTGCGGCCTCGACGTGGCGAGCTTCCGCCGGAGCACGCGAACGCGGGTCGACCCCGAGGGGCCGCTCAACCTGATCTACGTGGGCCGCATGACGCCGGTCAAGGGACAGGCGCTGCTGGTCGAGGCCGTAGCGCAGCTACGTCGGGACGGACTCGATGTCCGCGCCACGCTCGTCGGCGAAGGTCCGCAGCGTGAAACGCTCATCAGCCGCGTGACTGAACTGGGCTTGGGGGGCGTCGTAACGCTCCCTGGGGCCGTCGGTCAGGACGAGATACGTGCCCTGTACGAGGCGGCCGACGTCTTCGTCCTGCCCAGCTTTGCCGAGGGCGTACCCGTGGTCCTGATGGAAGCGATGGCGCTCGAGCTACCAGTGGTCACAACGCGGGTCGCCGGCATTCCTGAACTCGTGGAACACGGCGTGAGCGGTTACGTCGCCCCACCGGGTCGGGTCGAGCCGCTGGTCGATGCGCTACGTGAACTTGCCGGCAATCCGGACCTCCGGCGCTCCATGGGCGAAGCTGGTCGTCAGAAGGTGCGCGCCGAATTTTCGATCGACGACAGTGGCAGCGCCCTTCGTGACATGTTCGTTCGGGTGATCGCGCGGGGGCCCATCCCTGACAAGCTATGACGATGGCCAAGACAACGGTTCTTCTGGGCAAGGGAAGGCTCGCCGTTCGGCGCCGCCGATTGGCTGCGTGAGCACCCGGATTTCGACCTCTCGCTCGTGGTCCCCGTCGTCCCGGAGCCAACCTGGACCGATTCACTGAGCGATTGGGCCGCGGCGGCGGGAGTACCCGTAGTCGAGTCCGGACACTTCCGAGACATCCCTACCGATCTGAGCATCGACCTCGCCGTGTCGGTCTTCTACGACAAGATCATCACTCCAGAGCTGATCGCTCGCTGCGGACGGATCGTCAATCTCCACAATGGCCCGCTGCCGCGCTACCGCGGAGTCTCGCCGATCAACTGGGCGCTAAAGCAGGGGGAGAGTCATCACGGAGTGACGATCCACGAGATCACGCCCGGCATAGATGATGGTCCGATAATCGGGCAGGTGACCTATTCGGTGTATCCCGAGTTCGACGAGGTCGAGGATGTCTATGCGCGCGCACTCGAGTACGGCTACGCGCTGTTGACGCAGACCCTGCCCCTCCTCGACCGTATCGCCGCGAAGCCCCAGGACGAGGCTCAGGCCACCTATTACTCCGCGGCCGACAACGATCGGCTCGGCGATCGGCGTGGCTTCACTCGCGCCAACAGCGGCGGTCCCTAGCCGACGCTGCTCAGTTCGCTCCCCGCCGCCCGAACACGACTGGAACCGTGCGGAGCAACAGCCGCACATCGTTCCAGAGCGACCAATTGGTCACGTAGAGGTAATCCAGCTTCACCATCTCGTCAAAGGGGATGCTCGTGCGTCCAAGCACTTGCCAGAGCCCGGTGAGTCCCGGCTTCAGGTCGATGCGCGAACGTTTCCATCCGTTGAGCTGGCTTGCCTCCTTTTCGATCAGGGGTCGCGGTCCGACCAGGCTCATTTCGCCGCGCAGGACGTTCCACAGCTGCGGCAGCTCATCGAGGCTTGACCGCCGCAGGAAACGGCCGATCCGCGTCACCCGTGGATCGTGGTCCAGGAGCAGCCAGCCAGGATCACGACTCAGCTTGAGCAAAGCCTCCCGCTTGGATTCGGCATCCGGGCACATGGTGCGGAACTTAAAGACCAGAAATCGACGATCCCAACGACCGACGCGTGCCTGGCGAAAGAGGATCGGGCGGCCATCCTCGAGCCAGATGGCGAGCGCGGCCGCAAGCTGAATCGGTGCCGTGACGATTAGCAGCACCAGTGCTCCAACCACATCCATGCTTCGCTTCAACACGCGCGAGGACCGCGAAAGCATCGGCGGGTTCAATCCCAACACGGTCACGCCCTCCACATCATCGATCTCTACGGCCGAACCGATCGTGTCCAACAGTCCTGGCAGCACGCTCAGCTTGACGCCGAGCTCGCGACACTCGCGGATCAGGTCCAGCAGCGTTTCCTCCCCCACCTCTTGGTGTGCGACGACCACGCGCTCGACCCGATGTTCCTGCACCGTGACGCTCAGATCGACTGTGCCCAGACAACCAAGCTGCGGTAGCTCTCCCCAGGGAGCAGCCGAGCTGCTGAGTGAGAGAAATCCGATCGGTACGGCACCGTACTCAGGATGGCCGATCAGCTTCCGCGCGAGGATCTCCAGTTCACAAGCTTGTCCAACCAAGACAACGCGTTCGCCTCCCAGCAGCCGTACGGCCGATCGCCTCACGACAAATCGGAGCAGCAGCATCACGGAACTGCACACCAGCCCAAAGACGGCGAGCTGCCTGAACACCACACCGTTGGATGGCAACAGACTGTAATACGCCCACATCAGCACGCAGCCAACAACGAGACTATGGAAGATGCAGGGAAGGTCATCGACCGACGAGTGGTTGATCCGTCTGATGTCGCGGTCATAGAGACCGTAGCTCTTGAACAGCATCAGCCAGAACGGGAAGGTCAGCGCGCCCCACCAGTAGAGGCGATGGGGATGGGCGTGGTTGGGCGCGAAAACCAGCACGGTGAGCCCACTCGTCAGGGCGGTCAGGTCCGCGACCGCCAGCATGCGCTGAACGACGGAGTCCCGGTGTCCGTGGCGGTCCGCGACAACCCGCGCACCGTGCGCCATGCGGGGTGCCAGCGGATGCAATCTCCGCGCCTGTGGCAGCAGCGAGGTGGGCGGCAATGAGCCCTCCAAAGCCTCCGCGATGTCCCCTCGTGTCTCGGTCGAGTAACGCCAGACGTCAGTCATGCTGCCTCCTCCCGCCTAGCAGCCCCAGCCCGTCTATCGCGACCTCGCTTCCGCCGTTGCGTAGTGAGGTCTCGGCCGCTTCCGTCAGCCGCACGACGTCGCAGGCGAGCTCGGTCGCCCGATGATCCGGGCTACCCTCACGCACTCGCTGGACGAAGTCGGAGAGCTCGGCGTCCAAAGGCTCGTAAGTATCGATCTTCGGTGCCAGGATTGAACCCGTTCGGTACGAGAGCTGATGTGCGCCGAAGGTCTCCGGGTTCTCGTAGACCACGCCATGGTCGTAGATCTTGACCGACTCGCGAGTTCCGTCGTCGTAGACCACCATTTTCCGGCGGCCCACGATGACGGTCCGGCGGAGCTTGCTGGGCGCGAGCCAGCTCAGCTCGACGTTGGCGATCAGACCCGACTCGTATCGCATGGTCACGAACGCCACATCAGGAATCCCCGGGACGATCGAATCCCGCCCGATAGCTTGAACTCGGGTAGGCATCTCACCCAGCCAGTACCGCAGGATCGAGAAGTCATGAGGACCAAGGTCCCACACCACGCTCACGTCCGGCTGGTGAAGGCCGAGGTTCACCCGCGAGGATGAAATGAAGAAGATTTCACCCAGCTCACCTCCGTCGAGCGTCTCCTTCACGGCACGGACCGGCGGCGAGTAAAGGAACGTGTGGCCACACATCAGGACGAGGTCCTCGCGGTGGGCCTTCATCGCAAGCTCATCCGCTTCTTCGGCTGACGGCGCTAGCGGTTTCTCGACAAACGTGTGCTTTCCCGCCCCCAGACTACGCGCGGCAAGGTCGAAGTGGGTGAACACCGGAGTGGCGATCAACACGGCGTCGACCTCAGGATCATCCAGAACAGCATCGACGTTTTGAGTGGGACTTGCGGACGGATACCGCCGGCCATAGCGGGCCAGCCGTTCCTCGTCCAGATCGCAGATCCATTTCACTCGCACGCCGATCAGGTCGGTCAGAACGCGCAGCAGGTTTGGGCCCCAATACCCAAGGCCTACAACGGCTACTGTCACCTCATATTCCCTGCCTTCGCTCATGTGTAGCCCCCCTGATTGAGAATCGACGCCACCCGACGACAATTCACTTGTTCATACAATCGAGCAGCCCGTGAAGCTGAAGCATCGCCATCAGCTGATTCACGAGGTCATCTGGTTGCCGCTCCGCCGGACGGAGCTCGAGATCGGGATGCACCGGTTGCTCGTACGGCGCGTCGATCCCCGTGAATCCCGGTATCTCGCCCCGCCTCGCCCGAGCGTATAGCCCCTTTGGATCGCGACGTTCACATTCCTCGAGTGAAGTGTTCACAAATACCTCGAGGAATCCGATCTCGCCCTGCTCGTGAATTTGGCGAGCGACGAGGCGATCGGCCGCGTAAGGGCTGATCAGGCTGACGATGGCAATCGTACCCGCGTCAGCCAGCAGACGGGCGACATGTGCGACGCGGCGAACGTTCTCAGCACGGTCGTTCGGACGAAATCCGAGATCGCTATTGAGGCCATGCCGGAGATTGTCACCGTCCAGGAGATAGGCTGGATGACCGGCTCGGGTGATGCGTTCCTCAAGCGCGGCAGCTAGGGTCGATTTCCCGGATGCCGGAAGACCCGTGAGCCAAACGGTCGCGCCGCACTGGTTGAGGAGCTCCCACCGGGTATGACGCGAGAGTTTGCTCCGGTGCCAGGTGATTTCGCGCGCGGGACGGACGGGGCTATCGATGTTGGCTTCGATGATCATCCCGGCGCCAACCGTGCGGTTGGTCACCTCGTCGATCAGGATGAAGCTTCCGGTGGCCCGGTTGCGTCGATACTCGTCGAACATCATCGGAATGCCGCTGCGAAGCCGGACGCGACCAATCTCGTTCAACTCCAGTTGGCCCGCATCCTCGTCGCGATGCAGCGTGTTGACGTCGATTCGGTAGCGGACCTCTTCGACCAGCGCACGAGCCGAGCGTGTGGTGTGCTTGATCGTGTAGCGCCCACCTGCCGCGATCGGCTCCTCTCCCATCCAGCACAGGATGGCCTCTAGATTGCGATCCACTGTCGGCCTGTTGTGAGGCCGGCAGATCAGGTCTCCGCGAGAAATATCGACGTCATCCTCGAGGCGCAGCGTTACGGACATCGGCGCGAACGCTTCGTCCGTCGGACCGTCAAACGTGTCGATTTGGCGAATCCGGGTCTCGGTGCCGTGCGGTAGAACAACGACACGATCACCCGGGCGAAAGATCCCCCCGGCAATCTGTCCCGCGTAGCCACGGTAGTCGGGATCGGTGGCGTCCGGACCTGTTCGGACCACCCACTGAACCGGAAAACGGCAATCGATAAGGTTGCGATCAGAAGCGATGTGAGCGTGCTCGAGGTGATACAGGAGTGATGGCCCTTCGTACCACGGCATGCGGTCCGAGCGCTGGACGACGTTGTCTCCGTCTAGCGCCGAGATGGGGATAAACGTCAAGTCCGTCACCTCGAGCCGTGCACAGAACTCGCGGAAATTTCGCTCAATCTGATCGAAGATGACCGACTGGTATTCCACCAGGTCCATCTTGTTCACACATACGACCAGATGCCTGATGCCGAGCAGCGACGCGATGAAAGCATGTCGGAGTGTCTGCTCCACTACGCCGGTGCGCGCGTCGATGAGGATCACAGCGACATCGGCGGTGGAAGCACCCGTGACCATGTTCCGGGTGTAGAGCTCATGCCCGGGGGTGTCCGCGATGATGAACTTGCGACGCGGGGTTTGAAAATAACGATAGGCAACGTCGATGGTGATTCCCTGCTCGCGCTCAGCCCGAAGCCCGTCGGTGACGAGGGAGAGATCCAGAGCACCGTGGCCATTGCGCCGGCTGGACGCCAACTCAAGCGCCTCAAGCTGGTCGCTGAGGATTTGCTTTGAGTCGTAAAGCAGCCGGCCGATCAGCGTGCTCTTGCCGTCGTCAACGGACCCACTGATGACAAGGCGCAGCATCGAAACCGTCTGTGCGTCGGTTGTCAAGGCGTGCTCCTGATGGTCTGTGGAATCTGTGAGCGTCAGAAGTACCCCTCCCGCTTGCGGTCCTCCATCGCCGCCTCCGTCACGCGATCGTCTGCGCGTGTCTCACCACGCTCGGTCACGTGGGTCGCCGTAATCTCCGCGATCACCTGATCAAGTGTTGTCGCACGGGATTCCACGGCGCCGGTACAGGTCATGTCCCCTACCGTTCGATATCGCACGCGCGTAACAAACGCAGACTCGCCGTCCAGCAAAGTGACGAACGGGCTGGCCGCATACAGCATTCCATCTCGACGGAATACCTCCCGCTCGTGTGCGAAGTACAACGGAGGGATCTCGAGACCTTCCTCCGCGATGTACCGCCAGACATCCAACTCCGTCCAGTTGGATAAAGGAAACACGCGGACGTGCTCGCCACGCCGAACTCGTCCGTTGTAGAGGTTCCATAGCTCCGGCCGCTGCGCCTTTGGATCCCACTGGCCAAAGTCGTCACGAAAGGAAAACACTCGCTCCTTTGCGCGAGCTTTCTCCTCATCCCGGCGCGCGCCCCCAAACGCTGCGTCGAAGCCATGCTCTGCCATCGCGTCGAGGAGGGTTACGGTCTGCAAGCGGTTTCGGGAGGCTCGGGGACCGAGCTCCTCGCGCACCCGACCATTGTCGATCGAGTCCTGCACGGACGCCACGATGAGCCGCTCGCCGATTTCTGCGATCCGGCGATCGCGAAACTCGATCGCCTCCGCAAAGTTGTGACCGGTATCTACGTGTAGGACCGGAAACGGGAACCGCGCCGGTCGAAATGCCTTCTCGGCGAGGCGCAGCAGAACGATCGAGTCCTTTCCGCCCGAGAACAGCAGCACGGGATGTTCCATCTCGGCTGCGACTTCTCGCATCACATGGATCGCCTCTGTCTCGAGGGCCGCCAGGTGCGTCAGCTCGTGCGTCGACGACGTCACGAACTGCCCCATGCAGCGTTCCGCCCCGCCTCTGGGTAGCCTGCCTCCACATTTTCGCCCGCCGTGCGCCCCACGCTGTTCTCCGTTTATCCCTGCTGCGCCCAATGCGTGGACAGCTCCCCGCGTCCACACCGACATTCTTACACAAAACGGCCCATCGGTGTGACCTTCTGGGTGTTGGCGCCCGGGATACGGGCGGACCCCGCCCGCGGCGGTCACGTCCCTGGCATTGCCGGGGCCGGCTGGCGCCCTAACGCCACCGCTCAAGCAGGTCTTCTTCCCCCACCTGCCTCACGGCTCGAGCTGGAACGCCCATCACGACGGCCCGAGCGTCGACGTCACGGGTCACGAGAGCGCCCGCCGCGACGAACGCCTCCTCGCCCACCACGATGCCAGGAACAAACACCGCGCCACCTCCGACGCGACACGCACGGCGGAACACCGGCCCACGCAGCGCCTCACCGCGAGCATGCCGACCCATCGTTGAGTCATTGGTCGTCACCACTCCCGGGCCAACAAACACGTCGTCTTCGACAACCGAGTTCGCTGTGATGTAGGCGCGCGTCTGGATCCGGACCCGGGCCCCGATAGCAGCCCCGAATTCGATCGAAGATCCGCACCCGACGATCGTGTCCGCGCCGACGGTGACGCCTTCCCGCACCTGCACCTGATCGCCAACGATCGTGCCGGACCCGATTCGTGCCCCGGCGTAGAGGACTGCGTTGCAGCAAACCGTCACCTCGGCCCCCAGGACCAGATCGTCGTCTTCCAAGGTCGGGGCGCTAGACCCATCACGCAGCCGCGGACGTTTCCCGAGGATCGCGCCGGCCTCGATCACGCAGCGCTCTCCGACCCTGGTGCCGGGGTACAGGACGGCCCCGGAGCCGATTTGAGACCCTGCGGCAATCTGGACGCCCTCGTGTACAACCGCTCCAGGAGCAACGCGCACGTCGCCTCCGAGATGGCCTTCTGAGACCACCTGAATGCCAGGTGCGGTGTCATGTTCAGGCATCGCCCGCGTAGTCTAGGTACCTCAGGGATGCCAAAGCCCGCAACCGGGCGCGCCCGGCAGCCGCGGTGCCGTGGTAGCGGTAGCGCCAGCCGCTCAGTCCTGGCCGAACCCCCTCGCGCTTCTGGCCAGGTCCCGCCGTTCGATCACCCGGTCGACCAGCCCGTACGCGACCGCCTCCTCGCCGGTGAAGTACCGGTCGCGCTCCATGTCGGCGTGCACGCGCTCGATCGACTGCTCGGTGTGCTTGGCGTAGATCTCATCCACGCGGGCGCGCAGGGCGAGCACTTCGCGGGCGTGAATCTCGATGTCGCTCGTCTGGCCCTGGTAGCCGCCCGAGGGCTGATGGATGAGGATCCGGCTGTTGGGCAGCGAGAGCCGCTTCCCGGGCGCCCCGCCGGCCAGCAGCAGCGATCCCATCGACATCGCGACGCCGTAGCAGATGGTCTGCACGTCGGGCCGGATGAACTGCATCGAGTCGTAGATGGCCAGGCCGGCATAGATGGATCCACCCGGCGAGTTGATGTAGAGGTGGATGTCCTTGTCCGGATCGTCGGATTCCAGGTGGACCAGCTGCGCGACGATCAGGTTCGCGCTCTCCTCGTTGACCTCACCGCCGAGAAACACGACGCGGTCGTTCAGAAGCCGGGAGTAGATGTCGAATGAGCGCTCGCCGCGTGCGGTCTGCTCGACGACCATGGGTACGAGTGGCATAGGTCCTCCTACGCGAGTGGTAAGGTGCAACCCGTTGGTTGCACTGACTCAGACCGTACCAGATGCGCAACCTGTGGGTTGCGCCTCGTTGCCTAGGAGCCGAAGATGAGCGAGCAGATAGCGCGGGAGCTGTGGTTGAACGCCACGCCGGAAGAGGTCTGGGCCGTAATTACCGCCGACGGATGGCTGGCCGACGAGATATCGCTGGATCTCCAGCCCGGCGGCGACGCCAGCTTCCGCTCCGATGCAGCGGAGAAGTCCGGCTGGGTAGAAGAAGTGCGAGCCCCTCACCGCCTCTGCTTCTGGTGGACGGCCGGTGAGGAACCAGCGACCCGGGTGGAGCTGACCCTCCAACGCGCGCACGAGGGAACCCGCCTGCGCGTAGTCGAGACCCGCCCGCTGGAGCTGCTCGACGTGCTCGGCATCCCCCTACCCGGAGCCGGCGGCGCCTCGTACGGACCTGCGCTGGTGGCGGCCTAACCGTGCCCGCGGGTCCCGACGACGCAGGCGCTGTCTTCGGCGCCCTCGCCGATCCCACCCGGCGGGCGCTGCTCACCGCGATCGCCCAGCAGCCGCAGACCACAGCCACCGAGCTCGCGGCTGAGCTGCCGATCTCCCGCCAAGCGGTGCTCAAGCACCTGACCGCGCTCGGAGATGCCGGCCTCGTCGACCGCGAGCGGTCCGGACGTGAGGTCCGCTACCGCGTCACCCCGGCCCCCCTTTCAAGCGCCGTGTCCTGGATGGCCGACGTCGGCGCGCAATGGGACGACCGGCTCAACGTGCTCAAACGCAAGCTCGGCTGACATCACCCCCCCACGCAAGAACCGCGTGACGCACGCTTGGCGTGCCGGCGACCTAACGGGGCGAGATCCCCAGGTAGGGCACGGCCCACCCGACGATCTTCTGGAACGCCGGCGCCGCTACCGAGCCGCCGTAGATCGCACCTTGTGGCTCGTCCACCATCACGGCGACCAGCAGCTGAGGATGATTGGCCGGGACGAAGCCGATGAACGAGGCGATGTAGGCGCTGCTCGAGTACTGACCATGCACGACGACGTTCGCCGTCCCGGTCTTGCCGGCCAGGTCGTAGCCGGGGATCGCCGCACCCGAGGCCGTCCCGCCGTCGGCAAGCACGCCCCTGAGCATGTCTCTGAGCTGGGAGGCGGCAACCTGGGAGATCACCCGGGTGCCCGCAGTGGTCTTCGTGACCTTGTTGCCGATCGCCTTGACGATGTGCGGCGGCTTCAGCACCCCGCCGTTGGCGATGGCCGAATACGCGGTGGCGATCTGGATCGGCGTGACCGATTCCCCCTGCCCCATCGGCAGGTTCCCCATCGACGAGCCGGAGTACTGCGAGGCGTGTAGAACGATCCCACGCTCCTCGCCTGGGAGATCGACGTTCGTGCGGGCCCCAAAGCCGAACTTGTGCACCCAGTAGTC
Source organism: uncultured Solirubrobacterales bacterium (assembly GCA_963844475.1). GTDB lineage: Bacteria > Actinomycetota > Thermoleophilia > Solirubrobacterales > Solirubrobacteraceae > Palsa-465. The sequence goes on along the minus strand of CAWJOL010000006.1, from coordinate 58,463 downwards.
GAAGCGCTGAGCCCCCAGCTTCATCCCGATCTCGTCCGCGCCGATGTTGCTCGATTTCCGCAGGATGTCGGCCACCGACAGCGATTCGTCTGGGTGGGACTCCGCGTCGTGGATCTGTCGATCAGCCACCTGGAGGACCGACGGAACGTTGAACTGGGTGCTGGGGTTCACCACGCCGTCCTGGAGTGCGCCGGCGACGGTGAAGGCCTTGAAGGTCGAGCCCGGTTCGTAGTTGAAGCTGACGGCGCGGTTCTGGCTGGCGTACGACGGGGCGCCGGCCACGTCATTGGCGTTGACCCGCGGCCAGTTCGCCAGGGCGAGAATCTCGCCAGTGTTGGGATTCATCGCGATTGCCGTTGCCCCGCGAGGTGAGTACTGGGCCCCGACGCCGGCCAGGACCTGCTCGACCTCATCCTGTAGAGCCGCGTCGATCGTCAGTCTCACGGCCTTCCCGGGCTGCGTCGGCCTGACGTCGTTGATCGAGATGGGCTGGCCGATCGCGTCATTGACCACCTTGCGGATCCCGTCCCGTCCGCGCAGGGCCTGGTCGTAGCGATACTCGACCCCGCCCAGGCCGCGGTCGTTCCAGCCCACCGTCCCCAGCACCTGCGATGCCGCCCAGGACCTGGGATAGACGCGCCGGATCTGTGGAACCATCGAGAGGCCGTTGATGTGCAGCTTCGCCACCGCGGTGGCCCGGTCTCCGGGCACCAGATGAGCCAGATAAACGAACCCCGTGCGGGGCTTGGTGAGCAGCGCGAGCAATGTCGTCTCTGATTTGCCCAGCAGCGGCGCGAGTTGGGCGGCCACCTTGAGCGGGTTCCTGATCAGGTACGGGTCGGCGGCGATGTCGTCGGCCGACTGGCTGATCGCGAGCTCGACCCCGTTGCGATCAGTGATCGAGCCTCGCTCGGCCGGCAGCGTCTCCGTGCTGACCTGCTGGGTCACCGCGGCTTTCTGCAACGAGCCGGCGCGGACGGCACCGAGATAGGTGGCCCGCAGCACCGCGATCGTGAGCAGACTCAGAAAGACCAGAAACAGCAGCCCGATGCGCCGGTCGATCAGACCCACCGTGACCTAGTTCCCGCTCGGCATCGCGGCACCGCCGCTGGTCGTCCCCGGTTGGCTGCTCTGCGTGGACGCGGATTGAACCGGCACAGCCGCGCCAGTCGCACCGCTGACCGCTGCACCGCTGCCGGAGGTGGTCGGCGTGACCGCGGTTGCGGTCGGCGTGGCCGTCCCGGCCGATGGCGCCGTCCCGGCCGGTGTCGCCGCGGCAGTGGACGTGGCCGTTGCGGTGGACGTGGAGGTCGCCGTTCCGGCCGAGGTAAGCGAACCGGTCGAGGACGTAGCCCCATTACCGGTCTGCGACGCCGACGTACTCTGGCTGGTGGTGACGATCCCGTTGGTGGTGGTCATGGCCAGGAAGCTGGCCGGACTCGGCGCGTGGATGTTGGCGATTGCCTGCTGGGCGTGGGTGCCCGCGGCGGCGGAGAGAAACCCGACGCCGGCTGGCGTCGGCATCAGCATTCCGCGAGACGCAGCGAGGCGCTCGATTCGCTGATCGTCCGCCAGGGCCGCGACGCTGGCTCGCAACTGTTCATTGGTGCTCTGGAGGGCGGTGCCACGTTGTATCGCCCGGCCCATGTTGGCGCCTAGCTTGAGGACTTCGACCTGCATGAAGACGATTCCGGCCAGCATCACGCCCAGGATCGGAATCCAGGCCCGCCCGCGGACGACGCGATCCAGCAGCGCGTGGTCAGGCAGTGCGCGGATGCGGCCCAGAACGCGCGCGCCGAGCGGAGCGCTCGAACCGGGGATCCGCCGGGCGACCCGCCGGCGGGCCGGGGCGCGGTGGGCCGGAGCGCGGCGGGGTGTGCCGGGGCTGCGGGGTGTCCCGGGGCTGCGGGGGGCAGACGGTGCTCGGGGAGCGGGTGCCGTGACGGCGCCGGCCCGGCCGGTTGATGGGCCGGACACCCGCCGCGGCGAGCGTGGCGCAGCCGGAGCGCGGACAGAGCGACGATGGCCGGGCACCGCCGTGGCGCCCGCGGGGGAACTGGTGATCGGTTTCTTGGTCGCAGCCTTAGCCGCGGGCGTCATGGCTGCGGGCGTCATGTCGTGGTGACCTCCAGCTTTCGAGCGGCACGCAGGTGGGCCGACTTTGATCTCGGATTTGCCGCGACCTCGCCCGGCGTAGGAGCGACGGCTCGGCGCGTCAGCAGTTCGGCCTCTGGCTCGTGGCCACAAACGCAGATCGGCAGCTCAGGCGGGCAGACGCATCCGCGTGCACGCTCGACCAAGAAGCGTTTGACCCGCCGGTCCTCGAGCGAGTGGAATGAGATGGCAGCGAACCTGCCCCCGGGACGTAGGATCTCCCAGGCCGCAGGTAGGGCAGCGTCAAGCTGGGCCAATTCATCGTTGACGGCCACTCGGAGCGCCTGGAAGGTCCGCCGCGCGGGATGGCCGCCGGCGAACTGAGCCGGGATCGGCACCGCCGCCTTGATCGCGTCGACCAGTTGCTGGGTGGTGGTGAGCTCCGAGCGCCGGCGCGCACGCCCGATGGCGCGAGCAATCTGGTTGGCGTAGCGCTCCTCGCCGTACTCCCGCAGCAGGCGGGAGATCCGGCGCTCATCCCACGTGTTGATGATCTCCCGCGCGGTCAGCGACTGGTCGGGGTCCATTCGCATGTCCAGCGGAGCGTCGTAGGCGTAGGAAAAGCCCCGGGCCCAGGTGTCGACCTGCATCGAGGACATCCCAAGGTCCAGGTAGATCAGGTCGGGCTCGGCCCCCTCCTGGCGCAGCTGCGTCAGCCCGCTGACGAAGTCAGCGCGGATGAACCGTGTCTGGCAGGAAACATCGGCCGCCAGCTCGGCGAAGCGCTCCTCAGCCAGCGGATCGCGGTCGATGCCGATCAGGACTCCGGCCGGCCCGATCCGCTCAGCGATCAGGCGGGCATGGCCTCCCCCACCGAAGGTGCAATCCACGGCGATCTCGCCGGGATGCGGATCGAGAAGATCGATCAGCTCACCGGCGAGCACCGGGATGTGCGTCTGGGTCATGTCAAGCAGTGTCGCCAAGACTCGCCGCGATGTCGGGGATACGGGTCAAAACGTCCTCGCGATAGCCGTCGTAGGCCCCGCGGTTCCACACCTCGATGCACTCGCCGGAACCGGTCACGATGACGTCCTTGTCGAGGTTGCCGTAGCGCATCAGAGGCAGGGGGATCATCACGCGGTTGGCGGAATCAAGTTCGGTGTCGAACGAGGAGTTGAAGAAGAAGCGCTTGAGCTCACGCGATCGAGACGAGATCGGATTCAGTCCATTGAGTGTCTGACCGACGAAGGCCTCGTAGGAGTCGGGCGTCCAAATCGAGACGCACCGTGGCGTGCCTTCGGAGACTTCGGGCGAAGCGGCGAGCACGACGCCGCCCGCCAACGCCGCGCGGAACTTCGAGGGGACCGTTAGCCGGTGCTTCGCGTCGAGCGCGTGTTCGAAGGTTCCGCGGAAGATCAAGGGTTCTCATTCGGCTGACCGAAGTTCGAACCCGGGTGGCTGGGTGGGAGGAGCCCTGCCACCCGGGTCCTGCATGCGGTGCCCACTGTAACCCACGATCTCCCACATTGCAACCCATTTCCCACCCCTTCCCCCACCGACGCTCATTTTCCTCCCCTCGGGAGCGAAAAGGCGGGACGGCGTCGGGGTTCGCGGTGGAAAGCGACGTCGGCGCGGACGGTCCGCCGGCGTGCACGGTTGCGTGCATCCGAGCGATCTGAACGGGAGGTTGCAAAACCCGCCCGGTTCCGTCCGAGCGGTGTGCGGTCGGAGTGACGGCGCCGAGGCTAGGCGCCGGCCCCGTCGCGCCCCGGATCGTCCCGCGCGGGCGCGCGAGCGCCAGCCCGCGGGAGCTCCAGGACGAGTCGCGCGCCGCGCTCAGACGGAGCGGCCGCCAGCCTGCCGCCGTGAGTCTGGGCCACCGCGGAAGCGATGGCCAGCCCGCGGCCGCGAGCACCGCGTCCCCCTCGTGGGCGGCGGGTGAGCTGTGCCACCGGTGCCGGCAGACCACCTCCACCGTCGATCACCTCGATGCGAGCGCCCAGCCGGTCGGCGCGGCAGCGGACCTCGACCGCCCCTCCCCCGTGTTCGATTGCGTTGGCGATCAGATTCCCGATCGCCTGGGCCAGGCGTACCCGATCGCCCCACACGAGCACGAGGGTCTCCTCGAGCGCCAGCTCGAGCGTGGCGCCGGCACCCTCGGCCCCCGTACGCGCCGCCTCAACCGAGTCAGACAGGAGCGCGCCCAGGTTGACCCAGCCTCCGGGTCGCAGGCGGGGCAGCCCGGCGGCGCTCGGGCCGGCCAGCGCCGGCCGCCGCCGTACCGCGCTCAGATCATCCAGCGCGACCGCCGCTCGTGACAGCTCTAGCTCAAGCGCACGAATCCGGGCCTCGGTCAGCTCCGCGCCACGGGTCCCCAGATGCAGCCCCAGCCGGACCGCGGTGAGCGGCCCCCGCAGCTCATGCGACACCCGGGCCACCGACTCGAGCGTCGCCGCATGCCAGCGCAGCGCCACCATGGCGACGACGACGGCGATCGACGCCGCGAGCCACCCCGTGGCGGCGAAACCCGACACCATCAGTCCAGCCCTCCGTCGAGCAGCCGGTACCCCACCCCCCACACGTTGACCACGAACGCCGCGCCTCCGCGGTTGAGCTTCTTGCGCAGCCGCGAGGCGTGTGAATCGAGCGTCCGGGTGGCACCCAGAGACCGGAAGCCCCACACGCCTCGCAGCAGCTCCTCGCGCGTGAAGACGCGCGTGGGCTCTCCGGCCAGCGCCCGCAGCAACCCGAACTCCTTCTTCGACAGGGGGATCGGCTCGCCGTCCAGCCACGCCTGACGCGAGAGCGGGTCGATCTCCAACGGCCCGACTCGCAGTCGCCCCGCGCCGGGACGCAACCGCGTGCGACGCAGGAGCGCGGCGATCCTGGCGTGGAGCTCGGGATAGCTGAATGGCTTGATGACGTAGTCATCACATCCACGCTCAAATCCGCGCAGCCGCTCGAGCTCGGACACGCGGCCGGAGAGGACGAGAACGGGAAGGTCGGGATCGACCCGGGCCGCGACGCGGTCGGCCTCGCGGACGGCTCGGAGCAGCTCGAGCCCGTCACGGTCGGGAAGTCCGAGATCGACGATGGCCAGGTCGGGAAACTTGGTCGCGATCAGCTCCTGGGCCTCCCCGACGGACTCAGATTCGAGGATCTCGTAACCGTCGGCGGCGAGGTTGTCGGCCAGAAAGGTGCGGGTTGCGCGATGATCCTCGACCAGCAGGATGGTGGCGGGTGAACTCTGCATGTCCCCCAGAGCCTCGGCCGGAGCGCTTATCCACCCCCCGGGGCTGCAACATCGCTTTCAGGCACTGCGCCGGGGGAGGAATCCCCCATATGATCACGACGCGCTATGTACCGACGCGGGAACTACAGCTCCGGCGAAGACTTCGTGCTCGAGTATGGCGAGCTGCGGTTCACATTCAATGAGCGGGATTTCCGCGAACGGTGTGAGCAGGCTGCTCGCAAGCTCGGGTTTCTCGGGGTCTCCGTTGAGGAGGACGAGGCCGAAGACCTCATAAACCTGGTCGTCAACGGCGAGGTGACCGACCCTGCCTCGGCGCTGGGCGAGCACGTCAACGACTGCTGGCCCGAGCTGGTCGGTCCCTCGGATCGTTCGCTCGTGCACTGGCTTCGGCGTCTGATCTTCCGCAGCGCCTGGCTGGATCAGCGCGTCAAGGAAGGCGAGCTCGATGTGATCTTCGAAGAGGACACGAGCGCGTTCGTCTACGTCCAGCCCCATCGCGGCGGCGAGCCGATCGAGCTCGCGCCCGAGCCGAGCTGGAACCGCGTCGCCTACGTCCGCCGCTGATCGCCGGTGACGGGCTACCCTCCCGAGCCCGCCAGCGAGGCGATCTGCTGCTGGTTGGCCGGGGCCGGATTGTCGAGCAGCAGCTTCGGCACCGTAACCAGCTTGTAGCCGCGCGCGCGCAGGCCCGAAATGATGCGGGGTAATGCGGCGACCGTCTGGATCCGGGTCCCGCCGGCGTCGTGCATCAGCACGATCGCGCCCGGTCTGGCCGCCGAGAGGACCGAATTGACGATCGTCGACACGCCGGGCTGACGGTAGTCGCTCGTGTCAATCGTCCAGAGCACCATCAGCATCTTGTACTGGTGCAGCAGGGTCAGCGTGGTGGAGTTGAACAGCCCGTAGGGCGGCCGGAACATCCGCGGGTACGAGGCTCCGTAGGCCCCCATCGAGGAGATCTGCTGGACCAGCTGACGCTGCTGCTCGGCGGCGGAGAGCTTCGACATCGGCGCGTGCGTCTCGGTGTGGTCGCCGATCGGGTAGCCATGGGCCACGATCTCACTGGTCGAAGCGTGAAAGTAGCGCTCCTCGACGCCGACCTCGAAGAACGTCGCGGGGGCATTCTTGGCCTCGAGCACCGAGAGGAGCTGTGGCGTGTAGGGGCCCGGCCCGTCGTCAAAGGTGAGGGCGATCTCCTTGTGCTGTGTCCCGGCGACGCGCACGTAAGGGGTGAGCGCCAGGGTGCGGTCGATGGCTGCGTTCTCAGCGGCCTTCTCCTCCGCGGTGAACGAGCCCTGGCCGATTCCCGCGAGGGTCTGGATCCGGGCAAAGTATCCGGGCGTGAGGTTGGCCGTGTGGTGGCTCGCGGAGCCTCCGCCGGCACCGGCAATGGCGCCCAGGATCAGCGCTAGGGCGGCCAGGAGCCCGAGCGCCAGCTGACGCCGCCGGCGGTGATGAGGCTCGAGGCTGGGGCGCCGAGTGATTCGCGGCGAATCGGAGCGCGCGGGCGCGCTGCGGAGTGCGGTGGTTCCGTCGTCCATCGTTATCCCCGCTCCTGATGATGGCGGGTTGACCGGCGTCCTGCGCTGCGCTGCCGAGGCATTACGCTCCGCCCCATGCCGACGCCGATCTGGGTGGTGATGCCAACCTACAACGAGGCGGAGAACCTAGACGCGATCGTACGCGCCGTGGCCGCTGAGCTGGAGCGGCTCGTTCCCGGGTCCTACCGGATCCTCATTGTCGACGACGGCTCGCCGGACGGAACCGCAGCGATCGGCGAGGCGCTGGCCGGCGAGCTCGGGGTGGTCGAGGTACTCCAGCGGCAGGCCAAGGACGGCCTCGGGCGTGCCTACTTAGCCGGATTCGGCCGCGCACTCGGGGCTGGCGCCGAGCTGGTTCTGGAGATGGACGCGGATTTTTCACACGACCCGCGATATCTCAAAGACCTCCTGGCAGCCGCCGAGGATGCCGACCTCGTGCTCGGTTCTCGCTATGTCCCAGGGGGCGGGGTTCGCGACTGGGGGCTGCTGCGGCGACTCATCAGCCGAGGAGGCGGGTGGTACGCCCGCGCGATCCTGCGGGTGAACGTGCGGGACCTGACCGGGGGGTTCAAATGCATCCGCCGCGAGGTGCTCGAGGCGATCGATCTGGGTAGCGTCCGCGCCGAAGGGTATGTGTTTCAGATCGAGGTCACGTATCGTGCTCTGCTGGCGGGATTCAGGATCCGTGAAGTACCGATCGTTTTTCGAGACAGAACCGCTGGTGCCAGCAAGATGTCGAGCCGGATCGCGATCGAGGCCATGTGGCTGGTCCCGCGGCTGCGTCGCAGCGCGCAACTGGCTCTGGCCCAGATGACGGAGAACCGGCGCACGATCAGAACGCCGTAGACCCGGCCCCGCAGGCGAGGCTCCTAACGTGATCCCAATGTTGCCCAAACCGCATCCGACCGGCCGACCGGCATCCTCGTGTAGATGAGCGTCCACGGACCGCTCGGCGCTACGCCTCAGGGCGGCGCGTTCGAGCTCAGATCGCGCCGGCGTGATCATCCCGGCGGGGGTCTGGGCGCCAGCCAAACAGCTTCCCGCAGCCGTCTCGGACTGCTCGGGCTGGCCGGAATCCTGCTCAGCGGTCTGCTGATCTCACTCGGCGCGGCCCATACCGACGCGCTGCTTCCCGAGTCGGTTCGGCCCGTGCCGAGCTGGCTTGCCGGCCCGCTCGGCAGCAGCGGTCTCGATCTTGGCGTGGTGGGACTGATCGCCGTGTTCGCGCTGATGTTCGGTGGCTACACGCTTATCGTGCGTGAATCGGAGCGATTGTCACCGCGGACGGTCCTGATGGGGATCGCGGCGCTGCACGCCGTGATTCTCCTGGCGCCGCCGCTGCTCTCCACCGATGTGTTCAGTTACCAGGCCTATGCACGGATGTTCGCGATCTACGGCGCCAACCCGTATCTGCAGGGCCCCCACGTGATCGCGCTGGATCCGCTGTATCCGTTCATCGGCGCCAAATGGGTCAATACGCCGAGCGCCTACGGGCCGGTGTTCACCTCGCTCAGCTACCTCCTGGCGCCGCTGTCGATCGCCGCGAGCGCGCTGGCCTATAAGGCGATCGCCACGCTCGCGAGCCTGGCGGTCGTCGCACTGGTCTGGAACGCGGCCCGCCTGCGCGGTCGCAGTCCGGCCAAAGCGGCGGCGCTGGTCGGCCTGAATCCGCTGCTCGTCGTTTACGGGGTCGGCGGGGGCCACAACGATCTGCTGATGGTGGCGTTGCTGATGGGCGGGATCTACGCCCTGCTCGGGCACCGCGAGCGCACGGCCGGGGCGATGACGGTGGTCGGCGCCGGCGTCAAGCTGACCGCGGGCCTGTTCCTGCCCTTCCTGCTTGCTTCGGGCAGCGCGCTGGGGGCCCGCAGCCGACGGCGGGAGATCTTGATCGGTGCCTCGGCCGCTGCGGTGGCGGTGGCGATCCTCGGGTTCGCCGCCTTCGGCAGCGGTCCCCTGCACCTGCTCGGGACGCTGCAGAAGACCCAGAGCGAGGGCGACTGGCACAGCATCCCCGGTTTCATCTCGACCCGCCTGGGACTCGGAGCGATCGGGCACATTGCCGGGCTTTGCCTGGGGGTCGTCTTCGCCGGCGTGTTCGTTTGGCTGGTGCGAAGGGTGTGGCGCGGCGAGATGGACTGGATCGATGGCGCCGGATGGGCCGCGGTAGCGCTGCTGATCACCGCTGGATCGATGCTGCCGTGGTACGTCGCCTGGCTGATGCCGCTGGCGGCCCTCGGGACCGACCGCCGGCTGTGGCGAGCGTCGCTGGTTATAACCGGCGTTGTGCTGGGCATTCAGATGATTGGGTTCCTCCCTCACGGCAACTCGCTGCTGGGACTCTGAGGCGCCTGCGCGTACGATGAACTGATGAGCGCAATCGGCAACTTCGAGAATGGTCCGCGGACGCTGGATCTGCTCAGCGTCGTGGCACCGGTTTACAACGAGGAAGCCCTGATCGACGAGTTCTACGCTCGCGTCTGCAGCGCGATGGAAGGACTCGAGTTCGAGCTGGTGCTGGTCGACGACGGCTCGACCGATGGCTCGCCGGCCGTGCTTGACCGGCTCGCCGCCACCGATCCCCGTCTGCGGGTCGTGTACCTGTCGAGGAACTTCGGTCATCAGACCGCGCTGACGGCGGGACTCGACCACGCGCGCGGCGACGCCGTGGTGATGCTCGACGCCGACCTTCAGGATCCGCCTGAACTGATTCCCCGGATGCTCGACCACTGGCGCGCAGGTTGCGACGTGGTTTACGCGGTGCGCGAGGAGCGAGAAGGGGAATCCCGGTTCAAGCTCACCACCGCCCGCTGGTTCTACAGCCTGTTCGACAAGCTGGCCCAGGTCGAGCTTCAGCACAACTCCGGGGACTTTCGTCTCCTTGATCGGCGCGCGCTCGACGCGCTGCTGTCGATGCGCGAGCGCAACCGGTTCCTCCGCGGGATGACGGTGTGGGTCGGTTACACCCAAGCGGCGGTGCCCTACCGGCGGGACTCGCGTTACGCCGGCGAGACCAAGTACACGCTGCCGAAGATGCTGCGGTTCTCCCTCGACGCGATCTCCTCCTTCTCCCACCGTCCGCTGCAGCTGGCCACGCTGCTCGGCTTTCTCATCTCGACCCTCGCGTTCGTGGCCATTCCGGTGGTCATCGTGCTGAGGATCCTCGGCTCCTATCTGCCCGGGTTCGGGGCGATCACGATCGCCGTGCTGCTGCTCGGGGGAATTCAGCTGATCGCGATCGGGATCATCGGCGAGTACGTCGGGCGGATCTACGACGAGGTCAAGGGCCGTCCTCTGTATCTGGTCCGAGCCCGCCGCAACGCGGTCGCTCCCGACACCCTGCGCCAGCCTCTGCCGCTCGCCTCCGAGCGCAGCCCGGACGCCGGCTAACCGCCGGCGGGGTTGGGTCCAACCCCCCGGTTGGGGCCGCGGATCAGGTGCTCCTCGGAATTCCGCCCGCCAGGGACCGGGATGACCGACGGATCGGCCCCGTCCAGCCGCCCGACGACGCGCTCGACCTCGGCGATTCGGCTCGCCAGCGCCTTGATCGCGTCGGCGATCGGATCGGGCAGGTGCACCCAATCCGCGTCTGGACCCTCCGGCCGGCGACCCTCAACGCGCACGGGATGCCCGGGATTGCCGACCACGGTCGAGTTCGCGGGCACGTCGTGAATGACCACACTGTTGGCTCCGATCTTCGATCCGTGTCCTACCGTGATCGGCCCCAGCAGCTTGGCGCCGGAGCCGATCGTCACGTTGTCCTGGACGGTCGGATGGCGTTTGCCGGTGGAGAAGCCGGTGCCGCCTAGGGTCACCCCCTGATAGAGGGTCACGTCGGCGCCGATCTCGGCCGTCTCTCCGATCACCACTCCCATGCCGTGGTCGATGAAGAAGCCGTTGCCGATTCGCACCGCCGGGTGAATCTCGATTCCGGTGGCCGAGCGCGCCAGCGCGGCGATCAACCGCGGCAGCAACGGCACGCCGGCGCCGTGCAGCGCGTGGGCGACCCGGTGAGCGAGCAGCGCGTGCACGCCGGGCCAGGTGACGAGGATCTCCAACCAACCCACGCCGCTGGCCGCGGGATCACGGCTGTGGGCGGCAGCGACGTCCTGTCTGATCTCCGCCACCGTCCGCGCGACCAGGCCTAAGCCGAACATCGTCAAAGCGTAGCCATCCGGGAACCTCGGCCGCAGTGGTCCCCGGTGGCCACCATTCGATTCAGGGCGCGAAGAACGGGGTCGAGACGTAGCGCTCGCCGGAGTCTGGAAGCACCGTGACGATCCTCGCCCCGCGTGATTCCGGGCGCGCCGCGACCTGCAGTGTCGCCGCTACAGCTGCTCCACACGAGATCCCGGCCAGGATTCCCTCCTCGCGGGCCAGGCGCCTCGCCGTCTCGATCGCGTTCTCGTCATCGATCGCGATCACCTCATCGAGCAGCTCGCGGTTGAGCACGCGCGGGATGAACCCGGCGCCGATGCCCTGAATCTTGTGTGGCCCGGGCCGTCCGCCCGATAGCACCGCGGAGCTTCGTGGCTCCACGGCCACGATGCGGCACCTCGGGCATTGCCGCTTGATCACCTCACCGGCGCCGGTGATCGTCCCGCCCGTACCGACGCCGGCGATGAATACGTCGACGCGGTTCTCGAGCGCCTCAAGGATCTCCGGCCCGGTGGTACGGCGATGGATCTCAGGATTAGCGGGGTTGGAGAACTGGTCGGGCAGAAACACATCGCTGTCGCCCGCCAGCGCTCGCGCAGCCTCGACCGCCTCATCCATGCCGCCGAGTGACTCGGTCACTTCGACGGTCGCCCCATACAGGCGCAACAGGCCCTCGCGCTCCCGGCTCATACCCTGCGGCATGGTCAGGATCAGCTTGTAGCCCTTCGCGGCACACACGAACGCGAGGGCGATGCCCGTGTTCCCGCTGGTGGCCTCGACAATGGTCGTGCGCCCGGGCTCGATCCGCCCCTCACGTTCGGCGGCCTCGATCATCGCCACGCCGATCCGGTCCTTGACGCTTCCGCCGGGATTGAGGGACTCGAGCTTGGCGAATAGCTCCACGTCGAGACCGTGCGTGATGCGCGTGAGCTGCACCATCGGAGTGCGGCCAACGTGGTCAGCAATGTTGGTCGGAATTCGCACCATTCCCATAAACGTTACGAGAACGCGGGCCTGACCGGCACGGACAGCGCACCGCCGACCCGACGCTGGAGCCGGCCGCCGGGCTCACAAAGTTCTAACTCGCCACCCGCGCGGATCTGTGATATTCGGGATGTTCGCCACCAGGACCGTCCGCTGTACGCGCAGCGGCGGGACGGAAAGGAGCGAGTCAGATGACCGCCACCGCAGCACCCTTCTACGACCGAGCTGCCCAGCGGATTGAGCACCTGATGGTCCAGGGCACGCCCTTCGCCCAGGTGGAGGAAGCGATCGATACGGCCGCTGCACCGCAGGATCAGAGGGCGGCGCTGTGGCTGCTGGCCTGGTCGCTGTGTGCCCGCTCGCCCCAGCCCCGCGAAGCTCACCGGCGGCGCGGGGCGGGAAATAGCCTCGACCTCGGCGCTCCGTGATCAATCCCAGCGCTCGGGGGCGGAGAACTAGATGTGGTACATCGCCGAGCCCGCCGCTCGGGCCTCAGCCTCGAACACATCGGCCACCGTCGACTGTGCGAGCACGGCTCTCGCCGCATTGGCGGCGTCCGCGAACACGCCGGTAGCGTCGGGTCCCAGCGGGCCGTCGAGCAGCTCGACCACCTCCAGCACGGCGATCTCCTCGGCAGGACGAGCAAAGCTGTAACCACCCTTTACACCGCGCTGGGAACGCAGCAGCCCGGCGCGCCGTAGCGTGGCGAACAGCTGCTCCAGGAACTGCACCGGAATGTCCCCCCGGCGTGCCAGCTCCGCGATCGGCACCGGGCCGCCGTCGCCGTGGCGATGAAGCTCTACCAGCGCGCGAACGGCGTACGGGGACTTCGACGTGATCGAGATCATGCCTAAGCGATGCTACCGCCGGCCGCCCCCTCGGCCCGGCCGGACGCCACTTCGCTACTAGATCCAGCCGCGTTCGGTGGCGATCAGCACGGCCTGGGCGCGGTCCATCGCGCCGAGCTTGCCGTAGACGTTGTGAAGGTGGGTTCGCACGGTGCTGGTCGAGAGGCCGAGCTCGCTGGCGATCTGCTTGTAGACCATGCCCCGGGCCAGGCGCCGCAGCACGTCAACCTCACGTGCAGACATTGGGCAGGGATCCACCTGGCGAGGCCGACCACCGCTGGTCGGCAGCGGGAGGTCGTACATCACGGTCCGGAGATCGGCCGGCTTGACGCCGACGATGCGCGCCACGGCCAGCAGCTCCGACGGCGAGACGGGTCCCCCGAAGACGTAGTGAGCCAGCATGTCGGCGAGCCGGATCAGCGCAGCTTCCCCGGTCGCGTCCTCGGCATGGTGGCGTTCGATCACGCTGGCCACCGACTTCGGCAGCCCCCAGCGACGGGCGAGCACACCGCCGACGAGGGCGTGGTCGACACCCAGCTCGCGGCGCTCACGCTGGATCCGGTCCTCCGGCGTCCTGGCGTCGCCGTGGATCTGGCGGGGATACCCCGGGTAGGCGTGGACCAGCACGAGCTTGCCGATGTCATGCAGCAGCGAGGTGACCATCAGACGGTCGCGGAACTCGTAGTCGAGCTCTCGGGCCAGCCGGTCGGCTGCCCGCTGAGTGGCGACCGCGTGCAGGCGGAAGCGCTCCGGTATGCCCTGCCAAATGGCGGTCCGCTCGAAGAAATCGAACGTCCGCGCGCGGCTGGCGATGGCGTGGACCGTGTTGGGCGAGAGGACCTCGACGCCCTTGACCGCGCTCTCGACGCGGCCACGCGTGCGCCCCTCGACCTGGTTGGCGAGCCTCAGCACGGCTACGGCCAGCGCGACATCAGCTTCGACCGCCCCAACCACGTCAGCGGTGGTGGGATCTCCGGCCTCGAACATCCGCATCACCCGATTGCGTGACTCGACCAGAACCGGGAACGCCTCGAGGGCTTCAAACGCCGCGGTCAGGCGACGGCCGTGTCCTTCGTTGTGGTGTCGCTCGCGCGAGGCGTACGGATCGGTCGGTGACGTGCTCACAGCAGCCACGGTTGCCACTGGGGTTCTCGCATCCTTGTCGTTGCGGTGGACGAGGACGGGGCTCCGACTCGCTTGCGGCGACCCCCGCCTAGCACCTCTATCGGCAAATGTTCGATACCGGTTTAGCCCTGTCCGGACGCCCGCTCGAGCGCCCTGTCGATCCGCCTCAGCGTCTCGTCTCGCCCGAGCACCGCGACGCTCTCGAAGATCCCTGGAGACACGGTGCTGCCGGCGATCGCCACTCGCACCGGCTGGAACACCTGACCGGGCTTGACGCCCGCCTGCTCGACGACGTTACGCAGAGCCTGCTCGATGTGGTTGGGGTCAAACGGCTCGGTCCGAGCCAGCGCGTTACGTGACTGTCGCAGCGTGTCGACAGCGCCGTCGCGCCCGATCACCTTGGCGAATGCCGCCTGATCCTCGACCGGGCCCTCGAACAGGAACGAGACCAGCGGCCAGAACTCCGCCAGCGTCTGGATCTTGTCCGCCGCGATCTCAACCGCCTGCCCGAGCCCCGTGCGTCCGGTGTAGGCCTCGAGCCTCCTGGTCAGCTCCTCCACCCCGAGCTGGCGCAGCCAGCGGCCGTTGATATGACGCAGCTTGCGCTCGTCGAATACCGCCGGGTTCTTGGACACCCGCTCGAGCCGGAAACGCTGAGCGAGCTCATCCCGGGTGAAGTGCTCCTCATCGGCCGCGAAGCCGGCGCCCAGCAACGCGATGTAGTTGGTCACCGCCTCGGGCAGGTAGCCAGCATCACGAAGCTCCTGAACCGACGCAGCGCCGTGGCGCTTGGACAGTTTGCGGCCGTCCGGCCCGTGCAGCAGCGGCAGGTGGGCGTAATGCGGCGCAGGCGCGCCCAGCGCATCGAACACCAGCAGCTGTTTGGGGGTATTGGAGAGGTGGTCCTCTCCGCGTACCACGTGCGTGATCCCCGCGTCGAGATCGTCGATCGCCACAGCAAAGTTGTAGAGGGGGGAGCCGTCGGCGCGCGCGATCACCGGGTCATCCATGTTCGAGTTGGGGAACCGCGTGTCGCCCCGAATCACGTCCTTGACGACCGTCTCGCCCGAGTCCGGGACCCTCAACCGCACGGCCCCCGATGCCTCCGTCTCCCCGCGGAAGCCCCGGTCGGCTCCGTGGCGCTCCTTGAACGCCCGGACATCCTCTGTGGTCGCATTCGAGTGGTAGGCGTGCCCGCTCTCGAGCAGCTGTTGGAGCACCTCGGCGTGGCGCGGGGCCCGCTCGGATTGGAAGATCGGGCCTTCGTCCCAGTCCAGCTCCAGCCAACGCAGGGCATCGAGGATCTGCTCGACGTTCTCTGGGGTCGATCGCTCCCGGTCGGTATCTTCGATGCGCAGCATGAGCTCCCCGGCCTGTCCCGCGGTCCCATCCTCGGGGCGATGGGCGAGGAGCCAGTTGTACAACGCGGTGCGGGCACCTCCGATGTGGAGGGCGCCAGTCGGTGATGGTGCAAAGCGAACGCGCATGACAGAACCACTCCCATGCTAATCGGCGCCCACGTCTCTCCGGCCGGTGGGTTGGTCAAGGCAGTGGAGCGCGGCACCGAACGCGGCTGCCGGGCGATCCAGATCTTCAACCAGTCTCCACGCATGTGGCGCCCGACCGCATATGGCGAGGACGACTTCGCCGCGTTCCGGGAAGCGCTCGAGGCCAGCAAGATCGATGCCGTGCTGATCCACGCCGTGTACCTGCTCAACTGCGCCTCAGAGGACGAGGAGATCCGGGAGAAATCGCTCGCCTCGCTGATCCAGTCATTGCGGGTCGGAGCGGGCATTGGAGCCGTCGGCGTGGTCCTGCATCCAGGATCGGCTAAGACGGGAGACGTGGGTGAGGCGATCAAGCGCGCCGGGCGCGTGATCAGTGAAGCGCTGGCCGAGACCGAGGGCTGTGCGCTGCATCTGGAGGACACCGCCGGCGCCGGAGGCACGCTCGGGCGATCGTTCGAGGAGCTCGCGGCGCTGCTCGAAGCGGCCGGAGGGGGCGATCGGCTGGGGCTGTGCCTGGACTCCTGCCACCTGTTGTCCTCGGGCTACGACATCCGCAGCCCGGAGGGGCTCGGCGACACGCTCCGGAAGTGCGACCAGACGGTTGGGCTGGAGCGCCTGCACTCGCTGCACGTCAACGACTCGATGACCTCCCTGGGTTCAAACCGGGATCGTCACGCAGTTATCGGCCAGGGCGAACTTGGGGAGCGAGGTTGTGCCACCTTTCTCTCAGAGCCTCTATTTGAGAAGCTGCCATGCGTGCTGGAGACCGGCCGGGACGGCGGGGGCGTCGCCCCGGAGGACATCAAGGACGCACTCAAACTGCGCCAACGCGGCCAGTCAGCCCGGGCGCGCGCGGGCCGGAGACGCAAGTGATCACCGCAAGCACCCCAAAGACCGCCGACACGCTGGTGATCTTCGGCATCACCGGAGACCTGGCCCGGAAGATGACGTTGCGCTCGCTGTATCGGCTCGAACGCCGCGGCCTGTTGACCTGTCGGGTGATCGGCGTAGCGGCCGAGCCGTGGGACGACGACCATCTGCGCAAGCACGCGCGGGCGTCGATTGAGGCCACCGGAGAAAAGATCGACGAGGAGGTGTTTCACCGCCTGGCCGAGCGCCTGAGCTACATCAGTGGGGACTTCAGCGACGAGGGCACCTACGGCAAGGTCGCCGACGCGGTCGGGGAAGACTTTGCCGCCTACTACCTGGAGATCCCGCCGGTCCTGTTCGCACGCGTGGTGGAGGGTCTGGCCTCCGCCAAGCTACTCGCCCAAGGCCAGCGCGTGATCGTCGAGAAACCGTTTGGACACGACCTGAAGTCTGCCCAGGAGCTGGCCGCTCAGCTGCATCGGCACCTGGATGAATCGCAGCTGTACCGGATCGACCATTTCCTGGGCAAGCTTGGGTTGCAGGAGGTCCTCTACCTCCGCTTCGCCAACGCGATGCTCGAGCCGGTTTGGAACCGCAACTACGTCGGCTCTGTCCAGATCACGATGGCGGAGGACTTCGGCGTCGAGGACCGCGGCCATTTCTACGATCCGGTCGGCGCGCTGCGGGATGTCGTGGTCAACCATCTGCTGCAGCTGCTGGCCGCCACGGCGATGGAGCCTCCGGCGGGAAGCGATCCGGAGACACTCAACTACTCCAAGTTCTCCGTATTCCGGTCGATGCCCGCCGCGGATCCGCAGCACTACATCCGCGGTCAGTACGCGGGTTACCGAGAGATTGAGGGCGTCGCGCCAGATTCTCAGACCGAAACGTTCGCAGCCCTGCGACTGGAGGTCGACAACTGGCGCTGGGCCGGCGTCCCGTTCTTCATCCGCACCGGCAAGGCGCTGGCGATCACCCAGACCGAGGTGCGGCTGGTGTTCAAGCGTCCGCCGCGGCTGCAGTTCCTCCAGGGCACTCACCGGCCCCCCGAGCCGAGCCAGCTGGTGTTCCGGATCGACCCCTCCCCCGGGATCCGGCTGATCCTCGACGCTCACCGGGCGGACGGCGACGGGCCGCGGGCGATCCAGCTCGACATGGACTTCGAACATGAGGGCGGCGAGGGCCCGACCCCCTATGAGGTTCTCCTGCGCGCCGCGCTGATCGGGGACAGCACCAACTTCACCCGTCAGGACAGCATCGAGGAGACCTGGCGGATTCTCCAACCGCTGCTGGACTCACCGCCACCGGTCAAGCCCTACCAGCCGCGCACGTGGGGTCCTGAGGGTTCCGACAAGCTGCTCACGGGCTTCGGGTGCTGGCACGACCCGTGGGTGCCTGAGTCGAGCTGAGCTACCAGACGAGCGGCTAGCCGACCGCGCTGGCCGGCTCGGGCGCCGGGCCGACCGGGGCCGCCACGGGAGCCGAGTCCGGCTCGACGTCCGCGTCCTCAGACACCTCGGCTTCGGCGGCCTCGGTTTCGACCGCCTTGGCCACCAGCGCCCCACCGAGCAGCGCTTCCAGCTCGGCGTGCAGGCTCGCGCTGCGGGCGACGCGGAAGTCCGGACCGAGACGCAGACGGCGCTCCCCGACCGACGTGCAAAGTTCGACGACCACATCGCATTCACCCGGGAAACCAGAGAGCAGGTCCCGGAGCTCGCCGAGGATGCTCGCCGGAAGCCCGCCGGCATCCAGGCGCAGTCGCAGGGCGCTCGGCCCCGCGGTCACCTTGGTCGCCTGAAGATCGGCGTGAGCCACCTCTTCCGGCGTGGGCTCGAAGCGATCGACCTGCTGGGCGATGATGCACGTCTTGTCGCGGTCCTTGTGGTCGACCTTGCCGCGAACGAGCACGATCGAGTCGGTCTCGAGTGCCGCTTCCTGCGCGGCAAGGGCCTTTCCGAACACGATGATCTCGACCGAGCCCTCAAGGTCGTCCAGGGTGGCGAACATCATCGGATCGTTCTTCTTGGTCCGAATCCGCTTGGCCTGGGTGATCATTCCCCCCACCGTGACCCAGTCGCCGTCACGGCGCGTGGACAGTGCGGCCAGGGAGCAGTCGACCTTGGCACTCAGCGCGGCCCCGACCTCCTTGAGCGGGTGGGCGGAGATAAACAGGCCGATCGCCTCCTTCTCGGCCGCCAGCAGGTCGGCGCGCTCAAATTCCTCGGTGGGAATCGGAGCGTGACTGGGGGTCGCAAATGCCGCCGCCGCGGCGCCGGCGCCGGCCAGGTCCAGGCCGAGGTCGAAGATCGACCCCTGGCCGATCTGCGCGTCCTGCTGGGCCTTCTGACCAGCGCCCTGGGCCTGCTCGAGCACGGACAGCATCCCCTTGCGGGAGGCGTTGGTCGAGCCGAATGCTCCGCATTTGATCAGCGCCTCGATTGCCTTCTTGTTGACGGCGCGGCCGTCAACCCGGGCACAGAAGTCCCACAGGTCGGTGAACGGTCCTCCCTCTTCCCGCGCCCGCTTGATCGCCTCGACCGCCTGATAGCCGACGCCCTTGACCGCATCCAGCCCGAACCGGATGTCGCAATCGACGACGACGAACTTGTGATCTGAGACGTTGACGTCTGGGGGCAGGATCGAGATCCCCATCTGCTCGGCCTGGGCGACGAAGAACGGCACCTTGTCCTTGGTGTCCATGACCGAGGAGATCAGCGCCGCCATGTACTCAGCCGGATAATTCGCCCGCAGCCACGCGGTCCGATAGGCGATCAACGCGTAACAGGCGGCGTGGGACTTGTTGAAGCTGTAGTCCGCCGATTTCTCGTTGGTCGTCCACAGCAGTTCGATCACCGTCCCGGCGGTACCCGACGCCTGGCAGCCCTGGACGAATTCAGGCTTCAGCTTGGCCATCGCCTCCCGGTTCTTCTTGCCGATCGCCTTGCGCAGGTCATCTGCCTTGGCCCCGCTGAAGCCGGCCAGCTCTTTGGCGATCTGCATCGCCTGCTCCTGGTAGATGATCACGCCCTTGGTCGACTCGAGGATCGAGCGCAACCGCTCGTCGGAGTAGGAGATCGATTCCGGGTCCCGTTTGCCGCGCGCATAGGTTGGGATCTGATCCATCGCGCCGGGCCGGTACAGAGCGTTGAGCGCGATCAGGTCGTCGAACTCCGTGGGACGAACCTTCTTGAGGGCCTCGCGCATGCCCTCGGACTCGAACTGGAACACTCCAACCGACTCGCCCTTCGCCAACATCTCGTAGGTCTTCGGATCATCGAGCGGGAGCGTGGCCATGTCCGGCCGCTCGCCGGTGGAGCGTTCGATGATGTCCAGTGCATCCTCGATCACATCGAGGTTGCGCAGGCCGAGGAAGTCCATCTTCAGCAGCCCCAGCTGCTCGACCGGCTTCATCGAGAATTGGGTCACCGTCCGGAAGGCCTTCTCGCCGTTCTCATCCGACCCGGCATCGGCGATCTGCAGCGGCACGATCTCGGTCAGTGGCCGGTCGGCGATCACCACCGCGGCCGCGTGGATCGAAGAGTTGCGGACGATTCCTTCGAGGCCCTGCGCGACTTCGACGATCTGCCGCGCGGTCGGATCTCGATCGACCTCCGCCCGCAGCGGCTCACCGATGCGCAGGCAGTCCGCAAAGCTCGGCGACCGGCCCATGATCGGATCCGGGATCAGCTTGGCCAGCTTGTCTCCCGCCCCGTAGTCGTGACCGAGCACTCGGGCGGCATCGCGAGTGGCCGCACGCGGGAACATCTTGCCGAAGGTGACGATCTGGGCCACCGACTCCTTGCCGTACTTGTCGGTCACGTAGCGGATCATCCGGTCACGCCCACGCACCGAGAAGTCAATGTCGATGTCCGGCATCGAGACTCGCTCAGGATTGAGGAAGCGCTCGAACAGGAGGTCGTAGCGCAGCGGGTCAACGTCGGTGATCTGCAGGCAGTAGGCGACGATCGCGCCCGCGGCCGAGCCGCGACCGGGGCCGACCGCTATGCCGACGTCCTTGGCGTACTTGACGAAGTCCCAGACGATCAGGAAATAGGCGTTGAATCCCATCCGGTCGATCACGCCCAGCTCGTACTCGGCTCGCTCGAGCGCTTCGGCGGGCACGGGATCCCCATAGCGCCGGCGCAGGCCCTCATCCACCAAGCCACGCAGATATTCGCGCTCCTGCACCCCGTCCGGGGTCGGATAGCGCGGGATCAGCTGACGGCCGAGCTCCAGCTCGACGTCGCAGCGTTCGGCGATCTCCAGCGTCGAGGCGATCGCTTCCGGCCACTCCGCGAACGCCTGGACCATCTCTGTGCTGGAGCGAAGATAGAACTCGTTGGTATCGAAGCTGATCTTCGGCTGGGAGAGCGTGGACTTGGTCTGGACGCAGAGGAGCGCGGCGTGGTGGTGGTAGTCCTCCCGCCGGAGGTAGTGGACGTCGCCGGTTCCGACGAGCGGCCGGCCGAGCTCACGGGCAATCCGCACGACGCCTTCGTTGGCCTTGTCCTGGGCCGCCAAACCGTTCTTCTGGACCTCGAAGTACACATCCTCGGCCCCGAACACGCTGATCAGCTCCTCGGCGTGAGCGCGGGCCTCAGCGGACCGGTCGCCCAACAGGTGCTGGCAGAAACGCGACTGCAGACACCCGGTCATCGCGATGACGCCCTCGGCGTGCGCCGCCATCTGCGCCAGGTCAACCGAGGGCTTGCCCCGCTGGTATCCATCCAGGAAGCCGGCCGAGGAAAGCTTGACGAGATTGCGGTAGCCGGTCGGCGTCGCCGCCACGAGCGTGAGATGGAACCGATCGAGCTTGCCCGGGGTCCGGCGGCTGTGATCGTCGACAACGTAGATCTCGCAGCCGAGGATCGGCTTGATCCCGTGCTTGCGGGCGGCGGTGAAGAGCTCCACCGCTCCGTTCATCACCCCATGATCGGTCAGCGCCAGCGCCGGCTGATCGAACGAAGCCGCCCGCGCCGCCAGCGCGTCGATGTTGCATGCGCCATCGAGCAGCGAGTACTCGGAGTGGACGTGAAGGTGGGCGCAGGTGGGGCTCATGCCGACGTTTCGAGCATAGGTGGCGAGGCGGACATTTTGGAGCTCCCGGCGCTCCGCGGCGGCGGTTTCAGCCGCTCTGTGCGCGCTCTATCCAGCACTGCAGCAGGGCCATCGGCCGCCTGTCGCCGCGCAGCTGCACACCGCCCCGCAGCTCACCGGCCAGCACCGGAAGCACCCGCTCCCCGGCGCAGACGATCGTGGTTGCCGGAGCTCCGATGAGGGGGGTCAGGCTGACCGCCGGCCGACGCCCGTCGCGAATGTGCAGATATGCCTCCGGGGCAGCACTCTCGGGCTCCTGGAAGCCGACCGAGAAGTGCTCTCCCCGTGTCCACGCCGGATCGATCATCAGCGCCGCCAGGCTGAGTGACAGCCAGCGATCCATGCGCACGCCGGCGGCGATCAGCCCAGCCAGACTGACCGGCGTCTGGACCAGCGCGAGAAGCGCCGCCGCCGCACGGCGCTCGCCGGTGATGCGCGCCCGGCGGCGGCCGAAGCGGCGCCGGAGCGATCCTGAGGCGACCAGCGCGGCCAGACTCGAGAGATCGCCTGAAACCGCGAACTGCACCTCGGCAGCCGGCCGAGGACTCTCTGAGAGCCGGACGGCGATGTTGGTGCCATCAGTACCGACGCTGACCTGCACACAGCCCAGACCGTCCATTATGAGGTCGTAGGCCAGTGGCTCGGGCCGGACCACGCCCTGGGCGTCGAGCAGGGCCAGCAACAGTCGTCCCGCGGCGGCCCCGTCCCGCTCGGCCAGCGACGCGAACGCGCCGGCGAGCCAGGGCCCGGCGGCTTCGGGCTCGGCTCGAGGGGCTGAGGCCTCCTGGGCGGAGGCCTCCTGGGCGGAGGCCTCCTGGGCGGCGGCCTCCTGGGCGGCGGCCGCGGACTCGCGCAGGCGGGCGAGCGCGGCGTCCAGCCTTGCGGGATCCAGCGATCCGCGTCCTCTGGAGCCGGGTAGCGGCACCCCGCGCGCCTGGGCGTCCGCTACCCGACGCGCGCCCGGCTGCGGCGTCGCGCCCGGCGCGGGCGACTCGGGAGCTCCAGCGCCGACGGCGTGTCTTAGCCGCTCGAGCTCCGCCCGGAGGGTCTCGATCGCCTCGTAGGCCCCGGCGCAACGAGCCGCGTAGTCGCCGACCTGGCGCTGGAGCTCGCTGGCCCGGGTCTCCGCCCGGCGCCGGCGATCGCGTTCGGTCTCCGCCAGGGACCGCAGCTCCAGCAGCTCCGCACGCAACTCGACCAGCGCTTCGGTCAGCACCCGGCCCGAGGACGGCGGCAGGGTCTCGGAGGCTCCGGCGTCACCGGCGCCAGAGACATGGGCAGAGCGAGCGAGGCGGCTGCGCAGTGCGGCTTCGGCCGCCACACGGGCGGCCAGCTCCCGTCGCAGCGCCGCGAGCGTCGCCGCATCCTCGGGCGCGCCAGTTCCCAGACGCGGGCGGCTCAGCACCAGCCGTCGCTCAGCCGCCAGCGCCGCCGGGCTCTGCCAGCGGAGCGGGATTCGGGGCGCCGGCCGGACCTGGCCGGTCGCGAGCCGACGCCACAGGCGTTCCTCAGCGGCGATCCGTGGACCGAAGTCCGGGATTTCCCACGCGGACTCCCGCCGCGCAGCGGTCCATTGCTCCAGGTCGGCCTCCGCACGTTCCCTGGCTACGCGCGCGGACGCGGCGACCTGCTCGGCCTCGGCCGCCTGGCGACTCAGCCGCTCAATCTCGGTCTCCAGCTCGGCCACCCGCATGTGGGCAAGCGCGAGCTCCTGGAGCACGGCGTCCGTCTCCTGGCCCTCCCCCCGCTGTTGGGCGAGCTCGTCTTGGAGCTCGGCGCGCATCGCCCGCTCAGCATGGGCGCGCTGCTCCGCTGCCCTGCGGGCGGCATCCCGCTGGGCGAGCAGGGCACGCAAACGCGCCGGCTCGGCCTGGAGCGCGTCCAGCTCGCGCTCGAGCTCCTCGACTCGTGCTGCCAGATCCGCCACCGCCTGCTCGGCCCGGGTGGCACGCAGGCGGGTGGCCTGCAGCGCCAGCTCGGAGCTGCGTAAGCGCCGCTCGGCCAGCAGCTGCGGATCGGCGGCCTCGTCAGCGGCTTGCGCGCCCACCTCGGGCTCGGGAGAGCCGGGCGTATCCCCCACCTCCGCCTGCACGGTCACCGGCAGGGGCACCACCACCGCCCCCAGCTGCAGCCACGCGCGCTGCAGCGACGGCGGCGACAGTTCGATCGGCACCGTGAAGCTCAGCTGCCACGTTCCGGGCGCAGCGCCGGTGAGCCCCGGTGGCTCGGGCATCGCGGTGAAGCGGTAGCGCTGTCCGCCGGCTTCGATGACCAGCAGCGGCTGGCCGCCCAGCGCGGGTCGCCGGCGACGCCAGCGTCCGGTCACGCGGACGGTGAGATTCTCATCTCCGCGAGCGAACCACTCGACCGCTTCGATACCGAGCGCGGACGGCACTCCGGGTGGCTCGTTCACATGGGCGACGGTAGGCCGCCGGGCGGACAGATTGACCTCGGCGGCGAGCTCCACCGGGCCGCCGGAGCCGGCGGAGCCGCGGGAACGCTACGGCTCGCGCAGGCTGGCCGTCAGCGCGCGAGCTTCTCCGAGCAGCGCCTCGGCCTCGTCGAGGCCGGACTCCCGGCTGCCCAGTGCTTGGCGGGCGCCCCCCAACTCGGCACCGAGCCGTTCGAGCTCTTCTCGCAACCCTTCGGCTTCGGCCGTCGCCGCGTCGCTGGTGACGATTCCCGCCGCCAGGGCGGCGCGGAGGCTCGCGACCTCGTGCATGAGCACATCCCGCTCGGCTCGGAGCTCCTCCCGCGTGGCGACCAGGTCCCCCACCTGGGCCTGCGCGTCGCTCAACTCGGCCGCGAGCACGACGGCCCGCGACTCGACCTCCGCCCGCTGGTTGTCCTGCTGGCGAACCAGGCCGCTGAGCCGCTCGAGCTCCGCCCGGAGCTGCTCATGCGTGGCCCGCAGGCGTTCCTGGTTGGCGATCCGTGACGCGAGCTCGGCCTTGGCGTCGGCGAGTTCGCCCTGGATCCGCGCCTGGGCACCGGCCCGCTCCTGAAGTTCGGCTCGCAGCACCGCGATCAACTCGTCCGAAGCGCCCTCATCCGCGGGCCCTTCGCCGTTCTGGGGCTCGGATTCGGCCATCCCAGTAACCTCCCCGTCGTTCTGCGGTGGCGGTGACGCGTCGCCGGTGCCGGCAAGGCCCCGGACCTCCAGCTCGACGTCACCGATGGTCAAGATCGTGCGGCCCTCGAGCCGGGGCGCGAGCCAGGCTGGAAGTGCGAAGTTGGCCGCCCAGGAGCCGGGCCGGCCGATTCTGGCCAGGCGCGGCGGAGGCGCCTCCGGAAAGCGATGACGCCGGCCATCGACATCGACGACCAGGAGCGCACGTGCGTCGCCCGCGCGGCGGCGGTCCTGCCAGCGTCCGGCTAGCCGGACGGCGAGCTTGTCCCCGTCCACGGGGGAGCACTCGACCGTCTCCAAGAGGAGTGGCTCAGATGTGGGCTGGTCGGCCACGCGCGCCGTACGTTAGCCCGGACAACCGCCCGGCGTCAGGTCAGTCCCGGTTGGGCAGGCGCTGGGAAGCGACCACACCGGCGACAACGGCCGTCGAGACAGCGGCGAGGGCGAGCTTGCGGCGCGTCCCACCGAAGCGACGGCGGACATACCATTTGCCGCCCCGCCAGACGGCATAGCCAAGGAGCTTGTAAGCCATAATCCGATGCTACCCGTCCTCGCCGTGTCTGACGCGCCAGGCCATCCTCGATTGCAGCGACCACAGCTCGATGAACCCCGGCGAGGCCTCCTGGGAGAACAGGCCGCCGGATTGGGCGAAGCTGGCCAGCTGCGCGTCATAGACCGCGTAGGGAGACGAGCGCGTCACGGGGCGCGCTGACCCCTTGTAGAGCCTGATCCCGATCTTGCCGGTGACCTGCGCGTTGGACGCCTCCATGTAGGCGTCGAGATCGGTCCGTAGCGGCTCCCACCACAGCCCGGCGTAGACCAGGTAGGCCCATTTCTGGTCCAGCATGGCTTTGAACTGGTTCTGGTGGATCGTCCCGACCAGACGCTCGAGCTCGGCGTGCGCGAGCAGCAGGATCGCTGCGGCGGGTACCTCGTAGATGTCCCTGACCTTGAGCCCGACGATCCGGTCCTCGATGTGATCGACGATCCCGACGCCGTGTCGTGCCCCCAGCTCGGCGGCGCGCTCGAGCAGCTCCACGAGCGCGAGCCTCTCGCCGTTCAGCGCCACCGGCACGCCGCGCTCGAATTCCACCTCCACGACCTCGGCCTGGTCGGGCGCCTGCTCAGGGCGGTTCACCAGCTGGAACACGTCGTCCTCGGGCGCGTGCTCGAGATCTTCGATCCAGCGGCCCTCGCTCGAGCGGCCCCACAGGTTGTCGTCGATCGAGTACGGCGCCGCCTCGGTGCCCCCCTTGACCGGGATGCCGTGCTCTCGTGCGTATGCGATCTCCTCATCGCGTCCCATCCGCCAGGTCCGCACGGGCGCGATCACCTTCAGCTCCGGCGCCAGCGTGGCGACCGTGGCCTCGATGCGCACCTGATCGTTGCCCTTGCCCGTACAGCCGTGGGCGATTGTGTCGCACCCGGTCTGGCGCGCGAAGTCGACCGCCAGCTTGGCGATCAGAGGCCGCCCCAGAGCCGTGAACAATGGATAGCCGAGGCCGTAGACGCCGTTGGCCTTGATCGCAGGCAGGACGTAGTCGCGCGCGAACTCCTCGCGGGCGTCGATCACGTGGCATTCGCTCGCTCCGAT
Organism: uncultured Solirubrobacterales bacterium; assembly: GCA_963844475.1. GTDB lineage: Bacteria > Actinomycetota > Thermoleophilia > Solirubrobacterales > Solirubrobacteraceae > Palsa-465. The sequence continues at coordinate 32,261 of CAWJOL010000006.1, read as the reverse complement.
CCGCAGCGCCTTGCCCTTCACCACCTCGTAGTCCTCCCCCGGCTGACCGAGGTTCACAGTCAGGGCCACGACTTCGGCCTCGTACTCGTCTTGGATCCACTTCAGCATCACGCTCGTGTCAAGACCTCCGCTGTAGAGCAGCAGGACCCGGTGAACTTCGGAGCGCTTCGCCTGGTAGGAGGTGGTTGTCTCATCCATGGGATCGGGGAATGTACGCGGTTTATCGCTTCCGGAGCCGTCGGCTGATGTCCCACCACAGCGCTTGGTAGGCGATCGCACCGCGAGACCCGGGGGCGAGCTCCCCCACCACGGTCCGGTCCACTCCCATGCGCTCCACCTCGTCGCAGGCGGGCACCGCCGCCCCCAGCATCGCCTCGGGATGAGTCGCCCGCAGTCGCGCCATCACCTCGCGGTGCAGGGACTTTCGGACCTCGACCATCGAGAAGAAGGCCAGCACCTGCGGTCCGCTGCTGACCAACGCCTCGAGCTGCTCGAAGGTGCGCGAGGACAGCGTCGCCGGGATGACCGGGACCAGCAACGCGTCCGCGGCCTCGAACACGCTCTCGGACACGAGCGAGATGCTGGGCGGACAGTCCAGGAAGATGTACTCGTACTCGGAGCGCAGCGGCTCGAGCACCCGGGCCAGGCGCCGGGTAGGCCGTTTAAACGTGTCCAGGGCAAGATCCATGTGGCGGTAGGAGAAGTCGGCCGGAAGCAGATCGAGCCCGGGATGATCGGTGCCCTTGATCAGCGCGCCCACCGGTGATTTCAACCCGACGAGCTTGCTCGCACCACCGGTCACCTTCGGCCGGACCCGAAACAGGTAGGTCGAGGCTCCCTGCGGATCGAGGTCCCAGAGCAGCGTGGCCGCGCCCCCGCGTGAGGCGAGGTAGGCCAGATTGACCGCCGCCGAGGTCTTCCCCACCCCGCCCTTGATGTTGTAGGTAGCCAGCACCGTGGTCATGCGAAGGTCTCCCTCACCCGTTTGCGCTGGCCGCTGGACGCGAAGGCGTCAAAGCGCGCGGCGAAGTCGGAACGGGCCTGCCGCTCATCCGCAGCCAGCCGCTCGATGAGGACGCCGATCGCCATCAGTGCAGCCGGGCCGCCGGGACGGCTGTCGACCTCGTCAGCCAGAGAATGCAGCAGAGCGATCTGCACCTCACGGTCCTGGTGGCGTCCGAGCACGTCCTGGAGCGCCTTCAACGCCTTGACCATCGGCTTCACGACCTCGGCATCGAACAACGGCGCCCCGAACAACTCCAACAGGTACCGCAACTCCTTGCCGCGCTTGCGCAGGGCGTGAAAGTCCTCGGCGGGGCTGGAGGGACCGATCGCCTTGCCCATCTTCAGCATCCGTCGGTACACCTTGACGATCCGCGCCGCCGCCACCTCGGCCACCGGCAGCTGGGCACGTTCGCGTCCGGCGAGCGGCAGCTCGACGAGCTCCTCCAGGAACGCCGCCCAGTCCTGGAGCAGCTGGGTGGCGCGCCCGGAGCGCAACGCGCGCGCCATCTCACGGCGGGCGTGCTGACGACGAGCCTCGAGCACGCCGAGCAGGGGTAACAGGTCGGCTCGCATCGCCTCGGGCACGAGCGAGCTGAGCGCGTCGAACTCCACGACGTAGACGTCGAGATCCCGGGTGTCGCCGGTGACCTGCTGCAGCCACTTGAACTCATGGCGAAAGCGCTCGAGCGCAGCCGGCGGGAACACCTTCTTGAATTCGCGCTGGACTGAGCGCGAGCGGCGCACCGAGACGCGAAAATCGTGCAGAAACTCGGAGTCGATGCCGGCGATCGTGCCGTCGAGGTTGGCCTCGATGACCTCCAGCAGCGCGCGCAGCACGGCGGCGGCCGCGGCGTCGGCGCGTTGGGTCGGGGCGAGGGCCAGCTCGATCTTGCTCGAGATGCCGCCCGGCACCCCGCCCGCCGCGCGTACCGCCTCGTCGACAAGCGGCTGATCGGCGGCGACGAACCCCAACGTACCGGTCAGCTCGCGGGCAACGCGCTCGAGCTCCTCGGCGTAGCCGCGGACCGCGGTGAGGCGCAGGCGCGGCCGCAGCGGGATGTGCCGGCTGGCCGACGCAACCACGGCCGGCTCCTCGAGGATCATCCGCACGACGGTCTTGCGTTCCTCATCGAGCACGCTCAGTGTCCGCGAGCGGCTGTGGAGGTGAACCAGGGGGAGCAACGCTCTGAGCTCGACCACCGGCGCCAGCGCGTCACGCATGCGCCCGGGGTCGAGGTCACCGATCAGCAGCGGCTGAGTGGGTTGCGGCATTGGCTGCCCTGCGTCCTCCAAGCCGGTCGCGAGCTCGATCACCGACAGCCGCACGTGTTCGTGAACCACCGAACGCCCGTCCGCCCGCAGGAGGCCGTCGAAAGTGTCGTAGAACGTGCGGTCGGTGGCCTGAGCCTCCCCTGCCGCGACCGTCAGGCGGGCGCTCAGCCGTTCGGTCACGGCGTCAAGGCTGATCTGATCCGGCGGGAGAAACTCCGCTACGTTCATGCGGCAAGGCGGCCCAGGCGCATGAGCGCCTCGTCGACCTCCTCCTCAGAGATGATCAGGGGCGGCTCGAGACGGATCGTCGCCGGACCAGTGGCATTGACCACGAGACGCTGTTCCATCAGTGCCCGTCGGGCGAGCTCCGGGGCCGAGACCGAAGGATCGAGATCGATGGCCAGCATCAGCCCGCGTCCGCGCGCCTGCGCGGTGAACGGAAGTGAGCGCAACCCGCCGAGCAGCCGGGCCCCCAGCGAGTTCACGCGCTCGAGCAGGGAGGGATCCGAGCACAGCTCGAGCGCGACCAAAGCGGCCGAGGCGGTCACCGGGCCGCCGGCGAACGTCGACCCGTGATCCCCGGGCTGGAACACGTCGGCCAAGCGAGGTCCGGTGACCAACGCACCCACCGGCAGGCCGCCGCCCAGCGCCTTCGCACTGGTCAGGGCGTCCGGCACCACCGGCGTCTGCTCGTAGGCCCACAGCGTTCCGGTCCGCCCCATCCCGGTTTGGATCTCGTCGAATATCAGCGCTGCCCCGGCCCGGTCACATGCCTCACGAGCGGCCGCCAGGAGCTCGTCGGCGAGGATCTGGATCCCCGTCTCGCCCTGGATCGGTTCGACCAAGACCGCCGCCGTGCTCTCGTCGACAGCTCGCGCGAGCGCCTCCGGATCCTTGGGCACAACGACGAAGCCTGGCACCAGCGGCGCGAACGGCGCCTGCTTTGACTCCTGCGGCGTGGCCGACAGCGCCCCGTAGGTCCGGCCGTGGAAGCCGTCCTGGACGACCACGATGCGCCCCCCCGGCCGAGCCCGACGGGCCAGCTTGATCGCCGCCTCATTGGCTTCCGCTCCCGAATTGCACAGGAACACCTTTCCGCCCAGCGAGCTCTGAGCCAGAGCCGCGGAGAGCCGCATTGCCGGGGCGGTGTAATACAGGTTGGTGACGTGCATGAGCTGCTCGCTCTGGCGCCGGATCGCCTCGACCACGCGCGGGTGACAGTGACCCACGTTGAGCACCGAGATGCCGGCGAGCAGGTCCAGATATTCATTCCCGTCGGCGTCCCAGAGCCGACAGCCGGCTCCGCGGACAAACTCGACTGGGTTGCGCGCGTAGGTCGGGATCGCGTAATCGCGTTCGAGCGCCTGAAGTTCAGAGAGCGACATGGTCAGTGTGATGTGATCTTGGTGCCCTGTCCGGCATCGGTGAACAGCTCGAGCAGCAACGAGTGCGGCACCCGTCCGTCGACGATGTGGGCGGAGCTCACGCCGCCCGCGATCGCGTCGAGACAGGCCGCGAGTTTGGGCCGCATCCCTCCCTCGACCGAAATCAGCGACTGTGCGACCTCATCGGCGCGCGCCTCTGAGACGGTGCTGGCGGGGTCCGCGGGGTCACGCAGCCACCCGGCCACGTCGGTGAGGAACATCACCTTATGCGCACCGAGCGCGCTCGCCACGGCACCCGCTGCCTCGTCGGCGTTGATGTTGTAGGAGTTGCCCTCGGAATCGGACCCGACGCTGGCCACCACCGGGATGTAGTCCTGGGCGACATGGTTGAGGACGTCAACGTCGACATGCTCGATTCGTCCCACGAAGCCGATGTCCTGACCGCTTGGCGCGGCCTGTCGTGCGGCACGGAACAGCAGGCCGTCGTCACCGCACAGCCCGACCGCCGGCTGCCCCTGTCGGTTCAGCAACAGCACGATGTCCTTATTGACCTTGCCCACCAGCACCATCTTCGCCACCTCGACCGTGGCCGCGTCGGAGACTCGCAAGCCGTCGACGAACTGGACTGGAAGGTCCAGGCGCTCCATGTAGCTGGTGATCTCCGGGCCGCCGCCGTGCACGATCACCGGATTCATCCCCACGTACTTGAGCAACACGACATCGCGGGCGAATTCCATTTTCAGCAGCGGGTCGACCATCGCCGCGCCCCCGTACTTGATCACCACGGTTCGGCCGTGGAACTCTCGGATGTAGGGCAGCGCCTCGAGCAGGGTGGCAACGTCACGCATGGTCAGGCCTAGGTGGTGTAGTCGGCATTGATGGTTATGTACTCGTGGCCGAGGTCGGAGAAGAACAGCTCGGTCTCCGCTCCCTCGCCGGGCAGACCGACCTCGTACTCGACCTCCTCGCGCTGGACCGCTGCGGCCAGGGCCTCGTGGTCGTGCGGGAGGAAGGCTCCGCGCGAGCAGACCTGTACGCCCTCGATGGCGACGTCAACTGGCAGTGGCGCCGTCCCGGGCATCGCTGCCCCGACCGCCTGCACGATCCGACCCCAGTTGGCATCGCCGCCGTACAACGCGGTCTTGACCAGCGAGGAGTCGGCCACGGCACGCGCGACGCGATGCACCGAGCCCTCGTCCCCGCCCCGGACGAGCACCCGGCCGACGCGGCGGGCCCCCTCGCCATCGCGCACGACCATCAGCGCCAGCTGGCGCAGCGTGGCGTCGAGCGCCTCGCCGAAGCGCAGCTCGTCCTGGGTCTCGGGCAGCACGCTCACGCCGGACTCCCCGCTGCATTGGAGCACGACGGTGTCGCTGGTCGACAGCTGCCCGTCGACGCTGATCCGCTCAAACGAGCGCTTGACGGTCACCGTCAGGAGCAGGTCGCACGTCTCGGCTGAGAGGCGTGCGTCGGTCTGCACGAACACGAGCAGCGTGGCAAAGCCCGGCGAGATCATTCCGGCGCCTTTGGCCTGGGCGCACAGACGCACGGTGCCCCCGCTCAGCTCGAGCTCCAGCGACACGCGCTTCTCGAACGCATCGGTGGTCCGGATGGCCTGCGAGAAGTCAGCCTCGCCGTCCTCGCGCAGCTGCAGGCCGGCGCTCTCGATGCCGGCCCGCACCAGCTCGATCGGCAGGGGCACCCCAATCACCCCGGTGGAGGCGACGGCCACGGCGGCCGCCGGGACGCCGGCCACGTCCGCGGCCGCCTGTCGCATGCTGACCGCGTGCTCGAGTCCGGGGGCGCCGGTGGCGGCGTTGGCGTTGCCCGAGTTGACCACCACGGCCCGCAGGGCATGCAACTGAGCCTGTTCGAGGTTGAGCAGCACAGGTGCCGCGAGGGTGCCCGAGCGAGTGAAACGGGCTGCGCTGGTGGTGTCCTCGGCGCCGCTTACCAGCAATCCCAGGTCGGGGAGTCCGGTGGGCTTGATGCCGCAGGGCACCCCGGCGGCGCGGAATCCCTGTGGCAGCCCGCCGCGGTCGAGCTCGCGCACGTGCTGAGGAGCCTCGATCCACCTGGAAGAGAAGAACGAGCTCACGAGATCCCCTCGCCCTCGGGGCGTCCGAACATCAGGTTCAGGTTCTGAACGGCCTGCGACGCGGCGCCCTTCCAGAGGTTGTCGATGGCGCCGAACACGATCACTCGGCCGGTGCGCACGTCGCGGTGCACGGAGATCCGGCAGATGTTCGTCTCCCGCACGGCCCTCACTCCCGGCGGCTCGGCGCTGATCTCCACGAACGGCTCGGACGCGTAGGCATCCGCGTAGAGCTCGTCGAGGTCCAGCGACTGCGCTCCAGCTTCAGCGCTGACGTAGCAAGAGACGAGCTCGCCCTGGTCCAGCGGCAACAGGTGCGGCGTGAAGGTGATCCGCACATCGGTCCCCAGGGCAGCCAGCTCCTGTTCGATCTCCGGCGTGTGCCGGTGGGCCGGAACGCCGTAGGCGTTGACGTTCTCGTCGGCGCTGACGAAATGCGTCTTCTCGTTGGCCCCCCGCCCCGCTCCGGACACGCCAGACTTGGCGTCGATCACCACATCGGTGATCACGCCGGCACGAGCCAGCGGGCCGAGCGCAAGCAGCGTCGCGGTCGGATAGCAGCCCGGATTGGCCACGAGGTCAGCGCCGCGGATCTGCTCGCGGTAGCGCTCGGGCAGTCCGTAAACCGCGTGCTCGATCAGCTCCGGGGCCGGATGTTCCCGGTACCAGCTTTCGTAGACGGCGAGATCCCGCAGCCGAAAATCCGCGCTCAGGTCAACCACGCGGACCTCGCGCTCGCGTAATCCGGCCACGACCTCAGCTGCCGCCCCATGAGGGTAGGCGACCACAGCGGCGTCCACGTCGGCATGGACGTCGAGATCGAAATCCTCGAGCGTCAACGGAACCCGGTGCTGGGGATACAGTTGGTCAAGGCGCCGGCCCACGTCCGAGCGGGCGGTGAGCGCGCGCAGCTCGAAGGCGGGATGGCGATGGAGCAGCCGGGCGGTAAGCGCGCCGGTGAAACCGGCCGCGCCGAACACCGAGACGCTAGGCGACACGGACCCTCCCGCCCAGCTCCTGCTCGAGTGCCGCGACGATCGTCTCGCGCCAGCTGGCGACCTCCTCGTCGGTCAGCGTTCGATCGGGAGCGCGGTAGGACAAGGCGAGCGCCAACGAGACTTTTCCCTCCCCCAGCCGTTCGGCGTCCCGATAGACATCGAACACCTCGACGTGGGCCAGCATCGGTTCGCCGGCGCGCCGAACCGTGGACAGGACCTGGGCAGCGCTGACCTGATCCGGGACGATGACGGCGAGGTCCTCGCGGACCTCGGGGAAGGAGGTCAGGTCCTGATAGATGGGCGTCCGTGGGCCGGGAACTGCGTCCAGATCGAGCTCGAACGCCGCCACGATCCCGCCGAGATCCCACTCTTGCGCTACGAGGGGATGGATTTCTCCCAGCCAGCCCGCGGGCTCCCCGCCGACGAGGATCCGCGCCGCGCGGCCGGGATGCAGGAATGGTTGCTGAGCCGACTGCACCTCCCAATCGATGCGCAGCCGCTCGAGCAGACCGGTCAGCACACCCTTGGCGGCGAAGAAGTCCGCCAGCGGCGGCTCGGGATCGCGCCAGGTCGGCGGACGCACCCGGCCGGTGAGCAGTGCCGCCACGTGATGGGGCTCACTCGGAAGCTCTCCCGGCTCGGTGGGCAGATACACAGCCCCTGCCTCGAACAGCCGCAAGGCTGAAGCACCGTGCGAGCGGTTGCGTCGCGCCGCGTCCAACAGCGAACCGAGCAGCGTGGTTCGCAGCTGCGATTGATCGACCGACATCGGATTCTCGAGCTCGACGGCGGCTCGGTCGCTCAGGCGCAGCTTCTGCGTGAGCTCAGCGCCCACGAAACTCCAGCCGACGATCTCATGCAGGCCCTGTGCAGTGAGCGAGTCTGCGGCCGCGCGCCGCTGCCGCTGAGTGGGGGTGAGCCGTCCGGCGGCCCCGTGGCGGGAGGGCAGCGTGGCCGGCAGCTTGTCGACGCCATCCAGACGCGCCACCTCTTCGATCAGGTCGGCCTCGCGGGTGACGTCCGCCCGCCGGAATGGCGGGACCTTGACGTCGAGGCCGTCGGAGCGCTCGCTGACCTGGAACTCGAGCGCCTCGAGAATCTCGCGACAGCGTTTCCGCGGGATCGGGGTACCAAGAACCCCCTCCAAGCGCGCATCGCGCAGCCGGATCGTCGCCGGCTCCGGACCGGGTCCACCGATGTCCACCGTCCCGGGGAGCAGGCGCGCGTCGCACAGCTCGATCATCAGCTGGGCGGCCAGCGCCTGGGCCTCCATCGCCTGCTCAGGCTGCAGCCCTTTCTCAAAGCGCGCCGAGGCCTCGCTGCGCAGGCCGAGTTTCAGCGAGGTCCGGTGGATGTTCGGCCCGTTCCAGCTGGCGGCCTCCATCAGCACGCGCGTGGTGTCCGCGCTGACCTCCGAGCGTGCACCGCCCATGATCCCGGCGATCGATGTCGGTCCCTTGGCATCGGCGATCAGGACCATCTGGGGATCGAGCTCCCGGATCTGACCATCCAGTGTCTGCACCTTCTCTCCGTCCCGCGCTGCGCGCACGGTCAGCGTCTGCCCGGCGATCCGGTCGAGGTCGAACGCGTGCAGGGGTTGGCCGGTGACCAGCATCACGTAGTTGGTGATGTCGACCACGTTGGAGATCGGGCGCTGCCCGGCCGCCATCAGGCGCGCCTTCAGCCACAGCGGGCTTGGCCCGATCTTCACGTTTTCGAACCCGCGCGCGGTGAACCGGGGGCACAGCTCGGGGTTTTCCACCTCAATGCTGATGCCGGCGAGCTCACCCTCGGTGCCTGGGTCCTCAGCCCACGGCGGCGGCTGCAGCGCCGCGCCGGTGGCGGCGTGGGCCTCCCGCGCGACGCCGTAGATGCCGAGGCAGTCGGGCCGGTTGGGCGTGATCTCCAGCACGAGGACGTCGGTGGCGATCGGCAGCACCTCGGCCAGCGGGGTGCCGGGCGCCGGGCCATCGTCGAGCACGATGATGCCCGCATGATCGGTGCCGATTGCCAGTTCGTCCTCGGCCAGGATCATGCCGTTGGACTCGATCCCCCTGAGCTTTACCTTGTCAAGCCGCTCCCCGCCGGGCATGACCGCCCCCGGCCGCGCCACCGCCACCGTCTGGCCGGCGGCCACGTTGTCGGCACCACAGACGATCTCCGACGGAGTGCTGCCCCCGATGTCGACCATGCACACGCTGAGGCGGTCCGCGTCGGGGTGACGACGGCGCTCGAGCACCTTGCCGACTACGAAATGCTCGAGGCCGTCGACTCCGTGACGCTCGACCCGCTCGACTTCGGTGCCGGTCAGCGCCAGCCGCTCGGCCAGTGCCGCCGCATCCATCGGCGGAGAGCAGTACTCGTGCAGCCATTCCACGGGAACGCGCATCAGCCGAACTGCTCCAGGAATCGGATGTCGTTCTCGTAGAACAGGCGCAGATCGGGGATCCCGTGCTTGAGCATGGCGATCCGTTCGATCCCCATCCCGAAGGCGAAGCCCTGCACCTTCTCGGGGTCATAGCCGTACTCGCGCACGTGCTCGAACACGTTGGGATCGACCATTCCGGCCCCCAGAATCTCGATCCACGCCGTGCCCTTGCACAGCGGGCACCGCTGACCGTCGGCGGTGATGCCGTCGGTGCAGTTGAAGCAGGAGACGTCCACCTCGACGCTCGGCTCGGTGAAGGGGAAGAAGTGCGGCCGCAGCCGGACCTGGCGCTCCTCGCCGAAGACCGCCCGGGCGAAGGCCAGCAGCGTGCCCTTGAGATCGGTCAGCGTGATGTCGGTGTCGACGGCCAGGCCTTCGATCTGATGAAACTGCGGCGTGTGGGTAGCGTCGGAATCCGGCCGGTAAACCCGCCCGGGGACGATGATGTAGATCGGCGGGGGCTGAGCCTGCATCGCGCGGACCTGCACCGGGGAGGTGTGCACGCGCAGGAGGATCGTCTCCGGGTCGAACAGGTCGTCCGCCGGCTTGACGTAAAACGTGTCCGTGGTCAGCCGTGATGGGTGGGTTACCGGGGTGTTGAGGGCGTCGAAGTTGTAGTAGACGCGCTCCACCTCGGGGCCCTCGGCGACGTTGAACCCGAGCCCGATGAAGATGTCCTCGATCTCCCGCCGCGTCTGGGTGATCAGGTGCAGGCGGCCGATCGCGGGACGCGGATCGGCGGGCAGGCTGACGTCGATCCGATCCTCGGCCAGCCGCTGCTCGAGCTCCTGGGCAGACAGCTCCTTGGCCCGACGGTCGAGCGCCTGCTCGAGCGCCTGCCGTGCTGCGTTGGCGGCCTTACCGGTCGCGGCGCGCTCGTCCGGCGCAAGCTGCGCCACCCCACGGAGCAGATTCGGCAGCTCCGCCTTGCGGCCCAGGTAGCGGATCCGCACCCCCTCGAGCGCCTGGGTCGTCGTGGCGGCGTCGATCGCCGCCTGGGCCTCGCTCCTGATCGCGTCGATCCGCTCGGTCATCCGCGCGCCATCCTAGTGGCCTCGTAGAGGCCCACGGTGGCGGCCATCGCCGCGTTCAGCGAATGGATCGCGATCGGGATGTGGGCGGTCACATCCGCGTCCGCGACCAGTTGCTGGGGAAGCCCCTCACGCTCGGAGCCGATCATCAGCGTGAGCTCGCCGCCCAGCTCGAGCGACGGGTCCGTGAGCGGCTTGCCCGCGTCGGCCACCAGGGCGACTTTGGTTCCGGGCAGCTCGGCCAACGTCGGCGCGCGGGCCAGCGGGACCGCGAACACCGCGCCCATGCTCGCCCGGACCGCTTTGGGGCTGAACGGATCGGCGCTGTCAGGGCCGAAGGCCACACTTGACGCTCCGAACGCGAGCGCCGAGCGGAGAATCGTTCCGACGTTGCCCGGGTCGTGGACGCCGTGCAGATACACGCAGACGGGGCCGCCCGGCCGCTCGGCCCAGCGCTCCTCGTAGACGGCGAGGGCCCGGGTGCCGGAGGCCAGCCCTGATGCGTCGGCCAGAAGCTGCGGCTCCACTTCGGTGCCGGGCAGGCCGCTGCCCGCCGCGCAGAAGCGCTCGACTGGCTGCCAGCCCGCCGCGTCGGCCGCGGCGAGCAGATCCTCGCCCTCGGCGACGAACATGCCCGACCGGTCGCGCTCGCGACGGCGCATCCGCAGTTTTCGGATCTCTCTGAGCTTCTGATTGTGGGAGCTGGTGATGGTCATAGACGAAAAAAAGGGCGCCCTCCTCACTGGAGCGGCGCCCGATCGGCGGTGCTGGTGCCTTGAGCGGAGTGCTCAGCCGGCCGCCAGCGCCTCGCGGGCGCGGTCGGCAAAACGTCGGAAGGTATCGGCGTCGCGTACGGCGATGTCGGCCAGGATCTTGCGATCCAGTTCAACCCCGGCCTGCTGCAGGCCGTGGATGAACTGTGAGTAGGACATGCCGTTCTGACGGGCCGCGGCGTTGATCCGGGTGATCCACAGGCGCCGGAAGTCACGCTTGCGGTTGCGGCGATCCCGGTAGCGGTACTGGTCGGCCTTGAGCACCGCCTCCTTGGCGGTCCGGTAATGCCGGCTCGCGTCTCCGCGGTAGCCCTTGGCCATCTCCAGAGTCGCGCGGCGCTTCTTGCGCGCGTGGACTGAACGCTTGACGCGCGTCACGACTTGCTCCCGTGCTTGGCGCCCAGCAGGGTCTTGACCCGCGGTTCGTCGTGCTTGGAGATCACGGCGGGCTGCCCCAGGTGGCGCTTGCGCTTCGGCGACTTCTTCTCAAGGATGTGGCTCGTGAACGAGTGCCGGCCGCGGACCTTCCCCGTGGCGGTGAGCTTGAAGCGCTTTTTGGCGCCGGAGTGCGTCTTCATCTTGGGCATGGGCCGAATTAGTAAAGCAGACCCGTGCCCGCGGGCCGGTGCTGCCCAGCGGTCCTAGGACGTTATGCGTCGCTTGCCGCGGCGGCCGGATGCTTCTCGACCGGGGCGGGCTGCTTGGGCTGCTCCGCTGCGGCAGCCTCAGGCTCGCCGGAAGCGGGAGCCGTGGCCTCGGGCGTCGGCTCCTCGGCTGCGGGAGCGGGAGCCTCCGGCTCGGTCGCAGCCGTGCCGTTTTCGGTGCTCTCGGCGTTCTTGTCCTTCTCGCCAGCCAGCACCGACTTCGACGGGCCAAGCATCATCGTCATGTTGCGCCCGTCCTGGATCGGCATCTGCTCCACCACCGCGATCTCAGATAGCTCTCCGGCCAGGCGCTCGAGCAGCGCGGTCCCCCGTTCAGGATGGGTGACCTCGCGGCCGCGGAACATGATCGTGATCTTGACCTTGTCCTTGCCCAGCAGGAAGCGGGTGACGTGACCCTTCTTGGTGTCGTAGTCGTTCTGCGCGATCTTGGGCCGGAACTTGATCTCCCGGATCGTGATCTGCTGCTGGTGCTTGCGTGCGGCCTTCTGCTTCTGGGCCTGCTCGTACTTGTACTTGGAGTAGTCGAGCACGCGCACAACCGGCGGGCGAGCTTCGGGAGCCACCTCGACCAGGTCAAGGTCACGTTGCTGCGCGTAGGACAGGGCCTCCGACGTCTTGATCACGCCGATCTGGTTTCCGTCCTCGCCGATCAGGCGAACCTCGGGCACGCGGATGCGGTCGTTGATCCGCGTTTGATCCCGCTCCGGCGGTCGCCGGTCAAACCTACGAGGGACCGGCACTAGTTAACGTGGCGGCGGAACGTCAAGCGACGCGGTGCCGTATGGGACGGAGCAGTTGGGTCAACCCGACGAAGTATAGCGGCGCAATCAGGAGAGAGCGCGACTCTTCACCTCACCGCGCAAGCGCTCGATGAACTCGGCCGTCTCCACCGTTCCCGAGTCGCCGTGCCGGTGCTCGCGCAGCGAGAGGCTGTCGGACTCCTGCTCACGATCGCCGACGATCAGCATGTAGGGGATCTTCCGCATCTCCGCGTCGCGGATCTTGCGGCCGATCGATTCTGTGCGGTCGTCGACTTCGGCTCGCAGTCCAGCCTCCTGCAGCCGGGCCGCCACTGAGCGCGCATAGTCCAGGTGCCGGTCGGCAATTGGCAGCACGATCGCCTGCACCGGCGCGAGCCAGGTGGGCAGCTCACCCGCGAAATGCTCGAGCAGGATCCCGATGAAGCGCTCGTAGGAGCCCATCAGCGCGCGGTGGATCATCACCGGCCGGTGCTCGGCGTTGTCGGCCCCCGTGTAGCTGAGCTCAAAGCGCTCGGGGAAGTTGTAGTCGAGCTGGATCGTCCCGAGCTGCCACGACCGGCCCAGGGAATCGGTCATGTGCATGTCGATCTTCGGCCCGTAAAAGGCCCCGTCGCCCGCATTGAGCTCGTAGTCGAGTCCTTGGCTCTCCAGAGCTTTGAGCAGCGCGGCCTCACTCTTGTCCCAAAGCTCGTCCGAGCCGATCCGCTGCTCGGGCCGGGTGGAGAGCTCCAGCCGGACGTCGAGCCCGAAGACCTCGTAGGTCGCAAAGGCGAACTCGAGCACCTGGGCAACCTCGTCCTGAATCTGGTCCTCGGTGCAGAAGATGTGGCCGTCGTCCTGGATGAAGTGGCGCACGCGCAGGAGCCCGTGCAGCGTCCCGCTGGGCTCGTTGCGGTGGAGCAGCCCGGGCTCGGAATAGCGCACGGGGAGATCCCGGTAGGAGTGCGGGCGCATCGAGAAGAGCTGGCAGTGCCCGGGACAGTTCATCGGCTTGATCGCCATCGGACGGTCTTCGGATTCGGTCACGAACATGTGCTCGCGGTACTTGTCCCAGTGCCCGGACTTCTCCCACAGCGAGCGGTCGAACAGCAGCGGGGTCTTGACCTCGGTGTAGCCGCGGGGTCGTCCCATCTCGCGACTGAGCTCGATCAGGGAGTTGAACACCGCCGTGCCGCCCGGCAGCCAAAACGCGGAGCCGGGTGCGACGTCGGAGAACAAAAACATGTTGAGCTGCGGCCCGAGCCGACGATGGTCGTTGGCGCGAGCGCGCTCCAGCCGCTCGAGGTACTCGGCCAGAGCCTGCTTGGAGAAGAACGCCGTCCCATACACGCGCGTGAGCACCGGCCGGCTAGAGTCCCCGCGCCAGTAGGCGCCCGCGACCGATTGCAGCTTGAACGCCTTGATCCGACTCGTGCTCGGCGAGTGCGGGCCGCGGCAGAGGTCGGTGAAGGGACCGTTGGTGTAGAGCGAGACAGTTTCGACGTGCTGGTCATGCACCAGGTCCTCGATCAGCTCGACCTTGTAGTCCTGGCCCTCGGCTCTGAAACGCTCGAGCGCGTCGGCGACCGGGACGTCCTCACGCACGAACGGCTCGTCGGCGTTGACGTGTTCACGCATCTTCGCTTCGATGCGCTCGAAGTCGCCGTCGCTGAGGGTCGTGCCCGCGGGAAAGTCGAAGTCGTAGTAGAAGCCGTTCTCGATCGGCGGCCCGATCGAGATCTTGACTCCGGGATACAGGTCCATGACCGCGGCCGCCAGAACGTGGGCGGCGTCGTGACGAATCAGCTCGAGTGCCTCCTCCCCGCTGCGGTCTGTGAGGATGGCGATCTTCTCCGCCGCACCGTTGCTCTCCGGCAGCGGGCGTGACAGGTCCCGGAGCTCACCGTCCACCTTGATCGCCAGTGCAGCCCTGGCCAGCCCGGCGCCGATCGCCGCGGCGGCGTCGGCGCCGGTGGCGCCGTCGGGCAGGGTCAGGGTCTTGCCGTCGGGAAGCTCAACGTCCATGGCAGTCGGATGCTAGTTGCCCTCGGGCACCGTGCGCCGCCATCCCTGGCCTGAGCCCGCCGCGCGGCGTGGACCGCGATACATTTACCTCTCCCGGACGATTAGCTCAGCTGGGAGAGCGCCGCCTCGACAAGGCGGAGGTCGCTGGTTCGAGCCCAGCATCGTCCATCCGCCGGCAGGCGCCGGCGCGCGAGCTCGGCGCATCACCGGTCTGTGAGAGGATCGGGCCCAGATGGTGAGGATCCATCACCTCAACTGCGGGTCGTTGTGCCCCTACGGCGGCAAACTTGTCAGCGGTGAGGGCGGGTGGACGGGCGCGAGGATCGTCTGCCACTGTCTGCTGGTGGAGACGGCCGACTCGCTGGTGCTCGTCGACACCGGGATGGGAGTGGACGATCTGTGCCACCCCTACCGCCGACTCGGCATCCCGTTCACCGCCGCCTTCCGCCCCTCACGCGACACCTCCGAGGCGGCCGTCCAGCGTATTCGTGAGCTGGGCTTCGATCCGCGGGACGTTCGTCACATCGCGTGCACGCATCTCGATCTCGACCACGCCGGCGGCCTCCCCGACTTTCCCGAGGCCACCGTCCATACGTTTGCCCCGGAGCATCAGGCGGCGGTCCGTCCCAGTCTGCGCGACCGCACTCGCTACCCCAGGTCCCATTTTGCGCACGGGCCTCAGTGGCGCATCCACGAGCTCGACGGCGACGACTGGTTCGGGTTCGAGAGCATCCGCGTCCTGCCCGGGGTCGAGCCCGAGATCCTGATGATCCCGCTCATCGGTCATACGCGCGGACACACCGGGATTGCGGTGCGCGACGGCGACGGCTGGCTACTGCACTGCGGCGACGCGTACTTTCACCGCAACGAGATCAAGACGCCGCCCTCATGTCCCGCCGGGCTCGGTACGTTTCAGAACCTGATGGCCGCCGACGCCACTGCCCGGGTCGCCAACCAAGAACGACTGCGCGAGCTCAATCTCAACCATGGCCGCGAGGTCCGCATCTTCTGCGCCCATGACCCCTTCGAACTCGAGTCCGCGGCCTGAGACTGGCGCCGATTGACCTTTGGCAGTTCGCTGACTAAGGTCAGAGGATGGCCGATCCAACGGTCGATCAGGTCCGTGCCTTCAACCGCGTCGTAACCGAGCGGGTCGGGGCGCTCAACGATCACTTCCTCGGGCGTGAGCGGCCGCTCGGCGAGGCCCGGCTGCTCTGGGAGATTGGTCTCGATGACTCGGAGGTGCGGGTCCTGCGCGCGCGCCTGGGGCTCGATTCTGGGTATCTGAGCCGGCTGCTGCGCGCGCTGGAGAGCGCCGGCCTGGTCAGGCTGACGGTCGGTGGCGGCGATCGGCGGATCAAGGTGGCGCGGCTCACCGCTGCGGGTCGGCGCGAGCGTGCAGCTCTTGATCAGCGCTCAAACGAGCTTGCGGAAACGCTGCTTGAACCACTTACCCCGGAGCAGCGCGAACGGCTTGCCGCCGCGATGCACGAGGTTGAGCGTCTCCTGACCTCGGCGAGCGTGCAGATCGAGCCCGTGGATCCCGAGCACCCCGACGCGCAGTTCTGCCTCAGGGAGTACGTCGCCGAGCTCAACCGCCGCTCAGAGCGCGGCTTCGACCCGTCCGCCGGCGCCACCGCGCTGCCGCACGAGGTCAGGCCACCCGCAGGCAAGTTCTTTGTCGCCTATCTGCGCGGCGAGCCGGTCGGCTGCGGTGCCGTGAAGCATCACCGAGCGGCGCCGGCCGAAATCAAACGCATGTGGATCGCTCCGAGTACCCGCGGACTCGGACTCGGTCGCCGCCTGCTGCAGAGGCTGGAGACGTGCGCGCGGGACGGCGGAGCGCAGATCGCGCACATTGAGACGGGCGCGGTCCTGGGCGAGGCGCTCGCCCTCTACCGGTCGACCGGTTGGGTCGAAGTCCCTGCGTTTAACAGCGAGCCGTTCGCAGACCACTGGTTGGAGAAGCATCTGAGCTGACTCGCCGACCGGCGGCCGTGTGGACCCAGGTTGTCGATACCCAAGCGTGAGCTGCTCACAGACGGGGTAGGCGAGCCTGGACGACAACGAGGGAAGGAAGAGAGAGATGACGGCTCCGATCGAAGACGTCAGCAGCCTGCCCGGACAGAAGCTCACCGATCAGGAGGAGAACACGATCGGCGAGATCAAGCAGATCTACGCGATGGACGACGGCGGCCATCCGATGTGGATCTCCGTCGAGGCATCGTTCGGCATGGGGAACAAGCGGATCGTGTTCATTCCCCTCGCCCGGCTCAAGGACGAAGATGGGACGTTGCGGGTTCCCTACAGCAAGGGTCACATCGAGCAGACACCTGAGGTCGACGCCAGCGAGGGAATCTCCGCCGAGTGCGATCGCAAGCTGCGCGACCACTTCGGCATTGACACCGGCGACCAGGAACTCCGCAGCGACAACAACTCCTACGCCACGCTGGTGCCCGAAGCGGAGGGCGCTTCCAGCGCGGCTGAGGATCCGGAGAGCCTTGAGACACCGACCGCGGACAAGCGGGACGACGAGACCAAACAGCGCCTCGAGGATCCCGGCAGCTCCGACATTCGGGAAGTCGACGCGGGAGCCATCGCTGACCAGAACGCCAAGAACAGCCAAAACGGTGACGGCGGCAGCGAAGAGAAGACCGGCGGCGAGACCAAGTCAGAGAGCGAGAACGCCTAGGCGGCGATCCTCCGCCGGGCCGATTCGACCAACTCAGCCAAGATGTTGCGCAGCTCGAGCGACAGGTCGTCCTCCAGCAGAGCTCCGCTCTGGTCGAAGGCCCCATCGGCCGCGGGGACTGGAAGCTCTAGGTCGACGACTCTCGCGCCGGCGGTGGCGAGCGCCTTGCGAAGCTCAGCCTGAGCCCAGACCGCCCCGAACATTCCCGTGCTGGCGCCGATCACCGCGACCGGCTTGTTGCGCAGTGCCGGATCGGAGAACGGGCGGGAAGCCCAGTCGACCGCGTTCTTCAGCCAGCCGGGAATCGAAGCGTTGTATTCCGGCGTGGCGAACAGCACCGCATCGGCCTGAACGATGGCCTGGCGCCACCGACCTACGACTTCGCCAGGGGCGCCCTCGTCGTCCTCGTCGAACGGCGGCAGCGCCTTCAGCTCGCCGAACTCGACGAACCCTGCCTCGGGCGGCAGCAGCGCGGCTGCCGCCCGGAGCAGTTGTCGGTTGTAGGAGCCGCTTCGAAGGGCCCCGGGGACTCCGAGAACGCGCATCCGATTAGCTCTGGATGAGCTCGAGCTCGACGGTCAGCTTGACGTCGTTGGACAGCGCGAATCCGCCCTTGGGCAGCGGCGCGTTCCAGTTCAGGCCGTACGCGGTGCGGTCGATGATTGTGTCCAGGGTGATGCCGACCTTGGTCACGTCGCCCAAGGTGACGGCCGGGCCGGCGATCGTTCCGCGGCCCTCGATGCGGTGGGTGTTCCCCTTGATCGTGAGCTCCCCGTCGACGATCAGCTCCTCGCCGTCGCGGCGGATGTCGCTGGACTTGAAGCTGATCTGCGGATAGCGCTCGGTGTCGAAGAAATCCGGCGAGCCGAGGTGGCCCTGCAGATTCTCATCCTTGACGACGATCGAACTGGCATCGACGGAGCCCTCGAGTTGGGCTGAGTCATCGGTCACGGTCAGCGTTGCGTCGAGCTTCTCGAAGCGGCCGCGGAAGGTCGCGACGACCATGTGCTTGACGGCGAAGCTGGCCGAGGAGTGGGTC
The DNA here is from genome assembly GCA_963844475.1 of uncultured Solirubrobacterales bacterium. Lineage (GTDB taxonomy): Bacteria > Actinomycetota > Thermoleophilia > Solirubrobacterales > Solirubrobacteraceae > Palsa-465. Next base: position 14,113 of record CAWJOL010000006.1, on the reverse strand, counting down.
GGGTCGAGCGTCCATACGCCGACGGGAAGGCCCGCGGTGCTGGTGGCGGGTTCAGTTACGGACATCGGTTGGCTCCTAGCTTTCGGGGTGGAATTGGACTGCGGTCCGAATCAGATAGTTGAGCACTCTACCATATTCATTCGGACCACGGTCCGATTCGTTCTCGTGTCCCGTCTGTCGCCCGGTGCCGCATAGGATCAGCCCGTGCCCGATCCGCAGGAGCTACCCGTCATCGCCGAGCAGCGCCCGGAGCGCGCCGACGCGGCCCGCAACCGGAAGGCGATCCTGGAGGCGGCCAGCAAGCTGATCTCCGAGCAGGGGCCGGAATCGATCACCATGGACCGCCTCGCCGGCGAGGCCGGCGTCGGAAAGGGCACCTTGTTTCGTCGCTTCGGCGACCGGGCCAACCTGTTCCACGCATTGCTCGACCAAAGCGAGCGCGAACTGCAGGAGGGGTTCATCCGCGGCCCTGCCCCGCTCGGTCCCGGAGCGCCACCAGCGGAGCGGCTGGTCGCCTTCGGCCATGCGGTGCTTGCGCACACAGCTGAGCGAGGCGCGCTGGTGCTCGCTGCCGATCCGCCAGCGTCCAGATCGCGCTACCGCTCGCCTGTCTACATGGCTTACCGCAGCCACCTCACGAGCCTGCTCGCGCAGATGAGCCTGAGCAACGATGACTACCTGGCCGAGGTGCTGCTGGCCGCGTTGGCCCCAGAGCTGATCCTTCACCAGCTGGATCAGGGGAAGTCTCCCCGCGCGCTCCGCGACGGCTGGGCGGAACTCGTACGCCGGTTGGTGAGCTGACCGCGCCGCGGTATCCGGCGCATTGCCGTTGACCCATCAACTATCATCAGTTGCTATGGCTATATCTGACTCCCTACGTCTCGAGGGTGTTGCGCTGGAGGCTTGGCGCAGTTACCTGCAGAGCCACGCGACGATTCTCCGCGGATTGGACGCGGAGCTGGTGGCCGACCATGGCATGACCGCCCGGGATTACGAGGTCCTGCTGTACCTGTCACAAGCGCCGGATCGCAAGCTCCCGATGTCAGCCCTGGCGGAGAGCACGATGCTGACGCGCTCAGGGATCACGCGGTTGGTCGATGGCCTGGTGCAGAGCGGCTTGATCGAACGCGTTGCCTGCCCCAACGACGCCCGCGTGTCCTATGCCCGGCTGACCGAGGACGGCTACGAGAAGCTGCGCGACGCCGGCGCGAGCCACATCGCGAGCATCTACAGGCTGTTCCTGGAGCACTTCACGCCCGAGGAGACCGCGCAGTTGGCAGCGCTGCTCGGGCGCCTTCCCGGCGCCAGCCAGGGCGGTACCTGCAGCGTCGAGTAGGGATGTCGATGGCTGCGTCAACCGCTGTCCAGGCCCCGATTCACCCTGGCATCATCCTCCGGGCCGGCTGAGTCCGTCCTCGCCCACCCGTTGCGGCGGGCGGGTGATCGAGCCCCGAACAAGGAACCAAACCCGTCCGGGCTCTCGGATCTTGGTGCGGACTTCGTCCTCAGGCCGAACTAAGCACCCGTAGCGCTCCGATGGCTCCGGATTGGTGCATTGTTCGGCGGGGGCGCGGCCCTCACACCGGCGCTACCCTACGCAGCCCTGGGCGACGTGGCGGAGTGGCTACGCAGCGGCCTGCAAAGCCGTCTACACCGGTTCGATTCCGGTCGTCGCCTCTCTAACGCTGCTACGGCTGCGCCCCAGCGCCGGCAACCCGGGCCGGTAACACTTAAGCGCGTGAAGCCTGCGTCCGCGCGCTCTGCCGAGAGCAGGAATACCCAGATGATCGACCGCTTCAGGCGGGCGCGCAGCGATCGTTCACTGGTCGTATTGGAGGGCTTTCATGCCCTCAAACACGCCGTCCGGTTTCGCGCGGAGATTCTCGAGGTAGTGGCCACGCAGCCCGCCGAGACGGCCGCGCTCGCCAGCGAGCTGGCTCCTGACCTGGCGGGGGTCCTCCCTGGCTTGGCCGAGACGATCACCAGCGAGCTCCTGGCCTCACTAGGCCCGCAGGTGCCCCGGACCGGCGTGATGGCCATCGCGCGACGCCCCGCGGTTGACCTCCCGAGTGTGCTGGCGGGGAACCTGGAGAACCCGATCGTGCTGCTCGAAGATCCGCGCGATCTGGGCAACCTCGGGGCCTGCGTGCGCGTCGCCGCCGCGGCGGGCGCGGCCGGAGTCCTTTCAACGGGTGAGAACGATCCGTGGCATCCCGACGCCGTCCGCGGTGCGGCCGGCCTGCATTTTGCGCTCCCAGTCGCCCACGCCCAGCGATTGCCGCCCTGCGATCGGCCGCTGGTGGCCATCGATCCGGACGGCCAGGACCTGCGACCGCCTGACCTGCCGCCGGCGGCGATCCTCGCGTTTGGGAGCGAGCGCCACGGGCTGAGCGACGAACTTCTCGCCGCGGCAGACGCACGGCTGCGGATCCCAATGGCGCCGGGCGTGTCAAGCCTGAACCTCGCGACATCGGTATCCGCAGTCCTGTACAGCTGGCGTCTCGGGAGCTGAGCCCCGCGGGGTCAGGCCAGCGGCCGTCCTCCGTCTCCTGCACCACCGCGGCGGCCGCCCAGCGCAAAGATTCCGGCCCCCAGCGCGAGCAGCCCTACGACCAGGGCGATGATGGCGAGGATCGACGTCCCCCCTCCCCCGACCGAATCGACCGCCTGAATCGCGGGCGCCGGGGCGTCGGAGGTTTCGGGCCCAGCCCAGTTGACGATCGAGCCGTCGGAGTACGTCTGCTCGACGGCGAACGTGTAGGTCTTCGACGCATCGGGTTGGGCGAGAAACTGAAACAGCGAATCCTCGCCGGTCGGGGTCCTACCGCCGCTCCAGGTGACCTTGGTGATCAACGCGTTGTCGCCCGAGCCAGACTGCTGGATCTGCTGGGTCCAGCCGGCGGGCGGCGGGACGAACGAGTCGATCCCGAACCCGTTCGGGACCGTCATCACGACCTTGGTCGTCGTCAGGCCGCTCTTCTCGGTCGGGACGGCGAGGCTATAGAGCTGCAGCTTCTTGCTCAGCGACACCTTGGGGCTGACCTCCGCATGAGCCAGAGCCGCTACCGGAGCGACCAACCCTGCGGCGAGGGTCAGCGCCAGCACCAGCGCACCCCGGTGGAACTTCGGTCCTCTGTTCATCGTGAGGGTTCTCCTTGAGATCGAAAGGTGAGTGGATCCCGGCGCCAGCGCTCGGGGCGAGACTCGGTGACCAAATCTCAGGCGCCTCGGTTCGCCCCGCTTAGGACGGGATCGCGCGGGCGATATCAGCGCTCTCCAGGGGCCAGCCGTGACTGGACCACGTGCCGACCCCACCGTCGGCGACGTGAATGACTCCCGGGACGCCATGACGCAGCAGCAGCGATGCGGCGACGGCGCTGCGCTGCCCGGAGGAGCAGATGACCGCCACGGGGCGAGCGGGGTCGATGCCCTCCGGGACGCCATCGATGTCGTGGTAGGGCCTGTGCACTGAGCCGGGAAGATGCCCGTCCTCCCATTCACCCGGCTCGCGCACGTCGAGTATCTGCAGCTCTGCGCCAACTCGTGCATGCAGCGCCGGCACGTCGATGCGTTCCAGCGCAGCCGTGTGGCGTTTCTCCTCGTGCCAGCTGGTCATCCCGCCGGCCAGGAAGCCGGCGATCCTGTCGACTCCGACCGCCGCGGCGAGGTGGGCCGCGTGCACAGCGTCAGAACCGCTGCGGCCGATCAGCACGACCGCCTGGCCGCGGCCGATCAGCCACGCCAGCTTCGTCCCGAAGCCTGCACGCACGGTCGGGTTGCACACGGCGCCTGGAATGTGCGCATGGTCGAACTCAACGTCGGTGCGAACGTCGACCAGCAGCGCGCCGCCTCGCTGCTCGGCCTGGACCTGGCCCGGTCCGAGCGCGTTCACGTGCACCTCATCGGTAACCAGCGGCCCACGGTTCAGCTCGACGATCCGCTCGAAATTCGGCGGCTGGGGACCAAGCTCTGAGATCGTTTCACGGACGAACACGGCGGCGTCGCGGACCTTCAGCAGGGGGTTGTGGGAGTGTTCGAAGCCGATCGTCGAGGACACCTTCATGTCCATCCCGGGCCCGCCGCACAGCGAACCGCCCAGGTGGCCCGGCCATACCTCTGACTCCGCCGGCAGGACGAGCAGCTTCGCGTGGAGCGAGTCGTAGATCGCCTGCGCGCCTTCTTGCTTGTCAACGGCAAGGTCAGGCCTGGCGATGTCACCGACGAACAGCGAGTCACCGGTCAGCACGGCCCACGGCTCAGGTCCCCGCGCCAAGTCGGTGAGCAGGAACGCAGTGTGCTCCGGCCGGTGGCCGGGCGTGTGCAGCGCGCGCGCCCGGACCTCTCCGAGCTCCAGCTCCCAGCCGTCGTCGAACGAGTGATGCTCGTACCCGGCCCCGGCCAGCCGGTTGATGTGGATGGTGGCTCCGGTGGCCGCCGCCAGACGGCCGTGACCCGATACGTGATCGGCGTGGTTGTGGGTCTCGAGGATGTGCTCGATGCGCACCCCCATGAACCGCGCCAGGGCCAGGTACTCGGCGACCTCGAGCTTCGGATCGACCACAGCGGCGATCCCGGCATCCTCGTCGCCGATCAGATATGACGCACAGCCGAGATCATCGTTGATCACCTGCCGGAAGATCATCCGCCTACAACCGTACAGCGGTTATGCACCGCGCGGCCGGCCAGTCCCGGCCGCGCGGCAATACAGCTCAGAGAGCGACGATGACCGACTTCGTCTCCTGGTAGGCGCTGAGGACCTCTTCGCCCATCTCACGGCCCCAGCCGCTCTGCTTGTAGCCACCGAACGGCAGCGCCGCGTCATACAGGTGGTAGGTATTGACGTAGACCGTGCCGGCCTTGATCCGCTTGGCCAGCTGATGCGCCTTGGATACGTCGCGCGTCCACACACCGGCCGCGAGGCCGTAGACCGAATCGTTGGCCTGCGCGGCGAGGTCGTCGACATCGGCGAACGGCAGCGCCGCGACCACGGGGCCGAAGATCTCCTCCTTGATGATTCGCTGATCGGAGGTCGCGTCGACCAACACGGTGGGCTGAACGAAGTAGCCGGGCCCTTCGATCGCGTTGCCGCCCGTCGTGGCCCGGGCACCTTCGTCGGCGCCGATCTTCAGGTAGTTGGTCACCCGCTCGAACTGCTCGGAGCTGACCAGCGGGCCCATCTCCGTATCGGGGTTCATCCCGTGACCGATTTTAATCGCCTCGGCCGCGCGACTTACGCCCTCGACTACCTCGTCGAAGTGATCCTGGTGTACGTACAGGCGGCTCCCGGCCGTGCAGACCTCTCCCTGGTTGAAGAAGATGCCCTGAGCTGCACCGGCAATGGCGGCTGGGATATCGGCGTCGTCGAGAACGATGTTCGGACTCTTGCCGCCCAGCTCGAGCGAGACACGCTTGAGGTTGGTCCGACCAGCGGCCTGGGCGATCAGCTTCCCCACCTCCGTGCTGCCGGTGAATGCGACCTTGTCGACATCGTCGTGAGCGGCCAGCGCGGCACCGGCATCGCCTTCACCGGTCACGACGTTGAGGACGCCGGCGGGAATGCCGGCCTCCAGCGCCAGCTCGCCGAGACGCAGGGCGCTCAGCGGAGTCTGCTCGGCCGGCTTGAGGATGATCGTGCAACCGGTGGCCAGCGCCGGCCCGACCTTCCAGGCGGCCATCAGAAGCGGGAAGTTCCACGGGATGATCTGGCCCACGACACCCACCGGCTCCTTGACCGTATAGGCGTGGAACTCCTGTCCGGGCAGGTAGGGCAGCGACGGGGTGACGGTAGAGCCCCGCAGCTTCGTGGCCCAGCCCGCCATGTACCAGAACAGGTCAGCGGCCAGCGGAACATCGGCGCCGGCAGCCACGGTCTTGGCCTTGCCGTTGTCCAGCGAGTCCAGCTCGGCCAGCTCATCGAGGTTCTCGGCGATCAGATCGCCCAGGCGATGGATCGCACGGCCCCGCTCGGAAGGCGTCATCTTCGACCAGGGGCCGGTGAGCGCGCGGCGAGCGGCCCGGACGGCGCGGTCGATGTCCTCGGCCTTGCCGTGAGCCACAGTGGTCAGCACCTCGCCGGTGCCGGGATCGATGGTGTCGAAGCTCGACCCGTCGGCGGCGTCGACCCACTCACCGTCGATCAACAGCTGACGCGGCTCGGAGGTGAAACGGCGGGTGGCCTCGGCGATGGGGGCGGCAATGGACATGGGCTCTCTCTCCTCTTGATTCTGGGAACAACCAGCCTAACCCCGAGACGCGAGTTGCGGGCCCGGCCCGGCAACGTTGCACTGAGGTTGCACTTGGACGCGCCGAGCCGCCCGGAGTAGAGTCGCTGGCCAGGCTCCGATGCCCGCGCAGTTGACAAATCCATGGGTTGCGGTGAAGCCGATTGGCGACCGCCTCGGGCAGGCGCGGGCTCTGCGCCGCGTCCACGAAGCGTTCCATGCGGGTCGTGATGTAGCGGGGGAGTTGCGAAGTGTGGTCGCCCAGTCGTGGGCCCGCTCGGGCAACGCCGGGATCGATCCGGTTCGTCACCTCGCGCCGATCGTGATGGACGACCGGGAGCTGGCGGAGCGCTGGTCACATCACCCGTTGTTTCCCGTGCTCCCGCTCCTGCGCGATCTGCTCAGCGGGGCTACGAACGAATCAGCGCACATGCTGGTGATCTCCGATGCGCGGGGCGTTTTGATGTGGATCGAAGGTCACCGTCGCGTGATCGCGGCCACCGAGGACATGCACTTTGTCGGCGGTGCGGACTGGAGCGAAGCGGGCGCCGGGACGAACGCGCTGGGAACGGCGATCGCCGTCGATCACCCGGTCCAGATCTTCAGCGCCGAGCACTTCAACCGTGCCGTGCACCCCTGGCAGTGCTCGGGTGCGCCGATCCACCACCCCGAGACGGGCGAGATCCTCGGCGTCCTGGACCTCACTGGTCACCTGCGCACGGCCCACCCGCATACGTTGGCCCTCGTCACCGCCGCCGCAGGGATGGCAGAGGCCTACCTGCGCCACGAGCTGGAACGCCGCGACGAACACCTGCGCGAGGCCTACTTCGAGCGCATCGCGGGCGCCGCAGAACACACGGCACTGGTGACCGCGAGCGGCCGGGTGCTGGCGGCGGTCCCGCACGGGTGGCTACCGCCGCAGGTCGGGCCGGCCACAGCCGGACGGGAGCTGGCGCTGGCGGACGGAACGCTGGCCGACGCGGAGGCGCTGGGCCGACCCGGACATGACGGGATCGTCTTGTGGCGCCGGCGGCCTGGAAGCGCGGCAGCCAAGGTTCCCGCCGCGATCCGCCTCGAGCTGTTCGGGCGACGTCCTCGTCTGCATCGCGCCGGGGGCGCGGTTGCTCTGACACCACGTCACGCCGAGATCCTCGGCACGCTGATGCTCGCCAAAGGCGGGCTGACCGTGCAGGAGCTGACCCTGGAGGTCTACGGCGAGCGGGGAAAGGCGGTGACCTTGCGGGCCGAGATGAGCCGGCTGCGCAGGACGCTGGCCGGCCTGGTGCAAGCGCGCCCGTATGCGTTCACACTGCCGGTCACCAGCGACCTTGCCCAGGCGGAGAAGCTGCTGAGGGCGGGACGGCTGGCCGAGGCCCTCCGGCTGGCCGAGCGGGGTCTGCTGCCGGGCTCGCGAGCGCCTCGGATCCTGGCAGCGCGCGAGCACTTTCAGCAGCGTCTACGTGAGGCGATCCTGCCGTCGCGCGACGTGGCTCTGCTCGAAGGCTGGTGCCGCACCGCCGCGGGTCAGGACGACGAGCAGGCCAAGCGTGCGCTGCTCGACGTCCTTGCCGCGGTTCCAGGTGACTCGGGTCACTTTGGCTGAGGCACGATCCTGATGTATGGCTTCGGTGACTCCCACTCACCGAACGTCTCCTTGGCCTGATCGTTCGAGACCGACCCAGCGATGATGACGTCGTCACCAGGTTGCCAGTTCACCGGCGTCGCGACCTTGTGTTTGGCGGTCAGCTGAAGCGAGTCGATCACCCGCAGCACCTCGTCGAAGTTGCGCCCGGTGGTCATCGGATAGATGAGGATCAGCTTGATCTTCTTGTCCGGGCCGATCACGAACACATTGCGGACGGTCTGGTTATCCGCGGGCGTGCGGGAAAGCGGGTCCCCTTCCACGGCGTTCAGCAGCATTCCGTACGCCTTCGAGACGGCGAAGTCCGAGTCCCCGATGATCGGGTAGTTGGGCGCAGTTCCCTGCGTCTCCTCGATGTCCTTGGCCCAGTCCGCGTGCCGGTCGACGGGATCCACCGACAGACCGATGATCTTCACGCCTCGACGGTCGAACTCAGGCTTGATGCTCGCCATGTATCCGAGTTCCGTGGTGCATACGGGGGTGAAGTTCTTCGGATGTGAGAACAGCACCGCCCACGAGTCGCCGATCCAGTCGTGAAAGCTGATCCGGCCCTCGGTGGTGTCGGCCTCGAAGTCAGGTGCAGTGTCGCCAATTTGCAGGCTCATACGCTCTCCTTGTGATGCTTGATTTGCGGTGTCATCCGGTGGCTGACCTAAGCCTAAACGTCAGCTGACCTCGCGCAGTCGTCCCGTCTCCACTTCATAGATGAAGCCACGCACCAAGTGCTTGCGGGGGATGAACGGCGACGCCTTGATCCGGGCCACCGACTGACGTACGTCGGTCTCCGCGACCGTCGCCGCCTTCGAGGCCCCACAGAGGTCTCGCCAAGCCCTGAGCCGCGGTTCACGGTCCAACGGCGCGCAACATGACCACGTGCTCGGGGTTCAGCCCGATCAGCTCGCCCGTGTGAACCTCGGTCATCCAGGCGAGCTCCATGATCGAGCCCCGCGCCGCACTGAGGATCGCTGCCTCGACCTGCTTTGCCTCGCCCTCGACGTGGAAGCGGTCACCGCCGGTGATGGTGATCTCCGTACTCACGCCGGACTACAGGCCCCGCTCGCGCGCGTCCCTGCTCAGCTCGACCGCCAGACTGGTCGGATCCAGCCGGTTCTCCAGATCGGCGATGCGCTTGGACTCCCGCTGGAACTCCCGGTAGACGGAATCCTGCAGCCCCTCGACCATCTCCTCCAAGTGCGCAATGCGGGCCTCGAGGGCTTGTGCCTGAAGCGGGTCCAGATGCGACTCGGCGCTGTCAGCCGCCGGTGGGCCGGCCGCTGACGTGCGGCGTATCTGCCTGATCCGGGATACGAGTCCGTCGCGCTCCCGAATGCTCATCGCGTCCCGTAGCGCTTCGGCCGAGGCGGGCGCGGCGGGTTGGCGCGGCGCTCATCGTCGGTCATCTTCCTGATGACCAGTGAACCGCTGTCCACCTGCTCGCGGACGAACTCGAGCTTGGCCTGCCGTTTCTCCTCGGCCCTCTCGCGTGTGGTTTTCAACGGAACACCTCCGGTAGCACGGCGCGGCTGAGAACTTGGCGATGCTGAAGCTGGGGGCCCAGTCCGCGGTAAGGAACTTTGAGCAACGTAATCTCCTTCCGTCGCCGGCGCGTTCGATGATGCGATCAAGGTTGCTGCGTCGGCGAGCAGACCTCCCGGGCGACGGACACCCGTGCTCCCACCGTAGCAGCCGACCCGGCCAGAGCCGCGGTAAATCGCACCTCGGGGGCGGCAAACGCTAGACTCTAGGTACGCCCGAGCACCCGCTCGGATTTCAAGTAGTGCCCCGCGTCTCCGCAGTCGTTGCCTTGCAGCGTCCTCCGTGTTTCGCAGTGCACAGACCCGGAGGGAAGTAAGTATGGCTACAGGAACCGTCAAATGGTTCAGCGACGACAAGGGTTTTGGATTCATCACTCCCGATGATTCCGGCAAGGACCTGTTCGTCCATCACAGCGCGATTCAGGGCAGCGGCTTCAAGTCGTTGGCAGAAGGCGCGAAGGTGAGCTACGACGCCGAGCAGGGCCCCAAGGGCCCCGCGGCAGCAAACGTCCAGGCTCTTTAGCCTACGGCCCGACAGCGGCGGAGAGCCTCGGCTCTCCGTCACTCGCGGCAGGCCGGCGCGCCGCCCAGATTCAAGGCGCCGCGCCACGGTGGACAGCACGCATAGCGTCCCCCAGCGGTACACACGACCGCGGAGTGCGGGATGCGAAGTGCCTCCCGGGCTCGCCCGACCGGCGTGCGCCGAACCGGCAGCAACTCCACGATCAAGAGATTGGACTGGCATGGCCTCACGCGGAAAGAAGAAAACGACGATGGCAAAGCTCACTCGCGAGAGCAGGCTCCGCGAGCGTCGCTTTGAGAAGCAGGCGCGCAAGGACGCGCGCAAACTTGCGGCGTCTGACCCGGACTCGCATGCCGAGGACGCAGTCGTCAATGAGTTCGACGACGATCCCAGCGCTGTCCCGGCCGCCGAGCAGCCGGCGGAATCTATCTAGCCGCTCGCCGCGAGGCAGACGCGGCAGGGACGCCCGCGTCGACGCGCCGGGCCGCTCGCGCCCACGCGAGCCGCGGTATCAGGCCGACTCGGTGGCCAGCCGCCGGCGAGCCTGCCGGACGACGCCGGCTTGGGCAAAGCTGACCAGCTTGCCCTGGTCCTCGTCCCACAGCTTCAGCCGGACCGTACCCATCGCGCGCCGGAGCGTCAGCTGCGGAACATCGTGGAAGACCGGGTTCTCGTCGTGAGCGCGCTGCAGGTTGTAGTTCGGGACCCGAGCGTTCAAATGATGAACGTGGTGCAGGCCGATATTGCCCGTGAAGAACTGCAAGATCTTCGGCAGGCGCAGATACGAGCTGCCACGCAGGGCCGCGTCGGCGTAGCTCCACTCAGTTGGGCTCTGCCAATACGCGTCCTCGAATTGATGCTGGACGTAGAACAGCCAGATTCCGGTCGAGCCCGCGATCATCGCCGCAGGCGCCCAGACCACCAGGAAGTTCCCTACCCCGATCCAAAGGCACAGAGCGCCGACCACAGCGAGGAGCACCGCGTCGGTGGCAAGCACGCTGTGCCGCATCCGCGGTCGCTGGGCACGGGTGGCAATCCGTGGACCGACGATCATCGCGAACACCGGGCCGAGACCGAACATGACCAGCGGGTTGCGGAACAACCGGTAAGCGAGCCGGCCCCGACTGGAGCGAGCCTGGTATTCCGAGATGGTCAGCGTGGGGATGTCGCCGACACCGCGCCGCTCAAGATCCCCTGAGGTCGCGTGGTGGACGGCGTGGTCGTGGCGCCAGCGCATGAACGGAGCCAGCACCATCAGCCCGAGCAAGCGCCCGACGTACTGGTTGGCCCGCTTGGACGGAAACAGCGATCCGTGGGCGCAGTCGTGAAAGACGATGAACGTCCGGACCAGGAAACCGGCCGCCGGCACCGCCAAAATAAGCGACCACACGACGGAGACCGCAAGCAGCTTGTACATCAGGACCGAGAGAGCGATGTAGGGCACGAGCGAGGTGCCGATGTCGGCCAGGCTCCGTCCGAGGCGAGGCTGCGCGTACGCGCTCAGGACATCATTCCAGGACCGACTCTTCGCTTCCGATGACATGTGGCTGCTCCGATGCAGGGGTGAACGTTGCCGAGTGCAACGCCCCCGCGTGCCGCCATCAGACCGCCGCGAGCGCGAATTCTTCGTGATCGATGCGGTCCTGCGTCACGGGTGGGTTCCGCACGACTTGCCTCGACTGCCTATCAGGGTATCCGATCCCAGGCTTGACAAAACAGCGCTGCGGGCTACCGAGGCCGCGGAGGGCGAGGTTTCCTTCCTAGCCTGGAGCCCTTTTAGGGCTCTGGTTTTCGCTCCGGCGAGTTCAGGTCGACCAGCTCGAGCGCCCCGAAGCCCGGCACTGGGCCATCCATCAGGAACATCTCGATCGTCAGATCTGGCTCCACGTGCGCCTGGCTGAGGAAGGCGAGTACCTTGCGTCCGGTGAGCTCCTCGATCATCGCGCTGTATCGGGCCTTCATCATCCGCTGGAAATCCCGGCGCATCTCGAGCACCCGTTCCGGTTCGCCGCCCTCCATCATCGTCCGCTCCATCGCGGTGAAGCCATCGCTGAGAACACATACGATGAGGTTGTCCAGGACGTAGGTCTTGGCCTTGATCGGCCCGCGCCCGTAGTGCTCGCGCATGAAGGCGACGATCCGGTTGGTGATCGCCGCCAGCAGCCGACCGCCGTCAAGCGGCATGGCCTCCGCGTCACCCGGGTTGGAGCTGGTCATCGCCTGACTCCGATGACTCGTGTTGTCCTCTTCATCGTGACCGGATTCCTCTACGCGAAGGCCAGAACCGGAGCCTGATCGTACCCTCGCGCTAAGCCGCTGTGGCCCCGGTCTGCGCGACCTCGTGTGTGCCCTCGGCGAACTCCTCGACCAGCTTGGCGCAGAACGCGGGCAGATCGTCAGGACTGCGCGAGGTGACAAGGCCCTGGTCGACCACGACTTCCTCGTCGACCACGTTGCCGCCCGCGTTGCGCAGGTCGGTGCGGATGCTCGGATACGACGTGAGGGTACGACCGCGCACGAGATCAGCCTCGACGAGCACTGCGGGTCCATGGCAGATCACCGCAGCCGGCTTTCCCGCCTTGAAGTAATCCTGAAGGAATGAGACTGCGTCGGAATCCAGCCTGAGCTTGTCCGGGTTGACCGTGCCGCCGGGAATGATCAATCCGTCGTAATCATCCGCCGAGACGTCCGCGACGACCTTGTCCACGGAGAGCTTCGACGCGGGCTCGATGTCGTGGTTCATCGCCTGAATCTCGCCTGCCTCGAGCGAGACGAGCTCTGTCGTTGCTCCGGCCGCCTCCGCGGCCTCCTTGGGCTTCTGGTATTCGACCTCCTCGACGCCGTCGGCGGCGAGAATCGCGATCTTCTTGCCCTTCAGCTCATCGGCCATTGCATCGCTCCTTCCTGCCGCCTGACGCGGCTCCAAGCGGCCCGCGGTGGCCGCGATCTGGAGGGTCTACCCACTCAGGCACCGCTGAACTCCCACGGGCGTGATGACGGCTAGACTCTGCGCCACGCGCGGCTGTAGCTCAGTTGGCTAGAGCGTCTGCTTGCCATGCAGAAGGTCGAGGGTTCGAGTCCCTTCAGCCGCTCCTCACGAAAGCCCCGCTCTGGCGGGGTTTTCTTCGTCCGCGGGGCATCACACATAGCAGCATTCCTGCCGTGGCGCTACCACGAAGCGCTACCAGACGGGCATAAACGTCTCGCGGAGTGGTGCCCTACGCGATTCGGGCCCACATAGGATTCGGCGATGCGATGGCTCATCCCGGTCACGCTTGCTTGCGCATTCTGTGGGTGCGGTGGCGGCACCCGCACAGTCATAGAACGAATCTCCTCAGTCCCTCCCCGGTCCGCCGCTCGCGGACGCAACCGGCTATCCGGTCGAGTGCGACCGCTACGACGGCACCGTCTGCTTTCAGAAGGGCACCCGCGTCCGCTTGCTCAACCACGGAGGGTCCGTTCCGGCGGCCGCACAGAACTGCGCCACCCACGGCGCTGAAACCGCTGCCTCCCGCCAGTCGACGCCAGTGGAGCGCCAACGCTGGCTCTGGCAACCAATCGGCGATCCAGCTCCTGGCACCGGCCCAACCGCCGACACCTACGTCTGCGGACCACCAGGAGTCAACCTCGCCATCCCCTAGGAGGGTTTGGCGATTCGATCGGCGAAACGAGCTGCGGGGGCTACTCTTGATCGTCCAATGTTTCGGATGAGGCTTCTGGCGCTGTTGCCGTTTCTCGCTCGGTGGGTGAGGTTGCGCCTGCGGCGTGCTGCGGTGTCTGTCCGACGTGTATTGGCAGCGCCGTGACCGGCCTGATGCTGCCGATGGTCGTGAAGGAAAAGCCCGAGACGGACTAGGCCGCGAGCGGCACGGCTCGCGCTCGCGCGTGTGCAAGGGTGCACGAAGGATCGTCGTCTGGACCATGTCGACCCGAGAGGGCGCGATGAATCCAACCTACGTCGTCAGCCTGCTGGCCGCTGGCGGTTTAAATGACGGCCGGTGTCACTGCCCAAGCAGACCATTGCGCGAACCGCCTGTTCGGTTACTGCGGAATCCAATCTCGCGACAACGGCGGTCGTGTGGCGCAACCTGGATTCAGGCGTGACGCAGGTAAACACAGCGGACTTCTTGACACCGCCGGAGCTGGCCGTGTCGTCACGCGAGGGTGCCTGCTCCTTCGTCACTAGATATGA
>CAWJOL010000005.1:0-414869 GCA_963844475.1 uncultured Solirubrobacterales bacterium | reverse complement strand
GGCGGGGCGCGCTGAGAGCCACCGACCGCACTTGACCGCGCTGGCCCGGCGGCCGATACTCCACTGAGCACAAGCCAAGTCAAGGGGAGACGAAATGGCCACGGGATGCACCAAGCTCGCTGCAGCTGTCCTCTGCACCTCGGCGGTTTTCGGGGCCGGCGCCACGATCGCCGGGGCCACCCACACGGTCAAGATCGGATCGCACATTTCGATCTCGGATAAGGGCCTCAGCTTCAAGGGCCGGGTCACCTCGAGCAACTCCGCCTGCGAGGCTGGACGCAAGGTCGTGCTCTACCGGAAGAGCGGTCTCAAGCTCGGCACGGCCACCACGGCGTCTGACGGCAGGTGGAAGCTGACGGTCTCCGGCTCGGCCGGGATCTCGCTGGGCCACTTCTACGCCAAGGCGAGGCAGCGCTCCGAGGGCACGGCCGGAACGATCTACGTCTGCAAGGCCGCGAGGTCCAAGACGATCGCGTTCAAGCAGTAACCGCGCCGAGCGCTCAGGCTTCGCCGCGCCAGGTCAGTGCGCGCCGGCGCGCCCGGGAGAGCTGGCTCACCACCAGGTCGTAGGAGTCCTCGACCATGTCGCGGATCATCTGCGCCGGCAGTGATCCGTCGACGATCACGGTGTTCCAGTGGCGCTTGTTGAGGTGATAGCCAGGCGTCACCGCGGCGTGAGCCTTGCGCAGCTGCTCGGCCAGCGGCGGCTCGCATTTGAGGCTGATGCTCAGCGGGTCCGCGGCGAGACGAGACAGGGCAAAGATTCGGTCGGCCACCTTGAACGCGGAGGTCTCGGGGCCGAACGGAAACGTCTCCTCGCTACCGGGAAACGAGAGGCAGTGCGCGCGGAGCTCGCGTCCTCGGAGGCCAGTACCGGCCGCCCGGCCGAGTTCACGCAGATCTCGGTGATCAGCAGCCACGAGATGTCGGGGAGGTCAAGGCCAAGGTCAAGCGGTCGCGCACGTCTTCGGTTAGCCCCGGCTTGCGCCGGCGCGCGGCATCCTCGATCATCCTCCAATGCGACCGAGCTGGCAAACCATCGGCGCGGTGACGTTGGCCGCCAGCCTCAGCGTGGAAGGGCTCGGAGCCCTAGGCGGCGCCGCCGCCGCGCCGGCCCGCCCCGATTCCGGTGTCCGCGGCCTCGTCCGCTACGGACCGACGTGCCCGGTTCAGCGCCCGGGGCGGACCTGCGAGCGCCCGTACCGGGCCACGATCGTCGTCCGTCGCGAGCCGTCCAACCGGATCGTCATCCGCGCACACTCCGGCGCCGACGGGCGGTTCACGGTTCGGCTGCGCGCCGGCCGCTACAAGCTCGAGCCCACAAACGGCGTCCCGTTCCCGCGCGCGTCCGACCAGACGATCACCGTGGAAGCGCATCATTTCACGCGGGTGACGATCAACTTCGACAGCGGCATCCGGTAGGCCGGCCCGCGCGGCGGGCCTACCGGATGCGCGGTCCTACGGAGTCGCCACCTGGAACACCCGCGTACCCCAGTTCCGACGGCCGTCGGCGGTCTGGCTGGCCTTCGGCGGGATGTACTCGGTGGCACCCCAGACCGACTTACCCGAGGGGTCCAGAACCGCCCATGAGTAGTCGCCCCAGCGCGTCGCGTTGGGGTCGTAGGGGCCGGTGCCGGCCGCGGCGACGCTGACGGGACCAAAGGCGGACGCACCGGCGTCGAGCACCGAGTAGGCCGCACTCGGATACCGGCTCGCGCCGGACAGGCTGAACACCAGCACGGTCTTGCCGCCCGGCGAGGACTGAATCGCCGGGTAGAGCAGGTAATTCCCGGCCAACGCGACGTAGCCCTGCTGAGCGCTGGCTGCGGTCAGTTTGCCGTTGTTCAGCGTCGGCGAGACCTTGAACCAGGCGACCCCGGCGCGTGGGGCCGGATCGTTGGCGATGGTCACCGAGGTGCCCAGTGCACCCCAGATGTGCCCGCCGATGAATTGGACCTGCTGCATGCGGTCATCGCCGGCGTCGATCAGGCTGGTCGAGCCCTTCTGCTGGGCCGGCGGCGGCGGGCCGTAGGCCTCAGAGGGCATGACCACGCTCGAGAGCGTCGGCTTGGTGCCGGTGGCGATCCCGGCCCGGTTGGTCAGGGCCCAGACACCGATTCGCTGGTCGAAGGTGCCGTTGGGGTCAAGCGAGCTGAGGAAATACTCAGCCGGGGCGGAGCCGGTGGTCAACGCCGGCTGCACCGATGCAGCCGGAGCGCCGCCGATGTTGAGCTTGTCGAAGTGGACGAAGTGGGCCGGCTCGCTCGGCGGCCCGGCCGTCGTCAGATCGCTCCGTGGGATGGCGTAGATCTGGGCGCCGTTGAACTCGGGCCCGAGGATCGAGAACTCGTTGGTGGTGATGTAGACATTGAAGGCGTCTATTCCCAGCGTGGGCTGATCGCCGAAACAGGGGCATCCGGGATGCTTGGGGCCGCTCGATCCACCCATGCTGGTGGTGTCGATCCGGTACGTCGTCCAGGCCTTGGTGGGGTCGCCGGAAGTGTTAACCGCGAGGTCGACCCGCGAGGTGGTGTTGTCGGCACTGATGAACAGGATCACCGCGTACCACGTGTGCGATGCCGCGTCGTAGTGGCAACGAGGATCGCTGGTGAACTCAGTCAGCCCCTCATCGAAGGGACCGTTGACGTTGAACGGACCGGTGACCACGCTGCCGTTGGGCGTATACACCGTGTAGGCGGAGTTGACCATCTCGACCACGTAGCCGTTGCCGGTGCACAGCCCCTGATCGGGTGGCTCGAACTCGGCGCCGAAGTTGGTCACGGCGCTGTCGCGGCTGCTGACTCCGTTGAAGTTGGCCAGCAGCGGCGAGGTGCTGCCCAGAGCCTGGGCAGACGCCGCGTGGGGCGGTGAGGTCGTCGGCTGAGCCCCGGCGGCGGGCGCGTGGGGGACTCGGTGGACGCCGTGCACGTGCGGGCTCTGCGCCAGCGCGGTTGAGGCCCACGCCAAAACGGCGAGCAACCCGAGGATCAATGACCAGGTGAACCGTCCGCGACTGTGCATCTCGCTCCCATGTTCGACGCCAACCGGCCGAAGTCTATGTCTGATCCGGTCCCGTGGCGAGCGGTCGGTCGCGCGCGTGGCTGTACTGAGACCAGGACCCGGGGTAGAGCCTGCCCACACCGAGCCCCGCGTGCTCCATCGCCAGCAGGTTGTGGCACGCGGTGACTCCCGAGCCGCAGTAGGAGACGATCTTGACGCTCGGCCCGACGCCGGCGGCCGAGAACCGCCGCCGGAGCTCGCCCACGGGCAGCAGGCGTCCATCCCGGTCGAGGTTTTCCCGGCAGGGCACATTGACCGCCCCCGGGATATGTCCGGCCCGCGGATCCAGGGACTCGTGCTCGCCTCGGTAGCGGTCACGGTTGCGCGCGTCAATCACCACTGCGCCTGCGTCCACGGTGTCTTCGATCTCGGCGAGCCGCTCGGTTGGCCATGCCCGCGGCGTGAACACCGCGGCGGGGCGCTCGCCCGGAGCGAGCTCCAGCTCACCGTCGTGGCTGTTCAGCCCGCCGTCGAGCAGCGCAGCCTCGTGCGCCGTGGCCCGGAGCATCCAGACCAGACGGGCGGCGATCACGCCTCCCTCGTCGTCATAGGCCACGACGATGTCCTCGTCGCCGATGCCAAGCCGGGCCATCCCTTCGGCGAACACCGACGGCGCGGGGAGTGGATGGCGGCCGGCCTCGGGGCTGGGGGAGCCGGACAGCCAGCGCTCGAGTTCGACAAACACCGCTCCGGGCAGATGCCCCTGATCGTAGGCGGCGCGCCCGGAGCGGCCGTCCAGGTACCAGCGCACGTCGGCGAGGACGATGTCGGAGCGTCGCTCCTGGACGAAGGCGAGGTCAACGACGGGACGCATCGAAGGCCCGGGAATCTTGACACGGAACGGCCCCGTCCGGTCAGGGGACCAGCCGCGTCGCAGCCTCGACCAGATCGTCGCTGAGCGCCTCGACCCCGAGTCGCTCGGCGAGGACGCCCGATGCGCCCGCGCCGCCGATGGCGACGCTGGTGAGCGTGGCCAGTTCCACGATCTGCTGGGCGACGTCCTCGAAACGCTGCGAGTCAACGGCGGCGAGGATCACCACCGATGGGGTGTCGTCGAGCGCTGAGGCGATTTCTGCCATCGGGGTCTCGGCACCGAGGTAGGTGATCCGCCAGCCACGCGCGCGCAGCACAAGACCGAAGCACAGAAGCCCGAGCTCGTGACGCTCGGCGGGCGGGCAGGCCAGCACCGCCCTGGGCCCCACGCCGGCGCCCCAGTCGCGCGCGAGTCCGCGCAGCCGTCCCCCCACGACGTTGCTGGCGAAATGCTCCTGGGCAACGCTCACCTCAGCGCCGGCCCAGCGCCGGCCGAGTCGATTCAGAAATGGGAGGATGACCCCGGCCAGGGCCGACTCGAGGCTGACCGAGGCGAATAGACGATCAAGCGTGCGCTGGGCTTCGGGCTCATCCAGAGCGTCGAAGCTGCGCTCCAGGGCGGCGCCGAGGTCCGACAGGGTCGGGCCGGATCCCGGCAGGCTGTCGGAGTCCTCGACCAGCTTGGCCAGCCGTGCGGCCTCCGAGGCTGAGAGCCCGCCGGCGATGTGGCGCTGCATCGCACGGATGCGTCGCTCGTCGAGCTCCGAATACAGCCGCAGGCCCCCGGGGGTGCGCTCGGGCACGACGAGTCCGTAGCGGGTCTCCCAAGCCCGCAGCACCTCGGGGCTCTCACCGACCCGCTTACTCAGCGCCCCGATTCGCAGGCGTCCGCTCTGGCTCATGGTGACAAGCCTACCGGATCTAGACCTTCACTAGACAAAAGCTATACAGATGCTATACAGTGCTCACCACATGCAGATCTCATCGCTCACCGAAGCCCTCGACGCAGAGCTCGCCTCCCAGGTCGCCGCCGGCAATGTCCGCGCCTTTGAGGAGCTGTACGAGCGCCACAGCGGCCAAGCCTTCGGGCTTGCGCTCTACATCACCAAACAGCCGGCGGTCGCCGAGGAGGTGACGCAGGATGCGTTCCTCGGGCTCTGGCGCTCGGCCTCGGGCTTTGATCCACAACGCGCGGCGGTGAAGACCTGGCTGCTCTCGATGGTCCGCCACCGGGCGATCGACTCACTTAGAAAGCACGCCAAGCACCGCTACGACGTCGAGTTCGATGACTCGCTGGCCGGTCGCCTCGAGGACCCGGCGCGTCCAGACGAGCAGGTCGTCGCGCGTGAGCAGGCCCGCGGAACGCGGGATCTCCTCACCTCGCTTCCGGCCAAGCAGCGCCAGGTGATCGAGCTGAGCTTCTTCAACGGGCTCTCGCAGGGCGAGATCGCCCAGAAGATCGGTGTGCCCGTGGGCACCGTCAAAGGCCGTCAGCGACTCGCGCTCGAGAAGCTGCACGAGCGCATCACGGGCGCCCGGCGGCCCGCGATCGCCGCCTGATCGGCGGCCGGCTCGGTGCAGTCCGGCCAGGTGCCGGGCTAGACCGAGGACGACGCCCAGCGGCTCGCCGCGGCACACTCACGCACGATCCGGTTGAGCCGGAACAGGGTGAGATCCCCGAGCGGGGTGGTCATCGAGCCGATCCGGTTGGTCACAAACCCGACCGACAGGCCGAGCGTCGGATCGGCCCAGCCCCCGGACCCGCCGTAGCCGTAGTGCCCGAAGGCCTGCGGAGCGCCTCGTCCGGCACCGAACGCCTGGTGGTAGCCCAGGCGCCAGCGCATCCGCAGTCCAAGGACCGCATCGGCCGACCGCAGCTGGACGCGTCCCAGCGTTCGGGTGGCGGCGGGGGAGAGGAGGACGGCGTCCCCGTCGCGGCCGCCATTGGCCAGAGCGCCGTACAGCCGGGCCAGGCCATCGGCGCTGAACATCCCGTTGACGGCCGGCATCTCGGTGGTCCAGATCGGCGGCTCGGGACCCTCGAACAGACGGTGAAACCCGGAGATATGGAGCGCTTCATAGGGCGCGCGTCCCGACCGCGCGCGCGTCCAAACCGGCGCGAGGATGCTCGCCACCGAGCCGAGCTGGCGTAGCGCCGATCCGACCGGCTCGGCCACCCTCCCGCGGATGTCGGCCGGTGCGCCGATGTTGAGCCCGTCGGTGCGCAGCGGTTGCGCCAGCTCTGATTGGACGAGCTCGCCGAGGCCGCGGCCGGTCACGCGACGAATCAGCCCGGCGACCAGCCAGCCGTAGGTGATCGCGTGGTAGGCCGAACGCGCGGTTGGCGCAACCACGCTCCGGGCGGCGAGTCGCTCCTCCATCATCAGATGATCAAGCAGGTCCTCGGCCCGGTGGGCGACCGCCTGCACGCTGTGGAGTCCCGCGCGGTGGGTCAGGAGTTCACGGACGGTGACGCGGTCCTTGCCGCCGGCTCCGAACTCCGGCCAGTGCGCCGCGACACGATCGTCGTAACCGAGCTCCCCGCGGTCGACCAGCCGGTGCACGATCGCCGAGGCGGCGCCCTTGGTGGTGGAGAAGCTGATCGCCAACGTCTCCGGTGTCCAGGGTCGCCTACCGTCGCGATCGGCTGTCCCCGTGCACAGGCTCACCACCGTCTGGCCGCGGACCCGCACCGCCAGCGCGCCACCGCCGGCCCCGCGTCCGACCAAGCGCGAGAAAGCGCTCGCGACGGGACGGAACGGCTCGGTGACGTGGTTGGCGGGGAGAGCCTCGGTCTCGAGCACCACAGCGCAGAGCCTACGGAGTCCGTCGGTCCGGCGGGCGGGCGGACCCGGTGCGAGCGACGTCCGGGACTAGCATCGGACGGACACCGACATCACGGACAACAGGGAGGTCGACATGGCAGCGCGCGAGGCAACGGCAGAGTGGCAAGGGGACCTCAAGCAAGGCGCCGGAAGGATGTCGGTCGCCAGCGGATTGTTCACCGATGGCAAGTACTCGTTTGCCACCCGTTTCGAGGATGACCCGGGCACCAACCCGGAGGAGCTGATCGGCGCCGCCCATGCGGGCTGCTTCTCGATGGCGCTCAGCAACATCCTCGCCGAGGCCGGCCATACCCCCGAGTCGATCAAGACCAACACCAGAGTGCATCTGCGGGTCGTCGACGGCGCCCCGACGATCGCCAAGATCGACCTGGCCACCGAAGGCAAGGTGCCCGGCATCGACCAGCAGCAGTTCGCGGATTACGCGGCGGAGGCCAAGCAGAACTGCCCCGTGTCCCGGGCGTTGGCCGGCGTCGGCGAGATCGCGCTGGAGGCCAAGCTGATCGGCTGAGCCTTTGACAACCGGCACCGAGGTCTATTGCTAGCGGAGAGCGGCGTGCGTGGCACGTCGCAGAGTTGTATTGACAACAAAACTTTCGTCAGCTAACATTTTGCCATCAAATGAATCAGGCAGCTTCTACCGCAACCAAGCCAACATCCTCCGGCATCGAACCCCACGTCAAGCGGGTCGCGGTCGTGGTCATCCTCGGCGCGATCATGTCGGTGCTCGATACGACGATCGTCAACGTCGCGTTGCACGATCTTTCCGGAGACCTGCATGCGTCGCTGGGTCAGATCCAATGGGTGATCACCGGATACCTGCTGTCGCTGGCCGCCGTGATCCCGGTCACCGGCTGGGCCGTGCGGCGCTACAGCGCCCGGCGTCTCTACCTGATCGCCTTGGTCGTGTTCACGGCCGGCTCCGCGCTGTGTGCGCTGGCCACCAACAGCGGTGAGCTGATCGCCTTCCGGGTGATCCAGGGCGTCGGCGGCGGCATGCTGACACCGATCGGGCAGATGATCTTGGTCAAGGCCGCCGGTCCGCGCAACCTCGCCAAGGTCATGAGCCTGGTCGGGGTCCCGATCGTGCTGGCCCCGGTGTTCGGCCCGACGCTCGGTGGACTGCTGCTCCAAACGGCCGGGTGGCAGTGGATCTTCCTGATCAACGTCCCGGTCGGCGCACTTACGATGTTCATGGCCCTGCGTCTGCTCCCGCACGATGAGGCGGGCATCGAGAAGGCGGGGAAGCTCGACGTGATCGGGCTCGTGCTCGCGGCCGCCGGGGTCGTCGGGATCACCTACGGCCTGTCGGAGAGCGAGGCGGCCGGCAGCCTGACCGCTTCCTCGGTGCTGCTCCCGGTCGCTCGCCGGCGCCATATTGCTGGCGCTCTTCGTGATCCGCTCGCGGCGCACCGAGCATCCACTTCTCGACCTCAGCCTGTTCTCCAACCCGGCCTTTCGCGCCGCGACGATCGTGACTTTCTGTCTCGGCGCGGCGCTGTTCGGGGCGATGATCCTGTTGCCGCTCTACTTCCAGACTGTGCGCGGGCAGAGCGCAATCCAAACCGGTCTGCTGCTGATTCCGCAGGGCATTGGCGGCGGCCTGGGGATGTTCCTCTCCGGGCGGCTGACTGAGCGACTCGGAGGCGGCCGTACATCGCTGCTGGGCGGGTTGATCCTCACCGCGGCCACGGTCCCGTTCCTACTCATCGCCGCGACTACGCCGTTCACGCTGATCGGCGCCGCGATGATCTTCCGCGGCATTGGCGTCGGGCTGGCCATCATGCCCGCTATGACCGCCGCCTTCTCGGTGCTCACCAAGGAACAGGTCAACGACGCCAGCCCGCAGCTCACGGTCCTGCAGCGGGTCGGCGGCTCGCTCGGCACCGCGATCATCGCCGTCGTCCTCCAGGGGCACATCCAGCACGGCGCGCACACCGCGGCCGGGCTGGCCTCAGGCTTTGCCAGCACCTACTGGTGGGTGATGGGAGTGACCGTGGTGGCGCTGCTGCCGACGCTGCTGCTGGCCCGCATCGAGCGCCGCGCGCGCCACCGGGGAGAGTGCCCGCCGGCCACCGGCAACATCCTTCCCGACGATGCCCCACTGCTCGAGGCGGCGTGAGTCGCCCGGCGCCCACCCCTGCGGGGACGCGAGTCAGGATCGAGGAGCTCCGCAGGGCCCTCGGTCAGGTCTTCGGCGCCGAGCGGCGGCTGCGCAGTCGCGATCATCAACGCGCGGGAGAGCTCACCCATGGCCAGATCCGCGCACTCGCCGCGCTCGGGCGCGAGCACGAGATGACCGCCGGGCACCTGGCCAAAAGCGCTGACCTCAACCCCGCGACCATGACGGCGATGCTCGATCAGCTCGAGGCGGCGAACATCGTCCAGCGCCGACGCAGCACGGAGGACCGCCGCGTGTGCAACGTGTCGCTGACTGCGGAGGGCTGGCAGCTGCTCGAGGGGAAGCTCGCCGAGTGGCAGGTGACCTGGGAGGAGCGGATGGCGGGGATCTCCGATGAGGAACTGGAGAGCGCCGTCCGCGTTCTCGAACGGATCACCGGGATCTTCGACTCGGTGGCCGCCCGCTCGGGCGAGCAGGCAGCGCCCGCTCGCCCGGGTCAACAAACCGTCTAGCTGCGCGGGGAACCGCCCTGGGCCAGTTCGGCCACGGGCTGCCATTCGCGCCAGTTCTCCAGCCGGCTGGCGTAGTCCCGCTCGGCGATCGGCAGCGGCGCGGTGCCGAAGAACACCCGCAGCGGCGGCGACTCGGCGTCGACGACCCGCATGATCGCCTCGGCCGACGCGGTCGGGTCGCCGGGCTCGGCTTGCCGGCGCCGCTGCTGCGAGGCCTCGTGGATCGACGCGTACGCCTCGAGCGGCTCCGCGTGCTTGGCGGAGGCGCCGCCCCAGTCGGTGGAGAACCCGCCCGGCTCGATCAACGTCACGTGGATGCCGAAGTCCTTGACCTCCTGGGCCAGCGACTGGCTGATCCCCTCGAGCGCCCACTTCGAGGCGTGGTACATGCCGATGCCCATGAACGCGGAGATCCCGCCGATCGAGGACACCTGGATGATGTGGCCGCTGCCCTGCTCGCGCAGAAACGGGAGTGCCGCCTGGGTCACCCACAGGGCGCCGAACAGGTTGGTCTCGATCTGATCGCGCGCCTCCTGCTCGCTCAGCTCCTCCACCATGCCGAACTGGCCGTAGCCGGCGTTGTTGACGACGATGTCGAGCCGGCCGAAGTGCTCGTGCGCTCGGCGAACGCTGTCAAAGGCCGCCGCGCGGTCGGTTACGTCGAGCGGCAGGGCGAGGAAAGCCTCGCCGTACTCGGTGACGAGATCGTCGAGCGTGCTCGTATCCCGCGCGGTGCCGGCGACCCGATCACCACGCTTGAGCGCGGCAATTGCCCACTCGCGGCCAAAGCCGCGTGATGTTCCGGTGATGAACCACGTTTTAGATGCCATGGCACGATCCTAGCCATCGCCAGCCGGTCTCACGTGCGGGAAAACGCGTTGCGGTTTAGGGTCCAGCGTTGACGTGGTATCCCTCGACGAACTTCCGCGCAACCCCGTCGGCAAGGCGCCCATGAGCGAGCGCCGCCGCCACCGGGAGGCCCTGGCCCAGGCCGGGCTGCGCTACGGGCTGCGGCCCTGGCTCGGTCCGCGCGTCCCGGTCGGCGTCCAGCGGGCCGTCTTCGAGTCGGCTGGTCGGCCTCTGCCGGGGGTCCGCGTCGACGTGTCGCGTGTTCGTGCCGGCGGTGTGCCGGCCGAGCTGCTGCGCCCCGCGAACCGCATGCCCGATATGACGATTCTCTACCTCCACGGCGGGGGATACGTGGTGGGCTCGCCCCGGTCTTTCCGGGCCCTCACCTCTCGCCTGGCCAGTGCCGCCGCCGCTGAGGTGCTCGCGCTCGACTACCGGCTGGCCCCCGAGCACCCGTTCCCCGCCGCGCGCGAGGATGCGATCAGCGCATACCGCGCGCTGCTCGGCAGCGGCGTCGACCCGCGGGCCATTGCCATCGCTGGGGATTCCGCCGGGGGCGGACTGACATTGTCCTGTGCGGTGGAACTGCGTGAGCAGGGGCTGCCCCTGCCCCGGGCGCTCCTGCTGATCTCGCCCTGGCTGGATCTGCGCCTCGTCGATCCCGCGGTCGCCGCGCACGCCCAGGTCGACCCGGTGCTCACGCCCGGCGGGCTGCGGCGCTGGGCCTGCTTGTACCTGAACGGGCGAGACCCAGGGGACCCCGGCGGTTCGCCCGTGCTGGCGGACCTTCGCGGCCTGCCGCCGATCCTGGTGCAAGTGGGCTCGGACGAGATCCTGCTCGGCGACTCAAAGCGGCTGGCGGCGTCGCCCGGCGTCACGGTCACCTTGGAGCAGCACCCCGGGCTGTGGCACGACTTCCAGGTGTTTGGCGCCGTGCTGCCCGCGGCTCGGCAGGCCATCGACCGCGCCGCCGATTTCCTCACGGGCTGAGTCACCGGCCCGACGTCTGCGTGGCTCGGCTGTGACCATTCCGCGGTGATGGTGCCCTTCACCGAAGACCAGGCCGGCTCTCAGCGCCCTGAGCATGCCCGTGACGAGAAGCTTCTGGCCGACGTCCTGCACGACGTGATCCGGGCCAGCGACGGTGACGCAGCGGTTCGGCTGCTCGACGACGCCGTGGCGCTGGGCCGCTCGGCACGTGGTGGCGACGAGGGTGCCGCGGACCGCCTGGCGGAGCTGGTGGCCGGACTTGACCTCGGACAGACGGAGGTCCTCGTTCGCTCGTTGACCCGCTGGTTCCAGCTCGTCAATCTCGCCGAGGACAACGAGCGCGTGCGCCGGATCAGGCGCCGGGACGTACGGGACGCACCGGCGCCGCGGCCCGGGTCGCTGCGCCAGGTGATCTCCGAGCTGGCGGCGCGGGGAACGGCGGCGTCCGAGGTGGCCGAGCTTCTCCGTGGCGCCGAGCTGCGGCTGGTGATGACCGCCCACCCCACCGAATCGCGCCGGCGTACGACGATCAACAAGCTGGCACGGGTGTTCGGTGTCCTGCGCGAGCTCGATGAGGTTTCAGATGCCGATCCAGCGCGCGCGCGGCGCCGGCTGTTGGCCACCGTCCAGGAGCTATGGGGGTCCGACGAGCTCCGAGCGACGTCGCTGACCGTGTTGGACGAGGTGCGCGGGGGCCTGATCCACTTCACCTCCACGCTGGCGGAAACGGTGCCTCAGATCTATCGGGACCTGGAGGAGGCATTGGCCGAGTTCTACCCCGACGCGGAAATCGACGTTCCGGGGCTGCTCAGCTTCGGATCATGGATCGGGGGTGACCGCGACGGCAATCCCTACGTGACACCGGGGATGACCGAGCAGGCGCTCGAGCTGATGCGCGAGCAGTGCCTGCGGCTCCTCGAGGCAAGGGTTGGCGTTCTGGCCGGCCGGCTCTCGATCTCCGAGCGGGTCAGCGGCCCGGCGCCGCGGCTTGAGCCGATCCTCTCGGCCGGCACCGAGCTGTTTCCGGACTGGGCCGCGCAGCTGGCGCAGATCAACCCGGAGGAGCCATACCGTCGTGCGCTGACGTTCGTACGCGAACGGGTCCGGGCGACGCGCCGGGGCGATCCCGGGGCCTACGCCGAACCCGGTGAGCTGCTGGCCGACCTGCGGGTGGTCGAGCGCTCCCTGCGCGACGGGGCCGGCGCCTTCGCCGCCGCCGGCGATCTGCACGACGTGATCCGTGAGGTCGAGGTGTTCGGGTTTCACTTTGCTCGGCTCGACATCCGAGAGCACGCCAAGGTCCACCGCCGGTCGCTGGCCGAGATCTACGCGACGCTCGAGATCTGCGACGACTATGAGGGGCTTTCCGATGACGAGCGGATCTCGCTGCTCCTGACGGGGATCGCCGACCGGCGTCCGCTGGTGCCGGCCGATATTGCCGGGTTCTCCGAGGGCACGCGAGAGACGATCGAGACCTTCCGGGCGCTCCGCACCGCCCTCTCCGGCGTTCACCAGGGGGCGATCCAGTCCTACATCGTCTCGGGCACGGAGGGTCCCGCCGACCTGCTCGAAGTGCTGCTGCTGATGAAGGAGGCGAGTCTGGCCGGTGCCGGCGGCGAGCGGGCATGGCTGCGGGTGGTACCGCTGTTTGAGGCCGGCGCGACGCTCGACGCCGCCCCCGAGACGATGGATCGGCTGCTGCGTGAACCGATCTACCGCGAGGCGCTGCGGTCGGTCGGGGACGAGCAGGAGGTGATGATCGGCTACTCGGACTCCAACAAGGACGTGGGCTACGTCGCCTCCGGGTGGGCGGCCTACCTCGCCCAGACGCAGCTCTCGGAGGTGATTGCCGGCCACGGTGCCCGCTGGATGTACTTCCACGGCCGCGGCGGCGCAATTGGCCGGGGCGGCGGCCCCACCAACGACGCCATCCTCGCCCTCCCGCCGGGAACCGTTGCGGGCCGCCTGAAGATGACCGAGCAGGGCGAGGTGCTGGCGGCGAAGTTCTCCGTCCCGGAGATCGCGCACCGCGAGCTGGAGCTCGCCACCAGCGCGGCACTGGCCGCCAGCGTGCCGATCGCCGTCGACTCGAGGGCGGCTGGGCCCGTCTCCGACGATCGTGCGCAGCTCTACGACGAGGTCGTGCAGGAGATGGCCGACCGCTCGGCCGCGGTGTACCGCAGCGTCGTCCACGACGACCCGGAGTTCCCGCAGTTCTTCGCCGCCGTCACGCCGCTGGAGGAGATCTCCCGCCTGCGTCTGGGGTCACGTCCGGCCAAGCGCAGCGAGGCGGGCGGCATCGATGACCTGCGGGCGATCCCGTGGGTGTTCTCGTGGACCCAGTCGCGGATCGTCTTGCCCGCGTGGCTCGGATTGGGGACCGCGCTCGCCGCCGCCCGCGAGCGCCATGGCGTGCACCTGCTGCGTGAGATGGCCGAGAACTGGCCGTTCTTCGCCACGCTGCTGGCCAACGCCGAGATGGCGATGGCCAAGGCTGACCTGCGGATCGCCCGGCGCTACACCGAGCTCTGGGACGACACCGCGGCGCGCGATCGCATCTGGGATCAACTCGCCAACGAGTTCGAACTGGCGCGGACCGAGCTCCTGCAGGTCCGCGGCAACCAGCGCCTGCTTGACGGTGAGCCGGTGCTTCAGGCTTCGATCGATCGCCGCAACCCGTTCGTTGACCCGCTTTCGTTCATCCAGATCGAGCTGTTGTCCCGGTTGCGCAGAGGCGACGGGGACGATGACGAGGAACTGGGGCGGGTGAGCCTGATGACGATCAACGGGATCGCCAGCGGGCTACGCAACACCGGCTGAGCGCGACTACAACCCGGCTGCCTCGGCCAGCAGCTCCACCTGGGCGGGATCGGGTGACGCCGCCCGCTCCAGGCCGCGCACCACGTTCGGTAGTCCAATCCCGATCCATCTCGCTCCTCTCAGCTGTCGT
This sequence comes from uncultured Solirubrobacterales bacterium, assembly GCA_963844475.1. Taxonomy (GTDB): domain Bacteria; phylum Actinomycetota; class Thermoleophilia; order Solirubrobacterales; family Solirubrobacteraceae; genus Palsa-465. Next base: position 400,730 of record CAWJOL010000005.1, on the reverse strand, counting down.
GGCCGAATGTTATTGCGGGTAGCCTGAGCAGCCGTGGGTTCGCTCACCGATCTGATCAGCATCGTCGACGCCGACCCGGACCTGGCGGAGCTCCTCGAACCAGGCGAGCGTGAGCGTGCCCGCCGGCAGGCGCTGACCCGCGAGCGGAGGCTGTCACCGGGTGCCTGGGACGCCGCCAATGCCGTCGAGACCGACAAGCACCATCGCGGCTTCATGATCATCGAGGGACTTCTCGCCCGCGAGGTCGATGTACTCGGACGAAACTGCATCGAGCTGCTCGGTCAGGGAGACGTGCTGCGCCCGTGGCGCTGGGACGGGGACGGCTCGCACGTGCAGGCCGAGGTGGGGTGGATGGTGCTCGAGCCGACTCGGCTGGCCGTGCTTGACCACAGCCTGGTGGTGCGCATGAACCCTTGGCCGCAGCTGGGCGTCGAGCTGTTCGCACGGGGGACCCGCCGGGCGCATGCACTCGCGGTGACGCTCGCCATCGCCCATCACCAGCGGGTCGATGACCGCCTGCTGCTGACGCTTTGGCACCTGGCCGAGCGGTGGGGACGTGTGCGGATGGACGGCATTGCGGTGCCTCTCCCGCTGTCCCACCAGCGTCTGGCCGACCTGATCGGCGCCCACCGACCGTCGGTGACCACCGCCATCGGGGACCTGGGCCGCTCCGGTTCGCTCAGTCGAAGTGACGACGGGGTCTGGGTCCTCCACGGCGCGCCGCCGACCGAGCTGCGCCACCACCGCCTCGTCGCGGCAATGACCTGACCTGTTGGCCGGCCACCGTCGCGGCGGTCCGGCCACACAGATCAGACTGCCGGGTCAGCGCACCAGTCCGCGCCGGCCTCCGCGGTGGGTGAACACGACGAGGATGGCCACGACGGCAAGCAGGAACAAAAGCGGGTGAACCACCACGCCGCCGGCGACGGCAATGATCAACAGGATGAGGGCAAGGGCGAGAAGCATCTCCACCTCCGGATTGGGTTTACCCAGGTATCCCCGGCATCGGCGACTAGACACCGACCGCAGTTATCTCGCCGACGTCAGCATGCGGACACGCAACACCGCTGCGGAGTGCCGGCCCACGCCTCGCTGAACTACGCTAGTTTCTGGTGCCTCACGGGTAGCGTGGCTCTGAGCCCCTGCAGGAGGAGAGACAGATGAACCGAGCAACCGGTCGGATCCCCGTTGTTGGACGCCTCGTCACGGCGCTAGTCCTGGTCGGCGCAATGTCGTTGGTCGGCGCGGCCTCGGCCGGCGCGGCACCGGCCCCTTGGGGGCATCCCTGCACGCCCCAAGACGGCGTCCTGTTCTGTCCCACGACGACCCTGCCTCAACGTGTCCCATCTTTCGACGGGGTTCCGCTCGATGTCGACGTGACGCTCCCGGCGACCGGCAACGGCCCGTTCCCGACGATTGTCATGCTCCACGGCTGGGGCAACGACAAGACGTCGTTTGAGTCGAGCACCGCGGCGGGTGATGGAAACGAGACCTACGACTACAACAACGTCTACTACGCCCAACATGGCTACGCGGTGGTCAACTACAGCTCGCGCGGGTGGGGCAACTCGTGCGGCTCGGTCAGCTCCCGCACTCCGGATTGCGCCATGGGCTGGATCCATCTGGCCGATCAGCGGTACGAGGCCCGGGATACGCAGGTGCTCCTCGGCCAGCTGGTCGATCAGCACATCTCGGACCCCGGCGCGCTGGGCGTGACCGGGATCTCGTACGGCGGCGGGCAGAGCATCGAGCTGGCCTACCTGAAGAACCGGATTCGGTTGCCCGACGGCAGCTTCGCCCCGTGGACCAGCCCGAGCGGCCAGAAGCTCGCGATCCGCGCTGCCTTTCCTCGCTGGCCATGGTCGGATCTGGTCGATTCCCTGCTCCCGAACGGGCGCTTTCTGGATACGCAAGTCGCCCCGCCCACCCAGAGTCGCAATCCGATCGGCGTGGAGATCCAGAGCTACGTCAGCGGTCTCTACGCACTCGGGCAGTCGAAGGGATACGTCGCGCCGCCTGGGGCTGACCCGCAGGCCGACATCTCTACCTGGTACGGCGTGATCAACGCGGGCGAGCCCTACGGCCCCAACGCCCAGGCCATCGCCGATCAGATCTACACCTACCATCAGGGGTACGGCCTGCCCGGCACCCCGGCGCCGCTGCTGAGCCAGAGCGGCTGGACCGACGACCTGTTCCCGCCCGAGCAGTCGTTGCGGATCTACAACGCGGTGCGAGCGGCGGGCGGCTACATCGCGCTGCAGTTCGGTGACCTGGGCCACAGCCGCGGATCGAACAAGGTCAACACCGATCAGGCGTTCAACGACCAGGGCGCCGCGTTCTTCGACGCGAAGCTTCGCCGCCGGGGCACCGCCCCAGCTTCCGGCAGCGTGACCGCCTACACCCAGACGTGCCCGGCCAGCGCCCCGGCCGGCGGCCCGTATACGGCGGCGAGCTGGAGCGCACTACATCCAGGCGCGCAGACGTTCGGTTCGCCTGCGGCGCAGACGGTCGACTCAGCCGGCGGCAATCCGTCCATCGCGGCTGGCTTCGACCCAATCGCCGGCACGACCGACGCCTGCAAGTCGGTGGCGGCCGAGACCGACCCCGGGACGGCGGTCTACACGATGACCAGCCCGGGGTTCACGCTGATGGGTCTCCCGACGATCACCGCATCGGTCAACACGGTCGGTCTGTTCGGCGAGCTCACCGCTCGCCTCTGGGACGTCCTGCCGGACGGGACGCAGCGGCTGATCAGCCGTGGTGTCTACCGGCTCACCGGCAACCAGACCGGCCAGGTGAAATTCCAGCTGCACGGCAATGGCTACCAGTTCGCCGCCGGTGACACGGTCAAGCTCGAGCTGCTGGGCCGCGATGCCCCCTACTACCGGGCCAGCAACGGTGCGTTCACCGTCCAGGTCTCGAACCTCACGGTCAAGCTGCCCACGACATAGGACCGTTCGTTACATCTGATCGCGTCCGAACCTAGCCGCCCTGCGCGTAGCGCTGCTTGAGCAGCTTGATTCGCTGGTCGGCGGCTTCGATATTGGAGAGGGGGATACGGCCCGCGGCCGCAGCGCTGCGAATCGCGGCGTAGGCCGCCGCGCCTCCGCCCTCGGTGGCTCCTGCGAGCACGATGTCGACACCGGCGCCGACCGCTCGGACCGCGGCGTCAGCGGTGCTGTAGTTGGTGGGAGCCTGAAGATCGTCCGTGATGACGACCCCCTGGTAGCCCATCGTCCCGCGAAGCAGGCCGGTGACGATGGGCCGGGAGAGGGCCGCCGGCGTGCCGGACGGGTCGAGGTTCGCAAAGCGCGCCGTCGAGACCATGATCAACGGGATGTGATTGCCGATCAGCGCTGCGTACGGTGCGCGGTCCTCGGTCAGACTGTCCAGCGTCTGCTGCGCGGTGTCGGTGGTTGTATCGGCCCCTCCGAGACCGGGGAAGTGCTTGGCCGTCGGGGCGACGTTTTGTGACTGCATCCCGAGGCTGAACGACAGCGCGGCGTTGGTGACGGTTCCGGCGCTCAGCCCGAAGGATCTGCTCTGTCGCCAGATGAACGAGGAGGTTGAGTGAGCGACGTCGACGACTGGGGCCAGGTCGACGTTGACACCGACGGCGCGCAGGTCTGCTCCGGTCTGTTCGCCCGCTCGCTCAGCCACGGCCCCGGGGCCGGCGCCCATCGCCTGAGCTGACATGTGCGGAGCCGCCCAAGGCAGCCGTTTGACCTGACCGCCCTCCTGGTCGGTCGAGATCAGCAGCGGAGGATTGCTTCCGGCCTGCGCGGCCGCCTGCAGGGCGCTCACGACCGCTTTGGCCTGCGCCGGGGAAACGATGTTGTCACCGAACAGGATCACGCCGCCGACTTGGCCGGCCTTGATTCGTGACAGCAGCTCAGCGTCCGGCGAGGTTCCGGAGAATCGCGCCATGATCTCTTGCCCCACCATCCTGTCGAGCACCGCGGGCGACGGCCGGGATTGGGCGGCGGCAACGGTGGGAGCCCTCGTCGCGACGTGAGTGCGCAGCCTCAGCGCTGGCTTGCGGGCGCCCGACGGTGCTCGAGCGATCGAGATGGCAAGCGCGACCAAGACGGCAAGGCAAGCGACGATCAGCACCGCACGCAACCGCGAAGGGCCGCGGTTGCCAGTTTGGGGTGTCACACCTGACAGACCGGACACCAGTACGTGGTCCGGCCGCCGATCGTCGCCCGGTCCAGGGGGTGCCCGTCGCGCGGACACGCGCCCTCGGCCCCACGTACCTGGACGAACTGTCCCGTATGAGCGCCGCCGCGGCGGATCGCGGAACGCAGGGCGCCGCGCAGTTCGCGGCGCAGGCGGTCGAGATCCTCTTCGCTCAGGTCGGAGACCAGCCGCCCCGGGGCGATCCGGGCCTGCCACAGGATCTGGTCGGCGAGCAGGTTGCCGACGCCGGAGATCGCGTGTTGGTCCAGCAGTCGGGCCTTGACCGGTGCGCGCCCGCGGCCCACCAGGCGGCGAAAGTCGTTGCGGCTGACGTCGGCGGCGTCGAGACCGACGTGACTGAAGTCGGGATTGAGCAGCGCTCGGCCGAGCCGGCGCTTGTCGCGGAGGACGAACCGGCCGCCGTCTTCGAATTCGACGGTGAAGCGGTCCCAGCCGGAGGTGGTCTCGGGGTCGATGCACAATTCGTCCCGCCATTCCCAGGTGCAGCCCGAGCGTCGGTCCATCGTCAGTCTCCAGCCACAGGAACTTCCCGCGCCGGTGGGCGGTAGCCAGCCTGTGCCCGACCAACGCGTCGGCGATCTCACCGGGCGCGTGGGGCCGGCACACGTAACTGTCACGGTCGTCGACGCCGGCGATTCGGCGGCCGAGAACTTCCTCCAGGGTTTGACGGGCTCTTTCGGCCTCGGGTAATTCGGGCATGTATCCAGCCTAGTCGTGGTCGGCCGGTAGCTTGCGCTGGATGATCCGCGATGCCGGGTAGTCGCTCTGCAGCTGCATCCGTCTCGACCAGCGCCGCCCGCCTGGTCCGTGAGCCGCTGCGCTGCGCGGTCGAGCCGCTGGTGGCGGCCCGTTGGCTGCGCGGCGAGCCTCGCGCGGTCGCCCTCGCTGGCGCGTGGGCGGGTGGTGGGCTACTGATGAGCTCGCACCCGGCGGCGCTCGCCGGCCGCGACGAGGACCCCTTTGCCCTGCTGGGATCGATCGAGGCGCTCCAGATAGAGAACGCGGATATCGCAGACGCCGACGATGTGGTCGGCGGGGGCTGGTTCGGCTGGCTCGGCTTCGAGCTCGCCGCCCGCATCGAACCGGTGACGCCGCCGCCCCCGCGCCCGGAGCCGATGCCGTCGTTCGATCTCGCCTACCACGACCACGTGATCCGCTGCGACGCGCAAGGACGGTGGTGGTTCGAGGCGCTCTGGACCGAGGAGCGGGAGCCGGTGCTCCGTGAACGCCTCGCCACCTGGCGCGCACGACTTGAGGGTCCCGCGCCGCGGAGCGCCGACGTGGCGGCGGGCCCCCTGCGAGTCGCCGCCCCGGGGACCCGCGGTCACGCCGCTGCGGTCGCGGAGGCAATCCAGCGAATCGCCGACGGCGAGGTGTTCCAGGCCAACATCTGCCTGCGTCTCGAGGGTCCGATCGACGGCGATCTGCTCGACCTGTGGCTGCGAGCGGCGACCGAGCTCGAGCCGCCGTATGCGGCCTACGTGGCCGGCGAGCAACACGCCGTGGCCAGTCTCTCCCCGGAGCTGTTCCTGCGCCGCCGGGGCGCTCCGTGGAGACGCGGCCGATCAAGGGCACCGCGCCGCGCTCGACCCCGCCGCGGACCCTGGCCATAGTGCCAAGGACCGGGCCGAGAACGTGATGATCGTCGACCTGATGCGCAACGACCTCGGCCGGGTGTGCGAATACGGATCGGTGCGCGCCTCGGGGCTGTGGGAGGTGGAGCCGGCCGCCGGGGTCTGGCACCTCGTCTCGACGGTGCGCGGGACGCTGCGCGCTGACGCCGGCGATACCGAGCTGCTGCGCGCGACGTTCCCCCCGGGCTCGGTCACAGGTGCGCCGAAGGTCCAGGTGCTGCGCGTGATCCATCAACTCGAGTCCACCGCCCGCGAGGTCTACTGCGGTGCGATCGGCCTATGCTCGCCGTTCGCCGGGCTGGAGCTCAACGTGGCGATCCGAACCTTCGAGCGGCGGAAAGCACGACTCTGGCTGGGGGTCGGCGGGGGAGTGGTCTCGGATTCCGTGCCGCAGGCGGAGGTGCAGGAGGCGCTGGCGAAGGCGCGCGGGGTCGCGGTGGCGGCGGGCGTTGGGGTGGATGAGGGCCCTCCGCTGTCTGGAGCGCCGGCGCGCGCGGGAAAAATCGTCGTCGGCGACCGTCCGGACCCCTCGCGGGGGGTGTTCGAGACGATCCTGGTCCGCGGAGGACGGCCGATGGACCTCGCTGCCCATCTGTCGCGCATACGGGCCAGCTGCGCGTCGCTGGGGATCGCGGTGCCCGACGGCATCGAGGACGCGGTCGAGCTTGCCGCCGCGGAACGCGGCGGCGGTGGCGTGCGCATCGCGCTCGACGCGACCGGCCTGCGGGTCTCGACGCGCCCGCTGCCGGCGACGGGTACGACGGAGCTCTGCCCCGCGGTCCTGCCCGGAGGGCTCGGCGCGCACAAGTGGGCCGACCGTGCGCTGGTGGACTCGCTGTCAGGCCCGGGGTCGACACCCCTGTTCTGCGATCTGGACGGGCAGGTGCTCGAGGCCGGCTACGCGGCCGTGATGATCATCGGGGGCGACACGCTGCTGGCTCCGCCGCTGGACGGGCGGATCCTGCCCTCGGTCTCACGGATGCGGTTGCTCGCCGCGGCGGGCGCCGCCGGAATGCGGGTGCGGGTCGCGTCCTTCACCGTGGACCAGATGCGAGCGGCCGACGCGATCCTGCTCAGCTCAAGCCTGCGCGGACCGCACCCAGGAGCGCTCCCCGGAGCACCGGCAACTGAGCTCGCCCGGGAATTGTCGACTCGGCTCGGTGCCAAACGATAAGTTGCCCGTGTGTTGAGGTTCCTCGTGCAGTTCGGAGGTGAGCGCTGGCACCCGGGCCATTTCAGCCTGGTCGATCCGGTGTTGCTGCTCGCGGTCGGCGCGGGCGCCGGTGTGCTCGTGCTCTGGGCACTGGGTCGGCTCGTTCCCCGGGCTCGCCGCGCGCTGCGCGGTCGCCGAGCCGAGCGGCGGCGCGTCCACGCGGTGCTGGGCGCCGAAATGCGCGCCCGGACACTGATGAGCGAACTCTGTCCACACGGCTGGCGCGCCCAGATCACGATGTCCGAGGGCTCGCGGGTGGCGCTCGACTGGGCCGAGCTCGAGGACGAGTCAGGCCGGCCGGCGGTCCTGCGACGTGTGTGGGCGCCGACTATCGTCGAAGCGCTCGACGCGATGGTTGCCGATCGGCGTACCGATGCGACGCTCGAGCAGATCGAGCACGGAGCCACGGCTGACGGCACGCTGTGGCCCGACGGCTGAGCTCCGCCGAGCTGCGGTGGAGGGGCCTCGCTCACTCCTCCGGTCCGCCGGGGTCCTCCAGCCGGGCACGTTGGTCGCGCTCGGCCCACTCGAGCAGCGGCTCGAGCGAGAACGGGTTGCTCGTCGATGCCGGCGTGCAGGTCGCCCAGCCGGGCGAACCGCGCCGGCACGGTGGCGATCGTCAGCTCGCTGGGCACCACGTCGTCGATTTCGTCCCAGGTGATCGGGCGTGGAGACCGTGCCCTCCTTGACGCCGCGCACCGAATAGGCGCTGGCGATCGTGTGGTCGCGCGCGTTCTGGTTGTAATCCACGAACGCCTTGTCCGGGGTCGCGGTCCTTGCGCCACCAGGTCGTGGTGGCGTCGGCGGGAGCGCGCCGCTCCACCTCGCGGGCGAAGGCCAGGGCGGCGCGGCGCACGTCCGCGAAGCCCCAGCGCGGCTCGATTCGCACGTAGACGTGGATGCCGGAACCGCCGGAGGTCTTCGGCCATCCGACCGCGCCGAGCTCGTCGAGTACCTCGTGGGCGACGTGGGCCACCCGCCGCACGCAGTCAAAGCCGCAGTCGGGCATCGGGTCGATGTCGATGCGCCACTCGTCCGGGCGCTCGACGTCCGCGCGGCGCGAGTTCCAGGGGTGGAACTCCACCGTCGACATCTGCACCGCCCAGATCACGCTGGCCAGCTCGGTCACGCACAGCTCGTCGGCGTGGCGGCCGTAGCGGGGGAAGTCGACGCGCACGGTCTCGACCCAGGGCGGAGCGCCCGAGGGGATGCGCTTCTGGTGGACCTTCTTGTCATCGACGCCCTTCGGGAAGCGGTGCAGCATGCACGGCCGCTCGTAGAGCGCCCGGACGATCCCGTCGCCGACGCTGATGTAGTAGTTGACCAGGTCGAGCTTGGTCTCGCCTCGGGCGGAGAAATAGACCCGATCGGGGTTGGAGATCCGTACGCGTCCGCTCGCCGATCGTGAGCTCTACGGGTTCCATCCAGGTCATCGTTTCACGCCGGCCCCGCGATTCCTCTGGTTTTGCGCGCAGAGCGCATCGGGAAGCTCAGATCTGTACCGACAAAGATTGGAGTACGAATGAAGACGCGCAAGCTTGGTTCCCTGGAGGTCTCGGCGCTCGGACTTGGGTGCATGGGCATGTCGGCCTTCTACGGATCGGCCGACGAGGCGGAGTCGATCGCGACGATCCAGCGGGCGCTGGAGCTGGGGATCAACTTCCTTGACACCGCCCAGCTGTACGGCCCGCTGACCAATGAGGAGCTGGTGGGACGGGCGATCAAGGGCCATCGCGACGAGTACGTGATCGCGACCAAGTTCGCCCGGCGGACGGACAACGCCACGCCCGGGCGACATGTCGACGCTCGGCCCGCTCGACGGTTCGGCCGAGCACGTCACGAGCTCGATCGACGGCTCGCTGCAGCGGCTCGGCACCGACCACGTCGACCTCTACTACCAGCATCGGGTCGACCCGAAGGTGGAGATCGAGGAGACCGTGGGGGCGATGGCGGAGCTCGTCGAGCAGGGCAAGATCCGCCACATCGGGCTGAGCGAGGCGGCGCCCGAGACGATTCGCCGTGCCCACGCTGTCCATCCGATCACCGCGGTGCAGACCGAGTACTCGATGTGGACGCGTGATCCGGAAGAGGGTGTCCTGCCGACCTGCCGCGAGCTCGGGATCGGGTTTGTGGCCTACTCGCCGCTCGGCCGCGGCTTCCTGTCCGGGCCGCTTCAAGGGCCCCGAGGATCTGGACGCGGGCGACTTCCGCCGCCACGGCCCGCGGTTCACCGGCGAGAACCTGGACGCCAACCTGAAGCTGGCGGCCAAGGTAGAGGAGATCGCGCCGGAGAAGGGCATCACGCCGGCGCAGCTGGCGCTGGCCTGGGTGCTGGCCCAGGGTGAGGACATCGTGCCGATTCCCGGGACCAAGCGGCGCAAGTACCTGGAGGAGAACGCGGCCGCGGTCGACGTAGAGCTCTCAGCCCGAGGACCTGAAGCGGATCGAGGCGGAGCTCCCGAAGGTCTCCGGGGAGCGCTACGACGAAGCCGGGATGGCCTCGGTCAACCTGTAGAGTCGGCGGGCGCAGAACGTCGCCCGGCGGGCGCGCCGGGCCATTGCAGCACCTCGCCGCACTTGGTACGATGAACGTCGAACAAAGCGTCTCTCACGCCCCACCCGCTCTCCAGAACGTTGTCCCCAAGACAGGAAATGCTCGACTCGACCGCCATCCGCACCACCAGCCGCGCCCCGCGTCCAGCTCGCCCGTGCGCATGCGTTCTGGTTCTTGAGCCGCACGCTGGCGCTGCTGCTGTTCGCCTCGAGCGCGCCCTCGCCGCTCTACATCGTCTACCAGCAGCGGTGGGGCTTCTCCGAGATCACGCTGACCAGCGTCTTCGCGATCTACGCGCTGGCGCTGCTGCTGGCCCTGCTGGTGGCCGGCGCGGTCTCCGACCATGCCGGGCGGCGCCCGACGCTGCTGTTTGCGCTGGCCCTCGAGGTGGCCGGGATGCTGCTGTTCGCCGAAGCGCGGAGCGTCGTCTGGCTGTTCGTGGCCCGAGCGACCCAGGGCGTGGCCACCGGCATCGCGATGGGTTCGATCAGCGCGGCGCTGCTGGATCTCCAGCCCGAGCGCAGCCCGCGCCTCGGCGCCCTGCTCGGTGCGGCGGCGCCGCTGGCCGGCCTCTCGTTGGGCGCGCTGGGCAGCGGCCTGCTCGTGCAGTTCGGACCCGACCCGATGCGCCTGATCTTCTGGCTGCTGCTGGGCGGCGTTTGTCGTGGCCACGCGTGATCGCGGCGATCATTCCCGAGCCGGTGACCAGTGCGCAGCCGGGCGTGGCGGCGCTCGCTGCGGCCGAGCCTGGCCGTGCCCGGATCGCTGCGGGTGGCCTTCATCGCGACGATCCCCTGCCTGACCGCGACCTGGGCCCTCGGCGGCCTGATCCTGTCGCTCGGCCCGTCGCTGACGGCCAGCGTCCTCGGCAAGACGAGTCACGTGACCGGTGGCCTGCCGATCTTCATCATGGCCGGGATCAGCTCGGTCGCCTCGGTCAAGCTCCGAGAGGTCCACGCCCGCACGGCCGCCCGCGGCGGACTGACGGCGCTGATCCTCGGCGTCGCGCTGACGCTGCTGGCGCTGGACGTTCGACTCGCTGGCCGCTGTTCCTGACCGGTGCCGCGGTCGCGGGGCTCGGGTTCGGCCCGGCCTTCGCCGGCGCCTTCCGCGCGCTGTCCAACCGCGCCCCCGCCGACCAGCGCGCCGGGCTGGTGTCCTCGATCTTCGCCGTCTCCTACCTCGCCTTCAGCCTCCCGGCCGTGGCCGCGGGGGCGGCCGCGACCAGCCTCGGTCTTCGTGACACGGCCTACGTCTATGGCGCCGCGCTGATCGTGCTGGCTGCGATTGCGCTGGCGCTCTCACATCAGCTCGAGGATCCGCAGAGCATCCGCGCGAGGCCGTTCCCGCCGCGGCCGCGGGCAGCTCGCGGCTAGCGCAGCCTGGGGGGTGCTCGGCGGGGCGTGCCGCTCAGGGACCTGCTCGATCGAGATCAGCTCGCCGCCTTCGTGATCGATCTGCAGGGTCGTGTGCTCGAGCCCGAAGCGGTCGTGCAGCATCGCCTCCAGGCACCGGCGCGCGGCATGGCAGTTGGCGCTCTCGGACACCAGCACGTGGGCGGAGAGCGCCGGGAATCCCGACGTGACCTCCCACACGTGGAGATCGTGAACCTCGACCACGCCGGGCTCGGCGGCCATCGCCTGGCCGACCTCCTCCGGCTGCAGTCCCTTCGGAGCGGCCTCGAGGAACACCCGGCCGGAATCACGCAGCAGTCCGTAGGCGGCTCTGCAGCATGATCGCCGCGATCACCAGGGACGCGATGCCATCGGCCCGCCGAAAGCCGGTGACGAGGATCACGGCGCCGGCGAGCGCGGTGGCGATGAACGCGAACAGGTCGGTGAGCAGGTGCTGGAACGCTCCCTCGACGTTCATGCTCTGGCGGTTGGCCTTCGACAGCGTCCAGGTGGCGGCGAGGTTCACCGCGATCCCGGCCAGCGCGACTACCAGCACGGTGGTTCCGGCGACGCCGGGAGGGGAGACGAGACGGCGGATTCCCTCGTAGACGATCAGCAGCGCGAGCACCAGCAGCGTGGCGCCGTTGAATTGCGCCGAGAGGATCTCGCTGCGCTTGAACCCGTAGGTCATCGCGCCGGCGGCCGGGCGGCGAGCCAGCCGCACCGCCACCAGCGAAAGGCCGAGCGCGGCGGCGTCGGTCAGCATGTGGGCGGCGTCGGAGAGCAGGGCCAGCGAGGAGGCGAGGATCCCCGCGATCACCTCGACGCACATGAAGCCGAGGATCAGTCCGAGCGCGATCGCCAGCTTGCCGGTGTCCGCGTCGGCGGCCACCCCGTGGGCATGCCCGCCATGCCCGTGCTGCGTGCCCGTGCGCGTGCGCGCGTGTCTAATGTGCCACGTGGCTCATGCTAACGAGCGCGTGCGAGCCTGACCGGCCCGGTTCGCTCTCGCAACTTCCGCCCGCCTGGAGGTGTTGAAAGCGAGCAGTACGCAAATCCTGGAAAGGGGATCCATTTGTCTCGTCTACGTACCGTCATCGCGCTTGCGGTGGTCATCTGCCTGGCCGTCACCGGCGTCGCGCTCGCGGCGTTCTCGAAGGTGACCGGCGGTACCACGCAGGTCACCGCGTCTGCCGCGGCGGCGAAGGTGCTGAGCGACAACCACATCACGGTGTCGCCGCTGACCCCGGCCACCCAGACGGGAGCGACGTTCACGTTCCCGATCAGCGGAGGGCGCCTGAACCTGAAGACGCTGCACGGCGTGATCCGCCACAAGGGCGGCCTGTCGCTCTCCAATGGCACACGCACCGTGACGCTGCGCCAGCCGACGATCGTCTCCGACAAGCGCGGCGCCTGGCTGTACGCCCTCGTGCGTGACCGTGTCGCGAGCTCTCTGCCGGGCGATCCGCCTGCACCACCCGCGCGTGCCGGTGCCTGATCGTGATCCGCTCGCACAGTGTGCGCATCGCGCACATCACCAACGCCAAGGTCACCGGCGGCTTCGGCCACCGCGACCCTGACGCTGACCGACGCGTCGGCGCATCTGATCGACGCCCTGGCCGGCAAGCATGTCGCCAGTGCCGGAGACGTACTCGGCACCGGCATCATCACCCCGACGATCAAGTAGTAGCCCTACCTGGGTCCCCGGCGGCCACATCGGCCGCCGGGGACCCGGCTTTCCTCGCGCCGGAGCTCAGTGGATGTGCAGGTTGATCCCGAGCAGCAGCAGCGGCCAGAGCACGACCGCCAGCACCGCCGAGAGGATCGGCTTCAACGTGCTGGCGTGGGTGAAGTAGTGATGGGAGGACGCGATGATCACGCCGATGATCAGATAGATGACACTTCCGAGGCCGGATCTCATGCTTTGCTCCTTGCGTTGGCCCGATCGGCTTGTGGGCAGCTGAGCGAGAATACGATCTCGGCCGTCGCGGGCCGCTCGACGGTGACCGAGGCTGACCCAGGCTCGAGCCCGGCTGGCGCGCCGACCCGCTCACCCGGCAGCCACCGCAGCCAGCGCGGCAGATACCAGGCCCGCTCCCCGAGCAGGGCCAGCGTGGCCGGCAACAGGATGCCGCGGATCACCGTGGCGTCGATCAGGATCGCCGCGGCGAGGCCGACGCCCATCTGCTTGAACTCGATCATCCGCAGCGTGGCGAAGATCGCAAACACGCCGACCATCACCAGCGCTGCGCTGGTCACCACGCCCGCCGTGCTGCGAACACCGTGCATCGCTGCGTCGCGGGCGCTCAGACCGCGGTCGAACGCTTCTCGCACCCGGCTGAGAATGAACACGTGGTAATCCATCGAGAGGCCGAACAGCACGACGAACAGGAACAGCGGCAGCCATGAGGTGATCGGTGCCTGCCCTGGAAGCCGAGCAGCCCGCGGCCGTGTCCGTCCTGGAAGATGAGCACCAGCAGCCCGTACGCCGCTCCCACCGAGAGCAGGTTCAGGATGATCGCCTGGATCGGGATCACGATCGAGCGGAAGGTGAACAGCAACAGCAGGAACGCCATCCCGAGCACGAACGCAAAGACGATCGGCAGGTGCCCGTTCATCGCCGAGTTGAAGTCGGCCGTCCCGGCCGTCTCGCCGCTGACCCCGGCCTGAACACCGGGCACCGTGCCCGACCGTGGCGGGCACGAGCGCCCGCAACCGGCCGAGCGCAGCGTCAGACCGAGCGTCGGTCCCGTCACCGGCCATCGGAATCGTGACCGTCTCCACCACGTGGTCGGGACTGATCCGCACCGTGATCGGTGACAGCAGCCCCGCCGTGCTGCCCGGCCCGCGAGATCAGCTGCGCGACCTCGCGCTGGACTCCCGGCGGCCCTGACGTCACGGCGCCTGAACTCCGACCACGGCGGGGGCCGGGCCGCCGGGGAACGCGGCCTGGATGCGATCGTAGGTCTTGACGATCGGGATATCGCGGGGCAATGACCCGTTGCCGGGCAGCGCTGTGTGCATGTTCAGCATCGGCAGCGCCAGTGCGATCAGGGCCAATGCGCTGATGCCCGCCGCCAGCCCGGGCCGGCGCATGACGGGGCGCAGCAGCGCCGCCCACAACCGGGAATCGCCGCCCCGACTGCGCAGCCGGCCCAGCAGCGGGATCCGACCCTTCTCCACCCGCGGACCGAGCGCGCTCATCAGCGCCGGCAGCACGGTCAGCGAGCCGAGCACCGCCACGGCGACGACCATGATGGTGCCGACAGCGAAGGACGAGAACGTCTTCGATCCGGCGAAGAACATCCCGGCCATAGCGATCATCACGGTCAGCCCACTGATCAGGATCGCCCGGCCCGAAGTGGCTGCCGCGGCCCGCAGCGCCGCCTGCTGGCCCGCTCCCGCGGCCCGTTCCTCCCGCTCGCGGCGCAGGTAGAACAGCGAGTAGTCGACGCCGACCGCGAGTCCGATCAGCAGCACGACCGAGTTGATCGAGCCGTCCATCGGCAGCAGCTGCGACACGACGCCGATCAGGCCCAGCGTGCCGCCCACCGCGCTGACGCCCAGGAGCATCGGCAGGCCGGCCGCGACGAGGGATCCGAAGGCCAGAACCAGAACCAGCAGCGTGATCGGCAACGACAGCGTCTCCGCCCGGGAGAAGTCCTGGCTGAGCGCCCTGTCGAGCGCCTTGCTCGCGCTGGCGTCACCGAACTCCTCGATCCGCAGACCGGGATGCCGGGCGGCGGCGGCTGCGGTGGCGCCGAGCACGCGCTCCACCTTTCCCTGCTTGCCGAGCTCGAGGCTGATCAGCGCCGAACGTCCGTCACGGGAGATCGCGCCGTGTGCCCCGGCCGATCCGGGAGCCTGCACGTCCTTCACGTAGGGGATCAGTGCCACGTGCGTCGCCACGTCCCGGGCCGCGGCTTGGAGGCTCGGACCGGACGCTGACTCTCCGTGGCGGCCCTGGATCAGGATCGTCTCCCGTGAGGACTCCGAGAGGTGCGCGCGCAGGAACGTATCGACGCGGCCTGATTCGCCGCTGCCGCCGTGATTGTCGGTCTTCGTGCCGAGCGCTCCGCCCAGCGCGGCCGCGATTACGACGAAGAGAAACCAGCCGATGATCGCGCGCTTGCGATGAGCCGCGCTCCATGCTCCGGCCCGGGCTGCGATGGTTGATGGGGACATGTTGTTCGCTCCTCCAGAACGTGGTTTGCCAGCCCCCGGAACGGTTTCATCGAGCCTTGGCCCCAACCAGGACGCCAGCTGGCCAAGCGGGGTGGGGAAAACCAGAGGCCGCGCTCGCCGGGCAGCCCGATTGCCAACCGAGCTCGCGGCGGGGATCCTGTGGCCATGTCGCTGATCGATTCCAAGTTGGCCCTCGACAAGCGCCTGTGGCAGAGCCCGATCGTGCGCCGCCCACTGACGCCGGCGTGCTGGCGGGAGACCGGCTACCTGATCCTCGCGTTCATCACCGGGACGATCGGATTCACGTTCCTGGTCTCAGCCGCCTCGACTGCGTTCGGCCTGGCGGTGGTGATCATCGGGATTCCCGATCGCGGTGCTGGTGGCGCACGTCGACCGGTGGTGGTGCGGGATGGAGCGATCCCGGTCCGCGCTCGTACTCGGCCGGCCGATCTCAGGCCAGTACCTGCCGCCACGCGGTGACGGCCGGATCTCCCGCTGGGTGTCGGTGCTGGGCGACCGGCAGACCTGGCTCGACGCGGCGTGGATACTCGTCGGGTTTCCTGTCGGCGTGATCGGCTTCAGTGTCACGGTCGCCATGTGGAGCGCAGTGCTCGGCCTGCTGAGCGCGCCGATCTGGCTGTGGTCGATTCCGGGCTGGATCCACGATCACGTGGTCCTCTTCTCGATCGTCGCCCCGTTCCTGGCCGTGCCGGCCGCAGTGCTCGCGGCATGGCTGGTGCGGGGGTCTCGCCCTCTCGCACGCGAGCCTCGCCGCGTTGCTGCTGGGGCCCAACCGCACCGAGGCTCTGGAGCAGCGCGTGCAGACGCTCTCGGAGACGCGAGCCGGAGCGGTCGACGCCGCGACCACCGAGCTGCAGCGTGTCGAGCGTGACCTCCACGACGGCGCCCAGGCGCGATTGGTCGCTCTGGCCATGGACCTGGGTATGGCCGAGCAGCGACTGGCCCACGAAGACCCTCAGGCGGCGCTCGAGCATGTGGCCAACGCCCGGGGTCAGGCTCAGGCGGCGATGGCCGAGCTGCGCGACCTGGTGCGCGGCATCGGGCCCAGCATCCTTCATGACCGCGGCCTCGACGCGGCGCTCACGGCGCTCGTCGCCGGCCGGCATCCACCGGTCCGGCTGAGGGTCGACCTGGCCAAGACGGACGTCGGCGCCCGGAGACGGCGGCCTACTTCGTCGTCGCCGAAGCGCTGGCCAATGCACGCAAGCACGCCTCGCCTCCCGCATCACCGTGCACGCCTGGGAGGACGCGGCCGGACGGCTGATCGTCGAGGTGGTCGACGACGGGGTCGGCGGCGCCAACCCGGAGGCGGGCTCGGGTCTGGCCGGACTGCGCAAGCGGGTCGCCGCACTCGACGGGACGCTGAGCGTCACCAGCCCCCGAGGCGGTCCCACCACGGTCAGAGCGGAGCTGCCGTGCGAGTCGTGATCTGCGAGGACCTGGCGCTGCTGCGCGACGGACTCAAGCGACTGTTGCAGGACAACGGGATGGAGGTGGTGGCCGAGGTCGACCGCGGTGAGCACCTTGTATCGGCTGCGTTCGGGCACAAGCCCGATGTCTGCGTGGTCGACGTGCGCCTGCCGCCCACCTTCCGCGACGAGGGACTGCGGGCCGCCCTGGCCGCCCGCGAGCGGATGCCCGGGCTGCCGGTGCTGATCCTCTCCCAGCACGTCGAGCAGACCTACGCCGCCGAGCTGCTCGCCGACGGCGTGGGCGGGATCGGATACCTGCTCAAGGACCGGGTCGCCGATGTTGATGACTTCGTCGCGGCGGTCCGCCGGGTGGCCGGAGGCGGCACGGTGCTCGATCCCGAGGTGGTGGCGCAGATCCTGGCTCGCCGCCGCTCGAGCGCGATCGACAGCCTCACCCCACGCGAGCGCGAGGTGCTGGCGCTGATGGCCGAGGGCCGTTCCAACCAGGCGATCGCCGAGTCGCTTGTCGTGACTGGGGGGGCGGTCGAAAAACACGTTTCGAGCATCTTCGGAAAGCTTGAGCTGCCAGCCTCCGGCGAAGACAACCGGCGCGTGCTCGCCGTGCTCGCCTACCTGCGCACGGAGAGCTGAGCTTGCGCCTCACAGCCGCTGGTAGCGCGCCTCGAACAGCGAGAACACGGCGAACACCAGCAGGCCCGCGGCGACGACGCCCAGCAGCCACCCACCCAGCGGTAGCTTGTGCACCGCGGCCAGTGACCCGTCGAGCCGAGACCGCTCGACGGCTTGAAGTCGATCGCAGTTCGCACGAGGAAATAGCCGACGAGGGCGAAGACGAGCGCTCGCGCGGTGAGTCCGGTGCGGCCGAGCACCAGGAACAGGCGCCGCGGCCGCCTGTCCATCTCCGCGACCTTGTTGTCCTCGGCGAACTCGTCGCTCAGCGCGGCGTAGATCTGGTACGCGCTGATGGCGATCAGGCACCCGCCGCCGAGCCCGACGAACCACCGTCCGCCCGGCCACCCGAGCACGCCCGCCGCGGCGTGCCGCTGCTCGGCGGTCTGATTGCCGGCGCTTCCGATCAGCACCCGGACCGCCACGCTGGCGAACGCGAGGTAGACCAAGCCGCCGCCTAGGTTGGCCAGGCGATCTTTCAGCTTGGTCCCGCCTCCGCCCTCGGGTCCGTTGCCGAGCACGGCCAGCGCCAGCTTCCACAGCGCGTAGGCGAGCAGCCCCGCCGCGATCGCCACCATCGCCACGCGGCCCAGCGGGGCTTGCGCGATCAGCGTCAGCGCTCCCTGCTGGTTCGGCCGCGCCGCCGGACTGTGGCCGTCGACCGCGAGGCGGATGGCGATCGCGGCGATCAGTCCGTACGTGAGCCCGCGGGCGATGAATCCAGCCCGGACCAGCCAGCCGAGCGGCTGCGCGTTGCCCAGCCCGCCGGTTTCAGACCTGCCTGCGGCGGGTTGGGAGACCGCGGTCTCACTCGGCCTCGATCTCGGCCAGCTCGTCGCTTGAGCACCTTGCCGGTGGGGTTGCGCGGCAGCTCGTCGAGGAACACGACTTCGCGCGGGACCTTGTAGCGGGCAAGGTTGCTCTTGACGTGTTCCTTGAGCTCATCCTCGCTGGCCTGCTTGCCGTCCGCCAGCACGACGAAGGCCCGCAGCCGCTGGCCGAACTTGTCATCGGGCACGCCGATGGCGGCGGCCTCGGCGACCGCATCGTGACGGGTGAGCGAGTCCTCCACCTCCTTGGGAAACACGTTCTCACCCCCGGAGACGATCATCTCGTCGTCGCGGCCCTCGACGAACAGCCGTCCGGCCTCGTCGAACCGGCCGACGTCTCCGGTCGACATCATGCCGTCGACCTGATCCTTGCCGCCCCCGCCGGTGTAGCCCGCGAACAGCATCGCGTTGCCGACGAAGATCCGGCCGGTCTCGCCCTGATGGCACGGGGCTCCCGTTCTCGTCGAGCAGCCGGACGATCGAGCCGCGGGCGGGCTTGCCGGCGGTGCCGGGAGCCGCGCGCATGTCCTGCGGAGTGGCAAGCGTCGCCGAGGACACCTCGGTCGAGCCGTAGAGGTTGTAGAGGTTCTCGCCGAACTCGTCCATCCAGCGCGTCGCCAGGTCCCCGGGCAGCGCCGACCCGCTCGCGCACACCGCGCGCAGGGAGCTCGTGTCGTAGCGCTCGCCGAGTCTCCTCCGGCAGCTCGAGGATTCGCTGGAGCATCACCGGTACGACCACCAGCACCTCGCACCGGTGCTCCTCGATGTCCCGCAGGCACTGCTCGGGGTCAAACCGGCGGCGCAGCACGAAGGTCGAGCCGAGCGCCATTCCGAGGGCGAAGTTCGAGAACCCCCAGGCGTGAAACAGGGGTGCGGCGATCCTGACCCGCTGGCCTTCATGCAGCGGGATCCGCTCGAGCAGAGCGGCCGCCGGATCGAGGGTCAGCGGCATGTCGCCGCGCTGCGCGCCCTTGGGCAGGCCGGTCGTGCCCGAGGTGAGGATCGTGACCGCCGCCGACTCTGCCGGGTGGCGGGCGACCCGACGGATCCCCGTCACGGACGACTTCGCCGATCGGCGCGCCCGTCAGGATCCTCGCCCTCGCGCCAGGCGACGAACCGCTTGCGACGCCGGCCCGCGTCGTGGACCAGCTCCTCGAACTCCTCGTCGTAGACCAGCGCCGCGACCTCCTCACGCTTGCAAACCTCGGTGATCTGCGGCGCGGCAAACGAGGTGTTGAGGAGCAGCACGTCGGCGCCGAGCTTGCCGGCGGCAAAGATCCCGTCGAGGAAACCGCGGTGATCTCGGCACAGCAGCCCGATCCGGTCGCCCTCCGCAGACGCCGTCGGCGGCCAGTTCGTTGGCGACGGCGTTGCTGCGCGCGTCGACCTCGGCGTAGGTGAGCGTGCCGAGCTCGTCGATCACCATCGGCCGGTCGGGATGCCGGATCGCGCCGATGATCACGCCGGTCGCGGTCGAGCCCCGCCAGCGCGCGCCCGCCAGCGGCGATCCGGGCAAGCTTGTCCGGGCGCATCGGCGCCACCAAGCCCGCCTGGGCCAGGATCCGCACGTTGTCGGTCTCGTGGACAGAGCCGGCTGAGCGGATTCGGGCCGTCCGGCGCGGAGGCCTCCTCGCCTTCCAGCTCCCGCTTGGCCTCCGTCCAGCGAGCGGCGCACGCTCCCGGTCGACCATCCGGAAGGAGAGCAGCTCGGCGATCGAGCCGAGCACCACGCCGGGCGCGTTGTAGGACAGGCGGATCGTCACGCTGGTGCGGCCGCCGCCGGCCGCGCGCAGCCGGATCCGGCCCCGCTGCTCGATCCCGGTCACGCTGGTCCAGGCCAGATCGCGCTGCTCGTCGTACTCGACCACCTCGATCAATCCGCCCACCTCGGCCGAGCCCACGCGCAAGCGCATGCGGTAGCGCGCGCCGGCGCCCGGGCTCCCGCTCGGGATCCTCGGGCTCGAGGTCGGTCACCCAGCTGAACACACGGGTGAAGTTGGCCGGATCCGCGAGCAGCTCCCAGACCTCCTCGGGATCCGGCGGCGATGAGCTCGCTGGCCTGCGTCCTCATCCGAGCACCGGGAGCCGGCGCTCCTGGCCGAATGCGGTGAGTACGTCCTGCATGCTCGGCCAGCAGCTCCTGGTTGATCTCCTCGACGTCCGGATCCTCGCCGAATCGCTCCTGGAGGTCGATCGGCGGCATCACCTGGATGGTGATCTTGGCCGGCAGCGGCAGGTGCCCGATGACGCCGGGCATCAACCCGAACGGGAGCCCGAACATGATCGGAACCGTCTTCAGGCGAAGCATGCGATCGACCCGCATCAGCCGGGCCAGCCGCTCACCCCGGGTCAGGAACAGGGCGGTCTCCTGGCTGCCGATCGAGACCACCGGCTGGATCGGTACGCCCGAGGCGCAGCGCGAGCCGGATGAAGCCGGTGCGCCCGCCGAAGTTGACCTGGTCGGACTCCCAGCTGGGACGGAACACCTCGTAGTCGCCGCCGGGGTAGACGAGCACGGCGGCGCCCGAGCGCAGCGCCAGCTCGGCGTTCTTCGGATCGGCGGCCACGGTCCCGTAGCGGCGGACCATCCAGCCCAGCGGCGAGGTCACCACCCCGTTGTGGGCCAGCTGGTAGAAGCGGCGCTCGACGCCGAAGTAGGTGCTGAAGGCCAGCACGAAGACGAACAGGTCGGGGGCGACCATCCCACCGGAGTGATTGCCGACGAGCAGCACCGGTCCCTCCCGCTGGATGTGGTGCAGCCCGCGGACGTCGGCGCGGAAATAGAGGCTGGCCAGCGCCCAGAGCCCGGGAGCGTCTCGCGAATGTAGTCGGTGTCGCGCTCGTCGAGATCGGCGGCGGGGACGAGGTTCGCCAGCCGCTGCGTGACCGCGCCGACCGCCCCGGAGAGCAGCCCGCCGGCGCGAGATCCTCCTCCTTTACGGTCGGCCACCGGGCAAGCCTACCCCGTGTGCGCTTGCTCACTCTGGCGCCGAGCAGGGCGCGGCCTCTGCGCACACTTCGCGCCGGGGGCAGCTGCAATGACGACACGACTTCCGGCCACCCTTCAGCAGCTGACCGATCGCTACGACCCCCAGGTCTTCGAGCTTGGGCGGCGCTTCGGCGCGGCTGCGCTTGAGCGGTGCGGGTGCCGAGGATGCCGACGTGGTGCTCGACGGCGCACGCGCGACCCTGATGCCGGTCGACCGCTCGCGGCGTGCCGACGCGGTGCTCACCGCCGACGCCGCGCACCTGGAAGGACATCGTCGAGGACCTCCGGGGCGGGATGGATGCCTACCGAGCCGGACGCCTGCAGGTCCGCCGTGACCTGCATCTCGGCGTCGGCTTCCTCGCCGCCACGGCCGGCGGTGGCGACGGGGGCCTGCGCTTTCGCCGGGTGCAGACGGCGGCCGGCCCGCTGTCGGTGACCGAGGCCGGCGCCGGCGAGCCCGGTGCTGCTGCTGCACGGTCTGGGCGCCACCAAGGTTTCCTTCCTGCCCACCGTCGTCGGCTCTGGCCGGCGAGTTCCGGACCATCGCCGTCGACCTGCCCGGGTTCGGTGACTCGGTCAAGCCGATCCGCGCCGCCTATGACCCGGCCTATCTTCGCCCGGGCGATGGTCGCGCTGCTCGACGCGCTCGAGCTCGAGCGCGCACACGTGATCGGCAACAGCATGGGCGGGCGCGTGGCGATCGAAGTCGGTCTCAGCGCGCCCCGACCGAGTCGACCGCCTCGGTCTGCTGGCTCCGTCGCTGGCCTGGCTGCGCGATCGTCCCTGGGCCCCGCTCCTGCGCCTGGTCGCGCCGCAGCTGGGCCTGATCCAGCCCGCTCCTCGGCGCGGTGGTTGAAGCGATCGTCCGCCGCGTGGTCCCGGGCTCGGCGAACGAGTGGACCGCGGCCGGGATCGACGAGTTCCTGCGCTCCTACCTCACCGCCGCGCGGGCGCGCCGCCTTCTATGCCGCGGCCCGGAACATCTACCTGGAGGAGCCGCACGGCCCCGACGGCTTCTGGACCCGCCTCCCGGAGCTCGAGCCGCCGAGCCTGTTCTTCTGGGGCCGGCGGGATCCGCTCGTGCCGCTCGGCGTTCTCCGAGCATGTTCGCCGCGCGCTCCCGGCGGCCGAGCACGTCGTGCTTGAATTGCGGGCACGTACCGCAGCTCGAGCAGCCCAAGCAGACCCACGCCGCGCTGCATGCGGTTTCTGCGGCGAGCCGCGAGCGCGCGCGGGCCAAGGCGACACGATGCGCCGTAGCGCGGTCGGCGATAGCGAAGCGCGTCGCGGTGGCGCTCAGGGATGCGCGGCGCGCCTGGCGAACGCCGTCGCCTCGGACCGCACCATCGCGATCAGATTGCCCAGCGCGATGTTGGCGTCGACCAGGTGCAGGCCCCAGGTGGCGTCCGGACTCGGCTTGGGCGTGATTGCGCCGCCCAAGGGGGAGATCTGGAGCACGTTGGCGTTGTTCGCCGACGAGCACGCCGCCCGGTAGGCGCCGGGTTCGGCGAGCCACGGCGTCGATGCCTTGGGGTAGGGGAGGCCCAGGAGCTTGATGCCCAGGGCAAGCGCGCTGCCCTGGTAGAACGGCGCTGAGGGCGCGATCAGGTCGACCTTGGCCGAGCCCCCGCCGAGCGCGGCCGGGATTGGTGCAGAGAACCGACTGCTGCGGATTTGCTGCTGATGCCGAACAGGCTCTTGGGCACGACTGGGGTGTCGAAGGTCGAGAACGCGACCACGCAGCCGAGCTGCTGGGCGGAGTGGCAGGCCCGGATGTGCTTGAAGTCACCGCCGACGTCGGAGCCGCGTTTGACCAGCACGTTGCCCCCGAGCAGGATCGCCGACAGCAGCCGCTTGCGGACGGCGGGCTTGCTGTCGACGTCGCGAGGCCACCACGCTGCGGAGCACGAACGACCCCTGGGAGTGGCCGATCAGCACGAACCCGCGCCCGTGGTTGTAATGGGCCAGGTAGTCCTGGAAGGCGTTGTGGACGTCTTTGACCGGGATCTTCAGCTCGCGCCGGCGTCTCCTTGGTTCCCGCCAGCAGCGCGGTCAGCGTCACCTGGCGGTACATCGGGGCGAACACGCGGCAGTACTGCGAGTAGCGTGCGGCCTGGTAGAGCGCGATCGAGCGCTCGACCGGGTCGACCTTGAAGTTCGCCAGCGTCGTCTTCTGCCCGCTCACCGTCGGATAGACGTAGAAGCAATCGATCGCCGGCTGCTTGACCGCCTTGGGGTGGATGACCCGCAGCTGCTTGCCGGTCGGGTGAGAACACCGTCGTGGCGAGGCTCGGGCGTGCATGGGTCGGGCTTGACGCCGGGCTTGCACAGCCACACGGTCTTGGCGCCGGCCAGCGCGAGGCGCTGCTGCCGCGGCGAGCGCGGCGACATCAGCAGACCGGCGAGGCGGCCAGGAGGCGCATGCGCCTCACGGTATCCGACTTGGTTGGCGGCGCGCAACCGGCAACCCGCGGTGCGCGCGGATCGAGGTCAATCCTCGCGCGGCGGAGGCTGAAAGACGATTCGCTTGAGCTCGCTGAGCGCGTTGCCACCCAGCCGCAGCGCGGTCTGAAAGCCCTCCTGGCCCAGCTCGCCGGCGTCGAGCGCGCGCCGGAGCTCGTCCAGCGCCGGACGCTCCTCGTCGGTCACCTGGTCACGCGGAGCCTCGAGCAGGACCAAGTGCCGCGGGCGCCGCAGCCCATGGGCCATGCGCACGTAGCGCTCCCGCTCGTCGGCGTCGAAACCGGCCACCGGGATCACGACCGTACTGCTGGCCTGCAGGCGCTTGAGCACCGTGGCCTCGAGCAGCTCCTGGGCACGGGACGCGACCTCCTCCTCGGGAACCCGGCCGGCCAGCATCGTCTCGATCTTGGCCGCTGAGAGCACGGCGCCGCGCTCTTCGATCACGCGCTCGAGGAACACGTCGGGCTTGGAGGCGGCTGCGCCGACGACGACCAGCAGGCTGCCCGGCGAGTAGCGCAGGCGGTGCGACGGGCGAAGCACGCGGGAGCGCACCGACACGTCGGCCGGGCGGGGCGGAGCGCCGTCGCGGCGCGGCCTCTCGGAGGACCAGCCGGTCCGCTCATCGGAGCCGATCTTGACGCTACGGGGACCAGTTGATTCGGACATAGCCTCCACTATTGCCGCAGCGGCGCCGGCCGATGCCGCGGTCAGGGTCGTCCGGGCTCCCTGAAGCTCATCCTGGCCGGTCGCCGGCCGCCACCCGGGCGATAAACCGGGCGGCGGTGACCGGGCCCTGGCGCCGGCGCAGGCGCTCGCCGACCGCCGCGCATCGCCCTCGCAGCGACTCGTCGGCCAGCAGGTGCTCGACGCTGCGGTGAAGGTCCTGCTCCTCGAACGAGTAGGTGGGCAGCCGCAGGCCGAACCCGGCCTCGTGAACGCGCTGGGCGTTGTCGTGCTGATCCCAGAAGATCGGTAGCACCAGCATCGGTTTACCGAACCACATGCATTCGGTGGTCGTGTTGTTGCCACCGTGGGTGATCACCGCGTCGACGTGGGGCAGGACCGAGGTCTGCGGGAGGAATTCCTCCCCGGTCATGTTCTCGGCCAGCTCGAGCACCGCGTGCTGCGGCCCCTTGCTGACGATGTAGCGATGGGGGGTGCGGGCCAGAACCTCGATGAGTCGGGTCATCAGGGCCACATCGGCCGAGCCGAGCGAGCCCAGGCTGAGGTAGATCAGCTTGCGGCCGTCGCCCGGGGGAGGCGACCAGGGCTCGTCGGTCGAGCGCACGCAGGTCTCGAGGTTGTGCCACGTGGCGTCGGGCGCGACGCTGCGGGGATAGTCGAGCTCGGCTGGGTACAGCATTAGATTCAGCCACGGCGATTGATGGATCATGTCCTCGCCGGGCAGCGGCGGCGCGCCGCGCTCCACGCAGAAAGCAGAAAACTCAGCCTGGAGGGCGCCCACCTGGCGCGCATATTCGTCGCGAAACTCGGGCCAGAGTGGTGCGTCGTCCATGCCCAGGCCTGAGAACGGAGGTGGCAGCGCCGGATCTCTGAGCTCCAGCGGGTTACAGGAGAGAATTCGCACCCACGGGCGCTCTCCGGCCGCGATCGCCGGGAAGGAGCAGACGTTGTCTTCGACGATCACGTCGGGCTGCAGCTCGCCGAAGATCGCGATCAACTGCTCGTCGACATAGCGCGCCCCGTCGATCAGGGCCTGCCAGGTCGGTGCGATGAACGATCCGAGCTGAGCCAGCGTGCTCTCCCGGAAGACCGGTGCCGTGTCCCGGATAAAGTCCTTCCAGAATTGCCCGGGCTCCTCCGGTTCGGCTGGTGCCGGAGTCAGGCGCATCGTTCGCTCCTCAAAGCCCTTGGCCGCCAGCGTGCCGGCGAAGGACTCCTCCACCACGAATACGACCCGGTGCCCCTCCCGCCTGAGCACGTCGCCGATTCCGACACAGTTGTTGGTCGGACCGAAGGCGCCCTCGGGAAAGAAGACGATGGTTTGGCGGTGCTCGGAAATCGTCGAGAGACTAACCGGCTGGGGGGCCGTCGATCGACGGCCCCCCAGGGTGTTCTAGAACCACGGCCGCGCCAGCGGCAGTTCCGGCGGGCGGCTCGGCGAGCCGCGCGGTGACGGCGGGCATTCGCCCATCGCCCTCAGCACCTCCGCCTCGCTGGTCCAGACCGGCGGCGAGGTGCGCTTGGGCTCTCCTCGCAAGAGAAACCACCGGCGGCGCCCCGGCGTGCTCGGGCCGCGGACGACCGTCGTCGGCTGATTGATGTGCATTGGTCTTGCTCCTCTGGTCTTCGACCTGGGTCGCGGGCAGGGGCCAGCGACCGGGTTTTCACCGGTTTCGGCAGTGCGTCCTACGGTCACTCTAACGCCGGTGACGGCAGTCGGAAGTAACACCGACATCGACGGTGAACAAATGTGACACTGTGTGTATCGGCCTTGGGCCGGGTAGGGCCTAGGCGGTCGGTGGGGAACTAGATCGTGGTCATCGGGGAGATCACCTCTGAACTCGGAAAAAGCACAAAAAAAGGGCGACCCGCTGGGGTCGCCCTCGCCAAAGTCGGTATGCGCGCTGCGATTAGCGCACGTACCTCCCAGCGAGAGCAAGGGCGTTAAGGCTCTTCCGCGCCACGTCACGACCGCCGACGCACATGGTCAGCGCGACGGCAGTCACTGCTGCGCGTGCGGAGGGGCTGGTGTGAGTGAAGGCGGTCATAATGGTGTCCTTTCGCTGCCGGATCAGAGTAACTCACACATTGTCGAAATGCAAGGGTTAATCTGGCAGTCGAGTCGAGGGGCGGCTGGACGTCTGGCGCGGACCGCGCCCGCCCGCCGGCGTACACGGCTAACCTCGCCGCAATGGGACGGTTGCGATTGATGGCGTCCGGGTTGCCCTGGCCGATGCGCAGCGTCATCTCCGGCGCCGCCGGCACGGCAGCGTTGACGGCGGCCTACGGCCTTGGGCACCGGGTGCGGCCGGGCCATCGCGGGCCGCTCGACTACGACGACAGCCTGGTGCCGGGCCAGATCGTCGCGACGATCCTGCGCCTACCGGCGGTGACCGGGCGAGAGGAGGAGGAGCTCGGCCGGATTCTGCGCTGGAGCTACGGCTCGGCGTTCGGCCTGTGGCACGGCCTGCTGCGCCGGCGCTGGCGTGAGCCGCAGGCCACCGGGCTGTTCGCCGGGACGCTGATCACGGCAACGCATGACCCTGTTCCCGCTGCTCGGTCACACCCCGCCCCCGTGGCGCTGGCCGCGGGGCTACCTGCTCATCGAGCCTGAGCACGCACGTCGATCTACGCGGTCGTCGTGGCCACGGTTGACGACCGCCTGCGCGGCCGGCGCTGACGGACGTGCCACGCGCACCTGACCTGTCCGGGATCGCCCTCGACGGACGCTATGAGCTTCACGCCGTGATCGGTGAGGGCACGTTTGGACGGGTCTACCGGGGGCGTGACCGACGGTTGGCGCGGCAGGTGGCGGTCAAGGTGATCAAGCCATGGTGGGCCGAGGATCCCGATTGGGTGCAGAGCTTCGAACGCGAGGCGCAGCTGCTGGCCTCGATCAGCGATCCGGGCATCGTGCAGATCTTCGACGTCGGGTCGGCCCCCGAGGGCCTGTACTACGTGGCTGAGTTGGTCGCGGGGGAGAGCTTGGCCCATCGGCTGCTGGCGGGTCCACTGGATCCGGCCGCAGCCGTCGACATCGCCGAGCAGCTCTCGCGGGCGCTGGCGCGCGCGCACGCGCAACGCGTCGTTCACCGCGACGTCAAGCCGGCCAACGTGCTCCTCTCCCCGGACGGCCGGGTCAAGGTCGGTGACTTCGGCGTCGCGCGGCTGGCCGAAGGCAGCAGCGACGGAGTGGGGGCGACGATCGTCGGCACCCCGCGGTACATGGCGCCCGAGCAGGCTCGCGGGCGGCTCGATCACGCCCGCCACGGACGTGTACGGCGTCGGCGTGGTTCTGTACGAGATGCTGGCCGGGCGGCCGCCGTTTGAGGGACGGTCCGCGGTCGAGCTGGCGCTGCATCACGTCAACGATCCGCCTCCGCCGCTACCCGATGGCACGCCTCGCGCGATCACGGAGGTGGTCGACCGCGCGCTGGCCAAGCATCCGGGCGAGCGCTTCGCCGACGGGGCCGAGATGGCGCAGGCGCTCGCCCGCGCGGCGGTGGCCGACCCCGTGACGGTTGCGGCGGCCGACCCGGTGACGGTTGCGGCGAGCACCGGGCCCCGCTCCGGGCGCGGCCGGGCAGCGCCGGAGCAGCCCGCCCGCGCGCGTGGAGCCAACGGGACGCCATCGCCTGGCGCGCGCCGCGCCGACCCGACCCGGATCGGCGAGCCGATGTCGCCCGCGGCGCAACGTCAATCCGTCCGAGCGCCGTCAGCGGCGGGCACTGTTCACGGTGGCGTCTGTTGCTCGCGCTGATGGCCATCGTGGCGTCGATCGCGCTCGCTCCGGGTCACGTCAAGCGTGCCCGAGGTGCGCGGCGTGAGCCGAGCGCGGGTCAACGTGCTGGCGCAGAGCGCCGGTCTGAAGCCGAGCTTCAGCCTCCGCTACAGCGCGGCGCCCCCTGGCACCGCGATCGCCCAGAGCCCGGCGGCGGGCAGGCGGGTGCAGGATGGAACGACGGTGCGCGTGGTGCTCAGTGCCGGGCCCGCCCCGGTCCCAGTGCCACGGCTGCTCGGCCTGTCGGCCGCGGCGGCGCGAGCTCAGCTCGGCCGTGAGCAGCTGCGCGCCACGGTGACCGAGGTTCCCGCGCCGGGGGCGAGCACCGGCACGGTCGCCCGCGCAGTCGCCCGCCCGCGGGTGCCAGGCTCGCTGCCCGGGTCGACCGTCGCCTTGTCGGTGGCCCAGGCGCCACGCTGGCGAGCGCTGACCAGCTTTGCCGGCCAGGGCAGCGCCAGCTCGGTGCCGTTCCGGATCCGCGGGCGGACTCGGCGGGTCGTGTACACGATGAGCTACCAGGGCACCTGCACCTTCGTGCTCTTCTGCTCGGGTCCGAGCGCGACGGTCAAACGGGTCAGCGATGGCTCGACCATCGATTCCTTCAGCCTTGACGAGGGCACGGACAAGACGCGCCAGTTCACGACCGGTCCCGGTGTCTACGAGATCTCGTGTCTCCCCGGGATCGGACACGGCGCGGTGGTCGATCCAGATCCAGGACCGATACTGAGCCACAATGGTCATATCCAGTCCTCTTAAGAACCTCTCACTCTGTCCTCCTACCGTCCCGTCATGAATGAGCGCACCCAAGCATCTCTGGTCAGGCGACTGGCAGCGTGACTCCGAGGCTGCGGCGCGCGAGCGCGCCCAGCGGCGCCCGCCGGTCATCGCAGCGCCCGAGGAGGCCGAGCCCGCGCGGATCACCGGCGCCCCGGTAGGCGGCCGGCCAGAGCACCCAGCCGCGGCCGCCCGCGCGCGCCCCGGCCCCCGCGGCGAGCCACGCGCGCGCCGGCTGGCCGATCGTGGCCGTGCCGCGCTGGCCTACCTGCGCGCCCACCGGACGCTGGATCGCACTCGGGCGCGCTTGTTCGCCATTGCGGCGACCGTCGCGCTGGTCGTGGTCGGCGGCGCCTACGGCCTGAACGCGCTCGTGGGCGACAAGGGCAACGCTCAGCCGACCGCGGTGAACACCAATGCCGTGGCTGGGCCTGCAGATGCAGAGCCTGGCCAACGGCACCGTGGTGATCTCCTCGGTGGTGCCCGGGAGCCCGGCGGCGTCGGCCGGGATGCGGCCCGGCGACGTGATCACCGAGGTCGAGAGCCGTCCGGTCGGTAGCGCCGATTGACGTCACCGAGGCGGTGGCCGCGCTGCAGCGCGGGCGACACGGTCGAGCTCCAGCTCGTCCGCGGGTCCTCCACCTACACGGCTCGGGTGAAGCTGACCGCACGTCCCGCTTCGTTCCCATGAGTTTCGCCGCACCGCTGGTTCTCCTGGCGCTGCTGGCCAT
Organism: uncultured Solirubrobacterales bacterium; assembly: GCA_963844475.1. Classification (GTDB taxonomy): domain Bacteria; phylum Actinomycetota; class Thermoleophilia; order Solirubrobacterales; family Solirubrobacteraceae; genus Palsa-465. The sequence continues at coordinate 371,175 of CAWJOL010000005.1, read as the reverse complement.
CCCGCTGGTGCTCCGCTGGTACGTCGGCCAGCAGCGCCGCCGTGCCCGCGCCGCCGCGGCGTTTGTCAGTCGGCCGCTGATCGCCTCGGTGGCGCCGACCGCGCCGGGCTGGCGCCGTCACGCGCCGATGGTGGCCTTCGCTGTTGCGCTGGCGGCGCTGATCGTGGCCGCCGCGCGTCCGCAACACAGCGTCGCCGTCCCGCTCACCGACGGCGCGGTGATGCTCGTCGACGACGTCAGCAGCTCGATGGCCTCGGCCGACGTGGCGCCCTCGCGTCTGGGCGCGGCCGAGCGCGCAGCCGGGCAGTTCATCGCCAACGTGCCCGCGGCGATCCGGGTCGGAGTGATCGAGTTCAACCAGAAGCCCATCCTGCTCCAGTCACCGACCACCGATCATCGCCTGGCCCGCTCCGCGCTGGGGCAGCTGCACGCCAGCGGACACACGGCGATCGGCGATGCGATCAACCGCGCGTCTGGGCGTGCTGACGAGCCTGCGCACGGCCAGCGGCAAGCGCCCCCCGGGGGCGATCGTGCTGCTCTCGGACGGCACGTCGACCACCGGCGCCGATCCGCTCGCCGCCGCTCGCCAGGCCGCCTCGCAGCACATCCCGATCTACACGGTGGCTCTTGGCACCCAGCACGGCACGATCACCAACTACCGCGGAAAGCACAAGGTCACGCACGCCCGTGCCGCTCAATCCGACCGAGCTCCAGCAGATCGCGCGACTGTCCGGTGGACGCGAGTTCACCGCCGCGAACGCCGGAGGCCTGAAGACCGTCTATGCCCACCTGGCCGCTCAGCTGGGACGCAAGCACGTCAATCGCGAGGTCAGCGCGAGCTTCGCCGGCGGAGGCCTCGTGCTCCTGCTGCTCGGCAGCGCGCTGTCGCTGCGCTGGTTCGGCCGGCTCGTCTAGAGCCCAAGATCGATCAAGGAGAACCGATGAACGACCCCGAAGCAATCAACGAATCTACGAGCCCAGGCCAGAGCCGCGCTGCAGGAGGCCCTGTACGAGCTCAAGCGCGTGATCGTGGGCCAGGACGCGATGCTGGAGCGGCTGCTGGTCAGCCTGCTGGCCGGCGGACACGTCCTGCTGGAGGGAGTGCCCGGACTGGCCAAGACCCTGACGGTCAAGACGCTGGCCTCCGTCCTGGGCGGGTCCTACAACCGCATCCAGTTCACGCCCGACCTGGTGCCCGCGGACCTCGATCGGGACGCGTGTGTACCGGCCCGCACACGGGAGGATTCGACACCGAGCTCGGCCCGGTGTTCAGCAACTTCCTGCTCGCCGACGAGATCAACCGCGCCCCGGCCAAGGTCCAGTCCGCGCTGCTCGAGGTGATGCAGGAGCAGCAGGTGACGATCGGCGGCACCACCTATCCGGTCCCCCTGCCGTTCATCGTGATGGCAACCCAGAACCCGATCGAGTCCGAGGGGACCTACCCGCTCCCGGAGGCGCAGGTCGACCGTTTCCTGATGAAGATCCTCGTCGACTACCCGAGCGTCGGCGAGGAGGCCTCCGTGGTCGGGCGCAGCCTGGCTCGCGCCGGCCGAGGTGCGCGAATGCCTGCAGCTGGCGGACCTGCAGCCGCCATGCCGCGGCGGCGCAGACGGTGATCGTCGACCGCGAGGCGATCGGCTACGCGGTGGCCCTGGCCGACGCGACGCGCCACCCCGAGACGATCGGGCTCGGCGAGCTCCAGGGCATGATCGAGTTCGGGGCCAGTCCCCGTGGCCCGATCGGGCTCGTCCAGGCCGCTCGCGTGCTGGCGCTGCTGCGCGGGCGCGGGCACGTGGTCGGCCAGGACATGCATGACCTGGCCGCCGATGTCCTGCGTCACCGGATCGTCCTCTCCTATGACGCGCTCAGCGAGGGCGTGACGGCCGATGCTCTGCTCGAGCAGGTGCTGGGCGCCGTTCCCGAGCCGGGTAGCGCGCAGCTGATGCGTGAGACGCCGAGGGTGGTCAGGGCGGGAGGCGTGATTCCGGCGTGAGCAAGACGCTGCTCGCACCGCCGGCGGCTCGGCAGGGACCGGGTCCGCTTCCCCAGCCGCTGATCGACGCGCTCGAGGTCGGCGTCAACCGGCTGGTCGCGCGCACGTTGCCCGGCGACCGGCGGGCGGCGGGCATTGGCCTCGGGATGGAACTGGCCCAGCTGCGCCCGTACGAGATCGGCGACGACGTGCGCCACATCGACCCGGCGGCCACCGCCCGCAGCGGCGGCCAGCCGCACGTGCGCCTGCACGTCCCCGAGCGCGCGCTCACCACCTGGATCGTTCTCGACGTCTCGCCGTCGATGGCCTTCGGGACCGCACAGCGACTCAAGGCGGACGTAGCCGAGGGGGTGGCGCTGGTGTTCGGCCGCCTCGGGGTGCGCCGCGCGGGCAGCGTCGGCCTGGTGGTTTTCGGCGCCGGCGAGCCGCACGTGCTGCCGCCCCGCGGCTCGCGCCCGGGCATCGTCGCGCTGCGGCGCGCGCTGCGAGCGGGGCGTGGCGCCCGATGGCGAGCACGATCCCGAGGGCCTGGCCGGCGCGCTGGCCAGGGTCGGGCGCCTGGCGCGGCAGCCTGGGCTGGTCGTCGCGATCTCCGATTTCCGTGAGCACCGTGGCTGGGAGCGCCCGCTCGGCTCGCTACGAGTCCGGCACTCGGTGCTCGCGGTCGAGATCGCTCGACCCGCGCGAGGCGCGAGCTTCCCTCGGTCGGCCACCTGGCGCTGGTCGATCCGGAGACCGGGGCCCGGATCGAGGTCGACACCTCTCGGCGCCGGGTGCGAGAGCGCTTCGCCGAACTCGAGCGAGAGCGCCGCGACGGGGTTGCCGCCGAGCTGCGACGGCTGCGCGTCAACCACGTCACCCTGTCGACTGAGGGCGACTGGCTGAAGACGCTCGGGGGTCAGCTGCGATGAGTTTCGCCTCGCCGGTGTGGCTGGCCGCGCTGGCGCTGATCCCGATCGCGCTGGCTCTGCTGCTGCTCAGCCGCCGGCGCCGGCAGCGGTACGCGATCCGGTTTCCGGCCGTGTCGACGCTGGCCCTGGTCGCCTCCGATGCGCCCTCGTGGCGGCGCCGGATCCCCACCGGCGCTGGTGCTCATGGCCGTCGCGGCGCTCGCGGTTGCGCTCGCCCGGCCGCACGTGAACTACCGCGCCGCGGTCGGCCAGGCCTCGACGATGCTGGTCACCGACCACTCGGGCTCGATGGCCTCCTCCGACGTCCAGCCGACGCGGCTGGCCGCGGCGATCGCCGCCGCCAACACCTTCATCGACCAGCTGCCCGTCCGCGGTCCGCGTCGGCGCGGTCGCATTCTCCAGCTCGGCCGACGCGGTGCAGGGCGCCGGTGACCAACCACGCGCGGCGCGGGCGATCATCGACGCCCAGACCGCCGGCGGCGCCACGGCTACCGGCGATGCGCTCGAGCTGGCGCTCCAGCTGCTCCACGGCAGCGACCGCAAGCATCCGCCCGGCGCGATCGTCCTGCTCTCCGACGGCTCCGCAAACGCCGGCGTCGATGTCGGCACCGTCGCTCGGCAGGCCGCTCAGGAGCGAATCCCGATCTACACCGTCGCGCTCGGAACGCCGGGGGGCACGTTGACCAACCCCGATCCGCTCGGGCCGCCGCTGTCGGTCCCGCCCGATCCGCAGCTCATGCAGGCGATCGCTCGGGTGTCCGGCGGGCGCGCGTTCAACGCCCAGAGCGCCGACCAGCTGAGCTCGATCTACCGCCGGCTGGGCAGCCAGCTCGGCAGCGTCACGCGTACGCGTGAGATCACGTGGATGTTCGCCGTCGGCGGGCTCGTGCTGCTGCTGGCGGGCGCGGCGGGGTCGGCGCGCTGGTCGGGCCGGCTGCCGTAGGGGCCGGACCGCGTCGAGCTCCCGCCGGGCTGCCGCCGCTCCGTGCAGAACCGCATGGCCGCATCCGGCGGGCCCCTTGCCGCAGCTGGCTCACCGAGGGGGGATCGGCGGCGAGCAGCTCCGGCAGGCTGACCGAGCGCAGGTGGCGATGGTGCAGCACCGGGAGCACCGTCGTCAGGGCCCGGATCGTCTGCCCGCGATTCTCGTGCATGAGGATGATCGACCCGGGATGCAGACCTGCCTCGACGTTGCGGGTGATCCCGGCGTAGTTGGCGCCGAGCGAGTCTGCGGAGTCGACGTTCCAGAGGATCTCGAGCAGCCCCAGCTGCTTGGCCACCGCATCGATGCGGGGATCGCGCGCACCGTAGGGAGGACGAAACAGGTGCACTCGACCGCCACCGGCGGCCTCGATGCGCTGGGCGGTGCGCGTGATCTCTGAGATCACGCTGCTTGTCGGGAGCGAGGTCAGCACCGGATGCGTGTAGGTGTGATCGCCGATTGCGCCCAGCGGCACCTCGCGGCGCAGGTAGGTGGGAAAGAAGTCGATGCTTCTGCCGACGACGAAGAAGGTGGCGCGCTCGTGGGCGGCGCGGAGCTTCTTGAGCGCGTAGTGGCTGTAGGGCCCGGGGCCATCGTCAAAGGTGAACGCGACGGCATTTCCACGGGGCCCGGCGCAGTAGACCGGAAGGCCCAGTCCGGCCAGGCGCGCGATGGTCGCGTTCTCGGCGGCCTGGCGGGCCTTGGCTCGCACCCGCGCCTGGTCGCCTGCGGTGGTCCGCCCGGGTCCGGTCCGGCCCGGCGTGACGGCCGCGGAATTCCCGGTCCGGCCTCGCACCGATCCGCTGCCGGACGCGATCAGGATCACCCCGAGAGCGAAGAGCAGCGAGAGCAAACCGCTTGCCGCGCCGAGCCGACGGCGGCGCGTTCGCGCGCGACCGAGCTTAGCGCCGGGCGGAGCGATGATCGGAGGGCCCTGGCACCGTCCTCGAGGGTACGGGCTCAGGCGGGCTCCCGGCGACTCGGCCGACCGGGCGCCCGTGCATAATCCAGGCAGCGGAGGCCCGCACCGCTAGGCCAGACGGACGAGCGATGGCGCGCAACTGTGGCCGTCTGGCCAGATGGCAAGGAACCGCTGGTGGGTAGAACTAACGAGGTGTTAGCTCGGTTGCATCGGGAAGCAGAGATGATCGAGGGATCCGAGGTGACCACGCGGCCGCTGATTGCGGTCACGACGTCCGAGCTGCGCGAGGGCGGCGTGACTCCAACTCCGCAGGGCGAGCCCGCGCAGCTGGAGATGGCCCTGGGGATGAAGTACCTGCGGGCGATCGAACGCGCCGGCGGCGTCCCGGTCGTCATCCCGCCGCTGCACAGCGATGGAATCGATGCGCTGCTGAGCCAGGTCGCGGGCGTCTGCCTGTCGGGCGGCCCCGATCTGGACCCCGAGGCCTACGGCGCGAGCCGGCACGATCTGCTCGGCCCCACGTGGAGCGATCTCGACGCGTTCGAGCTCGCGGTTGCGCGGGCGGCTGCGCTCCGCCGCCTGCCGATCCTCGCCATCTGCCGCGGGTTGCAGGTGCTCAACGTCGCCCGCGGCGGCACGCTGAACCAGCATCTTCCGGAGGTCGTCGGCGAGGGCATCACCCACCGTCAGACCGAACCCGGCCACCAGGCGACGCACTCGGTGACGATCGACCAGTCGAGCCGCCTTGGGCAGATCGTGGGCGGCGGTCGGAGCGACGTGAACTCCTTCCACCATCAGTCCGTGGACCGGCTGGGTGAAGGCTTGGTCATCTCCGCGCGCGCCGCGGACGGGACGATCGAAGGGGTCGAGGCCGTCGACCACGATTTCGTGCTGGGCGTACAGTGGCACGCTGAGTGCCTCGTCGAGCGATCAGAGCACGCCGCGCTGTTCACCGCCTTTGTCGAAGCGGCTCGCCAGTCAGGTGAAGCTCGCTCACGGTTCGCGCGAGTCGCCTGAGCGCGGGGCCTGACCGATGTGCGGATTCGCCGGCGAGCTTGCGTTCTCGCGCCGCGCCGACGTTGTCGCCGTGGAGCGGATGGCCGAGACGATGGATGCCCGGGGCCCGGACGGGCGGGGGTCGTGGAGCGAGGGCAGGGTGGCCCTGGCCCACCGTCGTCTGAAGATCATCGATCTCACCTCGGCCGGCGACCAGCCGATGGTCGACCACGACCTCGGGCTGACGATCGTCTTCAACGGCTGCATCTACAACCATCACGAGCTGCGCGAGGAGCTGCAGCGCGACGGCTGCTCGTTCTCCTCGGTCAGCGACACCGAGGTGATCCTGAAGGCCTACGGACGCTGGGGCGAGAGCTGCGTCGATCACTTCTTCGGGATGTTCGCCTTCGCGATCTACGAACACCGGACCGGCCGGCTGGTGCTCGTACGCGACCGGCTGGGAATCAAGCCGCTGTACCTCACCCGCTCAGCCGATGCGCTTCGCTTCGCCTCCACGCTGCCGGCCCTGCTCGCGGGCGGTGGAGTGGATACCGAGATCGACCCCGTCGCCCTGCACCATTTCCTGAGCTGGCACGCCGTGGTGCCGGCGCCACTGACGATCTTGAAGGGCGTGAACAAGGTTCCCCCGGCCACGATCACCACCGTCCAGCCCGACGGCCAGAGCGCCACCCACACCTACTGGCGGGCGGAGAGCTGCCGGCAGCCCGAGCACGAGGGCTGGGATGAGCGCGACTGGGCCCAGGCCGTGCTGGGCAGCCTCCGTACCGCGGTGGAGCGCCGGATGGTCGCGGACGTGCCGGTCGGGGTGCTGCTCTCCGGTGGGCTTGACTCGAGCCTGATTGTCGGCCTGCTGGCACAGAGCGGCCAGAGCGGCCTCGAGACGTTCAGCGTCGGCTTCGAGGACGTCGGCGAGCGTGAGGGCAACGAGTTTCGGTATTCGGACGTGATCGCCGAGACCTTCAGCACCGAGCACCACAAGCTGAGCATTCCCACGCGGCGGATGCTGCCCGCCCTGGACGGGGCGATCCGGGCCATGAGCGAGCCGATGGTCTCGCACGACGCGGTCGCGTTCTACCTACTTTCGCAGGAGGTCTCCCGCTCGCTGAAGGTGGTGCAGTCCGGCCAGGGCGCCGACGAGGTGTTCGCCGGTTATTCGTGGTATCCGCCGTTGCTGGAGGCCGAGGGCAGCGGCGTTGACACCTACCAGGCGGCGTTCTTCGATCGCCGGCCCGAGGAGTTCGCCGAGACCCTGACCGAGGATTACCTGCTGGAGCAGGATCCAAGCCGGGCCTTCGTCGAGCGCCACTTCGCCGGCGCCGGCGCCGACGGCCCGGTGGACCGCGGACTGCGGCTGGATACCGAGATCATGCTCGTGGATGACCCGGTCAAACGGGTGGACAACATGACCATGGCCTGGGGCCTGGAGGCCCGCACTCCGTTCCTGGACCACGAGCTCGTCGAACTGGCGGCAGCCTGCCCGCCCGAGCTGAAGCTGGCCCACGGCGGCAAGGGCGTGCTGAAGACCGCGGCCCGGGCCGTGGTGCCGGAGGTGGTGATCGACCGCCCCAAGGGCTATTTCCCGGTCCCAGCGCTGTCGACGCTGGAGGGCGCGACCCTGGACCTGGTCCGCGAGACGCTCGACGATGCGGCCGTCCGCCGGCGGGGAGTATTTCGGCCCGAGCATGTCGAGCAGCTGCTCTCGGGCCCCAACGACCACCTGACCACGCTCGAGGGCTCCAAGCTTTGGCAGCTGGCGCTGCTCGAGCTCTGGCTGACCAAGCATGGAATCTGAGCCTCCCGAGCAGCCCGCCTTCACCGACGGCTACGACGAGGATCGGGACGAGGATGGGACTCCGCGGCATGGCTATGCCCAGCTGTTCGCCGCGCTCGACGGAATCGACCTGCCTGAGCTGAGCGCCGCCGTGACGCGCCATCTCGAACGCGACGGCGTCAATTTCGGTGGTGACCCGTTCGTCGTCGACCCGGTGCCGCGACTGCTGGGCGCGGCCGAATGGGACGGCCTGGCGCGCGGCTTGGCGCAACGGGCCCGCGCGCTGAATTCGTTCCTGCTCGACGCCTACAGCCAGCAGCGCGTCGTCGCGGCCGGGATCGTCGCCGAGGAGACGATCCTGGAGGCCGAGGGCTTCGAGCCGGACCTGATGGGCCGGTTCCCGGGCCACGAGGCGCCGGCGGGCGTGATCGGGTTTGACGTGGTCCGTGCGCCGTCGGGCGAATTCCTCGTGCTGGAGGACAACGTGCGCACGCCATCGGGGATCGCCTACGCGCTGGCGGCCAGAAGCGCGGTGGCCGAGACCCTCCCTGAGACGTCGCTGAACCCGCGCCCGATCGACCCGGTGATCTACGAACAGCTCGGCCGCAGCCTGCGCGCCGCGGCGCCGGCGGGAACGAAATCGCCGGTGATCGTGCTACTGAGCGATGGGCCGCACAACGTCGCCTATTACGAGCACGCCCAGGCAGCCGAGCGTCTCGGCGTGGCGCTGGTGACTCCGGAGGACTTGGTCGCCGAAGGGCCAACCCTGCGGGTGAGGATTCCCGGCCGCGGCACGGCGGTCGTCGACGTCGTCTACCGGCGCACCGACGAGGACCGGGTCCGTGACGAGGATGGCGCGATGACCCACGTGGCCGCGGCACTGCTGCCGGCCTGGCTGAGCGGCAACATCGGCCTGGTCAACACCTTCGGAAACGGCATCGCCGACGACAAGCTCGTCCACAGTCATGTCGAGGACTTCATTCGCCTCTATCTGGACGAGGAGCCGCTGATCCTCTCGGTGCCCACGCAGTCGCTGAACACCGAAGCCGACGCCCAGGATGCGATCGACCGCATGCGTGAGCTCGTGATCAAGCCTCGCCATGGCCACGGGGGCAAGGGCGTGGTGATCGGCGCGCACGCCGACGACGCGGATCTGGAGGAGCTGGCCGTCGAGCTCGCGGCGAACCCTGAGCGCTACATCACCCAACCCACGGTGGCGCTGTCCAAGCACCCGACGGTGATCGACGGCAAACTCGCCCCGCGCCACGTCGACCTGCGCGTGTTCGCCTTCTGCGGCGAGGAGATTGAACTCGCCCCCGGCGGCCTCAGCCGGGTCGCCCTCGAGCCGCATGCGCTGGTGGTCAACTCATCCCAGCAGGGCGGAGGCAAGGACACATGGGTCATCGACTGAGGCCAACGGTCTTGGGCCGCGGTGATTGCGGGTAGCGCTCAACCGTGCCCGGATATGACGACGAAGACGACTGGGTCGGGACCCCGCCCGAGGGCCGCTACTCGCGCGACCGGGCCAAGCCCGAGCACTGGCGCCGCCCGTGGCCGCTGGCCGGCGCGGGAATGGCGCTCGTGCTGCTGATCCTGCTGATCGTGCTGCTGACTCGCTGAGGATCGCGTTCGTTAAGACCTGTTTGGGAAGCGCCCACGGCTCTGGCGGGCTTAACCTGGGCGGCCTAGCCTCGGTGCGGTGAGTCGCCGGCGCAAGCTTGTCCTGCTCGCGGCGGTCGCGCTATGCCTGATCGTGGTACCGGTCACGCTCGCGGACTTCGACGGTGCGAGCACGGCCGTCCGGCTCTCGGGGCATCCCACATCGACCGCGGCCGGACGGCGCCTGGCGAACACGACGGGCCGCGTGCCTCGCCGCGGTGCTGTTCGTCAGGTGCCCGATGGGGCCGCGACGGTGATGATCGGGCCGGGCACCCGTGCGATTTCGCCGTCGTACCTCGGCCTGTCGATCGAGTATTGGGGCCTTCCCCTGTTCGAGCGCCATCACGGTGCGTTCGCGCGGATGCTGTCGCTCCTGCAGGTCGGGAGCGCCCCGCTGATCCTCCGGGTCGGCGGCGACTCGGCGGATCGCTCGTTCTGGGATCCGGGGCGGCGGCTACCGCAGTGGGCGTTCCGGCTGATGCCACGGTGGCTGGGGCTGACCCGCTGGTTGATCGGACATTCGCAGGCGCGGCTGATCCTCGATCTGAATCTCGTCACCTCCTCCCCGTTGCGGGCGGCCGCATGGGCCCGTGCCGCGGAGGCAAAGCTGCCCCGCGGCAGCATTCTCGGCTTCGAGATCGGAAACGAGCCTGACATCTACGACCGGCCGTATTGGCTGGCCACGATCGCGCACGTGGGCCAGAACTCATCGGTGCTTCCGGCCGCGATCTCGCCGCAGAGCTATCTGCGCGCGTTCCGGACCTACGCCCACGCGCTGAACCGGTTCGCCCCCGGCGTGCCGCTGCTCGGGCCCGCGGTGGCCAACCCGACTCGCTCGATCGGCTGGATCACCCAGCTCGTCGCTCACGCCCGGCCGCTGCTCGGGACGGTCAGTGCGCATCGCTACCCATACTCCGCCTGCCTGGGCCCCCGCTCGGCCGCGTCCCCGACCCTGGCCCGGATCCTGAGCGAGCGCGCATCGGCGGGCAATGCGCAGCTGGTCAGAGTTGCTGCAACGACCGCCCACCGGGCCGGCCTTCCGTTCCGGATGACCGAACTGAATTCGGTGACCTGCGGGGGCCGCGCGGGGGTCAGTGACACGTTCGCGACGGCTCTGTGGGCGCCCGATGCCCTGTTCGAGCTGATTCGCAATGGCGTCGACGGGGTCAACATCCACGTGCGCGCGGATACGGTCAACGCGGCGATGGTGCCGGCGGCCAACGGGATTCGTGCGCGTCCGCTGCTGTACGGGTTGATTCTGTTCACGCGGGCGCTCGGAACCGATTCGCAGCTGGCGTCGGTGCGTCTGCAGCAGGCCGCGAGCCTGCATCTGAAGGCCTGGGCGGTGCGGGCAAACGGGTCGCTGCGCGTGCTGCTGATCAACAAGGGCGCCACGTCGGCGCGCGTGGTGCTGCGGATCCCGGGCACTGCGGCGGCCAGCGTGCAGCGGCTCACGGCGCCCTCGGCCTCCTCCAAGGTGGGCGAGACCCTCAACGGCCAGACCCTGTCCCGAGCGGGGACCTGGCAGGGTCGTCCCACGCACGAGCTGCTCGCGCCCGGCCCCGTCGGCTACACGGTCAGGGTGCCGGCGGCCAGCGCAGCGCTGCTGTTCATCCGCTAGCGGCCGAGCCCGCGGCCGCCTGCAGCGTGGCCTCAAAGTCGGTCCCCCCGATCGGCCCGATGCACGGGGACGTGGCGCCAGCCTCCTCGTAGCGCCTGATTCCGGCTCGAACGGCCTCCGCGTCGCCGACCGCGGTGAGGGCGTTCAGGAAGTCATCGCCGATCGCCGCGCGCATGCGCTCGAAGTCGCCGCCGGCCCGGTCGAAGGCCGCGATGTGCCCGCCAAAGCCCGAGCGCTCGAGCATCGCCCGGTAGAAGGGCAGCCCGAAGTAGGGCAAAAGGTCGGTGCGCATGACGTCGTAGGCGGCCTGTGGATCGTCGGTGAGCGCGCCGGGAACGGCGGCGACGATCGAGAAGCCCTCGAGGCTCCTGCCGGCGCGGTCACGGCCGGTGCGGACCTCGGGTACGACGACATCCCGGATGTAGGCGGGGTTGCACAGCCACAGGATCACGCCGTCGGCGATCTCTCCGGCGAGGCGCAGCATCGTGGGTGACAGCGCGGCCATGAGGATCGGGAGCTCGGGACGTGGATCAAGGCCACCGAGGTGGAAGCTGGTCCGCCACTTCTCCCCGGGCGGTGGATCTTCGCCCCGCAGGATCGCCCGTACGATCTCCAGGTACTCGCGCATCTCGGGCGCCGGATGGTCGATCGTCTGCCCGTGCCAGCCCTCGACCACGGGTCGATGTGAGACCCCCAGCCCGAGGTTCAGCCGGCCGCCCGACAGCTCATCGATCGTGGCCGCGGTCTGCGCCATCGTCGCCGGCGTGCGGGTGTAGATCGGAACCACACCGGTGCCCACGCGGATGCGTTCGGTGGCCAGCGCGTAGGCCGTCACCACGGTCAGCGACTCACGGCCGGCGATGTGGGTGACATAGGCCGACTCATAGCCGAGCGACTCCGCCAGCTTCACCCGTTCGATCGCGGTGTCGATTGAGCGCCCGGTGGAGATGAAGCAGCCGAGGGACATGGGTTCAGGAGTGGGAGACGACGGCCCGGGGCCCGGGAGTGGCGATCAACGCGTCGGAATCGATCTCGGCGACGGCGCGGCAGCCGGCCAGACCCATCGTGAGCTCGAAGTCGGCGGCGAGGTTCTCGATCACCTCGCGCACGCCCGCGCGCCCGGCCAGGGCCAGGCCGTACACGTACGGGCGGCCGATCAGCACGGCGCTGGCGCCGAGGGCCAGCGCCTTGAAGATGTCGGCGCCGCCGCGGATCCCGGAGTCCATCAGCACCGGGACACGTCCGTCGACCGCGCTCGACCACGGCGGGCAGCGCCTCGAGCGTGGCGATCGAGCCGTCGACCTGGCGGCCGCCGTGGTTGGAGACGACGATCCCGTCCATCCCCGCGTCGATCGCCCGGCGTGGCGTCGTCGGGGTGGAGGATCCCCTTGAGCAGGATCGGGAGGCTCGTGCGCTCGCGCAGGAAGCCCAGCTGCTCCCAGGTCAGCGTCGGGCCGGGAATAGATCTCGGTGAAGCGCTGAACCGCGGCGCGCCCGACCGCCGAGCGCAGGGTCTGGCCGAAGCCAGCCCGGATAGGCACGGGTGAGCGCGATCAGGGTGGCCAGCGCGGCCAGGCTCGGCTTCGGCTGCTGCTCCGGCGGCGGCGTCGGGCCCGGCTCTGAGAGCAGACGGGTGAACACCGGATCGCTCGTGTACTGAGCGATGCCCTTGCCGCGCAGAAACGGCAGGTAGGCCAGATCCAGGTCCCGGGTGCGCCAGCCCAGCATCGTCGTGTCGAGCGTGACCACGATCGCCTCGCAGCCGCACGCGCTCCGCCCGGCCGACGAGGCTCTCGACCAGCTCGTCGGACTTGCTCCAGTAGAGCTGAGACCAACGCGGGGTGTCTCCCAGCTCGCGCGTGACCTGCTCCATCGGCTGCGAGGCCTGGTTGGAGAGGACCATCGGCGTGCCGGTGTCCCGGGCCGCGCGGGCGACGGCGAGGTCGGCCTCGCGGTGGGCGAGCTCCAGCACGCCGATCGGCGCGAGCAGGAACGGGTTGGGGAAGCGGCGCCCGAACAGCTCGCACCGAGGTGTCACGCTCGCCGACGTCGCGCAGCATCCGCGGGACGATCCGCCAGGCTGTCGAACGCGGCGCGGTTGGCGGCGACGGTGTGCTCGTGTCCGGCTCCCGCGGCGACATAGGCGAACGCCTTGGGGCGCATCCGCCTCTGCGCCGCGGCCTCGAGCCGGCGCGCGTCGATCGGCACTCGCGGCCGACGGCCGCTGACGCCCTCGAGGTAGATCTGCGTCTGGCGCAGTAGCCCGCTCACCGCACGGATCACAGCACACCCGGGGCTCGGGTGTGCTGTCGCCTCTGCGCGCGGGGTCGGCGTAGGCTTCCCTGCTGACCGCGAGGAGAAGGAGAAATGCGATGAGCACCTATTCACCGCCGGCGCTCGAGGGCCTGATGATGCGCACCCCGCTGCTCGTGCGCGGAATCGCCGAGCGGGCGGAGCAGGCTGTTCGGCGAGCGGGAGATCGTCAGCGTGACGCGCCGACGGCATCGAGCGCTCGACGCTACGCCGAGGTGGTCGAGCGCGCCCGCCGGCTGGCCGTCGGCGCTGACCGAGCTCGGCATCCGCCCGGGCGACCGGGTCGGGACGTTCGGCTGGAACTCGCGTGCGCCACCTGGAGCTCTACCTCGCGGTGCCGTCGATGGGCGCCGTTCTGCACACGCTGAACATCCGCCTGTTCGACGACGACCTGCACTACATCGCCGGCCACGCCGAGGACCGGGTGATCTTCCTCGACGCGTCGCTGGCCGACCGGATGCCGCGGTTCGAGGGCGTCGAGCACGAGATGCTGATGCCCGATGGCCGAGGCCTCACGCGAGGGCGCGATCGACTACGAGGAGCTCATCGCCTCCGGCGACCCCGGGTTCGCCGTTCCCCGAGCTCGACGAGAACGCGGCGGCGGCGATGTGTTACACGAGCGGGACCACCGGCCGGCCCAAGGGCGTCGTCTACTCGCACCGCTCGACCGTCCTGCACTCGCTGTTCACCAACCAGGCCGACGGACCGGGCCTGCGCGAGCGGGACACGGTGCTGCCGATCGTCCCGATGTTCCACGCCAACGCGTGGGGGCTGCCCGTACGCGGCGGCGATGGCCGGGCGCGAAGCTGGTGTTCCCGGGCCCGAAGATGGATCCGGCCGACCTGGCCGCGCTGATCGCGCAGGAGCGGGTCACGTTCGCCGCCGCGGTGCCGACGATCTGGCAGGGCATCGCGCAGCTCGACCCGACGCCCGATCTCTCCTCGGTGCAGCGGCTGATCTGCGGCGGCTCGGCGGTGCCCGAGAGCCTCATCCGCCTCTACGACGAGCGCTTCGGCGTGCCCGATCATCCAGGCCTGGGGGATGACCGAGACGAGCCCGATGGCCTCGGTCAGCCGCGTGCCCGCCGAAGGTGTCGCCGACGGGGACGAGGCGTACGCCGTGCGCGCGATGCAGGGCCGGGTGGTGCCGTTCGTCGAGTACCGCGTCGACGAGGAGTCCGGCGGCGAGCTCCAGGTCCGCGGGCCCGACGATCGCCAGCGCCTACTACAACGACGAGACCGGCGCGGACAAGTTCACCGACGACGGCTGGCTGCGGACCGGCGACGTGGCCGAGATCGAGCACGGCTCGTTCATCAAGCTCGTCGACCGCACCAAGGACCTGGTCAAGTCCGGCGGTGAGTGGATCAGCTCGGTCGAGCTCGAGAACGTGATCATGGGCCACCCCGACGTGGTCGAGGCCGCGGTCGTGGCCGTCCCGCACGAGCGCTGGGGGGAGCGCCCGTGCGCCTGCGTGGTCCGCCGGGACGGCAGCTCGCTCGACGACGACGGGCTGCGCGCCTTCCTGGGCGACAAGGTGGCGAAGTGGTGGCTGCCCGACCGGTCGAGTTCATCGTCGAGGTGCCGAAGACCTCGGTGGGCAAGTTCGACAAGAAGGTGCTGCGGGCCCAGATCGCCGCAGGACGGGCTGCAGCAGGGCTGAGCGGGCCGCTCCGAGGCGGACCTCAGCCGGCCCCGCGCCGCAGCAGCAAAGCCAGCGCGGTCGCGGCCAGCCCGCCGACCACCCCGGCGAAGATCAAGCCGGCCGTCCGCAGGCTGGTCGCCTGCGCGAGCACGCCCACGCCGATCACCGGCACCGAGATGGCCACGTAGGCCACGACGAAGAAGCTCGAGGCGACCTCCGCCCGCTGGGCGGGCGGTGAGCCGGCGTTGAGCCCGGCCAGAGCGGCCCGGAAGCTGAGGCCCTGGCCGAAGCCCGAGGCGACCCCGCCGAGCACCAGCAGCGCAGAGCGAGGACAGGCCAGTCCCAGCGGCGAGCACGCCCATGCCCGCGATCAGCAGGGCGCAGCCGAGCGGGCAGCGCCACCCGCTCCGAGATCCGCTCGAGCGCCAGCTGCCCCGCACGCCGAGGCGAGGAACACGGCGAAGACGACGAGGCCCACCACCGCGCGGCTGCTCACCCCGAGTTGCGTGGCTGAGGAAGGCCGGGGAGACGGCGGTGAACAGGCCGAGCACGGCAAATCCGGCAAATCCGGCCAGCGAGGCGCGGATGAACGTCGCGCGCAGCTGCGGCGGGACGGTGAGCGTCTGGACGCGGTAGCGCGGCCGCGCGCTCGGGGCGTTCGGCTCCGGCATCAGCCAGACGGCGAGGACCGCGGGTACGAGCACAGCCAGGTGCACCCAGAAACTCAGCCGCAGCGGCGCGCCGAACCACTCCGAGAGCACGCCCGCCAGCAGCGGGCCCAGGCCAAGACCGGTCATGTTGGCCAGCGTGCCCACCAGTGTGGCCCGTCCGCGGGCGCCTTCGGGAGCGAGATCGAGCAGCGTCGCGGTGGCCGTGCCGGTGAAGATCCCGGCCGACAGACCCGAGAGCACCCGGCCCAGCAACAGCGCGCCGCAGGCCGTCGGCCAGCAGGAACACCACCGCGCTGAGGGCCGACAGCACGAGACCGCCCAGCAGCACCCGGCGGCGGCCGATCTCGTCCGACAGCGGGCCGAACAGCAGCAGCGCCGCGATCACGCCGGCCGCGTAGGTGGCGAAGATGATCGTGACCGTCAGCTCGGAGAAGCCGAACTTCGCGCGGTAGAGGCCGTACAGCGGCGTCGGCAGCGTGGTGCCGAGCATCGTCACGGCAAACGCGTAGGCGGTGAGGGCAAATGCGGCACGGCGCCCCAGCCGTCCGCGCTGGGCTTGGGACCGTACGGGCCTGTCATACGATGTGCAGTATGGAGCGACGCATCGTCTACGTGTCCAGACTGACGCGTTTGCCCCTGCTGAGTTCCGACGGCGCGGATGTCGGGCACGTGGTCGACGTGGTGATCGGCCTCGGCGGCCGTCCACCCCGGGTCAACGGGCTGGTCGTCGCGGTGCAGCGGCGGCGGGTGTTCATCGGCATGGGCCGCGTGGCCGATATCGAGAACGACGGCGTTCGGCTGCGACGCGCATCGGTGAACCTGCGCCAGTTCGAGCTGCGGCCGGGCGAGCGCCTGCTGGCCGGCGAGCTGATCGGCCGCGAGGTGCGAGGCCAGAAGGTGGTCGACATCGGGATCACGCCGGCGCCGGAGCCGTTCGCCTGGGAGGTCGCCACGGTGGCCCTGGGGCACCGGCGGGTGCCCGGGCCGTCGCCGCGCCGCCGGAGGTGATCGACTGGAGCGAGGCCGGCGAGCTGTTCGCCGACGAGCGCCCGGTGGACCGGCAGGCCGCGACGCTTGGGCGGACTGCATCCGGCCGAGATGGCCGCCGCGATTCGCCGCCTGCCGCTCAGCCGCCGGCGAGTGCTGGCCGGCGCGCTGGAGGACGAGCGCCTGGCCGACCTGCTCGAGGAGCTCTCCGAGGACGAGCAGGTACGGATCGTGGAGGGCCTTGACCCGAGCCGGCTGGCCCGGGTGCTCGACGAGATGGAGGCCGATGACGCGGCCGACCTGCTGGGGGAGTTCTCGGCCACCGAGCGCGCCGAGCTGCTGGGCGCGATGGATCCCGAGGAGGCCGAGCCGGTCCGCCGGCTGCTGACCTACGAGCCGGACACGGCCGGCGGCCTGATGACGCCCGGAGCCGGTGATCCTCGCCCCGCAGGCCACGGTGGCCGAGGCGCTGGCGCGGGTGCGCGACCCGGACCTGCCGGTGCCCGCTGGCGGCGCAGGTGTTCGTCGCGCAGCCGCCGCTCGAGACGCCCGACCGGGCGCTACCACGGGATGGTCGGGATCCAGCGCCTGCTCCGCGAGTCACCGAGCAAGCCGCTGGCCCGCTGCCTGGACGAGGAGGCCGAGCCGGTGCCGGCGAATCTCAGCGACCGGGAGGTGGCCGGCACGGCTGGCCGCCTACGACGTGGTGGCGCTGGCGGTCACCGACGACGTCGGGCGGTTGATCGGCGCGGTGACGATCGACGACGTGCTGGACCGGGTTCTGCCCGGTGACTGGCGGGTTACCCTAGCGGGGAACTGATGGCGCGACGCGACGATCTGGAAACCCCTCGTGGCACCCCCGGCGGACCGGTCTACGATCCCGATTCCTTCGGCCGCTTTGCCGAGAAGCTGGCCCGGTACCTCGGCACCGGCCGATACCTCGCCTTCCAGACGATCCTCGTGTTCTTCTGGATCGTCCTCAACGGTCTCGGGATCATCAAGCACTGGGATCCGTACCCGTTCATCCTGCTCAACCTCGCGTTCTCCACCCAGGCCGCGTACGCGGCGCCGCTGATCCTGCTGGCGCAGAACCGGCAGGCCGACCGCGACCGGGCTGAGACCGAGCGCGACCGCGAGGTGACGGCGCGCTCGGTGGCGGACACGGACTACCTGGCCCGCGAGATCGCGGCGATCCGGATCGCGCTGGAGCACAAGGCCGACCGCGAAGATCTGGTCGAGCCGATCGAGCGCCTCACCCAGGCGCTCGAGTCACAGCAGCGCACCCACGAGCACGACGAAGCCTAGGCGCCCGCCTCCTCGGCACGTACGGCTCAGGTCGTGAACACGATCTTGCCCGCGATGTCGCCGGCCAACATCGCCTCGAACCCGGCCCGGGCCTCGGTCAGCGGCAGCGTCCTGTCGATGCTCGGGCGCACGTCGCTTCTCGACGCAGAAGCGCGTCAGACGCTCCAGCTCGTCGCGCGTACCCATCGTCGAGCCGACCACCGAGAGCTGCAGGAAGAACACCCGCGTCAGCTCGGCCGGAGGTGCGTCGCCACTGGTCGCTCCGCAGACGACGATCGTCCCGCCCGGTTTCAGCGACTTGACCGAATGGGACCAAGTTGCCTTGCCCACGGTCTCCATCACCAGGTCGACGCGCTCGGGCAGGCGCTCGCCGGACTCGAAGGCCTGATCGGCCCCGAGCTCCAGCGCCTGGGCTCGCTTCTGCTCCGAGCGCGAGGTGACCCAGACGCGGGCTCCGGCGGCGCTGCCCAAAACCGTCAGCGCGGTCGCCACGCCACCGGTCGCGCCCTGGACGAGGACGGTCATTCCCGGCACCACCCGGCCGCGGGTGAACAGCATCCGGTAGGCGGTGAGCCAGGCCGTGGGCAGGCACGCTGCCTCCTCGAAGCTCAGCTCTGCCGGCTTGGGCAGAACGTTTCGCTGCGGCACCGCCACCCGCTGCGCGAGTGCGCCCTGGTGGCGCTCGGACAGGAGCGAGCGCTTGGGGTCGAAGGTCTCGTCGCCGCGCCATTCGTCGCTGCTGATGACGGCGTGCACGAGGACCTCGTTGCCGTCCTCGTCGAGGCCCGCGGCGTCGCAGCCGAGGATCATCGGCAGCTGCTCGCGACGCAGCCCGACGCCGCGCAGCGACCACAGGTCGTGATGGTTGAGCGAGGCGGCCTTGACGTCGACGGTCACCCAGCCCGCCGGCACCTCGGGATCGGGGCGCTCGCCGACCTCGAGTCCGCGCAGCGGATCGTCTCGGTCGAAGTCAGTGGCATAGACGGCCAGCACCGCTCACATCATGCCCGAGTGGAGGCGCGGTTGCTGCGCAGCTGGGCCAGCGCGGCTTCGATGCGGACGAGCTCGGCGAGCATCGCGTCGGCGGCGCCGCTCCATGACCTCGTTCGGTTCGATCACCCCGTCCTCGTTGATGAACTGCGAGAAGAACGGGAGGTTGACCGCCTCGGCGACCGGATGCATCTTGCAGCACCGAGACCACCGGCTTGAGCTGCTGCAGAGCGCGGGTGCCCGCCGCCACGCCGCCGTAGGAGACGAACCCGACCGGCTTGTCGGCCCACTCCCAGTGCAGATAGTCGATCGCGTTCTTGATCGCCGCCGGGTAGCCGTGGTTGTACTCCGGAGTGATGAACACGAAGGCATCGGCGCGGTCCACGCGGGCGCTCCAGTCGTGGGTGTGCTGGTGGGTGTACTGGCGCAGCCGAGGGTGGTTGGGCTCGTCGAGCATCGGCAGGTTGAGCTCAGCCAGATCGACGACGTCGAGGTCGAATTCGCCGTGCTCGGTGGCGTGCTTGATGAACCATTCGGCGACGGCGAAACGCCGGCGCGTCCGGGACGGGTACTCCCAATGACGATCATCAGGGTGGGCATGGGACAGAGCTCCAGATCGTTGCGGTGTATGACAAAGGCAGATGCTTGAGCAGTCAATGATACCCCGCGGCGCGAAGGTCCAACCGCAGAGGAGCCGCCGATGACCGCGGAGGTGACCTTCTACTTCGACCTCGGATCTCCGTACGCGTACCTGACCGCGGAGCGACTGCCCAGCCTGATTGCGCAGCCCGTGCGATGGCAGCCCGTGCTGCTGGGCGGTCTGTTCAAGCTGACCGGGCGTAGTTCCTGGGCGCGGGGCGATCTGGCCCGCCGTCAAGAGGGGATGGCGGAGATCGAACGCCGGGCTCGCCGCTACGGGATGCCGCCGATCCGCTGGCCGGAGCCCTGGCCCGGTGACTATCTGTTCCTGATGCGAGCGGCGAGCTACGCGTTCAGCGTCGGCCGCGGGCGGGAGTTCACGCTGGCGGCCTTCCGCGAGGCGTTCCGCGCCGGCCGTGACCTGAGCGTCGCAGCCGACGTCCTCAGGGTCGGCGAGGCGGTGGGACTTGATCGCGCCCAGGTCCAGGCTGCGACGACGGACCCCCAGGTCAAGCTCGCGCTGCGTGAAGCGACCAGCGCCGCCAATGAGCTAGGGGTGTTCGGGGTTCCCACCATCGCGGTTGACGGTGAGCTGTTCTGGGGCGATGACCGCGCCGAGGACGCAGCCGCGCACCTGCGGCGTCTCAGCGCGTAGCGCTCAGCTCCGCCCAAACTTGCCGATGCGTCCAGGCTTGGACTAGGGTGCCCCGCCTATGCCGCTCCGCGTGTTCATCACCGGCGCCTCCGGCTTCATCGGACGGGCGCTGTTCGACCGCTACCGCGCGGACAGCTCACGAGGTGACCGGCTGCGATCTGGTGCCCGACCCGGACCGCGGGATCGTCGCCGGCGACGTCGCCGTCCCAGGACCGTGGCAAGAGCACATGGCCGGCTGCGAGCTGGTCATCCACACGGCGGCCAGCGTGTCGCTGAAGCTGGAGGACGCCGAGCACACCTGGCGGGCGAACGTGCTCGGGACCGCGAACGCGCTGGACGGCGCGGAACGCGCCGGAGCCTCCCGGTTCGTGCACTTCTCATCGGTCACCGTGTTCGGGCTCGAGTTTCCCGATGGGGTGGACGAGCGCTATCCGGTGCGCAACACCTACATCCCGTATCCGGACAGCAAGATCGCCTCCGAGCAGGTCGTGCTCCAGGCGCACGTCGAGGGCCGGGTCCCGTGCACGATCGTCCGCCCCGGCGATGTCTACGGCCCGCGCTCCCGGGCCTGGGCGATCATCCCGGCCGAGCTGATCAAGGCGCGCCGGTTCACGCTGCCCGGCGGCGGGCGCGGGATCCACTCACCCGTCTACATCGACAATCTCGTCGACGGGGTGGTGCTGGCCGCCGCGTCGCCCGACGCGGTGGGGGAGATCTTCACCCTGTCCGACGGGATCGGCGTTCCCTACCGCGAGTTCTTCGCGCCCTACGCGGAGGCGTCGGGCGGCGGCTGATCACGCTGCCGACGCCGATCGCGCTCGGCAGCGCGGCGGTGATCCAGCGGATCGCCCGGCTCGCCCCCGGGGACAACGAGATCAACCCCGGCTCGGCGCGATACCTGCTGCGGCGCGGGACGTATTCAAACGCCAAGGCGCGGCGGGTGCTCGGTTGGGAGCCCCAGGTGGGAATCAGCCGAGGGGCTGGCGCGGACGATCGAGTGGCTGCGGGCGGAGGGCTACGCGGCGCCTGAGGCGCCTCGTGGCGTTCGGGCGGTCGGCCGCTGACCCGGCCGGGCACCGCCACTCGCTGGGCCGCCAGCCGGGCCAGCGTCGCGCGGTGGGGATGCACGCCACCCAGCAGCGCGTAGTCCAGCTGGGCGCGCTTGTAGAGCCAGTGGACGTCGGCCTCCCAGGTGAACCCGATCCCGCCGTGAGCCTGGATCGCGCTGGCCGTGACCTCGCGCCCGGCCTGTGCGGCCGCGGCGGCGGCGAGCGCGGCCGCCTCCGGAAAGCGCTCCGGATCGGCATCGGCGGCCCAGGCCGCGAAGTACGTGGCCGAGCGGGCGCTCTCGGTGTGCAGCAGCATCTGCGCGCAGCGATGCGAGACGGCCTGGAAGGAGCCGACCGGCACGCCGAACTGCTTGCGGTCCTTGACGTATTCGAGCGTCATCTCCAGGGCGCGCTGGCAGATGCCGAGCATCTCGGCGGCCAGAACCGTGCGGATGCGGTCGGCCGCAGCGGCGCCCAGCGGCCTCGCCGCGCGCCGGCGGGGGCAATGGTCGCGTAGCGGCGGGTCGAGTCGATCGAGGTAAACGGCTCCGTGTCGGGCTTCTCCAGCAGCTCCGCGTCCGCACCGTCGAGCAGCACCACGACGTCGGCGCCGGCGGCGTCCGCCGCGAGCTCCCGGGTGCCGAAGCCGGCGCTGAGCTCGCCGGAGACCAGCCCGGGGAGCAGCCGGCGCGCTGCGGCTGTCCTCGGCGCTCACCGGCCAGCGCGGCGGCCACCGCGGCCACCGAGACGAACGGGGTCGCCGCGCAGGCGTAGCCCAGCTCCTCGGCCAGCACCGAGAGCTCGATCATGCCCAGGCCCTGTCCGCCCGTGCTGCCTCCGCGACGGCGATGCCCGGCCAGCCGAGCTCGATCAGCTCACGCCACAGCGCCGCGTCGTACTCGCCGGCTTCGGCGGCGGCGCGCACCTTCGGCCACGGCGAGCGGCTGGCCAGCAGCTCGTGCGCGACGCGCTTGATCTCCTTCTGGTCCTCGGTCAGGTCGAAGTCCACGATCGTCCTCCTAGCGCGACTTTGGCAGTCCGAGCACACGCTCGGACACGATGTTCTTGAGCACCTCGGTGGTCCCGCCCTCGATCGAGTTGCCGCGGGCCCGCAGCAGCTCGTAGGACCAGGGGCTGCCGGACCGCAGCCCCTCGGACCCGAGCAGGTCGGCCGCGAACTGGGTCAGCTGCTGGTTGGTCTCAGACCACATCCATTTGGTCAGCGAACCCTCGGGGCCGGGCTGGCCGTACTTCTCGATCGCGGTCAGACCGCGGTAGGCGGTGAGACGCAGCACCTCGGCCTTCAGGTGGAGCTCGCCCAGCTTGTCGGCGACCACGCGGATCGTCGAGCAGCCCGCGCTCGGCTGGCCTGCGGCGAAGACCTGCGTCGAGCAGCTGGCGCAGGCGCACCTGGAGGAAGAAGCCCAGCCCGGCCCGTTCGTTCATCAGCGTGGTCAGCGCCACCTTCCAGCCGTTGCCCTCGCCGCCGAGGACATTGGCGTCGGGGATCCGCGCCTCCTCGATGAACAGCTCGTTGAACTCCGGCTCGCCGGTGATCTGGCGCAGCGGCCGGACCTGGACCTCGTCCTGCTCCATGTCCATCAGGAAATAGGTGAGGCCCTTGTGCTTGGCCGCGTCCGGGTCGGTGCGCGCCACCAGCATGCACCACTTCGAATACTGGGCGCCGCTGGTCCAGACCTTCTGTCCGGTGACGATCCACTCGTCACCGCGCTTGACCGCGCGCGTCTTCAGGGCGGCGAGATCCGAGCCCGCGTCGGGCTCGGAGAAGCCCTGACACCAGATCTCGTCGGCGGTGACGATCGGCGCCAGGTAGCGCTCCTTCTGCTCCGGCGTTCCCCAGGTCATGATCGTCGGGCCGGCCAGCAGCAGTCCGAGCACGTTGGCGGGCAGCGGCGCTCCGGAGCGCCCGAGCTCCTCGAAGAAGATCGCCGACTCGGTCAGGGTGGCCCCACGGCCGCCGTACTCGCGCGGCCAGTGGACGGCGGCCCATCCTCCCGCGGCCAGGCGGCGCTGGAAGTCCCGCCGCCAGGCGTAATGCTCGTCCTCCCCCTCGGGGGCCTCGCCGGCGGAGTTGTCGGCCAACCAGCCTCGCAGCTCATCGCGGAACGCGAGCTCGGTGTCGTTGAACGTCAGGTCCACTGCTCCTCCTTTCCGGCCAGCCGCACCGCGCAGCTCACCAGCACGTCTTCGAGATCGATCGTCGGCTTCCCGGCTCGCACGCGCGCGCAGGCCAGCTCGTGCACGCCCGGAGGCGAGCACGTACAGCGCTTCGTCCGGCGGCACCGGGGCGCCGGAGCGGGCAAAGCTCTTCCCGTAGCGGCGGGCGAAGCGCCACATTCCGGCATCCCGCGCGGTTCCGACCGCGGGCCACTCGAGCAGGTAGACCCGGGCGAACAAGGGCTCCTCATCGAGCGTCCGCAGGTAGGCCCGGATGCCCAGCCGCAGCTCCTCGCGCCAGTCCGCGGCCTCGCGGGTCGCCGCGGCCACCCGCTCCTCCAAGACCTCGGTGCCGGCGAGATATGCGGCCACCAGGCAGGCTTCCTTGGATTCAAACAGCTCGTAGAACGTCCCCCGGGAAACGCGGGCGAGCTTCACCGCGTCGGCCACCGTCGCCGCCTCATAGCCCTTCTCGGCCACGGCGGTGACCATCGCCTCGAGCAGCTTGGCCCGCTGGGGCCGGGCGTTGAGCAGCGGCTCGACGTCTCGATGACTGGCGACCAGCGACGGCACGGACTGCGGCACTGTACCTCATAGGTACGGAGCTGCGGTACTCGGCATGAGTCTTCCGAGCGATCGCTCACTACAGTTGGACCCATCGCCTCCGACGCCGTCCCACCCCTCGATGCCGAGCTGGCGCTTCGTCGCGCCAGGCGGCCGCTGGTACTGGGGATGGGGGGCGGGGGCGATGTCGTCGGCGCCCTCGCCACCGCCGAGCACGCTCGGCTCTACGACGCAGCCGAGCCGGTGCTCGGCGGGATCACCTGGGAGCGGCGGGCGATCGATCCGGTGGCCGGGCCGCGCCGCGTCAGCGAGATCGCCGATGCCGAAGAGCTTGCTCCCGGCGTGCTGCTGGCCGGTCCCGAGACTCGTGTCGCCGACCGCGAGGTGTACTTCGCCGAGTCCAGGATGGCCGAGTTCCTGGGCGAGCGGACGGTCCTGGTCGACGATCCATGACGGCCCCGCGGCGATCGCCCGCGGGCTGGCCGATGCCTCCGCAGCGGCTCGGCTGCGATCTGATCGTGTTCGTCGACGTCGGCGGCGACGTACTCGCGCACGGCGACGAGCCCGGTTTGCGCAGCCCGCTGTGCGATTCGATGATGTTGGCCGCCGCCGCCCGACCTGCGGGAGGCGGGACACGAGGTGCTGCTCGGGCGTGTTCGGGATCGGCTGCGACGCTGAGCTGACGCCGGCCGAGGTCGTGGCCCGGGTCGCGCAGGTGGCCGCCGCCGGCGGCCTGTGCGGCGCGCGAGGCTTGACCGGCCCGGTCGCCGACCGCCTCGAGGCGGCGATGCAGCTGGTGCCGACCGAGGCCAGCGCACAGGCGGTGCGCGCGTTCCGCGGGGTCTCCGGGCCGGTCCCGATCCGCGGCGGCGCAGCCACGGTGGAGCTCACCACGCTGGCCGCGATGACGCTGTACCTGGACGTCGGCGCGACGATGCGGGCGACCGGCCGGCTGGCCCAGGCGGTCGCCTCGGCCACCACCCTGGAGCAGGCCAACGCAGCGCTGAACCGGCTCGGGGTGCGGACCGAGCTCGATCTCGAGTCCGACGCCGCGGCGCCAGATGACGAACGTCGAGCGAGCGAGCCTAGGCGCGAGCACGAGCACCGCGCGGGCGGCGTTGTGCCCGGGGATCCCGCTGACGCCGCCGCCGCGCCGCGCGCCCGCCCCGCACAACCACATGTTGGCGTGGTCGGTCTCGACGCCCCAGCGGCCGACCTGCTCATCGCTCTCCGCGTACGGCCAGGCCAGATCACGGTGGAAGATGTGGCCGCCGGGCATGCCGAGCTGTGACTCGAGCTCGACCGGCGTCAGCGCCTCCAGACACGGCTCGCCGTCCGGCCCGAGCCACAGACAATCCTCGATCGGCTCGTCCAGCACCGAATTGAGCGAGCGCAGCGTGGCTTCGACGGCGGCTCGCTTGGCCGCCGGCGGGGTCAGCGGGAATAGCCGCGCGGGCATGTGCAGCCCGAACAGGGTCAGCGAGTGCGCTCCCGCGGCGCGCAGCTCGGGCCCGAGGATGCTGGGATCACTCAGCGAATGGCAATACAGCTCGCACGGCGGCAGGCGTGGGGATGCGCTCCGGACGCGGCCTGCGTGTAGGCGGTCTGGAGTTGCTCGTAGCCCTCGTTGACATGGAACGTCCCGGCGAAGGCCAGCTCCGGCGCCACCTGCCGCGTCCCGCAGGCGCGGGAGGCGTCGCAGCAGCATGTTGAGCTTCAGCTGTGAGCCCTCCGGCGGCGGGTCGCTCCGCGGGCTCGCCGAGCAGCCGGGCGAGCACCGCGGGCGCCAGGCGCCGCGAGCACGTGGCGAGCCGCGAAGCGCCGACCATCCGCGCACCGCACCTCCGCTGAGGACCCGTCGGTGGCGACCGCGCTGACCTCGGCCTCGGTGCGGATCTCGGCGCCGGCGCCCGCGCGCAGGCGACGCAGTTCCTCGGTCAGCCGACCCATGCCGCCGACCGGCACGTCCCAGCGGCCCGTCCCGTTTCCGATCACGTGATAGAGAAAGCACCGGTTCTGGCGCAGCGCCGGGTCGTCGGCCGCGGCGAAGGTGCCGATCAGCGCGTCGGTGAGGACCACCCCGCGGATCACGTCGGAGCTGAACGTTCGCTCCAGCAGCTCGGAGATCGGCCGCTCGAACACCGCGTGCCAGAGCGCCTCATCGTCGATCAGCTCCGGCGGTCTGCTCTCGGCTGAGCAGCGGTTGGGTGAGCGTGGGGAACAGCCGCTCGCGCCAGCCGCGTCAGCCGGGCGTGGAAGCCGGCCCACTCGCCGGACTCCGGCGGCGCCGTCGTCGGCGCGGACGAGCAGGCCGCCGTCGCCCACCGGGGTGTAGGACGAGACCTGCCGCGCGGCGCAGCTCCACGCGCAGGCCGAGCTCACGCGCCAGCTGCGGCCGGAAACAGGCTGACCAGGTAGGCGTAGCGGGAGAGCCGCGCATCGACCCCGGCGAACGGGCGGCAGGACACCGCGGCACCGCCGAGGCGATCCGAGCGTTCGAGCACCAGTACCGAGCGGCCGGCGCGGGCCAGCAGCGCGGCCGCGACGAGACCGTTGTGCCCGCCGCCGACGACGACCGCGTCGAAGCGGCGGCGGCGCGTTCACACCGAGCGGTCGCGGCTGGGAGCGCGGCGCATCATCCGCGTGAGCTTGCGCCAACGCTTCCCGCAGGACGCCGGGATCGAGCAGCGAGACACAGCCCGCATATACGAGCAGGCCGGTAGCCACGGCCAGCGGCAGCGCGAACGCGGCGCGGGTCGGGCCCGAGCAGACGACCGATCCCCCAAGTGGCGAGCCAGGTCGGTGCCGAGGCGATGAACCGCCGGGCGGATTGCGTGCCATTGCGCCCGGTAGGTGAGCACGACGAAGCGCTTGGCCAATATCGAACCGACTGCGGCTGACAGCAGCGTGTCCGCCAGCGGCACCAGGGCGACCGCGGTGAGTCCTCCGAGCTTGGCCGCGAGGATGCAGCCACCGATCAGGGGCGGAAGCACCAAAACAGACAACCATCCCACCGCCCCGGCACGGCCGAGTGAGTTGAGCAGCCAGCCGATCGTCGTGTCGATCTGCCGCACGGCGGCCCACAGGCCCATGATCGTCAGGGGCCCGATCATCGGCAGCCAACGGGTGCCGAACAGCGCGCGGGTGAACGGCTCCGCGGCCGCGCTCATGATGATCCCGACCGGGCAGGCCACGAGCGCGACCATGCCGAGGACGCGAAGGAAGGGCGGCCGGATATCCACGCCGGCATCGTTGCTCTTGGCAAAGCTCGGGAAGGTTACGATCGCGATCGGGATGGGCGAGGACCCAATACACGAGATCGCCGAAGCGGTTGGCCATTGAGTAGAAGCCGAGACGCCGCGCGCCGAAGGCGGCGCCGACGGTCACCGTGTCGACCTGCTGGCGGATGTAGCCGGCGAGTCCCTGACCGACGAATCCCCGTCCGGTGCCGAACGCGCTCCTGGCCAGCTCGAGATCGA
Source organism: uncultured Solirubrobacterales bacterium (assembly GCA_963844475.1). Lineage (GTDB taxonomy): Bacteria > Actinomycetota > Thermoleophilia > Solirubrobacterales > Solirubrobacteraceae > Palsa-465. The sequence goes on along the minus strand of CAWJOL010000005.1, from coordinate 343,827 downwards.
AGGCCGGCCGCACGCGATAGGGCGCGACGGTGATCGGTAGACGATCGCATCGAGCGACGGTCGCCGCGATCTGTCCGTAGCACCAGCGACCAAACCCCTGCGCCCAGCGCGGCGAGCGTTATCGACACGGTGGCCGCCGACCAAGGCTCTGGGCCATGGACGGCAACAAAGCGGCGGCGAAACTCCAATTCGCGCTGCAGGATCGCCTGCCAGAAGCCCGCGATGCTGCCGAGCGGAAGCAGCGTCGCACTGACCGCCAGCACCGCCGCCAGCCGCGGCGCGTGAAAGACCTGGGCCGCCAGCGGGGATAGAGCTACGGCAATCAGCCCGGCGAGCAACGCCGGTCAGTGCCATCAGGGTCAGCAGCGTCCCCTTGTCCCGGCCATTGAGATCGCTGGCGAAGCACCAGCGTGCCCGAGAACCCGCTGTCGGCTATCCAGGAGAGGAAACTGGTGGCCAGCGTGGCCAGCGCGAGCAGCCCGAAATCGGCCGGTGCGAGCAGCCGGGCGAGAACCAGCGTGGTGAGCACAGAGATGACCCTGCTGCGCCGTAGGAGAACAGCGTCCAGGGCACGCCGCGGATGACTTTGTCTTCCATATGCTCAGGGCTGGGCTGCGCTCTGATACTAGTTAGCGATGCCGGTTGCTAACGGGGGACGCAGGTGACATCGTCGGCCAGTGGGGCCGGTAGCGGGGTCCGTCCGCGCTTCGCGCGCTCTACCGTCTGGTCGAGCGTTCGCCTGCCCGGCTGCTCCTGCGATTGCCGGCTCTGGAGCAGGCGCGCCGCCGCGCCACCGCCACCACGATGAGCGGCAGCGGACGTGATCGAGATCGATCGGCATCTGTTGATGCGCCGTCGGGGATCCGCAGCCTGGCTCTCCGGCGGCTGGGGCTGCGACGCCTTGCTCGGCGAACAGACCCGCCCGCACGCGGACCTCGACGTCGTGGTCGTCAAAGGTGGACCGGGTCGGCGGCCGATCACGCATCCTGGAGCAGCCACGGCTTCGTCCGGTTCGGTCTGCCTTCGACGGAGCGCTGCTGATCATCGGTGATCGAGCTCGATCGATCGTGCCGCCGTCGGCTTAGCATCGGCCTGCATTTCGTCGACATCGGACGCGGACCGTCCCGCCGGGCTGGCAGCGCGGCTGCTGGGTGCCGCTGTTCCGGCGATCGGTCTCCACTCGGACGCCCTCTTCGTCGACCGGGGCGGTCGCCGGGCCATGAGCTTCCGTGTCTGTCGGCTCCGGCATTACTCGCGCTGCATACCGGCTACGAGCCCGGACGAACACCGACCGCCAGGACGTTCAGCGTCTGTGTGCGCGCTTCGCGCTTCCATCGCCCCCCGGGTACGCGAGCCCCGGCTCGCGATGCTCGCCCGATGCCGGTGCCGGCCGGCGCTGCGGACCAGGCTCCGGCGGATGCGAAGCCGGCGCACGGGCGGTAAGACCCGACGCGCTGCTGGTTCCCGTCCCCGAGGCGGACTTCCTTCACGAGCGCGCTCGCTGGGTGACGGCGCTCGCTGGGCGTCACCGGACTGCCGATTGCATGTCACCGTGCTCTATCCGTTCCTGGAAACGTCGGCGATCGAGCCTCACGGTCCGAGCGTGCAGCTCGCCGGCAGCTCGCCGCCTGCGCGTCCTCCGTTCGAGTTCGTCGCTCAGCGGGCTCGGACCGCTTTCCCGGATGTGCTCTACCTGGCCGCCACACCGGCCGCGGATTTCGTCGAGCTCACCCTGGCCGTGCAGGCTCGCTGGCCGAGCCATCCGCCGCTACGGAGGCGTCTTCGATGAGATCAAACCGCACCTCACGCTGGCCTCTGGACGATGAGCCGCCTGGTCTGGCGGCGGCCGTCGAGCCGCTGCTCCGATCCGCGCGATCGCGCGTGAGCTGGTCCTGATGGTGAGAGCCCCAGATGGCCACTGGGCGCCACTGCTGCTGCGGTGCCCACTCGGCTGGCTCAGCGGAACAGCGAGTCGACCGAGACGCTGATCTTCCGCAGCTCACCGGGAGCGCGGCGCTCGCCTGCTGGACACGATCAACCGGATCCGTCAACGCGCCGGAGCAGGTGGCGCTCGGCCACCAGTTCAGCATCGAGCGTCCGGTAGCCGACCGTCTCGAACACCACCGTGACCTGGCCGTTCTCGACCTGTCCCACGGTTCCCTCTCCCCACTCCTCGTGGACCACGCGCTCGCCGGCGCTGAACACCGAGTCGGTCTGGATTTCCTCCTCGGTCAGGCCGCGGTCGCAGTTGTCACAGTTCCCGCACGGGGGGTCATAGTCCTCGCCGAAGTAGCCGAGGATGAACGCCCGGCGGCAACCCCGGGTCTCCGCGTAGGCGCGCATCATCTCGATCCGCGAGCGGTCGAACGCGTGCCGGTTCTCCTCGGCCGTCGGCGGCGCTCGTCGATGGCGCCGTCGAGCTTCTCGAGCGGAGCCTTCGCCTTGACCTTCGCCGTCCTCTTGGAGCTCGACGGCACCCGCTTCCTCCAGACGATGAAGCGCGGTGGCGAGCTTCGTGCGCGAGAGCTCCACGTCGCTCAGGATCTCCACCGGATCGACCGGCTGGCTGACCTGGGCCAGCAGCAGCGCCACCCGCTCGATCGCCTCACGCTCGACCGCGCCGCCGGCAAAGAAACGCCGCAGCCCGAGGTCCTCGGGGCGGTAGAACAGAACCGCGCGAGCGGGAGCGCCATCGCGCCCGGCCCGCCCGAGCTCCTGGTAGAGGGAGTCGACGGAATCGCTGACCTGCTCGTGAAACACCCAGCGGACGTTCGCCTTGTCGATGCCCATCCCGAAGGCGACGGTGGCCACCACCACGTCGCAGTCCTCGCCGCTCATGAATGCCTCCTGGACCTGATCGCGGCGTCGCCGGCCCAGGCCCCCGTGATAGGCCTGCGCGCGGACGCCCCGGTCGACCAGCTCCTGGGCCAAGTGCTCGCTGCCGCGCTTGGTCGCGACGTAGACGATCCCGGGCGGGGTGGCCTGCTCGACGGCGTCCAACAGCGCCCGGTGCTTGTGCTCGTCTTCGTAGAAGCGCTCAACCGCGAGGTGGATGTTGGGACGGTCGAATCCGCGCACGATCACGGCGGGGTCCTCGAGCTCGAGCACTTCGATGATGTCCGCCCGCACCGGTGGGGCGGCGGTGGCGGTGAGGGCCAGCACGGGCGGGCGTCCCACGGCCTGGATCGCGGCGGCCAGCCTGAGGTAATCCGGCCGGAAATCGTGGCCCCATTGCGAGACGCAGTGGGCTTCGTCAACGACGAACAGCGACGGCTTGGTTGCGCTCAACTCCTCGAGCACGTCCGCCTTGGCCAGCTGCTCCGGAGCCAGGAGCAGGAACTCGACCTCGCCCTCCTCGGCGCCCTCGAGCGCTGCCTCGCGCTGACCCTCGCTCAGGGTTGAGTTGATCACCGCGCCCTCGGCGCCGTCGGTGCCCTCCAGCGATTCCACCTGATCGCGCTGGAGGGCGATCAGCGGGGAGATGACCACCGTTGGCCCGTCGAGCATCAGGCCGGCGAGTTGGTAGATCGCGGACTTGCCCGACCCGGTCGACATCACGCATAGCGTGTCCCGGCCGGTCAGCACCGACTCCACTCCCTCGAGCTGGCCCGGGCGAAGTCCGGGGAAGCCGAGGCGATCGGCGGCCAGGCGTTCGATCCGCTGATCAAGACCCACGAGCGCCGTGGACTACCCGCAGCCGAGCCTGGTTATCCGAACCCTTCCAACGGATGCTCGATCGCCGCCTGCGCCGCCGCGATCCGCGCGATCGGCACGCGGAACGGCGAGCAGGAAACGTAGTCAAGGCCCGCGGCGTGGAAGAACTCGATCGACTCCGGGTCGCCGCCGTGCTCGCCGCAGATCCCGAGCTTGAGGCCGGGAACCGACTCGCGTCCCACCCAGGCGGCGAGCCGCACGAGCCAACCCACGCCCGGGCGGTCGATCGTCTCGAACGGGCTGCGGTCGATGATCTTCTTCTCCAGGTAGGTGGGGACGAACTTCGACTCGACGTCGTCACGGGAGAACCCGAGGGCGGTCTGGGTCAGGTCGTTGGTGCCGAAGGAGAAGAAGTCGGCGAACTTGGCGATCCGGTCGGCGACGAAGCACGCGCGCGGAAGCTCGATCATCGTCCCCACGGTGTAGTCCTCGCCCTACGCTGAGCCCTTCCTGATCGCCGACCCCGACCACCAGCTCGCGCATCAGCTCGAGCTCGTGCTCGTAGTCGACCAGCGGGATCATGATCTCCAGGTGCGGCGGCTCGGAGGCCGCCTTCACGGCGCGGAAGATCGCGTGCACCTGCATCTCGTAGATCTCCGGATAGAGGATGCCCAGCCGGCATCCGCGGGTGCCGAGCATCGGGTTCTCCTCGGAGATCTCCTCGACCCGGGCCTGCAGTCGCTCGAGCTCGGCCAGGTCATCGGACTCCTCCATCCGCGCGTGCTCGACCCGCGTGGCCAGGTCGGGCAGGTTGGGCAGGAACTCGTGCAGCGGCGGGTCGAGCAGGCGGATCGTCACCGGAAGTCCGGCCATGGCCTCGAACAGGCCCTCGAAGTCCTGCTGCTGGAGCGGCAGCAGCTCCGACAGCGCCTGGCGCCGGTCCTCTGCCGTGTCGGCCATGATCATCGTGCGCATCTTCGGCTGGCGATCCTCGGCCATGAACATGTGCTCGGTCCGGCACAGCCCGATTCCGGCGGCGCCGAGCTCACGCGCGCGACGTGCGTCCTCGGGGGTGTCGGCGTTGGCCCGGACGCCGAGCCGCCGCGCGTCATCGGCCCAGCCCAGCACGGTCTCGAAGTTCTCGTCGACCCGCGCGTCGACCAGTGGCACGTCCTCGGTCGGTCACGCAGCCCGTGGTGCCGTCGATGGCGATCCGGTCGCCCTCGTGCAGCTCGGTGCCGTCGACGCTGACCGTCTTGGCGGCCAGGTCGATGACCAGCGCGTCGACGCCCACCACGGCCGGCCGGCCCATGCCGCGGGCGACCAGGGCGGCGTGCGAGGCCTTGCCGCCCTCGGAGGTGAGGATCCCCTTGGCGGCGTGGAAACCGGCGACGTCGCCGGCGTCGGTGAACGGCCGCACGAGGATCACGTCGCGGCCGTCCTGCTCCGCCGCCACCGCGTCCGGGGCCGTGAATACGATCTCGCCCTTGGCGGCGCCCGGGGACGCGTTCACGCCCGTGGCCAGGACCTCGAACTTCGCCTGCGGATCGAAGGTCGGATGCAGCAGTGCGTCGAGCGAGCTGGGATCGATCGTCATCAGCGCCTCCTCGCGGGTCAGCAGGCCCTCGCTCGACGGCGTCGACGGCAAAGCGCACGGCGGCCTGCGCGGGTCGCTTGGCGTTGCGCGTCTGCAGCATGAACAGCTGCCCCTCCTCGACCGTGAACTCGGTGTCCTGCATGTCCTTGTAGTGCTGCTCGAGCGTGCGCAGGATCTCCATCAGCTCGGCGTGAACCTCGGGCAGCCACTCGCTTGATCTCGCCGATGTCCCGCGGCGTGCGCGCGCCGGAGACGACGTCCTCGCCCTGGGCGTTGGGGAGGAAGTCCCCGCTGGGCTCGGGCGCGCCGGTCACCTCGTCGCGGGAGAAGGCCACGCCGGACCCCGAGGTGTCGCCCTTGTTGCCGAACACCATCTGCTGAACGTTGACCGCGGTGCCCCACTCGTCCGGGATGCGATTCAGCCGCCGGTAGGAAACCGCCCGCTCACCCACCCAGGAGTCGAACACGGCGCGGATGGCCAGCCGCAGCTGATCCTGGGGGTCCTGCGGGAAGTCCTCGTCGGTGTGCTCGCGGTAGACGCGCTTGAACGTGTCGGTCAGCTCCTTCAGCGCGTCGACGTCGAGCTCGGTGTCCTCGGCGACGCCGCGCGCGTCCTTGGCCGCCTGGATTGCCGTACTCGAACTCCTCGCCGGGGATCCCGCGCGAGACGTTGCCGAACATCTGCACGAAGCGGCGGTAGGAGTCCCAGGCGAAGCGCTCGTTTTCGGTGGCGCGGGCCAGTCCGAGCACCGACTCGTCGTTGAGGCCGAGGTTGAGGACGGTGTCCAGCATGCCCGGGCATCGACTCCCGGGCGCCCGAACGCACCGACACCAGCAGCGGATCCTGATCGTCACCGAGCGTCTTGCCGCTGTGCTCCTCCAAGCGTGCCAGCGCGTCGGCCACCTGCTCGGCCATGCCATCGGGCTCCTGGCGATCGGCGCGCATGTACTCGACACAGGCCTCGGTGGTGATCGTGAAACCGGCCGGAACGCGCTCGGCGCCCAGCACGCGGGTCATCTCGGCGACGCCGGCGCCTTTGCCCCCGAGCAGATCCCGCATCTCCTTGGAGCCGTCGGCGAAGTCGTAGACCCAGCGCGGCATCAGCTTCGCGAACCGGTGATGGTCACTGCGGCCGATCCTACCCGGGTCCGGCGTTTCCGATTACTGTGCGTAGGGGAGACATCCACCATGGGCCCCCAGGAACCTACATCGCCCGCGCCGCCGTCAAGCGAACCCGGGACGAGCGCGTCGCCCTCCGGGCCGGCGGCCGAGCCGGCGGGCGCACCGGCAACGTCGGCGCCGGGTCCCGCCGCACGCGGGCAGGGGAGCCGGGACCGCGGGAACATGCTCCCGCGCCGCGGCCGCCGCCGCTTCGGCTTGGAGCGACTCCTGGTCCGGCTGATCGCCACGGCCGGGATCATCGGAATCGGCGTCGCGCTGGGCGCGATCCTCGCGGCCAGCAAGGTGCAGGGCTGGATCATCGGACTCGTCGTCGCCGTGGTCAGCGTGATCCTGGCCGGCCTGCTCTGGTCCTCGCGACAGCTATAGGCCGGCGGGCGCCGCACATGAAGGAGCTTCAAGGAACGGCCAGCACACGCGTCAGCTGCGCCGCCGGCCCGATGTCTGGAGCTGCTGCGCGATGTGGAGCGGTATCCGTCCTGGTATCCCGGAGGTGGTACGCCGGGTCGAGGTAGTCGAGCGCGGCGATGACGGAACGGCGACGAAGGCGCGAACCACGCTGCACGTCTCCCAGGGTCCGTTCAACCGAGACATCGACCTGCTGCTCTCGGTGCAGACCGAACCCGCGGGCATCGGTCCGGCTCACGCGGATACCCCATGACGCGCGGTGACCGCGAGCAGTTCTCGGTCACCTGGCACGTACGCGAGGCCGAGGGTGGCGCCGAGATCGACCTTGCGCTGGACGCGAATCTCTCGGTCCCCCGGCTGGTGCCGTTGGGCGGTATCGGCAACGGCGTTGCACGCGGTTTCGTCGACGCCGCCGCGCGGGCGCTCGGCGGCACCGGCCCGGCGAGCTAGCGCTCAGGCAGCCGGACTGAGCTCGGCGCTACCGAGCAGCGGAAGCACTCCGGCCTCCAGGTCGAGCAGGAAACGCTTGCGCGCGAGGCCGCCGCCGAATCCGGTCAGCGAGCCGTCGGCACCGATCACCCGGTGGCACGGGCACGATCACCGCGATCGGGTTGCGCCCGTTGGCCAGGCCGACGGCGCGAGCCGCGGTCGGGTGACCGATCCGCTCGGCCAGCGCGCCGTAGCTGGTCGTGGTTCCGAAGGGGATCTCCTGGAGGGCCTGCCAGACCGACTGCTCGAACGGGTTGCCGGCCAGGTTCAGATCGAGATCGAACGAGCGGCGAGAACCGTCGAAGTACTCGCTCAGTTGCCCGCGGGCCTCGGCGAACGCGTGGTCCTCGCGCTGCCAGCGCGGATCGATCGCGAGCGGTCGGGGTCCGCCCTGCATGTACAGGCCTTGGAGCGACTCGCCGTCGCCGCTCAGCAGCAACGGCCCGATGGGGGAGTGAATCGTGGTGTAGATCATGGCGATAGAACGCCGGACGCCGCCGGGGCGTGACGAGGAGGCAGATCCATCGCCTCGGCGAGCAGCTCGTAGGAGCGCCGGCGCGCGGCGTGATCGTGGGTGATGGTGACGACGATCACCTCGTCGGCCATGTATTCGGCAGCCAGCTCCTCGATGCCGGCGCGGACGGTGGCCGGGCGAGCCGATGATCCCGCGGCGGCCGGGCATCGCGCCATCGATCGGCTTGCCCTCGCGGCGAAGAAACTCGATCGCCGTCTCCGGAGGCGGTACGGCGATCAGCTGTCCGCGCCGCAGCAGCGTCATCGCCATCCGGCTGCTGGTGGAGAGATGCTGGGCCTCCTCGTCGCTGTCGGCGCACAGCACCCACGCGGCCACGGCGGTTCTCTGGGCGCTCAGCCGCCGCGAGGGGACGAAGCGGCTGCGGTAGCTGGCAACGATGTCGGCCCCACCGGGGTTGATGAAGTCAGCGAACGCGTACGGGAGCCCGAGCTCGCGCCGCCCAGATCGCGCTCTGCGGCGAGGAGCCCAGCAGCCATACCTCCGGCACCTCGGGGCGTCCAGGCAGCGAGGCGGCCAGACGCTGGAAGGGATGGTCGTCCGGAAGGCTGTCATCCAGATAGGCCAGCAGCTCGGCGAGCTGGTCCGGGAAGTCGTCCGGGGCGCCCTGACGGCGGTCACGCTGCAGCGCGAAGGTGGTCAGCGGGTCGGTCCCAGCGGCGCGGCCGATGCCGAGATCGATCCGGTTCGGAAACAGGCCGGCCAGGAGCGAGAACGTCTCCGCCACCTTCAGCGGGCTGTAATGGGGCAGCATCACGCCGCCGCTGCCGACGCGGATCCGCTGGGTCGCCGCGGCGATCGGGCCGATCAGTGCCTCCGGGCTGGGCCCGGCCAGCATCGGACCCCCGTGGTGCTCGGCGACCCAATAGCGGTGGTACCCCAGCTCGTCGGTCAGCCGGGCGAGATCGAGCGTGTTGGCCAGCGCCTGCGCGCCCGTGGACCCCTCCGCGATGGGCGACTGATCGAGGACGGAAAGGAGCATGGACTCCATGGTAGAACCCGGCGACACTCGCTCAGGCCGGGCGGGCGGGTACGTTGCCCGTATGGCGCTCGGCACTTCACTTCGCGACGTACTCGCCACTCGGTACGTGATCGCGCTGCGTGAGGGCGGATCGCTGCCCGGCCTGGTCGAGGCCGACGACGACGGCTTGTACGTGGTGAAGTTCCGCGGGGCGGGCCAGGGGCCGCGGGCGCTGGTGGCCGAGGTGATCGTCGGCGAGCTCGCGCGGCACCTGGGTCTCCTGATCCCGGAGCTGGTGCGGATCGACCTCGACCCGACACTCGGCGCCGCCGAACCGGATCCGGAGATCCAGGACCTGCTCGAGGCCAGCGCCGGGACCAACCTCGGTGTCGATTTCCTTCCCGGCGCACTGCCCTACACGCCCGGAGGGCCGTTCGAACCCGAACCCGAGCTCGCTGCTGACGTCGTCTGGCTCGACGCGCTGGTCACCAACGTGGACCGGACCGCACGCAACCCCAACCTGCTGATCTGGCACGGACGCCTGTGGCTGATCGACCATGGGGCGGCTCTGTACCTCCAGCACGGCGGACTGGTCCCGGCCGACCACGCGGAGCGACCGTTTCCGCTCATCGCCGAGCACGTGCTGCTCGGCCACGCGAGTTCGATCCTCGACGCCCACCGGCGACTCGGGCCGCGGGTCGACCGGGAGGTTTTCGATCGCATTGCCGCCGTGGTGCCCGCCGAGTGGTTCGGCAGCGACGGACCGGAGGTCTACGCCGAGTACCTGACCCTGCGCGCCCGGAGCGGCGCGTTTGCGGAGGAGGCCGAACGTGTCCGACTCGCCGCGTAAGCCCTTCGCCTACGCGATTCTTCGCGTGGTGCCGCGGGTGGAGCGCGGAGAGCGCCTCAACGCCGGTGTAGTTCTCTACTGCCGCCAGCGAGACTTTCTCGGTGCCCGCATCGAGCTCGACGAGGGCCGTCTTGCGGCGCTGGCGCCCGGCGTGGACGCCGGCGAGCTGCGCGGTCATCTGGAGACGCTGGTCAGAGTGGCGGCCGGCGAACCGGCCGCCGGACCGATCGCCGCCCTCCCGGCCTCGGAGCGCTTCGGCTGGCTGGTCGCGCCCTCCAGCACGATGATCCAACCCTCTGAAGTGCACACCGGGCTGTGCCAGGACCCGGCTGAAACGCTGCGGGCGCTGTTCTCGGAGCTGGTGGAATGAGCTCACCGGGGAACTAGGCTCCCTGGGGTGCGGCTCAGGCCGCCGGCAGCCTTGTCTCCCGCTCGAACTCAACCACCAGCAGGGCGATGTCGTCACGCGGAGGCTGGTCGCCGGTGGCATCGTGCTCGAGGAAGGCGGCCAACCGCCCGGCGTTCATTCCGCTACCGCGCCCGACCAGCTCCAGCAGGTCCGCGCCCGTGAGGATCCTCGCGGGTGCGCGTGCGTCGGTGAGGCCGTCGGTGTAGAGGACCATCGTGTCGCCGGGCGCCAGGACGCATCCGGTAGGCGTGTACCGCAGGTCTTCGATCACACCCACCAGCGGCCCGCCGACCTCGACCTGCTCGACCGAGCCGTCGTCCCGGAGGATCACCGGCGGGGGATGACCGCCGGCCGCCAGCTCTATGTGCAGCAGCCCGTCACGGGCTTGGGCGACGGCAAACACAGCGGTGAGGAAGCGATGCGCTGCGTCGCCCTCACGCAGAACCGCGTCGTTGAGCGCGGACAGAACCTCGGCCGGTGCCCGATCTCGCAGGGCGCGAATCGTGTACCGGGCCAGGGCGGTCAGGGCGGCCGCCTCGGGGCCCTTGCCGCAGACGTCACCGATGACGATCCCCCAGCGGTCCTCGCCGATGGCGAAGGCGTCGTAGAAGTCGCCCCCGACCTCCTGGTCGGCCGCCGCGGCTCGGTAGCGCCCGGCCAGACGGACGCCCGGGATGCTCGGCAGAGCCTGGGGAAGCAGGCTTGCCTGCAGCGTCCTGGCGATGTGGCGCGTCGCCTCGAATAGCCGCGCGTTGTCGATCGCCATCGCTGCCCGCCTCGCCAACTCCTCGGCCAGCACGAGATCGTCCTGGTTGTAGGACGGCGATCCGTCCATCCGCAGCAGCGACAGGGTTCCGAGCGCATGTTGACGAGCGATCAGCGGCACGACGATCGCGGTGTGGTAACGCAGACGTCGCATCAGCTCGAAGTGCTCGCCGGCCTGTGCGATGTTCCGCAGGAACGCCGGCGTCATCGATGGCAGCAGGACCGGCTGGGCTGAGCGCAGCACCGCTGCCACCGGGTGAGCGCCATCCAGGGTCAGCGGGTGTGCTTCCCGCATGCGCTCGATCTCGCGTGCATGCGCGGGATCCGGCGCGGCGGCGACGGCGGTGTGCACCGAGCCGTCCTCCCCGAGCAGGTCGACGACGGTCAGCTGGGCCAGCCCGGGCACCGTGAGATCGGCCAGCGTGCGTAGCGTCTCGTTGTAATCCAGGGACCGATCGAGCACCAGGCTGGTCTGCGCGAGAAAGGCCATGCGCTGCTGGAGCCGGTCCGTTTCGCGGCTGGGCGTCCGATGGCCCTGACCGAGGTCCCGGACAAAGCCGACGAACAGGGGCGGATCGAACCCAGGCAGAGCCTTCAGCGTCAGCTCAACCGGAAATTCCGAGCCGTCGCGCCGCATCGCGGAAAGCTCCAGGCGGCCGCCCAGAGCCTTGGCCTCGCCCGTCTCGACGTAACGGCTGAGTCCATCGCGGTGCGCAGACCGAAGCGGTCCGGGCACGATCAGCTCCGCCACCGGATTGCCGATCGCCTCGGCGCGCGTATACCCGAAGGCGAGCTCCGCGGCCGGATTCCAGTCGCGCACCAGCCCGTCGGCGCCCATGACGATCACCGCCTGCGGTGCTGCCCTCAGCACGTGCTCGGACAGCACGCCGTCCAGTGAGATTTGATGATCGTCGCGCTCTGTGATGCGGTCCCAGATTACCCGGCGCAGAACCCCACGGGCCCCGTGCGCCGCCCGCAAGGCGGCACCCAGGGCAAACTTGCCGCGTCAGTATCGGCGGAGCGGGTAACCGATAGGAGTGTCGATTCGACCAGCAGAGCTGGTGTGTCTCCGGTTGCGCTGCGATGCTTCGGCACCGGCGCGGGCGCGACGGGCACTCGCCGAGCTCACCGCCATAGCGTCAATCCGCGACGACGCGCTGCTCGTCGTCAGTGAGCTGGCGACCAACGCCGTGTTGCACTCGGGCTCGCTGCCCGAGGAGAGCCTCGAGGTCCGAGCCGAGCTAGTCCCGGAGGGCCTGCGCATTGCGGTGACCGATGAGGGCCACTCCAACAGCGTTCCGGAGCCCCGCCGGAGGAACACGACGCGGCCGGGGGGAATGGGTCTGCGGGTGGTCGAGGCGCTCGCGCGCAGCTGGGGCAGCGAGCGCAACCACCGGCTGGTCGTCTGGGCCGAGCTGGCGCTCTAGCTCGCTCAGGCGGTCGCAGGTGCGATGGTTGAACCGGTCCCCGTGGCGGCTGGGAGGGTCGTGGTCGCTCGGGCGCTGCGGTCTTCCACTGGCGCTTCATCTCGCTCGGTATGGATCACCAGCACAGGGATCGGGCTGTGATTTAGCACGTAGTGGCTGACGCTCCCGAGCAGCGACGCGGTGATGGCGCCGCGACCGCGGGATCCCATGACCAGGAGGTCGTGGTGCGCCGATCGGATCCGGGCCAGCAGCGCCGTGCGGATCGGTTTGGGGGTGAGGATCGTGGTGACGGGGATTTCAGGCGGCACTCGCCGCTCGGCGTCGCGCAGGACCTGGCAGGCCTCACGCTCAAGCTCACCGGCCAGCGGCTCGCAGGCGGCTACGGCAGCCGGGGTGCTGGCCCAGGCCGGCGGGCGCGGGATGGCCGTGAGCAGCGTCAGCCGCCCGCGGCCGGCGGCGGCAAGTTCGATCGCCTCGGTCAACGCCCGCTCGGCGTGCCGGGACCCGTCGACTGCCACCAGGATGTTGCGGAACATGGTTAGCTCTCCATGCAGATTGATTAGCATGCCAAAGGTTAGCATGCCACGTACGCTATCCTGAGGATCAATGGCGACCCCGGCACCGAGTCTGGTTGAGCAGGGCGGGCACATCGGCGAGGAGGAGTTCCTGACCTCCTTCGAGGCCTTCGCCCAGGCCGTGCGTCGTGCCCGCGGCGCCCCGACCCAAGACAGCGACAGCGCCCTGACGCTGTCTCAGTATTCGCTGCTCCAGGGACTGGCCGACCGCGAGGTTGCGCGGGTATCGGACCTGGCTTCCAGCGCCGGCGTGACGCCGTCGACCGCGACCCGAATCCTCGATGCGCTCGAGCGGCGCGGGATCGTGAGCCGGGCGCGTCCGCTCGAGGACCGGCGAGCCGTCGCCATCACCCTGACCGAGGCCGGACGTGAGGCCCTCGATGGTCACCACGACTGGGTGCGTGAGCGCCAGCGAACCTTCTACGCCGCCCTCCCGGGCGTCGAACGTGAACTCGCGCCTGACCTGCTGCAGCGTCTAGCCGCGTTGATCGACGATCTGGCCACGGGTCCGCCGGAGTGACCGTCGTTCACACGACGGTCACATGATCGCCACACCAGGGCCACAGGAGCCGGCAACTCGCTTCGTATAACCCTCCCTCGTCCAATCCCGGAACAGGGAGTGCCCATGCGTGGAACCTCGAAATTTGGCGCGGTCGCCGCCGGACTGACCGCCGCCGCAGCGATCATCGTGCCCGCTGCGAGCTCCGGTCACTCGCACGGCCACCGGACCCATGGCCGCGAGCACCGACGCAACGTCTCGCACGTCCTGCTGATCTCGGTGGACGGACTGCACCAGTCAGACCTACAGTGGTACGTCCAGAACCATCCGACCTCCACGCTCGCCCGGCTCGTCTCCGGTGGCGCCGAGTACTCCAACGCCCAGACACCGGTCCCGTCGGACTCAGACCCGGGAATGACCGCTCAGATGACGGGTGGCAACCCGCGCTCGACCGGCGTCTACTACGACGTTGCCTACAACCACGCGCTGCTGGAGGCCGGGACGACTTCCTGCCACGGTCAGCCGACCGGCGCTGATGTCGTCTACGACTCACCCGACGACCTCGACGTGACCAAGCTCGATGCGGGCCAGGGCCTGTCGGGCCTGCCGGACAGCATCCTCGGGATGACGGGGACCCCACAGACGTTGCTCAACCCCGCCACCTTCCCGGTCGATCCGGCGACCTGCAAGCCGATTCCGCCGCACGCGTACCTGAAGGTCAACACGATCATGAACGTCATCCACAACGCCGGCCTGCGGACCGCGTGGTCAGACAAGCACGCCGTCTACGAGTCGTTCAACGGTCCGGCGGGTAACGGTCTGACCGACTTCTTCGCGCCCGAGATCGACTCCAATGCGCTGCATCACGACGGGACCCCATATCCGGGCCCGATCGCCTGGACGGGCGACAACGCCGCGACGATGCAGTACGACGACTACAAGGTTCAGGCCGTGATGAACTGGATCGACGGGTTCGACCACAGCGGCAAGACCAAGGTCGGCACGCCCGCGATCTACGGGATGAACTTCCAGACCGTCTCGACGGCTCAGAAGCTCCCGACCTCCGACGGGCTCACCGGTGGCTACCTGCCGGGGACCGACACCCCGGGACCACTGCTGCGCCGCGCGCTCCAGTACATCAACGACCGCGTCGGGCGGATGGCTCACGAGCTTCACGCTCGGGGTCTGAGCAATTCGACGGCCATCGTGATCTCGGCCAAGCACGGCCAGTCCCCGCTCAACCCGAATCAGCTGACCCGGATCGATGACGGACCGATCATCGACGGGATCAACGCAGCGTGGACCAGTCAGCACCCCGGAGCCGGCAAGCTGATCGTGGCCGGGACGGACGACGACGCATGGATGAGCTACTTGTCTGACACCTCGCAGACGGCTGCCGACTTCGTCAAGAACTATCTGTGGACCCACACGGCGACGGGCAACACGGCGAGTGGGGGGACCCGGACGCTCGAGCATTCGGGGTTGGCGAAGATCTACGCCGGTGAGGCCTCGGCGCACTACTTCGGCGTGCCGGTGTCGGATCCGCGCCACCCCGATGTCTGGGGGCAGGTCCAGGTGGGCGTCGTCTACACGGGCGGCAAGAAGAAGATCGCGGAACATGGCGGTTCCAACCCGGGTGACCGCAACGTGCCGATCCTCGTCTACGCTCCCCGCGCGGTCCGGCCGAGCGCGGTCGGGCGGCCCGTTGAGACGACCCAGATCGCCCCGACCATCCTGCGGTTGTTGGGGCTCGATCCCCACAGCCTGAAGGCGGTGCAGATCGAAGGGACCCGGGTGCTGCCGGGGGCCTGAACCGCGCCGGGACGCGACCGCGGCGCCGGGGGGCGCCGCGGTCGGCGGGGGCGGGGTCCGCGTCGAGTTCGGCCCCGGGGGGTCGGGTCCGGGTCGCGCTCGGCCGTAGGGGGGTCGGGTCCGGGGCGCGCTCGCGCCCGCGCTCGGCCCGCGGCCGAACTTCGCACCAATCTGCGGAACCGGGTCGCAGATTGGTGCGTTCTTCGGGCTCAGCACGAACAAGGAACCAGACCGGCCGGGCGGCGACGCGGTTTGGTGCTTTGTTCGGGCCGCGCGGGCGGCGCCCCGGAGGGCCGGAGACAGACGGGCGGCGCGTGCCGGCGCCGAGCGCGCTAGCCCCGCAGCCAGCCCGGGCCGATCCCGAATACCGCCGCCACCGCAAGCCCGGCCACCAGCAACGCTCCGGCCCGGCGCGTGTGGGTGAACACGAACGCCGCGAACCACAGCGGCCACACCGGGAACCCGCGCGGCGGGCGCTCGGGCCGGGGCAGCCGCAGGGCCCGTAGCGCTCGCACCAGCAAGGGCAGCGCGCCGAAGGCGGCCAGCGCAGGCCAGGGCAGCGCTCCGGCGACGACGTCCACGACCACCACCACGTAGAAGCCGATCATCAGGGCCTCGGTGGCACGCCGAGCCCGGGACTCGCCGAGGATCACCGGCAGGGTGCGGATCCCGGCGGCCTCGTCCCAGGGCAACTTGTCGATGTGCTTGCCCATCAGCACCGAAGTGCAGAGCAGCCCGTAGGGAATTCCCGCCACCCAGACCTGCCACGGGACGTGACCGACCGCCGCGTAATAGGTTCCGGCGATCATCAGCGGTCCCCAGACGAGCAGCACGTCGAGCTCGCCGAGGCCGCGCTTCTTCAGGCGCAGCGGCGGAGCGGTGTAGGCGACGTTGAGGATCACCCCGGCAACTCCGAAGGCAAGGACGACCCAGCCCCGGGCGGCGACCAGCGCAACCAGGATCGCCACGTCCAAGACGTTCACCAGCACCGCCGCGCGGATCAGGCCGCGCCGGCTGATCATGCCGGAGAGGATCGGGTGCGGCGCGTAGAGCGCCCGCGGGTAGTCGCCGGTGTCGAGGCCGGTGTCGGTGTCGAACAGGTCGTTGACCAGGTTGTTGGAAACGTGAGCCAGGACGATGCCCGTGAACGACAGCGCGTACCAGCCGGCGGCGAACCCGGGCTGGCGCGCCGCGAGCAGGCCGGCGATCGCGCCCGCGGTCAGCGTCATCGGCAGCACGCCGGCGCGGGTGATCACCAGCCAGCGGGATACCTGGTCGAGTTCGCCCTCCGGCGGGTTGACCGTGCTCAGCGCATGACGCCAGCGGGCCAGCCGGCCCGGTCCCGGGAGCGATGGGGCAGACTCGCTCATGCCGGGGCAACCTATCGGTTTCGCGCCCCGGCCGGATACCGTTGCGGGATGTCCCCACGTGCCTTGGGAGGGTCGAGCTGGACGCCGGCCTGAGTGAGATCGCGCGCTTTCTCGCGCTGAGGCCGCCGTTCGATGCGCTTGCGCCGGAGGAACTCGGCGAAGTGGTGGCGCAGACGCAGATGGAGTTCTACCCCGCCGGCGGCACGATCCTCAGCGAGGATGGCGGCCCGGTCACGTTCCTGCGCGTGATCCACAGCGGCGCGGTCGACATCTCCCACCAGGACAAGCTGCTCGACCTGCTCGGCGCCGGCGACACCTTCGGCCACGCAGCGATGCTGTCCGGGCTGCCACCAGGGTTCGAGGCCCGGGCCGCGGAGGACACCCTGTGCTACCGGATCCCCGCGTCGGTCGCCCGGCCGCTGTTGGAGCGCGCGCGCAGCCGGGAGCTGGCGGTCGGGCTTCAGGAGACCACACACCAGCCGGTGGCCAAGCTGATCCGCGCCGCGACAGTGCGTTGCGAGCCGATGGAGAGCATCCGGGAGGTGGCGCGGAGAATGACCGCGGCCGGGGCCACCTGCGCGATCGTCGACTTCCGCGGCCGGGGGTTCGGGATCGTCACCGACCGGGACATCCGCACCCGGATCGTCGCGGTCGGCCTGCCGCTCAGCGCGCCGGTCTCGACGGTCATGACCGTACCGGTGTTCACGGTGACGCCGGACCGGCTGGCCGGCGAGGTCCTGTTCGAGCTGCTCGAGCGCGGGATCCGCCACGCGCCGGTGGTCACCGATCGAGGCCAGCTCGTCGGCGTCGTCGAGGACCAGGACCTGTTCGCGGTTCAGCCCCGGTCGTGGTTCGGCTCGCGCCGGGCGATCGCCCGGGCCAAGGACATCGATGCGCTGGTCGAGGTCTCGCGCCAGCTGCCCGAGTTGGTGGTGGATCTGCACGCCGCGAACCTGCGCGCCCTCGAGGTGGCACGCGTCCTCTCCGCTCTGGTCGACGCGCTGACCGTCCGTGTGCTCGAGCTCGTGGTGCCGTCGGCCGGCCTTCCCGCCGACGGGCTGGTCTGGGTGGCCGTGGGCAGTCAGGCCCGGCGTGAGCTGACCCCGGCCTCGATCGCGCGCGGCGCGTTGGTGTGCAGCGAGCCACCTCCGCGCGACTGGATCGAGGACGTTCAGGCCGCGCTCGGGCGCTGCGGGATTCCGAGCACGGTGGTCGCCCGCTCCGGGGCCGAATGGTTGGCCGCCGACCTGGAGGACGAGCTGACGCTGTCGGTGCTGGTCGAGCGCCGCGCATTGTGGGGGACGCCGCGTGACCCGCTGCCACTGGCGGCGGGCCAGGCCCAGGAGGACGTGCTGGCCGAGCTGGCGCGGCGCGCGCTGGCCTACACGCCGCCGACCGGCTTCGACGCGGACTCGGTGCTCGAAGCCGACGGTGCCCGCAGCGACCGCTTGGACATCCGGCGGGCCGCGGTGATTCCGATCGTCGAGCTGGCCCGGTGGGCCGGAGCCGCGGCCGGGATGCACGAGGGCACGACCGCGGAGCGGCTGCTCGGCGCGGGAGACGAAGGTGTGCTCAGCGACGCGGATGCGCGGACCTTGAGCGAGGCGTTTGAGCTGGCGCACGAGCTGCGGATCGCCCATCACATGCAGCAGCTGTCCGCGGGCGGGCGCCCCGATGACCAACTTGAGCCGGCGACGCTCAGCCCGCTGATGCGCGACCAGCTCCGGGACGTGTTCCGCTCGGTGTCCGGCGTCCAGCGGCGGCTTCGACCATGAGGCTGCGCCGGGCGCCGGAGGGCATGGCGGCGGAATTCGCCGCCGTCGCGCGGCCCGCCGATCAGACGCCGTGGCGGGAGGCCAGCTGGTGCGCCCTGGATCTGGAGCTGACCGGCCTCGATCCCCGGCGTAACGACATCATCGCCGTCGGGGCCGTGCCGATTGAGGATGGACGGATCATGCTGGGGCAGTCGTTCTACACCCTGGTCCGTAGCACTCGCCGCTCCGAGCATGGAGCGGTGCTGGTGCACAAGCTCCGAGTGGCCGACCTCGCCGACGCTCCGCCGCTGGACGAGGCGGTGGACCGGGTGATGGGGCTGCTGGTCAACCGGACCCCGGTCTTCCATACCGGCGCGGTCGAGCGCAACTTCCTCAGTCCGCTGTTCTCACGCCGGCGCGTGCGGCTGCCGGCCGCCGCTGACACCGAGGTCCTCGGACGGGTGTGGATACGGGCGCGCGAGGGGGAGGCGCCGCCGTGGGTCTCGCTCGAGAAGCTGGCCTCGGTGCTGGGGCAGCCGGGCGAGCCACCACATCACGCGCTGGGGGACGCGCTGACCACCGCCAAGGCCTTCATCGCGCTGGCCACGCTGCTCGACGCGCGCGAGCCACAGACCGTCTCGTCGCTGATTGCGGCCAGCGACGAGAGCGGCCCGTGGCGGCGGATCTGAACCTCAGAACAACTGCAGGTAGCGATCGAGCTCCCACTGGGTGATCTGCTCGTGCGCGGACTGCACCTCGCCCTGCTTGATCTTCACGAAGTAGTCCACGTAGTCGCCGTCCCGCGTCTTCCCCAGGGCTGAGCGGAGCACCGAGTCCTGTTCGAGCTCGCGCGTGGCGTCCAGCAGGTTGGTGGGCAGCAACTCGATGCCCTTGGCGGCCCGCTCGGCGGCGTCCATCTCGTAGAGGTTGACCTCGTTGGGCTCGCCGGGATCCAGCTGGCGCTCGACGCCATCCAGTCCGACCGACAGCATCGCCGCCGCCGCGAGGTACGGATTGCAGGAGCCGTCCACGGTGCGGTCCTCGATCCGCCCCGGCGCCGGGATGCGCAGCATCTGGGTGCGGTTGTTGTAGCCGTAGCTCACGTAGGCGGGCGCCCAGGTGGCGCCGCTGGTCGGCGCACCGACACGCAGCCGCTTGTAGGAGTTGACCGTCGGCGCGGTCACGGCGATGTAGGCCTTGGCGTGGGCCTTCAGGCCGCCCAGGAATCCGTAGCCGATCTCCGAGAGGCCGAGGCCGCGCGGATCGTCGGCGGGGTCCCGGTCGAACACATTCTCCCCGTCCTTCCACAGGCTGATGTGGAAGTGGCAGCCGTTGCCGGTCAGGTGAGCGAACGGCTTGGGCATGAACGTCGCGATCAGGCCTCGCTGCTGGGCCAGCGTCTCGACCATGTAGCGGAAGAAGATCGCGCGGTCGGCGGTCGTGAGCGCGTCGGCGAACTGGAAGTTCTGCTCAAACTGCCCGTTGGCGTCCTCGTGATCGGTGGCGTAGTTGTCCCAGCCCAGGCCGGTGACGGCCTTCGACACGGTGGAGACGAAGTCCAGATTCCGGGTCAGCGCGCGCATGTCGTAACACGGCTGCTCGAGCGTGTCGAGCGGGTCGGCCAGCTCCAGCTGGCCGTCGGCGCCCCGGCGCAGCAGGAAGTACTCGAGCTCGGCGCCGATCATCAGCTCGTAGCCCATTCCGGCGGCGCGGTCGAGGACGTTGCGGAGGATCGTGCGCGGGCAGAAGGGCCACGGCTGGCCCTCGACCGTCACGTCACAGGCCAGGCGAGCGACGTTCGGCTGCCAGGGCAGGATCGTGAAGCTGGCCGGATCGGGAATCGCGGCGATGTCCGGGTCGTGAGGTCCCTGACCGATGTCGCCCGCGGCGAAGCCGGCGAATCCGGCGCCGTCGCTGAGCAGGTCGTCGAGATGGTGGGCGGGTACGAGCTTGGCGTTGGGCTTGCCGTGCATGTCAACGAACTGGGCGAACAGAAACTCGACGTCGCCGTCTTTGACGGCCTTGCGGACATCATCGGCATCTTTGGGCTGATTTGGCATGACCGGAGATATATCCGGCCCGCGCCGGGTCGGCAATGGCATGGACGTCCCCTTAGCGACGGCTAGCATGTTCGCTGCGCACATAGGAGGTGCAAGAGCGGGTGTCGGTCGATGTTCAATCAGGCGCTGGAATACGTGGGCTCCGCGAGGAGAACCAGACGCTGTACGGCGTCATCAAGCTGGTGTCCTCCTCGCTGGAGGTGCTGCCCATGCTCCAGGGCGTCATCGATCTGGCCACCGAGGCGACGCACTGCAACGCGTGCTTCATCTATCTGCTCGAGGACGACCGGCTGACCATTCGCGCCGCATCGCCGGTGTTCGCCGAGGCGGTGGGGCGGGTGCAGTTCGCGCTCGCGGAGGGCCTGACGGGCTGGGTGGCGCGCCATCGCACGCCGGAGTTCATTCGCGATCACGCGATGGACGACCCACGGATGAAGTACGTCCCGCTGCTGCAGGAGGAGCGCTTTCAGTCGATGGTCGCGGTGCCGATCCTGTCGCGCTCAGGCGAGACGATCGGCGTGATCGTCCTGCACACCGAAGCTCCGCACGAGTTCACCGAGGAGACGGTGAAGCTGCTCGTCCACATCGCCTCGCTGGTCAGCGGCGCAATCGAGAACGCGCAGCTCTACGACCTGCAGCGAAGGCGGGTCGACGCGCTGACCGGGCTGTCCGGGCTGGCCCAGGATGTCGCCGGCGCCCCCGACGCCGGGCGGCTGTCGCAGCTGGTCGTGGACGGCACGCGGGAGGTTCTGGGCGCGGAGGTCTGCCAGCTGTACCGCACCGATCCCGACGGAACCGGGCTGCAGATGCTGGCCTCCTCACCGGACGCGGCGTCGGTGTCCCCGGCGATGTCGGCGGCCGGCCTGCTGCTGGCCGCCCTCGACGGCCGCGGTGACCGCCCGGCGGCGCGAGCGCTGTGGCCGGACCTTGAGGTGTCCGATCTGCTCGTCGCGCCGCTGTCGGCCGGCGGCGAGCGAGTTGGGCTGCTGTGCGCGGGGTCTCCCGCCGAACGGCGCTTCACCGAGGAGGACACCGAACTCGCTCGCTCGATCGCGCACCTGACCGCGATCGCGATCAAGCGCGCCGAGCTGATCGAGGGGCTGACCAAGGCCAACATCATCAAGGACCTGTTCGAGGCGCTGAGCGCTGGCGCGACCTCGTTCGCCGCGGCCAAGGCGGCCGAGGTGCGCTGCGACCTCACCGGTCCGTATCTGATGGTCTGCGCCGAACCCGCGCCGGGACGCGAGCAGGCCTCGGGGGAATGGCTCGCGGCGGCGGAGGAGCTGGGCCGCGGCCTGGCCGAGCTGGCGCCCTACACGGCGATCGAGGTGGGACCCGGACCGGTGCGGGCGCTGCTCACGCTCGGCACGCGACGCCCGCAGCGAATCGAGGAGGTCGTGCGGTTCTGCCGTGAGCTCGGCCAGCGCTGCGGCGCTGCGCTCGGGATCAGCGAACTGCGCGAGGCGCCGGGCGACGCCACTCGGGCCTACCGCGAGGCGGTCGACGCGGCCACGATCGGGCGGGCGCTGCTCGGCGAGGGCGGCGCGATCGCCTACTCCCAGCTCGGCGCCTACCGGTACCTCGTGCACATCTCCGCCGAAGACGCCCCGCACGACCGGATGCGCGCCGCGGTCGACCGCCTGATCGCCTACGACACCAAGCGTCGCACCGCGCTTCTGGACACGCTCGAGCGCTACCTGGCGGAGCGTCGCAGCGTGATCGAGAGCGCGCGGGCGCTGTACATCCACCCGAACACCCTGCGCCAGCGCCTGGGCCGGATCGAGGAGCTGACCGGGCTGAGCCTCGATCAGGACGATCTGCTCTCGCTCGAGCTGGCGATCAAGCTGGCCCGCCTGCACGGGCGTCCCGGCGCCTAGCCGGAGCGACCCGAGTGCACCGACGCGCTATCGAGCGTCGTCGTCCACGACGAGGAACACGGGCAGCTTCGCCTTGCGGCGAACGCGCTGGGGCTCCTGGGTCCACATGAAATCCCCGGTGAACCGGTTGCGGTCGGGATCGGCGGCCATCACGATCGCCTCGGACTTCTCCCGGACCGCCTCCTCGAGGATCTTCTTGGTCGCCTTGCGCGTGCCCAGAACGTGCCCCTCGGCCTCGAGCCCCTTGCGCTTCAGGCGCTTGATCGCCCGCTCGACGATTGAGCGCTGCTGCGCCCACTCGGCCTTGGTGGGCAGCAGGCCGGGGGCGGGAATCCCGAACGAGGTGCCGTGGACACGGGCGATCGACAACACCTGCACGGTGGCACCCGATGGGGCGGCCAACTCCACCACGCGCCGGATCGCCGCCTCGGGGATCGCGCGGCCCTCGGTAGCGAGCAGGATCCGCGTGAAGGATCCTGCCGCCGCCTCGGTCCGCTGGTCTGCGCCCGCCACCAGGGTTGCGCCGCTCACGGCCCGGCGCCGCCCGGCACGACCGCAGCAGCCGCCGGAGCGCTCGTACTGGGTCGCTTGTCCTCGACCTTCTTGCGGTAGTAGTAGAGCGGCAGGTAGGCCAGCAGGACGCCGATGCCGATGAAGTAGTACGGCAGCGTCGAGTGTCCCGCCTGCGAGCAGCTACAGGCTGCGTACACCGGCCCGCCCCAGAAGTAGATCACGGCGTACAGCGCCGCGATCGCCAGGGCGACGTACTTCATGAACTCCGGGAGCCTGAACGGGCGCCGGACGTTCGGCCGGTATTTGCGCAGCAGGTAGTAGCCGATCAGCACCGGGAGGAACGAGGCCAGGTAGCCGACGTTGGAGAACGTGTAGATCTCCACCGCACCGCCGAAGAACACCACGACGATCGCGCAGACCACGTTGAAGATCATCGAGCGGTCAGGGACACCGTGCTTGTTCACGTGTTGGAAGAAGCGCGGGAATTGCCCGTCGGTCGACATCTGATGCAGCGACCTGGCCGTCCCGGTGATCGCGTTCAGCGCCGAGAGGATCAGGGCGAGGATCAGCATGATCGCGATCAGCCAGTTGATCAGCTTGCCGCCGGCGCCGCCCCCGAACACCGCAGAGCCGAAGTGGACGAAGATCGTCTTCGGGTCGGCCAACCCGGCGGTCCCGAGCGTCTTGGAGCCCAGGACGATGATGAAGGCGACGGGGATCATCACGTAGATGAACAGGCCGTACGCGCCCTCGAGGTTCATCGCGATCTTGGCGTCGCGGTCGGGGTTGCGGGTCTCACCGATATAACACGCGGCCGCCTCCATCGCGATCACGTTCCAGGTTAAGAGGAACGAGAAGGCGACCGATATGGTCAGCCACCCGTGGTGGAACACGGGGGAGAAGAAGGAGCTTCCGTCGAGATGGTGGAAGCCGGAAAGCTGGCTGAAGTGGGCCACCGAGGGGTGGAAGATCCACGAGATGGCCAGGAAGGTCAGCGGAACCATCGACAGGATCGCCAGAACGGTGGCGAAGATCGTGCCGAAGCGAAGGCCCATGTAGGCGGGAATGAACAGCAGCAGGATTCCCACCACCGAGATGGCCAGCGTCCACCAGGCGATCGGCGTGTTGATCGGCGTGATCGTGGAGCTCGCGTCCAGCTGCAGCCGGTCGACGATGTAGAACGACGCGAGGATCATGTTCAGCGGCGCCACCGGGAACCAACCGAGCCAGTAGGCCCAGGCGGTGAATCCGTTGATGTGCTCGGCGAGCCGTGGCCACTTGTCCTTATAGGCCGGGTAGGCGTACGAGGGCGACCCGCCGGAGCGGTCGGGCATCATCGCCGAGAGCTCGGCCAACAGCAGGCAGAGGATGTACCCGCTGATCGTGATGACGACGATCACGGGAATCGATGCCGCGCCGAGCGTGGTCACCATCGTCGGCGCGATCCCGGTGACCAGGATCGTCCCCGCCAGCCCGATGACGAAAGCACCCCACCAGTTCGTCGTCTTCGGAAGTCCGGACCCTTCGTAGGAGAGTTCGTCCTCGAATGGTCCTGGCGCGGTCAGGTCGTCCGGCATCTGCCCTCCAGATCGTCGGTTGGCGCTTCGCGGGTTAGGCTGACATGTCCCCGGAAGCCGTCCCAGGAATGAAGCGAACACAATTGCGGGGTCCGACATGGAGCACTTGGACACATTCCTCGCCAGGCAGCCTCCGTTCGACGCGATCGATCCCGAGCTGCGGCGGGAGCTGACCGCCCAGGCGCGTGAGCAGCGCTACGCGCGGGGCGAGGCGGCGCTGGTCGAGGATGGCCCGCCGGCGGCCAACCTGTGGATGATCCTGGAGGGCGCGATGGAGCTCGTGCACGAGGGCGAGGTGATCCAGGTGCTCGAGCCCGGACAGTGCTTCGGGCACCCCTCGCTGCTGTCGGGGCTGGCGCCGACGTTCACGGTCCGCGCTCGGCACCCGTCCCGGTGCCTGGTGTTTGCCGCTGAGGCCGCCCGCCGGCTTCTGGGCACCGAGGCCGGGGCGGCGTACGTGGCCACGACGATGCGAAGCCGGCTCACGGGAACCGGCCACACGGTTCACGGCCTGCTTGATCTCGGGACCGTGCCCGTCGCATCGATCATGCGCGCCGCCGGTGTTCTGCGAGCCCGGAGCTGACGGTCCGCGAGGCGGCCCGTGAACTCGGGCGGCCCGGGGTGTCGGCGCTGCTGGTCACCCTCGGCGAGGCGAAGCTGGGAATTCTCACCGACGCGGAGGTCCGCGCTGCGGCGGTGGCCGGGGACGGGGCGCTCGACGCGCCGGTGGCGACGATTGCGCGGGCTCCGGTTCCGACGGTGCCGGTCGAGCAGCTGGCGATCGAGGCGACGGTGGAGATGCTGGCCGCCGACGCGGGCCATCTGGTGGTGCTCGACGGCGACCGGGTGTGCGGGCTGCTGTCCGCGCGGGATCTGCTCAGCCTGGAGACTCGCAGCCCGATCGCGCTGCGGCACCTGATCCTGGGGGCGGCCGACCAGGACGAGCTGGTCCGCGCCGTCGCTCAGCTGCCCAAGCTGTTCGCGCTGCTGATGCGCGCCGGCGTGCCGCCGCGTGATCTCGGGCGCGTGCTCAGCCTTCAGCACGACGCCGTCGTCGCGCGCCTGATCGACTTCTCAATCGCGCGCCACGGCGAGGCGCCCGGGCAGTGGGCGTGGCTGGACCTCGGCAGCGCGGCGCGCCGTGAGTTCACCCTGGCCTCCGATCAGGACAACGCCTTCGCCTACGAAGACCCGCTCCCGGGCGAGGCCGTGGCGATCGACGCCTACTTCGAGCGACTCGGATCCGAGGTCAACGACGGTATGGCCCGGTGCGGCATCGGGTCTGACAACAACGGCGTGATGGCCGGCAAGCGCCTGTGGCGGATGTCGAAGTCCGACTGGCTGAGGACGTTCGACGAATGTCTGAGCCAGCCCGACGAATCCCATCTGATCCGGGCCAGCGTGTCGTTCGACTTCCGCCCGGCGGCGGGCGGTCTGGTCGTCGTCCCGGAGCTGAGCGAGCGGATCCGCGCGGCGCGGGAGCATCCGGCCTTCATGCGCCTGATGGCGCGCTCGGCCAGCGGCTTCCCCGTGGCGCTCGGCTTCCGCGGTCAGCTCGCCACCGGCAAGCACGGCGAGCCGCCCGGCCGGTTGGATCTCAAGCAGGGCGCGATCATCCCGCTGGTCAACCTGGTTCGCTTTCACGCGCTGGCCAACGGCGTGACGATCTCGTCCACCCTGGACCGGCTCGAAGCGGTGGCCAGCGTGGGCGGGCTCGCCCAGGACGTGGCCGGACGCGCTGAGCGAGGCGTTCTCGGCCATTACCCGCCTGCGCTTCGAGCACCATGCGGCGCTGATCGCCGCCGGCAGGCCACCGGACAACCTGATCGATCCTGCAGAGCCTGACGCCGATCGCCACCGCCGAGTTGCGGGAGGCGCTGCAGGTTGTCCGCCGGGCGCAAAAACAGCTGGGAGTGTGGGGCGGAGCAGGTAGATAGCGCGTGGGGCCTGTGGCGCCAGGCACCACATTCGCACCCCAAAGTGTGCGCTCGCAGGCCATTGGAGAGCCTCCGGGCACGTTCTACGCTGGACTTCATGTGTGGGATAGCCGGCCTCTACATGAAGTCCTCCGCGCTGCACGATCAGCTGGGCGCGCGGCTCTCGGACATGCTCGAGCAGCTTTCCGACCGCGGCCCGGACAGCGCCGGCGTGGCGTTCTACCGTGATTCGGCGCCGGTCGGCTGCTCCAAGGTCTCGCTGCACTCGCCCGAGGCCGACCCGGGCTGGGAGCGGCTGGCAGCCGAGCTCGAGCGGACGTTCGGCGGGTGTCCTCGACCCCGCATATCCGGCAGACCCACGCCACCTTCGTCATCGCCACCGACGCCGAGACCGCCCAGGCGTGGCTCAGCGAGCACCATCCAGAGTTGACGCTGATGAGCGCCGGGCGCTCGATCGAGATCTTCAAGCAGGCCGGCCCGCCGAGGGACTTCGTGCGTCAGTTCAACCTTCGCGAGCTCGACGGCACGCACGCGCTCGGCCACACGCGGATGGCGACCGAGAGCCGCGTGACCACCGAGCATTCGCACCCGTTCTCGACCGGCCTCGACCTCTGCCTGGTCCACAACGGATCGCTCTCCAATCACAACCGTCTGCGCCAGACCCTGCGGCGCGAGGGCATCCATTTCGCGACCGACAACGACAGCGAGGTCGCGGCCGGCTACCTGACCTGGCGGATGCGCGACGGGCGCGACGCTCGAGCAGGCGCTGGAGGGTTGTCTGCAGGACCTGGACGGGTTCTACACGTTCGCCGTCGGCACGGCGGACGGGTTCGCCGTGCTGCGCGACCCGATCGCCTGCAAGCCGGCGGTGATGGCCGAGACCGATGACTGGGTCGCCATGGCCTCGGAGTACCGGGCGATCTCGGTGCTGCCCGGGGCTGAGGAGGCGGTCCTATGGGAGCCCGAGCCGGGGCGGGTGTACAGCTGGGGCACGGTCCCGGTCGCCTGATGGCCGTGTCCGACCGCGGCCGCCGCGGACCCGGTGGCAACGTTCGATCTGGCCCTCGAGACCGTCCGCGAGCTCAACTCGCAGCTGCACTCGGCAGAGCTGCACCCCGGCCGGGTGCTGGTCCGCAACCCGGGAGGCAGGCACGCGATCGCGGTCGGGCTGGACGCTCCGTACGACGTCGAAATCGACGGACACGTCGGCTACTACTGCGCGGGGATGAACAAGCAGGCTACTGTCAGAGATCAATGGCAACAGTGGCGTTGGTGTGGCAGAGAACATGATGTCCGGCACGGTGATCGTCCAAGGCAGCGCTTCCCAGTCGGCGGGGGCGACCGCGCGCGGGGGGCTGCTGGCATCCGCGGCGACGCGGCGGCCCGCTGCGGCATCTCGCTGAAGGGCGCCGACATCGTCGTCCGCGGCTCGGTCGGGCACATGAGTGCGTTCATGGCTCAGCGCGGGACATCTGGTGGTGTGCGGCGACGCCGGCGAGGCACTCGGCGACTCGCTCTACGAGGCGCGGCTCTACGTGCGCGGCTCGGTGGCCAGCCTCGGCGCGGACTGCATCGAGAAGGAGCTGGAGCCCGAGCACCTCGAGCAGGTGCGGACCCTGCTCGCAGGCCGCCGAGATCGATGACGTCGACCCGGCCGAGTTCCGCCGCTACGGCTCCGCGCGACAGCTCTACAACTTCAAGGTCGACAACGTCGGCGCTTACTGATGGCCGGCCGAGACGGGAAACGGCTGGCACCCAGGACTGCGCGAGTCGGCCACCTTCGACCGCGGGACGATCGCCGAGATCCAGCGTGCCGCCCGCGAGGGCATCTACGCGATCAAGGGCTTCGGCGCCAAGCGCCGGGTCCCGCACTTCGACGATCTCCTGTTCCTGGGCGCCAGCGTCTCCCGCTACCCGCTGGAGGGCTACCGCGAGCGCTGCGGCACCGACGTGACGATCGGGACGCGCTTCGCCCGCGAGCCGATCCAGCTCGACATCCCCATCACCATCGCCGGGATGAGCTTCGGGGCGCTGTCCGGCCAGGCCAAGGAGGCGCTCGGGCGCGGGCGCGACGCGAGGTCGGGCACCAGCACGACGACCGGGGACGGCGGGATGACCCCGGAGGAGCGCGAGCACTCGCGCACGCTCGTCTACCAGCTGCTGCCCTCCCGCTACGGGATGAACCCGGACGACCTGCGCCGCGCGGATGCGATCGAGGTGGTCGTCGGACAGGGCGCCAAACCCGGCGGCGGAGGGATGCTGCTCGGCCACAAGATCTCCGACCGCGTCGCCGGGATGCGCGACCTGCCGCAGGGCATCGACCAGCGCAGCGCCTGCCGGCATCCGGATTGGACCGGGCCCGACGACCTCGAGATCAAGATCGAGGAGCTGCGGGAGATCACCGACTGGCGGATCCCGATCTACATCAAGGTCGGCGCGACACGGACGTACTACGACGTCGCGCTGGCGGTCAAGGCGGGGGCTGACGCGATCGTGCTCGACGGGATGCAGGGCGGCACGGCGGCCACCCAGGAGGTGTTCATCGAACACGTCGGCATCCCGATCCTGGCCGCGATCCCGCAGGCCGTGCAGTCGCTGGTCGATCTGGGCATGCACCGCGAGGTGCAGCTGATCGTCTCCGGCGGGATCCGCACCGGGGCCGACGTGGCCAAGGCGCTGGCCCTGGGCGCCGACGCGGTCTCGATCGGCGTCGCCGCGCTGATCGCGCTGGGTGACAACGCCCCTGAGCACGACGAGGAGTACCGGCGGATCGGCTCGGCCGCGGGTTACTACGACGCCTGGCAAGCAGGCCGCGATCCGGCCGGGATCTCCACTCAGGAACCGGAGCTGGCCGCGCGGCTGGATCCCACCGAGGGCGGCCGGCGGCTGGCCAACTACCTGAGGACGCTGACCCTCGAGGCGCAGACGCTGGCCCGAGCGTGCGGGAAGTCGCACGTCCACAACCTCGAGCCCGAGGATCTCGTGGCGCTGACGATCGAGGCGGCGGCGATGGCGCGCGTGCCGCTGGCAGGGACGACGTGGGTTCCGGGCGTGGGGGCGTGAGCGAGACCCGGCTCCCGCCGCCAGTCCAGCGAGCTGATCGACCGGTCGGCCACCGTCAGCTTCACCTTCGACGGCAAGCCCGTGACCGCGCACCCGGGCGACACGGTCGCCTCGGCGCTCTACGCCGCCGGTCAGCGGACCTTCTCACGCAGCCCCAAGAATCACCACAAGCGCGGGCTGATGTGCTGCGCCGGTCACTGCGCCAACTGCCTGATGACGATCGACGGCATGCCCGCGGGTGCGCGCCTGCGCCGAACCGGTGCGTGAGGGTGTCCGGGTCGAGCCCGTGTACGTCGGCTGCAGGCTCCGAACCCGAGGCGCCGCGGCGACGACTCCCCCGCTACGAGTGGGGGGCCCGCCGGCGCGAGGAAGCCGAGCGCCCGAGGGCGCAGATCGCCCCCGGCCGACGCCGAGGTGCAGGTACGAGAGCGCGAGACGGACCTCCTGGTGGTGGGCGGGGGCGTGGCCGGATTGATCGCCGCGATCACCGCGGCGGAGTTCGGGGTAGACGTCGTGCTGGTTGACGACGGCGTCCAACTGGGCGGCCGGTTGCTGTGGGAAGGGGCCCACGAGCAGGCTCGCGCGCTGGCCGAGCAGGCGCGACGGGAAGGCGTCGAGGTCCTCTCCGGCGCCGTGTGCCGAGGGAGTCACCGACGGATCGACGCTGGTGCGCCAGGGGAGCACGCTGCACCGGATCCGCGCGCGGCGAACGCTGTACGCGACCGGGGCGATTGAGCAGCCGCTGCTGTTTGCCGGAAACGATCTGCCCGGGGTCATGCTGTCCGGGGCGGCCCGCCGGCTGGTCAGCCTCTACGGAGTGCTCCCCGGGACCCGCGCGGTGGTGGTGACGACGTCCGATCGCGGCGTGCGGGCGGCGATCGCGCTGGCCGCGGCGGGCCTGCAGATCGCCGCTCTGGCCGATCTGCGGCCCGGAAGCCTCGCGCGCCTGCCGGCGCCTGCCCGCCAACGGCGTCGAGCCGCTGCAGGGCTGGACGATCCTGGCTGCGCGCGGACGCCGGGAGGTGCGCAGTGCCGTGCTCACCCCGGTCGCGGCGATCCGTCCGGTGCGCCGCCATCGCAGCGGCGTGAGTTCGAGTGCGACCTGGTGATCGTCTCCGGTGGCGACGCCCCCAGCGCTTCCCTGATCGATGCGGCGGGCGGGCGCACCGCGTACAACCCCGAACGAGGCAACTTCCGCGTGGCCGCGCTGCCCGATGGCTGCGCTCGCCGCCGGGCAGCTGGTGGGCGAGGGCGGCTGGGGCGTGGCGGAGGTGTCCGGCGAGCTGGCCGGGCTGGAGGCGGCGAGCGAGCTCGGCTACGCGCGACGCGGCCCCCCGCTCCCGGCGGGCGCGGCTGCGCGGGCGGCTCGATGCCAACGACCGGCCCGAGCGCGCGGTTCCCCCGGCCGACGCCGGAAGCTGACGATCCGGCGCGCTCGCTGGTCTGCTTCTGCTCGGACGTCAGCGTCAAGGACATGCACAGGTGTGTCGAGGACGGGCACCGTTCGCTCGAGCTGTGCAAGCAGCACACGTCGGTCACCGCCGGGCCGTGCGACGCTCGGATGTGCGGCCTGGCCGCGCTGCGCCTGATGGCCAAGGCGACGGGGCAGAGTCTCGATCAGGCGTCCGGCCGGTCGGCCCCGGTGGCCTGCCACCAACCGGGGACTGGTCCGGAAGACCTAGGTCGAATTACCGCTGGCGGTTGCGCTCCCGCGCCTCGACAATCGAAGCTCCACTGTCGATGAACAGGAGCACGATGGCGGAATTCCCCACAGCCAGTCAGCAGATCACCGACGAGGTCCTCTCGTGGCCGGGCGTCACCGCGGGCCCGGGGCGCCGAGGTGAGTTCGCGTTCAAGCTGGAGCGGCGGGAAATCGGACACCTCCACGGCGATCACGCCGCCCATTTCTCGTTCCCGCACGAGCTGTGGACGCAGCTGTTCGCCGAGGGGCGGATCACTCATCACCCGGTGTTTCCCGGGTCGCGAGGGCCCGGCGGCCCGGCGGATCGAGAACCAGGCCGACGTCGATGACGTGATCGCGCTGCTGCGGCTCAACTATGAGCGCCTGAGAGCGCCTGTCGCCCGCAGCCTCGCCGAGCGGCGTCGTGAGCTCGTCGAGCTCGCCCCAGCGCGGATCCTGCGCGCTGGCCGGCGAGGTTGATGCGGGCCAGCCGCGCGGCGGCCTGACAGGCGCCCTCGGCCAGCAGCAGCCCGGCCAGCGCGTCGCCCTGCACGTGCTGGGTGGCGCTGCGCGGCCAGCTCGGCGGCGAG
This sequence comes from uncultured Solirubrobacterales bacterium, assembly GCA_963844475.1. GTDB lineage: Bacteria > Actinomycetota > Thermoleophilia > Solirubrobacterales > Solirubrobacteraceae > Palsa-465. Next base: position 312,247 of record CAWJOL010000005.1, on the reverse strand, counting down.
CGCGGCGATCGCGGCCGCACAGCGGGCCAGCGCCAGCGGTGTCTCGCGCCGCGGCCGACAGCGCCGCGTCGAGGCGCGCTGGGCGCTCGGGTACGGACTTCGGCAGGCGCAGCGCTCCGGAGCACCGGCTCGTACGCATGCAGCTCGCGCTCGGCCAGCTGCAGCGCTTCGGCTTCGTAGCTCCCGCACGCGCTCGAGGACTCCGCCAGCACCGCATCCGCTCCGGTGCTGGCGTCGTGCCGGGCCAGCGTGATCGCGGCCGCCATCTGGCCAGTCCGGCCGCGATCGCGCAGGTCCACCCGACCGAGCGACCCCCTCCGGGCGCCGGAGTGGCCGCCGCCACGGTCGCTCAGCAGCTCGGTGAGCGAACGATCGGCGAGGTCAGTCACGGGGCCGAAGCCTAGCCTTGCCCGCTAGCCCGAATTGCCGGGAGCACTATGGTGAGCCGTATGGAACTTCGCCCGCTCGGTCGCACCGGAGTAAAGGTCAGCTCGCTGTGCCTCGGCGCCATGATGTTCGGCGACTGGGGCAACCAGGATCACGACGACTCGATCCGCATCATCCACCGCGCGCTCGACGCGGGCATCAATTTCATCGACACCGCCGACGTCTACGCCCGCGGCGAGTCCGAGGAGATCGTCGGCAAGGCGCTGGCCGGCGGACGCCGGGACAACGTCGTGCTGGCGACCAAGGTCCACGGGACGATGGGCGACGATCCGAACGAATTCGGCAACTCGCGCCGCTGGATCGTCCGCGAGGTGGAGAACAGCCTCCGCCGGCTCGGCACCGACTGGATCGACCTCTACCAGATCCACCGTCCCGAGCAGGACACCGACATCGACGAGACCCTGGGCGCGCTCAGCGACCTGGTCCGCGCGGGCAAGATCCGCTACTTCGGCTCCTCGACGTTTCCGGCCAGCCAGATCGTCGAGGCTCAGTGGGTGGCCGCAGCGCCGCGGGCGCGAGCGCTTCGTCTGCGAGCAGCCGCCGTACTCGATCCTGGTGCGCGGAGTCGAGCAGGACGTACTGCCGACCTGCCAGCGCTACGGGATGGGCGTGATCCCGTGGAGCCCGCTGGCCGGGGGGTGGCTGAGCGGTCGCTACCGCAAGGACGCAGAGCTGCCCGACCTCGCACCGGGCGGCTCGCATCCCCAACCGCTACGACATGTCGCGTGCCGGAGAACCAGCGCAAGCTGGAGGCGGCGGATGCGCTGGCACGGCTGGCCGAGGAGGCGGGGATGACGCTGATCGAGATGTCGCTGGCGTTCGTGATCCGCCATCCGGCGGTGACCGCCGCGATCATCGGCCCGCGGACGATGGAGCACCTCGAGTCGCAGCTCAGCGCCGCCGACGTGACGCTGTCCGACGAGGTCCTCGATCGGATCGACGAGATCGTTCCGCCCGGCGTCAACATCAGCCCGAGCGACGGCGGCTGGCCGAACCCGGGCCTTGAGCCGGCCGCGCGCCGGCGCTAGCGCCGCCGGCGCGAACGTTGCCGTCCGACGAGCGGTTCATGCTGCGCGTGCCGCCTCAGGGATTGATGAGCAGCAGTGCTGAATACGAACACCACCGGGGCCGTCAGCCTCCAGCACCTAACCCAACTGGTGTACGAGCTGCTCGACGCTCACGGTGACACGATGGCGCTGGCCGCCGAGCTGGCTCGACGATCCGGTCTGGGCCGCGCACCTGAACTACCTGCAGGGACTGCAGCGCGTCGGGCGCGAGGCGCTGGCGCCAGACTCGAGAGGCCGCGGCGCTACGTGAGGCGCGCCGCAGCTGCAGCCACGGGCCGCCAGGCTGCGCTCGGGCGCTGCGCGCGGCGGCGGGCCAGCGGCTCGAGCAGTGCGAACACGTCGTAGTAGTGCGAGGGGGTCAGCCGCGCCAGCGCATCGAAGACGATAGGCGTCGGGGCCGACGAGGATCCGGCTCTTGCCCGCCTTGACGCGGTCGTGAATGATCTCCGCCGCTCGCTCGGGAGTCGTCGACGCGATCGAGTCGAACTGCCGCGCCGCCTCCTCATGGGTCCTGGTCGAGCCCGAGCGGATCGCTGTGCCAGCGGGCGTTGCGGGCGATGTTCGTCTTCACCCCGCCGGGATGCACGGTGGCCGCCCGGACGCCGGTCCCGCGCAACTCCTGGCGCAGCGAATCGGTGAATCCCCGCACGGCGAACTTCGAGGCGCAGTACGCGCTCTGGTGGGGGATCCCGAGCAGCCCGAACACGCTCGAGGTGTTGACGATCACGCCCGAGTTCTGGCGCAGGAGGATCGGCAGGAACGCGCGGACACCGTTGACCACGCCGCCCAGGTTGATGTCGATCACCCACTCGTCGTCCTCGACGGCGGCCTCGGCGACGCTCTGCGAGGTGGCCACGCCGGCGTTGTTGAAGACCATCCCGAGCGGAGCCGGCGCCCACTCGGCAACCTCGGCGGCGAACGCCATCTGGGCCTGGCGGTCGCGCACGTCGAGCCGGCGGGCCAGCACCGGCCCGGCCAGCAGCGTCGGCCGTCTCGCTCAGGCCGGCTTCGTCCTGATCGACGATCGCCACCGGGCATCCGTGGGCCGACAGGCGCTGCGCCACCGCGCGGCCGATGCCCGACGCGGCGCCGGAGATGAACGCCGTGCGGCCGTCGACCGGATTGACCTTGCTCATCGCGGCGCCCACCGGGGCAGCGGCCGGCGGCGCCGGAACCGGCGTCGTCGGCGCCTCTGAGCGTGGGCAGCGATCAGGTCGACCAGGCGCGCCCAGGCGCCATGGGGAAGGTCGTGGCCCATGCCCTTGATCGTCTCCAGCCGCGCTCCGGGAATCGTCGCTGCGGTGCTGCGACCGCCCGAGGGGTGGACCATCCGGTCACGGTCGCCGTGCAGGACCAGCGTCGGTGCCGAGATCCCTCGCAGCTCGGCGCGCCGGTCACCGGACTTGGTGATGGCGCCGATCTGGCGGCCCGCGCCGGCGGCGCTGCGCGCGTCGCGATCGAAGGAGCGCATCGCCAGATCCCTGACCATCGCCTCGTCGTAGGGGAAGCCCTGCGAACCGATGTGGCGCCACAGGCGTGTCGGCGCGATCGGCGGCGGCCTCCCGGTCACGGGCCGGCGGGCGGAACACCAGCCGCAGCGTCGACGGCGCGATCCAGCCGGCGCGGCGCGTGCCGGTGGTCGACATGATCGAGACCAGGCTGCGAACGAGCGCGGGATGCCGGGCGGCGAGCGTCTGGCCGATCATCCCGCCCATCGAGATGCCGACCACGTGCACCGGTCCCAAGTTCGAGCGCCTCGATCAGGTTGGCCGTGTCCTGCGCCATGTCACCGAGGTCGTACTGCTCCGCGGCGAAGCGCCGCGTGGCCAGCTGCTTGAGCCCCGGCGGCCGGGTAGTCGAGATGCGTCGAGCGGCCGGCGTCGCGGTTGTCGAAGCGGATGACCTGCAGATCGCGCTGGTCAGTGAGCGCGCGCAGAACTCATCCGGCCAGCTCAGCAGCTGCTGCCCCAGCCCGGCGATCAGCAGCAGCGGGGGATGAGCCGGGTCGCCGAGGCGCTCGCACGCACAGCGTCACGCCGCGTCCGACATCGATCAGCTGCTCGCCGTGGCTCGCCATCTCCGCCGTCGATGGTACAGCAGCGTACCGGTCGTGGCTCACAGCAGTGTTCCGGCGAGGATCGCCTTGACCGTCTGGCCGGCGACCCCGCGCAGCTCGCGCACGTCTCGGCCCTGCTGCAGGGAGATCACCGCCAGCTCCCGCATGCCCCCGACGATCATGATCGCGGTGTCCAGCGTCAGCGGGCGGGCGGCGAGCTCGGGCTGCTCACGCCGTCCTGACTCGACGAGCGTCCACCAGCAGCCGCGCGAAGCGCTCGATCACGGCCAGCTGACGGTCGGCGCCGGCCTGGCCGAGCCCGGGCAGCTCACGGACGAAGCTCCGGTACAGCGCCGGCTGGGCGGCGACATTGTGGATGTAGGCGTCGAGCGCCCGGTCGACCTGGTCGCCGATCGGCTCGTCGGGATGAACCGCGGCGGCGATCTCCTGCATCATCGCGTCGTTGGTGGCGTCGAACAGCGCCAGAAAGCACGACTCGCGATCCTCGAAGTGCTCGTAGAAGGTGCGCCGCGAGGTACGGGCGAGCCGCACCACGTCGGCCACCGTGGTCTCCCGGTAGCCCTTCTCGCTCGATCGACGCGGCCATCGCGGCGACCAGCCGCTGGCGATGGGATGTCTCGGATTGCTCCGCGACCACGCCGGTGACGGTATCGCCGGGCACGGTCTGCACGCGCGCCTCTCAGGCGGCGTGCCTGCGCTTGACGCACCACGCGGCCGCCGCGGTTGGGGATCATCGTCACGTTGCGCTGGCGGGGCTTCTCGGGCGCGAGGTCGGGAGCGATCAGATCGGTCCGCGCGGCGATCGCACGCAGCACCTCACGTTGCTCGGCCATGGCCAGGGAGGCGCCGAGGCAGCGGCGGATGCCGCCGCCGAACGGGACCCAGGTGTAGGTCCCGGGCTTCTCGTCCACGAAGCGCTCGGGCCGGAAGCTGTGCGGGTCGGGGTAGACGTCCTCGCGATGGTGCAGTGCGGCGATGCTGATGGCCACGGGCGTGTTCGGCCGGGAGCACGTAGTCGCCGAGCCGCCAGCTGCGCTTGACCATGCGGACGATCATCGGGATCACCGGGCGAACGCGCATGCCCTCGTGGATCGTCGCCTCGACGTAGCGCGTCGGCCGGCTCGCCGCCGGCCCGCACCAGCTCACGCAGCCGGTCGTAGGCCTGCGGGGTGCGCAGCAGCCGCTCGAACGTCCAGGCCAGCGAGTTGGCGGTGGTCTCGTGGCCGGCCAGCACCAGCGACATCAGCTCGTCGCGCAGCTCGTGGTCGGTGAGCGGCTGGCCGTCCTCGTCGCGGGCCTGCAGCAGCAGCGAGAGGACGTCGTGACGCTCGCTCGCGTCGCCGGCGGCTCGGCGCTCGCGGATCACCGCGTAGACCTGGCGGTCGACCAGCGACGAGCACGAGCTTGAGCACGCCTCGCGCCTCCCGGCGCCCGGCGTTGCGCAGCTCGATCAGCTGGTAGGACGGGTTGGTCGAGGCGCCGAGCATCCGCCGGATCCGCTCGCGCAGCCGGTACTCCGCGGTGCCGCGCTGCGGTGTGGCGCCGATGCCGAAGACGCCGCCCATGATCACGTCCAGGGTGACCGCCTGCATCCGGGGAGCCAGGGCGAACGGCTTGTCCAGCGGCCAGCGGTCGATCTCCCGCTCGGCGACCGTGGCGATCATCTCCACGTAGCGCTGCACCGCCTCGCCGTGGAACGGCGGCAGCAGCAGCTTGCGCTGGCGCATGTGGCGCGGCCCGACCGAGGTGAGCACGGAGTTGGGACCGAGGATCGGGCGCAGCGGCGACTCGCCGGTCAGCGAAGGGGCGTCCGCGGGCTTGGCGGTGAGCACCGACTTGACGTGGTCGGGATGGCTGGTGACGACGAACGGGTCCTTGCGCGAGATCAGCTGCAGCTGCCATACGTCGCCGAACTGCTCGCGCGCCTGCAGGTTCATGCTCAGCGGGTTGGCGACGAAGCGCAGCGATTCGAGGAACCTGGAGCGGCCGCGGACCGGCGGCATCCGGGTCGGCGGCTGGTCCTCGGCCGGTCCAGCGGGAGAGGGCGGGCGGTCAGCTCTCGCGGAGGCCGAGATCCTCTGCCGGAGCGGTCACGGTGCTCATGGTACGTCAGTGTACCGGCCGCTTCGCGCCGCTGTCCAATAGGCTCGCCCGCGTCCCGTCGTACTCAGAAAGGTCTTCAGTCCCATGCCAGATCGTGCCGCGCTCGTCACCGGAGCCTCCCGGGGCATCGGCCTCGCCATTGCGCAGGTGCTCGGCGAGCAGGGTTACGCGCTGACGCTCACCGCGCGCAAACCCGAGCCGCTGCAGCGGACCGCAGAGCGAGCTCCGCGAGCAGGGCTTCGAGGTGGAGCAGCGGGCGGCGAACATGGCCGACGAGGAGGGCATCCGCGCACGTCGTGAACGCTCCACCGCGAGCGCTTCGGGCGACTCGACGTGCTGGTCAACAACGCGGGGGTGGGAATCGGCGCCGCGGCCGGCGAGCATCAGACCAAGTTCGTCGACATGCAGCTCGACGTGAACCTGCGGGCGATCGTGATCTTCTATCGCGAATGCGCCGAGCTGCTCCGCGCGGCCGGGGCCGAGCATCGCAGCGCGCTGGTGGTCAACCTCGCCTCGATCGCCGGCAAGTCGCCGCAGCCGTGGCTGTCGGTCTACTCGGCCACCAAGGCTGCCGTGATCGCCTACACCCAGTCGATGAACAAGGAGCTCAACGGCGACGGCATCAAGTCGACCGCGTTCTGCCCCGGCTTCGTCGACACGGACATGACCGAGTTCGTCAAGGGCAACGTACCGGCGGAGGAGATGCTCCGGCCGGAGGACATCGCCGAGGCGGTCCGCTTCCTGCTCCGGGTCTCGCCGGCCTGCGTGGTCCCGGAGATCATCTTCCAGCGTCCGGGCGAGACGGTCTAGCGGCGCCTTCGCGGTCAATCGGTGACGTCGGCGACGGTTCCCCCGCTGCCGCGCCCGCCGAGCACCGCGATCGCGCTCGGAAGTGATACCGCGGCCGCGTCGGAGAGCGCGCTCGGGCAGCCGTCCGGCGGTTCGCCAGCGGCGCTCGCCCGGAGCCCAGGACAGGATCGTGCTGGAGAAGGCCCCGCGGCGCAGCCCGCCGAGCAGGTAGAAGCGGCCGTTCAGCACGGCGCCGGGAGCGTGGTCGGTCGGGGCGGGGAGGCAGGGCAGCGGCGTCACGGCACCGCTGGTCGCGGGTCGAACGACCAGGCGTCCGCGGTCGGGCTTCCCGAGGTCGTCTCGCCGCCGGCGACGATCACGTGGCCGCCGAGCGGCGCCCGCGGCCGGGTAGCGGACGCCCGAGCGGCAGCCGGGCCGCTTCGCGCACCTGCACCCTGGCCCCGGGCGCGGCGGTGCCGGCCGCGGCGCGGAGCGACACCGCGTAGATCGAGCGGTTGGTCGCGGTGCCGTTCCAGCCGCCGATGACGTACGCGACGTTGCCGATCGCGACCGCGTCGAGATCCGATAGCGCCTGCGGGATCCGGCCGATGACTCTGGCCGGACCCGGCAGCACCCAGCACGATCCGGTCGCTGCCCTCCGAGCGTCCGCCGCCGAACATGCAGCAGCGCTGGGCCGAGCTGTGCCGCGGCGGCGTCGTGCGACGGGGCCCGGGAGCCTCCCTGGGCCGGCGTCGGCGGCGCGGGCGGAGTGGCGGTCCGCGGGGAGGCTGAACACCGTGTCAGTGGACGTCCCGGCAGCGGACAGGCCACCGCTGAACACGATCTGGGCATTGAACGCCGCGGCGGCTCCGCCGCTGCGCGCGTCGGGGAGCACGCTGCGGGCGCTGGGCGCAAGCTGAGCCGCCGTTGGCGAACCGGACCGAGCGGCGCTCGGTCCGTTCGTCGCCGTCGTCGTGCTCGCCGGCGCCTGAGCGCGCGTCGCCGTGGTCTGAGTCGTGCTCGAGTGGGAGGCGGCCCCACAGCCCACCAGCGCGCCCGTGGCAACGACGGTGCTCAGCCCGAGTCCCACCGCTCGCCGCAGGCGCCGCATCCGGGTCAGCTGAGGGCCATCGCCGCGCCGAGGGTCTGCGCGGTGCTGGGGTCGGCGGGAAAGAACGCCTCGACCGAGAGCTCGGACACGGTGACGTCCACCGCCGTCCCGAACGTGGTCACCGTGCTGAAGAACGCGAGTTCACCGTCATCGGTGGCGAGGTGCAACTCGACCATGATCTCGCCGGAGCCGGACTCGCGCTGAGCGGGGTCGGGTCCGGGATAGCCGAGCAGTTCCTCGTAGAGCGCGTGCAGCCCTTCGTCCCCGGCCGCCGCGATCTGACGCTCGAGCCGGTGCAGCAGATGACCGCGCCACTCCCCGAGGTTGAGGATCCGCGGCGCCATGCCCTCCGGGTGCAGGGCCAGCCGCATCGCGTTGACCGGGGCTTGGAGCAGCGCGGGTGCCACTCCGCTCAGCAGCGGATCCAGCGCCGCGTTGGAGGCGACCAGATTCCACATCCGGTCGACGGCGATGGCGGGGAACGGCTCGTGCCCTCCCAGGACCCGGCCGAGCGCATCGCGGATGGGCGAGAGCTCGGGATCGTCCAACGACCGGGCGCTGTACTGCGGCGCGTATCCGGCGGCGAGCAACAGCCGGTTGCGCTCCCGCAGCGGGACCTCGAGCTGCTCGGCGAGGTGGACCACCATCTCCGGACTGGGCCTGGACCGGCCGGTCTCGACAAAGCTGAGGTGCCGGGTCGAGATACCGGCCTCCAGGGCCAGATCCAGCTGGCTCAGCCGCCGCCGCTGGCGCCACTCGCGCAGCAGCGTCCCGATGCGGATGTCGTTCATCCGGACAAGCGTATCTGTGCTCATGACCGTCCCTCCGGCTCCGGTAGGAGGCGGCTCAGCGCGGCCACCGACATGAGAATCGCCGCCAGTGCGATCAGGCTGACTTCAAACGCGTCGGCGAACCCGGCGTGCAGGCGCCCGAAGAACAGCACCCCGATGAGCGCCACGCCGATCGCGTTGCCGACATTTTGCATCGTGGCGAGCGCGCCGGATGCGGCGCCGACATGCTCCGGAGCGGTGGCCGACATGATGATCGTGGCCAGCGGAGTTATGCCCAGTCCCATGCCCGCCCCGACCAGGAGCAGTCCGGGGACCAGCGCCGCCACCGTGCCTCCGGTCCCGACCGCGGCCACGCCGGCCAGCAGCAGACCGTGTCCTGCGGCCAGGACCAGTGCGCCTGCGCCGAGAACTCGCCGGCCGTGGCGTTCGGTCAGTGCCGGCGCGCGCATCGAGGCGACCAGGTAGGCGACAGCGAGGATCGTGAACACCAGGCCGGCCTGCATCGCGTTGAGGCCGCGCCCCTGCTGCAGGTAGAGGGCGAGGATCAGGAAGAACGACGCCTGCCCGCACCAGAACACGAGCTGGGCCAGCAATCCGGCGCTGAACGCGCGCGCTTTGAACAGGCTGAGCTCCAGCAGCGGAGCCCCGTTGCGCCGCCTGAGCCGACGCTGGTGAGCGGCGAACGTGCCCAGGATCAACGGCGCGCCGGCCAGCGCGATCCATGTCCAGGCGGGCCAGCCGTGCTGGCGCCCCTCAACCAGCGGAAGCACGATCGCGCTCAGGGCGGTGGTTACGAGCGCGGTGCCCACCAGGTCGATCCGGTTGGCCGCAGGCGCGCTGGACTCCGGCACCAGTACGGGTGCCAACGCGAGCGCGAGGGCGCCAATCGGCAGGTTGATCAGAAACACGCTGCGCCAGCCAAGGCCGGCGATGTTGAGCTGGATCAGAGCGCCGCCGATCAGCTGGCCGCCCACCGCAGCGAGGCCCATGACCATCCCGTAGGCCGACAGCGCCTTCGCTCGGTCGGGGCCGGTGTACAGGACGCCGATCAGTGAGAGGACGTTCGGCATCAGCACCGCCGACGCCGCGCCCTGCAACAGGCGCCCGCCGATCAGCACCTCTGAGCTTCCGGCCACGCCGCAGATCGCCGAGCTGAGGGTGAACAGGGCGAGGCCCAGGGCGAAGACACGGCGCCGGCCGTAACGGTCGCCCAGCCGTCCGGCGGTGATCAGGAACACCGCCGAGGTCAGGCCGTAGCCCGCTGCGACCCACTCGAGCGCGCCGGGTGAGGCATGGAGCGAGCTCTGCATCGAGGGCAGCGCGATGTTGACGATGAAGAAATCCAGCACGACCATGAACGTGCCGGCAAGAACCACGGGAAGCGGCGCCCAGTGACTGGCGCGGGCGCGGGCGAACCGTCCCGCGGTGGGGCCGGGGGCGGTCTGCTGCGAGGTGATGGGGTATGTGCTCATGACCAGCACGGTCCCACCGGCACGGGAGCGCGTCGATTACGCGGGAGGTAATGGCGAGCTGGCCTGGAGGTCCGGATATGCTGCCGGCCGGAGGACATGCACCACCGTCTGCGCGCATCCATCGCAGTGCTCGCTCTGGGCGTGGCGACGCTTGGGCCGGTGTCGGAGGCCTCGGCGCGCCATTCCCGCCGCGCGCCGGCCAGCGCGGCGCTGACCGGGTCCTCCGGGATCCGGGTCGTCTCCCAGCAGTCCCTGGACGGCCGGCTTCTCTCGCTGCGGGTGGCGAGCAACGCAGTGTCGGGGCCGCTCGACGTCCGCGTGCTGTTGCCCGGTGACTACGCCAGCAATCCGCACCGTCGCTATCCGGTGTTGTACCTGTTCGACGGCACCAGCGGGCGCGCCGCGGACTGGACCACGCTCGGCGACGCCGAGCGCACGACGGCCGGGCTGCCGGTGATCGTGGTCATGCCGGACATCGGGATCTCCGGCGACGGCGGCGGGTGGTGCACGAACTGGCAGGCCAGCGGGCCCCACGGGCGTCCTGACTGGGAGACGTTCCACATCGGCCAGCTGATCCCGTGGGTCGACCATGGCCTGCGCACGATTCGCGCCCGCGCCGGCCGCGCGATCGCCGGGCTTTCCCAGGGCGGCTTCTGCTCGATGAGCTACGCCGCGCGGCACCCGGACCTGTTCGCGGCCGCGCTGTCCTTCTCGGGGGCGGCCGACATCGCCTTCGACACCGAGGCGCAGACGCTCGTGACGCCGGTCATCAACCTGACCGAGACCGCGCTGGACGGCGCCCCGCTGAACTCGATGTTCGGTCCTCGCTTGAGTCAGGAGATCAACTGGGCGGCACATGATCCGACCACGCTGGCGCCAAACCTGCGCGGCATGCGGCTGTTCCTGTACTCCGGCAACGGTCAGCCGGGACCGCTCGACACCGGGCTGCCGAACCCCGGCGCGATCACCATCGAAGGCGGGGTCAGCGAGCTGACCAAGCTGTTCCACAACCGCCTGCACGCGCTGGGCATCCCCAGTCTTTACGACGCGTACGGGCCCGGCACGCACAGCTGGCCGTACTGGGCCCGTGACCTGCGCCAGAGCATCGGTCCGCTGATGGACGTATTCGCGCATCCGCTGCCCGTCCCGGCATCGGTCGACTACACCAGCGCCGAGCGCAGCTATTCGGCCTTCGGCTGGCAGGTCGCGATGGCCAGGAAGGTGCAGGAGTTCAGCACGCTGAGCGACGCCGGACGAGATCGATTCATCCTGCGGGGCAGCGGCAGCGCGATCGTGCGCAGCCCCGGCCGCTACCGCCGCGGTGCGCGATTCGTCATCCGGGTGCAGTCGCTTGGCGGGACGTTCGCGCCGTTCGCCCGTGCTGCGATCGTGGGACCCGACCATCGGCTGGTCTTCAGCGTTCCGCTCGGGCCGTCCAACACGGTGCAGGAGTACCCGCTGGACGGTCCGCCGCTCGGAACGACGACGTACTCGACCCGTGTCTCGATGCTGAGGAGTCCGCGGTGACCGACGGCGATTGGCCACGCAGCGACGGACCGCGGATCCGGCCGGGGACCAGAGCCGACATCGGGCTCATCAACGCGGGCATCGCCTGGATCGCCGGACGGGTCGCGGGGACCGGGCCTCTGAACCTGTTCACGACGCTGGGGCGGCACCGGAGACTGTTCCGCAGCTGGCTGTGGTTCGCCGGGCGGCTGATGCCGGGCGGCACCCTGCCGCGCGCCGACACGGAGCTGGTGATCCTCCGCGTCGCGCACAACTGCGGGTGTGAATACGAGTGGCGCCATCACGAGCGGATCGCACAGCGCACCGGCCTCAGCGCCGATGAGGTGGCCCGAGTGCGCACGGGCGCGCAAGCAGCCGGATGGACGCCTCGCCAGGCGGCGCTGCTGCGGGGGGTGGACGAGCTACACGATCGGCGTGTCCTCGGCGATGAGCTGTGGGCCGAGCTCAGCGGCGAGCTCTCGCCCCCCAAACTGATCGAATTCTGCATGCTCGTCGGCCACTACCAGATGCTCGCCATGACCCTGCGAAGCCTGCAGGTCCAGCCGGAGGTTTGAGGCGATTTAACTGCTTCATATGCTGCTCATACTTGACCGGGTCACGATCTGTACATGTGACCAGGATGGTCACGCGGCGGGGTACGCGTTCCCCCTGACGCGTACCCCGCCCTTTTTCTTCTCCCGCAGAGCGATGACCGGGACCTCAGGGGCCGGCGAAGCTGACCGCTCCCCTAGCGCGCGCGGGTGAGCTGGCGGGAGATCGTGCTGCGGTCAGCGCTTGGGCTGCCGGGCAGCGGCGGGCTCAGCCTGGATTGACGTCTCTGACCTGCATCTGATATATCACTGACATGGTCAGTCCTTCCCAACCATCCGCTGGGCCTACCTCGCCCGAGCCCCGCGCCGGCTCAGAGCTACCCCCCGCCCAGTCCCTGCCGCCCAGACAGCAGGTCGTGATCATCGGCGCCGGCATCGTTGGCAACAGCCTCGCCTATCACCTCGTGCGCCTCGGAAAGACCGGCGTGACACTGATCGACAAGGGCCCGCTGCCCAACCCGGGTGGGTCGACCGGCCACGCTTCGAACTTCATCTTCCCGGTCGATCACTCCAAGGAGATGACCTCGCTGACCTTGGACAGCCTGCGTCAGTACGTCGAGATGGACGTGTTCATCAAGAGCGGCGGCATCGAGATCGCTCGGACCGAGGAGCGGATGCAGGAATTGCAGCGGCGCCTGGCCTCGGCGAAGTCGTGGGGCATCGAGCCGGTTTCGATGCTCACGCCCGATGAGGTCAAGCAGCATGTTCCGTTCATCAACGAGGAGCTGATCCTGGGCGGCTTCTACACCCCCGGCGCCGGTGTCGTCGACTCACTGCGGGCGGCGACGATCATGCGCGAGCGCGCGCAGGCCCAGGGCCTGACCGTGTCGGCCAACACCGAGGTACTGGGGCTGGACGTCGAGCACGGGCGCGTCACCCGCGTACGGACCACCCGCGGGGACATCGAGGCCGAGCAGGTGGTCATCGCCACGGGCTGCTGGAGCCCCCGGCTGGCGCGAATGGCCGGTGCCTACATCCCGCTCACCCCGATGATCCATCAGATGATCGACATCGGCCCGGTGCCGCGCTTTGCCGACGCCAAGGGCATGATCGAGTTTCCGATCGTCCGCGATATGGACACCAACATGTACGAGCGCCAGGAGGGAACGGGGCTCGAGATCGGCTCCTACGCCCACCGCCCGATCACCCTGGACGCGGATGAGATCCCTTCGATCGAGGAGTCCGCGCTGACTCCGACCGAGCTGCCGTTCACCCAAGAGGACTTCGATCCCCAGATGGAGATCGCGCTGGAGCTGATGCCCGAGATCGTCGGTGACGAGAGCGTCGGCGTGAAGTACGCGATCAACGGCGTGCTCTCGGTCACCCTGGACGGGATGCCGCTGCTGGGTGAGACGCCTGAGGTCAAGGACTTGTGGTCGGCCGCCGCGATCTGGATCAAAGAGGGGCCCGGAGCGGGGAAGACGTTGGCCGAGTGGATGGTCCACGGCGAGTCCGAGATCGATGTCTACGAGTCGAACATCGCCCGTGTGTATCCGCACCAGCGGACCAAGGCCCACATCAAGGCTCGCGCCTCGGAGGGCTTCAACAAGATGTACGGAATTGTCCATCCCGGCGAGCAGTGGGAGACCAGCCGCCGGGTCCGCGTGTCGCCGTTCTACGAGCGCGAGCAGGAGCTGGGCGCGGTGTTCTACGAGGCCGTCGGGTGGGAGCGCCCGCAGTGGTATGAGTCAAACCGCAAGCTGCTGGACGAGTACGGCGATCGCGTCACCCGGCGCGAGGCCGAATGGGAGTCGCGCTGGTGGTCGCCGATCATCAACGCAGAGCACCTGGCGATGCGCGACCGCGCCGCGATGGTCGATCTGACCGCGTTCGCGGTGTTCGACGTCACCGGGCCCGGCGCGCTCGACGCCGTGCAGCGCATCGCAATGCGCCAGATGGACGTGCCGACCGGCCGGGTCGTCTACACGCCGATCCTCACACCCAGCGGCGGCTTCAAGGCCGACCTGACGATCATGCGGATGGCCGACGACGTCTTCCGCGTGGTCACCGGCGGCGCCTACGGGATGGCCGATCTCAAGTGGTTCAAGGACCGCCTGCCCGCGGACGGTTCGGCGCAGATCACCGATCAGACCAGCGCGCTGTGCACGCTCGGCCTGTGGGGTCCCCGCGCCCGGGACATCCTCGGCGCTGTGACTGACGACGACATCTCCCATGAGGGCTTCCCGTTCGCGCGCTGGAAGACGATCGAGGTCGGACCGCTGCAGGTCCTCGCCTCCCGGATCTCCTACGTCGGTGACCTCGGCTGGGAGCTGTACGTCCCGATGGAGGAGGGTGCGCGGCTGTGGGACATCGTCGCCCAGGCCGGCGAGCCGCACGGCATCGTCCCGGCCGGCATCGGGGTCTACGGCACCACCGGCCGCCTGGAGAAGGGCTACCGCGCCTACGGCGCCGAGCTCGAGGCCGACTTCAACGTCGTCGAGGCGGGGATGGCCTGGGGCAAGGTCAAGGAACAGGACTTCGTCGGCAAGGAGGCGCACGTGCGTCACCGCGAGGAGGAGCCCGTCGCGCACATGTGCACCCTGACCGTCGACGATCACACCTCGAGCAGCGGCGTGAAGCGCTACATGCTCGGCGGAGAGCCGATCCTCACCCGTGACGGCGAGCCGCTGGTCGACGCCAAGGGCCGCCGCTCATATGTCACCAGCGCCGGCGCGGGCCCGTCGATCGGCAAGCACATCCTGATGAGCTACGTGCCACCCGAGTACGCGAGGGTCGGGCAGGAGCTGGCGGTCGAGTACATGGGCGAGCAGTATCCGGTCACCGTCGGATCGGCCGACTCGACATCGCTGTTCGATCCGGACAACACCCGCGTCCGCTCGTGAACATCCTGGTCTGCGTCAAGCGCGTCCCGCTGACGGGAGGCAAGATCGCGCTCACCGACGACGAGCGGGCGATTTCGACGCGGCACCTCGGGTTCACCGTCAGCCCGCACGAGGAGTGCGGTGCCGAGGAGGCGGTGCGGCTGGTCGAGCAGCACGGTGGCGCCTCGACGGTGCTGACCCTGGGCCCGCCGGAAGCTGAGGAGCAGCTGCGGGACATGATGGCGATCGGCATCGACCAGGCCATTCACCTGGTCACCGATGGGTCGGAGTGGGATCCGCAGGCCACGGCGGCGGCGATCGTGGGCGCAATCGGCCTCGGCTCCGGCGAGCCCTACGACCTGATCCTGTTCGGCAACGAGTCCGCCGACGCGGGCAACTACCAGGTGCCGATCCGCGTCGCGCAGGCGCTGGGTTGGCCCTGTGTGAACGGGATCAAGGGCATCTCGGTCCAGGACGGCGAGCTCCGCTGCGAGCAGGAGGTGGACGGCGGCCGCGACGTCTACGTCGTGCCGACGCCGGCGGTGGTCAGCGTCAAGGAGGGCATCAACCTGCCGCGCTACCCCTCCGTGCCGGGCCGGCTGCGGGCCAAGCGCAAGCCGCTGGTCAGCACCGAGCCGGACCGGCCGCAGGCCAAGCTCGAGATGATCAAACTGACGCTTCCCCCCGGCTCGGGCAAGCAGGTGGAGGTCCTCGGCCGCGGTCCGGAGGCCGCCCCCGCGGTGGTCGCGATCCTCGGCGATCTGGGGTTGCTGTGAGCACGCTCGTCTTCGTCGAGAACACGGGCGACGAGCTCTCCCAGCAGGCGCTGGCCTTTGCCCGGGCACTCGACCCGGACGTGGTCGCCGTCACCGTCGACAGTGACACTCCGTACGCCCCGGCTGCCTGGGGGCAGGCTCTGGTCGACGCGATCAACGAGCGCTCACCGCAGACGGTCATCGCTCCCGGCACCGACCGCGGCAACGAGGTGCTCGGCCACGTCGCAGCGAAGCTGGATCTCCCGATGGCCGCGAACTGCACCGCGATCACGCCGGGCAGCCCCGCCACCGTTACCCGTGTGCGCTGGGGTGGCAGCCTGTTGGAGCAGGCGAGCGTGCATGCGTCCCCGCTGCTGGCGACTGCGGCACCCCACGCCGTGGCGGCTGACCCGGCCGCCGCCCAGGTGCAACCCGAGGTGCTGCAGGCGAAGCTCGACGGGCCCGACGGGGTGGTCAAGGTCTCCGAACGTGTCCAGGCTGCGTCGGCCGGCGTCTCGCTGACCGACGCGCCCGTGGTCGTCTCCGGCGGGCGCGGTGTCGGCTCTTCGGAGGGCTTCGCGCCGCTCGAAGAGCTCGCTGCGCTGCTGCACGGCGCGGTCGGTTGCTCGCGAGCGGTGACCAGCGCCGGCTGGCGCCCGCACACCGACCAGGTCGGGCAGACGGGCACGAAAGTCTCTCCGGAGATCTACATTGCCTGCGGCATCAGCGGCGCCACCCAGCACATGGCCGGCTGCAAGGGGGCCAAGCGGCTGCTGGCCATCAATCCCGACGGCGAGGCGTCGATCTTCGCCAACGCCGACTACGCCGTGATCGGCGATCTGCACGAGGTCGTGCCCGCGATCTCGGAGGAGATCAAGAAAGTGAGAGCGACATAGGCGTCGCCCTCAGCGCTGTGCTGCTGGCGGTAGCGCTGGCCGTCAGCGGCTGGTTGTTCTTCACGCGCGCCAGGTTCCTCACCGTGCTGGCCCGCTCCGCGCCCAGCTCTGACCGCAGCGACGACGTTCCGCGCCGGGTCAAGAACGAGGCGACGATCGTGCTCGGACAGCGCAAGCTGCTTCAGCGCTTCATCCCCGGTCTGATCCATGCCCTGATCTTCTGGGGCTTCCTCGTGCTCGCCCCGACGATCGTCATGGCGCTGATCGGCGTCGTCAGCAAACACGCGACCTTCCCGTGGTTGGGCGAACAGGGTTGGTTCGCCTTCCTGGTCGACGTGTTCGCGGTGCTGGTCCTGATCGGAGTGCTGAGCGCGTTGTGGATCCGCAAGGTGCAGCGGCCTCAGCGCTTCCAGGGCTCGCATCTCGGTGAGGCGGATCTGATCCTGGCCATGATCGCGACCATCGCGCTGACGCTGCTGCTCTGGCACGCCTCTCGGATCGCGCTGGGGCTCAACGAGTGGCCACGGGGCGACGCGCCGGTGTCCAACGCGCTTTCGCACCTGTTCGGGCACGACGGGACGACGCGCGTGCTTGAGCGGGTCTTCGTCTGGGCCCATGTGCTGACCATCCTGTCCTTCCTGGCCTACCTCCCGCGGTCGAAGCACCTGCACATCGCCACCGCCGCGATCAACGTGTGGTTCGGCCGCACCGGCCCTGGGGGTCGGCTCGAGCCGTTGCGCTTCGATGACGAGGATGTTCCCGAGGAGGACATCCGGTTCGGTTCCGGCACCGCCGCCGACCTGACGTTCAAGGAGATGCTCGACACCTACTCGTGCACGGAATGTGGGCGCTGCCAGGACGTATGCCCGGCCTTCGCCACCGGCAAGGTGCTCTCACCCAAGCTGCTGATCATGGGGCTGCGTGACCAGGTGTTCGCCGAGGGCGCGTCGGTAATCAAGGTGCGGGCCGGGGAAGACGGCGGAGAGCTCGCCCCGCTGGTGCCGAACGCCGTGCCCGAGGAATCGGTGTGGGACTGCGTCACCTGCGGCGCCTGCGTCCAGGCCTGCCCGGTCTCGATCGAGCACGTCGACCAGATCATCGATCTACGCCGGCACCTGGTGATGGTCGAATCCAACTTCCCGGCTGAGGCCGAGCCGATGCTGAGGGACATAGAGCGAGCCTCCAACCCGTGGGGGCGCGCGCAGTCCGAACGAGCCGATTGGGCCCAGGAGCTGGGGGTGCGCATTCTCGAGCCGGGAGAGCCCGCGCCCGAGTACCTGTACTGGGTCGGCTGCGCATCCTCGTTCGACGAGCGCGCCCGGCAGACGGCGGAGTCGACCGCCAAGCTGCTGCAGCGCGCCGGGGTGGACTTCGCCATCCTTGGTCCGCGCGAGAGCTGCACCGGCGATCCGGCCCGCCGGATGGGCAACGAGTACGTCTTCCAGGCCTTCGCGCAGCAGAACGTCGAGACGCTCAACCAGGCCGGGGTGACAAAGATCATCGCCAACTGTCCCCACTGCTTCAACACTCTGGGCAACGAGTACCCGGACTTCGGCGGTCACTACGAGGTCATCCATCACTCCGAGCTGCTCTCGCGGCTGGTCGCCGACGGCCGGCTGGCACCGAAGCGCTCGGAGACGCTGTCGGTCACCTACCACGACTCCTGTTACCTCGCCCGCCACAACGACGTTCTGCAAGGACCCCGGGATCTCGTCTCGGCGGTCGGCCGGCCGGTGGAGATGAAGCGCTCGGGCAAGGAGACCTTCTGCTGCGGGGCCGGCGGTGCCCACATGTGGATGGAGGAGCGCGCCAACCCGATCAATCAGGAGCGGGTGCGCGAGGCGGCCGCGACCGGCGCGGGAACGCTCGCCGTGGCGTGTCCGTTCTGCACGGTGATGCTGGACGACGGCGTGCAGAGCACGAGCGACGACTTGCGAGTGGTCGACGTGGCCACGCTGCTGGTCGAGTCGCTGGAGGAATAGCTGCGCAGAGGTTCCCACCCGGCGGGAGGAACGGTGCGTTCGCGCAGGCCGAACGCACCGTCCTGAGGCGTCAGTATGTGTAGGTGCCCTTCAGCGTCACCCTGAACACGGACGTTTTGGTGTTGATCGTGCCCGAGTACGTGTAGGTCGACTTCAGCCCCTTGGCCACACCTGTGCCGCTGACGTCGCGTCCTGAACCCGTGAGTTTGGCGATGCCGTTGGCGTCCGGAGTGCCGACGGTGAACGTGCCTTTGGACTTGGCGGCGCCGTTGCCGTAGTACGTCGTCTCGGTGTCAGTGCCTCCGGCGCCGCTTGCGCTCACCTTGACGGTCTGGACGCCGGCTCCATTCCCGAACACGGAATCGTGGAGCTTGAAGGTCGCCTGATTGGCGCTGATCGAGGCCCCCACGACCTCTGAGGTGAAGTGAACGTGCCTCTTGGCGGCCGCCAACGCGACCATCGGAATTGTCAGCCCGGCCATGGCCGAAACCGCGATGACCAACTTGCGCATTGTGCCCCCTTCTGGTTGTTCCCAACTTGCGTGGTTCTTCTACCACTCTGCGGCTCCGGCGTCAAAGCCTCGCCGGTGGCCGAGATAAAGATTGCCTCACGACCGGGGGTCCGCGGCAGGACCGCGGCGCTCGTCCGTTGAAGGGAAAGGGACCCTGTCCGTTCCCGCCCGTTGCCCTCCTCCCGAGGGCGCACCGCATGGCCCCTCGTAACGCCAATTCCGCGATCTCACGCTACGAAGCCCGGGTGCTCGACTACGAGCGCGGGCTTCCGCAGGCACCGCGCCGGCGCGCCCCCGCCAGCGCCCCGGCCCGTTCACGATCGCACTCGCCTCGCGCGAGGGCGTCCGCGGCGCGGCGGCCAGCTCGGCGCGCGGCACCGCGCTCGCGCGCGGTCAGGTTGCGCAAGCGGACTCGCCGGATCGTCGTTATCGCCGCGCTGCTGCTGCTGTTCGACGGCTGCGCGTCGTTCGCCGCCATGTTGCTTCAGAGCTCGAACGTTCCGTTCAGCATCCGCAGCGTCGAGTGGCTCCGGGACAACGGCGCCGCCTGGCTGGTCTCGGACGTCGAGCGACTGTTCTACTCGCTCAACGCGCCGTCGACCGGCGGCGCGGCCCTGAGGACGCTGCCCACTGTCGGAGTGGCCGCGGCGGCCGACCACCTCGAGCTACCTCCCGCCGGCTGTCGCGCCCGTGATCACGCCGGCGCTGGCCGGGGAGGGCGTCTGGCGGCGCACCGGCCCGCTGGTCGCCGGCGGTCCCCCGATCCTGGTCACGACCTTCCGGCCGGACCCGCTGTATCCCGACATGGTCGCCGGGGTGGCATGGATCGACAGAACCCGTGCCTGGGTGCAGCTCTATCCGGGTCGCTACGAGCCGGCCAGCGGCCCGGGCAACCGCACCGCTGAGATCCCGCCCGCACTGCGCTCGCATCTCCTGGCCGCGTTCAACAGCGGCTTCAAGCTGCAGGACTCAGGTGGCGGCTTTGTCGCCTTCGGCCACACCTACGCCCCGATGCACGCCGGGATGGCGACGTTCGTCCGGCTTCGCGACGGTACGGCGGACATCCGCAGCTGGAGCGGCGGGGCGACCCCCGGGCCCGAGGTGGAGTTCGCCCGCCAGAACCTGCCGTTGATCCTCGAGGGTGGCCAGCTGAACCCGAACCTGAGCAATGGTGCGCTGTGGGGTGCGACCCTGGGTAACGCGGTGCGTGTGTGGCGCTCGGGGGTGGGGATCGACGCCAAGGGCAACATCCTCTACGCCGCGGCTGACAACCAGACAGCGTCGAGCCTGGCCGGGATCCTCCAGCGCGCCGGTGCCGTGCGGGCGATGGAGCTCGACATCAATTACGAATGGACCACCTTCAACTTCTTCGGCGCTCCGAACGCGGCCAGCCCCGCCAAGCTGCTGCCGGGGATGAGCCGGGACAGCACCCGCTACCTGACTCCTGATGACCGCGACTTCTTCGCGGTCTACGCCCGCAACGGCGGCTGACGGCACGCCTCGCCGAGCAGCATCTCCAGCTGGCGTTCGAGGCGTTCGGTCCCCACGGTCTGGATTTCCAGCGGCAAACCGATCTGCGCTGCGGCGCGCTCGGCCGCGGCGCGGGTTGCGGGCGTCGGCCGCTGGGCCAGCCAGACCACCCGGGTGTAGTTGCCGAAGTACTCCTCACGGAGGTCGGGGTGGCGATCGAGCCCCAGCTCACGAACGACGGTGTGCTCGAACGTGCGGGCGAGGAAGTCGGTCAGGAAGTACGTGCCCGGCTGCTCGGCCAGCGCGGCGCTGACCTCCTCGCGGGCGAACACGTCGTAGCAGTGCTCGCCCTCCAGGCGGCGAATCGCGAAGCGCTTGAGCACGGCGTCGATCGCGCCGTACGAGCCGCAGTCGCCGTAGGCTACGGCCACGTCGTCGTAGCGCTCGCGCAGCTCGAGCAGCTCACGCTCGACTTCAGGCGCGATCCGGTCCGGACGGTTGTGCAGCAGCGCGGGCACCGGATGGACGTCGATGTCCCAGCCGCGCCGCCGAGCGATCGAGCGCACGTCGGCGGCCAGCGCGCCGCAGGCGATGACCGCTGCGCTCATCCCGGGAAGGCGAGCTGGTCGATGAACAGGTCGTTGAAGTCCGCGCGCCCGGACAGCTCGACGTATTCGACCTCGCGCAGAATCGACGCGGCCTCCGCGCGCTCGCGCAGGGACAGCGCGGCGATCTTGGCGCCCTCTCCGGCGACGTTGCCGGCGGAGACGATCCGGGGCAGCGCCAGCTTGGGGACCAGACCGATCCGGACCGCGCTGATCGGCGTGAGGAAGGCGCCGAAGCTGCCGGCCAGGAGCACCTGCGTGATGTCACTCGCCTCGACGCCGAGGTCCTTGACCAGGATCTGCCAGCCCGTGGCGATCGAGGCCTTGGCGAACTGCAGCTCGCGGACATCGCGCTGGGAGAGAAACACCGAGGCCGCCGGATCCTCGCCGCGCCAGTGCAGCACGAACACACGCTCCTCGCCGATCTTGGTCAGTCGCTTGGCGAGCTGCGGGAATAGCTCTGCCGCCTGCTCGTCGGGAATGAAGCGACCGGAGTGATCGAGCAGGCCGCTGCGCACGAGCTCGGCCACCGCGTCGACCAGCCCCGAGCCGCACATCCCGACCGCTTCGGTGTCACCGATGACCTGCAGCGTGAGCGCGTCGCCGTCGACCTTGACCCCCTCGATCGCGCCGTCGGCGGCGCGCATCCCGCACTTGATCTGCGCGGCTTCGAAGGCCGGCCCGGCCGGCGCGGCGGTGGCCAGCACCCGTTCGTTGGAGCCGAGCGCGATCTCGCTATTGGTCCCTACGTCGATGAACAGGCGCAGGCGCTTGTCGCGGGTCAGCCCCGTGGCCAGCATCCCGGCCACGATGTCACCGCCGACGTAGGCGCCGAGCGAGGGGAAGATGAACGCGGGAGCGCGGGGATGGACCTCGACCCCGAAGTCGGCCGCGGTCGCAGGCGGGAAGGTGTGGGTGGCCACGACGAACGGTGCCATCGACAGCGGCTCGGGGTCGATGCCCAGCGCGAGCTGCATCATCGTCACGTTGCCGCACACGGTGATCTCGTAGACCTCGCGGGGATCGACCTCGGCTTCGACGCAGACCTCGCCGACCAGCTCCGCCATCGTCTCGTGCGCGCGCTCGCGCAGCGCGTCCAATGCATGGTCGTCCATCATCGTGGCCGAGATCCGCGTGATCACATCGGCGCCGTAGGGCTGCTGGCGGTTGAGCATCGAGCGGACCGCCAATGGCTGCCCGCTGTCGAGGTCCAGCAGCGTCGCCACTACGGTGGTCGTGCCGAGATCGAAGGCGATGGCAAACCGCCGGGCGGTCGTATCCCCGGGCTCGAGGTCGACGAGCTCCTCGTCGCAGACCACCGCGGTGACATCGAAATTGGATTCCCGCAGTGTCTTGCCGAGCGTGCGCAGCAGCGCCACCGACGTGGTCGGCTCGAGGTCATCGATCGCGTCGAGCACGCGCTGCAGATCGGGCCGCTGATCCTCCATCGTCGGCTCCTGGAGCACCAGGTGGCGTTTCTGCACCGACGGCCGGAGGATCACGTGACGGCCGACCCCGACCATCGCCGCCTTGGGCCGCGTCTGCAGCGGCGGCACCTCGATCACCAGGTCGTCGCGAGCCGGGGCGCGGCAGGCCAGGCGCCACCCCTCCCGCAGCTCGTCCCCGGTAAACGCGCGCGGGTCGACGCTGGAGATCGGAACCTCGCCGGAGACGACCCTGATCTTGCACTTCTTGCACGTCCCGTGACCCCCGCAGGTCGAGTCGATCGCGATTCCGTTCCAGCTCGCGGCGTCGAACACCGGCGTCCCACTGGGAACGCGGACCTCGGTCCCGTCCGGCAGGAAGCGCAGGCGCACCCGCTGGCTGCCGTCAGACGGCTCCGGTTCGATCTCGCCAGCGAGCGGGGGCGATCGGCGTGGCGTTGGTGCGCTCACGGCGCGGCCGCGGTCTCCCGCTCGGCGGCCTGCCGCGCGCGGTGGGCCGCGATCCAGTTTCCGCCCCACGGGTCGTGGCCGAGCAGCAGGTCACCGGCGCGCACGCTCTGCACGCAGACCTCGGCGGTCGACATGATCGCGCTGGTCAAACCCGCCGCCATCGCCATCGGCAGGAAGGCGGCATTGAGCACGTGACGCTGGGGGAGTCCGAAGGAGACGTTGGAGGCACCGAGACACATGTTGACGCCCAGCTCGTCCCGGATCAGGCTGATGGTGGCCAGCGTCGTGCTCACGGCCTCGGTGTCGGCCCCGACCGTCATGGCCAGCGGGTCGATGACGATGTCCTCCGGGCCGATGCCGTAATCGTGGGCGGCGCTGACGATCTTGCGCGCAAAGCCCAGGCGCTGCTGCGGCGTCTCGGGGATGCCGGTCTCGTCGTTGACCAGGGCGATCACGGCCGCGCCGTGACGAGCGACCAGCGGCAGGATCTCCTCCAGGCGCTCGTCCTCCGCCGTCACCGAGTTGACCAACGCACGGCCCTCGTAGACCGACAGCCCCGCCTCGAGCGCCTCGATGACCGAGGAGTCGATGCAGATCGGCAGGTCGACCGCATCCTGGGCGGCACGGAGCATGGCCTTGAGCAGCTCGGGCTCGTCGACCAGCGGGATCCCGGCATTGATGTCGAGCATGTCTGCGCCCGCCTCCGCCTGGGCGATCGCATCGACGGTGACCGTCGACAGATCACCGCCGCGCAGCTCCTCGGCGAAGCGCTTGCGCCCCGTCGGGTTGATCCGTTCGCCGATGATGCAGAACGGCTGCTCGGCCCCGATGGTTACGGTCCTAGACCGCGACCGAAGCACTGTGTCCATTGGATTCCCTTTCGGCTCGGGGCGCGATGCCCAGGCGTTTGCACAGCTTTGCGATGCCCGCGTCTTTGCGGAACGAGATGAAGTGAAGACCGGCCACCCCTGGTTGCGAGAGCGCGTGGCTGGCCAGCTCATAGGCGATGTCAAAGCACTCGGCCTCGGGGTCAGCGGCGTTCTCAACCCGGGCGACGGTGGCCGCGGGAACATCGATCCCCGGGACGCTGGTGGCCACGAAGCGCATCCCGCCGACGGTGCGCAAGATGCAGATCGAGGGGATCAGCGCCAGCCGCTCGCTCAGTCCGGTTTCCGCGGCGGAGTGCATGAACCGCTCGAGCAGCTCCGGCCGGTAACAGATCTGGAGCTGGAGAAAGCGCGCCCCGGCCAGCGCCTTCTTGGCCGCGCGGCGAACCCGGTACTCGAGCGGCGGGGCGCCGGGATTCTCGACCGCGCCGACGAAGAAGTGCGGGGCCGGGCGTGATCGCGCGACCAGACAGGTAGCGGCCGCTCTCCAGCACGCGGGCCACCGCGATCAGCTGCGGTCCGTCGAGGTCGAAGACCCGCTTGGCCTCCGGCTCGTCACCGGCGCTCACGTCGTCTCCGGTCAGGCAGCAGATGTTCTCGATCCCGTGCATCGAGGCGCCCATCAGCTCGGCCTCGAGGGCGAGCCGGTTGCGATCGCGGCAGGTCAGCTGCATGACCGGCTCGGCCCCGACGGAGATCAGGCCGATCGCCACCGCGAGGGGGGAGACGTGGGCATGCGCGGACGGATTGTCGGTCGCGTTGAACGCGTCGACGTAGGGCCGCATCGGCTCGAGCTGACGCTGGATCTCGGCATGGCCGCCGCCGTCGATCACCGGCAGCTCGGCTGTGACTACGAACTCGTGCGCGGTCAAGCTTGCGCTCAAGCGTCGACATCCGCGCCCGTCGCCCATCCGGCCGGTACCTGCTTGTCGCGGCCGGTGACCAGATTGATCCACGAGGAGGTGCCCTTGAGTTGATTGTCGACCGGCGGACGCAGGTCGATCGATGTGGTTGCCCCACACCGGCAGGCGCTCGGAGCGCTCGTAGGCCTTCAGCCACACGCAGCGCATCTCCGGCTTGACCTCGCAGTTCCCGTTGGCCCGGACCCCGCCGCAGGGACCGTTGCGCAGAGTCTTGGGACAGGTCATCGGGCAGGTCAGGCCGGTGTCGTGCAGCACGCACTGACCGCACATCTGGCAGTCCCAGATCGGGCCCTTGATCGCGTGCTCGACGCGCGCGAGCGCCGCGGCGGCTTTCACGCCGGCACCTTCTCCCGGCGGTGCTGGATCAGCTCCTTGGCTTTCTTGACCGCCGAGGAGGCGTCCGCCGAGTAGCCGTCGGCGCCGACCGCGTCGGCGTACTCCTGGGTGACCGGGGCGCCGCCGACCATGACGATCACCTTGTCGCGCAGCCCGGCCTTCTCGAGCGCGTTGATGTTGGCCTTGAACATCGGCATCGTCGTGGTCAGGAAGGCCGAGAACCCGACGATGTCCGGGTTGTGCTCCTCGATCTGGGCCACGAACTTCTCCGGCGGCACGTTGACGCCGAGGTCGATCACCGTGAAGCCGGCGCCCTCGAGCATGATGTTGCAGAGGTTCTTGCCGATGTCATGGACGTCGCCCTTGACCGTGCCCATCAGGAACGTCCCGACGCGGTTGGCCTCGGTGTCGGCCAGCAGCGGGCGCAGGATGTCCAGCGCCCCCTGCATGGCTCGCGCGGCGATCAGCATCTCCGGGACGAAGTAGTCGCCACGCTCGAAGCGCGCTCCCGACCTCCTCGAGTGACGGGATCAGAGCGTCGAACAGCATCCGCTCGGGTTCCATGCCGTCTTCGAGTCCCTGATTGACGCCGTCCTTGACGGCGGGAGCGTTACCGACCAGGGTCTGCTCGAACAGCATCTGGAGGATCTCTTCGTGCGTCATGCCGCGTGTTCTCCTTCCTCGTGGTAGCCGAGGCGGCGGCTCAGCGCGTGGGCCTCCTCGAGCAAGATGGTTTGCAACTCCAGGATCCGCAGCGGCGTCATGCGGACCGTCGGCCCGGTGATGCTGAGCGCCGCCACCACGTCGCCTCGCGCACCGCGCACCGGCGCGGCCATCGCGGCCAGCCCGGACTCGAGCTCATCGACGGCGGTGGCGAAATCGGTGCGGCGAATCACCTCGAGCTCGGAGCGCAGCCGCCGCGGATCGGTGATCGTGGCCGGTGCGTGCCTGACCAACGGCTGAGCCGGCATGGTGGCCCGGCCGAAGGCCATGAACACCTTGCCGACCGCGGTGCTGTGGTAATCGACCGAGCGTCCGAGCCACTGCCCGGTGCCGAGGAAGTGACGGCTGTCCACCTGCGCGACGTGCTCGACGCCGTGCCGGGCAGGCACGGCCAGGTTGATCGTCTCGCCCGAGGCCTCGGCCAGCGTGTCCAGTGACGGACGCGCCAACTCGACGACGTTGCGCTCGAGCATGCTCCGCTCCGCCACGCGGAGGATCGCCGGACCGGGCCGCAGACGGCCGCGCTGGCCGTCCTGCTCGACCAGGCCCCGGCGCTCCAGCGCGCTGATCAGCCGCGAGGCGGTGCTCTTGGGAATCCCGGTGGCCGCAGCCAGGTCGGTGAGCGCCACGGGCTGCTCGCTCTCGAGCACGCGAACCAGCAGGTCGGCACCGCGGTCAACCGCCGCAGTTCCATGACTGGGGAGGGCTTGGAACTCTTGTTCCACGACCGGTATATTACGGCTCGCGACCGTCAGGTCAAGACCCAACACCCGGAGGAGGCCAGCTTGTTCGTCAATGCCATGCCCCGCTACGAAATCCTCAGCGAGGACGCGATGGCCACCCTGGACCGGGGCTGGCGGCGAATCGTCTCCGAGCTCGGAGTTGAGTTTCTGCTGCCCGAGGCGGTCGAGCTGTTCCGTGACGCGGGCCAGATCGTCGAGGAGGGCAACCGGGTCCGCTTCGATCCCGAGTTCATCCTCGAGCAGGTGGCCAAGGCGCCGAGCGAGTTCGAGCTCCAGGCGCGCAACCCGGCGATGAACGCCCAGATCGGCGGGGACAACATGGTGTTCGCGCCGGTCTACGGATGTCCGTTCATCCGTCAGGGCGACGTCCGCCGCGACGCGAAGATGGCTGACTTCGAGAACCTGGTGAAGCTGGCGCAGGCCTTCCCTGAGCTCGACTCGCCCGGCGGCACGATCTGCGAGCCCGAGGACCGGCCGCTGGACTCCCGCCACCTCGACATGGTGTTCGCGCTGCAGACGCTGTCCGACAAGCCCTACATGGGGTCGGTCACCTCAGGGCCCAACGCCGCCGACACGATCCGCATGAGCGAGATCCTGTTCGGCGGACGCGAGGCGATCGAGCGGGCGCCGGCCTCGATCTCCCTGATCAACGTCAACTCCCCGCTGCGCTACGACGACCGCATGCTGGCCGCGATGTTCGAGTACTGCAAGGCCAACCAGGCCGTGGTGATCACGCCGTTTCTGCTGATGGGGGCGATGTCACCGGTCTCGCTCCCGGCCACGCTGGTGCAGCAGATGGCCGAAGGACTGGCCGGCGTCGCGCTGGCGCAGCTGATCCGCCCGGGCTGCCCGGTCGTGTTCGGCTCGTTTCTCTCCAACACCGACATGCAGTCCGGCTCGCCGTCGTTCGGAACCCCGGAGTCGGGCATCGGGGTGCTGTGCACCGGACAGATCGCGCGTCACTTCGGCCTCCCCTGGCGCGGCGGGGGCGCGCTCAACGCCGCGCAGACCGTCGATGCCCAGGCGGCCTACGAGTCGCTGATGACGCTGCTGCCGACGTTCCTGGCCGGGGCGAACTTCGTCATGCATTCGGCCGGCTGGCTCGAGGGCGGGCTGGTCTCCTGCTACGAGAAGTTCATCGTCGATGTCGAGCTGCTGCGGGAGCTGCGCCATGAGTTCACGCCGCTCGAGATCGACGAGGCCTCGCTGGCCTTCGACGCGCACGTGGAGGTTGGAGCGGGCGGGCACTTCCTCGGCGCGATGCACACGCTCGAGCGCTTCCGCGAGTGCTTCTACCGTCCGCTGCTCTCCTCGACGGAGAACTTCGATCGCTGGACCAAGAAGGGCGGCCGTGACACCACGGTCCGCGCCGGCGAGATCTGGCAGGCGACGCTCGAGGCCTACGAGCAGCCGCCGCTCGACGATGCGATCCGGGCGGAGCTGGAGGAGTACGTCGTGCGCCGCCGCGCGGAGCTTGGCGACTGACCGAGTGGGTGGGGCGGGAGGAATCGCCCTCGGCGCCCGCGACGGATCAGGCGGCTGCGGGGAGCGAGGCCTCGCGGCGGCGGCGTTTGATCGCCTTGACCAACGTGCCGTAGAGGCCTTCGAAAGCACGATCTCCGATGCTCGCGAACGCCGGCCCCAGCAACGGGGTGGCGAACTTTAGTGGCCCTTTGAGAGCAAGGTCCGCGGTGTAGGTGAGCCGGGTCCCGTCCTGGTAAGGCTCGACGGTGATCCGGTCGACCGAGACCACGGTGGCGTTCTCGCCGCGGAAGGTCACCGCGTTTGGCGCGTCGAACTCGACCACCGTGTAAGTCAGCGCGGTCTGGCGTCGCAGAAAGCGAGTGACGAGGCGAAACTGCGTGCCCTCGCCGATCTCGCCGCCGGTCAGGCGCTTCGCCTCGACGACCCCCGGGTCCCACTCCTGGGTGGTCGAGAAGTCGCTGAGGTACGCGAACACTTCATCGGGCGATTCGCGGGTATCAAGCTTTGCGTAGTAGTGGGCCATGAGGGTCCTCCTGAGCTGGGTTTGCCGACGCGGAGTGCGTCCGCGCCGGGACCTTTACTCTACCCACTGTGCAGTATTTCGCTACAAGCTGTTGAGGTGGCCCCGCGGCCCCTCCTTCACGGGGGCGCTAGCCGGTCTTCGCCGCCGCTCGCACCCAGGCGATGAAAACGGCCTGGAACGGCAGGCGTGCCCACAGCGAGACGGACCCGCCGGGGATGTCCGGGTAGTCCTCGGGGTGCAGTGCCATATGGAGATTGGCGGGAAACACCGCGACCAGGGTGGCGATCAGCCACCACGCCCCGAAGCGTCGCGTCCGCGGGTGCATCAGCGCGGCGCCGCCGAGGATCTCCGCCACCCCGCTCGCGTAGACCATCTCCTCGTGCGCGGGAACGTAGGGCGGCATGATCCGCTTGTAGACCTTGGGCATCACGAAATGGTTGACGCCCGCGGCAACGAACACCGGGCCGCAGAGAAGGCGAAGCACGCGCATCGGGCCAAGCTATCTGATCAGGCCGGTTCGGCGCCCGCGGCGCCGTCGGCCTCGCCGTCGCGGCGCACGGCATAGCCGGCCTGCTCCAGGGCGGCGACGATCGCATCACCGTGCTGCTCGCCCCGGGTCTCCAGGGAAATCTCCACGCCGGTCTCGCGGACATGCAGCGGAACGGCCTCGCGCACGTGGTCGGCGTGCACGACGTTGCCACCGGCGTCGGCCACCAGCGCCAGCAGCGCGGCCAGCCCACCCGGACGGTCGGGGATGCGCGTGAACAGGCGCAGCCGGCGTCCCGCCGTGGTTTCGTGGCGCTGGGCGATCGCGGCCAGCAAACCGGCATCGACGTTGCCCCCGGAGAGCACGATCACCGTGGAGCCCTCGGCGGCGGGTCTGATGCTCCCTCCGAGCAGCGCCGCGACCCCGACCGCGCCGCCTCCCTCCACGACGAGCTTGGCCCGCTCGAGCAGCCAGACCATCGCCTCGGCGATCTCGTCCTCACCGACGACGATCAGCTCATCGACCCAGCGTTCGACCAGGGGCAGCGTGATCTCACCCGGGCTCTTGATCGCGATTCCGTCGGCGATCGTCGGGCGCGCGGCGAACTTCACCGGCGCATGCTGCTTGAGCGACTCGCGGGAAGGCCGCGCAGGAATCGACCTGAACGCCGATCACCTGCACCGCCGGGCGCTGCGCTTTGACCGCGCCGGCGATCCCGGAGATCAGATCCTCCGCCCCCGACCGGGACCACGACCCGGGCCAGATCCGGTACGTCCTCCAGCAATTCGAGTCCGAGCGTGGCCTGTCCGAGGATCACGTCCGGATCATCGAACGGGTGCACGAACACCGCCCCGGTCTCCTCGGCCCGCTCGCGGGCGGCCGCCACGCAGCCGTCGACCGAATCGCCGCCCAGGGTCACCACCCCTCCGAACGCCTCCACGGCCGCCACCTTGGCCACCGGCGCGTCGCGCGGCATGAACACCTCACACGGCACCTCCAGCGCCCGGGCCGCGTAGGCCAGCGACTGACCGTGGTTGCCCGCGCTGCCGGCCACCACCCCGGTCGGCGAATCGAGCCGCGAGAGCTTGTGGACCGCGCCGCGGAGCTTGAACGAGCCGGTGCGCTGCAGGTTCTCGGCCTTCAGCAGCACCTGGCCGCCGCACTGCTCGGACAAGCTGCGCGAGCTCAGGACCGGCGTGTGGCGCGCGAGCGCCACCACGACCCGGCGCGCCGCCGCGGCTTCTCCTGCGCCCAGCCTCGCGGCAACCGACTCGGCCTGGCTCTGGGGCGTGGCCGGGCTCACGACCGGCTCCGGTGGGGAGGCTTGGCGGGGGCGAGATCCATTGTTAGACTCGTAATCGATGACTCATATATCAGTCGTGTGCAGCTTAGGTCAAACCTGATCGCGGTGATGGCCACCACTGAGCCCTCATCGCCGGTGAGCGCTGTCGCATCCCCGTCCGGGGGGCCGAGCCAGCCGCCGCGTGAGCTGCTTGCCGACCGAGCCTACGCCGAGCTGCGCGACCGGATCGTGACCTTGCGGATCGCTCCCGGAGCACCGATCGACGAGGACGTGCTGGGCGGAGAGCTCGAGATGGGTCGCACGCCGGTCCGGGAGGCGATCAAGCGCCTGGCGCTGGAGAACCTGGTCACCGTGTTCCCGCGTCGCGGCACGTTCGCCTCGGAGATCAACATCACCGATCTGGCCCACATCTCCGACGTGCGCACGCAGCTCGAGGCCCACGCCGCGGCGCGCGCGGCGGAGCGCATCACCGAGCCACTGCGGGCCGAGTTGGATCAGCTGCTCAAGGAGCTGGGAGAGAGCCAGGGCAGCGACGACGTGGAGGCGCTGATGGCCCTCGACGCGCGCGTGCACCGCTTCATCTACCGCTGCGCCGGAAACCCGTACCTGGAGGAGACGCTCGGGCGCTACCTGAACCTGTCGCTGCGCATCTGGCATCTGGTGATCGATCGGCTGCCCCACCTGTTCATGCGCGTGCACGAGCACGACGATGTCCTGCACGCGATCGCCGCCGGCGATGCGGCGCGCGCCAGCGCAGATCGTCACCGAGCACGTCGGCACGTTCGAGCGCGAAATCCGCGCGGTTCTCTAGAAGTGGTCCAGTAGCGCCCGTGGTCGCCCGTCTGCTGATTTCCTGCGCTGATCGCAGCGGGATAGTCGCCGCGGTGTCCGGCGCGCTGGCCGGCGCCGGCGCGAACATCATCCAGTCCGACCAGTACTCCACCGATCCCGAGGGTGGGCGGTTCTACATGCGCTTGGAGTTCGCGGTCGAGCCGGACGGCCTGGAGCAGTTCCAGGCCGAGTTCCCCGCCGTGGCCGAGCGCTTTGACATGAACTCCCGGCTGTGGCACTCGGGTCAGCGCAAGCGCGTGGCGCTGATGGTCTCCCGCCCGGACCACTGCCTGCTGGATCTGCTCTGGCGCTGGCGGCGAGGCGAGCTCGAGTGCGACATTCCGGTGGTGGTCTCAAACCACGAGGACCTGCGGGCCGACGTGGGGATCTTCGGCGTGCGCTACGTCCACATCCCGGTGACCAAGGACGCCAAGGCCGCCGCCGAGGCGCAGATCCTGGAGGTCCTGGGCGGCGGTGAGTACGACCTGATCGTCCTGGCCCGCTACATGCAGATCCTCAGCGCCAGTTTCCTGGAGCGGGTCGGGGCGCCGGTGATCAACATCCACCACTCGTTCCTGCCGGCGTTCGCGGGGGCCAACCCCTACGCCCAGGCGCGGGCGCGCGGCGTGAAGCTGATCGGGGCCACCGCGCACTACGTCAACGAGATCCTCGACGCCGGGCCGATCATCGAGCAGGACACCGCCCGGGTCACCCACCGCGCGAGCGCGGAGAAGCTCGAGCAGATGGGACGGGACATCGAGCGGACGGTGCTGGCCCGCGCGGTCGCCTGGCATCTGGAGGATCGGGTGCTGGTCGACGGCAGCCGGACGATCGTCTTCACTTGATCCCGAGGCCCGGCGCGCGAGCCCAGGTACTCGTCCAGCGGGGCGTCGTAGCCGAGCCGCGTGGACAGCGCGTGCGCCTGCTCCAGCGCCACGCGCCCGAGCAGGCGCAGCCGCTGGGGCGCCAGCCGCAGCGAGGCGCCGGCCGCCGACAGCGGCGCCGACGACCTCACCGTCACGATCGCGCACGGGCGCGGCGACGGCGGAGAGCCCGGGCTCGAGCTCGTCGACGATCGTCGCGTAGCCCTGGTCGCGGACCGCCTCGAGCTCACGGAGCAGACGCGCGCGGTCGGTGATCGTGGCCCCGGTCAGCTTCGGCAGCTCGCCGCCGGGAAGCTCGGCGACGCCGAAGGCCAGGAACACCTTGCCCGCCGCCGTGCAGTGCAGTCCCAGCTCGCGCCCGATCCAGTTCGTGGCGCCGAGCAGGTGGCGGCCGTCGATCTGGGCGACCGCCTCGGTGCCCGCCGGCCGCGGCACGATCAGATTGGTGCTCTCGCCGCTCTCCTCGGCCAGCCGGCGCATGCTCGGCTGTGCGAGCTCGACCAGATCCTCCCGGCCGACGCCCGAGCGGGCGAAGCGCAGCGCCACCGGGCCCGGTCGCAGACCCGTGTTGCCCGAATCCCAGGCCAGCAGCTCGTGGCGCTCGAGCGCGCTGACCAGCGGCGCGAGCTCGACGGCCGGCACGTCGACGACCTCGGCCAGCTCGGTGAGGCGCCGGGGCGAGCGCTCGAGCACCGCGGCCAGCAGCTGCGCGGTCCGCTCAGCCGAGAGATCCGGCTCGGGCGGCTCCGATGCCTGCATCAGCGCGGAGTGTGGGGCGTGAGCACCACGGTCTGCAGCTCGGTGAACGATTCCATCACGTTGGCGCCCCCGACCCGACCGATGCCGCTGTCGGTGCCCGACCGCCCGCCGAAGGGCAGGTGCGCCTCCCAGTAATTGCTGGACTCGTTGATGTTCACCCAGCCGGTCCGAACGCGATCGGCGAACTGCAGCCCCGCGCCCGAGGTCGGCGGTGAAGATCGCCGAGAGCAGGCCGTAGGGGGAGAGGTTGGTCAGCTCGATCGCCTGCTCCAGGCTGTCGATCGCGACCACCGGGGCGACCGGCCCGAAGGTCTCCTCCACCGCGACGCGCGCGTCGGCGGGAACGTCGCTGAGCACGGTTGGCTCCCAGTACAGCGAGGTGGGAAAGCCAGACGCGCGGGCAGCCCCCGGCGACGACGCTGGCGCCGCGTGCCACCGCATCGCCGACGTGCTCGTCCATCTTCAGCGCCACCGGCTCATTGTTCAGCGGTCCCATCGTCGTCGCGTCGTCGAACGGGTTCCCGAGCAGGATCCGCTCGGTCACGCGCCGGGCCAGCAGGTCGACGAACTCGTCCTTGACCGCGCGGTGTACGAGCAGGCGCTCGCCGGCGGTGCAGCTCTGGCCGGCGCAGAGGAAGCAGGCGGTCAGCGTCGCCTCGACGGCGGCCTCGAGGTTGGCGTCGTCCATCACCACGAGCGGCCCGTTGCCGCCCATCTCGAGCAGCGTGGCCTTGCCCGCCGCAGCCTGGGCGACCAGCCGGCCGGTGCCGGTCGAGCCGATGAAGGCGAGGCCATCCGTGCCCGGGTTGCGCGCGATCTCGTCCCCGACCACGGGACCGGGTCCGGTCACCAGGTTGAACACGCCCGGGGGCAGGTCGGCGTCGACGATGCAGTGGGCCAGCGCCACCGCGCACAGCGCCGTCGACGGCGCGGGAGTCCAGACCACCGTGTTGCCGCAGGCCAGCGCGGGCGCGATCAGCTCGGCCGGCATCGTGTAGGGCCAGTTCCACGGACTGATCACGCCGACCACGCCGCGCGGGCGGCGGACCAGCATCACGCGCTTGCCCGGTGAGACGGAGTTCGGCAGCTCGCCGCCGAGTCGCTTGCGCGTCCTCGGCCGCCATGCGCCAGTACTCGATCAGCTCGTCGACCTCGTCGTAGGCCTCGGCGCGCAGGGGCTTGCCCTGGTCGAGGGTCAGGGTCCGAGCGAGCTCGTCACGGCGGCCGGCGATCACGTCACCGACGGCATGCATCTTGGCCGCTCGCTCGAACGCGGTCAGGCTCGCCCAGCCGTCGGCCGCCTCGCGGGCGGCGGCGATCGCCCGGCGAGCGTCCTCGCGGTCGCCCTGGGGGATGGTGGCGATGACTTCGCCGTTGGCCGGGCTCGAGGCTTCGAACGTCTCGCCGCTTGCGCTGGGCTGCCAATCGCCGCCTAGGAACATCTCCTGCGCGGTGCCTGCGGCCATTTTGCTCCTCGCGTGAGGCCCTGCGTTGACACAGTTAGACAACTGATATATAACAGGCCGATCAGTACGGGGTCAATCGTTCGTAACCGAGAGGCGACAGGCCGGTGGCCGTGCGCCTCACCATGTTTTTTCCGACGAGCCGCGCTCGGCGATCTGGCGTGGACTGGGGAGGTTCATAGATGGCAGCCGTAGAGGCGGGTCGCAGCACCGGGGACTCTGGCGACAGCGGCGAACTGGCGGGCTTTGGCTACAAGCAGGAGCTCGATCGCTCGCTGGGGAGCTTCTCCTCGTTCGCTGCCGGGTTCAGCTACATCTCGATTCTCACCGGCGTCATCCAGCTGTTCGCCTTCGGATTCCTGTTCGCCGGTCCGGCGGTGTGGTGGACGTGGCTGATCGTGCTCGGCGGTCAGATGATGGTCGCGCTTTGCTTCGCCGAGATGGCGGGGCAGTATCCGCTTGCCGGCTCGGTCTACAACTGGTCCAAGCGGGTGGCCGGAGACTTCGCCTCGTGGATGACCGGGTGGATCTACGTCGTCGGCTCGATCGTCACCGTCGCCGCGGTCGCGGTGGCGTGGCAGGTCGTGCTGCCGCAGGTCTCGCCGAAGATCTTCCAGATCCTCGGCTCCGAGCGCTGACGCGGGCTATCTACTTCACCGCCGGCGGGGCGCACAACGCGCTGCTGCTCGGCGCGATCCTGGTCCTCTTCGGCACCGTGGTCAACATGCTCGGGCGTCAAGATCATGGCCCGGATCAACAACTTCGGCGTGATGGCGGAGCTGATCGGCGCCTCGCTGCTGGTCATCCTGATCCTGTTCAACGCCCACCGCGGGCCCGGGGATCGTGCTGCACAACCTCGGGTCTCGGCAAGGGCCACAGCTGGCACTACTTCGGGGCGTTCATCATCGGCGGGATCATGAGCGCGTACGTCATGTACGGGTTCGACACGGCCGGGACGCTGGCCGAGGAGACGAACGATCCGCGCAAGAACGCGCCCCCGGCGATCATCCGCGCGCTGATCACCGCATCGATCATCGGCGGCCTGTTGATCCTGTTCGCGCTGATGGCGGTCAAGAACATCAACGACCCGAACATCACCGCGCTCGGCCTGCCCTACATCATCAAGCAGGCGCTCGGCAACACCGTCGGCAATGTGTTCCTGATCGACTCGGCGATCGCCATCAGCGTCTGCACGCTGGCCGTGATGGCCTCCTGTATCCGGCTGCTGTTCGCGATGGCGCGTGACGGCCGGCTGCCGTTCGGCACCCACATCGCCCGCGTCTCCGGCCAACGGCGGGTCCCGGTGGTCCCCGCCCTGGTGGTCGGCATTCCTTGCGCTGGCAATCCTGGCGATCAACTACAGCAACCAGAGCGCGTTCCTGGCCCTGACCTCGGTGGCCATCGTGATGTTCTACATCGCCTACCTTGGCGTCACCGGCGGGATGCTGATCAAGCGGATCCGCGGCCAGTGGCCGCGTCCGGACCACGGTCCCGTACTTCTCCCTCGGACGGTTCGGCTTCCTGGTCAACCTCGGCGCGGTCGTGTACGGGGCGATCGTGGCGGTCAACATCGCCTGGCCGCGCTCAGCGGTCTACGACTCGCTCGCCGGCACCAAGGATGCGGCCGGTCATGTCATCCCCGGCCACTGGTACTGGCAGTACATCGCCATCCTGTTCATCGGGATCGTGTTCATCATCGGCTCGATCTACTACTTCGCCGTCTACAGCCGCAAGCCGATCTCGGTGCTCAGCCGAGCACCGCGCCGAGGTTCCATCGCTGCCCGGTGCGCCGCTGGGCGAGATGGCTCCGTGAGCGACGCTGGGGAGTTCGACTATGTGATCGCCGGCGGCGGCACCGCGGGGTGCGTGCGTTGCCGCCCGGCTGTCCGAGGATCCGGACGTCACGGTCTGCCTGCTCGAGGCCGGGTCCTTCGGACGTCGGCGACGACCGAATCCTGCGGCTCGAGGACTGGATGTACCTGCTCGACTCCGGCTACGACTGGGATTACCTGGTCGAGCCCCAGGAGAAGGGCAACAGCTTCCTGCGCCACGCCCGGGCGAAGGTGCTCGGCGGATGCTCGTCGCACAACTCGTGCATCGCGTTCTGGACCCCGAAGGAGGATCTCGACGAGTGGGCCGCGGCCGGGTGCGAGGGATGGAGCTCGGCCGAATGCTGGCCGCTGATCAAGCGCTTGGAGACCAACGACGGCCCGGGTGATCATCACGGTCGCGACGGCCCGGTGAACATCCGCACCGTGCCGCCCGTGGATCCCTGCGGAGTGGCCGTGCTCGAGGCGGCCGCGCAGGCCGGGCTGCCGACGTCGCGGTTCAACGAAGGCCACACGGTGACCAACGGCGCGGGCTGGTTCCAGATCAACTCATCGGCCGACAACACCCGTATGTCGTCCTCGCACGCCTACCTGCATCCGATCATCGGCTCACGGCCGAACCTGGAGGTCCGGACCAACTGCTGGGTCAGCAAGGTGGCGATCGAGGACGGGCGAGCGGTCGGGGTCGAATACCTGACCCCCGACATCCTCACCCACGACACCGTCCGTGCCCGCCGCGAGGTGATCCTCAGCGCCGGCGCGATCGACACGCCGAAGCTGCTGATGCTCTCCGGCGTCGGGCCCCGGGGAGCACCTGCGGGAGTTCGGGATCGAGACCCTGGTCGATTCGCCCGGCGTGGGTTCGAACCTCGATGATCACGTCGAGGGAATCGTGCAGTGGCGGGCCAAGCAGCCGATGGTCACACAGCTCGAACCAGTGGTGGGAGATCGGCCTGTTCGCCACCTCGGAGGAGGGGCTGGACCGTCCCGACCTGATGATGCACTACGGCTCGGTGCCCTTTGACATGAATACCGTGCGCTGGGGCTATCCGACGACCGAGAACGGCTTCTGCCTGACGCCCGAACGTGTGCCGGGGTGAGTCGCGGGGGACTGTGCGCCTGCGCTCACGGGACTTCCGGGATCGTGCGCGCGTGGATCCGCGGTACTTCACCGATCCCGACGGCCACGATGAGCGGGTGATGGCCTTCGGCATGCGGCTGGCGCGCAGGATCGTCTCGCAGTCGGCGATGGGGAGTGGGCGGCCGAGGAGCTGGCCCCGGGTCCCGACGCCCAGACCGATGACGAGCTCATCGACTACATGCACAAGACCCACAACACGGTCTACCACCCCGCCTGCACGGCGAAGATGGGGCCGGATTCCGATCCGATGGCGGTGGTGGACCCGCGTCTGCGAGTGCGCGGCGTGCGCGGACTGCGCATCGCCGACGGCTCGATCCTGCCGTTCCTGCCGGCCATCAACCCATGCATCACGACGATGATGATCGGCGAGAAATGCGCCGACATGCTCAAGGAAGACGCCCGGCAGGGAGCCGCCGACGTGGCCGCGCCCGCCCCAGCTTGAGCCAGTCGCAGGCGCGCCTCGGGCGACGTCGCCACGTTTCTGGCGGCGCATCCACCCTTTGATTCGCTGCCCCCCGACGAGCTCACGCGGATCGCCGCCGCCGTCGAGGTCGAGCGGTTT
Source organism: uncultured Solirubrobacterales bacterium (assembly GCA_963844475.1). GTDB lineage: Bacteria > Actinomycetota > Thermoleophilia > Solirubrobacterales > Solirubrobacteraceae > Palsa-465. The sequence continues at coordinate 274,458 of CAWJOL010000005.1, read as the reverse complement.
TCCGCCGGGGTGACGATCTTCTCGGAGGGCGCCCAGCCGGTGGAGCACCTGCGCATTGTCCGCTCGGGAGCGGTCGAGATCGTGCACGACGGACGCGTGCTTGACCTGCTCGGGATGGGCGAGCTGTTCGGCCACGCGTCGATGCTCTCGGGGCTGCCGGCCGGCTTCTCGGCGCGGGCGGCCGAGGACACGGTTTGCTTGCGGATCGATGCCGACCCGGCGCGCGTGCTGCTGGCCGGCGCGGCGGGCCTGCGCTTCGTCACCCGCTCGCTGCTCCAGGCGCCACTGGATGTCACTGCGGTCAGCGGCGAGCCCGCGCGTGATCCCGCCAACCAGCCAGTGCGCTCGCTTCTGCGCGGCCAGCCGGTGGTGTGCCAGCCAGATGCTTCGGTCCGGGAAGGCGCCCAGCTGATGGCAGCGGCCGGGGTGAGCTCGCTCGTCGCGCGCCTGCCGGACGGCACCCTGGGGATCCTCACCGACCGCGACCTGCGCACGCGCGTGCTGGCGGCCGGGATGGACGGCAGCGTTCCGGTGGCCACGGTGATGTCATCGCCCGCCTACACGTGCCCGCCGGACCGGCTCGGGGGGGAGGTGCTGCTCGACATGCTCGATCGCGGCCTGCGCCACTTCCCGGTCGTGTCCGCGGCCGGCGAAATCCTCGGCGTGATCGAGGACCTCGACCTGATCGCGGTGCAAACCCGGTCGTCCTTCTTCCTGCGCCGCCGCATCTCGGTGGCGAACCACGTCGAGGAGCTGGCCGCGGCGGCCCGCGAGTTGGGACCCGCGGTGATCGGGATGCACGACGCCCGCGCGGCCCCGACCAACATCACCGCCGTGTACTCGGTCGTGGTCGACGCGCTGACCCGTCGGCTGCTGGAGCTCGCGGTGGCCGAGCTGGGAACGCCACCGACCCCGTTCGCGTGGCTGGCGCTGGGCAGCCTGGCCCGCCGCGAGGCAGCCCCGAGCGCCGACGTGGACAGCGCGATCGTGTGGTTTGCTGACGATCCCGACGATCGAGCCACTTCATATCTGCAGGCCCTCGCCGACAAGACGATCGGCGGACTAGAGCTGTGCGGCTTTCGGGCCGATGCCAACGGGGCCTCGGCGTCGAACCCGCTGTTCGTCCGTTCGCTGCAGTCCTGGAAGCGGGCGGCGCGGAGTTGGATCGAGAATCCGACCCAGGAGAAGGCCCTGATCCTTGCCTCGGTGCTCGTCGACAGCCGCCCGGTTTGGGGCGTACACACCGGCACGCCGGTGGCCGACACCTTCAGGCTCGCCCCCCAGAACCCCCAGTTGCTCCGGATGATGGCCCGCTTCGCCCTGTCGCATCGTCCGCCGACCGGCTTCCTCCGGGGCCTGGTGGTTGAGCACGGGGGGGAGCATCGGGGCCGCTTGGATCTCAAGCATGGCGGGCTGCTGCCGATCGTCGACCTCGCCCGCTGGGCGGCGATGGCGGCCGGCGTGACCAGCGCGGGGACGATCGAGCGCCTGCGCGCGGCGGGGGCCGCGGGGACGCTGTCCACCCCGGACGCCCACTCGCTGGAGGATGCGTTCGAGCTGATCACCGACCTGCGCCTCGGGCACCAGGTGGGGCAGCTGCGCCACGGGGTGGCACCGGATGACTTCGTCGATCCTGCGACACTGAGCCCGCTGATGCGCAGTCACCTCAAGGAGGCCTTCCGGGCCGTCGCCGCAATCCAGAAGCGCATTGCCTCCGACCTCAGCGTGGGCGTCCGGTGAGCGGCGACTGGCGGGACTTCCGGCCGGCGATCTGGATGGCGATGCTCGGCGTGGCGCTGATTCTCCTGGTCAGCCCGCCCTATTTCGGCGCGGTGCCGCTCGGAGTCGCCCTCGGGCTGGCGATCCGGACCGAGCAGGCGCGCCGGCGCGGGCTCTCCCTGCGCCAGCGCGGCCGGCGCCGACCGCGGCGCTAGCTGAACGTGATCACGCTGCGGATCCCGTCCTGGCGCTCCATCAGCTCAAAGCCGCGGCCGACCTCCTCAAGGGTGATCCGGTGCGAGATGAACGGATCGACGTCCAGGCGTCCGTCGAGGTAGAGCTGGACCAGTTCCGGGACCTGGTCGCGTCCCTTGACCCCGCCGAACGAGGAGCCGCAGACGCGCCGCCCGGTGATCAGGTAGCGCGGGATGATGTCCAGCGTCTCGCCCTTGCCGGCCACGCCGGCGACGGTGCACAGCCCCCAGCCCATCCGGGCCGACTCAACCGCCTGGCGCATGATCGCCACCAGCCCGGTGGCCTCGAAGGTGTAGTCCGCCCCGAAGCCGCCCGTTTCCTCCAGTACTCGGTCCACGGTCTCCGGGCCGCCGATCCACGTCTCGGTGGCGCCCTGCCCGCGGGCCAGGTCAAGCCGCTCCTGCGAGAGATCGACGCAGATGATCCGCTCGGCGCCCTGCAGCCGGCAACCGGCGACGGCTCCGAGACCCACCATGCCGGCGCCGAACACCACGCACGTCGATCCCGCCTCGACGTTCGCGGTGTTGATCGCGGCCCCGAGCCCGGTGGAGAGCCCGCAGGCGAACAGGCACGCACGGTCGGCGGGCGCCTCGGCCGGGATCTTGGCCAGCGCGATCTCCGGCATCACGGTGTACTCGGCGAACGTGCTCGTGCCCATGAAGTGGCGGATCGGCTCGCCATCGCGAGACAGGCGGGTCGTGCCGTCGGGCAGATAGCCGAGGTTCTGCTGCTCACGGATGGCCAGGCAGAGGTTGGTCTTGGGACTGCGGCAGTGAACGCACTCGCGGCACTGAGGCGAGAACAGGGTGACCACGCGGTCGCCGGGCTTCACGTCGCGAACCGCCTCGCCGACCCGCTCGACGATCCCCGAGCCCTCGTGGCCGAGTACGGTGGGGAAGTAGCCGGACGGATCGGCGCCCGAGGCGGTGTACATGTCGGTGTGGCAGACGCCGCACGCCTCCAGGCGGACCAGCACCTCGCCGGCCCGCGGCTCAGCGAGATCGACCTCGGTCACGTTCAGCGGCGCTCCGAACTCCTCCAGGACCGCGGCACGGATTTTCACGGCGGCAAGCTCCTCTCTCCAAGTTGGTGAGCGCCAACCTTAGTTGAGCGCACCGGCCCGGGAGCTGAGCTCAGGGCGGCGTCGCTCGCAGCGAGTCGATCAGCAGCTCGAGCATCCGCGGCCACGCCGTCGGCTCGATCTGCTTGGCCGCCCGGGTGGCCGCGAACAGCAGCTTCAGGTCGAGCGTGGTCGCGTCGGCTCTGAGTTGCCCCTCCGCGCGCGCGGCGCTCAGCAGTCGTTCGAGCGACCGCGGTGGTCCGGTCTGGTGGCCCGGCGCACCGCCGGATGGTCGGCCACGGCCACCCGGGCCTCGCCGAGGAAGTCATCGCACGACTGCTGCTCGACGATCATCCACAGCATCTCGACCAGCGCCGACCAGGCATCGCCCTCGCGCTTGCAGGCCAGCGCCGCAGCCTCGGAGATCTGCTCGAGCCGGCTGACCACCAGCGCCGCGAGCAGGTCCCGCTTGGAGGAAAACTGCCGGTAGACGCTGGCCACGCCGGCGCCCGCGGCGGCGGCCACCGACGGCATCGAAGCGTCGATGCCCTGGCGGGCGAAGACCTCTCCCGCCGCCAGCAGCAGGCGCTCGCGCTTGGCGTCCTGATCGAGCGCAGCCCAGTCGGGCGGGGGGCAGGGCGGTGAGCCCGGACTGTGGCCGGGAGGTGAGCCGGAATGGTCATTCCGCTAGATTAGCCGGATGGCTGAGAACGCGCGTCAGCACGACATTCACCCGAACCTCATTCTCGCCGTCCTGTCGCTTGCCGGGGTGGCCTATGCCGTGCTCAGCTCGGCGGTGATCCCGGCCCTCCCGACGATCCAGCGCAGCCTCCACACCACCGAGACCGGGGTGACCTGGCTGCTCACCGGATACCTGCTCTCCGCGTCGGTAGGCACGGCGATCATCGGCCGCCTGGGCGACATGTACGGCAAGGAACGGATGCTGCTGCTGACCCTGATCGTGCTGGCGGCGGGAACCCTGCTCGCCGCGGTGGCGAATTCACTCACCCTGCTGATCGTCGCGCGGGTGATTCAGGGAACCGGCGGCGGCATCTTCCCACTCGCCTTCGCGATCCTCCGGGACGAGTTCCCCCGAGAGCGCGTGGCCGGGAGCATCGGCCTGATGTCCTCGATCCTCGGCATCGGCGGCGGCGTCGGAATCGTGACCGGCGGGCTGATCGTCGAGCATCTGAGCTGGCACTGGCTGTTCTGGATTCCCGCTGGCCACCACGATCATTGCCGCGATCGCCACCTGGCGGTTCGTACCGGAGTCCCCGGTGCGGCTTCCAGGGCCGCGTCAACTGGGTCGCCGCCGACCCTGATGAGCGCCGGCATGTGCGGCGTGCTGATCGCGGTGTCGGAGACCACGACCTGGGGCTGGGGTTCGCCCGAAGACGCTCGTGCTGCTGGCCGTCGGGCTGCTGGTGCTGGCCGCCTGGGTCGCCGTCGAGGCGCGCAGCGACGAGCCGCTGATCGACATGACGATGATGCGGATCCGCGGCGTTTGGACGACCAACCTCGCCGCGTTCCTGCTCGGCGCCGGCATGTACTCGTCGTTCATCATCTTCCCCCAGTTCGCCCAGCTGCCCAAGAGCACCGGGTTCGGCTTCGGCGCCTCCGTCGTCGACTCCGGCCTGTATCTGCTGCCCTCGGCCCTCGGCATGGGCCTGCTCGGCTCGGCGGCCGGAAAGGTCGCTCGCCGCTACGGCTCCAAGTTCGCCCTGATCGCCGGCAGCGCGGTCACCGCCACGTCGTTCCTGTTCTTCGCGGCTCTGCACGCCCACCCGTTGGAGATGCTGATCAGCGCGATGCTGCTCGGGGTCGGCATCGGTCTGGCCTTCTCGGCGCTGGGAAACCTCGTCGTGCAGGCCGTGCCGGCCACGCAGACCGGCGCCGCCAGCGGCATGAACACGGTGATGCGGACGCTGGGTGGCGCACTCGGCGGGCAGATCGCCGCCACCTTCATCGTCAACAACACCGTCCACGGCGTTCCCAGACTGGCCGGCTTCACCGACTCGTTCCTGCTCGCCGGCGGATTCCTGGTCGTGTGCACGCTGGCGGCCCTGCTCGTGCCCGGCGGCAAATCGCGTCGCGCCGCGGCGCTGGGCAGGCCCAGCTCGCGTCGGCTCACGAAGCAGGCTAGCTTTCGGGCTGTGCCCGGATTCGACGAGCTGGCCAGGACCGAGGCCGAGCGCCTCGCCGCTGGGCCGTCTGCGTGAGGCGACCGGCGTCAGCGACGGACCGATGGAGCGCCACTGCCTGCGCTGCCGCCAGATCGCCGCGCGCCTGGCCGGAGTCACGCGGCTGGGTGATCGACGGGGAGGTGCTGACCGTCGCGGCGATCCTGCACGACATCGGCCTCTACCCGGGGGTGGCGACCGACGGCCGAGTACACGGCCGACGGCGCTGCGCTGGCGCGAACGCTGCTGCCGCGCGCTCGGCTGGAGCTCCCGACCGGATCGAGCTCTGCGCGCGAGGCGATCGACCGTCACCACGACATCCGGCGCCAGCTCTCCTCGGGGCGCCGAGGTGGAGGCGCTGCGTCTGGCCGACCTGACCGACGTCAGCGGCAGGGCTGCTGCGGTTCGGCCTCGACCGCGGCTGGCTGCGCCAGCTCGTCGCGGAGGTCCCGCGGCGACGGCCTCTACCGCGAGATCGGCCGGGAGGTCGGCCGCGCCCTGCGCGAGCGTCCGCTGACGCTGCCGCGGATCTTCTGGCGGGGATAACGGGCACGATCGGCTGCGGCGGTCGACCGCTCCCATGCTGGCCAACCAGCCAGTAGCATCCGACCACCACACGCAGGCCACCGAGGAGGGGCAGTTGTCATCCACGAAGAGCGATCTTGAGAACGTCCTGGTCAGCGAGCGCGCAGGACTGGCTGGACGGGCCTCCGCACGAGCTGTTCGCGCAGCTGCGCTCCGAATGTCCCGGTGCACTGGACGGCGGGGATCACCGAGTATCCGAATGAAGCCGGCTACTGGTCGGTGACGCGGGCGGAGGACATCCACACCGTCAGCCGCGACTGGCGGACGTACTCCTCGGAGCTCGGAGGGATCACCGCGGTGACCGACGTATTCCCGATCGAGTTGATGCGGGCGATGTTCATCGGCATGGATCCGCCCAAGCACGACCGCATCAAGAAGCTCTTCCAGGCCGGGTTCACGCCGCGGCGGATCGCCGCGCACGAGGATGAGATCCGGACGATCGTCCGGGACGTGCTCGATCGCCTCGAGGGGCGCGACACCTGCGACCTGGTCACCGAGGTCGCCCAGCCGGTCGTCTCCCGCGTGATCGGCAGCTTCATGGGCATCTCCCGAGGCCGACGATGCGGCGTGGGCGACGCTGATGAACTCCGCCCTCGGGGCGGGCGACCCCGACCTCAACCCCGAGGGGATCGAGGCCGTCGTGGCCAAGGACATCCCGGAGGTCTTCGCCCGCTGCCAGCAGATGATCGCCGAGCGCCGCGAGAACCCCACCGATGACCTGACCAGCGTGCTCGTGCACGCCGAGATCGACGGGCAGAAGCTCGAGGAGCACGAGATCGTGATGGGCTTCTTCCTGCTCGTCGCGGCCGGTAACGACAGCACCAAGGCGACCTACTGCAGCGGGATGCGCGCGCTGATGGAGAATCCGGATCAGCGCCAGATCGCTGCTCGACGAGCCGGAGCTGGTGCCCGAGCGCGGTCGAGGAGTCGCTGCGGATGTTCCCCGCCTTCGCCCACTTCCGGCGCACCGCGACGTGCGACACGGTGCTGAACGGCCAGCCGATTCGCGAGGGCGAGAAGGTGGTCATGTGGTACGTGTCCTCCAACCGCGACGAGACCCGCTACGAGGATCCGGACCGCTTCGACGTTCGCCGCAACCACCGAGCATCAGGCCTTCGGTGCGGGCGGCCGGCACTTCTGCCTCGGCACCGCGCTGGCGCGGCTGGAGCTCAACATCATGTTCGAGGAGACGCTCAAGCGCTTTCCCGGAGATGGAGCTGGCGGGCCGGCCGGCGGTGGTTGAGTCGGCGTTCCTCAACCAGCTGAAATCGCTCCCGGTTCGCCTGCGGTCCCGCCGGATAGCGCCGCTGAGCCCACCACATCCCAGGCGATGAGTCATGCTTCACGCGATAAATGCTTGCGACCACGATTTGTGCGTATAATGGTTGCGCGATCAAGCTCACCAGCGAAGGGTCACGCACGTGGCACAGGACGTTGCGCCGGATCAGGAGGCACAGGAGGCCGACCAGGACCTTCACCGCCTGCGCAACGGCATCGCGTGGACGGTCGCTCTGCTGGCGCTGCTGCTCGCGGTCGGACTGGCGGTTCCTGACCTTCGCGACGTGCTGAAGCGCGCCGCCGCGGCCCACGTCGGCTGGCTGGTCGCGGCAGTTGCGCTGGAACTGCTGTCCTGCCTGGGCTATGTGGCCACGGTTCGGCTCGTGCTTCACCGCGGCCCGGCGTCTCAGGTGCAGATCGCTGGCCTGGGCGGAGATGGCGTTCGGCGCCGTGGTCCCGGTGGGCGGCGCGGGCGGGCTGGCGGTCGGGGCCTGGGCGATGCGGGCCTGGGGAATCGCCTGGTCGCGGATCGCCAATCGGTCGGCGGTCATCTTCCTGCTCACCACGGCGATCAACGCCGCCGTGCTGGCCGTGGCCGGCTTCGCCGTCGCCCTCGGCATCGGCGACGGCGGGAACGGCTTCGTCTACGGGCTCGTGCCGGGCGCCTTCGGCCTCGGCGGCATTCGTCGCCTTCATGATGCTGCCCTTCGCCATGGACGCGCCTGCGCCCGGCGAAGCGGCCCGCCGGTCGTATCCGGACTGGGCTCACCCGGATGGCGGGCTGGGTGCGGGACACCGAGGCGATCGCCTTCGAGCACGACTGGCGGCTGCTCGGGCAGCATCGGGTACCTGGTGTTCGACATCGCGGTGCTGTGGGCATGCCTGCGCGCGGTGGGGCTGCATCCGCCGCTGATGGCGATGGTCGTCGGCTACCAGATCGGGTACCTGGCCAACCTGCTGCCGATCCCGGGCGGGGTCGGGCGTGCTCGAGGGCGGGCTGCTCGGTGCCCTGCTGCTCTACGGGCTGCCGGCCGGGCCGACCGCCGCGGCGGTCGTGATCTACCACGCCATCGCCCTGTGGGTGCCGGCGCTGGGCGGGACGATCGGCTTCGCGCGGCTGCGGCGAACGATGGCCGCCGGGGTGATCGACGCTGTCGGAGCCGCCGGCCTCGGCGGACGAGCCGCTCGGCGCCACCCAGGCGCTCCCGGCCGGCGGTTGATGCCGCCGATCTCGCCGCCTGAACGCTCAGCTGACGCCATGACCCGGGTCGCCGTGGTCGGCCACATCGAGTGGGTCGACTTCATCCCCGTTGCCGCGTTCCCGCGGCGCGGTTCGGTGCTGCACGCCGACAGCTCATTCGCGCGCGCGGCCGGCGGCGGCGGTGTCGCCGCGGCAACGCTGGCCGAGCTCGGCGCCGAGGTCGACTTCTTCCTGCGCGCTCGGTCGGGACGCGCACGGCCAGGCCGCCGCAGGCCCAGCTCCAGGAGCGAGGCGTCCACGTCCACGTCGCCTGGCGCGAGCAGCCGACGCGCCGGGCCGTGACCTTGCTCGAGCCCGGTGGCGAGCGGACGATCGTGACGATCGGCGAGCGCCTGCAACCGAGCGGTCGCGACGAGCTTCCCTGGGAACTGCTCGAGCAGGCCGACGGCGTCTACTTCACCGCCGGCGACCGCGAGGCGCTCGAGCGCGCTCGCCGGGCGCGGGTCCTGGTCGCCTCACCCCGAGGCGGGCCGGCTCTGCAGGGCGACGGAGTGCCGATCGACGCGCTGGTCTACAGCGCACACGACCCCGACGAGGTTGCGATGGCGCAGCGAGTCGGCGATCGGGCGCGGCTGATGGTGGCCACCGAGGGGGCCGAGGGAGGCGCCTGGTGGGGCGAGGCCAGCGGGCGCTGGGAGCCGGCCCCGATTGCCGGCGAGCCTCGCGACAGCTACGGCGGCGGGTGACTCGTTTGCGGCCGCGTTCACGTTCGGGCTGGCCGAGGCGGGCACGGTTGCGCAGGCGGCCGCCCGCGGGGCGCAGTGGGGCGCGGTGCGTCTGACTCAGTCCGGGGCGCCGTAGCACCGACCGACCCGGGCTCAGAGAGAAAGGCTCCCCGGGAGGGCCCAGATCCATCTGGGCCCTCCCGGAGTGACCGAGGAAGTGGGGGCGCAGTTCCTTGGTCGTACGACCAGTTTATTACCGGTTTCGTGATTGGCTAAACACGCCGTTCAGCCGGCGGCCGATGAACGCCGCGATCCGCTCCCCGACCTCGTCCGGATTCTCGAGCTGAAGGAAATGTCCGACCCCGGCCACCAGCTCAAATCGGCTTCCGGCCGGCAGGATCTCCGCCCCGCGTCGAGCCACCGCCGCCTGCATGCAGCCGTCTCGCTCGCCATGCAGGTACAGCAGCGGCGTGCGTGGCGAGCGCAGCAGCCACGAACGCTCCTCGGCGTAGGCGGCCCGCCGGTTCCAGGGCAGCAGGAGCGCCCGGTAATAGCGCAGGGCGGCGGTCCGGTGCGCTGGATCGGGCAGCGCCGCCAGCACGTGCCGCACATCCTCCTGGGCGGGATAGCCGGGCGACCAGGCCGCCCACAGACGCGGGATCAGCCGGGGCAGGGCCCGCTCCGAGATCCCGGGCAGCAGCTGAAAGAACATGTACCAGCTCATGCGCAGCTGCCGGGCGAGCAGCGGCAGCTCCCGCGGCAGCCGGGCCGGGCGCCCGGCGATGGCCGCCAGCAGCTGAACCGGGGGGACGGCCAGCGTCACCACGCTGCGGAACAGCTCGGGGCGATGGGCGGCGACCAGGTACGCCGTGACGGCGCCCCAGTCGTGACCGATCAGCACCGAGCGTCGGTCGCCACCGAGGGCCGCGTGCAGGCCGACGACGTCGCGCGCCAGCGCACCGACCTCGTAGCTTCCGTCCGGTGCCAGGTCACTGGGGGCATACCCGCGCGAGAAGGGGGCGACCACGCGCCAGCCGCGCGCGGCCAGCTGGGGACCCAGATGTCGCCACGTCCACGGCGTATCGGGGTAGCCGTGCAGGCACAGTGCCAGCGGCGCCTCGTCGTCTCCCCAGGCCAGCGCCGCAATCGTCAGCTCGCCGACGCGCAGGCGCAGCTGCTGCGGCTCGGTGTCACCCGCCTTCGGCACCCCGCGATCAAACCACATGAACGCCTTGGACCACCGAGACCACGATGGGGACGCCCGCCGATGCTGATCGTCGCCCTCGCGGTGGTGATCTCGGTCACCGTCGGAGTGCTCAGCGAGCGACGCACGCCTCGCGCGCCGGCGCTCGCGCGGCGAATCCTCCAGCTGATGCTGTACGTGCTGGTCCCGTTCGTCTCCTTTGTCAACATTGCGCACCTGCGGGTCACGGTGGCCGCTGGGACGGGTCTGGTGTTCGCCTATCTGGCGCTCGGTCTGGCCGGCGCCGCGGCCGGATACGCGGGACGGCGCATGCGGCTCTCGCGACAGGAGATCGGCGCGCTGATCTGCAGCGTGATCCTGGTCAACACCGGCTATCTGGGGCTGCCGATGACCGTGGCCCTGATCGGGCCCCACCAACTCGGCACGGCGATCGCGTATGACCAGCTGGTCAGCGGCCCGATGCTGTTCATCGCCGGCTTTGGCATCGGCGCGGCGTTTGGAACCCGGGCGGGGGAGGGGGCCAGAGCTCGGGCGCGGTCGTTCTTTGCCCGCAACCCGCCCCTGCTGGCCGTAGTGGCCGGCCTCTTGGCCTCACCCGCGCTGGCCCCGGAGCCGCTGGTGCACATCTCGCACTTCGTCGTCGCCGCGCTGCTGCCGCTGGGCTTCTTCGTGGTCGGGGTGAACCTGTCCGCCGAGCGCCGCGAGGACGGGGCGCCGCTGCTCGAGCGCCCGGATCGGCGGGTGCTGACCGCGGTCGGCCTGCGGCTGCTGGTAGCGCCGCTGCTGCTCGCGGTCGTCTCGGCGACGATCGTCACCCTGCCTTCGGCCTACCTGCTGCAGGCGGCGATGCCGAGCGCAATCAACTCGCTGCTAGTGGGCCACGCCTACGGTCTCGACCAGCGGTTGATCGCGACCGCGATCGTGTGGAGCACGATCGCCACGGTGCTCGTCGGTTTGATCATCGGGACGCTGTGAGCCCGAGTTGGGATGCCGGAGGCGTCGACGACGGCGGGTCTAACCTCATCGCATCGAAGCCCCCGCCCCGATTGTGATCAAGCCGATGCCGCTGGCCCAGACGAGGGCTCTGCGGCAGGCCATCCTGCGTCCGCACCAGCGCCTGGACGAGCTGGCATCCCACGAACCCGACGGCGCGTTCGCGGTCGGGGCCCTCGCCGGGGGCGAGCTGCGCGCGGTGGGATTCATCGCTCCCGATGGCGAGACGGATGGCTCATGGCGGGTGCGGGGGATGGCCACCGTGCCCGGAGCGCGGGGCGCCGGCGTCGGGACAGCCGTGCTGCAAGCCCTCCTACGCCACGCGGCGGCACAGAACGCCACGCGCGTCTGGTGCAACGCTCGCATACCCGCCTGCTCGCTCTACGCCCGAGCCGGGTTCCAGGTCGTCTCGGAACCGTTCGAGCTGCCGGGGATCGGTCCGCACGTGGTGATGGAGCGCGCCTGACTTCGATCTCCCCGGGACGGCGAGCCTAGCGGAACTTATGCGACTGCCATTACTCTAAGCATTATGGCTATAACTCTGACCCAGCTGGCCGCGTTTCTGGCCGTGATGCGAGGTGGGTCGGTGACCGCGGCGGCCGATGAACTCGTGGTCACCCAGCCGTCGGTGTCCTCGGCGGTCGCCGCCCTGGGCCGGGAACTGGGCAGCGACCTGTTCGAGCGCTCGGGGCGAGGCGTGAAGCCCAGTCCCGCCGGTCTCGCGTTTGCCCCCTATGCCGAGGACGTGATCGGGCTGCTGGCCCGGGGGCGCCAGGCTGCGCAGGAGGCGGCCGAGGTTCAGGCTCGGCGCCTGCAGATCGTCGCGGTGACCACCGCGGCCGAGTCGTTCGTGCCGCCGCTGATGCGCGCATTCGCGGCGCAGCATCCGGAGGTGAGGCTGACTCTCGATGTCGGCAATCGCCACTACGTGATCGACCGCATCCTTCGCCATGAGGCCGATGTGGCGATTACCGGAACCCCTCCGGCGGACAGCCGTCTGCTGGCCGAGCCGCTGGGGGAGAACGAGATCGTCTGCATCACCTCACGCGAGGATCCGCTCTTGGGGAACGGCCCGACAGCCGCGGTCGCGATCAAGGATCGAACCTGGCTGCTGCGCGAGCCCGGCTCCGGTACGCGCACCCTCAACGAGCAGTTCCTGGCCGCCCACGACCTTCACCCACCGACCTTGACCCTCGGCTCCAACGGTGCCATCCGGCAGGCCGCGCGGGCGGGCCTGGGGATCTCGCTCGTCTCACGGGCCGCGGTGGAGATCGAGCTGAGCGCCGATCTGCTGGGTGAGATCGAGCTGGAGGGAATGCCGCCCGCGCGACCCTGGTACGTGCTGCGCTCTGCCGTCGGGCCGACCGACGACCGCGTCGGGACGTTCATGGGCTTTCTCGCCACGGACACGGACACGGCCACGCCCGGCTCGGCGAACGACGTCCCGGCCTCAGGCCGGCGACACCGGCAGAACTAGCGCCAATCGCTCCACGGCGAGCGCTGCACGGCGACCTCTTCGTCGGCCCGGATCACGTGCATCACCGCGTTGATCAGCGCGAGGTGGGTGAAGGCCTGGGGGAAGTTGCCCAGGTGCCGGCCGGTTTGCGGGTCGACCTCCTCCGCGTACAGGCCCAGCGGGCTGGCGAAGCCCAGCACGCGCTCGCACATGCTCCGCGCGCGATCGATCTCGCCGATCTCGGCGTAGGCGGAGACCAGCCAGAACGAGCAGATCAAGAAGCTCCCCTCGGTGCCGCTCATCCCGTCGTCGGTTTGATCGGTTCGGTAGCGCATCACCAGCCCGTGCTCGGTCAGTTCGTCGCCGATGGCGAACACGGTGTTGCGGATTCGCTCATCGTCGGGCGGCAGGAAGCGCAGCAGGGGCATCAGGAGCATCGCCGCGTCGAGCGCGTCGGTTTCGTAGTGCTGGACGAACACCCCACGGTCATCGACGCCGTTCTCGCACACGTCGGCATGGATCTCCTCGGCTGCCGTGCGCCAGCGCTCGACGTGCTCCCAGTCCTCGCGTAGCTCGGCCAGCCGTGATCCCCGATCGCAGGCGGCCCAGCAGAACACCTTCGACGAGGTGAAGTGCTTGGGCTCACCGCGCACCTCCCAGATGCCGCGGTCGGGCTTACGCCAGTTGTCGATCGCCATCTCGACCTGGCGCTTGAGGATCGGCCAGACCCGCTCGTCCAGGCTGTCACGCGAGCGCGTGTGCAGATACACGGAATCCAGTAGCGCGCCCCAGACGTCGTGCTGCTGCTGTTGGTAGGCGTCGTTGCCGATCCGCACCGGGCGCGCGCCCTGGTAGCCGGCGAGGTGCTCGAGCTCGTGCTCGTCAAGCTGGCGCTCGCCGCCGACGCCGTACATCACCTGCAGGTCCTCCTTGCCGCCGGCGACATCGGCGATGAAATAGAAGAAGTCGTTGGCCTCCCAGTCGAAGCCCAGCGTGTAGAGCGCCCACAGCATGAAGGTGGAGTCGCGGATCCAGCTGTAGCGGTAGTCCCAGTTGCGCTCGCCGTACGGACTCTCCGGCAGCGACGTCGTGGCGGCGGCGATCAGCGCACCCGTGGGGGCGTAGGTCAGGCCCTTCAGGGTCAGCGCGCTGCGCTGCAGGAAGGTCCGCCATGGATGGTCGGGGAAATCGCCGCGGTCAAGCCAGTGCTGCCAGTGGTGCGCGGTCCAGACCAGGCGGTCGTAGGCCTCGTCGAGGTCCTTGGGCGGCTCATGCTCGCTCCACGACAGCGCGCAGTAGATCTGCTCGCCCTCCTTCATCCGGTGCCGAGCCGTCGCCCGTGATCCCTCGAAGCCCAGTCGCAGGTCGGTGGTCAGCTTCAGCTTGATGTCACAGCCCTCGGCCGTGGCGGTCGCCTGGTGGTATCCGGGGCCGCTGTAGTCCCACTGCACCGGGAGGCGGCCGTAGTCGAACACCGGCTCACAGTCGAGCGCGATCTGGACCTCACCGTTGACGCAGCGGACCGTCCGCAGCAGCACGTGATCGGCGTCGTAGTCGGTGGGCGCGCGGCGGTGGGTATGCGAGCGCTCGTCCTCGTGATGCCAGTTGCCGATCAGCAGGACGTCGCGCACGATCACCCACCCGGCGCCAGTGGCCCAGCTGGTCTCGAGCACCATCGTTCCGGGCAGGTACCGGCGAGAGGTCGGCACGGCGACCCCGGAGGGCCCGATCCTGAACGCGCCGGCGTCACGATCGAGCATCGCCCCGAAGACGCTCGGCGAGTCCACGCGCGGTAGGCACATCCACTCGACGTTGCCGCTCGGGGCGACCAGCGCGACCGTCTCGCAGTCCGAGAGGAACCCGTAGTCGGCGATCGGCGGGAACGGGCTACCGCCGAGCGGAACGTCCGGTGCCGCGTGCCGGATGTGAGTCTTGGTCGAGGCCAACGTCTCGGGCTTGGGGCTGTCCTCGGTCGTGCTCATCGCGGGATCGTTTCAGGTTTGCCGGTCAGGAGCCACCGCTGGGCTAACGCCTGCGCAGGCTCGGAACTCGTCGAGCCCCGGTCAGCGCGCCGCGCGACGCAGCGACAGGACCAGCAACCCGGCAACCGCCACCGGCATGATCCACCAGGCGTTGATGCCCGCGCCGGCCACCACCGCCGTCACGCCAAGCGCGACCGCGGCACCGAGCGCGGTCACCCAGTCATCACCGACGACGAAGTCCCAGATCCCGCGAGCTGCGCGCTCGAGGAAGCTCATGCCGCCTCCACGCGCCCGCGGCAGGCGCTCCGGCTTCCCGGCGCAGCCAGAACACCAATGTCATCCCCAGCAGCAGCACCCCGGGAATGATGGCCAGCAACGACGCATCCGCACCGGGCCAGGAGACGCCCGCGCCCTCAGCACCCCAGAAGATCCCGAATGAGGTCAGCATCACCCCGACACCGAACTTCATCGTGTTCTCGGGCACCCGGGCCAGCGGTGCCCGGGCTGCCACCCCGGCGCCGACGACCAGGGCGACGGCCACGGCGGCCGCGGCGGCCGCCAGGGGAATGTCGTGCTGGTTGGCGCCGAAGGTCAGCACGATGAACGCGACCTCGAGCCCCTCGAGGAACACGCCCTTGAACGAGATCGCAAACGAGTAGCCGTCGAGTCCTGAGCCGATGCGCGCGCCGCCGGCGGCCCGAGCGGCTTCAGTCCCCTCGACGAACAGCGCGGCCTCGTCGTGCAGCGCCTTCAGGCCCGCGGCCCGCAGGATCGCCTTGCGCAGCCACTGCAGGCCGAACACCAGCAACAGGCCACCGACGCCGACGCGCAGCGCGTTCAGCGGCAGGGCGGTCAGCGCGGGGCCGAGCGCCGCCACCACCACGGCCAGCGCGACGACCGCGGCTGCGACGCCGTAGAGCGCCGAGCGCCAGCTACGGGTGGTTCCGACCGCGAGCACGATGGTCAGCGCCTCCACGGCCTCCACCGCGCAGGCGAGCAGCACCGACAGCGCAAGACCGATCGCGGCTCCGGACATGGGCTAAGTATGCAACCTAAGGTTGGGCCCAGATCAAGACCGTCGCTCCCTCGTCGAGGGCCGGGCCGAGCGTTGTCATCATGGTAGGAAGAAATGAGTATCGGTGGACATGGATTCCGCGCCGCCTACGGCGCAACGCCCGGTGGCGGGCGGCCGTCGCGTGGCGCGGGCGGACCGGAGGGCCCCGGTCTGATCGATCCCGACCGCGAGCGTGATCGCGGCCGCGTCCTCGCGCTGTTCAAGCCCTACCGCACACGACTGCTCGCCGTCATCGCGCTGATCATCTTCTCGTCCGGCCTGAGCATGATCTCGCCGTTCCTGCTGCGCTCGGTGCTGGACCACGCCCTGCCTCAGCGCAACACCGGTCTGCTGACCGAGCTGGTGCTGGGCATGATCGGGATCTCGGTCGCCACGGCGGTGATCAGCGTCTGGCAGACCTACATCTCCAACGTGATCGGCCAGAAGGTGATGCACGATCTGCGGACCCGGGTCTACCGGCACCTGCAGCGGATGTCGCTGGCCTTCTTCACGCGCACGCGCACGGGCGAGGTGCAGTCGCGGATCGCCAACGACATCGGCGGGATCGACTCCGTGGTCACCACGACGGCCACCTCGGTGGCCCAGAACGCGACCACGGTGATCGCCACGCTGGTGGCGATGTTGCTGCTCGACTGGCGGCTGGCCGCCCTGTCGCTGGTGTTCGTGCCGCCGTTCGTCTGGCTCACCCGGCGCGTGGGCCAGGTGCGGCGGAAGATCACCACCGAGCGCCAGAGCCGGCTGGCCGACCTCTCCGCACTGGTCTCGGAGTCGCTCTCGGTCTCCGGGATCATGCTCGGCAAGACGATGGGGCGTGGCCGGGATCTGGCCGCTCGGTTCACCGATGAATCGGGAGACATCGCCGAGATCGAGGTTCGCTCGCGGATGGCCGGCCGCTGGGTCATGTCGACGATCCAGATGGTGTTCGCGATCCAGCCGGCGCTGGTCTACTGGATCGCAGGCCAGAGCTTCGTGCACGGGCACGCGATCTCGATCGGTACGGTGGTGGCGTTCACGGCCCTGCAGACCCGGCTGCTGTTCCCGATCCAGAGCCTGCTCTCGACCGGCGCCGACATCGAGGCCTCGCTGGCCTGTTCGACCGCATCTTCGAGTACCTCGACCTGCCGGTGGAGATCGTCGAGTCCGAGCATCCGGTGCAGCTGCGCCCTGACGAGGTGCTCGGCGAGGTGCGCTTCGAGGGCGTCTCCTTCCGCTACGGCAGCGGCAGCGAGGATCGCTGGACGCTGCGGGACATCGATCTGGTGGTTCCGGCTGGGACGCGGACGGCGGTGGTGGGGGAGACCGGGGCGGGCAAGACGACGCTGGGCTATCTGGTGGCGCGGCTGTACGAGCCACAGGCCGGGCGAGTCACGATTGACGGCGTGGACGTCCGCGAGGCGTCGCTGGACTCGCTGGCCGCGACCGTCGGAGTGGTCTCCCAGGAGACGTATCTGTTCCACTCCAGCGTCCGGGAGAACCTGCGGTTCGCCCGGCCGGAGGCGAGCGACGAGGAGATCGAGGACGCGGCGCGCACCGCTCGCATCCACGACCTGATCGCGTCGTTGCCGGAGGGCTACGACACGGTCGTCGGTGAGCGGGGCTACCGCTTCTCCGGCGGCGAGAAGCAGCGGATGGCGATCGCCCGGACGATTCTCCGCAATCCTCCCGTGCTCGTGCTCGACGAGGCCACCAGCTCGCTTGACACACAGACCGAGGGCGCGGTGCAGGCCGAGCTCGAGCGCCTGGCCGAGGGCCGCACGACGACTCACCATCGCCCACCGGCTGTCGACGATCCGCGATGCCGAGCAGATCGTCGTCCTCAGCGAAGGGACGGATCGCCGAGCGCGGGACCCACGAGGAGCTACTCGAGCGCGGCGGCCTGTACGCCGCACTGGTCGCGCGCGACGTCGACCGAGGAGCCGGTCGAGGGTTAGCCGGCGGCCGGGCTCGGCGCAGCCCGGGATCGGCCGGCGCGGGCACGGCGACCCGGTCCTCGCTGCCCTCGACTCGGAGGTGCGGGAGCGTGCGGTCCAGGAAGCGCGGAAGCTTCCAGTTGGCGTCGCCGAACATCAGCATCAGCGCGGGGACGAGCACCGAGCGGACGATCAGCGCATCGAGCAGCACGGCGCTGGCCAGACCGATCCCGAACAGCTCGATCACGCGCTCGCCGCCGAGCACGAAGGCTCCGAACACGAGCACCATGATCGCGGCTGCTGCCGTGATCGTCCGGCCGGTGGCGGCCAGTCCGTGGGCGACCGCCTCCCGGTTGTCGCGGCGACGATGCCACTCCTCGTAGACGCGGCTGATCAGGAACACCTCGTAGTCCATCGAGAGCCCGAACAGGATCGGGAAGATCAGCACCGGTAGGAAGGCCTCGATCGGACCGGTCTTTGATGCCGAGCAGCGACGCGGCGAACCCGTCCTGGAACACCGCGGTGACGATCCCGAGCGCCGCACCGACCGAGAGCATGTTCATCACGGCTGCCGTGAGCGGGATCACGATGCTCCGGAACACGGCCATCAGCAGCAGGAAGCTCAGCAGCACCACCACCCCGATGAACAGCGGCAGTTTCCGCGAGAGCACGTGCGAGAAGTCCTCGAAGATCGCCGTGTTGCCGCCGACGAGCACCGTCACGCCGGTCCCGCGGGTCTGCGCGGGCACGACCTGGTTGCGCACCGTTTGCAGCAGGTTCGCCGTCGAGGCGTCCTGGGGTGAGCCCTTCGGGTAGACCTCGGCCAGGGCGATTGCCGGATGGCCGTTGACGCCCGGGATGAAGCGCGCCGGGGTCGCCCCGACAACTCCGGGCGTGGCGGCCACGGCCTGGTCGATCTCGATGAAGGTCGCCCGCTGCGCTGGGGACTGCACCTGGGCGACTAGCTGCAGCGGACCGTTGTATCCGGGCCCGAAGCCCTTGGCCAGCAGGTCATAGGCCTTGCGCGTGGTCGTGTTGGTCGGATCGCTGCCTGCGTCGGCAGAGCCGAGGCGCATCCCGAAGAACGGGATCGCGATGAGGATCATCACTCCGGCCGAGACGGCCGCGAAGGCGCCGGGCCGGCGCTGCAGGACGTCGGTCCAGCGCGCCCAGCGCGGGGACTCGTCGGTGGTCGACAGCTGGTGCTCGCGCACGGCCCGCCGCTCCCGGCGGCGCAGGACGTACCTTCCGAAGAAGCCCAGCAGCGCCGGCAGCAGCGTCAAGGCCGCGATCACGGTGAACAGCACGGTGACCGAAGCCGCGACCGCGACTCCATAGAGGAAGCTGACGCCGAGCGCGAACATTCCCAGCATGGCGATGCAGACGATCACCCCCGCGAACAGCACGGCTCGGCCCGAGGTGTCAAGCGCCTCGACCACGGCCTGCTCCGGGGTCAGTCCACGCAGCACGCCCTGGCGGTAGCGGGTGACGATGAACAGTGCGTAGTCAACCCCGACGCCGAGCCCGATCAGCAGGGCCAGCTGGTTCGAGAACGACGCCATGTTGATCACATGCGTGAGCAGACCGACCACGGCGATTCCGGTCCCGAGCGAGACGCCGGCGGTTAGCAGCGGCAGCAACATGGCCAGGAACGAGCCGAAGACGACGAACAGGACGACGGCAGCGGCAATGAAGCCGAAGAACAGGCTGCTCGATCCGCCGCGTGAATTTGCGGATCTGTGCGATCTGGCCCTCCAACTCGAACTGGACGCCGTCCCCCTGAAGCGCCGGTCACCCGCGAGACGAAGGTCTTGGCCTGCGACTGAGAGATCTTGTTCGACTGGACGTCGAAGGTCACGTTGGCGAACGCCACCTGGCCCGAGGGCGAGATCTGGCGCGCGGCACCCGGGGCGTAGGGCGACTGCACGACCGAGACGTGCGGCTGCCGGGCCACGTCGGCCAGCACGGACTGCACCCGCGTGCGGACCGCGGGGTCGGTGACCCGGCCCTGCGTGGTCGCCGATCACGAGCTGTTCGGTATCACCGGAAGCCTTCGGCACGTTGCGCTGCAGCAGCCTGACAGCGTCAAAGCTCTGGGTATGGGGCAGCTTGAAATTGTCGGTGTAGGAGGTGCCGACCGCGCCGGAGACCGCGTTGGCGCCGGCCACCGCCGCGACCCAGCAGACCAGGACGATGATCCGGTGTCGAAAGCACCATCTTGCAAGTGATCTCATGAGGCGGCCCCTCCGCGTGCGGTTTCAGCTGGTGCCCCGAGTGCACCGCAAATTGTCAGAAAAGCTGACTGTCAGTGGACCGACAATTCAGACTTGCCACAGCTCCCGTGGGCACGGCAGCAGCGGGATCAGCAAGCTAACGAGCTTAGCCTGTGGTCCGGTTCGGCAAGACGGGAATGCAGGATCAGGCGCTGATCCGGTGCCCCTCCTGGCCGCCGCCGGTGTCCGATCAGGGCGACTGCTCGAGCTCGGCTGAGCACCGGGCGCGCGGCCTCGGCAGTATTCGGCGAGCTTTGCCACCATCGCCCCGCAGCCGATCGACACGCCGCAGCGCGGGCATCCTGCTGCACCGCCGGCGCGACGGCGAGGTCGAGGTCCTGCTGGTTCACCCCGGAGGGCCGGCCTGGGCGCGCCGTGACCTCGGCGCGTGGTCGATCCCGAAGGGCGAGTACGAAGCCGACGAGGAGCCGCTTGCCGCCGCCCGCCGGGAGTTTGAGGAGGAGCTGGGCACGGCTCCGCCCGAGGCTGAGATGACCGACCTCGGTGAGATCAGGCAGAAGTCCGGTAAGCGAGTCCGAGCGTTCGCGCTGGCCGGCGATCTCGACGTCGATCGGGTGACCAGCAATACGTTTCCGTTCGAATGGCCACCCCGGTCGGGGAAGATGATCGAGATCCCCGAGGTCGATCGAGCGGAATGGTTCTCGATCCCGGTGGCGCGAGAGAAGATCAATCCCGCCCAGGCGACATTGCTGGAGCGCCTAGAGGAGAGCCAGAGATGAGCGATTCAGGCAGGATCAGCCCCACCGCGCACTACACCGGCTACGTCTGGGCGCGCAACGGGCTGTCCCATCCGGAGCTGTCCTCGCTCGAGGGCCGGGCGTCTGTACGAATCGCTGCGGCCGGCGCTGATGCTCTCGCGCGCGCTGGGCGGAGCCTCGCTCGAGTACTACCTGCTCGCGCGCCATCTGGCCATCGACAAGCTGCTCGAGCAGGCGATTGAGGAGCACGGCATCACCCAGGTGATCGAGGTGGCGGCTGGGCTCTCGCCGCGAGGCTGGCGCTTCACGCAGCGTTACGGCGATGGCATCACCTACATCGAGGCCGACCTGCCCGAGATGGCGGCGCGCAAGCGCCATGCCCTGGAGCAGATGAACTCGCTGAGCGAGACCCACCGGGTGGAGGAGGTCGATGCACTGCGTGACGACGGCCCCGACAGCATCGGCGCGCTGGCGGACCGAGTTGCGCCCGCGAGCGGGGTCTGGTGATCATCACCGAGGGCCTGCTCGGCTACCTGCCGGGCGACGAGGTGAGGAAGCTGTGGCGGCGCTTCGCGCTCGCGCTGAGCGAGTTCGCGCACGGCCGCTACCTCTCCGACCTGCACGTCGGCGACGCCCAGACCACCCAGGTCCGGGTCTTCCGGGTGCTGCTCTCGGCCTTCGTGCGAGGGCCGGTGTCCCTGCACTGGGGCGACGCGAGGCAGGCCCGCTCTGCGTTGCTCGCCGCCGGCTTCACGACCGCCGAGGTGCACCGCGCGGCCACGCTGGCTCCGGAGGCCCGGGGACCCGGCGCGGGCCTGGCGCATATAATTGAGGCATCAACGGATTGATTTCAGCCACCCTGTACAGCGATCCGGCGTGCCCGTGGGCGTATTCCGAGCGGCCCGCCCTGCGGGTCCTCCAGTGGCGCTACGGCGATCAGCTGGATTGGCGCCTGGTGCTGATCGGGCTGACCGAGGACGCACGCCAGTACGCGGACCGCGGCTACACGCCCGGTGCGTGGTGCACTGGGGCAGATCACCTTCCGGCGCTACGGGATGCCGTTCGCGCCGGCACCCAAGGAGCGCCTCAGCGCCACCGCGCGAGCGTGCCGTGCCGTCGTCGCGGCGCGGATCGCCCATCCCGGTTCGGAATGGGCCGTGTTCGGAGCACTGCAGCTGGCCAACTTCACCACTCCGCTGCTGCTCGACGACGACCGGCAGCTGCAGCAGGTGCTGCGCGAGGTCCCGGGCGTCGACGCCGCGCGGGTGATCGCCATGCTGGACTCGCCCGAGGTCAGCGATGCCTACGAGCGCGACCGTGCCGAATCGCGCACGGCAGCCGGCTCCCCCGCGGAACTCCAGGACAAGACGGCCACCACGGACGGGGCGGTCCGCTTCACCGCCCCCTCACTGGTCTTCGAACGCGGTGAGGCACATCTGGTGGCCGGCGGCTTTCAGCCGGTCGAGGCCTACGACGTCCTGATCGCCAATCTCGACCCGACGTTGAGCCGGCGCCTGCCGCCGCCGACGCCCGGGCCGCTGCTCGCGCACTTCGATGAGGGTCTGACCACGCAGGAGGTGGCGGCACTGCTGGCCGCGGGCAACGACCCGCCGGACCGCGTAGCGGGCCGAGCGCGCGCTGATCGAACTGGCGGCCGAGGGTGGCGCGGTACGGGTCGCGCTCGGAGACGACGCGCTGTGGTTGGCGCCGACGAGCGCCGCCGCGGTGGCCGCCTAGGACTTGCCGCGCGCGTTGGGGCGCCCGGCCAGTCTCCCGGGACTCAGCCCAGGCGCAGCGGCAGGCGTTCCAGCCCGTAGATCCCTGACGGCGTCCCGAACTCCGGCTCGCCGTCGAGGCTGAGGGAGCTGACGCGCTCGGCCAGGAACGCCAGTCCCTCCTGCATTTCGGCCCGGGCCAGGTTGGCGCCGACGCAGTAGTGAATCCCGGCGCCGAAGGTCAGCACGCGATCCCGGCCGCGGTCAGCGGTGATGTCGAACCGGCCGCCGCCCTCGCCCTGCCGGTTTGCGTGCCACGCCGACACGAGCACGATCGTGCCGGCCGGGAAGCTGATCCCCCGGTGCTCCACTTCGGCGGTGGTGATCCGCGCGGTGAACGGAGTGATCGGCTCGACGCGCAGGGCTTCGTCGACGGCAGCCAGGGCCAAGCCCTGGGGGTCAGAGCGCAGTAGCTCCCACTGTTCGGGATGCTCGGCGAGCAGGCGGACAGCGTGGGCGAGCTGGCTCTGGCTGGTGTCGACCCCGCCGACCAGGATGTTGAGCACGAGGTTGCGCAGCTCATCGTGGTCCAACCGGTCCCCCTGTTCCTCGGCGGAGATCAGGTCGGTGATCAGGTCGTCGCCGGGGGTCTGGCGGCGCGCGGCGATCAGCGCGTCTTCATAGGCGTAGAACTCCTGCACCGCCTGCTCGATCTGCGCTCGCTCGGTGGTCAGGCTGGTCGGATCGAACTGCCGCTGAATCCAGTTGGAGAAGTAGTGAAGCCGCGGCGCATCGGCTAGGGGCGCGCCCATCACCTCCGCGATGACCAGCGATGGATACGGCTTGGCGAAGTCCTCGATGAACTCGATCCGTCCGTCCGCCGGGAGTGCGGGCAGGAGCTCGCCGAGGAAGCGCCGCATCGCGGGGCGGTAGCGATCCACGCGGCGCGGAGCGAGCGCGGGATTGACCAGGTTGCGCAGGCGCCGGTGATCGCCGCCGTTGACGTTGATGATGTTGCGGACGATCTCCTCGTGCAGGGGACCCTCGGTGATTCCGAACAGCTCGCCGATCGTCAGCCCGGGGAACACCACGTCCTTGCTGCGCAGGAAGAACTCGCCCGACTCTCGATCAAGCACGGTGTAGCCGTACGGGTTGGCGGCGAGCCAGTCCTCGTGACCCCGGAGGCTCTCCATTGCCCTGCGGTAGCGATCGCCGCGCAGCTGCGGATCGGTGTGGTCGAAGCTCGGCAAGCTGAGCTCGGAGGCGGCGGGCACTCAGACCCCGCGCTCAGCGGCCGAGCCAGGGGCTCGCGGCGAGCTCCCGGGCGACGGCCTCGGACAGCGTCAGCGCCTGGAATACGGTCCGGTAGTTCACGTTCTCCGGCGTGTCGGACATCTTGTGGTAGTTGGACAGCGCCTTGTAGCGGTTCATCGAGGCGATCGTGGCGGTGGGGTAGCCCGCCCGGCTCGGGATCACCCCATCGGTTGAGTTGCGCGAGCGCATCCAGCGCCTGACCGGTGCTCCGGCGCGCTCGCCGGCGCCCGCGACGAGATCCCGGAAGCTCCGGTCGTGGTAGTCCTCCATCACCACCGGCCCCTCTCCCTCGAGCATGATCAGCCTGGGCGAGCCGACGGTGTCAAGGTTCAGAAACCAGGTTCGGTCGCGATCCAGCTCGGGGAAGTGGCGCGCCGCGAAGCCGTGGATGCCGCCCTGCAGCACCTCCTCCGCCCCGCAGGAGACGAGCATCACCCGCAGATCCTTGATCGGCTCCCGAGCCAGGCGCTCGGCCAGCGCCACCAGCACGGCGACCGCGGTCAGATTGTCGTTGGCGCCGGGACACACCGGGCTCCGCGCCACGTCGGCGAACACCGCGCTCCCGACCACGGACCCGGCCAGCCCAGCGCGAAGCATCCCCTTGCGGTCCCTGGCCGCGCCGAGCGCCACCAGCGCCGGAGCGCTCAGCAGCGCCCACCACAGCGGCAGCGAGGTATCGATCCGCTCGATGATCCCGGGGAACGCGTCGCCCAGCCACGCCTGTGCGGTCTCATCGAAGATCGCGCCGGTAGGCGCGGCATCGTGGTGGGCCAGCACGACGAGCGTCCGCTCCGCGGTGCGATCGCCGCACTGGGCGACCACGTTCCAGGTCGGGCGCGGGGGGGTGCTGAGACGGCGGAACACCCTCGGGCCGTTGGATATGTCATCAGCGATGGCAGCGGTGACCAGCGCGGCGGCGGCGGCGGCGGGCTTGCGCAGGCGACGGGACAGGGCGGCCGTTCCGGCGATCGCCCCGGCCGCAGCGAGCGTGCCGATCACCTTGGCGTAGCCGTCGAGGAACTGCTCCTCCTCGACCTGCGCCTCACAGCCAGTGGCTCGCAGGCGTTCCGCGATCCACTGTGCCGCCTGCTGTTCGCCGGCCGACCCGGCACGCCGCTCGAGCGGCGCCAGCGCCTCGACCACCTCGGTGAGGGTCGGCAACGCCTCGCGGAGGCTGTCCTCGGTCGGTGGCACGGCGAACCGCTTCGGAGCTTCCTCGGGCACGGCGGCGGATGCTATCCAGCGCTCTGCACGCG
Source organism: uncultured Solirubrobacterales bacterium (assembly GCA_963844475.1). Taxonomy (GTDB): domain Bacteria; phylum Actinomycetota; class Thermoleophilia; order Solirubrobacterales; family Solirubrobacteraceae; genus Palsa-465. The sequence goes on along the minus strand of CAWJOL010000005.1, from coordinate 249,558 downwards.
TGTGCGCTCCGGGAGGGATTCCGGCCTGGGCGGGGAACCCGGACGACGATGTCGCGGACCGTAGCTCTGATCGCCACCCTGCTCGCCGGCGGGATCGTCGCGCTGCAGCCGCCGGCCAACGCCGCCCTGGCAGATCACGTCGGGGACATCGCGGCGGCGTTCCTCAGCGCCGTGATCACCGTGAGCATCCTCGCGCTGCTGCTGGTGACGGTCGGCCATCCCAGCCGGCTCTCGGGTCTCGGTTCGTTCAAGCCCCTGTACGCCCTGGGCGGGATCGGCGGAGCGACGATCGTGATCGTGTCGCTGATCGCGGTGCGGCCGCTGGGGGCCGGAGGAGTCACCGCGCTGCTGGTGAGCGCCCAGCTGGCGGTCTCGATGGTCGCGGACCGCTTCGGGTGGCTCGGGCTTCACCAGGTGGGGATCGGCCCGGCGCGAGTGATCGGGCTGCTCGCTGGTGATCGGCGGCACGGTGTTGATCACCCGGGCGTAGGCGCGACCGACCGCGATGTGTTGCGCTGATGTGACCGACCGCGCGGACCGCGCCCCGGCAAGCGTTTACATCGCTTCGAGGTTCTCGAAGACGGCGGCCAGCCCCTGGCCGCCGCCGATGCACATCGTCTCGAGCCCGTAGCGCGCCTCGCGGCGACGCAGCTCGCGCAGCAGGGTGGTGAGGATCCGGCTGCCGGTCGCGCCGACGGGATGCCCGAGCGAGATCCCCGATCCATTGACGTTGACCCGGTCGAGATCGTCCTCGAGCCCCCATTCGCGCAGCACGGCCAGTACCTGGGCGGCGAACGCCTCGTTGAGCTCGATCAGTTCGACCTCGCTCCAGCGTAGGCCGGCCATCCGCAGCGCCTTCCGGGTCGCCGGGACCGGACCGATGCCCATCGTCGCCGGGGGCACGCCGGCCGCGGCCCAGCTGACCAGCCGTGCGAACGGCCGGAGCCCCAGGGCTTGCGCGCGCTCGGTGGAGGTGACGATGCAGACGGCCGCACCGTCGTTCTGCCCGCTGGCGTTGCCGGCGGTGACGGTGGCCTCCGGATCCTCACGAGCCATCACCGGCTTCAGCTGCGCCAGGCTATCCAGGCTGGCGTCCCTGCGCGGGTGCTCATCGCGGTCGATCAGCCGGGTGCCGCTGCGGCGATCGGTCACCGCGACCGGGACGATCTCCTGGGCGAAGTCGCCGCGGTCGTGGGCCGCGACGGCCCGCTGGTGTGAGCGCAGGGCCAGCTCGTCCTGGCGCTCGCGCGGGATGCCGTATTCGCGGCGGACATTCTCAGCTGTCTCGAGCATCCCCCCGGGCACCGGATGGTGCTTGCCCCCGGCGCTCGTGCGGGATGCTGGCCAGGCGGTCGACGAGCATCGCCCCGCCGGATTTGGCGCCCCAGCGCAAAGAGGTGGAGTACAGCTCAACCCCGCTCATGCTCTCCGCGCCACCGGCCAGGATCACCTCGGCCGCCCCGGTCTGCACCATCATGCTCGCCTCGATCACCGCTTGCAGCCCTGAGCCGCAGCGGCGGTCGATCTGCAGTCCCGGCACTGCTCACCGGCAGGCCGGCGTCGAGCGCTGCGACCCGCCCAATCGCCGGGGCGTCACCGTTCGCGATAGCACTGCCCCAGCAGGACGTCGTCGATCTCATCCGGCGGCAACCCGGTTCGCTCGAGCAGCGCCGAGATCACGGTCGACGCGAGCTCGGCCGCCGCCACGTCGCGGAACACCCCGCCGAATCTCCCCACCGGCGTTCGCAGGGGCTCGCAGATCACCGCGTCGCGCATCAGGGGAGGACCGTATCGAGCCAGTTTTTCGCTCTGGGAAGGTCAGCCGGGTCGATGTTGTGGGCCGCTTCGGACTCGCGGTAGTCGACCTCGAAGCCGGCGCCCTGCAGCAGGTCCCGGGCGCTTCGGGCGAACGCGACGTCGATCACCGGATCGCGTCGCCCATGGGCGATGAACACGCGAGTGCCGGTCCGAGTCAGGTCCGGGCTCCAGCCGTCGACCGTGGGGATAAAGCCAGAGAACGCGAGGATGCCGGCCGGCGCGGGGCGGTCGGGATCCAGCCCCAGCGCGTAACTCATCACCGTGCCCATCGAGAAACCGCCGAGCACGGTCCGCGCCAGCGGGATCCCGGTCTGGGCCGAAACCTCGTCGTGCGCCGACGCCAGGGCCTCGCGGGCCGCGCGGAAGCTGTCCGGGTCCGGGTAGCCGACCCGGGGGACGCGGTACCAGTGATACCCCGGAGACCCGGGCAGCTGGATCGGCGCGCGTGGTGCGACGACGTGCAGCTGGTGCTCTGGGTCCAGCGCATCGGCCAGCGGCAGCAGGTCCGCCTCGCTGGTCCCGCGGCCGTGGTGGAGCACCAGCAGGCCTCGTGCGGCACCGGCAGCGGGACGTTCGCGATAGGTCAGGACACTCATCAGTCCAGATACTCCACCACTGCGTGCAGCGGCGCCCGTGCGGGCGGCTCCTTGGCCTGCCGCGGCCGGCCGAGGTGCACAAGGCCGACGACGTGCTCGCTCTGCGGGATGCCGAGTGCCGCCCGCCCCTCCGGGCTGCGCAGGACCTCAGGCGTGCGCCAGTATCCGGCCAGACCACGGCCATGCGCACCGAGCAGCACGGCATACGTGGCTGCCGCGCTGGCCAGCAGATCCTCCTCGTCCTGAACCGGATCCTCGGACCGAACCGAGCTCACAGCGACCAGGGTCGGTGCGCGGTCGAGCTTGGCCGCCGACTCGGGGCCCGCGGCCGCTTTGAGCCGGAGCAGAGCCTGGGGGCCCAGCACCCGGAAGCGCCACGGATTGGTCAGGTGATGGTTCGGCGCCCATCGTCCGAGCTCCAGCAATTCGGTCAGCACCTCGGGGGAGACGGGCTCCGGCGCGAACGCCTTGTGGGTTCGCCGGGTGCGGATCGCCTGCTCGACTTCCATGGCTACAAAGGTAGCCGGGCGGGGTACCTACACTCGAAGTCATGCCTTCCTCCACCACCAATCGTGCCATCGGAATCGCCTCTCGACGGATCCCCGGGCTGCGTCGCCTGCCGATGCTGAAGCTCCTGGCGCTGGGGGAGGTGCTGTTGCTGGCCCAGCAGCATCTGGCCAAGCTCGATCAGGGCGAGCGGCGGAGGCTGGTTGAGCTGGTCCGGACCGGCCGGGGTCGCCGCCAGAACCTGTCGCCGCGTGAGCGCGAGGAGTTGAGCTCACTGATCGACAAGGCCGAGCCCCGGGAGTTCGCCGCCACGGCGGCCCAGAAGCTCTCGCCGGTCCCGATTCCCGGACCGATCGTGAAGCGACTCGCGCGCAAGTAGGCCCGGCCCGGGGCGGGCTCAGTCGGTGATCGGTATGTATCCCGGCTGGGCGGCGACACGTCCCAGCCAAGCCTGGATGGCGGGATAGCGCTCGAGCGTGAACCCGCCCTCCGGGGCGACGTGGGTATACGCGTAGAGGGCGATATCGGCGATCGTGTAGCGCTCGCCCACCAAAAACGCCCGGTCTCGGAGGTGCTGCTCGAGCGCTCCCAGCGCGGCGTCGCCGCCCCGGCGCTTGGCCTGGAGCTCAGACTCGGCCGGCCGGATGCCGGCGATCCGCCAGAACCGGGCCACCGCGATGTACGGCTCGTGGCTGTACTGCTCGAAGAACAACCACTGGAGCACCTGCGCGCGCTCGTAGCGATCCTGGGGCACGAGCGGCGTGTTCTCGGCGAAGTAGAACATGATCGCGTTCGATTCCGCCAGCGGGCGGCCGTCGTCGAGGACCAGCGTCGGGATCCGGAGCGCCGGATTAAGGTGGCCGATCACCTCGGGCCGATCCGAGCGGTCGACCACGTCCAGCTCGCGCCGCTCGAAGCCGAGCCCGAGCTGGGTCAGCAGCAGCCGCACCTTGTAACAGTTGCCGGACGCGCGGGACTCGTAGAGCAGCATCGCGGCCGACACCTTAGCTGCCGCTGCGCGGACCCGGGCTGGGAGGCGGTACGGTCTGCCGGGACGGTGAGCACGAGATCTGCAAGGCTGGCCGAGTCTCCCGATCCGCCCGCCGGTGCGCCTGCGCCTGAGCCCCCGCCCGTCCGCCTGATCCGAGCCGTCGTGTTCGTGGTCGGAGCGGGCAGCCTGGGCGCGGAAATCGCCGCCGCCCGTTTGCTGGCCCCGTATTTCGGCGCCTCGACGATCATCTGGGCCAACACGATTGCCACCGTCCTCGTGGCCCTGTCGGCCGGATATGCGATCGGCGGGCGGCTCGCCGATCGCCGGGGTGACCTGCGCGGGCTGTGCGGGGTGGTGCTCGCCGCCGCCGCGCTGCTGGCCCTGGTGCCGTTCATCTCGGACCCGTTTCTGCGCCTGTCGGTGAACGCACTCGGGTCGCTGTCGGTCGGCGGGTTCCTCGGCTCGCTGGCGGCGGTCCTCGTCCTCGTCGCCGTTCCGGTGATGCTGCTGGGGACGGTGGCGCCGTATGCCAACCGCCTCGCGCTGGGCCGGGTCGGTCAGGTCGGTCAGACCGGAACGGTGACCGGCAACCTCTACGCCATCTCCACCGCGGGCTCTCTGGTCGGAACCTTCCTGGCCGCTCTGCTGTTGATCCCGCTCGTCGGCACGCACCGGACCTTCCTGGTGTTCTCGCTCGCGCTCGCGCTGGTCGCCGTCCTCGGCTTGCGGGCGTGGCGCTTCCTGGTCGTGCCCGTAGTGGTGGCGGGGCTGCTCGCTGTGCCGCCGGCGGCGATCGGCTCCGACGTCAGCGGCGGGCGAGTGATCTTCTCCGAGGAGACGCAGTATCAGTATGCGCGCGTGGTGCAGTTCCAGAGCGGCGAGCGGTGGCTGCAGCTCAACGAGGGGGTGGCGGTGCATTCGCTGTTTCGTCCCGGGAGCTACCTGACCGACGGCTACTGGGATGACCTGCTCACGCTCCCGCTCAGCTCCGCGCGTGGCGTGCCGGGCCGGATCGCGATCCTCGGCGATGCCGCGGGCACCGTCGCCCGCGCCTACGGGCACTACTTTCCCGCCACCCGGGTCGACGCGGTCGAGATCGATGGGGATCTGACCACGATCGGCCGACGCCTGTTCGATCTGCGCGGCCCGGAGCTTCACCTGTACACCGCCGACGCTCGGCCCTGGTTGGCCGCCAGCCACGCGCGCTACGACGCGATCTTCCTCGACGCCTACCGGCAGCCCTACATTCCGTTCTACCTGTTGACCAAGGAGTTCTTCCGGTCCGCGCGAGCGCATCTGAATCCGGGCGGCGCGTTCGTGATCAACGTGGGTCACCTGCCCGATTCCGACGCGCTGGAGCGGGTCGTCACGGCCACGCTGCGGGCGGCGTTCAGCCACGTCGTCCGCGATCCGGTCAGCGCCACCAACACGGAGGTCCTGGCCAGCGACCAGCCCGTGTCGGGCCCGCGGCTGGCCGCGGTCGCCGCCGCCCGGGTCCCCGCCCTCGGACCGCTGGCGGCCCAGGTGTCCGGACGCCTGGGCCCGGGACTGAACCGGGGCAGGGTCTACACCGACGACCGGGCCCCGGTCGAGTGGCTGACCGATCTGTCGATCCTGCGCTACGCGGCCGGAGCCCGGTAGCGGCGCCGGGACGACTACGAACGAGGGCCCGGAGGGCGCTCGAGCACGACACGCACGCCACTGCGCGGAGCGAGCGTGATGGCCCGGAACTGGACGTCGTCGAGCTCGGGCTCGGCCGCGCGCAGGACGGTGCGCGCGAGCACCCGCTCGAGCACGATCCGCATCTCCATGAGGGCGAAGCTGGCCCCGATGCACCGGCGGGTGCCGCCGCCGAACGGGACCCAGGTGTAGGTGTCCGGCGCGTCCTCGCCCAGAAAACGCTCGGGACGGAACGAGGCGGGCTTCGGATAGATGTCGGCGCGGCGGTGGATCATCCGGATCGAGGGATTGATCTCGACCCCTTCCGGGATCGTGTAGCCGTTGAGCTGGAACGGGGCGCTGCGGACGACCCGGCCGACCCCCGGGATCACCGGGCGGATCCGCAGCGACTCCTTGACCACGGCGTCAAGGTAGGCCACCGACCCGGGCTGACCGTCGAGCGAGGCCCGCGCCCGCTCGAGCACCGCGGGCGAATGCAGCAGCAGATCGAACGTCCAGGCCAGTCCCGTGGCCGTCGTCTCGTGGCCGGCCAGCAGCAGGGTGACCAGCTCGTCCCTGACCTCGCCGTCGCTCAGGCGCTCACCGTTCTCGTCACGGGCCAGCAGCAGCGCCGAGAAGACGTCATCGCGCTCCCCCAGGTCGGGATCGTCCCGGCGCCGAGCGATCTCCGCCAGCAGGATCTCGTCGACCGCCCGCCGGTTCTCGGCAAAACGCCGGGCGGCGCCACGCGCTCCGCTACCCAGGCGGCCCATGGTCAGCATCAGCAGCAGCCCGCGGGGCCGGGCCAGGGGCTCGATCATCGCGCGCAGGCTGCGGCTCAGCTCGTCCTCGGCGGCGCCCGGGCTGGTAGCCGAAGACCGCGCGGAGGATCACCCGCAGCGTCAGCGACTGCATGCTCTCCAGCAGGGCAAACGGCTCGCCCACGGGCCAGGACTCGATCTCCAGATCGGCCGACTCGCGCATGACTTCGCCGTAGCCCTGCATCTGCCGCCCGTGAAATGGCGGCAGCATCAGCCGGCGGTGGCGCAGATGCTCGGCCCCGTCGAGCAGCAGCACCGAGCGCTCGCCCAGCACCGGGCCGAGCAGCGCGTTGGCCTCGCCGGCGTGCAGCTGGCTTCCCGAGCCCTGGAACAGCTGCTTGACCAGACTCGGTTCGAACAGCATCACGAAGCGGCTGTCGAACAGCGTGCTGAAGGTGACGGCGTCCCCGTAGCGCCGGCGGCAGGCATCGAGAAACCGCGGACCGAGGAACATGAAACCGGCGGTCTGGAGCACGCGAGGCAGCGGCGGCCCGGGTGGCAGATCGGTTGCAGAACCACGCTGGGTAAGCGTCATCGCCTGGATCGTCGCACAATGCTAACTCCGGCCTTATCCAGCACTTATTAACCCGAGGAGGCTTGAACAAGCTCGTCGGGAAACCGGCGGGCACTTTTACGTCGCGACGAGGACAACAACAGATGCGGGATAGCTTTCTGATCTTCGGGAGCCCGGTGATCGGCGAGGACGAGATCGCCGAGGTGGTGGACTCGCTGCGTTCGGGCTGGGTCGGAACCGGCCCGAAGGTGCAGCGGTTCGAATCGATGCTCGCCGACTACGTGGCCGTGCCGCATTGCCGGTGCGTTTCCTCGTGCACAGCGGCACTGATCCTCTCGATGCAGGTGCTGGGCATCGGCCCCGGCGACGAGGTGCTGGTTCCGGCCATGACCTTTGTCGCGTCCGCCAATGCCGTCGAGCACTCGGGCGCCAAGCCGGTGCTGGTCGACTCCGATCCCGCCACCGGACTGATCGACCTCGACGCCGCGGAAGCCGCGATCACTCCGGCCACGCGGGCGATCATGCCCGTGCACCTGGCCGGTCGGCCGATCGATATGGACCGGCTGAACGAGCTCCGCGACCGGCACGGACTGCTGGTGATTGAGGACGCCGCACACGCCATCGGCGCCGAATGGCACGGAAAGCGGATCGGCGCATTCGGGAATGTGGCCGCGTTCTCGTTCTACGTGACCAAGAACATCTCCACCGGCGAAGGCGGAGCGCTGGTCACCGATGACCCGGAGATCGCCGCCGAAGTCGAGCGGCTGGCCCTGCACGGACTGAGCCTCGGGGCGTGGCAGCGCTTCTCGGACGCCGGCTTCCGCCACTACGAAGTAGTCCGCCCGGGCTTCAAATACAACATGACCGACCTAAACGCCGCGATGGGAGTGCACCAGCTACCGCACCTGGACCAGTGGATCGACCGGCGGGCCGAGCTGTGGGAGCGCTACGACGAACTGCTGCAGGGACTGCCTCTGCGCACGCCGGCTCCGGCCGAGCCGAACACCCGGCACGCACGCCATCTCTACCAGGTGCTGGTCGGCCCCGATGCACCGCTGACCCGCGACGAACTGCTCGACGGTCTGACCCAGCGCAATATCGGGACTGGTGTGCACTACCGCGGCGTCCACCTGCATCCCTTCTACCGCGACGCGTATGGCCTTTCACCTGAGGCGTTTCCGGTGGCCACCTTGATCTCGGACCGAACGCTGAGCCTCCCGCTCAGCCCGAAGATCACTGAGGCTGACCAGGATGATGTGGTGGGAGCCCTGGCCGAGCTGCTGGGGGATCGATGAGCACCTCCGAATATCGAGCGCCGCGACTGGACCACCCCCCGCTGAGCCGCTGGCATGCACTGATGGCCCGGGTCACGACGCCGGTGTCAGCCGATGTCTGGGCGGTGGCCGGCCTGGTCACCGTGGCTGCGGTGGTGAGGATCCTCACCATCGATAACCAGAGCTTCTGGACCGACGAGGCGCTCACCGCCTTTGAGGCTCACCTTCCGTTCGGGGACATGATCCACACCGTCCAGCACGTGGAGACGACGCCGCCGCTGTACTTCGTGCTCGATCTGGTGCTGGGCCAAGCTATTCGGCACGAGCGAGGTCGCGCTGCGGTCGATCTCGACCCTGGCCGGGATCGCGCTGGTGCCGATCGCGTTACCTGACGGCCCGGGAGCTCGCCTCGCGTTGGGCCGGGGTGATCGCGGCCGCCCTGGTCGCGGTAAATCCGTTCCTGATCTGGTTCTCCCAGGAGGCCCGTTCGTACATGCTGCTGGCGGCGCTGACTGGCGCTGGGTTTCTCTGGTTCGTGCGAGCCCGCCGCGATCGCACCCCGCCGTCACCTGGCCTGGTGGGCGGTCTGCTCGGCGCTCGCCGTGTGCACACATTTCTTCGCCGGGTTTGTCGTCGCCCCCGAGGCACTGTGGCTGCTCTGGGTCGCGCGCACCCGGGCGGCCTGGGTGGCGGTTGGGGTGGTCGCGCTCGCGCAGGCTGCGATGCTCCCGTTTGCGCTGGCGGACACCACGCACGGAACCGACTGGATCGCCAAGGTGCCGCCGCTGAACCGGCTGGGCACCGGAGCGCTCGAGTGGGGCGTAAGTCTGCTCTACCGGCGCGGGACGCCCCACGAGGGGCTGCTCGCCGCCGGGGTGCTGATCGTCCTCGTAGCGCTGCTGGTGCTGGCGGCCGGAGACGAACGGACCCGGCAGACGGCCCGGGTGGGAGCGGTGGTGGGTGGATTCGTGATCTTCGCGCCGGTGGTTTTGGGTTCCCTCGGGCAGGACTACTGGCTCGACCGCAACGTGATCCCGGCGTTCCTCCCGCTGATCGTGGTCGTGGCGGCAGCGTGTGCAGCGCCGCGCGTCCGCGTGCTCGGAGGAGCTCTGGCGCTGGCGCTGCTCGCCGTATTCGCCTATGGAGCGTTCGAGGTGCAGACGCACACATACCTGCAGAGACCGCAGTGGCGCAACGTCGCCCGGGCACTGGGACCGGCTCCGGTGGAGCGGGCGATTCTCGCCGCCAACGGCACGACGGCCGACCCGCTCAAGATCTACCTGCCGCATGTCAGTTGGGTGCAGCCCCAGGGCAAGCGTCGCTGGATCTCCGAGATCGACATCGTCGGAGCCACCAAGCGGCTGCCTCTGGCCGTGGCGATTCCGCGCGAGGCTGCCTCGCGTGAGGAGGCCATCCAGGACGCCCCGCGCCGCGTCCCCCACGGGCAGCCGCTGCCTCGGAAGAAGGCTCCGCCTGGGGCGCGCCTGATCGCCCGCTTCCGCGTCTCGAACTGGATCGTGGCCCGGTTCGCCCTCAACCACCGCCAGCGCCTGAACGTGCACGCAGCTCCTCCGGCTGGCCTCGGGATACTTCATCCACACGCCGAGGTCGCTGCTCGTGTTCATGCAGCACCCCGGCCGATGAGCGCGGCGAGTGCACCCACACCGTCCGGTGAGGTGGTGCTGAGCGTCGTCATCCCCGTATACGGCTGCGCAGATTGTCTGGGCGCCCTGCATCGAGCGCCTCACCCGCGCCGTCGCCCAGATCACCGAGCGCTACGAGTTCGTGTTCATCGACGACCGCAGCCTCGACGGCGGCTGGGAGTGCTTCTGCGCCTCGCTCACGCAGGACGCCCACGTCCGCGCCTACCGGCTGAGCCGGAACTTCGGACAGGACGCCGCGATCACCGCCGGGCTCGCGCAGGCCCGGGGGCAGTGGGCAGTGGTGATGGACTGCGATCTGCAGGAGGCGCCCGAGGACATCCCGCGCGCTGTGGGCGGCGGCCGGCGAGGGCTACGACATGGTCCGCACGGTTCGCCGCGGCTGGCGCCACTCGGCCGTTCCGCCGCTGGACCAGCCGCGCCTACCGCAAGCTGACGCTCGAGACCGACGTCGCGCCCGGACTACAGCAACCTCAGCCTGCTCTCCCGGCGGGTGATCGACGCCTTCCTGCGACTGCGTGACCGCGACCGCGAGTTCATGATCGCGCTCGACTGGCTGGGCTTCGACTCGACCGCGATCGAGATCGAGCATCACGACCGCCACGCCGGGGAGAGCGGCTACAACCTCCAGCGGCTGATCAGCGTCGCGCTGGACGGCATGTTCTTCCGCAGCACGGTGCTGCTGCGGGTCGTCGTGCTGGTCGGCTTCATCGTCGCCACTGATCGGGATCGTGGTCGCCGGCTTCGAGGTGGTCGATTACTTCGTCGAGAAGCGACAAGGCGGTTCCCGGCTACACCAGCCTCGCCGTGCTGCTGCTGGTGCTGGCCGGCTTCATCATCGTCAGCGTCGGCGTCGTCGGGCTGTACGTCGGGCGGATCTTCGAGCAGGTCAAGAACCGGCCGCTGTATCTGATCGACGCCGAGGCCCAGGCGGGCTCGGACGCGCCGCAGACCGCTGGTCGCCGAATCAGCTGCCGGCGGCGAGCACGTAGACCTTCTCGCGGCCCCCCGGGATCAGGAACGCTGAGCGCACCCGCTCGGCGTAGCCGGCCATCAGCTGATCCAGCGTCGCCTCGGTGAAGCGCTGCTCGTGGCCGCCGACGCCCGGATCGGCCGCCCGGCGCCCGAGCACGGCCGACGCCCGGAAGGCGGCTGCTGGAGAGGTTGCGGATCGGCTCGGCCACGACGACCGTCGCCGTCGCCGCCGCGAGCATCCGATCGATCAGCGCTCCAGCGTCGGGGAGGAAGTGGTAGAGGCTGGCGTGGATGATCGACCACGTCCGCGCCAGGTAGCGGGACGCCGCGGATCGGCCAGATCCATCAACGCGGGCATCCACCCCCTGGCCGCGGAGCCTGGCCACGAAGTCCCCGGTTGACGTCGAGGCCGATGTAGCCGCCGACGCGCTCGCGCAGATAGCGGGTGTAGAGCGTCCCCGGGCCGCAGCACAGCTCGAGCACCGATGCGCCCGGGGGACCTGTTCGGCCACCGCGCTGCATCCGGTCGACGTAGTGGCGGCCGTACAGCGCGCGCATCAGCAGCTCGTAGCCGGCCGCGCTGCGATAGATCAGGCTCGTGCCGGCGCTCACGACGGCTTCTCCGCGGTCTGAGAGGCGGCGGCGCGGGGGTCGAGGTCCTGCAGACGTGAGCGGATGCGCGGGCGGACGTGCCAGCACGGTGCGGACGTCGACGCCCAGGTCAGCATCCACGTGGAGCAGCGCCCCCGGCGCGAGCTCGCGCCAGCCCGGGTCCTCATCCATCGGCTCGGTGGCCACGACCACGGCGGGCGCGCTGGCCAGGTCGCCCGAGCGCACCCGCACCGAGCCGTGGCGGCTGGCGTGCTCCAGGTGGCGGCGACCGCTGCTGCCGCCGGCGGCGCGCTCGAGCACGTGGAGCTCGTGGGTGTCGGGATAGCGCAGCGCCCACAGCTCGGACGCCGTGATCAGCACGCAGTTGAGCGCGAACACCGGCAGCTGCTCGGAGACCCAGCGGGCGGCGGCGGTGATCCCCTCGCCGACGTCGCCGGTCGCGCTCGGTCTCCCGGGTGATCAGGGCGAAGAAGCGCTCGGAGTCTGTCTCGCCGTGGACCAGCGACATGGCCTCGACCGAGCTCGGACTCCAGCCGCGGCAAATCTCCGATCACCCCGTTGTGGGCGAACAACCGATCGCCGTTGCTCGAACGGGTGCGTGTTCTCCGGCGTGAGGCCGCCGGTTGACGCGTAGCGGACATGGGCGACGAACGTGTGAGAGGTCCGCTCGCGGGCCTCGCGGGCGAACGCCTGATCCTCGTAGGCGGCGATCGGCTGCTTGGCGACGACCGGCCGTGCCCGCGGCGTCGAAGCTGCCCAGGCCGGTGCCGTCCGGCTCCCGGCGGCTCTGCTCGGCGAGCGAGTCTGGCGCGTCCAGGAGCCAGAAGGTGGCCTTGACCGCGCGCGGCCCTCCACTCATCCCGAACAGACGGCACATGGCACCGGACGGTAGCGCTGTCCGGGTACATTCCGCGGATGCGGGACCTGCCCTCGCTGCTTCAGCGCCCGGCTGACCTCGGCCGGCGCGGGCTGATCGAGTCACGCGCGGCGATGCACGCCTGCCGCGCGGGGATGATCGGCGCGGATCCGCCCAGACGGGCGCTGGCGGTGTTCCGAGCGCTCGATCGTCTCGGCCAGCTGGGTGGTGCGGTGGCGATCGCTGCGCTGCGCCACGGCGACCAGGTCGGGCTGATCGACGAGCTCGGTTCGCTGACCTTCGCCGAGCTGGACGCCCGCTCGGACGCGCTGACGCTGCGGGCTGCGGGCCCGCGGCCTGCGTGAGGGAGACGGCATCGGGATCCTGTGCCGCAACCACCGCGGCTTCCTCGACATCACTTTCGCCGGCTCGAAGCTCGGCGCCCGGATTCTCTACCTGAACACCGACTTCGCCGGGCCGCAGCTGCGGGACGTGTGCGAGCGGGAGAACCTCTCGCTGCTGGTCGCCGACGAGGAGTACAACGAGCTGGTGGCGCCGATCCAGACGCCGCCATGGGCGGCTGCTGGCCTGGACTGACGGCGAGCCACCCGAGGACTCGCTCGAGGCGCTGCTCGCGGCCCACGCCGGCCAGACGCCGCCGGCCCCGACGCAGCCCGCCGACGTGGTGCTGCTGACCAGTGGAACGACCGGAACCCCTAAGGGTGCGCCCCGCCACCAGGGCCGTTCCCTGGCCCCGATCGGCGCGCTGTTGTCGAAGGTCCCCTACCGCTCGCGGGAGTCGACCTACGTCGCCGCTCCGATGTTCCACGGGCTCGGGTTCACGCAGATGGTGCTGTCGGTGATCCTCGGCTGCACCACGATCGTCCAGCGACGATTCAACCCGGACGCGGTGATCGCCGCGATCGAGCGCGAGCGGCCGACCGCCCTGGTCGTGGTGCCCGTGATGCTGGCTCGGATCGTCAGCCTGCTGGAGCAGGAGCCCGGCCACGACACCGGCTCGCTGCGGATCGTGTTCTGCTCCGGCGCCCAGCTCGAAGCCGAGCTCGTCCGTCGGGCCCAGCGCACGATCGGCGACAAGCTCTACAACTTCTATGGCTCGACCGAGGTGGCCTACGCCACCTTCGCCACGCCCGAGGATCTGCGGGCCGCACCCGGCACCGCGGGGCGGGTGCCGTTCGGCGCCACGGTGAAGCTGCTCGACGGCGAGGGCAAGCCGGTGATCGGGCCCGGCCAGGTCGGGCGCATCTTCGTCGGCAACGGCTTTCAGTTCGCCGGCTACACCGGCGGAGGTAACAAGGAGGTCATCGACGGCCTGATGAGCACCGGGGACGTCGGCCATTTCGACGACGGCGGTCGCCTGTTCATCGACGGCCGCGACGACGACATGATCGTCTCCGGCGGCGAGAACCTGTTTCCCGGCGAGGTCGAGGAGCTGCTGATCACCCATCCAGGCGATCGAGGAGGCGTCGGTGATCGGAGTCGACGATCCCGACTTCGGCAAGCGCCTGGCGGCGTTCGTAGTGACGCAGAACCGGTGCGGCGCTGACCGAGCGACGACGTGCGGGAGTTCGTCAAGCAGAACCTCGCGCGCTACAAGGTGCCGCGAGACGTCCATTTCATCGACGAGCTCCCCCGCAACCCCAGCGGCAAGGTCCTCAAGCGTGAGCTGCGCGCGCGTTACGCCGGCGCCTGAACTGCCACAGGCCGGGGCATGGCATCTGTCAAAGTAATTTCAGGCTTCTCGCCTATCTTGGCCTTTGTCACGAGAAAGGCGGATGTTCGATGAAATTCCTGCGCACAGTTTCCACCCGGCGCCTGTTGGCCACGATTGCCGGACTGCTGGTCGCCGTCGGCGGCGGCACCGCGATCGCCGTGGCCGCTTCGAGCGCGGGACCGGTCCCGGCTAACAAGCCGCTTGCCCAGGCCGTCCACGACGCCCTGGCGGCCAAGAGCGTCAACGGCATCACGCGCCGACGTCCAGTTCACCAACCATCTGATCGACGCATCCGAGCATCCAGGGATCGGACCCGCTCCTGTCGGGTGCGTCCGGCCGGATCTGGATCTCGAGCGACCATCGCCTGCGGCTCGAGCTGCAGTCCGACCGTGGCGACGCGCAGGTGGTCGTCAACAACGGCTCGTTCTGGGTCTATGACCCGATGGCGAAGACCGTCTACCAGGGCAAGCTGCCGCAGAGCGCGAGCAAGACCACGGCCCCGGCGTCCGCCAAGCCGGACAAGCTTCCGTCCGTCGCGCAGATCCAGACCGACATCGGCAAGCTGGAGCAAGCAGATCAAGCTCTCCGGCGCGATCCCGAGCGACGTCGCAGGGCAGGCGGCCTACACGGTCCGCGTCTCGCCCAAGCACGACGGGGGGCTGCTCGGCTCGGCCGAGCTGGCCGTGGACGCGGTCCGCGGAATTCCGCTGCGGTTCGCGGTCTATGCCAAGAATCAGGCGCCCCGGTGCTCGAGCTGAAGGCGACCAACATCACCTACGGGCCCGTGTCGGCTCGGGCGTGTTCAACGTCGCGCCGCCCGTCGGGTCCAAGGTGGTGAAGGTCTCGACTCCCGGCCGGCACCGGCACGGCCGCGGATAGGCGGGCCGCCAGGACCGCGAAGGCTCACAGGCACGCGAAGGTCCACGGAGTCGCCGCCGTGGCCAAGCAGGTGCCGTTCACGCTCGCGGCGCCGAACACGCTCGTCGGCCTGCCGCGTCGCTCGGTGAGCCTGCTGGACTGGGGCGGGCATCCCGCCGCGCTGGTCACCTACGGCCAGAATCTCGGCGGCATCGCCGTGATCGAGCAGAGCCCGGGCGCCCAGCCCGCGAGCGCGACGTCCGAAGTCGGGCGGTGAGCACCACGGCCTCAACCTGCCGACCGTGTCGATCAACGGCACGACCGGCCAGGAGCTCGACACCGCGCTCGGGACGATGGTCCGATTCACCCGCGGGGGGGTGGCGTACACGGTGGTGGGTTCGGTTCCCGCCGCTGCGGCCGACGCCGCCGCGCGGGCGCTATGACCCAGACGCACGCCGGTCAGGACGAGGCCCCGCCGATCGAGGTTCGGGGCCTCGTCAAACGCTACGGGGAGCTGACCGCCGTTGCCGGCGTCGACCTCACGGTCAACGTCGGCGACGTCTACGGCTACCTGGGTCCCAACGGTGCCGGCAAGACCACGTCGCTGCGGATGATGCTCGGACTGATCACGTCCCACCGAGGGACAGCGTGCGCCTGTTCGGCCGCGACCCGATGGAGGGCGTACAGGCGCTGGAGGGAGTGGCCGGATTCGTCGAGGCCCCCGCGTTCTACCCCTACCTGACCGGGCGGCGCAACCTCGAGCTGCTGGCCGCGTTCGACGGCGACGGCGCCGTGGAGCGGATCGACTCCGCGTTGGCCACGGTAGAGCTGACCCATCGGGCCGGGGACCGGGTCGGGGGCTACTCCCACGGTATGCGCCAGCGGCTCGGGCTCGCCGCCTCGCTGCTGCGTGATCCGAAGCTGCTGCTGCTCGACGAGCCCGCCACGGGCCTCGATCCGGGCGGGATGCGGGACATGCGCCTGCTGATCCGGCGCCTGGCCGACGAGGGGATCACCGTGCTGCTCTCGAGCCATCTGCTGACCGAGGTCGAGGAGCTCTGCAACCGGGTGGCGATCGTCCGCTCCGGCAGCATCGTCTACGAGGGGGCGATCTCCGAGCTCAAGCGCGGGGCCGGCACCAGCTACCGGCTCTCCACCACCGACGACGCCCGCGCGCTGGCTGTCTGCCGGGCGCAGCCGGGTCTCAGCGAGGTGGTCACGGCCGGCGACCGGATCACCTTCAGCGCCAACGAGAGCTGCGGTGGCCGAGCTCTCGCAGGCCCTGGTCGAGGCTGGTGCCCTGATCCGCGAGCTGGCGCCGCAGACGGTCACGCTCGAGGACCTGTTCTTCTCGCTCACCGAAGGGCCGGGCGCCACGCCGGTGCCCGGTGCGGACGCGCTCCCATCCCGTCGAGGCGAACTGATGCCGGGCGTCGGCACCGTCTACCGCTGGGAGCTGACCAAGCTCCGCTACCAGAAGCGCACCTATCTCGGCCTCGGCGCGGCCGCCGTGGTCCCGATCCTGTTCGTGGTCGCCACCGGGCTTCGCGGCGGCGGGCCCAACGACGTCGCCGTTCGGCGCCTACATCCACAAGAGCGGGCTGGCCATTCCGCTGGTCATCCTGCTGTTCGGCGCCGTGTGGATGTTCCCGCTGATCACCGCCCTGGTGGCCGGCGACATCGTCGCCTCCGAGGATCACAACGGAACGCTGAAGACGATCCTCACGCGGTCGCTGAACCGGGGTCAGATCTTCGCCGGCAAGGCGCTGGCCGCCGCCACCTACGCGATCGCGGCGATCCTTCTCGACGGCGTCGTCGGGGTGGTGGCCGGAAGTCTCGAGTCGGGCTTCAATCCGCTGCAGAGCCTTTCGGGGACGATCGTTTCGGCGCCGAAGGCGCTCGAGCTGGTCGTGTTCAGTCTGCTCGTCTACCTGATCCCGATCGCGGCGATCGTGTGCATCGGGCTGCTGCTGTCCGCACTGACGCGCAACAGCGCCGCGGCGGTCGTCGGCACGCTGATGTTCTCGCTGCTGATCCAGCTGGTGGGGATCCTCCCGGGGCTCAGCGGGCTGCAGCCGTACCTGCTGAGCACCCAGTTCAACGCCTGGCAGGGGCTGCTGCGCACCCCGATCGACTGGGCCCCGATCATCCGCGCCGCCTGGGTCTGCGCTCTGTACGGGCTGCCGGCGCTGGTCGGCGGCGTATCTGGTGTTCCTGCGCCGCGACGTGGCTGGTGGCTGAGGGCTCCGATCGGCAGGATGGCTCGCCCTCGGCCGGCGAGCGCGTGCTGGTCGTCGACGACGATCCTCCGCTGCGGAGGATGCTCGAGCGGACGCTGAGCGCCGAGGGATTCGCCGTCACGCTGGCCCACGACGGCGCGGCGGCGCTGGTGGCGGCCGAGCGCTCCGCCCCCGACGTGATCGTGCTCGACGTCGCGATGCCGGCGATGGACGGGCTGGCCGTGGCCCGGCGGCTGCGCGGCAAGGGACTGCCGACACCGATCCTGATGCTGACCGCGCGCGACGCGGTACCGGATCGGGTGGCGGGGCTCGAGGCGGGCGCCGACGACTATCTGGTCAAGCCGTTCGCCGTGCAGGAGCTGGTGGCGCGGATCCGCGCCCTGACCCGCCGCCGCGCGGACCCTCGGCCGCTGCTCTCCTACGCGGATCTGACCCTCGACCTCGAGGCGCGCCGCGCCGTCCGCGCCGGGCGCGCGCTGGAGCTGACCGGCCGCGAGGCGGCGCTGCTGGAGCTGCTGCTGCGCGACCCCGGCCGCACGGTCACCCGGGAGCGGGCGATCGACGAGATCTGGGAGAGCGCGGCCGAGCCGAACGTCGTCGACCGCTACATCACGCGCCTGCGGCGCAAGCTGGGGGAGCCCGCAGCTGATCAGGACCGTGCGGGGCACCGGGTTTGCGCTGCGGGCCTAGCGCCCGCCGTCCAGGCGGGCGCCAGGAGGGCGTGAACGTCCTCGCCGGGGACGGGCCGACCGAGCAGGAACCCCTGCGCGCCATCGCAGCCGAGTGCGTCCTGAGCTCCGCAAGCTGCGCGTCGGTCTCGACTCCCTCGGCGGCGACATTGAGCCCGAGGGCATGACCGAGCTCGACCACCGAGCCGACGATCGATGCGTCGGCGGGATGGCCCCGATCGTCAGCGACGAAGGATTCGTGGATCTTCAGCGTGTCGACGGGAAGCCGCTTGAGGTCGGTCAGCGACGACGAGCCGATGCCGTAGTCGTCGATCGCGATCTGCACGCCGATCGCCTTGAGCGCCTCGAGCGCGCGAATGCGCGACGTCGGGATTCTGGGTGAGCGCGCTCTCGGTCACCTCGACGCACAGCGCCCCGGGTCGACGCCGGCCGCGCGCATCGCTCCGGCCAGCATCGACACCAGGCCCGTGTCCTCGAGCTGGCGAGCCGACAGGTTGACCGACACCGTGATGTCCGGCTTGAACTGCCGCCACAGCGAGATCTGGCGCAGCGCCTCGCCGACCACGAATTCGCCGATCCGCAGCACGGTGCCCGTCTCCTCGGCCAGCGGGATGAAGTCGGCCGGCGCGATCAGGCCGCGCTCCGGGTGCTCCCAGCGGACCAGCGCCTCGAATCCGGTAACCCCCAGCTCGCCCTCCAGCGACACCTTCGGCTGGTAGTGGACGCGCAATTCGCGAGCGCTCCACGGCGTGACCGAGCGCAGTCTCGAGCTCCAGCCGCTCCATCGCCCGCTGCCGGGAGCTCTCGTCGAACAGCTCGTAGCGCGAGCGCCCGAGCTCCTTGGCCCGGTACATCGCGACGTCGGCCTCGCGGATGGCTGCCTCGGGAGCGATGCTCGGGTCGGCGACGAGCGGCGATGCCGATGCTGACGGTGACCGAGGCCTCGCCCTCCTCGAGCCGGATCGGGAGCGTGGCGGCGTGACTGATTCGCTCGGCGATCAGCACCACCTCACGCTCGCTGGCCAGATCCTCGAACAGCAGCGTGAACTCGTCGCCGCCGATCCGGGCGATCGTGTCCATCGGCCGCAGCATCGCCCGAAGCCGATGGGCGAGCCCGCGGAGAACCCTGTCGCCGGCGTCGTGCCCGAGCGTGTCGTTGACGCCCTTGAAGTTGTCCACGTCGAGGAACAGGACGGCGACGGACGCCGTTGGTCCGTCGCGAGCGGTCCAGCGCCACGCCGAGGCGGTCGAGGAACAGCGCTCGATTCGGCAGGCCGGTGAGGGGATCGTGCAGCGCGAGCTCGGCCAGCTGGGCCTCCGAGCGCTTGCGCTCGATCGCGTGGCGCACGGCGCGCCGCAGCAGGGCCGGGGACAGGTCCTGCTTGAGCAGCAGATCCTGGGCTCCGGCCCTGATCGCCTGGCAGCGCGGTGTCCTCGTCCGCGCGCTCGGCCAGGGCGATGATCGCCACATCCGGGCCCGCGCTCCGAATCTGCTCGATGCTGCCGATCTCGTCGCTGCCCGGCAGCGCCAGGTCGAGCAGCACGCAGGTGGCGCCGCGCTCGGTCAGCTCCTGCGTGGCATCTCCGAGCCGCTCGGTCTGGGAGATGACCAGGCGCTCGGTCCAGCTGGTGCGCAGCATCTCGCCGAGCAACAGGGCCGCGCGCGGGATCGTGCTCGACGATCAAAATGCGCACGGGCTCAGTCGTGCCGGGCTCCGGCACGTCAATGAAGGGCATATCCCCTGTCTCGATCAAAACCTGTCCAACCTTTACTAAAACTCCCCCTTTCAGAGTGTCACAACACGTGAGATTGGACACAGTTGGCCTGTTGGGCAGGTTTTCAGCCTTTCCGACGACGCTTCGCGACCCGGCTGGCGCTCGCCTCCGGCGGCTCGATTCTGGTCGCCGTGGCCGTGTTCGCGGCCGTGACGATCGCCCTGGTCAACCATCAGCTACGCAGCTCGCTGGACACGGCACTACGCGTAGCGAGCGCAGGAGGTGGCGCAGCTGGCCGTCTCGGCACCGGCGGTACTGACCGACCCGGGAGCGCTCGAGTCCCCGGTGTCCGGCCGCCAGATCGCGGTCGAGGTGCTCGACGGGCGCGGCCGGATCGTCGCGCGCTCCCAGACCCTCGGGGCCAGATTGCTCCCGCAGGACGCGTTGGCTCGCAGCGCCCGGCTGAACGGGCGCACCGGCTACGAGGACCTCAGCGCTCAGCGGGCGCCGGTTTCGGCTCTATGCGGCCCCGATCGCGCAGGGGTTGGGCGGCCCCGCGGCCGGAGGCGCCGTGCTGGTCGCCTCCGACACCACCGACATCGTCGACACGATCAACCACCTCGGCTTCGTGCTCGCTCTGACCGGCGCCGTTGTCGCGCTGCTGGCGGCTCTGACCGCTGGGGTCCTGACCCGGCGCGGACTGCGGCCGCTGCGCAGGCTCGCGGGGGCGGCGGAGGAGATCGAGCGCACCGGCGATCCGGCCCGGCGGCTGCCCGGCGGGCAGCTGGGCGCTCGCCCGGCGCAGGAGATCGCCCAGCTGGCTGGAGTGCTCAACCGCATGCTGGCCTCGCTGGAGCGCTCGGGCGCGAGCGAGCGGCGTTTTCTGGCCGACGCCTCGCACGAGCTGCGTACCCCGGTGACCACGCTGCTGGGCAACGTGGACTACGCCGCTCGGCACGGCGTCGACGATGAGCTGCTGCGCGACCTGCAGCGCGACGCGCTCAGGCTCGCCCGGCTGGTCGATGACCTGCTGGTGCTCGAGCGCGAGGGCGCCGGGACGGCAAGCGCCGGCGCCGGTCGCGCTGGACCAGATCGTGCGTGAGGTTGCCGGCGAGCTGAACGCCGGCGGCGCGACGAGTCGACGTCTCGGCGCTGCGAGTCGGCGCGCGGTGATCGGTGACGAGGACGCGCTGCGCAGAGTCGTGGGCAACCTGATCGACAACGCCCTCGTCCACGGTCCGGACGGTGCGATCGGTTCACGTCGAGCTCCGGGTCGCGGGCGGGCGGGCCCGGCTGACGGTTCGCGACGAGGGTCCCGGCCCGGACCCAGCCCAGCATGAGCGGCTGTTCGAGCGCTTCTGGAGAGGGCCGGGCAGCTCCGGGCGGCCCGGGTCGGGGCTCGGACTCTCGATCGTCGCGGCGATCGTGGAGCGACACGGCGGATCGGTGACGGTGGAGGGCTCGGCGTTCACCGTGGAGCTGCCGGTGAGCCCGGACGGTCTCTGACCGGCCGCTGGTCCCTGACCCGCCGCGGTCCCTCACCCGCCGCATTCCGGATGGGCGAATTCTCATACTGCTCTTAGCGAAAGCTGATGCAGTTGTCGAATAGTGTCGGAGATGAACCGAGTTCGACATCTCGCGCCGAGGATTCGGCCAAGGCAGGGGCGGCCCACGATCGTGATGCCGCGCTGGCCCGGCTCTCGCGTGCCCGGCGCTGGGTGGCCGGCGGGCGCGGCCGCTCTGACGGCGGCAGTTCGCGGCACTGGTTTCCACCATCACCCCGGGCCACACCGCCTCGGCCCAGTCTGCGTCGCCACGGACTGCGAGCACCGTCAGCAGTTCCGCCACGCTCCCGCCGGCCCCCCAAGCTGCCGCCGCTGGCCAGCGCCGGTGCGCTGGGTCTCCAGGCCGCGGCGAGCGCGCCGCAGCCGGCGCCCGCCCCGTCGTCGCCCTCGCCGTCCGCTGCGTCGGCGCCCTCGGCCGTTGCGCCGGCCCCCGGCCCCGGCCGCCGCCCGCAGCGACGTCCGGCGGCTCCTAGCGGAGCGGATGGACCTCGACCCGCGCCACGTTCCCGGCGTTCGGAGGCCGCGCGAGCGTGGTCGTGGGCGACCCGCTGCACCTCAGGCTCGCCGAGGCGGCGGTCCGGCGTACTGCGGCCGAGTTCGACCTGGCCTGCTCGCGCTTTCGTCCCGATTCCGAACTCCGCGCGCTGAACGCGGCGGCCGGCAACGCGGTCCGGGTGGGGGAGGTGCTGCTCGAGGCCGTCTCGGCCGCCCTGCGGGCGGCGGCGCTGACCGAGGGAGACGTCGACCCCACCGTCGGCGCGCGCCCTGCTCGCGCTCGGCTATGACCGCGACTTCGACGACCTGCCGGAGCTGATCGACACCGAGCGGCCCCGCCGGCGGCGGATCCCGTCACGGGCGACCGAGGGCTGGCGCGGTGTCCAGCTCGACGCGCGGCGACAGACGGTGCGTGTGCCGCGCGGGGTCAGCCTCGACCTTGGCGCCACGGCCAAGGGACTGGCCGCCGACCGAGCCGCTGACCGGGCCAGCGAGGCATGTGGGGGCGGCGTGCTGGTCAGCTTCGGCGGCGACATCGCGCTGGCCGGCGAGCCGCCCGCGGGCGGCTGGGTCGTACGCGTGACCGATGACCATCGCGCCGGCCTTGACGCGCCGGGGCAGTCGATCACTCTGGCCTCCGGCGGGCTGGCCACATCGAGTCGCACCGTCCGCCGCTGGCAGACGACGGCTGGGGAGGCCAACCATCTCGTGGTTCCCGTCGACCGGAGAGCCGGTGGCGGGACCGTGGCGGACCGCCAGCGTCAGCGCCGCTTCGTGTCTCGACGCAAACACCGCCAGCACCGCGGCGATGGTGCGCGGCGCGAGTGCGCCGGAATGGCTGGCTCGCTGGGTCTGTCCGGCCGCCTGGTCGACCTCGACGGACGCGTGCTCCATGTCGCGGGCTGGCCGACGGCCGGCGACGATCTTCGCCCGCACGATCGCGAGCCGGCCCTCGCGGTGCCGGCGTGATCTCGGTCGCCGCGGCCGGGCCGAGCGCGTACTGGTACCTGGCCCGAGGAACGGGCGCGGTGTCGCTGCTGTTGCTCACCGCCAGTGTCGTCCTGGGCGTGCTCGGTTCGCTGCGCTACTCGGCCGCTCCGCGGTGGCCGCGCTTTGCCATCGACACGCTGCACCGCGACATCTCCCTGCTGGTCATCGCCGTGCTGATCGTGCACGTGATCACCAGCGTGCTCGACGCCTTCGCTCCGATCCGGCTGATCGACGCCGTGATCCCTTTCGTCTCGGCCTACCGGCCGCTGTGGCTGGGCCTGGGTGCGGTCGCGTTCGACGTGATGCTCGCCCTGGTGCTGACGAGCTTGCTGCGCCGCCGGCTCGGATACGGCGCCTGGCGGCTCATCCACTGGCTCGCCTACGCGAGTTGGCCGGTGGCCCTGCTGCACGGCCTTGGCACCGGAAGCGACACGAACGTGTGGTGGATGCTCGCGCTCACCGCCGCGTGCGCCGCCGCGGTCCTGGTTGCCGTGCTGGTCCGGATCACCCGCGGCTTCGAGATCCTCGCCGGAGTTGCGCGCGCCGGCGTTCGCGCTGTCGATCGCGAGCATGGTCGCGGTGGCCGCGTTCACCGTGCTCGGACCGCTGCGGCCCCACTGGGCGCGGCGGGCCGGGACGCCGCGCACGCTGCTCGTGGCCTCGGTGCGGCCGGTGCGGGCAACCGCTGCAGCGCGCACGCGCCGCACCGGCGCCGGGTCGAGCACGCCGGCAGCCTCAAGGTCCCGTTCTCGGCCACGCTGGCGGGGACGATGAAGCAGACGGCGCGCAACGGAGGCGCGCCTGATCGACTTCTCCCTGCGACTAGTGGGCGGCGTCCGGGGCCGGCTGCGCATCCGGCTGGCCGGAGCTCCGCTGGCCGGCGGTGGGGGCCTGTCGCTGACCGGCAGCCAGGTCGACCTGCTGGCCGACGGCTCGAGCTCGGTCATGGCAGGACAGGTCGTCTCGCTGCAGGGCCAGCAGTTCGTGGCCCGCGTCGCGGACTCCTCGGGCGGGGAGCTTGATCTGCGGGCCAACCTGAACATCGACAGCCAGCGCGGAACCGTCACCGGAACGCTCGCGGGCAGCAGCGCCGGGGGTGGCGGATGAGTGCATCCGGTGAAGTGGCGATCAGCAACCTGACCGCCGGGACCGCACGGGCTCCCGCGGCTGCTCGCCGGCCTCGACGGGTCCGACGCGGCGATGACGCTCGACCGTCACCGGGAGGTACACGGGACGCTCCCACAGCTCTCGCCGCACGAGTTGATCGAGTTGGTGGAGCGCAGCGGACTGCGGGGACGCGGGGGCGCCGACTTCCCGGCCGCACGCAAGCTACGTGCGGTGGCTGAGGGCCGGCGCGGAGCGACGATGGTGGTCAATGGCAGCGAGACCGAGCCCGCGAGCTCCAAAGACCGGCTGCTGCTGGAGCGGATGCCGCATCTCGTGCTCGACGGAGCGGAGCTGGCCGCGGCTGCGGTCGGCGCGCGGGAGGTGATCGTGAAGGTGGGGGAGACGGCGCGTGGCGCACAGCGCTCGTTGCAAGCGGCCATCGGAGTGCGCGAACGCTCACAGGTGAGCTTTCGCCTCGTGGCCGGCGATGAGGGCTACGTGAGCGGACGAGGAGAGCGCGGTGATGAATTTCCTCAACCAGGGCAAGAGCCTGCCGACGTTCGTCCCGCCCCGGCCATTCGAGCGCGGCTACCGCGGCCGGCCGACGCTCATCCAGAATCCGGAGACGCTGGCCCAGATCGCGCTCGTCGCCCGCTACGGAGACTTCTGGTACCGGGAGCTCGGAACCGCCGCCGACCCCGGCTCGGTGCTGGTCACGATCTCGGGCGCGGTCGGCGGCGCCCGGGGTCTACGAGCTGGCCTTCGGTACCCCGATGACCGATCTCCTGGCCGCCGCGGGAGGCTGCACCGAGCCGCTCCAGGCGCTGCTGGTGGGCGGATACTTTGGTACCTGGGTCGAGTCGGCCCGGGCCCTTCGTCTGCGGCTCGCGCGCGAGGAGCTCCGCTCGGTCGGCTGTTCGCTTGGGCTCGGGCGTGCTGATCGCGCTGGGCCAGAGCGCCTGCGGGTTGCACGAGTCCGCTCGCGTGATCGACTACCTGGCGGCGCAGTCGGCCGGCCAATGCGGTCCGTGCGTGCACGGCCTGCGGGCGATTGCGGATTCGTTCGGGGCGCTGGCGGACGGCGTCGCCCATCGCTCCGAGCGCGAGCGCATGCTCCGCTGGGCCACCGAGATCCGCGGCCGCGGAGCCTGCCATCACCCCGACGGCGCCGGCGCGCTTCGTCGAGAGCGCGATCAGCGTGTTCGGGTCCGGGCGCAACGGCCACGCCCCGGGACGACTGCCCGGCGCCACCGGCCGGGCTTCCGTTGGGCTCCGGCGCGATCGCCGGACGCCGGGCGCCCGGAGCGAGGGCGACGATGAGCGCTCGGCTGCGCGTGAACCCGATCACCTGCGAGGGGCACGGCCTGTGTGCCGAGCTCCTGCCGGAGCTGATCCGCCTCGACGACTGGGGCTACCCGATCCTCGACGCAAGCGCTGGTCCCCGACGAACTGCTCGGGCTGGCTCGCCGTGCGGCGGATGCGTGTCCGACGCTGGCGCTGCTGCTCGAGGCGGACTGAGCCGCGCACCGGCCGGGCCGAGGTCAGCCGTCCAGGCGCGCACGGGCGGTCCCGGGCTCCGCGGGCGGATCGTCGGCGCGCCGGGCGCGAGCTCCAGCTGCCACCAGCCGACGTCGCGCCAGGCCCCGAACTTCCAGCCGATCCGGCGGTAGATCCCGACGAGCTGGAAGCCGAGCGACTCGTGGATGGCGACGCTGGCCTGGTTGGGCAGCGTGACGCCCGCGCGCAGGCGACGCGGAAGCCCTGCCGGACCAGCAGACGCGAACAGCGCGCGGTACAGCGCCGTCCCGACTCCCTGACGGTGGTGGCGGGAGGAGACGTAGACGCTGACGTCGCTCGCCCAGCGGTAGGAGGCGCGGGCGCGATGGGGCGAGGCGTAGGCGAAGCCGGCGACCTCGTCGTCGATCTCCGCGACCAGCCACGCGTGAGTGGCGGAGAACTGCTCGATCCGCCGGGCAAGCTCGTCCGCGGCTCGGCGGATCCTCCTCCAGGGAGATCACCGTGTCACTGCACGTAGGGGGCGTAGACCGCGGCACAGCCGGCGGCGTCGCGGGCCGGGTCGGCGTGGCGGATCAGCATCGGGCGCGAGGTTATATCGGGTTGCGTATCAGGCCTGGCCCTTGGCCCGCTCGATGAACGTCCGCACCAGCGGCGAGCTGTCATCGGCCCGCGTGATCGCGATCAGCTCCGAGTGGGGAGCGCCCGCCACCGGCCGGTAGCTCACGCCGTCCAGGCCCGAGCCGCGCCACCGAAGCCGGCACCAGCGAGAAGCCCATTCCGGCGGCCACCAGCCCGACGATCGTGGTCATCTCCGGCGCGTACTGGAACACGCTCGGGTTGATGCCGGTGGCGGCCAGGCTGCTGATCAGAAGATCGTGAAAGCCCGGCGCCTGGCTGCGCGGAAACAGGACCAGCGGTTCGGCGGCCAGGCGCCGCAGGGGAACGCGTCGCAGCCGGTCAGCGGATGGTCGCTGGGCAGCGCCGCCACCGTCCGCTCGCGCAGGACGACCTCGGCGCGTAGCTCGTCCTGCGCGTCGAACGGGGGCCGGACCAGACCGACGTCGACGGTGCCCGGCGATGACCGCCCTGACCTGCTCCACTGTCGGCCGCTCACGGATCTGGATCTCGACGTTGGGGCGGGCGCTGCGAAAGCGCTGCACCGCGCCGGGCACGATCGAGAGCAGGGCGGAGCCGACGAAGTTGACCCGGAGCCGGCCGGTCTGGCCGGAACCGATGCGCTGCGCGGTGGCGATGGCGCCCTCCAGCTCCGCCAGCACGACGACGGGCGTCGTGCAGAAACGCCTCGCCGGCCGGCAGTCAGCTCCACGCGCCGGCGGGTGCGCGCGAGCAGGGTGCAGCCGATCTCGGTCTCCAGCTGATGGATCTGCTGGCTGAGCGGCGGCTGTGAGATGTGCAGCCGAGCCGCCGCCCGGCGGAAGTGCAGCTCCTCGGCGACGGCGACGAAATAGCTCAGCTGGCGAAGCTCCATGGCATCTCCCTGATTCGAAAACCAGATCAATCATGCCTGATTCGATATTGGACAGAATCAGTCGACCAGTTCTAGGTTCTGTGCCGGCACCCGATGTCCTTCCTGCTCACCTGCCCAAACTGCGGCGTCCGTGAGGTCACCGACTTCGGCTTCGGCGGCGAGATCTCCTCGCGCCCGCCCGCCAACCCGAGCTTCCGGGAGCTGAACACCTACAACTACTTCCGGCGCAACACGGCCGGGGTGCAGCGCGAATGGTGGTTCCATCGTTCGGGGTGCCGTGCCTGGTTCATCGCCGAGCGCAACACGAGCACCAACGAGGTGCTGTTCACCGCACGCCCGGCGGAGGTCGACGATCTCGCCGGCCAGGGCCCCGGCCCGGGTGTGGGCTCGGAGCCGACCGGCGCCGAGCCCGGAGCGGCGCTATGAGCCGGATCGCAGAGCAGCCGGGCGAGCGGATCTCCCGCCACAAGCTGATCAGCTTCACCTTCGACGGCAAGCAGGTGCAGGCCTACGAGGGCGACACGGTCGGGTCGGCGCTGTACGCCGCAGGCCAGCGCACGTTCTCACGCAGCTTCAAGTACCACCGCCGCCGCGGGCTGATGTGCTGCGCGGGCCAGTGCCCGAACTGCATCGTCGCCGTCGACGGCGCTCCCGGCGCCCGCGCGTGCGTGGAGCCGGTCCGCGAGGGCATGCGCGTCGAGCATCTCAACGCCCGGCCCAGCCTCGACTTCGATGTGATGCGCGCGACCGATCTGGCGGGCGGCCCGTTCACGCCTCCAGGCTTCTACTACAAGACGTTCATCAAGCCGCGGCGGCTCTGGCCCCTGTACGAGAAGATCCTGCGAAACGCCGCCGGTCTCGGCAAGCTGCGTGAGCGTCAGGCCGACCGCGAGTGGCGCACGGAGTACCGCCGTCGGCATGCCGACGTGCTGGTGGTCGGCGGCGGCGCCGCCGGGCTGAGCGCGGCCGTCGCCGCGGCCGAACTCGGGGCCGACGTCGTGCTGGTCGACGACGGGCCGCAGCGCCGGAGGCCGCGGGCTGCTTGACGCGGCGCCCAGCGCGCCCGATCTGGCCGCGCAGAGCTGCGCGGCCCAGGCGGCCGGGGTCGAGATCCTCAGCGGCGCTTCGGCGCTCGGCCTACTTCGACGGACTGGTTCCGGTCTGGCAGGGCGACACGCTGCACCAGGTGCGCGCACGGCAGCCACGTGTTCGCGACGGGGACGATCGAGCAGCCACTGGTGTTCGCGGGCAACGACCTGCCGGGCGTGATGCTGGCCGGCGGCGCGCGCCGGCTGGCCAGCCTCTATTCCGTGCTGCCCGGACAGCGGGCGGTGCTGGCCACGACCTCCGACCGCGGGCTGCAAGTCGGCGATCGCGCTGCGTGAGCTGGGGTGCAGATCTCGCCGTGGCCGATCTGCGGTCCGAACCCGGGACCGCTGGCCGAGACGCTGCGCAGCCCGGGCGTCGAGGTGCTGACAGGGCACACGGTGATCGAAGCCAAGGGCCGCAAGCAGGTCGCCGGGCGGTACTCGCGCCGCTCGGCCACGGAGCGGCAGCAGCGCGCCAGGATCGCGCTGGAGCCGCGCGACAGAGCGCAGCTTCGAGTGCGACCTGGTGCTCGTCTCCGGCGGGGCGATGCCCGCCAGCTCGCTGCTGCTTGCAGGCCGGCGCGCAGACGCGCTACGACGAGGCCAGCGGCCAGTTCACGATCGACAGCGTGCCGGCCGGGATCTACGCCGCCGGCGAGGTCGTGGGCGCCGAGGGCGCCGAGTCGATCGAGCATTCGGGAGCGCTGGCCGGGCTGCAGGCGGCGCACGCGCTGGGCCTGGGCGACGAGGCGCTCACGGGAGCGCGAGCAGCAGACGCGGGCTCGGGTCTCGCGAGGCCGTGCAGCGCCCGCCGCCGTGGCGGTGCCCGAGCCGGTCTCCGGCAGCCGGACGCGGCAAGTGCTTCGCCTGCCTCTGCGAGGACGTCACGAGCAAGGACGTCGGCCTCAGCATCGACGAGGGCTACGACTCGATCGAGCTGGCCAAGCGCTACACGACGGTGACGATGGGTCCGTGCCAGGGGCGCATGTGCCAGGTCCCGTCGGTCCGCCTGATGGCTCAGCAGACGGGACAGAGCCTGGCCGACGTGGGCACCACGACCGCCCGGCCGCCCTGGGTATCGGTGCCGATGGGCGTGCTCGGAGGACGACCGTTCGAGCCCGCCAAGCGCTCATCGATCCACGGCCGCCACCGTGAGCTGAACGCGACCGTCAAGTGGGCCGGCGACTGGCGGCGCGCCTACGACTACGGTGACCCGGAGGGCGAAGCGCTCGCCGTCCACCGCGCGGCGGGCCTGATCGACGTTTCGACGCTCGGCAAGCTGCTCGTCCGCGGACCGGACGCCGGCGCATTCCTGGACCGCCTGTATCCGAACCGTTTCTCAAACCTCAAGCCCGGCCGGATCCGCTACGGCGTGATCAGCTCGGACGCCGGCCGGATCGTCGACGACGGAACGATCTGCCGCGTCGACGAGGACACCTTCTACGTGACCACGACCTCGAGTGGCGCCGGGCGCCGTCGAGGAATGGTTCTCCTGGTGGCTGGCCGACTGGGGCATGGACGTGCATCTGACCGATGTGACCCAGGGCCTCTCGGCGGTCAACCTGGCCGGGCCGCGCGCGCGGGAGATCCTCAGCCAGCTCACCGAGCTCGACTGCGGGCCCGAGGCCTTCACCTACCTCGACGCCAAGCGCGCGGCGATCGCCGGCGTGCAGTGCCTGATCCTGCGCATCGGCTTCGTCGGGGAGCTCGGCTACGAGATCCACTTCCCCTCTGCCTACGGTGAGCACGTGTGGGACGCGCTGATCGGAGCGGGTGAGGAGTTCGGCATCCGGCCCTTCGGGCTCGAGCCCCAGCGGATCCTGCGCCTACAGAAGATGCACATCCTGATCGGCCAGGACACCGATTCGGAGTCCACGCCGTACGGCGCGGCGATGCCCTGGATCGTCAAGCTCGACAAGGAAGAGGACTTCATCGGCCGCTGGGCGCTCGAGCACTACGCCAACGAGACGCCCGCGGTCTCGCTGGTCGGGTTCACGACCGCCAACGGTCATGTCCCCACCGAGGGTGCGGTGGTCGTCGACACCCAGCGGCGCGCCGGCCGGGCAGGTGACCAGTGCCCGACGCTCGCCGGTGCTCTCTCAGGTGATCGGCCTGGCCTGGGTGCCGAGTCAGATGGCCGCGCGACGGCACCACGATCACGATCTCCGACGAGGGCCAGACCTTCAGCGCCAAGATCCAGACCCAGCCGTTCTACGACCCGGAGGCGAAGGTGCTGCGCTCATGAGCCTGGACTTCCTCAGGCCGGCTGCCGAAGTTCCCGGCGCCGCCGACGCCACCGGCGCCACCGGCGCCGGCCCGGTCGCCCGCAGCCCGATGGAGGACAGCGCCAAGGCCGCCGGCGCGACGTTTCCGGGTCCAGGATGGCTGGAACGTGGCCGTCGGGCTACACCACGAGCGAGCAGGAGGCCGAGTTCTGCGCAAGCACCGTCGGCTGGGCCGATGTCTCCCACCTGGGGAAGCTCGAGCTGCAGGCCGACGCCGGAGACGATGCGCAGCACCGTGGCCGCGGTGGCCGGCGGCGCGAGCCTCGAGCTCGGTCAGCGCGACCCGAGTTGCCGGGCGCCTGGTGGCTGCCGCTGACCGCCTCTCGCACGCTGATCGTCTGTGAGTCCGGCGACGCGACCGGTCTGCAGCAGCGCCTCGAGCAGGCGATTGCCGCAGAGCGCCGACGCACGCCGAGCGTCGCCGATGTCAGCTCGGTGTTCGCCGCCCTGACCCTGGTCGGCCCGCTGGCCCGTGAGGTCTTCGCCCGCTTCTGCGCCGTCGACCTGCGCCCGGCCGTGACGCCGGTGGCCGCGCTGCGGCCCGGCTCGATCGCTCGCCAGCCGGGCCTGATCGTGCGCGAGGACGAGGACCGGTTCCTGTTCCTGTTCGGCTGGGCGGTCGGCGAGTACATGTGGACGGTGGTCGAGGACGCCGCGCGGCATCTCGGCGGCGGTCCGGTCGGCCTCGACGCGCTGGCCGCGATCACCCAGCCTCGCAGGAGGGCGCCCGTGCTTGACATCTTTCGCAAGCGGCGGATGTGGCGCCGGCAGCCTGAGCTCAAGGGCTCCTACGACGTCGTGATCATCGGCGGCGGCTCGCACGGCCTGGCCACCGCCTACTACCTGCAGAAGGAACACGGAATCAAGAACGTGGCGATCCTCGAGAAGCGCTACATCGGCTCGGGCGCCTCGGGGCGCAACACGACGATTCTGCGCTCCAACTACAAGACCCCCGAAGGGCGCTCGCTTCTACGACGCCAGCGTCAAGCTCTACGAGGGCCTGTCAGCCGATCTGAACTTCAACCTGCTGTTCTCGCCAGTGCGGTCACCTGACCCTGGCCCACACCGACCGGGCGATGTTCGTGATGGCCAACCGCGCCGAGGTCAACCGGATCAACGGGATCGACTCGCGGGTGATCGGCCCCGATGAGATCCAGGCGCTGGCGCCCGCCGATGCAGGTTCACAATCCGCACGCGACGTTCCCGATCGTGGGCGCCCTCTATCACCCGCCGGGTGGGATCATCCGCCACGACGCCGTCGTCTGGGGCCTGGCCCGGGGCGCCGACCGCGGCGGGGCCGAGATCCACCAGAACACCGAGGTGCTGGGCATCGACCGCGTAGGCGACCGCGTGACTCAGGTCCGGACCAACCGCGGCACGATCAAGGCCGGGCAGGTGCTCAACTGCACCGCCGGCTGGAGCACGCTGATCAACGACATGGTCGAACGTGCCGCTGCCGATCACCACCCACATCCTCCAGGCCTGCGTGACCGAGCCGATGAAGCCGCTGCTGGACGTGGTCATCGTCTCCTCGCAGATGCACATCTACATCAGCCAGACCGACCGGGGCGAGTTCCTCCTCGGGGCCGAGATCGAGCCATGGACGACCTACCGGATGCAGGGCACCCTGAACTTCCTCCAGGAGGTCTCCCGGCACGCGATGGAGCTCTTCCCGCAGCTCGAGCGAGCGCGGCTGCTGCGCAGCTGGGCGGGTCTGTGTGATCTCTCCCCGGACTACAGCCCGATCCTCGGCAAGACCGAGGTCGACAACTTCCACGTCAGTGCCGGCTGGGGCACCTACGGGTTCAAGGCGGCGCCGATCGTCGGCAAGACGCTGGCCGAGCTGGTGGCCACAGGACGCACCCCCGACCTGATCGCCCCGTTCGCGCTGGAGCGCTTCTACGAGGACAAGCTCGTGTCCGAGCTTGCCGCCGCCGCAGTGAGTCATTAGTGGCCCGCGCGGAGACCACCAGAGGAGAGAGAGCATGAAGAGCAGCCTGGAGATCGCGCAGGAAGCTGAGCTGGAGCCGATCGAGGTGATCGCCGAGCGGATCGGGCTGGAAGCCGCACGAGATCGAGCCCTACGGCCGCTACAAGGCGAAGATCGGGCTGTCGGTGATCGACCGGCTGAACTCGGCGCCGACCGGCAAGCTGGTCTGCGTGGCCGGAATGACGCCGACCAAGGCCGGCGAGGGCAAGACCACCACCGCCGTCGGTCTGACCCAGGGTCTGGGCGCGATCGGCAAGAGCCCGGTGCTGTGCCTGCGCGAGCCCTCGCTCGGGCCCGGTGTTCGGGATCAAGGGCGGCGCCGCCGGCGGCGGCATGACGCAGGTCGTTCCGATGGAGGACCTGAACCTCCACTTCACCGGTGACATCCACGCCATCGGCGCGGCCAACAACCTGCTCGCGGCGATGATCGACGCCTCGATCCTGCACGGCAACCCCCACCACCTCGATGCGCTGCGGATCTCGCTGGCGCCGCGCGGTCGACATGAACGACCGCGCCCTGCGCCAGGTCGCCCTCGGGCTGGGCGGGCGCGCCAACGGCTATCCGCGCGAGACCGGGTTCGACATCACCGCGGCCTCCGAGGTGATGGCCATCCTGGCCGTGTCCAAGGACCTCCAGGATCTCCGCCGCCGGCTGGGCGCGATCACGGTCGGGCACAGCTATGACGGCGCCAAGGCGGTGACCGCCGACGACCTCGAGGCGGCCGGCGCGATGACCGTCCTGCTCAAGGAGGCGATCAAGCCGAACCTGATCCAGACGCTCGAGGGACAGCCGTGCCTGATGCACTGCGGGCCGTTCGCCAACATCGCTCACGGCAACTCGTCGCTGGTCGCCGATCTGATCGGCCTCAAGCTGGGCGAGTACGTGATCACCGAGTCGGGCTTCGGCTCGGACATGGGGATGGAGAAGTTCTTCGACATCGTCTGCCGGGTCGGCGACCTGCGGCCGAGCGCGGTCGTGCTCGTATGCACCGTCAGGGCACTCAAGCACCACGCCGGACTGCCTGATGACCCGCGCAACGAGCGCGAGCAGGGTCTGGTCGGCGCTCGAGGCCGGGCTCCGCCAACCTGCGCCGCCACCTGGAGATCGTGCGCGAGTTCGGGCTGCCCTGCGTGGTCGCGGTCAACCGCCGCCCCGGCGATACCGACGAGGAGGTGGAGCTGGTCCGGCGCCTGGCGCTGGACTTCGGCGCGTTCGCTGCCGAGGCCAACGACGGCTTCGCCCAGGGCGGCGTCGGCGCCGCCGACCTCGCCCAGGCCGTGGTCGAGGCCTGCGAGCAGCCCGCGGACTTCCAGATGCTCTACCAGGACGACGACTCGATCGTGGAAAAGATCACCGCGGTCGCCACGCGGGTCTACGGCGCCAAGGACGTGTTCCTCTACCCGGATGCCGAACGGAAGATCGAGCAGTTCACCAAGGACGGCCTGGGAAAGCTTCCGATCTGCATGGCCAAGACGCATCTTTCGCTGTCCGCAGATCCGACGATGCTGGGCGCACCGGAGGACTTCACGCTGCCTGTGCGCGACATCCGCGCGTACACCGGATCGGGCTGGCTCGTGCCCCTCTGCGGCGACATCACCCAGATGCCCGGGCTGGGCAAGAGCCCGGCGGCGATGAACGTGGACATCGACGAGACGGGCCGGACGGTCGGGTTGTTCTGAGCCCGGCCGGTCCCGGGGCACCGCGGGGACTTTGACGAATTCGTCCATTCGTCGCGCGCGACTGAGATACTGATGCTGGGCCATGGCATCAGGAGACCCCAACCCTCGGCGTACGCGGGCCTCCGGGAACGGCAGCGAGCCGGGCGACCAGCCGGTACGGTCGCTGGTCGACAGCGCTGAGCAGGCGCTCCACAACTGGCTGGCGGCTGGGCGCTACCGCCAGGGCGACCGCCTGCCGCCCGAGCACGAGGTGGCAGCGATGCTGGGCGTCTCCCGCGGCACATTGCGCAGCGCCCTGCACCGCCTCGAGCAGGGCGGCGAGATCGTCCGCCGGCAGGGCAGTGGCACCTTCGTCGGCCGCACGGCCGCGGCCAGCGCCCTGGACGAACGACTCGAGCGGTTGGAGCCGTACTCGTCGGTGGCCACCCGGCGCGGGCTGAAGCTTTCGGGGTCGAGGTGCGAATCGAGCGCCGCGCGGTCGGGGGCGAGGCCGGAGAGGCCCTCGGTCTGGCCGCCAACGCGCGGGCCACGACGATCTCCCGCACGCTGATCGCCGACGGGAATCCGGTCGCAGTGATGTTCGACGTCGTGCACCCTAATGTCGCGCTCCCCCCGGAGCCAGAGCTGAGGGCGGCGCTCGAGCACGGCAAGATGGTGCTGGACGTGCTGATCGAGCTCGGCGTGCCGGTGACCTACGCCCGGACGCGAGTGATCCCATCGCTGCTCAGCCCCCGTGAGCGGGCGAGCAAGCTGCTCGGGGTGCGCAGCGCCAAGGCGGTGCTGGAGCTCGAGGAGCTGATCTTCGCCGGCCGGGACGAGCGCGTGGCCTACTCACGCGATCTTTTCGCTCCCGGGGGAATCGACGTGATGGTGATGCGCTCGCTCGAGTCGACGCGCCCGGCCCCGGTGGTCAACGTGCGCGCGGCCCGCGGTGCCGGGGCCGCCCCGCGCCGGCGGCGTGCGCGCGCCCGGCGTAGCGCGAGCTGAGGCGCCGCGCCGCGATGCCGACGCGAGACGGCGACCGCGAGACCGGCCAGACCGTCGGCTCGGTGACCCGCGCGCTGGCGCTGCTCGACGCGCTGGCGGCCAGTGAGGCGGGTGTGGGGGTGAACGAGCTGGCGCGCCGGATCGGCGTCAACGCCAGCACCGCCTCCCGGCTGCTGGCCACCCTCGAGCGAGGCCGGATCGTCGAGCGCTCGCCGGGCGGGCCGTACCGGCTGGGGCTGAAGCTGGTCGAGCTCTCAGACCGGGTCCTGGCTCAGCTCGACGTGCGCGAGCTGGCGCGGCCCTGGCTGGCCTGGCTGGTGCAGGAGACCGGCGAGAGCGCCACGCTGTCGATCCCGGGCGAGGATGAGGCCGTGACGGTGGACTTCGTCCCGTCGGCCGCCAGCGTGGTCTCGATGGCGCGTCTGGGCCGCCCGAGCGTTCCGCACGCCACCGCCGCGGGGAAGGTGATGCTGGCCTTCGGCGCCGTGAGCGGTGACCGATCTCCGCTGCGCGCCTACACCGAGAAGACGATCACCGACCGGCGGGCGCTCGCCGAGCAGCTGACCGAGGTCCGCCGCAGCGGCAGCGCCGAGGCGGTCGGCGAGCGTGAGCCCGATCTCAACGCGCTGGCGGCGCCGGTGCTGGGCCGCGATGGGCGGCTGCTGGCGATCATCGGGCTGCAGGGGCCGGCGGCGAGGCTGCCGGCCGCCAAGCGCAGGACGCTCCGCGCGCCGCTGCGCCGAGCCGCGCTGGAGACCGCTCGCGCGCTCGGCGGGCCCGAGCCCGAGTAGGGCGTCGGACCTCTCAGCTCCAGGGGTAGGGGCTGTGCGATACAGGGTGCAGCTCCCCGGTCCGGAAGCGCTCGTATCGAAACGGCGCCAGCAGGGAGGAATGCTCGCCGCCCAGGATCTTGGCGATTTCACGGCCTACGGCGATCATCTTGTATCCGTGGTTGGAGTCCGCGGCCACGAACACGTTCGGACGCATGTGGTCGAACACCGGGAAGTTGTCCACGGTGAACGCTCCTGCGCCACCTGAGCGCACCTGCCGGTACTTCTGGCGGGCGCCCTCGAACCGCCCCAGGCAGTGCGACAGCGCCGCTGACCACATATCCGGGAAGGCCGGGTCGACGGTCCCGGTCGGGTAGGGGTCGACCTTGAAGTGATCGCCCACGCGCAGCGGCTGGGCGCCGCCCTGAATGGAGTCGCGATCCGGTTTGAAGTAAACGCCCCAGGGCTCACCCTCCAGCAGGTGCCCGGCTTCATCACGCAAGGGCTGGTCACTGTCGACATGCAGCACTGGCGAGTCGCTGCCGTCGGCGGTCACGAAGATCGATGGATCGATCGCCAGCTCGCCCTCCTGGAGGTACCAGTACGTCCACATCGGCAGGTCCTCGTGGACGGTTCCATCCGGCTGGCGGACATCGAGGCGGTCCGGGAGGCCCAGCTGCGCCCACAGCGAGGGGATCCACGGACCGACCGCGACCACCACCTGCTCGACCGCAATCGGACCCGCGGTGGTCTTGACCTCGGTGACCGCGCCGCTGCTGTCGAACTCGAAGCCCGTGACCTCTACGCCGGTCCGGATCTGCGCCCCGGCGGCCTGGGCCTTTTCCGCCAGTCCGTGCATGCTCTCCTGGTTGAACGCGTACCCGCCGGCGTGCTCGTGCAGGCAGACGGTCAGCCCGCTCGCGCGCCAGTCCGGGTAGAGCGAGCACATGTGCTCACGCACCTCGGCTTCGCCGACGTGCAGCTCGGATGGGTAGCCGATCCGCTGCTGACGTTCGAACACCTCGATGAGGTCGCTCTCCTGAGCCGGAGGTCCGAGCGCGACGTAGCCGCTGCCGTGATAGTGCAGGGTCTCCGGGTCGGACTCCCAGACCTCGACGCAGGCCGCCATCAGCTCGGACATCGCGGGCTGGAAGTAGTTGTTGCGCACCACGCCGCAGGCGATCCCCGATGCCCCAGCGCCCACGCCCTGCTTGTCCACGACCAGCACCTGCTGTCCGTCGCGGGCCAGGTGCCAGGCGGTCGAAAGGCCGTGAACGCCGGCGCCGATGACCAGCACCGGAACCGAGGAGGGGAGAGGCTCGGACATGACTGGCTCCTTCGCGGGGTCCACACATTTGCAGGCCATTGCGCTTTACGCAACGCTATTGCCTAGTACGCAACACGGTACAGCGGCCGGGGGCCCGGCGTCAACCTTAACCGCAGCGCGGGCGTGCGGGCAGCCTTGCGGTGCCGATTTTCAGGTGGTATAACCCGCCCTGTGTACCAATTTGTACAGTCTGCGTGAGCGTTCGGGGCGGACATCGCCTGCGCCGCGGAGGGGGCGATGAAAGGAGCGGAGATGGCGATTGCCGAGCAGGGCGCAGCAGAAGGACCTGAGCAGGTCTCGCCGGCCATGCTGTTCGGTGGCGGCGTCGATGAGGTTTTGGCGAGCGCGCGGATCGACCCACCGCCGGCCACGCTCGAAGAGGCGCGCAGCGCGCCCGGCCGGGCGCAGAAGATCGAGGCGCTGACCCGGCGCATCGAGGCGGAGGGCATCAAGTACGTCTTCTTCCAGCAGGTCTCGATCACCGGCCGGGTGATGGGCAAGGGGGTCGTGTCCTCGTTCTTCTCCCAGGTGGCCGAGAAGGGCTACCAGCTCGTCTACGGCGCCACGGCCAACCTGTTCACCGACCGCTACGGCAACTACATCGGGTTCGGTCCCGAGGAGTCGGAGCTCGCGGCCGTCGCCGACCTCGACACCTTCGCCGTGCTGCCATGGGACTCGCGGGTGGCGCGGGTCTACTGCGACTGCTACGACACCGAGACCGGAGAGCTGCTGGATGCCGATCCCCGCCAGAACCTCAAGCGGATCGCGCATGAGTTCGAGCAGGAGCTCGGCTATCAGTTCCTGATCGGCATCGAGCCCGAGATGATGTGGCTCAAGCGAGGCACCGAGGGCGCTGAGCCCGAGGGCGTGACCAAGCCGTACTGCTACCACATCCATCAGTTCGAGGAACTGCGGCCGGTGCTGCTCGACGTCGTCGAGTACGGCCAGGCCCTCGGCC
Organism: uncultured Solirubrobacterales bacterium; assembly: GCA_963844475.1. Classification (GTDB taxonomy): domain Bacteria; phylum Actinomycetota; class Thermoleophilia; order Solirubrobacterales; family Solirubrobacteraceae; genus Palsa-465. Next base: position 211,787 of record CAWJOL010000005.1, on the reverse strand, counting down.
TGGACATGAGCTACGGCGACCACGAGGACGCCCCCGGGCAGCTCGAGCTGAACTTCCGCTTCGACCGGCCGTTGCGCACGGCGGACAACATCACGACCTACCGCCAGGTGTGCGCGGCCGTGGGACGCAAGCACAACCTGTTGCCGTCGTTCATGCCCAAGCCGTTCACCGGCGTCTCGGCCAATGGACATCACCACCACTTCACGCTGATGGACGAGAGCGGGCACAACGTCTTCCATGATCCGGATGGCCCGGCGCAGCTCTCGGAGCTGGCGCGCCACTTCCTCGGCGGCATGCTGGAGCATTTTCCGGCCCTGATGTGCGTCGGCAACCCGACCGTCAACTCCTACTGCCGGATGTGGGACACCGGTTTCTGGGCGCCGATCTACAAGAACTGGGGCTGGCAGAACCGGACCACGACGGTGCGCGTGGCCGCCGGCGGACGGTTCGAATATCGCGGCGTCGACTCCTCATGCAATCCGTACCTGACGATCGCGACGCTGCTGCGCGCGGGGCTTGACGGCGTCCGGCGCCAGCTGGATCCGGGACCGCCACAGCAGGGGAACACCTACGAGCTGCTCAAGGAGGGCGCGGACATCGAGAAGGTGCCGGACAGCCTCGGCGCGGCGCTGGATGCGCTGGCCGCCGATGAGGTGGTCCGCAGCGCGATGCCCGGTCGCCTGTACAAGGTCTTCCAGCACTACAAGCGAGATGAGTGGGAGCGATATCTGGCCGCGGTCACCGACTGGGAGCGCGACGAATACATGGAGGTGCTGCCCTAAGGGGCGGCGGCCGGGACGGAGAACGCTATGTGCGGAATCGCGGGAATCATCTATAAGAACGGAGACGGCGCGCATCGGATCGGGCGCGACATGACGGCGATGCTCCAGTCGATGAAGCATCGAGGGCCGGACTCGACGGGATTCGCTCTCTACCGTCCGCCGAGCGCCGATCTGGTGTTGCGGATCAAGCTGGCCGACGGCGGCGACCACGACGAGTTCGATTACTCGGACACGATGCGCCGCCGGCGCTCCGAGGTGGAGTCGAGGTTGCGGTCCGCCGGCGCCCAGGTGGACTCGATCGAGGACACCAACGAGTACACCCTGACCGTGATGCTGTCCTACGGCGGCGAGCTCAAGCATCTGGCCGACCACGTCGAGTCGGTCCCGGGCGCCGAGGTGCTTTCGGTCGGGCACTCGCTGGAGATCGTCAAGGACCTCGGCGACGCGAGCACGGTGGGAGGCGAGTACGGCCTCGACGCGTATATCGGCTCTCACGGCATCGGCCACGTGCGGATGGCCACCGAGTCCGACGTCGACATCTCCAACGCCCACCCCTACTGGGCCTATCCATTCTCGGACGTTGCCGTGGTCCACAACGGCCAGCTGACCAACTATCACCAGTGGCGCCGGCGCCTGGAGCGCTCCGGTCACCGGTTCGCCTCGGAGTGCGACTCGGAGATCATCGCCGTGTATCTGGCCCAGAGGATGGAGGGAGGCGACTCGCTCGAGGACGCGATGCGCCAGAGCCTCGAGGATCTCGACGGCGTGTTCACCTACATCTGCGTGTCCGACGACGCGCTGGGGATGGCCAAGGACGAACTCGCGGCCAAGCCGCTCGTGCTCTACGAGGGCGAGGACATGGTCGCGCTGGCTTCCGAGGAGATGGCGATCCGCGCGGTGATCGACCACGAGATCGAAACCTACGACCCGTTTGAGAGCGAGGTGATGGTATGGACGCGGTAACCGTTGACGGCCAGGGACCGGCAGAGGCGCGCTTTGACCCGCGCGGCCTGGTCGAGCTCGGCGAGACGGTCCCGCGGATCGCCGAGATCGACGGCGAGGACGCCACGTTCGATGCCCGCGAGCTGACCACCCGCCAGATCAATCTCGAGTTGCGCCGCCTGCTCTACGACGAGGGTGTCAAGAACGTCACCGTGCGCAATCCCGGGGCGCGCCACTCCCTCGGGGTGGGCATCCTCACCCGCTGCCGGATCACCTTCGAGGGCAGCCTCGGCTACTTCGCCTGCGGGATCATCGACGGCCCGGAGATCCACATCACCGGCCGCGTTGGCTGGTCGGCGGCCGAGAACATGATGTCCGGCGTGGTCACGATCGACAGCAACGCCGGATCGCTCACTGGCGCCGCAATCCGGGGTGGCGATCTGATCGTCAAGGGCCGGGTCGGGGCGCGTACGGGGATCGACCAGAAGGGCGGCACGATCATCGTGCTGGGCGACGCCGGCTCGATGACCGGCTTCATGATGCAGCGCGGTCGTCAGATCATCTGCGGCAATGTCGGCAACGGACTCGGCGACTCGATGTACGACGGCGTCCTCTACGTCGGCGGCAAGGTCGCTTCGCTGGGGATCGACTGCGTCCCCGGGGAGTGGACCGACGCTGACACCGAGCTGATCGAGCGCAAGTTCCGAAGCTACGAGCTCGGCGCGCCACCTCGGTTCCAGAAGTTCGTGTGCGGCAAGAAGCTCTACAACTACGACTCGCTCGAGCCCTCCGAGCGCAAGCTCGTCCTCTAGGAGAAAGCATGGCCACAGACGAGAACGCTCCGAGCCAGCGCAACCAGCTCGGCCACAGTCGCATCTTCACCCCCGAGGTGATCGATGACATCCACGTGAAGTCAGAGCTCGGGCGCTACCGGATGCGCGGGTTCTCGATGTTCAAGAAGATCCCGCACTGGGACGAGCTGATGTTCCTGCCCGGTACTTTGACGCGGTTCGTGATCGAGGGCTACCGGGAGAAGTGCACCACCAAGACGGTGCTCGGGGCGCGCTTCGCCAAGCGGCCGATCGAGCTCGACATCCCCGTCTACATCACCGGCATGAGCTTCGGCGCGCTGTCGCTCGAGGCCAAGATGGCGCTGGCCAAGGGTGCGTCGATGGCGGGCACGGCGACCTGCTCGGGGGAGGGCGGCATGATCCCGCCCGAGCGCGATCTCTCGACCAAGTGGTACTACCAGCTGATCCAGAGCCGCTACGGCTTCAACCCCCACCACCTGATGCTCGCCGACGCCTGCGAGTTCTTCATCGGCCAGGGCTGCAAGGTCGGCCTGGGCGGACACCTGATGGGCCAGAAGGTGACCGAGCAGGTGGCGGAGATGCGCTCGTTGCCCGCCGGGATCGACCAGCGCTCTCCGGCGCGGCACCCTGACTGGCTTGGTCCCGACGATCTCTCGCTGAAGATCCAGGAGGTCCGCGAGGCCACCAACTACGAGATCCCGATCCAGCTCAAGCTGGGCGCCGCTCGCGTCTACGACGACGTGCGGATGGCGGCCAAGTGCGGTCCGGACATCATCTATCTCGACGGTGCCGAGGGTGGGACCGGAGCCGGCCCGCACGTGGCGGCCGAGGAGACCGGGGTTCCGCTGATGGCGGCGATTCCCGAGGCGCGGCGTGCGCTCGAGGACGTCGGCCTAGCCGACGAGATCGATCTCGTCGTGGCCGGCGGCATCCGCAACGGAGGCGACGTGGCCAAGTGCCTGGCGCTCGGCGCGACTGCGGTGGCGATCGGGCACTCCGCCCTGATGGCGCTCAACTGCAACAAGGAGATCCCCGGGGTCACCGACTACGAGGGCACCGTCGGCGTACCGGCGGGCCGCTGCTACCACTGCCACACCGGTCGATGTCCTGTCGGCATCACCACCCAGGATCCGGAGCTGCGCAAGCGGCTCGTCGTCGATGACGCGGCCAACCGCGTGTACAACTTCCTGCACACGCTGACCCTCGAGTGCCAGATGCTGGCTCGGGCATGCGGAAAAACCGACGTGCACAACCTGGAGCCAGAGGATCTGGCCGCGCTGACCACGGAGGCAGCCGCGATGGCGCGGGTGCCCCTGGCCGGGACGAATTACATTCCCGGGGTGTCCGAGGATCGTGCCCTGGACGAGATCAAGCGCCTGCTGGAGCGCCACATCGAGAATCCGATCGACCTGTTTGCACCATCCCCTGACCGCGACGGTGCCGGAGAGGTGCGCGCCCGATGAGTGCGGGCGGCGAGGGTCACCGCATGCCGGGCGAACCCGACAAGGTGTTCGGGATCGACGCCGAATACCTGTCGGGCCGGCGCTTCCCCTACCAGGAGGACATCAGCCTGGTCGCCGACATCGACCTGATGGCGGCCACGCCCGGACCGGACATCAACTGGCTCGAGGATGTCGAGCTGCTGCAGGAGGACGGCACCCCGGCGGTGTTCGACCGCTACTCCAACTCGTTCATCAAGATCTACTTCCCGATCCCGGAGGGCCAGGAGCACGAGATCGCGCGCAAGGTGCTGATCAAGCACCTGCAGTCGGGCAACTCCTACGGGATCATGCTCAAGGAACGGCACACCAAGTTTCCGCAGCCGGAGCTCGGTCCGTGGGTGGAGAACTCACGTACCGTCGGTACCGATTACCAGCCGCCCGTGCTCGAGGGCTGGGAGCCGCCAGAGCACTAGGTGGCCGCCGCGGAGACCACCGATATCGCGGCCGAGGCGGTGCTGCCCCGATCGGTTCGCCGCGGCCCGCGGATCACGCTGACCTGCAAATGCGGCGAGCGGAACTATCTCCGTTACGGAGAGCGGTGGACCTGTGAGAAGTGCGGGCGGACCTGGAACACGCGGCAGATCCCGCTCGAGTCCTATGCGCAGATCCGGCGCACGCAGATGCGCTACCGGCGGATCCCGATCGCCATCAGCGTGCTCGCGCTGATCTGCGTGATCGCCTTCATCATTATGGGCCAGGCCTTCGGGGGACTGGTCGTGGTCGCGTTCGGCGCCACCGCTTGGAGCATGTTCGCGCGGCCGCTGCACAAGAAGCGCTTCCGGCGAGCCATCGCCGAGCTCCCGAGCTGGGAAATCGAGCCGGAATAATCCTGCGGTGAGAGCGATTGTCGTCGGTGCCGGCTTTGCCGGGCTGGCCGCGGCCGACGAGCTGCGCCGAGCGGGGGCGGAGGTGGTCGTGCTGGAGGCTCGGGACCGCGTGGGCGGCCGCGTGTGGTCGGTTCCGTTCGCCGGCGCGGTGATCGAGCGCGGGGCTGAATTTGTGCTGCCCGATTACGCGGAGATGCTGGCGCTGTGCCGACGACTCGGGTTACCGCTGGTCCGCAAGGGCACGTTGTACGGGTACCGCGAACCGCGCGGCGGTGATCCGGTCACACTGATCGAGGTGAGGAGCGCCCTGGCCTCGCTCGACGCCGATTCGTGGGCCGGCGCGAGAACCGTGCGTGACGCTCTGAGCACGGCCGAGCTGCCGCCCGCCGCCGCCCAGGCGATCTGCGCCCGGCTGGAGATCAGCTGCACCCACCCGGCCGATGATCTGCAGGCGGCGGCACTGGCCGAGGGAGCGGGGTCATTCGGCGAGTTCGACACCTTCACGCTCGAGGGCGGCAACGACCGTCTGGCCCATGCGCTCGCCGCGGAGCTGGGGGATCGCCTGCGGCTTGGCGCGCCGGTGCGCGAGGTGGCCTGGGACGCGGGCGGAGTGCGGGTACGGGGAGACGGCGTCGAGCATGCGGCCGACGGCCTGGTGCTGGCCGTCCCGGCAACCGTGACGGGCGAGATCGCCTTCGAGCCACCGCTCCCGCAGGCCAAGGTCCGCGCGCTCGATGCGGTGTGCTTCGGGCATGCCGCCAAGCTGTTCGTGGGGCTGCGCTCGGTCGCGCCGCCGAGCGCGACGATGTCGGTCCCTGAGCGCTACTGGTGCTACACCCAGCTGGGTTCAGATGGCGCGCCGCTGCCGTTTGTGGCGGCGTTCGCCGGCACGGCGCAGGCCCTGGCCCGGCTCGACGTGCGCGCCGGCCCGGAAGGCTGGGTTGACTCGCTGGCGGCGCTGCGGCCCGACCTCGACCTGGACCCCGGGTCCGCTCTGATCTCCGAATGGGACCCCGACCCGTGGGCCCGCGGCGCGTACTCGGCCCGCTCGGTCAGCTCGCCGATGGACGACACGCAACTGATCCGCCCGGTCGGACCGATCTCGTTTGCCGGCGAGCACACGGCGGGGAGCTGGCACGGGCTGATGGAGGGCGCGCTGCGCAGTGGCACGCGCGCGGCACGCGAGCTCTGGGAGCGCTAGACGCGTCGCGCTCTCAGTGCACGATCAGGACGTCGCAGTGGGCGCGGTGGGCGACGCTGTCGCTGACGCTCATCCCGAGCAGCCGTTCCAGCAGCCCGCCCTCGCGTGTCCCGACGACGATCAGGTCGGCGCGATGCTCACTGGCTACGGAGACGATCGATTCGGCCGGATGGCCGACCACTTCGACGTACTGCGCGGTCAGCCCCTCAGCCTCGAGCTGGCGGCGCACCGCGGCCAGCTCGGCCGCGTGCTCGGCCGGGCTGTCCACCGGATCGGGACCGGCCGAGCGCGCCGTCGCGGGCGTATTCACCGGCGCAACGCTGGTCACCACCAACTTCGAGCCGAACGCCTTGACGAGCTGAACCGCTCGCGCCAGAGCTCGCCTGGACGCCTCGGTGTCGTCGTAACCGAGGACGATCGTGTCCACGGTGTCAGCCTCCGACTGCGGTTGTCGCGGGCAGGCCCAGCAGCGCCCGTTCGGCGTCGTCCGGCACGGCCGGAGTCTCCTCACGCATGTGGATCGACTCCTTGTCCTGCACCACGCGGCGGTAGAAGAACAGCAGCAGCGAGCCGAGCAGGACGCCAATGCCGATCCAGAAGTCGGTCCACGTGCCGTAGCCGTTGAGCTTCGGCGCGAGCGCGCCGACGACCAGGAAGACGGCGTTCAGCACACACAGGAAGGCTGCGACCGGCAGCCACCCGCTGCCCACCTTGATCGGGCGCGGCCAGTCGGGCCGATCCCGGCGCAGGAGCAGGAAGCCGCTGAGCGCGAATACGTGCGCGAGCACGTAGCCGATGTTGCTCAGGTAGAGGATCGCCAGGTTGGACTTGATCAGGATCACCAGCGCGATGTTCACGAACAGGTCCATGGTCATCGCCCGGGCCGGGACGTGGAAGCGGTTCAGCACGCCGAACTGCTTGATCGTCATACCCGCGCGCGAGATTCCGAACAGCGCACGTCCCGCGTCCGCGGTCGAAGACGTCATCGACAGCAGCAGGCTGGCGATGATGCAGATCGTGAAGAAGCCGGCAGCACCGTGGCCGACGATCGTCTGCATCGCGGAGGTGTAGAACTGGCCTTCCGCGGTCGCCGACGGTACGGCGCCCGTCACGCCGCCGAGACCGAGCGGCAGCAGCAGGCAGACGAGGAGCATGAACATGGCGGAGGTGCGCAGCGCCATATGCGTGTCCCGTTCGTCCTTGTACTCAGGCGCGAACGTGGCCGTGGCCTCCGTTCCGTAGGCCGACCAGGCGAGGATGAACATGTAGACCAGCGCCAGCTTGATCCCGCCCCACGGTCCGGTGAAGGTGGCGTGCACGTTGGAGGAGTGCCAGTCGCCGGTGACGTAGGGCCCGATGATGAACAGGGCCAGCGGAATCATCAGCAGGGCCGCGCAGGCGTAGGTGAACCACACGGCGAGGCGCAGGCCGAAGATGTTGAAGGCCCAGACGAACAGGATCGCCCCGATGGCGATGAAGTGGGGGAGGCCGAGGTGGTTGGAGAAGATCGTCACCGTCCACGTCGACTTCGGCCACCACTGCGCCGTAGCCAGGTCGCCGATGATCTTGCCGAAGATCGAGAGCACGACGGACCAGCCGATCCAGTAGCCGAATGCGGCCAGGGGTCCGACCAGGGTGGTGTAGCGCCGCCAACCCTCGTGCGCGTACAGCGAGATGCCGCCACTGCGATGACCGAACATGGTCGCCGGCTCGGAATAGATCCAGGCCTGGAGCATCCCGATCGCCGCCGACAGGCCCCACAGGATCATCGACCCGGTGACGCCGAAGATGCCGAGCGTGAAGCCGAGGCTTCCGAGCAGGAAGCCCGGATTGCACAGCGCGATCACGAACCCGTCCCACCAACGCAAGGTCTTGAGGAGCTGTACCTCTTCGACAGTGGCTGTGGCCAAGACTCAACCCTCCTTGGGACTGCGCGCCCCGGTCGCCGAACAGGTGTACCTCACAGCATGTACGCGAACGATGCGCTCTTATACCATTTTGTTCAAAGGTGGTCAATTCGTTGGCGGCCGATTAAGCCCGACATAGCGGGCCTGCGATCATGCAAACGACGATGCCCGCGGCCACCGACATCGGCAGGATCGACGCGCCGGCAGCAGGCACCCCCGGCGCCCGGCGGCGCCCGGTGTTGCTCGGCACGCTGTCGGTGCGCGTCGATGCCACCGCGGAGCGGATCGCGCTGGAGAGTGCACTGGAGAGCGGAGGCTCGCTGATCCTGGCCAACGCGATGAGCCTGCGCCCGTATCCGCTGACCGCGATGCTGGCGCCGGAATACGCGACGCTGCCTCACGAGGAGGACCTCGAGGCGGTCCGCGCCAGCGCGGCGCGGGCGGCGGCGCTGGGGATCCGCACCGAGCTGCTGCGGGTCTCAAGTCCGCGCCCGGTCAAGGCGCTGCTCGAGCTCGTTCGCGACCGTGAGGTCGGCCTATTCGTGTTCGGTCCAGACCGAACGATGGTTCCAGCGCGGCGCTACCGAGCTGCCGCCCGCGCCGTACGGCGCGAGGCGAACTGTCTGGTCTGGGTCGGGGAGTAGCCGCGGCGTCCCTCGAGGGTGCTGCGGTCGCTACTCGTTCTCGGCCCGGTCGCGCGCCTCGCGCAGCGTTCCGAAGCGGCCGGTGTAGAACAGCAACGGCTGCCCATCCTTGTGCTCGAGGTGCTCGACCTCTCCGATCCACAGCACGTGGTCGCCGGCAGGGTGGACATCGACCACCCGACACGCGAGGTGAGCCAGCGCCCCCGAGAGCAGCGGCAGGCCCTCGTGCCAGTCGAACTTGGGCTCCTCGGGCGCCTGGCGCTGAGCGGCGAAGTGGGCCGCAAAGTCGGCTTGGTCGTGAGCCAGGACGCTGACTCCGTAGCGCCCGGTGCGGGGCAGCATCTCGTTCATCCGGCAACGTCCGAGCGAGACCAGCACCAGCGGCGGGCGCAAGGAGACCGAGAGAAACGCGTTGGCCGTCATTCCGTGGATCGTGTCCCGGTCGATCGTCGTCACCACCGTCACGCCGGTGGCGAACCGGCCCATGACGTGGCGCAGCTCACGCGCCTGCTGCTCGACCGCGGCCGCCTTGGGCGTCAGCGTGGCGACGCCGGTGGGAGCGGTGAGGCCGGGCCCGGAGGGTGCCGACGGCGGCTTGGGCGACTGCCTCACGGGCGCCATCAGGCCCGCGCTGCCGGTGGGGCGAGCCACCCGGGTCAGACGAGCGATGCCCTCCGGGCTGCTCACCGCGCTCGCGCCACCCCGTCGGTCACGCCAATTCTTCGCTCACGCGCGCGGACGCTGCTTTTCCGGGTCATAGAAGGGGAATCGTACGACGCGGGCCGGAATCCGCTTCTGCAACCCGTCGAGCTTGCCGATTTCGACCTCGGTGCCGAGTTCGGCGTACTGGACGTTCATCCGGCACAGGGCGATCGAGCGGCGCAGCGTGGGGCTGCGCGTGCCGCTGGTCACGACGCCCACGCGCCGGCGCCCCGCGTACACCTCGTCACCGTGCCCGGCGACCTCGTTGCCCTCGAGCTCGAGGCCGACCAGCTGCCGCTGCGGGTGCTCCTTGCGCTCGGCCAGCGCGTCCGAGCCGATGAACGGCTCGTCACCCAGCGCCACGGCGAAACCGATCCCGGCCTCGAACGGATCGACCTGGTCATCGAACTCATTGCCGGCGAAGATCAGTCCCGATTCGATCCGCAGCATGTCCAGGGCCTCGAGTCCCAGCGGCTTGATTCCCCGGGGCAGGCCGGCTTCCCAGATCGCGTCCCACACCGCCGGTGCGTCGGACGGGTGGCAGAAGATCTCGTAGCCGAGCTCGCCCGTGTACCCGGTACGGGAGACGATGATCGGGATGCCGTCGTGGCCCCCGATCCGCCCGATCAGGAAGCGGAACCACTTCAGGTCGGTGAAGCTGGTCTGGGTCGGCGGGGTCCACACGATCTCGGCCAGCGCGGCCCGGCTCTCGGGCCCCTGCACCGCGATGTTCTGAAGCTCGTCGGTCGTGGGCTTGACGAACGCCCGCAGCTCCTCTCGCTCTGCGACCTCGCGCAGCCAGATCCCGTCGTACTCGTCGCCGCCGACGAAGCGGAAGTTGTCCGGCCCGAGGCGGAACACGGTTGCGTCGTCGATCATCCCGCCGGTCTCGTTGCAAAGGGCGGTGTAGACCACTTGGCCGACCGCCAGCTTGCGGATGTCGCGGGTGACCGTGCGCTGCATCAGCAGCTCGGCGTCGGGACCCAGCACCTCCCACTTGCGCAGCGGCGATAGGTCCATCACCGCCAGCTTCTCCCGGCAGGCCCAGTACTCGGCGATCGCGCCCTCGTTGTCGAAGCAATGCGGCAGCCAGAAGCCCGCGGTACTCGACGAAGCTCTTGGTCAGCTCGGACGTGCGCGGGTGAAAAGCGCTCTCGCGCGTCAGCACCGGCTCTGCGTCGGCGCTCACGCGACGGGCGATGGCCACTGAGAACCGATTCTCAGGTGGATAGACGCGGACGTGGACATCGGTCACCTCCCAGGCATTGGATGGGTCGATGTCGTCCGGGCAGGCCGATGATGCGCAGACCAGGTCGGTCATCGCACGCAACATCACGTAGTCGCCCGGGCGCGACCAGGGTTCGTCGGAGATCAACTGCAGGTTGGAATCAAAGGCGGTGTTGTAGAAGAAGTTGAGCGCCTCCCAGCCCCGGCGCGGAGCGATCTCGAATGGGGCCAGCTCACGGTTGAAGTTGTCAGTGCAGTTGATGTGGCCGGGGTAGCCGAGGTCGTCGTAGTACTTGGCCTGGCAGGCCAGGGCGAAGGTGTCATGGCGGCCGACGGTGTCCCGGACGATCTCGACCAGCGGCTGCATGTCCAGGTCGTAGAACTTCCCGTAGAGCCCTGGCATCGGGTAGGCATTGCCCATCAGGGTGCGGGTGACGGTGGCGTCCAGTCCGCGCTCGACGCCCGCCTCGAGCTGGCGTCGTCCGAAGGCCAGGAAGTCCGAGCACTGACGGCCCTTGACGTCGAGGATCTGGATGTATTCACCAGAGCGGACCTCGTACGCGGCGGCACTGGCCTTGTCGACGCGGAAGTCCAGACGCGGCTCGGCCAGCGGTGGCGGCAGCTCCAGCTCGGACTGGGGTCGAGGGCTGGCCCGGCGGACCTCCAGCATCAGCTCAGAGGCCGGCTTCTCGCCGTCGATCACCCGGCCGCCGGGGGCGGCCAGAACCAGCGTCAGCGCCTCCGCGGCCGTGAACGAGACCTGGTTGCCCGGGGTCGGACTCGGCGCTGAACAGCCGCACCGCGCGGGCATCGTGCGGGGTGAGCCCGAACAGGTGAAGCTGCCCGAGGAACTCGTCCGCGCCGGCGCGGAGCAGATCCTGCAGTCCGCGTCGCCGGCCCGTCGGCGCGCATTCCGATCGCCTCGGCCCGCTCCCGTCCCTCGCCGTCCAGAACGCTGAGCTCGGCGAGCTGACCCCCGTAGCGGTCGACGATCCTGACCCGGTCATCGCCGGCCACCGTCACCACGGTGACGCCGCCCGGTTTGACGATGTAGGTCTCCAGCGCGGGGTCCGGGGGCAGCAAGCCGCCCGGCAGCAGCGGGGCGGCTGGGCTCAGGATCGCCATCGGATCTGGCGGCTAGCTCGCGGGTGCCGCGGCCGCGCTCTGCTGGTCAACCTCTGCGAGCAGTTGCTCGGCCAGCTTGCGCTTCTCGTCGGCGTCAAGCTTCTTCAGCTCGTTCTCCACCGCGCGTCGGTTGTAGGTCTGGTTCCAGTAGTCGAGACTCTCGAAGCCCAGCAGCACCGCCTTCCCGACGAACTGGCGGAGGACCTCGTTGGTCGGCCCCATCACCCAGCCGGCCTTCGCGTCTCGCAGGTAGCGCTCGAGCTCCATGTCGCGCTTGTAGCCAGTACCCCCGCAGGCATGGAGCATCTTGTCGACCACGTGGGCCGTGTTCTTGGCGGCGATGAACTTGATCTGCCACGCCCAGTGCAGGAAGTTGGCCCGGGCGAACTCACCCGGCGGAGGCTGGATCGTGTTGTGCTCGGTGGCCTCGTCCATCGCCTGGGCGACCGAATAGGCGAACAGGCGCGAAGCGTTGGTGTCCATCACCGCTTCGCCCACGTAGTCCTGGATCGTGGGGTAGTCGGCGACCCGGAGGCCGACGTCGACGTGCTTCTTGCGCGTGGTCTGGCGCTTGCCGATGTCGATTGCGCCGAGGGCGATGCCGTTCCACACCGACGAGGATCCGATCAGGAACCACGGGTCGACCGCCTCGTCATTGGAGGCGGCGCCGTCTCCCTCGGGGCCGACGATCTGCGAGCCCGGGACCTCGACGTCGTCAACCTGGATCGGCCCGGACTGGTTGCCGCGCAGGCCCAGAGCATCCCAGGTGGATGGCTGCGACTTGACGTATTCGCCGTCGATCACGAACACCGAGAGATCGTCATATCCGGTGAAGTCCGGGCTCGTGGTCTGGACGACGTAGAAGTCGGCGAAGCCGCCCGAGGTTGTCCACGACGCCTTCTTGCGCACCTTGTAACCGCCGTTGGAGCGCTCGGCGCCGGAGGAGATCGGATACCAGAAGTGCGATCCGGTCTCAGGGTCCGAATACGACAGGGTGCCGATCTTGCCGCTGTTCAGAGGCCTGATGTACTTCTCGATCAGCTCGTCGGTCGGGCGCAGCATGATCGTGTTGACCGCGCCCATGTGCATGACGTAACACATCGCGGTCGAGGCGCAGCCGTAGCGTGCGATCGTCTCGCAGGTCATGGCAAAGGCAACGTGGTCCTGGCCGAGGCCGCCGTACTCCGTGGGCACGGTCAAGGCGAGGAAGCCGTGCTCGCCGAGCAGCTCCAGGTTGCGGCGGGGGTACTGAAGCTCGTCGTCGGAAACCTTCGCGTTGGCGCGCATCTCCTTCTGGCAGAGTTCGATCAGGAGATCGCGCAGCTCACGCTGACGCTCGCTGAGCACCCACTCGGGGTCCCACTCATAACCCAGACCCCAGAAGGCCTCTCCACCCCATGTCTTCTCGGACATTCACTCCTCCGGTATCGCTGGGAAAACCCGGGCCCGGGCGTGAGCCCCAGGCGGCCGGAACGGCGTGCGGTGCGGGCTCAAGACTATTGCCGGCGCGCCTACACTGCACAAATATGTTCAAGGTATTTCTAGCGGAGCGGATTGCATCTGTCCAGTTCCGGTGACGCCGGTGTTCGGGGCCCGGCTGCGGAAGCCGTGGGGGCGCTGGTGCCTCGGCCGCTGATCGGGATCTCAGCCAGCTTCCACGACTTCGGCGACTACGGCGGCGTGGGAGTTCAGCGGCCGATTGTCGCGGCCGGAGGCGTGCCGGTGACCCTGGCGCAACTGCCGGAGGCGATCGACGACGTGCTGGCTCGCGTCGACGCGGTGATGCTGGCGCCGGGACGCGACATCGAGCCTCGGCGCTACGGCGAGCGGCCGGACCGGCTGCTGGCGGCGACCGAGCCGCGCCGGGACGAGTTCGAGCTGGCGCTGGCACCCGCGGCCCTCGAGCGTGGGCTGCCGGTACTGGGAGTCTGCCGGGGAATGCAGGTCCTGAACGTCGCGTTGGGGGGCACGCTGGTCCAGGACGTGCGCCTGCGCGAGCGCTGGCGTGAGCACCCGTCCGATCCGGGGTGGCGGGCCTGGAAGGAGATGGAGGGCATCGCGCTCAACGGCGGAGACATCCCCCCGCATCCGCGCCATGCGATCGACGTCACCCGGCCCAGCATCCTGTTCGACGCCCTGGGCTCGGACCAGGCCAGCGTCAACTCGTTCCACCACCAGGCGATCGGCGAGCTGGGCCGCGGCCTGAGGGCCACGGCGGTCGCGCCCGATGGCGTGATCGAAGCCATCGAGCTGAATGGCCGGCCTGTGCTCGGAGTCCAGTGGGAGCTCCAGGAGGAGTGGCGGATCGACCCGCGCTTTCAGCGCGTATTCGACTGGTTCGTGGGCGCCGCTCGGACGTCCAGCGAGGAGCGGCTCACCACAGCCGGCTAGCGCCGGCCACCGGTCCGGCGGTGCAGGCGGGCCAGGGACGGCGTGACCCGATCGACGTGCGTCGCGGACCAGCACGAGGGTCCGTCATGGCAATCCTGGATCGCGGCCAGTTCGGCGTGCAGAAGCGTGCGTTCGGCCGGGCTCAGACCGCGCGCGAGGTTGTGGAGCTCGAACGGATCACTGCGTAGGTCATAGAACTCCGTCTCCCCGTTGTCGTACTCGACGTAGAGGAAGCGGTGGGTCCGCATCGCCTCGTAGGTCCGCGGGTTACCGCTGGCCGACCGCTGGAAGTCGGGGTCGTTGGCAGCTAGGTCGGGCCCGTGGTGTTCGACCAGGATCGCGTTGCGCCAGTTGGCCGGCGGTTCGCCGTGCAGCAGGCTGGTCAGGCTGTGCCCGTCGCCGGGGAGCGTGGTGCCCCCGATCGCCGCAAACGTCTTGGCCAGGTCGATGTTCTCCGACATCGCGTCGGTGCTGGCGCCGGCCGGTACCCCAGGCCCGCTGATGACCAGCGGCACGTGGATGTCCGTATCAAACGCAGTCATCTTGCCCGGCATCAGCCGGTATGCGCCGGTGTGCAGCCCGTTGTCGGAGCTGAACACGACGTACGTGTTGTCGGCCACGCCGTTCGCTGCCAACGCACCCCGCAGCCGGCTGAGCATGTCGTCGACCGCCTGCACCGACTGGACGCGCCGCCGGAACGTCCGGTCGAGCTCGTCTAGCTGTTGCCCGATCAGCGGGGGGCGCCCCGCGAGCCAGCTCGGAGGGTGGGTCGGCAGCGTTCCGAAGTTGGGCGGCCGCGGGGCCTTCAGCCCGGGGAAGGTGTCCGCGTAACGTGGAGCGGGCACGTACGGGGAATGCGGGGCGAACGTCGACAGCTCAAGGAAGAACGGCGTGCCCGCGGCAGCGGAGCGGTGGATGAAGGCGGCGCCCTTGCTTGCGAGCACATCGGTCAGGTAGTCCGCGGGCGCATGTCCGTATTGATGCAGGGTTCCGTTCTCGTTCAGCGTGTAGTCGAACTCGCGGTAGGGAGACTGGCCGCCAACGGCCCATTCGCTCCAGCCCGGCGGGACGTAACTGGGCGCGACGTCGGCCGGAGCTCCAGGGCCACTCAGGTAGCCGTTTAGGTATTTGCCCATCAGGGCCGTGCGGTAGCCCGCCCGCTGGAGCGCAACCGCGAAGGTGTTCAGCTCCTCGCCCCGGCTGTGGAAGACATGGAAGCCGCCGTGGGGGCCGACGTTGTCGAATACACCGGTGTCGTGAGGGAGGTTGCCGGTGAAGATCGACGACCGAGAGGGGCAGCACAGCGAGTCCGAGACGAAGTAGTCGTTGAAGGTCAGGCCGCGGCGCTGAAGCTGCTGCACCCCCGGCATGTACGGGAGGAGGTCCAGCGACAGGTCGTCGGTGAGCACGAAGACGATGTTGGGGGTGGCGGCCTGCTTCACCGGTGGCCGAAGACCGCCCGCACCGGTGGGCGGTGTCGCCCAGCTGTGACGCGGGCTCGACGGCTGCGTGGCCGCGGCAACGCCGCCGCCGAGGCTGGCGAGCGCGAGCATCACAACGACGGATCGCAAACGGTGGCTCTTCATCAATGCGGTCAGGGCGAGGCCCTTCCTTCCCCAGCCTGCGATTGTAGACGCGTCGCGCTCGGCGGGCGGCGCTTCAGGGCCGGGGGACCAGCGGCGCCAGCAGGGCGCGAACGGCTGAGCGGGCGGCGTCTTCGTCCTCCAGCGGCAGGACGCTGTCCGGCATCAGCACAAACGACACCCCCAGCCGCAGCCCGATCTCGGCCAGCACCGAGGGATCTCCGGGCAGCAGCTCGCCGCGGCGCTGCCCCTCGGCCACCAGGCCCACGAGAAACTCCCGCACCATCAGGAAGATCGCGCTGCCGTCACGGGTCAGCTCGTTGAGGAACGCCTCGGGCTCAACTCGGGCCAGCCGGGCGAGCAGTGGGTGCTCGCGGATCACCCTGAGCACCGTGATGAACAACGCCACCGAGCGCTCCAGGAAGCTCGCGTCCGGATCCAGCGCGTCCGCGATCGTGCGCAGGCACCGCCGGCATTCCCTGACCGCCAGGGCGTCGACCAGCGCGGCCTTCGAACCGAAGCGCCGGTAGACGGTCATCCGCCCGGCGCCCGCGCGTCTGGCCACGTCGTCCATGGTCAGATGCCGCAAACCAGACTCCGCGGAGAGCCAGAGGGCCGCGTCGAGGATCTGGTCCGAGACGGCGTCGTCCGAGACACGCACGTCTGGGTCGAAGGCGAGGGCCAGGAGCCTCGCGGTCTCAGGCGCCATCAGGTCGGCTCAGGCGGCGGCGCGGGCGGCCGAGGCGTGGGCCTCCGCGTCGCGCCCGAGCGGGCCACGGGCGATGGCCCGGCGCCGCAGGCGCAGCTGGTCAGGACCCATGATCTGCAGGCGGCGCGGAAGCACCGGAGTCAGGCTGCGACTGACCCGGCCGAGCGCGCGGAACCCGATTCTCGTCGTAGCGCGTCCAGCTGACGCCGAGTCGCTCGCGCAGGTATGGCGGCATCGGGCCGAGGCCTCCCAGCCACATCGCTCGCTGGGCGGGAAACGCGATCGCGCGCCAGGCGGGGCCGGGCAGTGGGACCGGTGGTGGCGGAGCGTGGCGAACCGAACGCAGCACCCGGTCGACCGACTCGGTACGCACGAGCTGCTCACGCAAGGTCCGGTCGAAGTAGGCGCGGAACCCAGCCCAGTCCTCCGGCAGATCACCCTCGCGCACACCGACCAGGCGCCCGAGCCCGCGATATTCGGCGTAGAAGCGCTCGCGTTGATCGGATGACATCGGACGGCCGAAGCGCGCGTGACCCGTGACGTAGGACTCGAGCAGCGTCGCGTGAACCCACGCGTAAGCCTCCGGCTCGAGCGCGTAGTAGCGCTTGCCGTCCTCGCGCACGCCGCGGAATTCCTTGTGCAGGGCCCGCAGCCGTCGGCCTGCGGCCGCGCCGTCCTCGCCTCCGTAGACCAGCAGGTTGACCCAGTCCAGCGAGCGCAGCAGACGGTCCCACGGTCGCTGCTCGAAGTCCGAGAAGTCCCGCACGCCGGCGCCGACGGTGGGGTGGGCGACCTGCAGCAGGAGCGGATACAGCATCACCAGGTAGAGCCGGGCATCGCTGCCGAAGCGCCAGGAGACCGACTCCGGGCCGGCCAAAAGCTGGTCGAGTTCGGGGCCGCTGGGGAAGAGGGAGGAGGGCATGGTACGCAAACTACCACTTCCGTACCATGCGTACCACGGAGGTCTTATTGGCACACCGCCAGTAGGATCCCCTGCCCGCCGCCGCGACCGACCAGGAGAGCTATGACGATTCAGACCCTCACCGACGAGCAGCGCGCCTTTGTCGAAGCGATTCGTGACTTCGCCAAGCGCGAGTGCGGTACGCGGGAGCAGCGCGACGCGTTGACCGACAACGGCACCGAGCCGCACAACCAGCAGATCTACCAGCAGATCGCCGACCTCGGCTGGCTCGGCGTGGCGATCCCAGAGGAGTACGGCGGATCAGGCGGGGGCGCGGTCGACATGTGTCTGCTGTGCGAGGAATTCGCGCTCGGGCAGATTCCCGATGGGCTTCTTCTCGGTCAGCATGATCACCGCGGGCGCGGTTGAGCGGTTCGGGACCGAGGAGCAGAAGCAGGAGATCCTCGGCGGGGTGGCGAGCGGACGCGTCGAGGCGATCGCGATGTCCGAGCCGGAGGCCGGATCGGATGTGGGCAGCCTGACCTGCAAGGCGGAGCGGGTCAACGGCGGATACGTGATCAACGGGCAGAAGACGTGGATCACGGCGGCGCACGCGGCCGATCACATCCTGCTCGTCTGCCGGACCAACCGCACCGGCAACAAGCACGAGGGGCTCTCGATGATCTCGGTGCCGACCGACGTCGAGGGGCTCGACGTCCGGGGCATCGACACGATGGGTGGCCGCGAGGTCAACGACGTCTTCTTCACCGACTGTCAGGTGCCGGCCGACCGGCTGATCGGGCAGCAGGACCAGGCCTGGATGCAGCTGATGACCGGGCTCAACCACGAGCGCCTGATCATCGCCGCGCAGGCGCTCGGGATGGCCCAGCGCGCCTTCGACGACGTGCTGGCCTACATCAAGGAGCGCAAGCAGTTCGGCCGGCCGATCGGGAGCTTCCAGGCCCTCAAGCACCGGATCGCCGAACTGGCCACCGAGATCGAGTCCACCCGGCTGCTGGTCTACGACACCGCGGCCAAGGTCGACGCCAATCCGGGAGCGCTGTTCCCGCGCGAGGCCTCGATGGCGAAGCTGAAGGCCACCGAGGTGGCCAAGCGGGCGACGCTCGAGGGGATGCAGATGATGGGTGGCTACGGCTACGCCGTCGAGTACGACATGGAGCGCCAGGTGCGCACCGCGGTGGTGACGACGATCTACGGCGGCACGAGCGAGATCCAGCGCGAGATCATCTCCAAGACCTACGGGCTCTAGGCCCGCTCCGCCTACTCCGGGCGGCCGCGCAGCGGGCGCTTGGGGATCGGGGCGTCGCGGTCGTCCTCGGACGGCCGCTCCTCGATCGGCAGGTCCTCCTCGTGGTCGAACCAGTTGCTTCCTCGGCGGCCCAGGTCGCTGAGAGCTCGGTTCAGCCGCAGGTAGGAGAACACGGCCAGGAGGATCGCCGCCAGGGCCACGACGAAGGTCACGACCTCGAACGCGCTCATGGCGCGAGCTTACGCCGCGGCCCTGCGGTAGATCGAGACGACCGCGGCGCCGCCGAGCCCGATGTTGTGCTGCAGGGCGACCTTGACGCCGTCGACCTGGCGCCCCGCGGCCTGACCACGTAGCTGCCAGGTCAGCTCCGAGCACTGCGCCAGCCCGGTGGCGCCGAGCGGGTGACCCTTGGAGATCAGCCCGCCTGACGGGTTGACCACCGGCCCGGAGCCGCCGTAGGTCGTCGCTCGGGCCTCGACGAGCTTGTGACCCTCGCCCTCCGCGGCCAGCCCGAGCGCCTCGTAGGTGATCAGTTCGTTGGCGCTGAAGCAGTCGTGCAGTTCCACGACCTGGACGTCCTCGGGTCCGACCTGGGCCTCCTCGTAGGCCTGGCGGGCGGCCTCCCGGCTCATGTCGTAACCGACGATCTTGATGCAGTCGGCTTGTTCGTCGAAGCTGCTCGAGAGGTCGGTGACCATCGCCTGCCCGGCGATCTCCACCGCCTGCTCCCAGAGCTCATGCTCGTCGACGAACCGCTCGGAGGCGACTACGGCGGCGGCGGCGCCGTCCGAGGTCGGCGAGCACTGGAGCTTGGTCAGCGGGTCATGGATCATCGGCGCGTCGCGGATCTGATCGAGCGTGTACTCGGTCTGAAACTGGGCGTACGGGTTGGCCGTCGAGTGCTTGTGGTTCTTCCAGCCGATCCACGCGTAGTGCTCGGGCTTGGAGCCGTACTTCTGCATGTGGTCACGCCCGGCGTTGCCGAACATCTGCGGGGCGAAGGGCGAGCTCTCCGGGTCGCGGATCTGGAACATCCGCGCGAGATGCTTGTCCAGGGCCGGCGTGCGGTCGGTGTACTTCATGCCCAGCGAGCCCGCGCTCCATCTTCTCAAAGCCGATCGCCAGCGCGCATTGGATGAGGCCGCCCTTGACCGCTTGGCGGGCCAGCATCAGCGCGCTCGAGCCGGTCGAGCAGTTGTTGTTGACGTTCATCACCGGAATCCCGGTCAGGCCGAGCTCGTAGATCGCGCGCTGCCCGTAGCTCGAGTCTCCGTAGACGTACCCGGCGTAGGCCTGCTCGATCGCGCTGAACGGCACCGCGGCGTCCGCCAGCGCCCGCTCGCCGGCCTGCCGGGCCCAATCCGGGTAATCGCCGTCCTTGGTTCCGGGCTTGTCGAACTTCGTCATGCCGACGCCGATCACGTACGTACGAGTGCTCATCACGTGTTCTCCTCTGACTGCTCGACGGCGGGCAGGACGTCCCGGACGATGCTGAGAAAACCCTGAACCAGCAGGATCTGAGCCTGGTCGCGGGTCAGGCGGCCACGCTCGAGCCACTCCACGCTCGCGGCCTCGGCGAATCCGCCGTAGGCGCGGACCGCTGCGCGCAGCTGCGGCGGTGCCTGCGCCGCGTCGTAGGTCTGCAAGCGCCTCGATCAGGCGATCGGCGGCCTGCTCCCGAGCGTCCTCGAGGATCTCCTCGACCTCCGGATCACGCCCCAGTCCACGTGCCCCGAGGGCGGCGAGCCAGGTGCCGCGATTGTGCTCGAGCATCGTCAACCAGCGGTCGACGCTCTCGCTGATCACCAGCTCGATCCCGCGTCCCGGGCTCTGAAGCGGAACCGGGTTGGAGGGCATCCGCATCACCGTTCGCACCACCTCCAGGTACAGGTCCCGCTTGGTGCCGAAGTAGTGATGCAGCAGCCCGCGCGCGACGCCCGCCTCCCGCGCGATCTCCGAGGTCGAGACCGAAGAGTAGTTGCGCTCGGAGAACAGCCTGCGCGCGCAGGCGAGGATCTGCTGGCGGCGCTCGTCGTGATCGAGGCGCTGCCACCGGGGGGCCGGAGACGAGGCCATCGAGGGCCAGGCTAGCAAAGTTGGCAGAACGCCAATTAGGGTTCCCAGCCGCGCTGACGGGTACGGGTGAACTGCAGTCATTCCGCTGGCCTCCCCCTCGAAAGGAACCCGTATGTCGATCAAGATCGCCGGCTCCCGCGTCGCGATAACCGGAGCCGGGAGCGGGATCGGCCGGGCGACCTCGCTCGAATGCGCGCGCGTCGGCGCCGCGGTGATCGCTGTCGACATCGATGCCGATTCAGCGCAGGCAACCGCCGAGGCGTGCACGCGCCTGGGAGCCGACAGCGCTGCGTACCGGTGCGACGTCGGCAGATTACGAGGCGGTACTCGCGCTGGCCGACCGAGATCGAGGCCGAGCACGGCCCGGTGGACGTGTTGGTCAACAACGCCGGCGTGGGCGTCGCCGGTCCGTTCCTGGACAACTCGATCGAGGACTGGCGCTGGCTGCGGTCGGTCAATATCGACGGCATGGTCCACTGCGCGCACGTCTTCGGCCGCTCGATGGTGCAGCGCCGGCGCGGACACGTGGTCAACCTGGCCTCGATGGCCGGATACATGCCGCACGGCGGCCTGGCCGCGTATTGCACGTCCAAGGCCGCCGTGATCATGTTCTCGCAGTGCCTGCGGGCGGACTGGGCACGCGACGGGGTCGGCGTCACGGCGATCTGTCCGGGCGTGATCGACACGCCGATCCCCACCAACACGAGGATGGTGGGCGCGATGGCGCAGCGAGCGCGGTCAGGCGATTCGCGCCTTTGGCCACGGCCACTCCCCCGATGCGGTGGCCAAGGCGATCGTCGGTGCGGTCGAGCACAACCGCGAGCTGGTGCCGGTGGGGATTGAGTCGAGCGTCGCCTACCGGGTCCTGCGCTTCGCGCCCGCGGCGGTTCGGGGGCTCCTCGCGCGGGTGCAGGCCTGACGCGGGCGGGCTGGTCCTGGACGTTTGGACCCTATAGGGACCCAAATCTCCAAAGCCGGCGCCTGATCGGCCGGGGTCGAGCTAGGACGTCATGCCGGTGAACTGCCCGCCGGTGATGTTCAGCACCTGCCCGCTGACGTAGTTCCCCCACGGCGAGCAGAGGAAGAACACGCCACCGGCCGCCTCCTCCGGGGTGCCGGGGCGTCCCAGCGGGATCAGCATCGATGCCATCCCGCGGAGCTGGTCCGGGATCCCGAGCTGCACCTTCTCGCCGCCGATCTCCATCGTGTTCGCCTCATCCTTGGAGGCGGTCAAGCGCGTCTCGATGTAACCGAAGGCGACCGCGTTGACGTTGATCTTGAACTGGCCCCACTCCTTGGCCAGCGTTTTGGTCAGCCCGATCACGCCTGCCTTGCCCGAGGAGTAGTTGGCCTGTCCGGCGTTACCCATCGTCCCGGAGATCGACGAAACGTTGACGATCTTGCGGAACACCTCCTGGCCGGCCTCCCGCTCCTGCTTGGCCGGTTCGCGCATGTGCGGAGCGACCGCGCGGCACATCCGGAATGGCACGATCGTGTGGATGTCCAGCATGCGCTGGAACCACTCGTCGCTCATCTTGTGGATCGGAGCGTCGAGGGTGTAGCCGGCGTTGTTGACCAGGATGTCGACCTTGCCCCACTCGTTGATCACCTGCTCGACCAGCGCGTCGGGCACGCCGGGCTTGGTCAGGTCGCCGCCGAAGACCAGAGTGTCCCCGGGGATCTCCGAGGCCGTCTGCTCGGCGACGTCGGCGTCGAGATCGTTGATCAGCACCTTCGCGCCCTGCTCGGAGAGAAGCTCCGCCGTCGCGCGGCCGATGCCGCGCGCTGAGCCGGTCACGATCGCGACCTTGCCGTCGAGGACTGCCATGTCAATTGCCTTTCGTTGAACTGCTGAAGCGTGCGCATGATGTCAGCGGCGCAGGGTTCGCGTCGTGCTGGCAGTGGATAGAGTCCGCCGGCACATGAACGCAAAGGAATGGTTCGACGGCGTACGCCGGGAAGCTGGGGACCGATCCTCCGACCACGGAAGAGTTCAAGGTCCTGCTGGACCTGGCCGGCGTGGCGGCCCATTCCTCCGAGCGCGTGGCCGCCCCCGTCTCCTGCTGGCTGGTGGCCAAAGCCGGCGTCGAGCCGGAGGAGGCGCTGCGACTGGCTCGGGAGGTCGACTCCGATGGCTGAGCGCGAGTACGACATCGTCCTGTTTGGCGCCACCGGGTTCACCGGCGCGCTGACCGCCGAGTATCTGGCTCGGCACGCTCCGCAGGGGAGCCGCGTGGCGCTGGCGGGCCGCAACCTCAAGAAGCTCGAGCAGGTGCGCGACCGCGTCCGGCCGGCCGGCTCGGGCGGCGCCGAGCTGCCGCTGGTCGAGGCGGACGTCACCGACCCTGAATCGATTCGCCGGCTCGCTGAGTCGACCAAGGTCGTCATCACCACGGTGGGTCCGTACATCAAGTACGGCGAGCCGCTGGTCGCCGCCTGCGCCGCCGCCGGGACGCATTACGTCGACCTCACCGGCGAGCCGCTGTTCGTGGACCTGATGTGGCTGCGCCATCACGAGACCGCCGAACGCAGCGGGGCGAAGATCGTGCATTCCTGCGGCTTTGACTCGATCCCGTACGACCTCGGTGCGTTGTTCGTCGTCCAGCAGCTGCCCGAGGCCGTCCCGATCAAGCTCGAGGGCTTCGTCCGGGTCGGCGGGACCTTCTCCGGCGGCACCTACCAGTCGGCGCTCGAGATCATGGGACGGCTCGGTGAGAGCGTCCGCGTGGCCCGCCAACGCCGGCGCCATGAAGCCAAGCCGCTCGGACGCAAGGTCAAGGGCGTTCCCGGCGCGCCGCACCGCGACGCCGAGGCCGGCGGGTGGGTGGTCCCGTTCCCCACCATCGACCCTCAGACGGTCCTGCGCTCGGCCGCCGCGCTCGAGCGGTACGGGCCTGATTTCAGCTACAGCCACTATCTGGTCGTCAAACGCCTCCCGGTGCTGACGGGCATGGCGCTGGGCGCCGGGTCGATGATCGCGCTGGCCCAGCTCCCGCCCGCGCGCAAGGCGCTGATGAAGATCAAGAGCTCAGGGGACGGCCCATCCCCGGAGCAGCGAGCCAAGAGCTGGTTCAAGGTCCGGATGGTCGGCGAGGGGGCTGGGCAGCGGGTCGTCGGCGAGGTGTCGGGCGGTGACCCGGGCTACACGGAGACGTCGAAGATGCTCGCCGAGTCCGCACTGTGCCTGGCCCACGACGACCTGCCGGATCGCTCCGGTCAGCTCACCCCGGCGGTCGCCATGGGGCAGCCGTTGATCGACCGGCTCATCCGGGCCGGGATCGAGTTTCGCACCGTGGCCCCACGATGAAGGCCACCCCGGCCGACGCCACTCGGGCAGCCAACGAAGCCTTCGGCCGCCATCCGGGTTCTCGCGCTCTGCACGCCCGCGGCACGCTGCTCAAGGGCACGTTCACCGCCACGCCGCAGGCCACCGCGCTAACCCGCGCCGCCCACATGCAGGGCGAGCCGGTACCGCTCACCGTCCGGGTCTCCAACGGAGCCGGAGACCCGGGCGTGCCGGACTTCGTGCCCGACGTGCGAGGGCTGGCGGTCAAGTTCTACCTTCCGGACGGTGCGCGGACCGACATCGTCGCCCAGAGCGCTCCGCGCTTTCCGGTGCATACGCCGGAGGCGTTCATTGAGCTGCTGCGGGCCCAGCGGCGCTCGCCTGCGATGGCCTGGAAACTGCCGCTGTTCCTGGCTCGGCACCCCGAGGCGATCATGCGACTGCCGCCGAACCTGCCGGCCCTGCGTCCACTGCAGAGCTACGCCACCTGCCGCTATCTACGCCATCCACGCCTACCGCTTCCTGAACGCCGACGGGGACTCGCACTTCGTGCGCTACACGTTCCAGCCGGCCGCCGGTGACCATCGGCTGAGCCCGCGCGAGGCCAAGCGGCGGGGCGCCGAGTACCTCCAGCAGGAGATCCGCGAGCGCGTGGCTCGCGAGCCGGTCCGCTTCGATCTCGAGCTTCAAATCGCCCAGCCGGGCGACAACGTCGACGACCCGGCCAGCGCGTGGCCGAGCTCACGTCAGCGGATCCATGCCGGCACGATTGAGCTGACCGAGCTCGAGACCGGGCGCGAGAAGGACGGCGACGTCCTGGTGTTCGATCCCAGCCGCGTCACCGACGGGATCGAATGCTCGGAGGATCCGGTGCTCCGGTTTCGGCCCGCTGCCTATTCCGACTCGGTGGCCAAGCGGATGGAGACCTGATGGCGGGGAAATGGACCGCGGCCGACATTCCCGACCAGGCCGGCCGCCTCGCGGTGGTCACCGGTGCCAACAGCGGGCTGGGGCTGATCACGGCCCAGGAACTGGCCCGCGCGGGAGCCACGGTCGTCATCGCGTCCCGCAACCTGACCAAGGGTGAGCAGGCGGCCGAGCGGATCCGCGGCTCGGTGCCGGGAGCGGAGCTGGCCTTGATGGAGCTGGACCTGGCGGATCTGAGCTCGGTCGGCGCGTTCTCCGATCGCCTGCACTCCGACCACGGCACGCTTGATCTGCTGGTCAACAACGCCGGCGTGATGGCGCCGCCGCGGGGGCTGACCCGTGACGGCTTCGAGAGCCAGATCGGGACCAACCATCTGGGCCACTTCGCCCTGACCGGAAGGCTGCTCGATCTGCTGCTCGCCGCGCCCCATCCGCGCGTCGTAACCCTGTCGAGCGGCGCCCACCGGATCGGCAAGCTGAACTTCGGCGATTTGCAGTCCGAGCACGGCTACAACAACTGGCGCGCGTATGGCCAATCCAAGCTCGCGAACCTGATGTTCGCCTTCGAGCTCCAGCGCCGCGCTGTGGCGGCGGGCACCGGCTTGCGTAGCGTGGCTGCTCATCCCGGCTACGCGGCGACAAACCTCCAGTTCGCCGGGCCGAGCCGCTTCTACGAGAAGGCGATCATGGCGGTCTCGAACAAGGTGATCGCCCAAAGTGCCGAGATGGGTGCCCTACCGAGTCTGTACGCGGCCACGGCCGAGGTTCCCGGCGGATCGTTCATCGGTCCGAACGGTCTGGCCGAGCAGCGGGGCTACCCGCACATCGTCACCGCGGCGGGGAAGGCATACGACGAGGAGGCCTGGACCAAGCTGTGGCTGATCTCGGAGCAGCTGACCGGGGTCAGCTACCAGTTCCCCAGCGGGGACGCCGTGTGACGGACCTGCGCAGCGACGGTGGCGCGGTGCTGGAGTGGGCGGCGAGCTACCTGGAGCGCGTGCGGGAGCTGCCGGTCCTCGCGCAGGTCAAGCCGGGGGAGATCCGTGACCGGCTGCCCCGGAGGGCGCCGGAGCACGCCGAGCCATTCGCGGAGGTCCTGCGTGATCTCGACGAGGTCCTGCTGCCCGGAGTCACCCACTGGCAGCACCCGCGGTACTTCGCGTACTTCGCCACCAGCTCCTCGGAGCCGGCGATCCTGGCCGAGCTGCTGGCCGCGACGCTCAACTCGGTGGCGATCCTGTGGCGCACAGCGCCGGCGGCCACCGAGCTCGAGGGGGTCGTGCTCGACTGGACGGCCGACCTGCTCGGGCTGCCCAGCGGCTGGCACGGGCACATCGAGGACAGCGCTTCGACCTCTACCCTGGCGGCCGTCATCGCGGCGCGTGAGGCGACCGGGCGCGATCTCATCGTGTGCTCCGAGCACGCTCACTCGTCGGTGGAGAAAGCCGCGCGGATGGTGGGCATGCGGCTGCGCAAGGTTCCGGTGGACGGGGAATACCGCATGCGCCCCGACGCGCTCGGCGATCTCGGCGAGGCCGCCGCGGTGGTGGCGACCGTGGGGACCACGGCAACCACCTCGGTCGATCCGGTGGGCGCCATCGCCCAGGCCTGCTCGGAGGCCGGCGCCTGGCTGCACGTCGACGCCGCCTATGCGGGCGCGGCAATGGTCTGTCCCGAGAATCGCTGGGCGTTCGACGGCGTCGAGCGAGCGGACTCGCTGGTCGTCAACGCGCACAAGTGGATGCTCACGCCGATGGACTGCTCGTTGCTGTGGACCGCTCGCCCGGACGCGTTCCGTCGGGCGTTCAGCCTGATCCCGGCCTACCTTCAGACCCCCGATGCCGAGGACGCGCTCTCGCTGAGCGAATACGGCCCGGCACTCGGCCGCCGCTTCCGGGCGTTGAAGCTCTGGGCGGTGCTGCGCTGCCACGGCCGCGCTGGACTTCAGGCGCACATCCGCAACGGGATTTCGCTGGCGGCGGCGTTCGAGCGGTGGGTGCGCGCAGCGGATGGCTGGGAGCTGAGCGCGCCGCGGCCGTTCTCGGTCGTCTGCTTTCGCCTCACCGGCTCCGACGAGCGCAATCGGCGGCTGCTGGAGCAAGTCAACGCCGGAGGTGAGATCTTTATGTCCCATGCCACTGTGGATGACCGATACGTGCTGCGGCTAGCCGTGGGCCAGGCCGCGACGACCGAGGCCGACGTGGCCCGGGCGTGGGATGTCCTGCGCGAGCAGGCGGCGCAACTGTGAGAAGTCGCCTGCTCACGCTGGCACTGGTGCTGCCGATCCCGTTCGTCCCCACGACGCCGGCCTACCGCGGCCACCCGGCCGCGCCGGCGCCCATCCGGGGTATCGCCCCGGTGCCCCAGAACCCGTTCATGGCGGCCAACGGCGCCTCCGAGATCCACAACGACGCCTGGCAGACCGATGCCTACGCCGGGGCGGGACCGCTCGGGCGCTCGCCGCAGACGCTGTCCTCCGCGCTGGTCCCCAACCGCGACTGCGGATCGATCGCGTTTGACCGCGCCGGCCGCCTGGTCTCGGTGTGCGTCGGGATCAGCGGGCCGCAGCTGTTCATGTTCGATCCGCGCACGCTGGCCACGCTGGCCACGCTGGCCCTGCCACCGCGACAAGACGTCCCCAGCAACATCTTCCAGGATTTCACCGGCGGCGGCTATTTCTACCTGGACAACCAGGACCGGGTGGTCACCTCGACGACGACGCGACACATCTACGTGATCGCCGAGACCGCTGGCGGCTTCGCGCTCCAGCACGACTACGACCTCAGCCACGTTCTGAGCGCGACCGAGAAGATCACCTCGGCGCTGCCGGATTCACGCGGACGGCTGTGGTTCGTGGCCCGCCGTGACGGAGTGGTCGGCACGCTCGATTTCCGCAGCGGCGCGGTCCGGCTACTGCGGCTTGGCCACGGGGCGGTGGGCGAGATCGAGAACTCGTTCGCCACCGACTCGGATGGCGGGGTCTACATCGCGACTAACCGCAAGCTGTATCGCTTCGTCACCGGCCGCGGTGGCGTGCCGAGGATCACCTGGCAGGTCAGCTATCCCAACAGCTTCCAGTCAAAGCCCGGACAGGTCGACGACGGGACCGGGACGACGCCGACGGTGATGGCCGGCGGCTACGTGAACATCACCGACAACGCGGACCCGATGGACGTGGTCGTGTACCGGACGGCGGTGAGGCTGCACCGCCGTCCGCGCCTGGTCTGCCGGGTTCCCGTGTTCAGACGCGGCGCCAGTGCCACTGAGAACTCGATCATTGTCGCCGGCCGGGCGATGGTCGTCGAGAACAACTATGGCTACCAGGGTCCGAATTCGATCGCGGCGGGGCAGCAGACCGCTCCGGGATTCGCACGCGTGGACATCAACCGCAACGGCCGGGGGTGCCATCTGGTGTGGACGAACTCCACCGAGCGGGCGCCCACCGTCGTCTCCAAGCTCTCCCTGGCCAACGGCCTGATCTACACCTACACCAAGGATGCCGGCGCGATGGACCCGTGGTACTGGACGGGCCTCGACTTCCGTACCGGCCGGATGGTGTTCAAGCAGCTGGCCGGGACCGGCAGCTTCCTCTACAACAACAACTACGCCGGCCTGGTGCTGAGCCGGCGCGGCACGGCCTACCTGGGGACGCTCGGCGGGATCATCGCGATGCGAGACGGTCGCTAGCAGCTGCGAACCGCTCGGGCCGAGCCGGCTACCTGAGCTCGGCCGAGCTCTTGCCGAGCAGCAGACGGGCCACCACGAGCAGCTGAATCTGCTGGGTGCCCTCGAAGATGTCGAGGATCTTCACGTCGCGAGCCCACTTCTCGAGCAGTTCGCCCTCGCCGTAGCCGATGCTGCCCGCCAGCGCCACGCACCGCAGCGCGATGTCGGTGCCCACGCGCCCGGCCTTGGCCTTGGCCATCGAGGCCTGCAGGGAGTTGGGCTTGCGGTTGTCGGCCATCCAGGCGGCCTGCAGCGTGAGCAGGCGTGCGGCCTCCCAGTCGGACTCCATGGAGAGAAACTCCGACGCCGCGGCCGTCTGCGCATGCGGAGGAGCGGCGTAGTCGATCTCGATGCCGGCCTCGGTGAGCAGATCCCGCGTGCGCTCCAGCGACGCGCGAGCCACCCCGATGGCCATCCCCGCCACCAGCGGCCGGGTGTTGTCAAAGGTCTGCATCACGCCGGCGAAGCCCTGCTTCGAAGTCTGGATCTCAGGCGATCCGAGCAGGTTCTCCTTCGGCACCCGGCATTCGTCGAGCACGAAGTCGGCGGTGTCGGAGGCCCGGATGCCCAGCTTGTGCTCGAGGCGGTCGAGCTTCAGACCCGGGTTGTCACGCTCGACGACGAATGACTTGATCGCGCCGCGACCGGCGTTGCGATCCAGGGTCGCCCAGACCACCACCAGCTCGGCGCGCTCACCGGAGGTGACGTAGATCTTCTCGCCGTTGAGCACGTAGTCGTCGCCGTCCTGGCGCGCGGTGGTGCGGATCGCCGCCGAATCCGAACCGGCCTCGGGCTCGGTGATGGCCATCGCAGCCCACTTACCGCCGAAGCGCCCCAGCTGCTCCTCGTTGGCCACGGCGGCGATCGCCGCCTGACCCAGACCCTGACGGGGCATGGTCAGCAGCAGGCCGACATCGCCCCAGCACAATTCCATCAGGCCGAGCAGGCTGGCCATGTTCGAGCCGTTGCGGGTACCGCTGTCTGACTTGGCCGAGCCGTTCTCGGTCGGGCCGCCGCCGACCGCGCCAGCGCCGGCACCTCCGAGCGCCCCGCTCTCGTTCATGCCGTCGATCAGCGCGGCGAGCATGTCGAGCTCCTTGGGGTACTCGTGCTCGGCGATGTCGTACTTGCGCGAATTGGGACGGAAGACCTCGGTTGCCACCTGGTGGGACTGGCTCACGAGCACGCCGAACTTCTTGGGGATCTCGAGGTTGATCATCAGACCACCAATGCTCCTTCCATCATGCCCACGGCGCGGAGGTCCCGGTACCAGCGTTCCACGGGGTGCTCCTTGACGTAGCCGTGGCCGCCGAGCAGCTGAACGCCATCTGAACCGATGGCCATCCCACGCTCGGCGCACAGCCGCCGGGCGATCGCCACCTCACGATCGAAGCTGAGCCCCTGGTCGACCCGGCTGGCCGCGCGATAGGTGGCCAGACGCATCCCCTCGAGCTCGATGGCGACGTTGGCCACCATGAAGGCGACGGCCTGGCGGTTGGAGATGGGCTCACCAAATGCCTTGCGCTCGTTCACGTACGGAATCACGTAGTCAAGCACCGCTTGGCCGGTGCCCACGGCCAGCGCGCACCAGGCCAGGCGGCCAAGCTGGACGCACTCGCGGTAGACCTCCGGATCGCCGCCGCCGAGCAGTGCTCCGGCCGGAAGCGTCACCTTGTCGAAGCTCAGTGTCCCGGTGGCGGCGGCCCGGATCCCCATCGCCGGCTCAGGCTCGACGAGCACGCCGGTGCTCGAAGACTCGACCACGAACAGCGCCGGACCCTGGCCCTCGAGCTCGGCCGCGACGATGAACAGCTCCGAGTCGCCCGCGCGGGGAACGAGCGACTTCACGCCCTCGAGCACGTAGCCGCCGCCCTGTGAGCGCGCTTTGGTCTGAAGCTCAAACGGGTTGAACAGCGCGCGCTTCTCGAGCAGCGCCAGCGCGGCGGCCGGGACGTTCTCCCCCACGAACTCAGGGAGGTAGGTCGCCTGCTGATCAGCGTCACCCCAGAGACTGAGTGCCGTCGAGACACCCGCGGGCGCGAGCGCGGCGACGGCAAGCCCCATGTCCCCGTGGGCGAGCGCCTCGCTCATCAGCACCGAGGTGACGGCGGAGCGCTCCTCGAGGGCACCTCCGAGCGCTTCCGGGACGCCGACCATGGTCAGTCCCAGCTCGTTGCTCTGGGCCAGCAGCTCCGGAGGGGCGACGCACTCGGCGTCCGCCTTCTGGGCGGCTGGGCGCACCTTGGCGGCGGCGAAGTCTCGTACCGACTCCTGCAGCATCTGCTGCTCGTCGTCGGGCGTCAGGTCGAACAGGTCGCTGCGCTTGGCCCGGGGCTGCCGCGCGGGCTTGGTCAGCTTCTGCGCGGCAGCGAAGGTGCGTCCCGCGCGCGCCGCGGTCTGCATCGTGGTCTTCGACGCTCCGTGCAGGAACCGCTCGGTCGGCTCGCGCAGGCCGAGCCGATCGATCAGGCCGGAGGAGGCGAGGCGATTGAGCGCGCGCAGGCTCAGGGCCATGCTTCGTTCGGCGAGATTCTGCTCGGGCGTCGACATGAGGCCGGAAGATATCACGTGTTGTTGTGACGTCGTTCCATGTCATCGTGCCCCCGCGGGGACCGCTACAACGAACGTCTTACGCGGTACTTACACGCGCCTCGTCATGCTGGATCACGTGCGCGTACTGGTCGCAGAGGATGAGCGCCGACTGGCGAGCGCGATTGCTCGAGGACTCCGGCGCGAGGGCATGGCGGTCGACCTGGCGCCCGACGGATCCGACGCGCTGACCAAGGCGAGGGTGGTGCGCTACGACGTCCTGGTGCTCGATCGGGACCTGCCCGGGATCCATGGCGACGACGTCTGTCGCGCGGTCCGCGGCGAGCGGCCGGACACCGGGATCCTGATGCTGACCGCGGCCGGCGCCGTCGAGGACCTGGTCTCGGGGCTCTCGCTCGGAGCCGATGACTACCTGGCCAAGCCGTTTCGCTTCGCCGAGCTGGTCGCCCGGATCCGCGCGCTGGCCCGGCGGGCTTCGCCGCGGAATCCGCCCGTGCTCAACCATCGTGACCTGGAGCTCGACCCCGCCCAGCGGCGAGTGACCCGCGCCGGTGAACCAGTGGAGCTGGCCCGCAAGGAGTTCGCAGTACTCGAGACGCTGATGGGCTCGCGCGGCGCGACGGTTTCCGCCGAGGAGCTGATCGAGCGCGTGTGGGACGAGCAGACCGACCCGTTCACCAACGTCGTGCGGATGACGATCATGACCCTTCGGCGCAAGTTGGGTGAGCCCGCGGTGGTCGAGACGGTGATCGGCGTCGGCTATCGGATGGCCTGATGCGGCGGGGCCTGGCGAGGCTGGGACGCCACGGTCCGGCGCCGACGATCCGGCTGCGGCTCACCGTCCTCTACGGCCTGGTCTTCCTGCTCACCGGGGCCGCGCTGCTGACCATCGTCTATCTGCTGGTCCGTCACAACCTCGCCCAGCCGAACTTCCGCGCCCAGCTGCAGAAGGCGGGGCTCGTCCCGCCACCGGACGCGCCGTTCTTCGGACGCTTTTCCTTCACTCCAGGATCGCCGGAGGCCAGCGTCGCCGCGGCGGTGCGCAATCAGCTGCGCGCCCAGGCTCTGCATCAGCTGCTGGTGGAGTGCCTGTTCGCCCTGGGGGTGATGACGATGATCTCGGTCGGGGCGGGGTGGCTGCTGGCCGGTCGCGCGCTGCGCCCGCTGCGGGAGATCACCGCCACCGCGCGGAGGGTGTCGAGCGAGAACCTCGGCGAGCGGATCGACCTGGTGGGGCCGGCGGATGAGCTCAAGGAGCTGGCCGACACCTTCGACGGCATGCTCGGACGTCTCGACGCCGCGTTTGCCAGCCAGCGGCATTTTGTGGCCAGTGCCTCCCATGAGCTGCGCACGCCGCTCGCCGTGATGCGGACTGAGGTCGACGTCGCGCTGGCGGACCCGGACGCGAGGGCCGACGAGCTGCGTGGGATGGGCGAGGCCATCCGGGAAACGGTGGATCAGTGCGAGCGGCTGATCGAGGGCCTGCTGATGCTGGCCCGCAGCGAGGCGGCTGCGGGAACCGAGGAACAGGCCGACCTCGCCGCCCTGGCCGCCGACTGCCTCACCGACCTCCGCGCGCATGTGCACGGAGGCGAGGTCAGGGTCACCGACGACCTGGCGTCTGCTCCGACGCGCGGCCAGGGGACGCTGCTCGAGCGGATGGTGGCCAACCTGATCGACAACGGCCTGCGCTACAACGAGCCCGGCGGCTACCTGGTCGTTCGGACCGCGACCATCGGCGACCTGGTGCGGCTGGAGGTGATCAACGGGGGCGCCGTGATCGATCCGGCGGAGGTCCCCAGGCTGGTCGAGCCGTTCCGGAGGCTCGACCGCACCGCGGCGGGATTTGGGCTGGGCCTGTCGATCGTGCGCTCGGTCTGCGACGCCCATGGCGGCACGCTCAGCCTGTCCGCCCCGGCGGCGGGCGGCCTGGAGGTCACGGTCACCCTGCCTGCCGATCTGTCCCGGTGCCGAGCCGAATGTTGCGGTTGCGCGAACCGTTCCGGTGCTTACGGAGAGCTGACGGCCTCACCAGTACAAAACGCGGCATCCCCCGAACAAGAGGTGTGCCGATGTCCGCAGTTCGAAGTTACGCCGGCGCGCGCCGGTTGCTCCTGGTCAGCCTGGCCGCGGTGATGCTCGGTGCCGGGCTCTCGGCCTGCGGCTCGTCCAGCTCGGCCTCGGGCGCGACCGCGGCAGCGAGCTCCGCCGGCGGCTCCAGCAACTCCCGCACCCAGGCGCGGCTCAACCTGGCCAAGTGCTTTCGGGCCCACGGCCTGAACGTGCCCGACCCCTCCACGGGCGGTGGCCCGGCAGGTGGCGGCGGCGTCTTCCGCGCGCTCCAGCGCTACTCCCAGGCGCAGGTCCAAGCCGCGACCACGGCCTGCAAGACCTACATGGCCGCGGCCTTCCCCCAGACCAACCTGAGCCCCGCCCAGCGCGCCCAGGTCCAGCAGCAGCTGGTCAAGTTCGCGCAGTGCATGCGCTCACACGGCGTCAACGTGCCCGACCCGACGTTCAACTCGGGTGGCGGCTTCGGCTTCCGCCGGGCGTTTGGCTCGGTCGACCGCAACAGCCCGGCGTTCCAGACCGCGAGCAAGGCCTGCGCGAGCCTGCGGCCGAAGTTCGGTCCGGGCGGCGGCGGCGGACCAGGTGGTGCCCCCGGTGCCTGAGCGACGAGCCCGACGCATCATCCAGGAGCTGTTCGGGGCGGACCGCCGCCGCCGGGCGCTGGTCGCCCTCGGGGCGCTGGCCAGCGTCGCGGTCGCCGCCGGAGTCATCCTCGGCGCAGGTCTGAGTGCAACCAGCGCCGGCGCCAGCCCGCCCGCCAAGAGCTCGGGCGCAGCAACGGTCCAGCGCCGTGACCTCGTGCAGACCGACACCGAATCGGGGACGCTCAGCTACGCGAATCCGCACACCGTGTTCAACCGGTTGAGCGGCACGGTCACCTCGCTGCCCGCGGTCGGCCAGCGAATCAAGCCGGGACAGACGCTGTACAAGGTCGACGGCTCGCCGTCGGTGCTGATGAGCGGCTCCGTTCCCGCCTACCGGACCCTGACCGCCGGCGTCAGCAACGGCGCCGACGTTCAGGAGCTGGAGCAGAACCTGGTCGCGCTGGGATTCGATCCCAGCCGTCAGATCGTGGTCGATGAGACCTTCGACTCCGCCACCACGGCCGCCGTTGATCGCTGGCAGGCCTCGCTCGGGGAGACCCAGACCGGCACGGTCACCCTCGGCCAGGTGGTCTTCCTACCCGGCGCGCAGCGAGTCACGGCGGTCAACACCGCGCTCGGCTCAACCGGCGGTTCATCGTCATCGAGCTCGAGCGGCACTGCGACCGGCGCGAAGACCACTCCGGCGCCGGCCACGGCCGGTGTTCGTGAGCCTGACCACGACGACCACCTCGAGCACGACCACGACCACGAGCTCGGACACGACCACGACGCCATCCGGCGGCACGCCGGGTAGATCAGGATCCGGCTCTCAGCCGACGACGATGGCCGCGCTGCTGGCGCTGCTGAAGGCCGAGACGGCTGAGCTCGCGAAGCTCCGAGCCACGTCGGGGACCAGCGGAACCGGCGCGGCCGGAAGCACGGGTTCGCGCTCGAGCGGAGCCGGCGCCGCAGGCGGGACCTCGAAGTCCTCGGGCAGTGCCGCGGCTACGAGTACGGCCGGGGCCGGCGGGTCCGGTTCCTCGGGCGCCACGAGCACGTCCGGTAACGCCGCCAACGCGCAGGCGATCCTCCAGACGACCTCGACGAACCTCGTGGTCACCGTGGCCCTCGACGCGACCAAGCAGTCCGAAGCGGTGCTGGGGGCGCCGGTGACGGTGCAGATGCCCGACGGCACCACCGTCGACGGAAGGATCACCGCGGTCAGTCCGGTGGCACAGACAGCAGCAGCAGCTCGTCGTCCGGCTCGAGCTCGGGCTCGGGTGGTTCGTCGAGCGCTCCGTCGGCCACGGTGCCGATCACCATCACGCTGCGCAACACCCGGCACGTCAGCGGCCTCGACCAGGCAGCGGTCAGTGTCAATTTCCAGCAGCAGAAGGCCAGGAACGTCCTGTCGGTCCCCGTCTCGGCGCTGCTGGCCACCGCCGGCGGCGGCTACGCGATCCAGGAGGCGAGCGCCGCCGCACGGTCTGATCCCGGTCACCCCGGGTCTGTTCGCCGCCGGTTACGTGCAGATCTCCGGTGCTCAGATCAGCCCCGGTCTACAGGTCACCGACTCGCAGGGATGAGCCCGGTCCCGGCGGCAACCGCGATGGCGCTGCGGGAGGTAAGCAAGGAATACCCCGGGGATGTCCACGCCCTGCGCGGCGTCAGCGTTGAGGTGGCCGCCGGCGACCAAGTGGCGGTGGTCGGCCCCTCCGGCTCCGGGAAGACGACGATGCTGACCGTGCTCGGGACGCTCGAGCGGCCGAGTAGCGGAGTGGTCGAGGTGGCCGGACGGGACGTGGTCAGCGCCTCCGACGTCCAGCTGGCCGCGCTGCGGGCCCATGAGATCGGCTTCGTGTTCCAGGGCTTCCATCTCCAGGACACGATGACCGCGCTGGACAACGTGGCCAACGGGATGCTCTACACCGGGGCACCGGTCCGCGCTCGCCGGGAGGCCGCGCAGGCGGCACTCGAGCGGGTGGGCCTCGAGCACCGCGCTCACCCACCGCCCACAGCAGCTCTCGGGCGGCGAGCGCCAGCGCGTGGCGATCGCGCGGGCGATCGCCAAACGCCCCGTGATCATCCTCGCCGACGAGCCGACCGGCAACCTCGATTCACGCTCGGGACACGAGGTCCTCTCGCTGTTGCGAGAGCTGACCGACGGCGGCGCGACGCTGGTGCTGATCACCCACGATCGCGCGATCGCCGAGACGTTTGAACGGCAGGTCGAGATGCGCGACGGCGAAATCGTCGGAGACGAGCGCCAGTGAGCGTGGCCGCCCCCAGGCTCCGGCTACCCGGCCGCCGCGCCCGCCGGCCGAGCGGACCAAGCTGCCCGCGCGAGAGCTGCTCGGGATCGCCGTACAGGGGCTGCGCACGCGACGGCTGCGCGCCTCCCTGTCCGCCCTGGGGATCGCCATCGGGATCGGCGCCATGGTCGCTGTGGTCGGGGTGTCGGCCTCGAGCCAGGCCTCGCTCCTGGCCACGATCGACAGTCTGGGCACCAACCTGCTCACCGTCACGCCGGGGCAGACGTTCCTGGGCGCCAATGCGTCGCTGCCGAGCACGGCGCTGGCGGCGATCGATCACATGCCCACGGTGCAGCGAGACTCAGGGGTGTACGCGGTGTCGAACGTGACCGTCCGCCGAACGCCCTATGTCCCGTCCGAGCAGACGGGCGGTATCGGCGTGGACGCCACGGACAGCGGTCTGCTGGCGGCCGTCGGCGGCCAGCTCGCCTCTGGGCGGTTCCTTTCGGCGCGCCAACGACCGGTTCCCCACCGTCGTCCTCGGGGCTCAGGCCGCGACGGTGCTGCAGATCAAGGGCGTCTCCGGGCACCTTCAGGTGTTCCTCGGCGGCGCCTGGTTCAACGTGATCGGGATCATGCGCCCGGTAACCCTTGACCCGAATTTGGACAGCACCGCGTTCATCGGGCTGCCGGTGGCCGAGCGGCTCTTCCAGACCCAGCCGAGCCCGTCGGAGATCTATCTCCGGGCGGACGTCAACCACGTAACCCAGGTGTCGAACCTGCTCGCGGCGACCGCCAACCCGCAGAGTCCCGACGGCGTACAGGTCAGCCGCCCGTCCGATGCCCTGGAGGCGCGGGCGGCGGCCAAGGGGCAGTTCACCACCCTGCTGCTCGGGCTGGGCGCGGTGGCGCTTCTGGTCGGAGCGATCGGGATCGCCAACATCATGGTCATCTCGGTCCTCGAGCGACGCGGGGAGATCGGGCTGCGGCGCGCGCTGGGCGCCACGCGCCGGCACATCAGCAGCCAGTTCCTGGCCGAATCGGCGCTGCTGGCTGCACTCGGCGGAGTGGCCGGGCTGATCCTCGGCGCGCTCGCCACCCTCGCCTATTCGCTGGCCCAGAACCAGCCGATGGTGATCCCCGGTTACGTGCTGGTCAGCGCGCCACTAGCCGGGTTGGCAATCGGCGCGCTCGCGGGTCTCTACCCGGCAGCGAAGGCAGCGCGGCTGAGCCCGACCGAAGCGCTGCGAGCGTCCTGAATCAGCCATCGCCGACCGGAGTGCTCCGGAGTCCCATTGCACCGCGCGCTCGTGAGCCCAATGCCGCAGTCCCGTAGGCGGCCCCCGCCAGGCCGATGATCGCGCTGCTGGGCGGAAGCGAGGACACCGCGTAGCTCAGGGCGAGGCCGCCCCACATCGCCACCACCGCGATTGCGCCCGACAGGGCAATGCCCAGCCGCGGCCGATCCGTGAGCCGGTGCGCGGCGCCAGCCGGCGCCGCCAGCAGACCGAGCAGCAGCAGTGCCCCGACGGCCTGGGTGCTTTCGGCGGTGACCAGCGCGAGGACGACGAGAAACGCCACTCCCAGTGCGCGGACCGGAACACCGCGCACCTTGGCCAGCTCGGGATCGAGGGTCGAGAACAGCAGCGGCCGGAATCCCGCCAGGACGGCCGCGGTGACGAGGATGCCGACCGCCGCCGCGACCCGTGCGGCGCCCGCGCTGAGCCCGAAGATGGAGCCGGACAGGGCGTTGATGGTGATCGTCCCCTGCTCTGCTCCGGCACTGGTCGACAGCAGCGTGATCAGCAGGATGCCGATCCCCAGGATCCACGCGAAGACGATGCCGATCACCACGTCGTCGGCCTGACCGCGCCGCCCGAGTGCCGCCATCCCCCCGGCGACCGCCACCGTGGCGACGATCAGCCCGAGCTGCTGATTGAGCCCGAGAAGTGCGGCGCCGATCGTCCCCACGAAGGCGACGTGACTGAGCGCATCGCCCGCGAACACCTGTGCGCGGAGAACCACGAACCACCCGACGACGCCACAGGCCAGCGCGATGAAGGTGCCGGAAAGGTAGGCGTTGCGGACGAACTCGTGCGAGAACACAGCTAGGCGCCCCGGGCGATCCGGCGCCCGAATCTGGTCAGTACGTAGAGCAGCAGGCCGGTGGTGGTGACGTAGAAGCCAACCGGATAGACCGTGAAGTAGGCCAGGGCGAGCCCGAGCCAGACTACGAGCACGGCGAGCGCGATGCTGACCACGAGCCCGGCCACGGGTCGGCTGGTGATCAGCTGGGCGCAGGCGGCCGGAGCGACCAGCAGCGCGAACACCAGCAGGGCGCCGGTGATCTGGCTGACGGCGGCCACCGCCAGGGCGAGGATGAGCAGGAAGCCGATGTCCAGCGCGCGGACCGGCACGCCTCGGGCGGAGGCGACCTCTGGGTCGATCGTCGCGAACAGCAGCGGGCGCGCGATCAGCGCCAGGACGGCCAGCGCGACCAGCGCCACCGCGGCGAGCCCCAGGACCTGTCCGCTGCTGACGCCCAGGAACGTGCCGAACAGCAGCGTCTCTGGGCCGCCCAGAACGGCGCCGTTGAGCGACAGGAAGAGGAACCCGGCGGCCAGGCCGAGCGACTGGATCGTGCCGATTGCCGCGGTCTCCCGCCCCGCCCCGCCCACGCTGCGAGTGCCTCCGCGCCCGATCGCCACGGCGGCGACGCTGCAGGCGATGTACAGGCCGAGCGCGCTCGGGATCCCTGCCAGTGCCGCGCCGGTGGCTCCAGGGAACGCCATCACCGAGAGCGTGTGGCCGGCGAAGCTCTGGCGCCGCAGAATCATGTACCACCCCACCACCGCGGCCAGCACAGCGACGATCGCTCCCGCCTCGAGCGCATGAACCATGAACGGGAAGGCCAGCAACTGCCGGAGGTCGGCGATCAGATCGAGCGACAGCGAAGGACTACCCGTCATGGTGCCCGTGATGATGGTGAGTTCCCTCAGGCTGGCCGACCACCACGAGCCGTCCATCCGCCGCTCGTAGAACCTCGATCGGGGTTCGGTAAAGCTCAGACAACATCTCAGCGGTGATCACCTGGTCGACCGTCCCGGCCATCGCCCGGCCGCCTCCCAGGTACAGGACGCGGTCGAGATACCCAAGCAGCGGATTGACATCGTGGGCGACGAGCAACACGGCGATCGACCGGTCGGTGCAGATCCGTCTGACCAGGGCGGCGACCGCCCGCTGGTTAGGAAGGTCGAGGCTGTCGAGGGGCTCGTCGAGGATCAGCACCTCCGGCTCGCCGACGAGCGCCTGGGCGATCAGCAGGCGCTGCTGCTCGCCGCCGGAGAGCTCGCCCACGGGTCGGGCCGCATAGTCACTGGCGCCGACCAGCGCCAACACCTGAGCGATGCGCTCGCCCTCACGCCCGCGACGGGCTCGGCTGGCCGGCGTCAGCGGAATCGGCACTCCCCATCGAGTGCCGTCGATGCCGAGTCGCACCAAGTCGATGCCCCGGATCGGCGTGCTGGCGTCAAAGCTTCGGCGCTGGGGCAGATATCCGATCCGTCTCCGAGCCTCCGAGGGTGCCGCTCCCAGCACGCGAACGGAGCCTGCGGCCACCGGCAGGAGCCCCAGGATGGCCTTCATCAGCGTCGATTTCCCGGCACCGTTAGGGCCGAGCACGGCGAGGAACTCGCCCGCCCGGACATCGAGGTCCACCTCGCTCAGAATCTCTCTGCCGCCGAGCTCGAGCCGGACGCCGTGCAGCGAAAGCGCCGGCTGGTCGAGACCCCCGGTAGACGCGCCGATCACCGTCCGGTCGCTTGGTGCAGCGCTCGGCTGATCCCGTTCAGCTCGGCAACCTGCCATTGCTGAAAACTCGAGCTGGCGGGGGAGAGCGTTTCTGTGATGGTGGCAACCGGGATGCCGTGCGCGCGGGCGAGTGCGGTGAGCCGCTGCACCTGGGGAGTGGAGTTCTGGACGTTGAAGATCCACACCTTGATCTGATGGGCGGTGATCTGCTGCTGGGTTTGAATCGTGTCCCGGGCGCTGACATCAGTGCCCTCCGTGATCGCCTTCATGAAGCTCGCGGGCGTGATCAACCGAAGGCCTAGGGACGGCGAGAGCAGCGCGAAAATGCTCTCCGACGCCCCGACGGGCACGTCGTGGTAACGGGCCCGGATGCGGTCGATGAGCGCGTGGTAGCCGGCCAGCCCGATGTGCTCGAACGTGGTGCGCCGCTGCTCGAAATACGCGCGGGAGGCGGGCCGCAGCATCTCCAGCTGGCGGGTGATCGCGTTGGCCACGGCGTCGACGTTGGCGGGGTCATACCAACGATGCGGATTGTCGCCGCCCTTGAGGCCGAGCAGCTGGCCCACGTCGAGCTCCCGGCGCCCCGGCGCGGCGTTGGCCGACAGCAGCCTCTGTGCCCACGTGTCGTAGCCGATCCCGTTGACGATCGTGAGCTGCGCGGTGGCCAGGGTCCGTGCATCGGCCGGCACCGGTTCGTAGGAATGGGGGTCCTGCGCGGGGTCGACGATGATGCTGCGCACGTCGCCCTGATTACCGGCCAACTGCGCTGCGACATTGCCCCAGAAGCTTTCAGCAGCCACGATCTGCAGCCGGCCAGACCCGGCGGCTCCGCTTCCGGCACTCCCGCATCCGGCCACGGCCAGTGCGAGTGCGGCCGCCGCGGCGGCGGGCCGCTTGAGGGCCCTGAGGACGGCGAGGGGAGGGACCATGGGCCATAACCTAGCAAAGGTGAGATTGAGTCTCATTCCTATTCGTCGTGGCGACGCGCTAGCCTCCGGTTGGCGATGGCAACTATCGATTGGCGCGAACACGTTCACCACGTACTGACCCAGGCCGGCCTCAAGCGCGGGGGAGCTCGGGAGCGGGTGATCGAGCTGCTGGCCGGTCAACCATGCGCGCTCAGCGCGGTCGAGATAGAGGACGCGCTCCGCGCGAGCGGGAGGCCGACGGCCCGGGCCAGCATCTACCGCGTGCTGGAGCTGCTGGCCGAGCACGGTTTGGTCGAGCGCGTTTCGGTGGGCGACGGCCAAACGCGCTTTGAACGCGTTCAGCTCGGCGGCCACCATCATCATCACCTGGTCTGCGATCGCTGCGGGCGACTGGAGGCGTTCGATGATCCCGGCCTCGAGCGCGCCATCGACCGGCTGTCCGAGCGCCTCGGCGCGCGGATCGAGAGCCACGACGTGCTGCTGCGGGGCGCCTGCCGAAGCTGCGGTTGAGCGCTACCAGGCGTCGACGTTAGGCCGGCGCTTGCTCTCCCGGCGCCACCACTC
The DNA here is from genome assembly GCA_963844475.1 of uncultured Solirubrobacterales bacterium. Classification (GTDB taxonomy): domain Bacteria; phylum Actinomycetota; class Thermoleophilia; order Solirubrobacterales; family Solirubrobacteraceae; genus Palsa-465. The sequence goes on along the minus strand of CAWJOL010000005.1, from coordinate 170,488 downwards.
CCCGGAGTGACGCTCGAACAGCATGCTGATCCACCGTCGCGTATCGGCCGGGTCGATCACGTCGTCGATCTCGCCGTACTCGGCCATGCTGATGCCCTTGCCGCGTTCGTAGGCGGCGGCGACAATCGTCTCGAACAGGCGCTCACGCTCGGCCTCATCCTCGACTGCGTCGAGTTCCCGCCGCATCCCAAGCCGGACCGCGCCCTCCAGGCCCATGCCGCCGAACTCGGAGGTCGGCCAGCCCACGGTGAAGAGCGGTTGCTTGAAGCCGCCCGCGGCCATCGCCTGCGCGCCGAGTCCGTAGCCCTTGCGCAGGATCACCGTGCCGGTGGGGACCGACAGGTTGGCGCCGGTCACGAACATGCGGGCGAAATGGCGGACGGTCGCCGTCCGCTCCGCCGCGGGGCCGACCATGAACCCGGGCGTGTCGCAGAGAAACAGCAGCGGCAGCTCGAACGCATCGCACAGCTGCATGAACCTCGCGGCCTTGTCGGCGCCGTGAGCGTCGATCGCGCCGCCGAGGTGCGAAGGATCGTTGGCCACGACGCCCAGCGGCCTCCCCTCCACGCGCGCCAGCGAGGTCACGATGCCCAGTCCGAAACCGCGGCGGAGCTCGAACACCGAGCCGTCGTCGAACAGCCCGTCGATGACGGCGCGGACGTCGTAGATCCGCTTGCGGTTGGTCGGGATCAGTTGCCGCAGCTGCGCCTGGTCGGGCGGCGCCACCGCGTCGGTGTCACCCCGGAAATAGCCGAGATAACGCTTGGCCGCTCCCACGGCCTGGGCCTCATCCTGGACCTTGACGTCGACCACGCCGTTGGCGTACTGGACCTCGATCGGTCCAACCGCTCCGGGCTCGAACACGCCAAGCCCGCCACCCTCGATCATCGCCGGGCCGCCCATCCCGATGCTCGAGTCCTCGGTGGCGATCACGACGTCGCAGCAGCCGAGCAGCGCCGCGTTTCCGGCAAAGCAATAGCCCGACGCGATTCCGACCAGCGGCACGAGGCCGCTCAGCTGGGCGAACAGCGCGAACGCCCGGCAGTCGAGACCGGCGACGGTGGGTACGTCGACATCTCCCGGTCGTCCGCCGCCGCCCTCGGCGAACAGCACGACCGGGAGACGCCGGCGCTCGGCGATCTCGAACAGACGATCCTTCTTGAGGTGGTTGCGCATGCCCTGCGTGCCCGCGAGCACCGTGTAGTCGTAGGACATGGCCACGGTCGGTGCGCCGTCGACGTCGCCAACACCGCCCACCAATCCGTCGGCCGGCGTTCTGCGGATCAGCTCGTCCCGGTCGCGCCGGCGCTCCTGGGCGGCGAAGATCAGCGGGCCATACTCGACAAAGGTGCCCTCGTCGACCAGGTCGCTGAGATTCTCGCGCGCGGTCCGGTGCCCGCCTGCGTGGCGCTTGGCCACCGATTCGGTTCGGGCCTCGTCCAGCGTGATGGCATGGCGGGCCATGACGGCCGCGAGGTCCTCGCGGGCTTCCTGGGCTCGCCCGGCTGAGCCGGATTCAGTGGCGGGGGATTCCTGGTCGGTGTGATCGAGCACAGCAAGGCGCTGCCCTTCTTCGACGGTGTCCCCGACGGCGACGTCCACACCGCTGACGATCCCGTTGAGCTCGGCGATCACCTCGTGCTCCATCTTCATCGCCTCGAGGATCACCACCGCCGTTCCGGCGGCGACAGGGTGGCCCGGCTCACGCGCGATTGCGATCACCGTGCCGGCGAACGGCGCCAGCAGAATCGACTCGGAAGTAGTCGCCACCGGCGGATCATCCCGCAACTTCGGGTTCACAGTCCGGCCAGCTGGATAACGGCAGCCCGTGATGTCTTGCCGCCGGGACGTACTGAGGGGCGGGGGCCGCTGCCACCCTTGGTCCACGATCCCGCGACTGCCGAAAGGAACGCAATGCAACCGAAACCGCAGGTACTGGAGCTGGAGAGAACCGGTCAGTTCCTGGCGAAGCCGCTTGGCGGCCCGCTGGGAAGCGACGCTCCGTCTCAGTCGGCGGTCGAGCTCTGCGTAGCACAGCTGGCTCTCATCTCTGGCCACTGAGCACGATTCGCGGGATGCGTGACCGTCGCGCGTGGAACGACCGCCGGGTGCTGCCTGGGCACTCGGGGACCGCGTAGCCACGCGCGCGTTGTAGGTCGGTGGGGTTGCGGCGGTGCGGGAAACGGGGTGACGTGAGGCCGGGGGGTCCTGCGTCAACCTGTCTCCCGTGCCGCCGCGTGTTTCCGGCACCCCCGGGCTTACTCAGCTGAGGGATACTCCACGGTCTGATGACCGCGCCCGAAGTGCTCTGGACACCCACGCCGGAACGGATCGAGCGGGCCCGCATCACGGAGTACGAGCAGTGGCTCGAGCGCACGCGCGGCTTGAGCTTCCAGGACTACCAGGCGCTGTGGCAGTGGTCGGTTGACGACCTGGACGGATTCTGGTCCTCGATCGTCGAGTTCTTCGATGTGCGCTTCGAAGTGCCCGCCGCGGAGGTGCTGAGCGACAGCTCAATGCCGGGGGCGAAGTGGTTCGCCGGCGGCCAGGTGAGCTTTGCCGAGCACATCTTCCGCGGAAAGACGGGTGACTCCTTGGCCCTTCAGTTCGCCTCGGAGCTGCGCCCGCTGGATGCTTGGACCTGGGATCGGCTGCGGGCGGAGACGGCTGGGATCGCCGCGGGACTCCGAGCCGCCGGCGTCGTCCGCGGCGACCGCGTGGCGGCCTATCTACCGAACATCCCCGAAGCCGTGGCGTCGTTTCTGGCCTGCGCGTCGATCGGCGCGGTCTGGTCCTCGGCCGCGCCCGAGTTCGGCGCCCGCAGCGTGATCGATCGCTTCGCGCAGATCGAGCCGAAGGTCCTGTTGGCCGTCGACGGCTATCGCTACGGCGGCAAGGACTTCGAGCGCAGCGCGATCGTGTCCTCGATCGCGGCTGAGATTCCCTCACTGGAGCGCGTGGTGACGCTTGGCTATCTGGACGGGTCCGGCTGGGAAGATGGCTTCCTCGGCGAGGGATCGCTGACGTTCGAGTCCCTGCCCTTCGAGCATCCGCTGTGGGTGCTCTACAGCTCGGGCACGACCGGGCTGCCCAAGCCGATCGTCCACAGCCAGGGCGGGATCCTGCTCGAGCAGCTCAAGAAGGGTCTGCACCTCGACGCCCAGCCGGATGACCGGATCTTCTGGTTCTCGACCACCGGCTGGATGATGTGGAACCTCCTCGTCGGCGTGCTCCTCTCCGAGGCGTCGATCGTCCTGTTCGACGGAAATCCCGGGTACCCGGATATGGGCACGTTGTGGAACCTCGCGGCCGAGGCCAAGATGACGACGTTCGGCACCAGCGCGGCCTTCATCGCCGCCTGCATGAAGGATGGCCTGTCGCTCCGTGATGGTCGTGACCTCAGCTGTTTGCGTGCCGTCGGGTCGACCGGCTCGCCCCTCTCACCCGAGGGCTTTCGCTGGATCTACGACCAGCTCGGCTCGGACACGTGGCTGTTCTCCACCTCCGGGGGCACCGACATGTGCACGGCGTTCGTCGGCGGCGTCCCCACGCTGCCCGTGTATCTGGGCGAGCTCCAGGCGCGTTGCCTGGGCGCGTCGGTGCAGGCGTGGGACCCTGACGGGCGCCCCTTGGTGGACGAGGTCGGCGAGTTGGTCATCACCCGGCCGATGCCGTCGATGCCGATCTACTTCTGGGGTGACACGGATGGCGCGCGCTATCGCGAGGCCTACTTCGAGATGTATCCGCAGATCTGGCGCCACGGCGACTGGATCGAGATCACCTCACGGGGGACGGCGATCATCTACGGCCGCTCGGATTCCACCATCAACCGCGGCGGAGTGCGGATGGGGACGAGCGAGATCTACCGGGCGGTGCTGTCGTTGGACGAAGTGCTCGACGCCCTGGTGGTCGACCTCCCCCGCCAGGGCACCGACGGCTGGATGCCGCTGTTCGTGGTCCTGCGGGAAGGCGCCTCGCTGGATGACGCGCTGGTCTCGTCGATTCGCCAACGTGTCCGTGAGCATTGCTCGCCGCGTCACGTTCCGGACGAGATCCGCCAGATCGCCGAGGTTCCGCGAACCCTGTCGGGCAAGGTGCTGGAGGTGCCGGTCAAGCGAATCCTGATGGGGACGCCGCCGGGCGACGCCGCCAGCCGCGAGTCGTTGGCCAACCCGGCAGCTCTGGACGTGTTCGTTGAGATGGCGTCGCAGTAGCGGTTCAAACGCGCCGGCGCGGTTGTCAATTCTCTGTGACGTTTCGTGCGTGGCGGCGGGTGTGGGCGCATCCTGTCTCGGAGGGTGATCGAAAACCGCTGTATATGGAGGGTTATCGAGCAGGCTGAGGCTCGGGGCGGGGTGGAGCCGTGAGCCCGGACCCCGTGCAGGCGCTCGCCCATCGCCAGCGCGGCTACGTCAAGACCGCGCAGCTGCTGGCTCTCGGGCTTCGAAGCCAGGCGATCCACTACCGAGCCCGCGCGGGAACCCTGATCCGCGTCTACTCCGGCGTTTACGCCGTCGGGCATGTCCCGGTGGCCGCCGCGGATCGAGCGGCCGGCGCGCTGCTGGCCTGCGGGCCTGAGGCGATGCTCAGCCACGGCTCGGCCCTCTCGTTGTGGCGCTTCGCCACGACTTGGGAGCTGCCGTTCGAGGTCACCGCGCCGACCCAGCACCGACGCGGCGGGATCCGCGTTCACCGCTCGACGGCGCTCACGCGGGCCGACGTCCGCGTCCATCTCGGGCTCCGCGTGACCAGCCCGGCCCGGACGCTGCTGGACAACGCGACGCGCCTATCCGAGCGCCGGCTCACCCGCGCGGTCAACGACGCCCGTCTCACGGGACTTCTCCGGCTGACCGCGCTGCAGGACGTCATCGCCCGCTTCCCCCGGCACCCGGGCGCTGAGCGGCTGCGCCCGCTGGCGTTCACGACCGATGCGCCCACCCGCTCCTGGCTGGAGCACGAGTTCATGGCCTTCGTCGAGCGCTATGACCTGCCGCGGCCCAAGCTCAACACGAAGTTCGCCGGGCGCGAAGTCGATGCGCTGTTCGAGGCCGAGCAGCTGATCGTCGAGATCGACGGCTACAGCACCCATTCGAACCGGTACGCCTTCGAGGATGACCGCGAGCGGGATGCCAACAGCTTGGCGCTGGGGGCGGAGACGGTCCGCATCACGCGGGCGCGGCTGACCCAACGACCCGCGGCAGAGGCGCAGCGGCTCCACGCGATCCTGGCCCACCGCCGTCGTGTTCTGGCGATCCTGGCCGAGACCCACCGGCATTCCTGACGCGCCGGCGGCGTCTCACGTATTTCTTACGGTCCTCTGAAATTCGCCTGGGACGATCCTGGCGGACCGGGTAAGAACGCATACGCGCTCAACCAAGGAGGGATGCGATGGACTTCAAGCTCAAGCGCAATGTCACGGCGATCGCCGTTGTAGCCACGGCTGCCTTCGCCGGTGGCGCGTACGCCGCCACCCAAGCGTCCCAGACCTCCCCGCGGCAGGCCTTCCTCAACGATGCCGCCAAGCGCCTGAAGGTCACCCCGCAGCAACTGAGCGAAGCCTTCCGCGGCGCCTTCTTCGATCAGCTGGACGCAGCCGTGGCGGCGGGCAAGCTGACCAAGGCCGAGGCGGACAAGATCAAGCAGCGAGCGCAGACGGCACCAGGGCTCCCCTTTGGCGGTCCGCGGCTCGGCCTGCGCGGGCTGGCGCACGGATTCGCTCTACGGGCACCGGGTTGGGGCCCGGGCGGGCCCGGCCACGGTGGGCGGCTCGGCGCCGCCGCGAGATACCTTGGCCTGACCCCGCAGAACCTCTTCAAGCAGCTCGCCAGTGGCAAGTCGCTGGCGCAGATCGCCTCCGCGCGCGGGAAATCGGTCAGCGGGCTGAAGGCGACGATGCTGGCGGCGATTCAGGCTCGGCTGGACAAGGCCGTGTCCGCGAAGCTGATCACCGCGGCGCAGGAAAAGCAGCTGCTGACCCGGCTGCCGGCCCGGCTCGACGCCGAGATAAACCGCACCGGCTTTCGATTCCCGCACCGGGGCTTTGGCTTTCACGGTCCAGATGGCCGCGCCGGGATCGGCCCGGGCGGCCCCGCGGGGGGTCCTGGGTGGGGTCCCGGTGCCCCCAAGGGAGCCCCGATGCCACCGCCGCCCGGTCCCGCCGGGCTTGCGGTGCCGCCTCCCGACGCTCCGGGACCGGCATACTGGTCCTGACCCTGGGTAGCCTCGTCTCAGGCCCCCGTCCAGCTCTTACGGTCCTCTCATCGACTTCTGAAGGGTTTCTCACAGGCGGGTGTTGTACTGGCCAGTACCAGCCGATGTCCGTGATGTAGGAGAAACCAAGCAATGAGCCGATTGAGCCGAATACTTCCGATCGTGGGTGGTGCCGTCGCCGGCGGCGCGATCGCGCTCGCCGTGGCAAGCGGCAGCTCGAGCACCCACTCAACGACCACAACCGTCGTCGCTCCGGCGGCGTCGTCCTCGATTCCGACGTCGTTCACCGCCAACCGCGGCCTCAGCGTCAACCAGATCTACCGCCAGACCAGCCCCGGGGTGGTTGACATCATCGTCACCTCCCAGAGCAGCGGTGGCGGCCTGAACCCGTTCGGCGGCGGAGGCACCCAGCAGACCCAAGGCGAGGGTGCCGGCGTCGTCTACGACAAGAAGGGTCACATCCTCACCGACGAACACGTCGTGGCGGGCGCGACCAGCGTCAAGGTCAAGTTCCAGGACGGCTACGTCGCCAGCGCCAAGGTGCTGGGTACCGATCCGTCCACCGACGTAGGCGTAATCCAGGTCAACGCCCCGACGTCCGAGCTGCATCCGATTCCGTTCGCTGACTCCTCCGCCGCCACGGTGGGAGATTCGGTCGTGGCGATCGGCAGCCCGTTCAGCCTGCCTGAGACCACCACCACCGGGATCGTCAGCGCGGTTGGGCGGAGCATCACCGCACCCAACAACTACACGATCACGGCGGCGATCCAGACCGACGCCGCCATCAACCCCGGAAACTCTGGCGGCCCCCTGCTCGACGCCAGCGGCCGAGTGCTGGGACTCAACGATCAGATTCAGACGCAGTCCGGGTCGAGCGCGGGCGTGGGCTTTGCGGTGCCGTCGAACACGGTGGCCCGGATCGCCAACCTGATCATCGCCGGTCACTCGGTCAAGCACTCGTACGTCGGCGTGGAGCTCAACGCCAACAGCACCGCGGGTGCGCAGGTGACCAAGGTCCAGCCGAGCTCGCCGGCCCTCCGCGCCGGCCTGCAGCAAGGCGACGTGGTCACCGCTATCAACGGGAAGACGATCACCTCGACCTCCCAGTTCATCCAGACGGTCGACAGCTACCCGCCGGGTACCAAGCTGACCCTCACGGTCAAGCGCGGCGGGAACACGACGCAGATTCCGCTGACACTCGGAAATCGGCCGGCGACAGCGAACAACGGCTGACCTCGGGCGGCGAGCACCCGCCGGCTACGCGCCGGCGGGTGCCGCAGTCCGTCTCGCCGCGACGCCCGGCCAGGCCCGCGGTGAGCGCGGTCACCGCGAGCAGGCTGATCAGCGCCGGCCCCAGGGCCCCGTGACCGAAGATGTCGGCCAGCCCGTAGGCCAGCGCCCCCAGGGCCGCCGCCGCAGGCAGGGTGAGGATCCAGGCGGCGACGATGTTGCCCGCCACGCCCCAGCGCACTGCCGACAGACGCTTGGCGGCTCCCGCCCCGATCACGCCACCGGAGATAACCTGGGTAGAGGACAGGGGATAGCCGAAGTGCGAGGACACGAGGATCACCACGGCCCCCGCCGCCTCGGCGGCGAAGCCCTGGGCGCTGTCCATCTTGATGATCCGGGCGCCGACGGTACGGATGATCCGCCACCCGCCGGCGTAGGTACCGAGTGCCATCGCTGTCGCCGACACGACGATCACCCAGGTTGGGACGTGGAAGTTGTGCGCGCTGATGTCGCCATGGGCGACCAGGGCCAGGGCGATCACCCCCATCGTCTTCTGGGCATCGTTGGCGCCGTGGGCCAGCGACAGCAGGCAGCTGCACGCGATCTGCCCGTGGCGCAGGTTGCGCCTCACTGGCCCCGGACGCCGGCGCGCGACAACTCGATAGATCAGGACGATCACGATTCCCGCCACTACGAAGGCCAGCGCGGGAGCGAGCACGGCGGGAATCAGGAACTTGACGATCAGACCGTGGCCCTTGATGCCGGCCGTGCCGACTGAAACCAGCAGCGCCCCGGCCACGCCACCGATCAGGGCGTGGGAAGAGCTTGAGGGCAGCCCGTAGAACCAGGTCGTGAGATTCCAGGCGATCGCCCCGATCAACCCGGCGAACGCGATCGTCTCAGTCACCCGCCCCGCGTCGACGATTCCCGTCGCCACGGTCGCCGCAACCTTCAACGAGATGAACGCGCCGGCGAAGTTGAGCACCGACGCCAGGGCGATCGCCGAGCGGGGCGACAGCGCCCGGGTGGAGATCGATGATGCGACGACGTTGGCCGTGTCGTGGAAGCCGTTGGTGAAATCGAACGCCAGCGCTGCGGCGACGACGATCACGAGCAGGACGTCGCTGTGCAATTGGCTAGCCCGGAGCGGTCGCGGACGTCTGCGCAGCGGCCGCCTGAGCGAGCGTGCGCTCCATCAGCTCCCGGTGGACGGACCGCGTGCCGCCCTGCCGCCGCCGCCACTGGCCGTCGGGCTCGAGCACCCATGAGAAGGTGTCGTCGGCCAGGCACCGCTCCAGCGTGTCCTCGAGTTCCGCCTGCAGCTCCGGGTTCTCCACCGGCGCGAGCAGCTCGACACGCGTGTCGAGATTCCGGGGCATCAGGTCAGCGGAGCCGATGTAGTAGCTGTGCTCCTCGCCACGGTGGAAGGAGTAGATCCGCGAGTGCTCAAGGAAGCGTCCCACCACCGAGACGACGTTGATGGTCTCCGAGACGTTGGGGATGCCCGGCCGCAGGCAGCAGATGCCACGGACGTTGAGGTCGATCGGCACGCCGGCCTGGGAGGCCCGGTAGAGCGCCTCGATGCAGCGCTGGTCCACGAGCGAGTTCATCTTCATTACGATCCGCGCGTTCTCGCCCGCTTCGTGGGCCTCGATCGTGCGGTCGATCGCTTCGATCAGGGGACCACGCATCGACCCCGGCGCGACCAGCACCTTGCGCTGACGCTTCGGGTGTCCATAGCCGGTCAGCGTGTTGAACAGGTTGGCCACCTCCTCCCCGAGCTCACGGTCGCTGGTGAACAGGCCGAAGTCCTCGTACAGGCGTGCGTTCTTGGCGTGGAAGTTCCCGGTTCCGATCATCACGTAGTGGCGGATGCCATCCCGCTCGCGCCGCACGACGAGGATGGCCTTGGCGTGGGTCTTCAGGCCGGGGATGCCATGGACGACGTGCGCCCCGACTTCCTCGAGCGCGCGCGACCAGCGGATGTTCAGCCGCTCGTCGAACCGTGCCTTGAGCTCAACCAGGCAGACGGCCTGTTTGCCCTTCTCCGCCGCCTCGATCAGCGACGGAACGAGGGCCGAGTCGTCGGAGGTGCGGTACACGGTCATCTTGATCGCGAGCACGTTCGGGTCCTCGGCCGACTGCTTGACGAATCGCTCAACGCTCGACGAGAACGAGTGGTAGGGGTAGTGGACGAGGACGTCGGCTGAGCGGATCGGCTCGAACACGTCCGGCGGCCCATCGCCGTCGCCCGGCCGGGGGCCGAAGGCCGGGTGAGTCAATGGTGTCCACTGTGGCTGGCGCAGATCGGGATGACCTTCGATCTCGGCGATCTGCCAGAGATCGCTGAGGTCAAGCAGGCCCTCGACGTCATAGACCTGCATCTCGTCGACGTGGAGCCACTCGAGCAGGCGCTCGCGCAGCGCCGGATCCATGTCGGCGCCCACCTCCAGACGCACAACCTCGCCGAAGCGCCGGCGCCGCAACTCGTCCTCGACCGCCTGGAGAAGATCGTCGGCCTCGTCCGAGACCTCGAAATCAGCGTCGCGCGTGACCCGGAACAGGCTGTGGCTGATGATGTCCATCCCCGGGAACAGCGAGTCGAGGTGCTCCGCAATCACCTCCTCGAGCGGAATGAAAGTGTCCTTGCCGATCTCCACGAACCGGGGCAGAACCTCCTTCGGCACCTTGACCCGCGCGAACAGGTCATGGTCGATGTCCGGGTCATGGAGCCACACGAGCAAACTCAGCGACAGGTTCGAGATGTACGGGAACGGGCGGCCCGGGCCGATGGCCAGCGGGGTAAGCACCGGGAAGATCTGCTGGCGGAAGCGCCGCGCGATCTCGCCGGGAGGCGCCTCCGCCTCCTCGCAGGAGACGATCCGAATGCCGTGCTCGGCCAGCTCGGGGCGGATGATCTCGGAGAACTGCCTGGCATGCCGGCTGTCCAGCTCACGGACCTTCTTGGCGATGCCCTCCAGAGTCTCGGTGGGGGAGAGACCATCGGGTCCGCGCGCATCGATCCGCGCATCGATCTGATCGTGCACGCCGGCCACGCGAACCATGAAGAACTCGTCGAGATTGGTGACGAAGATGGCCAGGAACTTCACCCGCTCGATCAGAGGCAGGGATTCGTCCTCGGCCAGCGCGAGCACGCGGTCGTTGAAGTCAAGCCATGACAGCTCGCGGTTGATGAACAGCGAGGGGTCGGCCAGATCTCCAGGCGCCACATCGCCGGCGATGGTCGCCTCCAGACGGTCCAGCGCCGGATCGTTCAAGCCAGTGCCTCCTCGGAACTGGCGATCGCGGCGAGCTCCGTCGGGCGCATGAGGACCACCAGCTCGCCCTTGGCGACGCCGGCCAGACCGCTCTTGCGCAAACGTGCCTGGGCCCCGGTCATGTCGTGAAGGGTCAGCGTGAACGAAGGATCGTGACCCACCAGCAGCACGTCGTCCAGCCCCGCAGTGAGCGCGTGCACGTCGAACGGCTCACCGGACAGAGCCGGCTCAACCGTGACCGGCACCCCGAACGGCTCGCAGGCCAGCTGCGCGGTCTGCAGGGCGCGAAGCTTGGGCGAGCTGAAGCATGCCTCGACCTTAGCGCCGATCCGGACCATCGCTCGTCCTGCGGCCTCGGCTTGGCGGGTCCCGCGCTCGGTCAGCGGGCGCTCGTCGTCAGGGAAGCCGTCGGCGGCTTCGGCGTGTCTGAGCAACCAGAGCATGGGTGAACTTTACGCCGGAGGTGAAGGACAGCGCACACGAGCACGTTAGGTTGCGCGGCGCCCGCGGATGTGACGAAATTGTGAAGGTCCACGGCCCTAGCGGACGATGACCCGCCGCTCAGCCGATCAGCAGCCGGCGCCCGAACACCCGTTGGAACGCTTCGTCGTCGCCGTAGCGTTCAACGCTCCAGCGTGGCAGCGTGAGATCTCCGTCGGCGTCGAGGTGCAGGTCGACCCCATGGCCGTTGGCGTGCAGGCGAACTTCTCGCACCGATTGGTCGCGGCCGCGCTCGAGGTGCTCGGCCAGGCGCAGGATCACGGCGCTGCGCTCGAGCAGTTCCTCATCGCCGTCGCGCGAGTATACAGCCAGCTCGCCGAGCTTCGGTGTCCCTTTGCGGTGATAGCGGGTGATCTGCGCGATCAGGGCTCGCTCACGAGGGTCGAATCCCGGAAGCTCGGCGCTGGCGATCAGATATTGGGAGTGCTTGTGGTGGTCGTCGTAGGAGATCGTCATCCCGACGTCATGGAGCATCGCCGCCGCCCACAGCAGCTCCCGCTCGCCGGGCTCGGACTCGAACAGGCCTCCGGCGACCAGCGAGTCGTGCATCTGCAGCGACAGCTTGGCCACGTGCTCGGAGTGGGGCAGATCGGATTCGTACTGGATGGTCAGGTTGCGCACCGCGGCGGCCCGCACGTCATCGAACAGCGGCGCCTCCTCGGCCAGCAGCGTCCGGCCGAAGAAGACCCCCTCCCGGAGCCCAGCTTCGGTCGCCTCGATCCCGTCGAAATCGCCGAGCTCGATCACCGCCTCCAGGGTCAATGCCGCCGCGAGGATGATGTCGCCACGGCCGGGCTTGATTCCGGGTACCCCGCCGCGCTCCGCGGCGGGCAGCTCGGCCAAGGTCTCCACGAGCTCCGACAGCGCCTCGCGCGTGATCAGGAATCCCTGCACTCCGATGTCGGCCTGGCCCGCGGCGTGTTGGGCCGCCGCGGCGAGGTTCCGTACCGCGCCTCCGAGTCCGACCAGGCGCGGACCACTGGCCTTCAGCCAGCCGAGCCCTGACAGGGCCTCGCGCACCTGGGCGTGCACGCGCTGGCGGTCCTTCTTCTTCGCCGGCCCGGACCCGGCCAGGTACTGCTCGGTCAGCCGTACCGCTCCGAGCGGAAACGATTCCATCGCCGCGGCGCGGCGGCCGGTGACCTGAACGAGTTGCATGCTGCCGCCCCCGAGGTCGACCACCACCCCGTCGCGGATCGTCGTGGTATTGACGGCGGCGACGTAGCCGTAGTGCGCTTCCTCGATGGCCGAGAGGACCTCGATCTCGAGCCCGCTCTCCTCGCGGGCGCGGCGCAGGAACTCATCCCGGTTGTTCGCGTCGCGGATTGCACTAGTGGCAACAGCGATGACCTCGTTGTCAGCCAGACCCTGGGCCCGGCAAAAGCGAGCGAATACGGTCAGCGTCTCCAGCCCGCGCGTGATCGCCTCCTCGCTGAGCTTGCCGCTGGCGCCCAGACCGGCACCGATGCGGACCGTCTCGTGCAGCTCGTCGGTGAGCTTCCACCACAAACCCGGCACGTACGTGAACACGACCGAGCGCCAGGAGTTCGAGCCGAGATCGAGCACCGCCACATGGCGGTTGCTCTGGCCCAGCTGCGCAGCCGCACGGGTCGATCGCCAGCTCATCCCAGCATCATCAGGGGACCAGCGGACGGCTCAGCGGCGGCAGCGCGGCCGTTTCACAACTTGTTTACATCCATCCAGCGCCGTCCCTATTCTGCGCCCGACCCCCGATGGCCTCGTTCGCAAACTTCCTCCGCGCCGGTGACAGCGAGTTCTTCGCGCTGTTCGAGCGCGCCGGCACCAACATCGTGCACGCCGCCCAGTTGCTGGACGACATGCTGACCTCGTTTCCCGAACGCAAGGGGCTGGCCCGCGAGATCCTCATCTGCGAGCAGGACGGGGACCAGATCACCCACGAGGTGATCCGCCGGCTCAACCAGACCTTCGTCACCCCGATCGACCGCGAGGACATCCTCGAACTGATCTCCTCGCTGGACGACGTGGTCGATTACACCGAGGAGGTGGCGGATTACCTCGGTCTCTACCGAATTGAGGCGCCGATGGTGCAGGCCCAGGCCCTGGCCCACGTGCTTCGCGACGCCACGCAGCAGATCGCGCTGGCGATTCCGCTGATCCGCGGCTTCAAGGACATCAGTCAGCACACCGTCGAGGTGCACCGGCTCGAGAACGAAGGCGACCGGATCTCACGCGAGGCGATCGCATCGCTGTTCGAAGCGGGGATCGATCCGATGGTGGTGATCCGCTGGAAGGACATCTTCGAGCGCCTGGAGAACGCGATCGACGCCACCGAGCGCGCCGCGGACATCCTCGAAGGCATCGTGATCAAGAACGCCTAGGCGGTTGCATGAGCGCTGACGTAATCCTGATCATCGTGGTCGCCACGGCGCTGGCCTTCGACTTCACCAACGGCTTTCACGACACCGCCAACGTCGCCGCCACGGCGATCTCCACCCGCGCGATCGCGCCCAAGCCGGCCGTGGCCTTGGCCTCGCTGCTGAACTTCGCCGGCGCCTTCATCTCGCTGAAGGTGGCCGCCACGGTGGGCAAGGGCTTCGTCGATACCCAGGCGGTGACCACCACGGTGGTCTTCGCGGGACTGGTTGGAGCCATCGCCTGGAACCTGATCACCTGGTACTGGGGACTGCCGTCGAGCTCGTCCCACGCGCTGATCGGCGGCCTGGTCGGTTCGGTCTGGGCCGCCCACGGCTCCTCGGCGGTTCTGGGAGACGGGATCCTGGCCAAGCTGATCGTGCCGGCCATCGTCGCCCCGCTGGTGGCCTTCCTGGTCGCCGGCATCGCGATCCTGTTGGTCTATCGGATCGTCGGCCGGCTGCGTCCAGGTCCCGTCAACCGAGGTTTCAGGCTCGGCCAGCTCGCCTCGAGCGGACTGCTGGCGCTGTCTCACGGCACCAACGACGCGCAGAAGACGATGGGCCTGATCACCCTGGCGCTGGTGGCCCACGGCGACATCGCCGCCCACTCGTTCCACGTTCCGGTGTGGGTCGTGATCGCCGCGGCAACCGCTATCTCGCTGGGCACGTTCAGCGGCGGCTGGCGGATCATCCGGACGATGGGAACCCGGATCATCAAGATGGATCCGGCCCAGGGATTCGCGGCTCAAAGCGCCGGGGCCGCGGTGATCCTAGCCGCCTCGAGCGTGGGGTATCCGCTGTCCACCACGCACGTGATCTCCGGTGGGATCACCGGAGCCGGCGCGGCCAAGCGCTTCTCGGCGGTCCGCTGGGGAGTGGCCGGGAACATCGTCGTGGCCTGGGTGCTGACGCTGCCTGCCTCGGCCGCCTTCGGTGCTGCGGTCTACGGGGTAGCCCAGCTGTTCGGCAACGGGGCGACCGGTCCGATCGTGATCAGCGCGCTGCTGCTGGCGGCGCTGGCGGCGGTGCTGATCCGCCGGCTTCAGCAGCCTGCGCCGGCGGCGATGGTCTCGTGATCGCCGGCCTGATCGACACCGGTGCGTTGCTGAAGTTGCTGTATTCCTCGCTCGCCGCGGGGGTGTCGGTGTCGGTGGTGTTCTCGCTGGCCATTCTCGGAGCTACGCGCTCCAGCGACATGCGCCGGTCGGGCCGCAGCGCCGCTGCCAGCGCCTACGCCGCCCTGACCGTGGTGGCGCTGATCGTCGCCGCGGGCATCGTGGTCTACGGCCTCGTGCTGATGGCCCGCAAGAGCTGAAGCTTCACCGGGGCTTGCCCGGCTCGCGCTCGGAATCGCCGCGGCGCTCCCGGAGACGGCGCCGGATCGAGTCGCGGAGCAGGTACCCGATGATCACGAGGGCCGGTGCCGCAAACGCGATTTGCACGTACCAGTGGCCGAGGTGAGCGAAGACGAGCAGCGCTGACGCGCTCACGGACTGAGACCGTCGTCGCGCAGGAAGCGGACGGCGGTGATCACGGCCAGCAGCGTCATCAGCACGGCGCTCCCCACGCACCATTGGCAGATCGCATGGATCGTGAACAGCTCCCGGTACGTGAGATAGCCGCTGAAGCCGAAGCCGATCAGGGCGATGGCGAAGCCCGCCGCGCGCCCGAGCTCGGTGCGGATCAACAGTGACCCGAGGATGCCGATGTAGCCGATCAGCCCCAGCACCGATACCGGGATTCCGTCGAGCTTGGCCCAGCGCGACGCCTGAACGGTCTCGCAGCCGCCGCTGGAGAGGCACAGCACCTTCAGGCCGGCGTAGTGGACGTAGGTCAGGTAACCAGCGTCCCCGATCCCGAGGATGCAGAGGACGATCACCGCGATCAGCAGTTTCCGGTCGGTGCTCAGCCCTCGGACTCGCGTACGCGCAGGCGCGTCGCTGACCGCGGTCACGAGACTTGCTTGATCGCCGACTGGATGTCGCTGTAGCTGGGAACGCCGGAGGGCGCCACCGTCTGGCCCTTGGGGCCCTGGAAGAGCAGCGTCGGTGTGCCCTGGACCCCCGCCTTCTGCCCCAATGCTCCGTCGGAGAGGACCTGGCTGGCCAGCGCTGAATCATTTCTGGCCGCGGTCCAGGCGCTGACGTTCAGGCTGGGTGTCTGATGGGCCAGGCCGTCAAGGTAGCTCTGGGTGACGTACCCGCTGCCCTCTGCGCCCTGCTCGCGATAGAACAGCTCGGTGTAGTCCCAAAAGTGATTTTGCTTGCCGGCGGCCAGCGCCGCGACCTGCTGGGTCTGGAAGGTCTGCGGGCTCTGCGTGGCGGTTTGAAAGGCGCGATAGACCACCTTCACCTTGCCGGCACGGACATCGTTGGCCACGAGCTGCGGAAATCCGCCGCTGAGGGTGAACTGCTGGCAGACCGGGCATTCGAGGTCGCCGTAGTAGGTCATGGTGACCGGCGCCTTGGGGTTGCCGAGCGTCGCCCCGGACTGAGGGATGCCGGACAAGAGGCTCGTCACCTGCGAGACGAGCTTGGCTGACTTGGCTCCGGTCTGCAAGCCGTTGGTGGCGCTGCTGCCGCCGCTGGCCGAGATGGCGATGGCCACCGCCACGACTGCGACGGCGGCGAGGATCGTGCCACCGAGCATCCGCACGCGCCGCTGGCGGCGCTCGTGCGCCTGCCGCGCCTGCTCCTCTGCGAGCCGTTGCGCGCGCGCTTGTTCTTTTTGCTTGGTCCGCGAGGCCATGGTGGGAATCCGGGGCAGTCCGAGCGGCCCTAACCGAGGACGCCCCTGATCAGGAGGATAGCGACGACGAGCGCCGTGATGCCCATACCCAGGGCGACCAGGGACGCCAGGAGTCGGAGGGCGACGTCGCGGCTCATCACCCGTTCGCCTGATCGACGATCAGCGCGGTGAATGCCGGCCCGCCTCGGGGGGCCACCTGGAAGGCCAGACCCCACTTACCGACCATCACGAGGGCCGGGGCCGCGCGTGAGTAGACGCCCGGCTGGACCTCCTTGAGCGCGTATTCCTGCTGTGGCATCTGCATCTCCAGGTGGTTGAGGGTCAGCGTGACGGTGGCGCCGCGCACGGGCACCCCGCCGCGGGTGATCCGCAGCGCGAAGGAGTCCGGCGCGGCGGCCTTATTGGGCGAGACCAGCACCTGCAGCCGGTAGCCCGAGCGCTCCACCGTCTCCACGACGCGACCGGGGCCGACCTGGGCCAGCGCCGAGTTCTGCAGCGCAAAGGCGGGTGGGGGCGGGGCGAGGCTCGAGAGCACCGCCGCGGTGAACACGGCGGCGGTGACGATCGCGATCTCCCCGCTGATCAGGCGCCGCAGCAGCCGCGTCGCCGAGCGCCCCTCATTCTGCTCGCGGGCGGCCAGCAGGCGCGGCTTGGTTCGCAGCAGGTTTCCGGCACCCAGCACGAGGGCGGCGATCAGCAACCCGATCTTGACCAGGATGGCCACGCCGTACCCCGTGTCCCAGAGCGCGTTGACGGCCGGCATGTGGACGATCGTCGCCCCGGTCCCGGTGGCCAGGAGGAGCAGCACGGAGACGAACGCGACGTTCGAGAACCGGGGCACCACGTGCGCCAGCACCTGCACCCGCGACGGTGCCCCCGGCGGGGCGGCATCGGCGAGGCTCAGCCACAGGACGAGTAGACCGATCAGGCCGCCCAGCCACAGCGAGCCGGAGCCGAGATGTACGACGTCGAGGACGATCGAGAGCCCGCGCGGCGATGTCTGCGCGGCATGGCCTACCGCGCCGGGCAGGATCAGCGTGGCCGCCGCGGCCAGCAGTGCCCCGGTCAGCGCGGCGATCGCGGCCACCGAGCGCCGCCCGCGTTCGGGGTGATCGAGCCACAACGAGATCCAGGCCGCCACCGAGAACAGGGCGAAGCACAGCTCCATGTCCAGATAACCGCGCCCGAATCCAGTGACCCGGAACAACGGCAGCAGTGAGCCGAGATCGAATACCGAGCGCAGCGAATCATTGGCGATGGCGATGTCCAGGTACACCGGGATGGCGATCAGGCCGAGCACGGAGGCGACCACGAACGCTCGGGTCAGCGCCCGCAGGCTCGTTCCCGGGATCCGTTTCACCGCGCTGCGCGCGATCAGCATGCGCAGGGCGAACAGCCCGATCGAGCTCATCACGAAGAGCAGCGCAGCCCAGCGGGCGATCAGCAGCTGAGGGGTCGTCGCCGTGGCCGACAGATGTGGGATCGGGAATTGGGGCGCCGGACCGGGGTTGGGGCCGACGGCGTAGGTGAAGGCACCCTGGACCGGATGGCCGTCGACGGAGATCGCGCGCCAGTAGACGAGATACCAACCCTGCGGGAGGTTCCGGTGCAATGGCACCACCAGCGTGTCCGGGTTGGCCGGCGAGCGCTGGACGGGGCCCGCCGTCTGCTGATGGCCGCTGGCGTCGGTTACCGAGACGATGGCGAACTTCGGCTCCACCGCCTCGTCGAAGGTCAGCGAGACCTGGCCGGGCGCTGAGTTGAGCACGCCGCTGGCGACGGGAGAGGTCTTGATCAGATACGCATGCGCGGCCGCCGCCGAGGGCAGCGCCAGGGCCGCGAAGCCGACCAGCAGCGACGCGAGCAGACACAACCGAAGCCTCACGCGGGCAGGAGCCTCAAGGCTTGACCTGGAGCGTGTACGGGGCGGTGATGATCCGGCCGCCCAGCTTCATCTGCAAGAACAGCCGCCAGGTGCCCGCGACGGGGAGCAGCACCCCAAGCGTGATCTTCCCGGGCGCGGTGGCTTGCCCCGAGACGCGGGAGCCACCCAGGACGCTGGTGCAGTTGGCCGCGCCCGGGCCACATACGTGGGTGTGGAAGTAGTCCAGCGAGCCC
Organism: uncultured Solirubrobacterales bacterium; assembly: GCA_963844475.1. Classification (GTDB taxonomy): domain Bacteria; phylum Actinomycetota; class Thermoleophilia; order Solirubrobacterales; family Solirubrobacteraceae; genus Palsa-465. The sequence goes on along the minus strand of CAWJOL010000005.1, from coordinate 152,007 downwards.
TGATGGAAGAAGATCGCGTGGGCCAGGGCCCCGAACCAGGGGACGAAGTTCACCCTGCGTCCGTGCGGATCAAGCACCTCGACGTTCACGAAGGCGGCCTGGATGGCGTGCAGGGAGGGGTTGCCCCGCATCGCGAAGTGGTAGCCGTCGACCGTCTGGTCAGCGTGAAAGGCGGGGAGCCGTGCCGGCTTGTAGCGGCCCGTGACCTGCACGCTCTTGAACAGCTGGAAGTTTGGCTGGCCGCCCGGGAGGTCCGGATACACATCGACCAGGATGCGATATCGCCCGGGCGCCGGAAAGGTCACCGACTGGCGCAGGAGCCCGTTGGGACCGACCGGCGGGTGATCGTGAATGATGTAGGCGAGGTCGTCGCGCACGATGATCAAGTGCACGCCGGTGTGCGGGCCCGAACCGGTCTTGTAAGTGGTCAGCGCCTTGCCGCTGGGCATCCGCACGGTGAAGGTGACCGTGGTGGGGCGCCCGGGGATGACCGCTGCGGCCGGCTGCGAACCCGGACAGGGTGAAGAGCCGGGCGGCCCCCACGGTCGGGGCGGTGACCGCGCTGGCGCCCGAGCCGCCGCCACACCCGGCGAGAATCGCCGCGGTAAGGATCGCCGCGAGGGCGCTGGTCCCAGCGCTGCGGCTCATCGCAATGCCGCTTGGAGCGCCGCGGTAAACGCCTTCACTCCGAACGAGCCCTCCAGCCGGGCGGCGATTCGGCCGCGGCGATCGATGGTGAAGAGCCACGGCTCGGTCTGCAGGTGAAACGCCTTCAACTGCGGGCGCAGGCCCTTGCTTGGTTGATTGTTCACGTAGACCTCCTCGTGAATGAAGTCGATCCGCTTGCCAAACCGCGACTCGAGCTGCGCTGCGATGTCCGTAACCGGACCGCAGACCTTAGAGATGCACAGCTGCGGGGTTGAGAACAGGAGCGCCACCGGCCGCTTGCCCAGCACGTCCTTGAACGACACCTGGTGCATGTCGTCGGCCGGCACGCGGGTGGTCAGCAGCGCGACGTTGCCATGGGTCGAGGCCGGCGTGTCGGTGGCGACGGGCGGCGGGGACTGGCCGACGTCGGGAATCGGCGAGGACGAAGCCACGGCGACCTCGCCCGGAGCGCCGATCAGCCCGCCGGGGGTGCGGGTGAGCGCCAGCACCGTGTAGGTGCCCTTGGTCGGCAGTTTGAGATCGGCGGCGTAGATCGCCTGGATCCCCCCGGGACCCGCGTTCTGGCGGCTGCGATAGATCGGCGCAACGGCCAGCGGATCCGCAGGAGCGAGGTACGGGCCCTGGGCCGGGCTGTTGGGGGTGCGAGCGACGTAGATCGCCGTCGGCGCATATACGAACGCTCCACCGGAGGTGTTCAGGGCAAAGGCGAACCGCCTCGAGCCCGGGGTGAAGGTCCCCGTGGCCGCGCCGAGTTGGGCGCCCTGCCGAACCCCCGAGGCCAGCTGCTGGAGCGTCTTGCCGGCGGTGGCCGGGAACTGGCTGGCGTGAGGATTCTCGGCGGGTCCGAGGTCGGCGGCGGCCGGAGGCCCAGCGGCGGAGCCCGAGGTGGACGATGCCGAGGCGGTTGAGGTGCGCGAGGTCCCGGAGGCGGTTGAGGAACCGCTCGAGGACCCGCAGGCCGTGAGCGCGAGGCCGGCGAAAAGCGCCACCAGAGGGGCGCGGAGGCGAGTGGGCGGTGTGATTGTCATTGCTCCAAGGGACGCGAGGAGGGGCTGCGGGCTTCCCGGACTGCGGTTAGGGGTTCACGTGTTCACTGCTGATAGCAGCCATAGGCCCAGACATGTGAAGGTAACCATCACCGCGAGCATCCAACGTTGGGACTCTGCTGCGATGCGCGTATTGCCGAATAGGACCAGCGCTCGATCGTGAGCCAGGACCAGCCCGGACACGTGGCCGGAAACCAGCGCCGCGACCTGGAAATACCAGATCGCGGCGGCCGAGACGAGGCCTGGATCGATCCTCACGCCGGCGGTGCCGAACAGGTCGGCCCCGGTTCCCCGGGGATCGGAGATCAGGTAGGCGGTCGCCTGTCCCTGGATGACCAGTAGCGAGAAGTAGTGCGCCAGGAGATAGCCGAAGGCGATGGGAACCAGCGAATGCGCAAACGCCCGGGCGAGGCCCCGCGTGTCATGGTCTGGGGAATCTGCGCTCATCGCTTTGACGCCGAGTCCGTAGAGCCCGGCGCAGAGCAGGACGCAGGCCGCCAGGCCCACGGTCAGGGCCAGCTCCAGGGCGGCGGTGGAGCCGAACCCCAAACTGGCGAAGTCACCCTGCAGCGAGGGGGCGATCCCGCGCCACACCGGCCCGTTGAGGAAGCCGTCGAAGGTCGTCGTGCCGATCATCGTCACCAGCAGGGCGACGGTGCCCGGCCCGGGCCGCAGGCAGGTGAGGCCCGACAGCGGAAGCCGCCGCCACAACGCGCCGTCGCGAACCCGGAGCGGAGACAGCCGGGCGAAGAGGCCAAAGCTCACCGCGAACGCGTCGCCGTTGTCGGTCCACTGCTCAATCCCGAAGCAGGCCATCCCCACCAGCTGCACGAGCGCATAGGCCACCGCGAGCACGGCCAGTGTGGCCGGGTGCTGGCGGTCCACGAACACCAGCTCCAGCCAGGCGAAGCCAAGCGATGCCCGCTACGGCCGGCCAGCGCCCGAGGGACGCCGGATAGGGAAGCGGGGCCCCGATTGTGCGACCCCAGCGCGTGTGGCGGGCGCCTGCAGCCAGCGCCCGCGCCAGCGCCCGCCAGGGACTGAAGGCCCTGAATACGTCGCCCAGCGCCGCGCTCAGCACCGGCACTCCAACCCAGAACAACACGAACACCGCGGTGGGGGCGAGGTTCGAGGTTGGGACCTGGTTCCCGGTCACCCCGGCGTAGACGACCACGACGAACGCGGCCAGGCCGAACATGCCGCAGAGTGCGCTCGCGCCTCGCGGCACGGCGAACATACGCCGCTCGGGCGCAGACTCGAGCTTGGGCGCGGACCACAGCCTCGGTAGCGCCAGGAACGAAACGAGTAACACTCCCCCCGCTGCCCAGGCGAACAGCCAGGTCGGCACCGGCAGGGATGTGCGCCCGACGAGCCCGTGCGCCTCGGCGGCGGCCGGCCACCGCGCCGGCCAAGAGCAGCAGGCCGATGAGAGCACTCAGCGCGGTCCGCCCACGGCGATGAGTCCGGGGGCCGCCCGCTCGCACCAACACAGCGGGAGAGCGTACCGGCGGGATGCTGAATTCCCGCTGTTTGCATGTAAACAACCTGTTACCAGCGCCCCGCGCGACGCCGCGGCCGGCCTGCCTTGCAATAGAGTCCTACCCATGTCGCCGCATGTGAGCGACGCACCGCGGGGGCTTCAGTCAGCTCCGCAGCGCGCGCAAAACCGGCTCCGGCTGGCGGTCATCGATCGCGATACGGGGTTCATGCAGGTCCTCTCCAATCGACTCGAGACGCTCGGGTGGGATCTGCGCACCGTTTCGAGCGCGGTGACGGTGGAAGCGCTGGTGGCGATGCGGCTCAACGCGCTGGTGCTCGACATCGCGGTGCTCGGTCCCGGCAGCTGGGACTACCTCGAGCGGGTCTGCTCGCGTCTGCCGGGTCTGGCCGTGATCGTCTGTACCGGTCCCTCCTCGGTGGCCCAGCGGGTGCGCGGGCTTCGTCTCGGCTCCGATGCCTGGATGACCAAGCCCTGTCACGCCGAAGAGCTGATCTGCGTGATCGAAGCGGCGATCCGCCGCCACCGCCGAAACGACATGCCCTCGGTCAGCGGCGCCGCCACGGTGGGCGAGATCACGATCCGTCCCGACCTGTACCAGGCCTACGCGTCGTCGGTGAGCCTCGAGCTCACCGCACGCGAGTTTGAGATCCTGCACCTGCTCTCGCAATCAGACCGTGTGCTGCGCCGTGAGGACATCTACGAGCGGGTGTGGGGGTACGCGATGGCTCACGGCGACCGCTCGGTCGACGTGTTCGTCCGCAAGCTGCGCCAGAAGCTACGCACGGCGTCGCCGGAGTGGAGCTACATCCACACTCACTTCGGCGTGGGCTACCGGTTCGCTCCCGAGCGTGACGGCGGGGAGCTCGCGCCGCCGGCCGACGCGGGTGAGCGTGAGGTCGAGCACGCGCCCGAGCTCCACGAGGCGCTGAGCTGGTAGGCCCCACCGGCTCCGGTGCGGCGCGGGCCGTCGCTCCGTTCGCTGGTCACAGGTTCTTCACATTCTGATCACGAGTCGATAACGCGGCGCGGGCGGTTCCCGAGCAGCATCGGAGGCCGATGTCCGCAACGGCTTCATCCCGCCGCGAAGTGCTCGAGGTCGGACCCCTGCAGATCCTGCCCGACGAGCACCTTGCCCGCGCTGACGGTCGGACGCTGCTGCTCTCGATCCGGGAGCTGAGGATGCTGACCGAGCTGGCCCGCCGGGCGGACCGGATCATGGCTCGCGACGAGCTGTTCAGTCTCGTGTGGGGCCGGGACATGAGGCGCGGAGACCGCTCGGTCGACGTCTACGTGCGCAAGCTCCGGGTCAAGCTCGAGGACGCTCTGCCGAGCTGGCGGTTCATCCACACGCATTTCGGGTTCGGCTACCGGCTAGCCGCCGAGCGCAAACAGCACCCCAACGACCGGTTCACAACTGGTTAACACCCTCGCCCTCGGTTGCCCAGACACTCTGTCGTACACAAATGAAGGAGATGAACTTGACTCTGAGTCGCATATCGGCGGTCGCGCTCGCGCTGGCCGCATCGCTGGGGGTCGCCGCGTGCGGCTCCAGCTCTAGTTCCAGCAGCAGCTCCAGCCGCCGCCACTTCGACGAGCGCGCAGCGCCAGCAGTTCTGGCGGGTCGTCCACGATCAACGGCGCCGGTTCCACGCTGGCCGCTCCGATCTACATGCAGTGGGGCCAGAACCTCTCTTCGCAGGGCCTGACGGTCAACTACAACGCGCTCGGCTCAGGCGCCGGAATCGCCGGCCTGCAGGGAGCGACGGTGGACTTCGCGGGGAGCGATCCGGCCGAGAAGCCGACCGAGGTCAAGGCGGGCAAGGGCCCGGTGGCCCAGTTCCCGATCGCCTTCGGCGGGATCACCCTGTCCTACAACCTGTCCGGCGTCAAGAGCGGTCTCAAGCTCGACGGCAAGACCGCCGCCGACATCTTCCTCGGCAAGGTCAAGCATTGGAATGATCCCGAGATCAAGGCGCTCAACCCGGGCATCAGCCTCCCGAGCACGCCGATCACCGTGGTGCACCGCTCGGACTCCTCCGGTACGACGAAGGGCTTCACCACGTTCCTGTCGGACTACAGCCCGGCGTGGACCGCCGCGGCCGGACCGCCTGACAAGACGGTGAAGTGGCCGACCGGAACCGGTGCGCCGAAGAACTCCGGCGTGGCCGCTGCGATCAAGCAGACGCCCGGTGCGATCGGATACGTCGAGCAGGCATACGCCCTGCAGAACGGCTTCACCTACGCCGCGGTCAAGAACAGCTCCGGCAAGTTCGTCTCGCCGACGCTCCCCGCGACCTCGGCCGCGGCGTCAGGGATCAAGATCCCGCCGGACCTGGCGATCTCGACGATCAACTCGCCCAACCCGGCGGCTTACCCGATCACCTCGCAGACGTTCCTGATCGTCTACAAGGACCCGTGCAAGGCGGGGGCAAGCCAGTCCGCGGCCGCAGGGACTGAAGAAGTTCCTCACCTACGGGCTCGGTGACGGTCAGAAGATCGAGCAGCAGCTCTCCTACGCCTCCCTGCCGCCTGCGCTGTTGGCCAAGGATCAGGCGCAGCTGAAGACCCTCACCTGCAACGGTTCGCCGCTGTAGCTGAGCAGGTCGGTGGAGGCTCACGCCATCACGCCCGGCGGCGGCCGCTCGGTTCTCGAGCGGTCGCCGCTGAGTCGTCTGCCTGATCAGGTCCTGCGCTTCGGGCTGGCCGGGATCGCCGTCGGCGTCCTTCTGCTGCTGGCCGCGTTCTTCGTCACCCTGATCGCCCAGTCATCGCCGGCGTTCAGCCATATCGGCATCTTCGCACTTCCTGTTCCGCAACAACTGGGACACCTCGCAGCTGCAGCAGGGCGCCGCCTGCGCGTCGGGCGGCCACTGCACCTTCGGCGCCTGGCCGATGATCCTCGGCACCCTGCTGACCGCCGGGATCGCGTTGGTCATCGGTGTGCCGGTCGCGGTGGCGAGCGCTCTGTACCTCACCGAACTGTGTCCCGCCGCGAGCGCGGGCACCGCTGTCGCTGCTGGTCGACCTCCTGGCCGCGGTCCCGTCCGTGGTTTACGGCCTGTGGGGCTTCATCGTGCTGGCTCCCAAGCTCAGGGGCTTTGAGCAGTGGCTGGCCAACACGTTCTCGTTCCTGCCCTTCTGGGCCGGTCAGGTCGCCGGTCCGAGCTACTTCATCGCCGGGCTGATCCTGGCCATCATGATCCTGCCGATCGTCTCCGCCGTCTCCCGTGAGGTGATCGCCACGGTCCCGCCCGAGCACAAGGAGGGGGCACTGGCGCTCGGAGCAACTCGCTGGGAGATGATCCGGATGGCGATCCTCCCGTACTCGCGCGCCGGCATCACCGGCGCCGCGATGCTGGGCCTCGGACGTGCGGTCGGCGAGACGATCGCGGTGGCCTACGTGATCGGCGGCTCTACCACGCATCGGCCACTCGATCTTCCAGCAGGGCCAGTCGCTGGCCGGCGTGATCGCGCTTCAGTTCGGCGAGGCGGAGAGCACGCCGCTCTACAAGTCGACGCTGTTCGCCGCCGGGCTGATTCTGTTCGTGCTGACGCTGCTGGTCAACCTGGTCGCTCGTCGCTACGTGGTCCGCTCGGGCGGCAAGGCGGCCGCGGCGGCGGGACGTCTGTCGGCGCCGGCGCGGTGCCGGCGCCGTGAGCGCCAGGACCGACATCGAGCCTCAGGCCGGCGCCGTCATGAACGAGCGTCTGCAGATCAGCCCGCGGCGGCGTCGGACCGACCGGATCATGCGCGCGCTGCTGGGCGCGGCCACCGCGGTGGCGCTCGTCCCGCTGGTGCTGATCATCTACTACCTGATCCACAAGGGAATCGGCGGGATCAACGGCAAGTTCTTCACCACCGACCCCAACGGCAACCAATGCTTTCCGCAGGTGCCCGGCGGACCGCCGCCGCCGCCGTGCAACATCGGCGGGATTCGCAGCGCGATCCTCGGCTCGGCGGAGATCGTCGGGCTGGCAACGCTGATCGCGATTCCGGTGGGAATCGGCGTCGCCCTGTACCTCAACGAATACGGCAAGGAGTCCCGGTTCGCCAACACCGTCCGCTACTTCGTGGATGTGATGACCGGTGTGCCGTCGATCGTGTTCGGCCTGTTCATCTACATCGTCCTCGTGGTCAGCCACGTGGGCGGCGGCGCGGTCGGATGGAAGGGCGCGCTGGCGCTGGCGCTGCTGATGCTGCCGATCGTCATCCGCTCGGCCGAGGTCGTGCTGTCGCTGGTGCCCTCGAGCCTGCGCGAGGCCGCGCTGGCCCTCGGCGCACCGCGCTGGCGGGTGATCACCAAGGTGGTGCTGCCCACCGCCGGGTCCGGTCTGGTCACCGGTGCGCTGCTGGCCATCGCCCGCGGGGCGGGCGAGACCGCGCCGCTGCTGTTCACGATCGGGGCGGGCCACGTGCTGACCGGCAACCTCGGGCAGCCGATGAACTCCCTGCCGGGTCAGATCTTCAGCGATCTCGGCCAATCCCAGAACGTCTTCGTGCAGCGCGCCTGGGGCGCGGCACTGACGCTCGTCGCCCTCATCCTGCTGCTAAACCTGATAGCCCGAGCCGCCTCTCGAAGGAGCCGCCTGGCATGATCCCGCCTGACACCGAAACCGAGGACCGAACCGTGTCAACCTCCGATAGCTCTGCGGGGCCCTCAGCGCAGGCAGAGGCTTCAGCTCCGGGCAGCACCTCGCCGAGCGCGGGCGGCCACGCCGTCGTCCTCCAGGACCTGAACGCCTACTACGGCGAGATCCACGCGGTCAAGGACATGAACATCGAGTTCCCGGCCAACGAGGTGACGGCGATCATCGGCCCCTCGGGATGCGGAAAGTCGACGATGGTCCGCTGCATCAACCGGATGCACGAGGAGATCCCCGGCGCGCGCGCCGAGGGCACGTCAAGCTCGACGAGTTGGACGTCTACGGCGACGGCATCGACGTCACGTCAGTCCGCCGGCTGATCGGGATGGTCTTCCAGAAGCCGAACCCGTTTCCGACCATGTCGATCTTCGACAACGTAGCCGCGGGCCTGAAGCTGACCGGCCCCAAGAGCGAGAACCTGCGCGAGCGCGTTCACAAGTCCCTGCGCGCCGTCGGGTTGTGGGGCGAGGTCAAGAACCGCCTGAGCGAGCCCGGCATCGGTCTCTCAGGCGGCCAGCAGCAGCGGCTCTGCATCGCCCGCGCGATCGCCGTCGAGCCCGAGGTGATCCTGATGGACGAGCCGTGCTCGGCACTGGACCCGGTCGCCACCCTGAAGATCGAGGAGTTGATCGACGAGCTCAAGGATCGCTACACGATCGTCATCGTCACCCACAACATGCAGCAGGCGGCCCGGGTGGCAAACACCACCGCATTCATGCTGAGCGGCGAACTGATTGAGCACGCGCCGACGAACACCATCTTCACCACCCCGGGCGACGAACGTACCGAGCGCTACGTCACCGGAAAGTTCGGCTGAGGGCATGCAGGAGACGCGTCACCAATTTCGTGAGAGCCTCAGGGACTTGGAGCGCCAGGCGCTCGGAGGGCTCGATTTGGTCACCGGCCAGCTGGATCGCTCGCTGGAGTCGATCAGCTACCAGGACGTGGAGCTCGCCGGCATGGTCGTGGCTGACGACGACCGCATCGACGGGCGCTACCTCGAGGTCCACCAGGGCATCCTCTCGCTGCTCGCCCGGCAGGCTCCCGTGGCCGGCGATCTGCGGATCGTCGCGGCCCTGCTGCACATCATCCGTTGCGTTGAGAGGATGGGGGACCAGTGCGTGAACATCGCCAAGCTGGTCCCGCTGTCCGGTTACGAAGCGCCCAAGGACAAGGACATCCTCGACTCGATCGAGCGAATGGGCCAGCTCGCCCGCTCTCAGGTGGCCCAGGCCAAGGAGGCGTTCGCCAAGCGCAACGTCGAGCTCGCCCAGGATCTCGTCCGCCAGGACGCTGAGATCAACCAGCTCAACCGTGTCATCTTCAAGCGCGCGGTCGAGATCGGCGACGATCCCGAGGTGCGCGAGTGGGGGATGTTCATGATCCTCGTCGCACGTTGCCTCGAGCGAATCGGTGACAACACCGTCGACATCGCCGAACAGGTCGTGTTCGTGGTCACTGGCCTGTTCCGGGAGATGGCCGACGCGTCGACCGCGCCGCCGGAGTCACCCCAGCCGGTCTGAGCCGGGACCGGCTCGGCTCCCGCCGGACCACTCACGTCCCCGCCGGGGCGAACACGCGCACCCCCTCCTGCTTTCCCTTGAGCTCGACGTCGACTCGTTCCCCCAGCTCGGGGTGAGGCGCCTTCAGCAGGTCTTTGGTTCGCTCGGTCAGCAGGATCTCATCGCCGGTCTCACGGGTGGCCGCCTCGACCCGCGCGGCGACGTTGACGGCGTCGCCGATCACGCTGAACTCGAGCCGGCCGGCGCCGCCCACGTTGCCGGCGATCACCGGCCCTGAGTTAAGGCCGACGCCGATCTCAAGCCCCTCTGCGGAATCAAGCTCGCGCACGATCTGCAGCGCTGCGGCCAGCCCCTCGTCGGCGTGATTGTCCTGGCGGCGAGGGGCGCCGAACACGGCCAGCAAGCCGTCGCCAACGAACTTGTCGACCCGCCCTCCGTGGTCGTGGATGATCGGGACGATCTGCTCGAACAGCCCGTTCACCGCGGTCACCACCTGTTCGGGAGGAGTGCGCTCGGCGAACGAGGTGAAGTCACGGACGTCGATGAACATCACCGTCACCTCCACCTCCTCTCCGGCCAGGTTCGTGCCCTCCTGCAGGATGTGCTCGGCGACGTCGGGATCGACATAGGCGCCGAAGGTCTCGCGGATCCGCTCACGCTCGGCCAGACCGGACACCATCGCGTTGAAGCCCAGTTGCAGCTGCCCGATCTGCGTTCCGTCGTACACCGGGACGCGGACATCGAAATCACCCTGCTGAACCTTCTCGAGCGCTCGCCGCACGCTCTCGACGGGATCGGCGGTCGCACGGGCGGCCACCGTCACCGCCAGGAGTCCGACGGCGATCCCGGTCCCACCCAGCACGACCATCGCCACCCCGAGTTGCTGCTGGGTCGCCTCGCGGTCGCCGGCCAGGGCGAGGATCCCGATCGCCACCACGCCGAACACCGGCAGTCCGGTCCCGAACATCCAGGCCAGCACGGCTCGGGTGGCCACGCCGGGGACGGCCAGCTTTCCCGGCGAGCCGTCCGCCAGGGCCCGGACCGCGGCGGGGCGCAGCAGCAGTTCGGTCAGCAGGTACGAGCATGACGCGGTGACCACACCGGTGAGCGTGATGATGATCGCCACCCGCACCGCCAGGGCGCCTGAGTAGGTGCTGTCCAGCACGCTGAACAGGACCGCCGCGATCAACCACAGCGAGACCTGGAGCAGGAAGAGCCGCAGCGGCGCCTGCAGGACGATGCGTGCCTCCTGGAGCGTGGCCGGGCGCTCCTGCAGCAGCCAGGTTCGCAGGCGCATCATGCCGCGGGTCCCGAGTGCCGCGCCGAGCGGAAGCGCCAGCGCGATGTACCCCAGCGCGACGAGCGCGTTGACCAGTCGAACGTGGCCGGTACCCACGATCGGCGGTAGCGGGACGACGAAGTTGGCGATCACCAGGACCGCGCACGCGCCGACGCAGTTGGTGGCCACGATCACCAGCGTGAGCACGACCCGCCCGAACCGCACCAGCGTCGGTCCCGATAGCTCGCTTTCCCCGGGGCGCAACACCTCGAGCGCGCCGGCAGCGAGCAGTTGGCGCAGTGGGCGGGATTGGGCCATGGGCCCGCGACCCTATCCGCTCGGGCGGCACAGACCGGGGCACGTTTGGACACGCGGCCAATGACCGCCTTGCCGCACCGCTCTACGTTTTCACCATGCGCACGCGGCCGCCGCAGATCGTGGCGTTCGGAGGAGGAGGCTTCTCAACCGAGTGGGGAAACACCCTGCTCGATGACCACGTGCTCGCGCTGACCCGCGTCAAGCGACCTCGGGTCTGCTTCCTCCCCACCGCCAGCGGCGACGCCGATCACTACGTGGTGCGCTTCTACCGTGCCTTCCCCGCGGATCGCTGCGAGCCGTCGCACATCTCACTGTTTCGCCGGGAGACCGGCGTCGGAGATCCGCGCGCACACCTGCTGGCCCAGGATCTGGTGTACGTGGGCGGAGGCAGTCTGGTGTCCCTGCTGGGAACCTGGCGGGCCCACGGGATCGACGAGGCGCTGCGCGAAGCCTGGCAGTCGGGGGTCGTGCTGTGTGGCGGCTCGGCCGGGTCGCTGTGCTGGTTCGGCCACGCGCTGAGCGGCTTTCACGAAGGGCCGGCTCGGCAGATCGAGGCCCTCGGGTTCCTGCCCTGGAGCAACGCCGTGCACTACGAGAATGAGACCGGCCGCCGGGCGGCGTTCATGGGTGCGGTGGCCGACGGAATGCCGCCGGGGTATGGTGCTGGGGATGCTGCGGCGCTGCACTTTGTCGGCACTGAGCTCTCCGAGGTTGTCTCATCGCGACCAGGAGCGCGTGCTCTCTTCGTTTGCGCCGACGGCGATGGAGGTGCCGTCGAACGTGAGCTGGCCGTGAGGTATCTCGGCTCGCCTGCTGAGACGGTCTGCAGCGGCGAGGCGATCGCCGCGTGAGGGTCGACTCAGGGGCGGCCACCGGCGGCGAGCGCCGTCGCATCCTGGCGATGGGGGGTGGCGGCTTCACCATGCGGGAACGCTCGTCCGCGCTCGACGCCTACGTCCTCAGGCTGAGTGACAAGCCCGTCCCGAAGATCTGCTTCCTGCCCACCGCCAGCGGTGACCCGCGCGAGCAGGTGACGCGCTTCTACGAGCGCTTCGGAGACTGGCCCTGCGAGCCGTCGATCATCTCGCTGTTCAACCTCGGACGTGACCGAATCGATCCGATCGTCCACCTCCTCTCACAGGACGTGATCTACGTCGGCGGCGGCTCGATGCGCAACATGCTGGCGGTCTGGCGCGAGCACGGAATTGACGGCGCGATGCACGAGGCCTGGAATCGGGGTGTCGCGCTGGCCGGACTGAGCGCGGGCGCGATGTGCTGGTTTCAGGGTGGCATCAGCATGAGCGGCGGCGCGCCTGAGCCGGTGCGCGGCCTGGGCATGCTGGAGGGCAGCCTCTCGGTGCATCTCGACGCTGAGGTGGAGCGTCTGCCCGCGTTCCGCGTCGCCGTGGCCTCGGGCGAGCTGCCCCCCGGCTATGCCGCGGACGACGGCGCTGCGCTGCTCTATGTGGGGACCGGCCTGCGAGAGTGCGTCGCCTCGCACGCGGGGGCTCGCGTGGTGCATTTCGCCCCCGACGGCGCGGGAGGGGTGGAGGAGACCGGCCTGGCGGTTCATCTGCTTCCGGGCGCGCTCGAGCCAGGACCGGAACGGGCCGCGGCGTTCGGGGTGGCTGAGCTGCGCGAGCTGCGGGCCGGTCGCCACCGCTGGGACTGAGCGCCGGGCGCTATCCCGCGGCTTCGGTGCGCCGGCGCCGGACCGTCACTGCCGCGAGTACGGCGGCCACCGCCGCGGCGCCGAGGGCGAGGATCACCACCAGCGCGGTGTTCGACGAGCCGCCGCTGGAGCCGTTCACTCCGGCGACGCCGGTCAGCGGGTGCCCTTCGGCCTTGGCCAGCGCGGCGACGGCGACGACGGCGGCCCGGGCCAGATCGTTGCTCTGTTTGCCCGCCGGCCGCGGCACCGATGCCAGCGCCCGCTGGGCCGCCGCCCCCACGCCCTGCACCCCGTAGCCGGCCGCCATCACAACGAGCAGCCGCTGCTTGCCCTGGAAGCTGATCTCCTGGTCGAGAAAGTCGGCGTACTTCTGCGGCTTGCCGAACAGGTCGGGGATGACGCCGAGGTCTACGGGCGAGCCGATCAGCGCGACCTTCACCGGGAAACCCGCCTTGCGGGCTGCCGTGGTCTCGGCCCCCAGGGTCTTCTGGAGGGCCGCGGTGACCGGCGGGGTGTAGGGGTAGAAGACGTTTTCGCCCAGCAGCACGTCGCTCGCCGGGTCGCCATCGGCCAGCGCCAGTGCACTGGTCAGAGCGAGCAGCGCCAAGGCGCCGGTCACGATCCCAAGGACGCGCCGGGCCGGGCGGCGGGAGAGCCGGGAAGCCATCGCGAAGAGATTAGTGGCGGGCGAGGCTCAGAGACCCGGCGGGAACAGGTAGCGCCGATGCGGGGGCACGAACGCTCCGAGCTCGAGCACGATCTCGGCGTGGGGCCGAAGCGGGATCCGCCCGGGCGCGCCCGTCCACGGCCGGCCGCCGACATAGGCCCGAACGGCTCCGTGAAAGTGCCCGATCGCGCGGGTCGACAGCGTCTGCCCCCACACCTCGAACAGATCCGCGAGGCGCATCTCCCGCGCCTGGTCGATCACCAGCAGGCCGGTCGGCTCATAGGTCCGGATTGGGTACACGCACGCCCCCCCGCGGACGTAGGCGCCGCTGCGTCGCAGCGGTGGGGCGATGCCGATGCCCGCCGGCACCGGCACCACCAGGCGTCGGGCGTAGAGCTCGAGGTGAACGCCCCGGACAGCGGTGACCGCCCGGCCGCAGCTCAGCCCGGCGATCGGCTGGCGTCGCTTCACCGCAGCACCGGTGGGCGGTAACCGGTACGCCGCGGTGCGGCCCGCGGGCAGCGGCTGCTGGTCGGGGGCGAGGCGAACCGGGGCCTCTGGCGCCGGCTGGGCGGCCGGCCCACCGCTGCCACAGCCGGCGAGCGCCAGCGCTGTGAGAACGGTGGCGCAGCGCGCCCTCGGACCCGCCGCCCGACGTCCCAACCGACCAATCAGGCCGCGGTCGCCGCGTGGCCCAGAACCACCATTTCACGACGCTCGGTGGCCAGCTCGACCCGCTCCGGCCGGCCGCCCAGCTGCTCCCAGCCGGCGACCACGTCGCCGCAGAAGCTGTCCAGGAAATCGTCGCTGTGGAGCGGGTCGTGATGAAACAGCAGCAGTCGCTGTGCGGCCACGCGGTGACCGAAGGCCAGGGCGTCGGATAGTGGCGAGTGGCCCCACCCGAGATGGTTCTGGTACTCCTGGTTGGTGTACTGACAGTCATGGATCAGCAGCGAGGCGCCGCGCGCGAGCTCGAAGCCGGAGATCCAGTCCTCGTCGACTTCGGCCAACGGCGCGCCGAGTCCGGGCTCGTGGTCCGGGATGTAGCAGAGCGTGCTGCCGTTGTCCTCGATCCGGTAGCCCAGCGTCGGGCCGCGGTGGTTGACGGCCTGGGCCAGGATCTTGGCCGGGCCGATCGACCACTCGAGCGTCTCGGCCTCCTTGAATGAAACCAGCGATGGCAGCTCGCGGACCTCCACCGGAGCCAGGGGCGCTGAGATGTAGCGGGCCACCCGGTCACGCAGAGATGCCTCGGGAGAGGCCGGGCCCCAGATGACGATCTCCGATTCGGGCCGAAAGGCCGGGGCGAAGAACATCAGGCCCTGGATGTGATCCAGGTGCAGGTGGGTGAGCAGGATGTGAATCGGCTGCTCGACCCGGGGCAGGGCCAGCCCGAGGTTGCGGATCCCGGTGCCCGCATCGAGGATCAGCGTGCTCCCATCCGAAAGCGTGACCTCCACGCATGAGGTGTTCCCCCCGTAGCGCATCGTCTCGGGACCGGGCGCGGGGATCGACCCGCGCGCTCCCCATACCTTGATCTTCATTCGCTCTCTCCCTGCGGATGGTCTGATACCGGCCAGAAAAACACGATCGCCCCGCTTGACCCACCGGGTCCGACGATCGGTATTGCGCTCGCGGCCACGTCCTGGTGGCCTGCGGTGGTGCTGATCCTGAACACCCCGTGAAACGGCTGGTTCTGCCGCACGGCCACCGTGGCGGGAAGCCCGTCGTAGGGCAACGGCTCGCCGTCGGCGCCGAACGGGCCGAACCTGCTGGTCCATTCCTCGGCCGACATTCGGCCGCTCTCCTCGAAGCGCTTACCGAGCATCACCGAAGCCGCCTCGTTGTAGTACAGCAGCATTCCGAGGTCGCCCACCAGGAACGCAGGCGTCGAGAGACTAGCCAGGAGGTTGCGAGCCAGGATCAACTCGAGCGGCCGCTGGGCGCTCATCCCGGCAACTCTAGTGCGGGAACGAGCGGGAAGGTGGAGTGAGGTTCGTCACTATCCTCCGGGGCCGTGGCGGGGCAGAAGTCAAAACGACGATCACGCAAGCGGCGCAGTCCGGGCGTGGAGCCGCGCGCCGTCCCGTCCTCCCGGCGGCAGCAGCGAGCCGAACTCCTGGCCCAGCGGCAGGCCGAGCAGAAGATCCACCAGCGCCGCGCCAAACGGCAACTGGGCACCGAGGGTGAGCGTCCGCCGAGCCCGTTCGGCGGCCTGCCCGTATCGGAGATCGCCATCTTCGTCGGCGCGATCGGCGCGGTGGTGGGAGTCATCCAAGGCGGTGGCGTAGCCCTCATCGTCGGGCTGATCGTGTGCACCCTGGGGGTCGTCGAGGTGACAGCCCGCGAGCACTTTTCCGGGTTCCGTTCACACGCCTCGTTGCTGTCGGCGGTCCCTGCGGTCGCGGCGGGAATCGCGGTGGTGCTGATCTTTGGACAGCCGCGGCAGCGCTCGCTGGTCCTCGTGGCGGTCGTGCCGGTGTATGCGATCGTGTTCTGGCTGCTGCGCAAGCGCTTTCTCAGTGCGCGGCAGGCGCGGATCGCGCGTCCGCCGGTCCCGTAGAGCCGGCCGCGTCGGCGGCCGGGTTTGAGGCCGCGGTCGGGAGGTTCAACCTGAACTCCGCACCGCCCCCGGGAGCGTTGGCCGCCGATACCGATCCGCCGTGCTGCTCGGCCACCTGGCGGACGATGGCCAGACCGAGACCGCTCCCCTGGCGCCCACGGGAGTTCGCCCCCCGGAAGAATCGATCGAACACGTACGGCAGTTCGTCCTCGGGCACGCCGTTGCCGTGGTCACGGACGCGCAGTCCCTGCTCGTCGACCACCACGTCAACCGTCCCGCCCGGCGGCGAATGGCGGGCCGCGTTGTCGAGCAGGTTGTTGACCGCCCGGCCGAGCCGTTCCGGAACGCCCTCGACGACGACCGGGACCAACGAGGCCTGGAAGACGACCTCGGGGGAGTTCCGGTGAGACCGGGCCAGCGATTCCTCGACGATTCCATCGAGCCGGGTGCCCTCAGTCTCGTCGGGTGGCAGGTCGCCGCGCGCCAACTCGATCAGGTCTCCGACCAGCGCGCTGAGCTCCTCGCTCTGCTCGACGACGTCGGCCAGCAACCGCCGCCGATCATCGTCCCTCAGCTCGCCGCCGGCCAGCAGCACTTCGATGTTGGTGCGCAGGCTCGTGACCGGAGTGCGCAATTCATGTGAGGCATCGGCCACCAGCTGACGCTGGGCGCGCACAGAATCGTCGAGGTCGGCGCGTGATCCCTGAAGACGTTCCAGCATGGCATTGAAGCGGGTCGCCAGCTGGCCGACCTCATCGTCAGCGTGAATCTTTAGGCGCGTGGAGAGATCGTCGGTCTCACCGATCTGCTCGGCGGTCTGGGCCACCTCGGCCAGGGGGGCCAGCACCCGGCGAGCGGCCAGGCGGCCCAGCGCGGCGGCCAGGGCGATGCCCCCGGCGCAGAGCAGCAGCAGAACCAGCCGCAAGTGCGAAAGGATGCGATCGACCGGGCCAAGCGGACGCGCGAGCTGAATCGCGACAGGGGTTACCTGTCCGTTGATCAATGCGGTGGCATGGAAAGCGTAAATCCGCAACGGGGCATCGGAGACCTGCGCGTCCTCCAGCGCACCGCTGGCGTGGCCGGTTGCGACGCTGCGAGCCGCCGCGTCGACCGGCAGCGTCAGCCCGCCGACGTTGAACGGCACTGAGCCGTCGGTTGCCACCACCTGGGTGAAGGGCGCCCGGCCGCCGGCGGCCGGCGGGAGTCCCGGCATATCGCTGCGCAGCCCGAAGTTCGGGACATGCTGCACCAGCACAGCCTGTGCCTTCAGCGCATCGTCGATCTGCCCGCGCAGCTGACCGCGCACCACCCAGTAACACACGAGCGCCGCGAGGACGACAGCGACACCGACGGCCGCGGCGGACGCCAGGGCAAGTCTGCGGCGCAGCGGCATCAGCTAGTCCCGGAGCACGTAACCGACGCCGCGCACAGTGTGCAGCAGACGCGGTTCGCCGCCGGACTCGGTCTTGCGCCGCAGATAGCCCATGTACACGCCGAGCGCATTGGAGGTGGGGCCGAAGTCGTATCCCCACACGTTCTCGAAGATGGTCGAGCGGGTGAGCACCTGGCGCGGATGGCGCATGAACAGCTCCAGCAGAAGGAACTCCGTCTTGGAGAGATCGATCAGCCGCTCGCCACGGCGGACTTCGTGCGCGACCGGGTCGAGCATGAGATCCGAGTACTGCAGCTTCTCCCCCTCGCCGACCCCGTCCCCGGTTCTCCGCAGGAGGGCTCGCAGCCGAGCCTGCAGCTCGCGTAGCGCGAACGGCTTGACGAGATAGTCGTCGGCGCCGACGTCGAGGCCTTTGACCCGGTCGTCGATCGCGTCCCGTGCCGTCAGCATGAGGATCGGCGTCCGATCGCCCGCCTGGCGCATGCGACGGCACACCTCGAGGCCGTCAAGGCGCGGCATCGCGACGTCGAGGATCACCGCATCCGCTGGGTCGCGGGCCTGGACGTCGAGAGCTTCCTCGCCGTCGGCAGCCAGTTCGACCTCATAGCTGTCGAGGCGCAGCGCTCGCTCGAGCGCCCGCCTAACGGCCGGCTCATCGTCGACCACGAGAACGCGTGACATATCGGAAATGATGGCGCGTGCGCGTAAAAGTTGGCGAAGAGCCCGCAGACACGAGACCCGAGCTGAGACCGCGACGCTACTGACGCCGCCGAGGGCGGGCGTTACGTTGCGCGCCGTGAAGCGTTCAGCTGCGGCCGTGACCATCGGGTTGATCGGCGCTGGCCTGTTCACCTACGAGCTGATAGAGGTGATGAAGATCGGCACCTGCGCATCCGGCGGGCCATACGTCAGTGCTCAGCCCTGCCCCGCCGGAACCGGCGCCAAAGCGCTCCTGCTGACCCTGGGCATCTTGCTCAGCATCGGAGCCATCTTCCTCGCCGGTGGGTTCACCGGAGCCGGACTATTCGTCTGGTGCGCGATGTTCCTGGGCGCGGGGGTCGGCATGCTTGGCTACGCCCTGCTCGGCGCTAACGTTCCGAGCGGAGCCAAGCTCGCCGGTTACATCGTCGGCGGGGTGTTCATCCCGATGGGGGCAGTCCCGCTGGTCTGGCTGGTTGGCAAAGGGTTCTCGGGGGCCGAGGAGCATCGCCTGAAGGCCAGGCGCAAGCTGGCCACCGCGACGCTATCGCGGATCGACGAGCTCCACCGCTACGGGGTCAATCAGGCGCGTGTGCGTCTGACCTACTCGGTGCAGCCCTCCGACGAGGCCAGCTTCGAGGTCTCGCGGGAGACCAACGCGCTGCTCACTCAGCTGCCACGCCCCGGACAGCGAGTGAACCTGTTCTATGACCCGAAGGATCACCGCCGCTTCGAAGTGACCGACGCCGACCCGGCCCAAGTTGCCGGGTTTGCGCTCGGTGGGCCGAATTGAGGACACGCCGCGCTCGCGCCAGAATGAATCGCCGTGGCGCCAGAGAAGCTCCAGACCTATCGGGCCAAGCGTGATTTCAAGTCCACCGCGGAACCCGCGGGCGCTGAACGCAGCCATGGGGAAGACGGGCACCGCCGGTTCGTCGTGCAGGAGCACCACGCGACACGTCTGCACTGGGACCTGCGGCTGGAGCACGATGGCGTCCTCGCCTCTTGGGCAATCCCGAACGGCATTCCTCCCGACCCGCACGAGAACCGGCTGGCCGTGCACACCGAGGACCACCCGCTCGAGTACCTCGACTTCGAGGGCGACATCCCGCGTGGGGAATATGGCGCCGGCTTGATGCGAATCTGGGACCGCGGCACCTACGAGCTGCACAAATGGGAGCCGAAGAAGGTCGAGGTCACCTTCCACGGCGAGCGCTTGGAGGGGAGGTATGGCCTGTTTCCGATTGGCGCAGCCGAGAAGGACTGGATGATCCACCGAATGGATCCGCCCAGCGACGCCCGGCGCCAGGCGATGCCGGAGCGGGTGCTGCCGATGCTCGCGCGCGCGGGCAAGCTTCCCCCCGATCCCGACCGGTGGTCCTTCGAGGTCAAGTGGGACGGCGTGCGGGCGATCGCCTACGTCCAGCCCGGCCGCCTACGGTTGGAGAGCCGCAACCTCCGCGACATCACCGACGCCTATCCCGAGGTGCGAGGACTGCTGCTTGAGCTGGGGATGCGTGATGCGGTGTTCGATGGCGAGATCGTGGCCTTCGACGAGGAGGGACGGCCGAACTTCGGTCTCCTGCAACGCCGGATGCATGTGACCTCACCGGCGGCGGTCCGGCGGCTGGCTGCGAGCACCCCGGTCGTCTACGCCATCTTCGACCTGCTCTACCTCGACGGTCACTCGCTGATGGGGCTTGCCTACTCCGACCGTCGCAGGCAGCTGGACGCGCTGGGTATCGGCGGCACCGCGTGGCGCGTTCCCGCGGCCCACCCCGGCGCCGGCGCACGGTTGCTCGAGGCCACTCGCGCTCAGGGGCTCGAGGGGGTTGTGGCCAAGCGGCTGGACTCGGTCTATGAGCCTGGCCGACGCCCGGGGACGTGGATCAAGATCAAGAACACCCGGCGCCAGGAACTGGTGATCGGGGGATGGATCCCGGGGGAGGGGAGACGAACCGACCGGATCGGCGCGCTGCTGATGGGCTACTACCAGGACCAAAGCTTCCGTTACGCCGGCCGGGTGGGCACCGGCTTCACCGAGGCGACGCTGGAGGAGCTGGCGGCCAAGCTGGCTCCGCTGCGGCGGGAGCAGAGTCCGTTTGACTCGGGTCCCAAGCTCCCCCGGGAAGCGGTGTTCGTCGAGCCATGCCTGGTGGCCGAGGTCGAGTTCACCGAATGGACCTCCGACGGCGTGATGCGTGCGCCATCGTTCAAAGGCCTGCGTGAGGACAAGTCACCACGGGATGTGGCGCTCGAGGGCGATGCCGACTCCGGGCCCGAGGCCGATGTGCCACCAGGGACTCCCGCGGCGCTGTTTGACGAGGTCAAGCCGCTGCCTGACGGGGGCCTGGCGGTGCTGGTCGATGGACGGCGTCTGAAGCTGTCCAACTGGGACAAGGTGCTGTACCCGAAGACCGGGTTCACCAAAGGAGACCTGATCAGCTACTACGCGCGGGTTGCGCCGGCTGTGCTGCCCCATCTGCGCGACCGCCCGCTCACCCTCAAGCGTTATCCCAACGGCGTTGAGGCGCCGTTCTTCTACGAGAAGCAGTCACCGTCGCATCGGCCCGAATGGGTCCAGACGAAGAAGATCGGCGACGTCGACTACACGATCGTCCAGGACCGCCCGACGCTGGTCTGGCTGGCCAACCTCGCCGACATCGAGCTGCACACCTCCTTGTCCTTGGCCGAGGCGCCGGAGCGGCCGACGATGCTGGTGTTCGACCTCGACCCGGGTCCGCCGGCCGGGATCATCGAGTGCTGCTCAGGTGGCGCTGGTCCTGCACCGGCTTCTTCGCCCAGCTGAAGCTGGAGTCCTTCGTGAAGACCTCGGGCTCCAAGGGCATGCAGGTCTACGTGCCCCTGAACACCCCCACCACCTATGACGAGACCAAACCGTTTGCGCGCCGGATCGCTGAGCTGCTCGAGCAGCGCATGCCCGAGCTCGTGGTCTCACGGATGACCAAGAACATCCGGGCGGGAAAGGTGCTGGTGGACTGGAGCCAGAACGACGACCACAAGACGACGGTCACCGTCTACTCAGTCCGCGCCCGCGAGCGGCCGACCGTCTCTACGCCCGTCTCCTGGGACGAGGTGCGAGCCGCTCACGAGGCCGGCGAGCCTGAGCAGCTGAGCTTCGAGACCGATCAGGTCCTGGCCCGGGTGGAGCAGCTGGGCGACCTGTTCGCTCCGCTGACCAGCCTCAAGCAAAGGCTTCCTCCGCTGGCTTGAGTACGGACGTGAAAGCGCGATCGGCGGCTGTCTAGGATGATGGCGGCGCGATGGATCCGATCACGATGCGAAACCGACTCCTCGTCGCCACCGGCATGTGGAAGGAGGCGGTGGGCGAGCCGCTTCCCAAGATCGAGCCGGGCGACCCGGCCACCCAGATCGAGAGCTTCGAATTGAAGCTGGTGAACCGGCTGTGGGAGATCGCCACCCCGGAGAGCGCGCGTGAGATCGCGGATCGGACCTGGGACCTCGTTCACGACCGGGAGGATCGGGATCCGGTCAAGCGCCGCGTCGTCGAATGCCACGAGGCGCTGGCCCGGATGACCCGCCTCGGCGACTGAACTTCAGCAAACCTGCTCAAACTGGACAGATGTTCGATGGCGCCCCTCGCGCCGCACCGTCATTCTGAGTACTGGGTGAGGTCTTACCCGGGGCCGGCACTGGTGTCGACAGCGGGCGCGTGACGGAAAAGGGGCCACGCGTCCGCACCCGGGCGGGCTAGGACCCCGCCTCGAGCAGGCCCGCGGGTTCCTCGGTGGCCGAATCCCGGGAGAGCCCGGCGGCGGCGTAGGCGCCGGCCTCGTCGAGCGTCTCTCGTTCAAGCAGGGCGGAGGCGAGCGCGTCGAGGTTCGCCCGGTGTGAGCGCAGCAGGTCGCTGACTTCGCTGTGCGCGGTCTCGACGATCCGGCGGACCTCCTCGTCGATCAGCCGCTGGGTCGCCTCCGAGGTCTCCGCGACTCCCGGCAGCAACGGTCCCATGCCGTCGGTCGGCAGGACCGCGATCGGTCCGATGGCCCGGCTCATGCCCCAGCGCCCCACCATCATGCGGGCGATCCGGGTCAGGTGCTGGATGTCCGACTCGGCGCCGGTGGTCAGATCGCCGAACACGATCTCCTCCGCCACGCGGCCGCCCAGCGCGACCTTGATCTGGCCGAGCAGATGCCGTTGATCGAAGTTGAACCGGTCGGCGTCCGGGGAGGAGAAGGTCACGCCCAGGGCCTGGCCTCGAGGGATGATCGACACCTTGCGGACCGGGTCTGCGCCCGCGGTCAGCATCCCCACGATCGCGTGTCCGGACTCGTGGTAGGCGGTGCGGCGGCGGTCGTCCTCGCTCAGCATCACCTTGCGCTCGGCACCGAGCACCACGCGCTCCAGCGCGTCGGAAAAGTCCTGCGAGGTGACCTTCTCGTGCTCACGACGCGCCGCCAGCAGCGCGGCCTCGTTGACCAGGTTGGCCAAGTCGGCCCCGACCATGCCCGGAGTCGTCGCGGCCAGGACCCCGAGATCGACCTCCGGCGCGAGCGGAACCGAGCGGGTGTGTACGCGCAGGATCGCCTCCCGGCCGACGCGATCGGGCGGCTGAACGGTGACGCGACGATCGAAGCGGCCGGGGCGCAGCAGCGCCGGATCGAGCACCTCAGGCCGGTTGGTGGCACCCAGCACGATCACCCCGGTGCGGGGGTCGAAGCCGTCCATCTCGGTCAGGATCTGATTGAGGGTCTGCTCACGCTCGTCGTGGCCGCCTGAGAAACCGGCATTGCCGGCTGACCGCGAGCGCCCGATGGCGTCCAGTTCGTCGATGAAGATGATCGCCGGTGCAGCCTGCTTGGCCTGCTGGAAGAGATCCCGCACCCGGGAGGCCCCGACTCCCACGATCATCTCGACGAACTCCGAGGCCGACATCTGAAAGAACGGCACTCCGGCCTCGCCCGCCACCGCGCGCGCGAGCAGCGTCTTGCCGGTCCCGGGAGGACCGCTGAGCAGGACCCCGCGGGGAATCCGGCCGCCGAGGCGAAGGTACTTGTCCGGTTGCTTGAGGAAGTCGACGATCTCGTAGAGCTCCTCCTTGGCCTCGTCGATCCCGGCCACGTCCTCAAAGGTGACTGGCTGATCGCCGCCCTCCACGCGCCGCGCGCGCGAGCGCCCGAAGGACATCAGGCCCCCCGCGCCGCCCGCGGCGGCCGCCCGGCGCATGACCAGGACGAACAACAAGATCAGCACCAGCGTCGGCCCGAACCCGAAGAGCACGCTGGCCAGGAATGACGGCCCGGTGTCCGTGGGCTTGGCGTCGATCGTGGCGCCTGACGCCCGCAGCTGATTGAACAGCTCGGTGCCGTTGGCGAAGGCAGGAACCTGAGTCGAGAAGTTGGTCGTGGCCGGAGCGCTGGAATCGGACGGCGGGTACTTGATCGCGTGCCGGAACGAGCCCTGAATCGCGTCACCGGTGGAGGAGACCTCGCTGACGTTCCGGGCCTGAACCTGGGCCAGGAAGGTCGGGCTATAGGGAATGCGCACCCGCGCATTGGGGCTGAGCGCCTGCGAGGAGATCCACAAGTTCAGCGCCAGCAATCCGAGCACGAGCAGACCGACGAGCCAGCGGGGGTTGGGGCGGTTGGGCAGACCTGGCGGCTTGGCTCCGGCGCGACCGTCTGGCGCGGGGGTGACCCTCCAGCCGGGCGGCTTGGGCGGCTGCTGGCCCGGGCGGCCTATCGGCGGCGTGGGTCGGCGGGGAGTTTCCTCGGCCATGGGGTGAATTGTCGCAAGGGCGAAAGGTGGGCTTTCAACCCTATTAGCTCTCGAGCCGCGTTCGAAAAGAGTCGGCACCCTCCACGCTGGCCCCCACCGCCCAGGCGCGGTCGGACAGCCAGCGGTCGGAGGTCACCACGCGCACCGCCGAGGGCTGCTCATCGGCTCGCAGCAGGCGGATGATCTCGTCGTCGGCAGCGTTGGCACGCGGCTTGGGCGCATGAGCGATGTCGATCACGGTGGAGCGGATCGGGGGAGAGGGCTTTCGCTCGAAGACCACGGTCACGTCCTCGTTCTCCCGGGCCGCCCAGCGCTCGAGCAGATCGACCAGCCGCAGCATCGCGGCGTCGCGATCACGCCACCACCCGTCGGGACGGGTGCCGATCACGTTCATTCCGTCGACGAGCCAGCGCATCTGCTCAGACTACGGGCAGAGCTGTCTCAATCCTCGTCGCCCCTGGGCGCGCGACGTCCCCGTTTGCGCTCGGCCTGGATGCGCTTGGTCTGCAACCGCCGCTGCTTGGCCCCGGCGCTCGGTCGGGTCGGCCGGCGCGGGCGCTGGACGGCCAGCGCGCCGGTCAGCCGGCTCTGCAGCCGCTGGAGCGCGAGCTCGCGGTTGCGGATCTGACTGCGGGCGTCCTGAGCCACCGCCGTGACCCGCGGGCCGAGCCGCGCGGTGATCTGGTGCTTCTGGGCCTCGGTCAGCGCCCCTGAGGCGGTGACGTCGAAGCTGGCTTCCACGCGCGAGGCGGTCACATTGGCGTGCTGGCCGCCGGGACCGGATGAGCGCGACGCGCGCATGGTCACCTCCCGCAGCGGAATCGCGGCGTGTCGACCCAGCGGCATCGGATCTTCCATGACCCAAAGGATGACCTGTGACCCGGTTCTGAGCGTGCAGCCTCGGATGCGACTGAGGCTCGGGTGCGTGATAGCGTGCCGCCCCGTCAGGCCGTCCCCGAGGGCGGCGAGAGCTGGTGCAGGCCCCGGTGGTATTCGAAGAACATCCCGCGGTAGCAGCACTTCAAGCTTCGGAGGAAGACTCCATATGCCAACCGGAACCGTCAAGTGGTTCAGCGACGAAAAGGGCTTCGGCTTCATCACCCCGGACGAGGGCAGCCGGGATCTGTTTGTGCATCATTCGAGCATCAACGCCGACGGTTACCGCTCCCTGGCCGAGGGCGCCAAGGTCTCCTATGAGGAGGAGGCCGGCCCCAAGGGTCCGAAGGCGATCAACGTCGAGAAGATCTAGTCGGCCGCGCCGGCTCAAAGTCATCCAGGCCGATGCCCCGGCGCTGACTCAGGGCGCGATCCGGTGGATCGGCCAGTTCGATTGCGTGGCGATCCTCGATGGCTGACTGGGTGACGATCTCCTCGCTGGCCACAGCCGGCGGGACTCTGGTGCTCGCGGTCGCGACGTTCAGCTCGGTCCGGTCGGCGAACCGGTCCGCACGGGTGGCTGAGCTGTCGTTGCTCACCGGGATGCGTCCGGTGCTGATCCCCTCCCGGGAGGACGATCCGGACATGCGGGTGCGCTTCGGAGACGACCACAATCTGGTCGTCTCCGGACACGGCGGCGCGTTGGAGGAGGCCGAAGGCAACGTCTACCTCGCGCTCAGTCTTCGCAACGGCGGTTCGGGGCTGGCCGTGCTGCACGGCTGGCGAGCTGAGGCGCTGGAGCGCGAAAGCATGCAGGAGCGGCCCGACGCCGACCAGTTTCGCCGCCAGAACCTCGACCTCTACATCCCCGCGGGCGACACCGGCTATTGGCAGGGGGCGATTCGCGACCCCGAGGATCCCGTCTATGACGGCATCCGCCGCGCGATCGATTCCGGCTCGCGTGTGGTGATTGACCTCCTATACGGCGATCACGAAGGTGGTCAGCGAACGATCGCGCGATTCGGCCTCGGGCCCGACCCCGCTACGGGCGACACGCGCGCCCAGGTACTTCACTACTGGAACCTCGATCGCCAGGATCCGCGCTGAACGGCGGCTACCCTCCAAGGAGTGAGCGCGCCCCGGATAGAGCTGCTGTGGTGGGAGGGCTGCCCGTCCACCGAGAAAGCGCTCGCGCAGCTGCGCGAGCTCTTGGACGAGGGCGGGCTCGGCGACGCCGAGATCGTGATGCGGGAGATCCGGACCGAGGCGCAGGCCGCCGAGACGGGCTTTCGCGGCTCCCCGACGATCCAGATCGACGGAATTGATGTCGACCCCGCCGGCGAGTCCGAGGAGCCCAATCCCCTGACCTGCCGGATCTACCACCGCCGTGACGGCCGGATCTCGCCGATCCCCGACCCTCAGAGCGTGCGTGAGGCGCTGCGCGCCGCGCTCGGGCGTACGCAGGTGCTGCGAGCATGAGTCTGGCCGTCGGCGCTCAGGCCCCGCCGTTTGAGTTGCCGGACACCGAAGGCCAACGCTGGAGCGTCGGCCCCGCCGGCCCCGGCGAGCCGGTCACCGTCGTCGTGTTCACCTGCAACCACTGCCCCTACGCGCTGGCCTGGCATGAGCGGATCGCCGATGTCGCCCGGGACTACGCCCAGCGGGGCGTACGGGTGCTGGCGATCAATTCCAACGACGCTGAGCGCTACCCCGGTGACTCGCTCGAGGCGATGCGCACCCGCGTCCGCGCTGAGGACTGGCCGATGCCGTACCTGCACGACGCCGAGCAGACGGTGGCGAGGGCCTACGACGCGAAGACCACACCCGATGTGTTTGTCCTCGACGAGCAGCGTCAGCTGCGCTACCGCGGGGCCCCGGACGGCGATTACGACGACCCGGGTGAACAGGCGCAGTGGCTGCGCTCAGCCCTCGATGCGGTACTGGCCGGCCGGGAGGTTGAGCGGCCGGAAACCAGACCGGTCGGCTGCTCGATCAAGTGGAAGCCCTGAAAGGCCGGCGTTCAGGCGACGTGTCCGTCGTCAGGCTCGAGCGGCAGCCCCGCGGCGGCCCACTCCTGTAGCCCGCCGCTCATGTTGTGGGCGTCGAATCCGGCTCCCCGGAAGGCCTCGGTGGCCATCGCGGACCGGGCGCCGCTGCGGCAGTAGAACACCACCGGCCGGTCGCGGTCGATCGTGTCCGCCGCCCCGGCGAGCTGCGCGAGCTCGATCAACCGGCCGCCGGCGATCCGGCCCGCATCATTTTCGGACTGCTCGCGGACATCGATCAGCTGGATTTCGCCGCGCCTCAGCGCCTCCGCCACCTGTTGGGGGGTGAAATCCGTGCTCACGCAGTCAGCGTAGCGATCGGGCCCAGTACCCCTTCTCGGGTGTCCATAACCATGCTGCTGCCAAATATCCTGCACGTTCGCTACTCTGCCTCCCGACATAAGACCCAGCCGAATCTCCACGGTGCCCAACCGTTGGAGAGCGGGGGACCCAAGGAAGCCACACTGGCTTCAGGGGCGAGTCGCCGAATCCTTCGGCGTAGCGCAATCTCTTTCAGCGCGAGCCCGACAGCTAACCCCGTAGGCACGAGAAAGAGAAGGGGTTGTATTGCTGTCCCCACGTGTACGACGAGTTACCCGCGCTGCTGGCGTGGCATCGCTGGCTCTCGGACTGATCCCGGCCGCAAGTGCGGCGGCGAAGTCCGGGTCCGCGAAGCCGAGTAGCGGAGGCGCATCGATGGGCGGCACCAGCCGCACCGCGCAGGTCAGTGATGGCCATCGCTATCCCGGCGATTCACAGCACCTCGGCGACCGGATTCTCCGCTTGGGAATGTCCGGCCACGACGTCCGGGTGCTCCAGGACTTCCTGACTCGAGCAGGTTTCGCCACTCCGGTGGTCGGACACTTCGGCCCGACCACCAAGGGCAACGTCGTCGCGTTCCAGCGCGCCCACCATCTGAAGGCCGACGGCGTGGTCACCTGGGGCGTGTCCCAGGCGCTGCGCGCGGCCGTCGGCGCCAGTCAGACGACCGTCCGGACCACCAGCACCCCGACCGTTCCCGGCAGCCGGGGCACGATCAGTCACGGACTGGCGGTGGCCCCGGCTGATGCTCCGGCGTCGGTCAAGGCGGTCATCGCGGCCGGCAACCGGATCGCCTTCAAGCCCTACATCTACGGCGGCGGTCACGGGAGCTGGAACGATTCGGGCTACGACTGCTCGGGCTCGGTCAGTTACGCGCTGCACGGCGGTGGGCTGATCTCCTCCCCGGAGGACTCGGGCACCCTCGAGTCATACGGCCGAGCGGGACGCGGCAACTGGATCACCATCTGGGCCAACGGCGGCCACGTGTACATGTACGTCGCCGGCCTGCGCTTCGACACCAGCGCGCAGGGAGAGACCGGCGGGTCTCGGTGGACCAGGCAGGGTCGCTCGAGCAGCGGCTACGTCGTGCGCCACCCTTCAGGACTCTGAGCTGAGCCGGGGCGTGTGCGGCCGATCCGCACGCGCCCCGGACGCAGCTAGTTCCTGGTCACCCGATAGGCCCGGTCGGCCGTGGCGATCGGCGCCGTGCCGGCGGCCGAGCTGATGAACTCGGGATAGAGGTACGCGCAGACATGCCGCCGGCCGACCTGGGTGGAGGTGAAGGCGTCGATCCGGTGAAACGGTGAGGACGGCTCGAAGATCCCCACCTTCTGGGGAACATGTGCCTTCCCCTTGTCGCTTGACGTGCTTGAACGGCGCGGACTTCGGCGTTCCTGCCAGCGCCGCCCGGCGATCGTACATCAGCCTGTTTCGGCCCGGAGATCGGTGTCACGTAGCATCAGGAACATGCCGGGTTCGCCGCCGACGCCGCGCCGCATCCTCGGCTCGGCGCTGGCAGCCTTGACCGTCGGCTTGGGCGCGGCCAGCCTGGTCGCCGGGTTCAGCGACTCGTTTCCGCTGCGGGCGCTGCAGGGGCTGGTCGTGTTCGCGGCCGGAGCGGTGATCATCGGGGCCGCTGCGGTGCTGGTGATGATCCGCCTGGCGGGTGGCGCGATCCCGAGTCCGAAGCCGACTTCGAGGCGCTGGTGCAGCGCACCGAGCGCCTCGCCGCGGATGACTCGCGGGGCGAATCCGAGGACTACGAGTCCGACGGCGACGATGAGGAGGCCGGAATCGATCCTTACGACGAGGACGACTTCAAGCTTCTGGTTCGCGCAGCGCTCGACGACTTGCCGCTCGAGTTCCATCGTGCGCTGGAGCACGTGGCCGTGGTGGTCTCCGACGGCGGCCGCCGCCGCCGTGCCTACGGTCTCTACGAGGGCGACACCGTCGCGCGGGATTATTTCCACGACCGCATCGTGATCTTCCGAGACACACTGGTCCGTGACTTCGGACACGACCCCGACCTGCTCAAAGCCCAGGTCAGGCGGACGGTGCGCCACGAGCTCGCCCACCATCTGGGGTGGGACGAGAATGGAGTTCGCGGTTTAGGGTTATGAAACAGGTGGCCCTTCCGGGGCCTAGAGACTCCGACTTTCCATTCCCCCGAGCAGGAGCAATGCCGAATGCCTGAAGCAGTCATCGTGGACGCCATCCGCACGCCGATCGGTCGTGCGTTCAAGGGCTCTCTGAAAACCGTTCGCGCCGATGAGCTGGCCGCGATCCCGATCCGCGCGCTGATCGAGCGCAACGCCGACGTCGACTTCGCCGAGACGGTCGACGTGCTGATGGGCGCCGCCTCGGGAATCGGCGAACAGGGTGCCAACGTCGGGCGCAACGCCGCGTTGCTGGCTGGGCTGGACCACCATGTCCCGGGTTGCACGGTCAACCGCTTCTGTGCCTCCTCCCTGATGACGATCCGGATGGCCTCCCACGCGATCAAGGCCGGCGAGGGCGATCAGTACATCGCCGCCGGAGTCGAGGCGGTCTCACGCGCGGGGCTCGGCGCCGCCATGATGGACGACGCCAAGCATCCCAAGCTGAACGGATCCGAGGGATCGCTCTACGACGTCTACATCCCGATGGGCGAGACGGCCGAGAACGTGGCCGAGCGCTGCAAGGTCAGCCGTGAGGCGCAGGATGAATGGGCCGTGATCTCGCAGAGCCGCGCCGTCGAGGCTCGCGACTCAGGGCATTTCGATCCCGAGATCGTCGCCGTGACCGTGCCCGCCCACAAGGACACCGACAAGGAGGGCAACGAGATCGACGTCGACGAGACCGTGGTCGACCGCGACGACGGCCCGCGCGCGGGGACGACGATGGAGGTTCTGTCCAAGCTGAAGCCGGCCTTCCGTGAGAACGGCACCGTCACGGCGGGCAACTCCTGTCCGCTCAACGACGGCGGCGCGGCCGTCCTGGTCATGTCCGACGAGAAGGCGCGCTCGCTGGGGCTCAAGCCCAAGGCCCGGATCGTCGCTTCAACCGTGGCCGCGATCCGCCCCGAGATCATGGGGCTCGGCCCGATCCCGGCGATCAAGATGCTGCTGGAGCAGACCGGCATGTCGATCAGTGACATCGACATCGTCGAGATCAATGAGGCCTTTGCGGCTCAGATCGTCCCGTGCAAGGAGGACCTCGGGATCCCCGAGGAGAAACTCAACCCGTTCGGCGGCGCGATCGCGCTCGGCCATCCGTTCGGGATGACCGGCGCGCGGATCATGACGACGATGCTCAACGGCCTGGAGAAGCTCGACGGGACCTACGGCATCGAGGCGATGTGCGTGGCCGGCGGGATGGGCCAGGCGATGCTGGTCGAGAGGCTTTCGTAGCCCTGAGGCTCCTGAGCCGAGCGGTGACGCTGGCGCTGTCCGGCGCGCTGCTCGGGCTCGGGACCGCGGGCGCCCACGAGGGCGATCCGAACATCGACACCGTGATCCTCGGGTTACATCCCGCCACGCCGGGGATCACCGTCGACGTCGTCCAGAACATCGTCCCGGCGCTGTCGCTGCGCAACAGCTCGTCGGGCGAGGTCGAGGTCCTCGATCGCGCAGGCGTCCCGTTTCTGCGAATCGGCCCCCGCGGCGCAGAGGGCAACCTCGGGGCGGCGGCCTTCTATCAGTCATCCGCACCCGGCGGCGTGGCCAGCGTGCCGCCCAACGTCGCGGCCAGGCGAGCGCGCACGCGGTGGATGCTGCTGTCTCGGCGGCCGGCCTGGGCGTGGTACGACCAGCGTGTCCCGAACATCACCTCGGCGCCGCCCGCCGTCCGCGCCCGCACCACGCCGACTGAGCTGGCCCGCTTCACGATTGCGCTTCGTCGCGGCGCCGCACGCGTGGACGCGGAGGGCGAGGTCGAGTACGTGCCCCCGCGCGCGCTCCCGGTGGCGCGACTGACCTCGCCGATGAACCCGGTGCCCGGGGTGACGGTGGCACTGCTCCCCGGTAGCCATCCAGACCTCTTCGTCCAGAACACCGGCGGCCCGGCGGTCACCGTGCTCGGCCAGCAGGGCGAGCCGTTCGCGCGGATCGGCGCCCACGGCGTGCATGTCAACCTGCGCAGCCCAATCCATGCTGCTGACGCCAGTGCGCGCGGCCAGAATCCGGAGGTCAGCGCCAACCCGGCTGCGCCTCCGTTGTGGCGCCAGGTCTCGAGCGCCGGCGCCTATGACTGGTTTGATCCCCGACCGCGGCTGCAGAGCCATTGGAGCGTGCCGCTGCTGATCGGCACCCGCCGCTTCGCCATCAGCGGGACGCTCAGCACTTCGCCACCGGTCGCCGGCGCGGGGGGATCCGTCGGTCCGGTTCAGCGAGTCCGCTCGTCGGGGTCTCGGCGGCACAACGGTGCGGGTGGAGACTGGGTGCTCCCGGTGGCGATCGCGGTGGCGGTACTCGCGGCGCTGGCGGCCGTCCTATTCCGCCGGCGCGCGGTTTGAACTTGACCGCCCCGTCAGGTTTGCGTATACATCGCGGTCGGGAGAGAGCTGAGTCTGCAGCTCTCGTGATTGAGACAGGCAAGGGATCACATGCAAGAGCTGCGCGCGGGCTCACCGGCCGCTTCGCCCAGGTTGCGTCCCCGACTCGTCGCGCTGGTCCTAGCGCTCGCCTCTCTGGTGCTCGTGGGTGCTGTGCTCGCCCGTTCGGCCGTCGCGGCCGGGTCGCCCGGGGATCCGCTCGGCCTGATCGGCTCTGACCCGACCCAGAACTCGCCCCAGCCCACCTCGACCCTGTTCGACCCGCCCCCGCCGGGCAGTACCAACCCCGCCGATATCGGCTCGTTCACGAGTCCGTTCGTCGAGCCGACGATCACCCTGCACTCCGGCTCCAAGCTCTCCACCAGCGCCCCGTGCGTACGGCGTCCCGGCGTGCCCAACGACCCCACCTACGACGGGCCGATCTTCGACTGCAAGCCGGCCGGCGTCAGCGTCAACGTCCTCCCGAATGGGAAAATCATGTACTTCGACGGTCTCGAGGGCACCGAGAACGTCAAGTACAGCATCGTGGCCGAGTACGGCAACAACTCGGTCAACGATCAGAGCCGCCTGCTCGATCTTCACGGCAACCCCACCGGCCACAGCGCCACGTGGACCAACCCCACCCCGGTGGACGGCGGCGCCAACCCGGGGGGCTACGCCAAGATGGAGCCGATCCTCCCAGCCCCGCTGGTCATCGCTCCGACCGACAACGCGGGCGCGCTGTTCTGCACCGACAACATCTTCCTTCCCGACGGGACGATCCTCGCCAATGGCGGGACCGCCTACTACAGCGAGCCGGGGGTCAAGGTCGGCACCGGCATCTTCGGCGTGGCCGAGCTCGAGGGCCTCAAGAACTCACGTATCTACGAGCCGAGCACGAACACGTGGGTGCAGAGCGGCGACATGCATTACGGCCGCTGGTATCCCTCCACGGTGACGCTCCCGAGCGGGAAGATCCTCGCCGTCAGCGGCGTGACCAAGCTGCTCAAGCCGGTCTACCCGACTCACATCCAGGACTCCGGCACCAACGTCAAGCAGACCGAGACCTACGACCCGGTCACGGGCACGTGGAGGGTCAATCCGGCGACGGCCTCGAAGTCGCTGCCGTTGTTCCCGCGGATTCACGAGCTGCCTGACGGCAAGATCTTCTACAACGCCGCGGGACAGTCGTTCAACCCGTTCGGTCAGTCCTACGACGAGGCGAGCTGGAACATCGCCTCGGTCTATGACCCGGCCAAGCAGAACTGGACCGACCTCGGCGTTCCCGGCCTCACGGATCTGTCCGCCGGCAAACCCGCGGACCTCGCGAGCCTGGTCAACGACGCCGTGCAGGCGGTCCGCCAGGGCGGGATCCCCGGCGGGGGCAATGCAGTGACGCTGCCGGGGTTCCGCGGCTCGACGTTCTCGATGGAACTTCCCCTCGTGCCCGACGCGCAGGGCAACTACACCCAGGCGAGCTTCCTCACCGCCGGCGGTGTGCTGAACCCGCCAAGCCCGGGTAGTTACCTGGCGACCTCGGACAGCCGCATCACGACGGTGAACACCACGGGCGGGACCGACAAGATGTCGACGCATCCAGTCGGGGATCTCCCCGGTCCGCGCTGGTTTCCCTCCGGCGTGCTGCTCCCCACAGGTCAGGTCCTGGCGTTCAACGGCTCAGACCGCGATGAGGTCGCCGGGCCGGGAGTGGAGATCGGCAAGCGTCAGGCCGAGCTGTTCAACCCAAGCACCGAGACCTGGAGCCCGGTGGCCAGCTCCCACGACGTCCGCACGTACCACAACGCCGCGGCGCTGCTGCCCGATGGCCGGGTGCTGGTCAGCGGGCACGCACCGATCTCGTTCCTCTACACGCGCAACGTCACCGTCCCCGGCGGCATCACCGCACCTAACAATGGACGCGACGCATCGTTTGAGATCTACAACCCGCCGTACATGTACTGGGGTCCACAGCCGGTCATCACCAGCGCGCCCGCAACGTCCAGCCCGCTCAGCTACGGCCAGACCTTCCAGGTCACGACCGATCGGCCCGCGGGCGACATCCACAGCGTCGTCCTGGTCTCGAATCCCTCCGTCACCCACCTGGTCGATCCCAACCAGCGCAACGTGGTGTTGCCCGTGATCAGCCGCAACGGCAACGTGCTCACGGTCAAGTCGCCGCCCACCGCCGACGTCGCTCCGCCCGGGCCGTACATGCTGTTCGTCAACCAGCAAATGCCCAAGGGACTCGAGCCCTCGGCGTCCAAGCAGCTGTTCCTGGGCATCTCCGGGCTCGAGGCCCAAGCCCGCGATGCCCGTAAGCACCGCACGGCGCGCAAGCATCACCGCGCCCCCAAGCACTAGCTCAGGGGCCGCTCGCGGGCCTACCCGCCGGCCCTGAGGCCGGCCAGCGCCTCTCTCAAACCGTCGGCGGCCACTGACAGAGAGGGATCCAGGTCACGGTCGCCCAGCAGGCCGAAGCAGACCATCCCGTCGTAGGAGATGATCCCGATCGACAGACATTGGTTGGCCGGGTTCAGCGGCACCACCGGATAGACCTCGCGCATGCGGACGCCGTTGAGATAGAACGGCTGCTGGGGCCCGGGGATGTTCGACACGACCAGGTTGAACGCCCGCACCGAGCCCATCGCACGCGCGAGCAGACCGGAGATCAGCGGGGGCGCCCAGCCGGAAGCACCGACCATCAGCGCACCGGCGCGAACCGCGGCCGACTGCTTGAGCTCGCGCGTCTGGGCCGAGATCGCCCGGACCTTGGACGCCATGTCCGGTTCGCCGACGGGCAGATCGACGAACACGGTGGAGATCCGGTTACCGAGCTCGCCGCTCTCCGTCGGCTCGCGCACGCTCACCGGCACCAGTGCGACCGGGTCGCGGCCATTGCGTGGCCGGCTGGCACCGGCACCGGCCGGCGTTGCCGCCAGGTAGCGCCCGAGCATCCCGGCCACCACGGCCAGGACGGCGTCATTGACCGTGCCGCCGGCCTCCTTGCCGGCCCGCTTGAGCACGGCCAGGTCGCCGTGCGCCACGGCGTAGCGGCGGTTGGGGGAGATGGGCCGATTGAGTGGGGTCATCGGCGCCTGCGGACGTGCACGCGCGAGCTCGAGCGCGACCTCGGTGGCCCGGCGCATGTCGCCGGTGGCGCGCAACATGTCACCAGCCGCCCGGCGCGGATCTGGATCCAGCGCCCGCAGCATCCCGTCGAGCATCAGCCTCGGCGCGCGCGCCAGCGGCCGGCTGGCCAGGCGCGCAACGTGACGTCGCAGGTCGTATCCGCGCGGCATCCATTCTTCTTCGGGACCGGGAACGACCAGCGGCTCCTCGGTCGGATCCAGCACGAGCGCCGCCATCCCGAGTGCGGCCATGCCATCCACCAGCGCATGGTGCACCTTGAACAGCAGGCCGCTGCGTCCGCCGTCCAAGCCCTCGATCAAGGTTGCCTCCCACAGCGGCCTCGCGCGGTCGAGCCGGTGCGAGAACTCCCGGCCGACCAGCGCGCCGAGCTCGGCCTCGCCGCCCGGCGCAGGCAGGCTCGCCTGCCGGATGTGCCAGTCGAGGTCAAACCCGCGGTCATCGGTCCAGACCGGATTGGCCAAGCCCAGGGGAGGCTCCTCGAGGCGCTGGCGCAACCGCGGAATCAGGTGAATTCGCTCAGCCATACGCGCTGCGACCGTCGCTCGGGTGAGCGGAGGATCCGGGTCGAACACCAGCAATCCGCCGACCGCCATATTGATCGGCCCATGTTCTGCGGCAAGCGACGAGCGGTCGGCCGGGGAGAGCTCCTGGGGCACGGCCTCGGTCTACCTCGGGGGCATGCGCAGCGCGCCGTCGAGCCGGATGACCTCGCCGTTGAGCATCTCGTTCTCGACGATGTGAACCGCCAACGCGGCGAACTCCTCGGGGCGGCCCAGTCGGGGCGGAAACGGGACCGCGGCTCCCAGCGCGTCCCGGGCGGCCTGCGGAAGCGCACCGAGCAGGGGGGTGTCGAACGTGCCCGGCGCGATCGTGCACACGCGGATCCCGCCGCTGGCCAAATCCCGCGCTGCGGGCAGCGTCATGCCCACAATCGCGCCTTTGGAAGCCGAATAGGAAACCTGTCCGATCTGTCCGTCGAACGCCGCGATCGACGCCGTGTTGATGCACACCCCGCGCTCCCCGGCGTCGGTGGGCTCGCTCTCCAGCATCGCCGCCGCGGCGAAGCGCAGCACGTTGAAGGTGCCGACCAGATTGACGCCGACGACCTTCTCGAACGGCGCGAGCGAATGCGGCCCGCGCCGGCCTGCCACCTTCTCGGCCCAGCCGATCCCCGCGCAACACACGGAGATGCGCAGGCCGCCCGCCAGTGCCCCGGCTGCGGCGACGGCGCTCTGGACGGCGCCGGGGTCGCTCACATCGACCCGCACGAACGAGGCCCGCTCGCCGAGCTCGGCGGCCAGCGCCTCACCGCGCTCCTGGTTGAGGTCGGCGATCACCACCTGCGCGCCGTGGGCGTGGAGCAGACGCACGGTGGCCTCGCCAAGTCCCGAGGCGCCGCCTGCCACCAGCGCGCCGCTGCCGTCGATCCGCATCGGCGGAAACCCTACTGCGCAGCGCCCGGGCTCGGCCCGGCGCGCCGGCGGTTTATCGCGCGACCCGGGCGCCGAGCGACAGCGCGAACAGTTCGTCGGGGTCGGAGAACCACCCGGACAGCTCCAGCCCCGCGGCCGCGAAGTCATCCTGCACGCGTGTCCGGGTGAACTTGGCACTGATCTCGGTACGCACCTCTTCCCCGGCGGCGAATTCCACCCTCAGCCCCAGATCGCCGATCAGGACGCTGCAGGGCCGCTGCGCGCGCAACCGCATCTCGATCCACTCGTGGCGCCGGTCGAAGAAGGCAATGTGATCGAACGCCTCCGGAACGAAGTCGGCACCGAGCTCCCGGTTGATCACATGGAGGACGTTGCGGTTGAACTCGGCGGTCACGCCCGCGCTGTCGTCATAGGCTGCTTCGATCACCGCCGGGTCCTTGACCAGATCGGTGCCGAGGAGCAGCCGGTCCTCGGGGCCCAGCACGGCCGCGATCTTGCGCAGCAGGCCGCGCCGCGTGCCGGGCGGGAAATTGCCGATCGTGCCGCCCAGCAGCGCGACGATCCGCGGCGCCTCGGAGACCGGGATGCGCTCCAGGTGACGCTCAAAGTCGCCGATCACCCCATGGATATGGAGCCCGTCGTATTCCTCGACCAGCTGGTCCGCCGCCTCCCGCACGACGCTCTCGGATACGTCAAAGGGCACATAGCGATGCAGCGCCCCGGCGTCGCTCATCGCGTCGAGCAGCAGGCGCGCCTTCTCCGCGGAGCCCGACCCGAGCTCCACCAGCTCGCCGGCCCCGTTGGCCGCCACGATTTCGGCCGCGCGCGCCATCAAAATCGCCTTCTCGGTTCGGGTCGGGTAGTACTCGTCGAGCTCGCAGATGCGCCCGAACAGCTCTGAACCGCGGGCATCGTAGAAGTGCTTGGGCTGGAGCTCCTTGAACGGGCGGGTCAGCCCGTCCAGCACGTCGTTGCCCAGGCTGCGCTCCTCGGTCTCGGAGAGCCAGGAATCGATCCGGATGGCGCCCGTATCGACGACGGCCTTCACAGGAGGTCCTTCGCGATCCGGAAGCCGGAGAAGATCTGGCGGCGCTGCGGGTAGTCCCAGTTACGGAAGGTGGGGCTGATCACGTGGGCACAGGTGGCCCATGATCCGCCACGCAGGACGCGATACTCGCCGCCGAAGAAGACCTGCGAGTACTCCTCGTACGGATACGGCGCAAAACCCGAATATCCGTCGAACCTGCTCGACGTCCATTCCCAGACGTCGCCGATCATGCCGAGACAGCCGTAGGGCGAGGCCCCTTCGGGGCGCGTGCCGGCGGGCTCCGGCCCCCCGGAGGCGCGATCCAGATTCGCGTGGATTCCGGGCACCGGTGGCTGGTCGCCCCACGGGTACCGCCGGGCCTGCTGGCGCTCCTGATCCCAGGTCGCCGCCTTCTCCCACTCCCTCTCGTCAGGGAGCCGGGCGCCGTGCGCTCGTGCGAAGGCGTCGGCCTCGAACCAGGAGACGTGGACGACGGGTTGGAGCGGATCGAGCTGGTCGAGCCTGCCGAGGCGCCATTCGCTGCCCCGGTCCGCCGTCCACCCTCCAGGTCGTGAGATGTCGTACTCCTCCTTCCACGCCCAGCCTTCGTCTGACCACCACTCGCGCCGCTCGTAACCTCCGCCCTCGACGAAGGTCAGGTAGCTGGCGTTGGTGATCGGGGTGTGCCCGATCAGGTAGCCCCGAACGTCGGTGCGGTGCAGCGGGCGCTCGTTGTCGTAGGCGAACCCATTCGCCGGAGCCCCGATCGTGCACGGCCCGCCGGGAATTTCGATCAGCTCGAGTCCGGTGAACGAGCGTCCGCGGTGCGCCGGCGAGATCGGTCGCTCAGCGAGCTGGTAGCCGTCGAGCTGTGCGAGCTGAATCGTCTGCAGCATCGTCTCACCGTGCTGAAGCTCATGGCGGAGCACCATCTCATGCAAGACGCCATCACCGATCCCCTGCTGCTGGACCACCTCCAGCGTCCGGGCGCGAACCTCGGCGAGATATTCCCGCGCCTCGGTGGGGCGCAGATAGGGAAGATCGCCGCGATCCGCGCGCGGGGTCTCAAATGCGTCGTAGACCTCGGCCAGATCCTCACGCAGCAGCGGCTGTCCGGCGAAGCGATGCACCAGCCACAGGTCCTCGAACGCCGCGATGTGCCCGAGGTCCCACACCAGGGGACTCATCAGCGGGGAATGGACACGTTCCAGGTTGCGCTCGGACACCGATTGCACGAGTCCGAGCGTGCCCTCCCGTGCCTCGCGCAGAGCTTTGACTGCATCAGCCGGGCTCAGGCCAGCCGGAGCTGCGATCGAGGTGCCCATCACTGAGATTGTGGCATCCCCGGTACATGGGGAAATGAAACTCCGGTGCTCAGGCGATCCCGTAGCGCAGGAACAGCGAATCCTTGCGCTCGAGCAGCCAACGGAGCTCCAGCTGTTGAGGCTCGGGAAGCTCCGGGCCGGTGGTGATGGCCGGTCCTTGACCACCGCCGGCGAGCTTGGGGGCAACGGTCAGGAACAGCTCGTCGACCAGGCCCTCCTGCAGCAGGCCCCCGAACAACGTCGGTCCGCCCTCGCAGAGCAGTGAGCGGATTCCGTGCTCCGAGCGCAGGTGCCGCAACACCGTGGTCAGCGTGAGCTCGCCGGGATCGATGCAGATGAGCTCCACCTGAGCTGCCCAGCACGGGTCAGAGATCTCCGTCGGCGTGAAGACGACGACCCGCGCCTCGGGCTCCGCGAACAACGGGATGTCGGTGGGGAGCTCTCCGCTGCGGGTGACGATGCAGGCCAGGGGCTCGGCCGGCAGGCCCTGCTCGCTTCTGCGCCGGCGCCGTTCGGGCTTGCCGAGGATCCGCCCGTAGCGCTCCGTGCGCAGCGTCCCGGTTCCGGACATGACAGCGTCGAACTGCTCCCGCAGGCCGTGGAACATGGCCCGGTCGCCGTCATCCCCGAGGGGCCCCGATCGGCCGCCGAACGTGGCCCGGCCATCCACGCTGCTGACGAAGTTGACCACCGTGTAGGGACGTTCGGCGCCGGCGTGGTCGCTCGGGGCCAGCGAGGCCAGAAGTACGTCCACATCGACCGTCGCCGGTTCGGGAAGCAGCTGGCGGAACTCCATTGGCCGGCGAACCTAGCATTCGCAGGCCGCCGCGTCGCGGCTTCGACGCTGCTCACCAAAAACCGGTTAGGCTGCGCGCCGATGAACGTCAAGGAGATTGACCGGGGAGAGTTGATCGCGGTGGTGGGGGGGATCCTGCTCGGGATCTCGCTGTTTTTGCCGTGGTTCACCCTCGGGAATCCCAACACCGTGCTCAATCAGTGCAGCCACCCCGCGCACTTCGGGGACCCGGGCACGAGCTGCAGCGGCTGGGCCTCACTCTCGGCGATCCGTTATCTGTTGCTGATCGCCGCTGTCGCGCCCGTGATCCTGGCCTACATCATCGTCCGCGGCCACGCGTTGTCCTGGCCACGCGGCGAGCTGACCGCGGTGACCGCGCTGGCGGCTCTGACGATCACCGTGTTCCGCGGCCTGATCGCCAAGCCGGGCTCGCCCCCGGGCCAGATCGGGATTGACTACGGTTGGGGCGTGGCGCTGGTCGCTGGACTGCTGATTTTGACCGGGTCGATTTTCCGTGCGCGGGAGAGCGCCGGCCGTAGAAAGCCGCCCGGCGTGTTGTGAGCAGTCCTCAGGACAACATCCGGCCGGACCGCAACCTCGCGCTGGAGCTCGCCCGCGTGACCGAGGCCGCAGCGCTGGCCGCAGCGCGGATGGTGGGCCGCGGTGATAAGGAGGGCGCCGATCAGGCGGCAGTCGATGCGATGCGCTACGTGCTCGACTCCGTCTCGATGGACGGCATTGTCGTCATCGGGGAAGGCGAGAAGGACGAGGCGCCGATGCTCTACAACGGCGAGCAGATCGGCGACGGCAGCCTGCCCCAGGTCGACGTCGCCGTCGATCCGCTCGAGGGGACGCGACTGGCGGCGCTCGGTATGCCCAGCGCACTCGCCGTGATCGCGCTGGCCGAACGGGGTTCGATGTTCGATCCGGGTCCGTGCGTGTACATGGAGAAGATCGCTGGCGGTCCGGAGATCGCCGACCTGCTTGATCTCGACCGGCCGCTACCCGAGACCCTCAAGCTCGTGGCCGAGCGCAAGGGCACGGACATTCGTGACGTGATGGTGGTGATGCTCGATCGAGAGCGCCATCACGAGGCCATGCGCGAGGTCCGGGAGGCCGGTGCCCGGGTTCGGTTGATCCTCGACGGCGACGTCTCCGCGGCGCTCCTGGCGGTCAGCGAGAACTCGGCCGTCGACTTGCTGTGGGGAATCGGCGGAACTCCGGAGGGAGTGCTCTCGGCTGCCGCGATCAAGTGTCTGGACGGTCAGCTGCTGGGCCGTCTGTGGCCACGCACCGACGAGGAGCGCCAGGCGGCCATCGACGCCGGCTACGACCTGTCCAAGACGCTGAACGTCGACGATCTCGTGGCGGGCGAGGATGTCTTCTTCTCGGCCACCGGCGTCACCGACGGCGACGTGCTGCAGGGCGTCCGCTACCAGGGCGATCGGGGCGCGACGACGGAGTCGCTGGTCATGCGCTCGCGTTCTGGGACCGTCCGCCGCGTGTCGGCTCGCCACGACCGCGCCAAGCTGCGGACACTCACCGGCGTTCGCTACGGCTGAGCGCTCGGAGTCTGCTCGGTCTCCTCGGTCTCCTCGGTCTCCTCGGTCTCCTCGGTTTCGTCGGTCTCGGCTGGCGCGGCCAGACTCCCGATCCGCGACTCCGCCAGCTCCAGGCCGGCCAGGGAGCGCAGGAATGCATGGGTGACCAGGACGTGGATCACTGACTGGGTGGCCTTGTACACCGGCGTGCTGAACCCGGCGGCGATCGAGGGGTAGAAGTTGGTCACCCCAACCTCGATCTTCAACTTCCGGCTGCCCGGCGAGTCGGGGTCTGGTGGCAGGCGGCGGACATCCAGCTCGAGCGATCCCGAGCCATGCCCGGTGCGCGCCACCAGCAGGCCATCCCGGATCCGCCAGGAGACCCT
Source organism: uncultured Solirubrobacterales bacterium (assembly GCA_963844475.1). Classification (GTDB taxonomy): domain Bacteria; phylum Actinomycetota; class Thermoleophilia; order Solirubrobacterales; family Solirubrobacteraceae; genus Palsa-465. The sequence continues at coordinate 110,863 of CAWJOL010000005.1, read as the reverse complement.
GCCGTGGTCGTCCTCGGTCACGTACACCGGAGGGTCGAACCTCAGCAGGGTCAACGGCCGGACCAGAAACACGACCCGGCGCTCGTGGTCTCCGTAGACGACCCGAATCAGCCCGAGGGTGACGCGCGAGAGGAACTCCCAGTAGGTGCGGGCCAGGTTCTCGAGGTTGGTCGGATTCCACAACCGGTCGAGGTCGGCCTCGGAGACGGTCAGCTCCGCGGACTGGGCGGAACTGACCGCGCCGTTCTCGGCGATGGCGGTCGAGCGCCGGGGTGAGACGATCGCCGCCAGGGCGGGGAGCGTGCTCTTGCGGCGCCGGCGTCGGCGCCGAGCGGTGAGCGCCGCCGCCGCGGCCAGAACGATCAGGATCGCGTTCATGACGCTGGATTCTTGCCGGAAAGGGTCAACGGTGCTCAGAGCGTGAGCGGGATGAGGACGACCGGGGTGCCGGCTGGCAGCTCGTCGTCGCCGCGAGGAACCAGCGCGAGCGCGTCCGCGCCCACCAGCGAGGTGACGATGTGCGAGCCCTGGGCTCCGTTCGGCGTCACGGTCAGCCCTTCGGGGCCGGGCGAAATCCTGACGCGCAGAGCCTGCTCACGCATCGGGCTCTGTCTCACCGCCACCGCCAGCGCTGCGGAGCGTGGCACCCATCCCGTCGGGCGGCTGCCGAGTAGCCCGCTGAGCGCCGGCGCGACGAATAGCGTGAACGTAACCACCGCCGAGACCGGATTGCCGGGGAGCCCGAATACGAGCTTTCCGTCCAGGACGCCGAACCACGTCGGCTTTCCCGGCTGCAGGGCGACGCGCCAGAAGCGCTCGCTGACCCCCAGAGCAGCCAGCGCAGGCTTAACGTGGTCGTGAGGACCCACGGAGACTCCGCCCGAGATGACGACGACGTCGGTGCGAGCAAGCGCGGAGGCGATCGCCCGCTCCGTCGCCGCGGCCTCGTCAGGCAGGCGCTCGGCAGCTGTACTGACGGCGCCGTAGCGCTGCGCCAGCGCGGTCAGCATCGGGGCGTTGGAGTTGTGGATCTGGCCGGGGCCGAGCGGTTCTCCAGGCGCTCGGAGCTCGTCACCCGTGCACAGCACCGACACCACGGGCCGCCGGGTCACCAACAGCTGTCCGGCCCCGGCTGCCGTGGCGGCGCCCAGCTCCGCGGCACCGAGCCGCGTGCCCTCCGCAAGCACGTGGGCGCCGCTGCGCATGTCCTCGCCCGCGGCCCGGATGTTCATGCCCGGTGGGGCCTCCGTCATGGTGAGGATCGTGCCCGCTTGCGGTTCTTCAACGTCCTCCTGGCGGATCACGGCGTCCGCCCCGGCGGGGACCGCCGCGCCGGTGGAGATTCGGATCGCGCCGCCGCTGGACAGGGCCGCCGGCGCAGGAGAACCGGCCTGGGATTCGCCGACCACCGCGAGTTCACGGCCCGGCCCACCGGCCTTTATGGCGTAGCCGTCCATCGCGGACGAAGCAAACGACGGCACGTCCCCGGCGGCCACGATGTCCTGCGCGAGCACACGATCGAGCCCATCGTCGAGCACTACCGTTTCCGGGCTCAGCCGCGTTAGCTCATGGAGCACTCGCTCGCGGGCCTCGGAGACGCTGATCGGGTCGGCCGGCATGTGCGGCCATTGTGGCGGCTGCGTGCCGTGCGATCGACGCCGGTGGTGACTGGCCCACGTGATAAAAGGTCTTAATGCAGCAGGGACCGCCACGGCTCCGGCGCGCGCGACCGGTGGCCGACGCGCCGATCGACGCGCTGCTGATGCGCGCCGAGGATCTGACCAAGGGATGGTTGCTGGCCCTGCTCGAGCAGGCCCCGCTGGATGACGCCCCGGCGATTTTGGCCGCTGACCTCGCGCGGGACGGGCCGCGTGTGTGCAGCGCCGTGGTGCGGGCGCTGGCTGATGATGCTGATCTGCGCCGGCTCGAGCCGGGCGGCGCGCTTGAGCCGCTCGCCGCGCAGACGGGCGAGATCGCGGGATCGCGCGGGGCGGACACCACCGCGCGTGCGGTGGACACGCTCAGGGCAGTGATCTGGAGTGCGCTCCGGGCCGAGCTGAGCCAGCCGGACCCCGATCAGGTATCCGAGCTCGCAGAGCGACTGAACTTGGTCACCGAGCGGGTGCGTGAGGCCGCCCTGCGGCGCGTTCACAGTCAGGCGCCACCGGCCGAGGGCGCGGTCGTCCCGGGGGAGGAACGGCCACTGCGGGAGCTGACACCGCGCCTGCGTGACGCGCGCCCGGAGGCGGCACGTGAGCCTTCCCCGGAGGCGACGCCTGATGTTGGTCCTGAGGCGACAGCTGACTCTGGCTCCGAGCGCGACCTCGAGTCGCGCTACACCCCGGATTCGCTGTGGAAGGGAGCGCTGGCTGACGAGATCCGCCACGCCGAGCACGACGGGGCAGCGCTTGCGTTGCTGCTGGTCGAGCTCGAGGATTCCGACCGCGTACTGTCGGTCGAGACTCCCGGCGAGGCCGGCGCCACCTTCGGGCGCTTTGCCCAAGCGGTGCGCAGCGTGGCGCGCAGACAGGACATCCTGGCCTGCGAGACCGACGCCCGGGCCTGGATCATCGCCCGTGATACGGGCCGCCTCGGCGCACATGCCCTGGCCGCCCGGATTGTGGCCGCGGTCGGTTCTGCCGCGCCGTGGCGCGGCGCACCGCTCTCGGTCACGGTGGGATTCGCCGTGCTGGGCGAGGACGGCGGAGAGGTCGAGGCGCTGCTCGAAGCAGCGGAGGAAACGCGCTTCGCCGCCGCGGCCAGCGGAATTGGCGTGATTCCGATCGACCAGCCGTCGTTTACCGATCCAGATCAGCACCCGCCCGGGGCGGGTCCGGAGCTGGCCGGCTGAATCAGGCCCCGCCGCCGGGGACGGAGACGGCGCCGATGGTTGCCGTGCCGGAGATCCCCAGAGCGCGTCCAGTGGCCTCGGTCAGGTCCCAGTCGGCGTGGTTGGCGTAGGGCCCACGATCGATCACCGGGACGACGATCGTGCGTCCATGCCAGAGGATTGAGACGGGGGTACCGCACTTCAGGGTCCGGTTGGCGACACCGATCGTGTTCTTGTGGAGGATCTGGCCGCAGGCGGTGCGGCTGCCATAGAAGCCCGGGCCGTACTGGGTGGCGATCGCGGGGCGGTAGACGGTCACGGTAAGGGTCGGGGACGCCGGAGCGGCCCGGGTGACGGCGGCCACGCTTGACTGGACCACGGCGCGGATGGAGAAGCGGCCGATGTGGTTCACCGGCCACACGGCCGAGAAGGAGCCGTCACGTGCGACGGTGCCGTGGGTCGTGGGGGCCCAGCGCCCGCCGGTCTGGCGACCGCGGCGCTCGATTTCGACGATCCGCCCGGCGGCCGAGCTGGCAACGCTTCCGCTGAAGCGCATCTGCTTGCGCAGGAGGGCTGAGGAGCGGGTGGTGACGGTGATCCCGTTCCCGCTGGCCTGGACGCTGATGTCGCCCGGCTGGACCTGGGTACCGGTCGCGGGACTCGTCTGGCCGTTCCCAGCGCGGCTGCCACCGCTGATCCCGCCGCCGCCCGAGACTCTGGGGGCGGATCCGCCGGACAGGGCCCAAGCGGCCGAGGGCAAGACCAGACCAACCCCGCATAGGAGCGCCATCACAGCGCGTGTGCAAGCACGACGACTCACGTATAAACCGATCCGTTTCTTCGCTTTTTCGGCCTACGGGGTGAGCTGACGGGCTCGCGCTGATTGAGCGCTACGGTCTTAGCGGACCGATTCGCCCCTGTGGATCAGAGACCCACAAGTGGTTCCCCCGCCGATCGTCTGCGGACAGACGATCGCTCGGCACGGAAGTGGGGCGGGAGTATACGAAACTCTGCTCGCGGCGTAGTCCCCGCCGTTAGGGGCGGGGCAACCGGGAGACGGCCCGCCGCACGGCCCTTGCGCCCACCGACAGGCCGATTTCGGCCAGCTCGGCCGCCGCCTGGACGGCGGTTCCGAGCAGGTCGGCACGGCCGCTGCGCTGCGGCTCGGCTGCCGGCCGGCGCCGCACGGGAGTCGCAGTCCTGGTGGGGGAGGCGGGCTGGCCTCGTCCGGCGCGCCCCGGCTTGCGCTGGCCTCCGGCGCTCGCTCTGGCGGCGGCAGCGGTCGGCTTGGAGGCGCTCTTGGCACGCGCAGACGTGCGCGCACGCGCGCGGGGCGCTCCGGGCGGCTGCGGTGGCTGCTCCAGTGCCCGGCGCTTGGACGCGGGGGCGGCCTTGGGCTTGGGCTTGGCGCTGCGCGTGGGTTTGGCTTTAGGGGCCGTCCTGACCTTCGGGCTCGCGGCCGGGGGGGCGCTCGGCGCGGGGGTACCGGCTACCGCTGGGGCGGTGGCCACGGCAGCCTCGACGGCCGGGCGCGCTCCGCGCTTTTTGCTGCGGCGATGCGGCCGCGTACGTGGGAGGCTCCCCAGAACGTCGGAAGGTCGATCGTCACTCATCGCCTAATGATCGCGCACCGCCGGCGGCGGCGTCGACCCGGCGTCAGGCAGCCTCGAGCTCAGCGTGGCGGCTGGGACCGCAGCTGGCGATGTCCGCGGCGAGGCGGCCAGCCGTCACCTGCTCCCAGCGTCCGCTCTCCACCAGATCGCGGCACAGGTTCTCGACGTCGTCGAGCGCCTCCCTGGCGGCCACGTCCGCGTTGATGTCGGAGCTGAAGATGAGGTTGTCAGCAGCGTCGCGGATCCGGTCCTGCTCGCCAGGCTGCAGCTTGCTCGGGCCGAGCTCATTCAACGTCTGTACGACCTGTCGGTATGCGCGGGTTCGTTCTGGGCTCATTGGAACTTCCCCCCTTTTCCTGGGTTCGATCACGGCTATGGTGTCGCCACCGTCGGTACTTAGCTTTAGCCGACTGTCCAAACATCCGCCTGAGCGCTTGTACGAAGCTCAAGGCGAGGCGGATCAGGCCCGATACTTGCTGTACCGATCAAGTTACGAGGTTTCCGCAGGAAATCTCGCCGCAACTTGAAACGCCTGGGTCCGTTCTACGTATAGGTTGTTAATCCAGGACGCCGCTCTATGCGGCGTCGGCGTGGGACGGCACCAGCGTGCGATCCGCCGCGGACGGCCCAAGCGCCTTGACTTCAGAAAATATAGCACCTATACTCAGCGCGTATGTTTGAGTAGCGGGTCTACGCCCTTCGGTGGCTGGCCCGCGCGTCTCATCCTTTACGCCGGGCGTCTCCAGCCCCCGGCGCATACGACGGAAACGGAACCAGATGTCAGTAGCGGAACTGCAGGAACTGGAAGAGATCAAGGGACTCGTCAACCGCGGTCAGCAGCTTGGCGTTCTTACCTACGCCGACATTGCGACGGCGGTATCCGAGCTGGATCTCGACGAGGCCGATGTCGAAGAACTGCACGGCTTCCTCGAACGGGCCGAGATTGAGCTCGTCGAAGAGGTCGACCCGGCGCTTGCCGCAGCCGAAGTAGAACGCGCTCCCGACAAGCGCGGCCGGCGCAAGCCCAAGACCGCGCTTGACCTCAAGCCGGATATGACCACCGACTCGCTTCAGCTGTTCCTGAAGGACATTGGCAAGGTGCGCCTGCTGACGGCCCAGGAGGAAGTCGATCTGGCCAAGCGGATTGAGCGCGGCGACCTCGACGCCAAGCAGAAGATGGTCGAGTCCAACCTCCGGTTGGTCGTATCGATTGCCAAGAACTACCGCAACCAGGGTCTGCCCTTCCTCGATCTGATCCAGGAGGGGACGCTCGGTCTCGTGCGCGCGGCGGAGAAGTTCGACTACCGCAAGGGATTCAAGTTCTCCACCTATGCGACGTGGTGGATCCGCCAGGCCATCGCCCGTGCGCTGGCCGACAAGGCGCGGACGATCCGCATCCCGGTGCACGTGGTCGAGAAGCTCAACAAGATCGGTCGCGCCGAGCGCAAGCTCGTGACCGAACTGGGGCGCGAGCCGACCGCGGAGGAGATCGCCGAGGTCACCGGGATCGAGCCGGAGGAGGTCGAATCGATCAAGCGCTCCGCGCAGGCTCCGGTCTCCCTGGAGAAGCCGGTGGGTGACGAGGAGGAGTCGGAGTTCGGCCAGTTCATCGCCGATGAGCGTGCCGAGTCTCCGTATGAGCGCGCGGCAGAGATCCTCACCAAGGAGGCCTTGCGCGAGGCCCTCGAGAACCTCAGCTACCGCGAGCGCCGAGTGCTCGAGCTTCGCTACGGGCTCGGCGGCGAGCACCCGCGCACGCTGGATGAGGTCGGGCGGACGTTCAACGTCACGCGGGAGCGGATCCGGCAGATCGAAAATCAGTCGCTCAAGAAGCTTCAGTCGCTGGCTGAGGCTCAGAAGCTTCGGGACGTCGCTTAGGAATTAGCTGCTGGCGCCTGGGCCGTCGCCTTCCGTTTGAGACCGCATCGGAGTGTCTCTAACGGAAGGCGGCGGCCCCAGCGCGTCTACGTCCAGAGCTGATTCGGCAGTCCTAAAGCCGTGGCGGCGGTGGGCCGATGAGAGTCGAGATGTTCGATCTGCTCGAGGTGCTTCGGTTTGTCGTACGCGAGGAGGGGTCTGACCTACATCTGAAGGTCGGCTCACGGCCGCTGGCGCGCGTGCACGGGCGGTTGGCGCCGATCGAGCGCTATGAGCCGCTGCAGGCTGCGGACACCGAACGAGTGCTGCGGGAGATGCTCCACGACCCGGTCAAGTTGGCGGAGTTCGACTCCGAGCACGAGGTGGACTTCTCGTATGCCGCCGAGGGACTGGCGCGGTTCCGCGTCAACGCGTTCCAGCAGCGGGGCGTCGTCTCGGTGGCCATGCGCGTGATCCCGTATGCGGTGCGGACCGTCGACGAGCTCGGCCTGCCCGCGGTGATCAGCGACCTCGCGGACGAGGAGCGGGGGCTGATCCTGCTCACCGGCACGACCGGCTCGGGTAAATCGACCACCCTCGCGGCGATCATCGACCACATCAACGAGACCAAGCGTCGCCACATCGTGACGATCGAAGATCCGATCGAGTATCTGCACTCCGACCGCAACTCGATCATCAACCAGCGTGAGGTCGGGATGGACACCATCTCGTTCAGCCGGGCGATGCGCCGGGTCCTCCGTCAGGACCCCGACGTGATTCTGATCGGGGAGATGCGCGACGAGGAGACCGTGCGCACGGCACTCTCGGCGGCCGAGACGGGACACCTGGTGCTCTCGACCGTGCACACCCTCGACGCACCTGAGAGCGTCAACCGGATCGTCGACTTCTTTCCGCTCCACGAGCAGACGCAGGCCCGAGCGATGCTCGCCGGCACGCTCAGGGGTGTCGTCTCCCAGCGGCTGGTCCCGACGCCCGATGGCAACGGGCGGGTCTGCGTGTGCGAGATCCTGCGCATGACCGGACGCGCACGGGACATGATTCTCGACCCCGACCAGACGGGCCGCCTCCGTGAGGTCATCGCCGAGGGCGAGTACTACGGGATGCAGACCTTCGATCAGGCACTGCTGCGTCACCACCAGGCTGGGCGAGTCTCCATGGAGGACGCTCTGCGCGTGGCCAGCAGCCCGCACGACTTCAAGCTGCTGGTGTCGGCGGACGGGCGGACCAGCACCTCGATGGAGGACCTGGCGGGAAAGCTCGCCGCCTCCAGCGCAGCCGGACCGGTCACGCTCAAGCAAAGCGCGCCGCCGGTTGCTCCGAGCGCCGCGCCGGTCACCCCGAGCGCTCCCACGCGAGCGCCGTCGGCGGCCCCGCCCGGCGTCGCGGCCTAAGCTCCCGCTCGCTTCAGTTCCTGAAGCTTTGCGCTAGAATAGGCATTCGGATGGCTTCGAACCAAACCTGCGCAGTTTGCCGCACGGCGGAAATCGTCTGTGGCAAGTGGACTCTGCTGGTGATCCGTGACCTGGCCGATGGACGCTCTCGCTTCTGCGAGCTGGAACGGTCACTGAAGGGAATCAGCCCGCGGACGCTGTCACTGCGGCTGCGCGCGCTCGAGGAGGAAGGCATCGTCGAGCGGCAGACGTTCCCCGAGGTCCCGCCGCGCGTCGAGTACGCCCTGACCGAGAAGGGCCGCGCGTTGGTGCCGCTGATCGAGGACATGCGCGCTTATGGGCGCGAGTGGTTGGGCGGCGACTGCGCGGACCCCGACGAGTTTGACGAACGCACCAGCGCTCGCGAGCCCGTCCCCGCGGCTGCCTGAGTGACCGGTGCGGATCGCGGTCGCCGCGGACGAGCTCACGGGCGTCGCCATGGCACTGCCGGACGCGTTGCGTGAGCGAGGCCACGAGCCGATCCTCCACGGCGCCTACGTCGAGGATGAACGGGACGACTGGGCCTGGGCGAGCGAACGCGCGGCTCGTGACGTGGCCGAGGGGCGCGCGGAGCAGGCGATGGTTGCGTGTTGGACCGGGACCGGCGCATCGATCGCCGCCAATAAGGTCGCAGGCATCCGCGCAGCGCTGTGCGCCGATGCCGCCACCGCCGCTGGGGCCAGGCGCTGGAACGACGCCAATGTGCTCGCGCTCAGCCTCCGCACCACTTCGACCGCCGAGCTTGAGGAGATCCTGGAGGCATGGTTTGCGGGTGACTCGAGCGCCGATCCAGGCGACGCGGACAACATCGCACACTTGAGCGAGATCGAACGCGCCGGCTAGGCCCCTCCGGGGCCTGCAAGTCGGTACCCGCGGGCAGGAATCGCACCACCCCGGCGCGAAACGGCGCCTGTGCGGAATCTGTCCCTTCATGACGCGCTCGAGGCCTTCGCGGTCGACGCCGCGGGTTGCCTGGCCGAGGAGACGGCCGGCGGAGCCGAGATCCCGTTTGAGCTAACCGAGGCCGAAGGCCGTCCCGGCCGCGTGCCGCTGTATTGCTACCGGCCGCTCACCGGCGCGTTCATCCGCGAGCGCCTGGGCCTTCTTTCCGCGCTGCCGAGCTACGCGCCGGCGGCGCACGGACTCGTCGCCCTGGACGGAGTCGAGGCCTACCTCCAGCAGCGCGGGGAGCGTCGCATCCCCGTGCCCCCGCGCGAGCGGGCCGACGCGGCCCTACGATCGTTTTTGGCCGGGGTGTTCGCCGAGCGCAGCGAGTTCGGTTTCGACCCGGAGCGATTCGAGCTGGCCTACGAGGAGCTCGAGCGGGCTCTCTATGACGGTCGCTACCTGACCACCGTGATCGCCCCGCTGCTGGGCATTTCGCTGGATCCCGGCACCAGAGAGCTCGTGCTCGGAGACGGGTTGTCGCTGGTTCGCGGGGAAACGCTCGAGGACGCTCCGTCCGAAGCGGTGTGGGGGTCCTCCAGCCCCGCCGGCGAGGGAGGCGAGGAGCCGAATGTGCTGCTCGTGCTGAGCGTGGGACAGGAGCGCCCGGCGCCCTCGCCGGTGTCACTGGCCCGCGCGCGTTTTCGGCGGGTCCTGACCGCCCTGCGGCTGTTCGAGCGCGGCGGATACGCGCTCGGCCCACTGGCCTGGACCCGCACGGACGCGGGCGCCTGGCGGTCGGTCGCGCTGGGTGGCAGCGGTCGGCCGCGGCTGGTCACGCTGATCGGCGCAGGACATGAGGACGAGCTCCGCGCCTTCTGCAACCTGGTTGCCCGGCGCACCCCGACCAACGGTGAGGTGGCATGGGCGCTGGGGCGGTTTGAGCTGGGGTGCGAGCGGCTGGCGCCGTTTGAGGCCCTGACCGACCATCTGCTGGCCCTGCGGGCGCTGCTCGAGCCCGAAGGTCCGGGCAGCGGTCGCCTGGCCCAGCGCCTGGCCGTCCTGTGTGCGCCCCCGGAGGGGCGGGTCGCCCTGGCTGAACGCACCGCCCACGCAATCTCGCTCGAGCGAGCGGTGATCTCGGGGCTTGCTGCCGCCGGCCCGGGGGCCAACGGACTCGTCGAGGAACTCTCGGAGCATTTGCGCGCGCTGCTCAGGGACGTCCTCTGCGGTCACCTCGACGCCGACCTGCGCCGCGTGGCCGACGATCTGCTCGCTCAGGCCGTGAGCGTCACCGTCGCCGGCTAGCTGGGCTTAGGCCGCGCGGCGTCGACGCTTTAGGCGCGCTCGCTAGGCTTGCTCGCGACCGCTCCCTACTCGGTCCCTTCGGGGGCTGGGAGTGTTTTGCCGCCAGGCACAACATGTAAGTCCTGGGGCTCGTAGTGAAGTTAGAGGGAGCGCGATCGCAGTCACTCGAGCGGGCCTTTGTGCCCGCTCGACCTGTTTCTGCACCCGGTCGCACGGGGTAATAGTGGAAGGGCATGCCCACTGAACCCGCACCCGTCACCGTCTCCGAAGTGGTGCACCGCGCTGTCGAGGCCTGCGATGACGGCACCAGCGAGGCGCTGGACGACCTGCTGGCCCGCCTCGAGGATGACGACGAGCCAATCCGCGCGATCGAGGACATGGAGACGCGCCTTGACCTGATGTTTGGGCCCCGCGATGAGGATGACGATCCCCCGTTCCTGATGGCGTGCGCGATCATCGTCTACCTGGCCTACCGTCGCGACGAGGTCGACGCCAACGCGACCGAGCTGCTGCGACTCGCGGCACGGGCCGAATACGATGGACATCCGCCCCCGCGAGTGGCAAGCTGGCTCGAGCAGCGTGGTGTCACCTTCTAATCCAGCTTCTGCGCCGCATCTGAGCGCGTCTCGCTCTCACCGCGCGGCCGCGCCGGCGCGCTCGCCGGCCGTCCACCCCGATTGCCTGAACCGGCCCCGACGCGATGAGAACGGGTTCGAGGAGCTCTGCCATCTGGTCACCGAGCAGGATCCCGACACGGCCCTGTGCGGGCGCGACGTCACCGGGTATCCGTGGAACCCGCCGTGGCCCCACTGCGAGGCCTGTCTGGCGGTCTCGCGCGGCGAGATGAACTGAGCGCAACCGGCCATGGCCACGACCGGCGACGGTCTGATCTGCATCGTCGAGATCCCCAAGGGCAGCCGCAACAAGTACGAGTACGACCCGAAGCTGGGCGCGATCAAGCTTGACCGCTACCTGATGCCTTCGGTGGTGTATCCGGCCGACTACGGGTTCATTCCCGACACCCTGGCGCTCGACGGCGACGCGCTCGATGTGTTGGTCTGCCTGTCCGAGCCGACCTTTCCGGGTTGTATCGTTCCCGCGCGGCCCGTGGGCTTGTTCGAGATGGAGGACGAGAAGGGGGTCGACGACACGGTCCTCTGCGTTCCGTTGAACGATCCCGGCTGGGACGCGCTGAACGATATTGAGGATCTGCCCGACCCGCTGCGCCAGGAGATATCCCATTTCTTCGCCGTCTACAAGGACCTGGATCCCGACCGCCAATCGACGGTTCGGGGCTGGGGCGACCGGGCGAAGGCGCTGGCGGCGATCGAGGAGGCCCGCCGCCGCTACCGAGATCAGGGCGATCGCCGCGACTGAGGCGTAGGGCGGCTCGTGCGCCCCGACCCTCGGGAGCTCGCGGCGGTTTTCGCCGGCGGGGCCATCGGCTCGGCGGCGCGGGCTGGTCTGGGCGACGCGTGGGCAGCGAGCCCGGGCCGGTGGCCGTGGGCGACGTTTGCCGTCAACCTGGTCGGCGCGTTCCTGCTGGGCCTGCTGGTTGCTCGCCTGCGGGCGCGTCGCCCGCCACCGCCCTATCGGCGTTCCCTGCTCGGCGCCGGGTTCTGCGGTGGTTTGACGACGTTCTCGACCATGCAGGTCGAGCTCCTGCGCATGCTCGACCACGACCGGGTCGGGTTGGCGCTGGCCTACGCGCTGAGCAGCATCGCGCTGGGATATCTGGCCGTCGCCTCGGCCGCTCGCCTCGGCCGCCCGAGGGTGCTCCGCCCGTGAGCGCGCCGATGCTCGTGGCCGTGGGCCTGGCCGGGGGAGCGGGGGCAGCCGGCCGCGTGTTGCTGGACGGCGTGGCCGCCGGCATGGCCGCCCGGACACGGGGATTCCCGGTGGGGACGCTGGTGGTCAACCTCTCGGGCGCCTTCCTCCTCGGCCTGCTGGCTGGTCTGAGTCTCGGCACCAGCGCGAACCGGCTGCTCGGAACGGGTCTAATCGGCGGATTCACCACCTTCAGCACATGGATGTACGAGACACATCGACTGGCTGAGCAGCGGCGCCCGGGACTCGCCGCGATCAACCTGGTCGTCAGCCTGATCGGCGGCGTCGTGCTGGCCTGGGCCGGAAGCCGGCTCGGGCTGGCTCTCTGAAAGTCGAACTTCGAACCAAAATCACCGCATCGGACCCGGGCCTGGTGCGATCTTCTGGGTTCGGCCGAACTTCGAACCAAAGTCGCCGAGGCCGACCGCCGCATGGTGCGAACTTCTGGCTCAGGTCGAACTTCGAACCACGACTCGGTGGCGAGGGGGCCGAGGTGCAACGCTTCAGCCTGTGTTTCATCTCGAGTTGCGGCAGTCACTTCATTCCGCCCGGGCGTTCAACCTGACCGAGGAACAGCTGCGGGCTGGTTTTCTGCAGCCCTGGGTGGCGGGCGAGACGATCGACTGGTCGGATCGCAAATGGGCGCCGGACCGCGCCAAGCTGGCGGTCTACGAGGGACCTGAGCTGCGCCCCGACGAGATCGGGATGGGCCGGGGCTGGGCCAACGCCGCGCGCTCGGGCGAGGAGGTCACCGCGCGCGTTCTGGCCGAGCAGGATCAGATCGCGCGGGGAGGGCAGCCGCTGCAGACGCTAAAGGCCACCGCCATGGAGCGGTCTACCGAGGCGCCGCTGCGCCTCTCAGCGCTGCCGAGCCACGCCGCGGAGCGCTGGCCGCAGCTGCGGGCCAGCGAGTGCCTGGCGCTGGCTGAGCAGGCGGTCTGGGAGCTCCTGCACGAGCGGCGCATCGGCCTGATCAGCGACCGGGCTGGAGTGCGGGCCCCGGTGGCCGAGGATCAGTGGCGTCGCGAGTTGCTCGCGTGGGCGAATTGGAGCGCCGACGGGCCGGACGAGGCCGCGCTGAGGATCCGGGTGCTGGCGGCCGAGGCCGCCGCCACGGACGAGGCCGGCACCTAGGCCACCACGTCGGCGATCATTCGGTCACGCTGGCGCTGGCTGGCGAACAGATACCGATGGATCCGCAACAGTCCTTCGACGTCGTGGACATCGTCGTCGAATTGGGGGACCAGCAGGAGCGGCCGGCCGCCCAGCTCCTCGCGCAGGCGGCGCACGTTCCGCTCATCACGCCGAGCCAGCACGTGGTAATCGCAGAAGTTTCCCGTCACCCGGGCGGCGAGCGCCGGCCCCAGCGTCTCGGCCAGCTCGGACTCGACGTCTTCCGGCTCGCTGTCCCCGAGCATGTCGTGATGGACCCGGTTGACGATCGCGCCCGCGAACGGAAGCCCGCTCTGCTCCAGCGTGCGGCCGAACCAGACCGCCTCCTCGACCGGACCGGTCTGCGCTGAGGTGACGATCAGGAAAGCGCTGGTGTCGGCGTGAAGCATCTTCTCGACCTGCACCGCCCGGCGGCTGAAGTCCTCGGTCATGTCCCCGAGCAGACCGAAGAAGGTGGTCAGATCGTTGACCAGATCGATGCCGGTGATCCGTCGCAGCGCCGCGAGCAGCGGAGCCGCGCCCCGTCCGAGCACGCGCATCCCGAATCCGGTGGGGCGGATGAACGTCTTCAGCGCCCGTCCGTCCAGGAACGAGGTAAGCCGGCCTGGTGCGTCGAGGAAATCCAGCGCGTTGCGAGACGGCGGGGTGTCCAGGACCAGCAGATCGAAGTCGCCCTCGCGGTCGAGCTCGTAGAGCTTGGCGATGGCCGTGAACTCCTGCGATCCGGAGACGGCCGTCGAGAGCTCGCTGTAGACACGGTTCGCCTTGATCTCCGCCGCGCGCTCGGCCGTGGGCGCCACTCGGTCGATCAACTCGTCGAAGGTCCGCTTGGGATCCAGCATCATCGCCCACAGCTCGCCCTTCACGGTCAGGCCGCCCTCGGCCAGGCGCTCGGGCGCCACCCGGGTCGGTTCGTTCTCCAGCTCTCCCAGCCCCAGCGCGTTGGCCAGCCGGCGCGCCGGGTCGATCGTCACCACGGCAACCCTGGCTCCCCGGGCCGCCATGCCCAGCGCGATGGCTGCGGAGGTCGTGGTCTTGCCGACACCCCCGGAGCCTGCGCAGACGCAGACGCGCTTTCCCTCCAGCAGCTGGGCGACGCTCACGCCCCTGAGTCTAGGCGGAGGCGGGGGCCACTGAGGGCGCCGGAGCGTCGGTGGGGTCTGGCGCGGGCGGCGGTGGACCCGCCGGCCGCGAGCACCCGCACCGCGTCGGCGGGCAGGTGCACCGACAGTGGGGTTCCCTGCTCGTAGATCTCGGTGGCTCCGGTATTGGTGATCTGCGCCTGCAGCGTCGCGCCGGTGGGCAAGCGGACCAGCACCTGCATGCTGGCTCCTACGTACACGGTGCGCTCGACCATCCCGGGCAGGCAGTTCTCGCGTTGCTCGCCGTGGGCCAGCAGGCTGAGCCGCTCCGGCCGGGCGACGATCTTGACCGGCCCGCGAGCCTGCAGATCGCCACACCCGGCCACGAGCGCGAACTCGCCCACCCGGACCGTGCATCCACCCGACGGGGAGGACGTCGCGTCGGCGTCCATCAGGTTCGAGATGCCGAGGAAGTCGGCCACGAACACGGTGGCCGGGTCCTCATAGACCTCGGCCGGCGTTCCAACCTGCTCGATCCGCCCGCCGTTCATCACCGCCACCCGGTCGCTCATGCTGAGCGCCTCCTCCTGGTCGTGGGTGACGAACACGAAGGTGATCCCGACCTCCTCCTGGAGGGCCTTCAGCTCGACGCGCAGCTGCTTGCGGATCTTGGCGTCGAGCGCGCCCAGAGGCTCGTCGAGCAGCAGCACGGCGGGTCGCAGAACCAGCGCCCGGGCCAAGGCCACGCGTTGCTGCTGGCCGCCGGAGAGCTGCTGCGGACGGCGGCCGGCGAGGCCATGCAGCTCGACCAGCTCGAGCGCCTCCTGCACGCGCCGGTGGCGCTCGTCCTTGCCGACCTTGCGTCGCTTGAGGCCAAAGGCGACGTTGTCGAACACATCGAGGTGCGGGAACAGCGCGTAGTTCTGGAACACCGTGTGGACGTTGCGCTCGTGCGGCGGCACCTGGGCGACATCGGTGCCGTCGAGCAGGATCTCCCCCGAGGTGGGCCGCTCGAAGCCGGCGATCATCCGCAACGTGGTGGTCTTGCCGCAGCCCGACGGGCCGAGCAGCGAGAAGAACTCGCCGCCGTTGATGTGCGCATCGATGCCGTCGACCGCAGCCACGTCCTCAAAGCGCTTGCACAGCCCTCGCAGTTGAACTTCGCCTCCGGGCATCAGGTCGCCTCCAGTCCGCTCAGTTCCCGCAGGGCGGATGTCTCGCCGATGGACGTGCGACGGCTCAGCCGCGTGAAGATCAGGAAGGCCAGCCCGACACCGAGCAGCGTGGTGACCACGAGGATCGTGGCCAGCGCGTTCAAAGCCGGGTTGGCGGTGCCGCCCCGGGCATTGGAATAGAGGAACATCGGAATCGTCGTGGTGTTGGCATTCGAGGACATGTACTGGGTGACCACGAAGTCATCGATCGACAGGGCGAAGACGATCAGCAGGCTGGCCAGGATCGCCGGCATGAGCATCGGCAGCAGCACCAGCCGTAGCGCCGCCATCGGGGTCGCGCCGAGGTCGCGCGCGGCCTCTTCGAACTCGGGTCCGATCGAGGCCAGGCGGCTGCGCACGATCACCACCACGTAGGAGAGCGAGAAGGTGACCTGGCCGACCACCTGGGCGGTGGTGCCGAGATGGACGAGGCTGAAGGGGACGACCGAGAGCTGGGTGAACACCACCAGCAGCGAGACCGCCATCACGATCTCCGGCGTGACCAGCGGGATCAGCATCAGCGAGTTGGCGGCTCCGGCCGCGCGCCCGCGCCAGCGGCTGAGGCCCAGTGCCAGCAGGACGCCGAGCGGGGTGGCAATGACCATGTCCAGCGCCGCGAGCTCGAGGCTGTGAACCAGCGCGTGGGTGTACTCCGGGTCGTGGAAGATCGACAGGCTCGGGTCGCCGGTCCACCACCGCAGCGAGAAGCCCTGCCAGACGCTGCGCGAGCGGCCGGCGTTGAAAGAGAACAGGACCGCGATGACCACTGGAACCAGCGCCCAGACGAGGTACATCCAGGTCCCGAGCACGAGGAACCGCGGCCGGCCCCAAGGGTTGCGCAGCTTGCGGGGAAGCATCACGCGAAGCGCTTGGCGTCGCGCGCGGTGGCGAACAGGTAGTAGGCCATTCCCACGGTGAGGATCACCATCAGCACGATCACCAGCGACGCTCCCAGGTTCTTCTCCGACCCTCCCTGCACGAAGAGGTTGATCTGGTTTCCGAGCATGTTCGTGTGCGGGGAGGCCGAGATCAAGTCATTGGTGTAGTAGTCGCCGAACATCGGGAGCACCACCAACGCCGAACCGGCCAGGATGCTCGGCCGGCTGAGCGGGAGGGTCACGCGCAGGAACGCCTGCCAAGGGGAAGCGCCCAAATCCCGCGCGGCCTCGATCTGGCTGCGGTCGATCCGGTCCAGGCCGGCGAACACGGGGAGGATGAAGTACGGGATGTAGCCGTAGACGAGCGCGATGATCACCGAGTACGCGTTGCCGTTGAGCCAGTCCGGCGGGTGAGTGATCCCGATCGCCTGCAGGACCTGATTGACGTAGCCGTCGGAGGACAGCAGGCCGATCCAGGCGAGCATCCTGAGCAGATAGCTGACCCAGAACGGGATCACCAGTAGAACGATCAACAAGTTCTTCGTTCGCCGGGCGTGGCGCGCGACGTAGTAGGCCACCGGGTAGCCGATGGCGAAGCACAGCGCGAGCGCGACTCCCACGTAGACGATCGTGTTGCGGACCGAGGGCCAGAACTCGCCCCCGGGAAGCGCGCCGGAGAACGCCTTGGAGAGAAAGCCCGGATTCCAAGTCGTCGGATCCCAGGCCGGCACCGGCTGCAGCAGCAGGTTGACCTTGCCCAGCGCCATCGCCAGCACCGCGTACGCGGGCACGACGACGAACAGGCACAGCCAGCCGACGCCGGGAAGGGCAAACGAGCGCCAGAAGGCTCGCGACTGCATGAGCTATCCGGCTCGCGGCGCTACGCCGACTTGACCGCTGCCCACGCGTTCTCCCAGAGAACTTCGCCCTTCTGGCTCAGGGGTCCCTGGACGAGGCCCCGCTTGAATTGCGACTCGCGCACGATCGTGCTCCGTAGGTTCGGAGGGATGAGGCCCCGGCTGATCAGCGACTCAGGAGTCATCGCGTTCAACGGCTGCTGGTAGTAGGTGAAGGTGTAGTTCTTGAACACCTGGCCGACGTCCAGCAGGTGATTGAGGAACAGATGGGCGAGGACCGGATTCTTGGCGCCCTTGACCACGGCGAACGTGTCGTTGTCGATCGGGCCGCGGCCGTCCTGCGGCCACCAGTAGCGGAACACCGACGGGTGGGTACCCGAGGGGGCGTAGCTCGGCGTGGAGGCCATGTCACCGGACCAGGCCTGATGCAGCCACAGCGATCCCTCGGCCAGATGCTGGTACTCGTTGGTGTCGAACTTGAGGTTGGCCGAGCCGACCAGCTGGGCCAGCGCCTGCTTGGAGGCGTTCAGTGCCTGCGCGTTCTCGGTGTTCACGTCGCTCACGCCGTTGCGCAGCAGGCCCATCGTCAGCCCCTCGTGCTGATCGTCGAGCAGGCCGACCTTCCCGGAGATCTTCGGGCCGGCCTGCCAGAGCGCGTTCCACGGGTTCTGCAGCTTGGCCGGATCGAACCCTGGAAGCTTGTCGGCCCGCCAACCGATGCCGGTGGTGTAGATCGTGTACGGGACGGTGTACTGACTGCCCACGTCGTACCAGGGACTGTGCAGCGACGGCCACACGTTCTGCTTGAGGTTGGGGATGTAGGACAGGTTCAGCGGCTGCAGCACCTTGCCCACGACGAGCCGTTCGAGGAACACCAGCTCGGGCACGAACACGTCGTACTGAACCGCGCCGCTGGCGATCTTCGCCACCGCCTCGTCGATTGTGTTGAAGGTGCTGATCTGGACCTTGACGCCATACTTCTTCTCGAACGCGTGGACGACGTCGGTGTTGATGTACTGGATCCAGTTGTAGAGCTGCAGCGGTCCCTTCTCGGGCTTGAGGCCGGCGGCGATCGCCTTGTTGTCGGGGTAGATCGGCATCGTCACCGGGCGATCGGGCCGCGCGAGGGCCAGCCCTCCCGGGCCGAGCGCCGCCGACGCGCCGGTGGTGCCTCCACTCGGCGCCGTGGAGCCGCACGCGGCCAGAACTCCAGGCACCGACAGGCTCGCCGCGGCCGCCGTGGCCTGCTTGATGAAGGTCCTGCGGCTGGTACCCCGTCCGTCTGAGCCAGACGTCATTTGCCCACTCCTCTCTTCCCCGGTTGGTCACTCGGTCGGTTGGCCCGCAACGGGCAGGAAAGCTCGGTGGAGGCCAGCGCCAGACAGCGGTCGACCATCCGCTGGGGCGTCACATCGGGTTGTCCGAGCGTCACCTGCACACCGAGCCCGTCCATCAGGCCGCTCAGCGTGAGGGCAAATTCGTCGGCGTCGGTGTCCGCGGCGAACTCGCCTGAGGCCTGCCCCTCGCGGACGATCTCGGCGATCAAACCGCGCTGGCGGCGATCGAGACGGAAGTAGGAATCGCGCACCGTGCCGTCACGGCGGGCCCGGACCCAGATCTCCATCCACAGGGTCCAGTCGTTGAGCCCGTCCGGACCCAGACTCGTCTCCTCGACCAGGTGCACGAGTTTGTCCGACGCGCGCTCGAGGCGGTCCTGGCCCTCGCACAGACGATCGTAGAACTCGCGATCGGTCTGGTCCACGGCTTCCTCGAGGAGCCGGTCCTTGGTCTCGAAGTAGTAGAGGATCGTCGGCGAGCTGGTACCCGCCCGCTCCGCGATGTCGCCGATCCGGGTATCGAACAGGCCGCGCTCGTAGAGCAGCTCCGCGGCGGCAGCAATGATCTGCGGCCTGCGCAGGTGCTCGACTTTGGGCCGAGGACTCATTCACCTCGTTCGGGCCGAGGGCTCATCCAACGGGTGGACGAATTCGTATACTGAACCACCGTTCAGAAAACTACAGTGGCGCGTTTGCCGCTGTCAAGCGCCGGACGCATCTCAGCGGATCGCGTCCGCCGCTCTGAGGCGTTGCGTCAGCCGGGAGGAGCCGGGCGATCGTGGTCGATGTGCTGGTGCTGGGCGCTGGACTGGCCGGCCTCTCTGCCGGGCGAGACCTGTTGCGCGCAGGGGCAGACGTGGTCGTCCTCGAAGCCCGCGACCGGGTGGGCGGGCGCGTGGAAGCCGTCACCCTTGACGACGGGCGCGCGATGCAAGCCGGTGGGGAGGTGTTCGGCGCCGACCACTCCGCCTACCGCGAGCTCGTGGTCGAACTGGGCCTCAGCATCGAGCCGAGTTACGTCGCGGATCCCGGCGAGATGAGCTGGGGGATGGCGGAGGGGGTTTACGTCGGGGACGAGATCCCCTGGATGGACGACCGCGAGCGCGCGGACGCGCAGCGGATCCAGGCGGCGTTCGCGGCGCTGGCGGCGAGTGTCGATCCGGCCGATCCGTGGTCGCACCCCGACGCCGCGCGCCTGGACTCGCTGAGCCTCGGGGCGTGGCTGCGTGAGCAGCACGCGCTGCCCGCGGTGCATCGGCGCTACCGCCTCGCCTCGCTGTCGTTGTCATGCGACTCGCCCGAACGGACCTCGCTGCTGGCGGAGCTGCGCAAGCACGCGGTGTCGGGCGGCCAGAGCTTCTATGACCTCGACCGGTGGGAGGGGCTGCGGGTGGCGGAGGGATCCGCCGCGGTCGCGCTGAAGCTGGCCGGCGAGCTCACTGGCCGGATCCGCCTCGGAGCCGTGGTGCGCAAACTCGGCGTAGGTCCGCGCGGCGCCGAGGTCACGCTGGCCGGCGGCGAGACCGTGGCGGCGGAGGCCGTGGTGTGCACGATCCCGGCCGGCCCCCTGCGCGCGGTCGAGATCTCAGGCCTCAGCGAGGCCCGCCTGAGGTCGCTGCGGGCCCAGCGGCACGCGCTGGCCGCCAAGGTGGTCGTGGCCTACGACCAACCCTTCTGGCAGGCCCGAGGACAGAACGGTCTGGCCGAGACCGAGTGGCTGTTCGGCTCGACCTGGCCCCAGCGGGACGCGGTGCTGTCCCTGCTCGTCCCGCCCGAGCGGCTGTCCGCGTTCCTGGCCGCCCCGTCGCAGGCGCGCCGGCTGGCGGTCCTCGACGGCTTGGCTGCACTCTATGGCGAAGCCGCCCGGGACCCGGTGGCCAGCCTCGAGCGGATGTGGGGCACCGATCCATTCACGCAGGGCTACATCTCGAGTTGGGCGCCCGGCGATCTCGGACGCGTCGGGCCGCTGCATGCCAGCCACGAGCCGCCGTTCTACATCGCGGGCTCAGACCACTGGGTCGCGGGCTACATGGAGGGGGCGGTGCGCACCGGCCGGGCTGCCGCCCGCGCCTCACTGGCCGCCGGCCTGCCGGCCTGAGGTGCCGAAGCTGCCCGGGTGAGCTGCTCGCCGAGCCCGAGATCGCGGGCCAGCGAGGCCGCGACCGTGCGCCGCGCGCGCTCCAGCGGCACCGAGCTGTCGCCGATCAGCGTGCGGATCCCCAGGCCGTCGATCAGGGCCAGGGTCCGGTCGGCCACGTCCTCGGGATCGCACGGTTCGAATTCTCCGCTGCTGACCCCGGCCGCGATCTCCCCGGCGAACCACGCCCGCAGGCGCGCGTAGAGCTCCTCGGCAAACGGCTGCAGCTCGGGGTGGCGGACGGCCCGCAGCCAGAGCTCGACCCAGAGCACCCAATCCTGCTGGAGCGCCGGCGTGCCGGGCAGGCACTGGTCGATCATCGCCGCCAGTCGCTCGGCGTGGGACAAGCTCTCGTCCTGTTCACCGATGATCCGGCCGTCGGCGGCGTGCGAGTACGAGTAGTCGAGCGCCTCGGCCAGGAGCGTCTCGCGGTCGGCGAAGTGATAGTGGACCAGGGAGCTCGACACACCGGCGTCCATGGCGATCCGGGCGATGCGCACACCGTCGATCCCCTCGAGGGCGATCAACCGCACCGCCGACCGGAGGATCCGTTCGCGCGCGGGACTCACGGCTGCTCGAGGACCGCTGCCAGGTCGGCCCGGATCCGATCCGCGAACCAGGCGACGGCGGCTTCCCGGTGCGACAGCGGACCACAGACGTAGTCGCGCGTGCGAGCTCCCTTCTGCACGTTCTCCACCAGGTCCACGTCCTCATCGAGCACCAGATTGTTCAGCCGGGTGTTGATCCACTGCACGAACCGGGTCCGCGCGCCGCTGCCCGGAGGGCGAAAGCCCGCCGACACGTCGTTGGTGCGAGCGACGCCGTCGGGCAGGATCTGCCATGTGTTGACCTGGTCGGGGTACAGGTCGATGGTCGTATTCGGATAGATGTACACGTAGCGCCAGATCCTGCGGTCGGCCTGGCTCAGCCCCGGCATCGGCTCGACCAGCTGGTCATAGAGCCGCTCCAAGCGATTGCTGCTCGGCTTGGCCCGCATCGGGGCATCGAACCAGACGTAATTGTCGTGGACCTCGACGTCGTAGTGCTTGTAATCAAGCATCCGCATCAGTCCCGGATGCGCGATCGGGATGTGGTAGCCCTCCATGTAGTTCTCGGCCACGACCTTCCAGTTGGCGGGCTGACCGTCGCCGCCCGGACCGAAGGGCTCCAGCGTGGGGATCCGGTAGGGCGCGAGCCGCGCGGCGAGGCCGTCGACCAGTTCAGCCAACGGCGCGGCGTCCGGGTCCAGGTTCACGAACACCAGGCCGCAGAATTCCTCGATCCGGACCGGGAACAGGCCCAGCGAGCCCTTGTCCAGGCGCTCGCCGAAGCTCATGCCCTCGGGAACTCCGATCAGGGTTCCGTCGAACCGGTACGTCCAGCCGTGGTAGCGGCAGCGAATCGCGCCCTTGCACTGTCCGCTGTCGCTGAGCAGGCGTGAGGCGCGGTGCCGGCAGACGTTGCGGTAGGCCCGCAGCTCATTCTGCTCGTCGCGTACGACCAGCACCGGCTGGTCACCCGCACTGGCCGTCAGGTAGCTCCCCGGGCGCGGCACCTGGGAGACGTGGCCGGCCAACTGCCAGGTGCGCTCGAAGATCAGCCTCTGCTCGGCCTCGAGCAGCCGTTCATCGGTGTACAGCCGCGGCAACAGGGCCGTTCCGGCAGCCGGATTGGTGGCGGTCGAGCAGTTCCATGGGCCTCATCCTGACTTTGTGATCAGTTGCTGTTAGTCTACCGCCAATGGTCAAGCGCGCGTCCTGGCTGTCGGTCACGCCGGAGCCCGAACGTGAGCTTCCCGAAGCCGTGGCGACCCTCGCCCTGGGCCATCAGGCTCCCCCTGCGGCGGTCGTGCGCGAACGCGAGCGCATCGAGCGCCTGATCCTCCGTGGCACCCAACGCGAGTGGCTGGCCTACCTGCATTCGGCGGTCGAGCTGATCGACCGCCGTCGGACAAGCAGCGAGCCCGGAGTCGCGCGGGCCCGCAGCGTCGCGGCGAAGGTCATCTCGAACCACCACAACCTGTTGATTGCGTTGCCGGGACGCGGGGCCAAGCTGACCGCCGCCGACCGACTCAGTCTGGCTCGTCAGCAAACCACCACTGCCAAAGGACGCCCATGACCACGACGATCCCGCCCACGACCGACTCGACGGAGCTGACGCCCGACCAAGCCGAGCTCCAGCAGCGTGCGCGCCAGTTTGTCGAGGACGTGCTGATCCCGCTCGAGCTCGAGGCCGAGGAGCGCCAGGGGGCGCTGAGCGAGGACACCGTCCAGCGGATCCGCAGTCAGGCGATCTCGGCCCGACTGGCCGGCGGGCGCGTGCCCCGGGAGCTGGGCGGCCAGGGATGGACGATGCTCGAGTGGTTTCTGGTCAACGAGCAGTTCGGCCGGGTCACCAATGGCCTGCACTGGCACGTCCCCAACGTCTACAACGTCCTCATCAACGGCACCGAGGAGCAGATCCAGCGCTACCTGGTACCCGCGCTGCGCGGCGAAGGCGGCGACGCCTACGCGGTCACCGAGGCCGAGGCCGGCTCCGATCCCGGCGGCATCGCCACCACCGCGCGGCGCAGCGAGGGTGGCTGGCGGATCGACGGCGAGAAGTGGTTCGTGACCTCGGGTGACGTGGCCCGGGTGCTGATCGTAATGGCCAACGTGGTCGACGGCGAGGATCGCCTGCCGACGCTGTTCCTTGTCGAGCCCTCGGTGCCTGGCGTCGAGTTCGTCGACGATCCCAAGTTCACCCACAACTATCCGCACGGCCATCCGACCATCCGGTTCACCGACGTCGAGGTTCCCGAGGACGCCGTGATCGGCGGGATCGGCAACGGCGAGGCGCTGCAGCGTGGCTGGTTCACCGAGGAGCGCCTGGGGATCGCCACGCATGGCCTCGGCGCGATGTGGCGGCTCCTCGACGAGACGATGGACTGGACGCTGAACCGCGTCCAGGGCGGCACGCGAATCTTCGACTACCAGGGGATCTCGTTTCCCCCTGGCCGACTCGGCTACCGACGCCACGCTGGGTCGCCTGCTCGCGCTCCAGGTCGCGCGGATGGTCGACGCCGAGGCCGATCCGAAGCTGATTCACGCCAAGGCCTCGATGGCCAAGCTGTTCGTCAGCGAAGCCGCCGGCCGGCTGGCCGACCGGTCCGTGCAGGCCTTCGGCGGACGCGGCTACCTGCGCAGCAACGTCGCCGAGCGCTTCAACCGCGAGCTGCGCGTCGATCGCATCTGGGAGGGAACGAGCGAGGTCCAGCGGCTGATCATCACGCGTGCTCTGGAGCGCCGTGGGGTAGAAGCGACGATCCATTGAGCGAGGTGCTCATGGCGCGCGCGCGCCTTGATCTGGGCCGGTTGCTGGCACCGCGGTCGGTCGCGGTGGTCGGCGCCAATGATCGTCCGGGCAGCTACGCCGCCCAGACGCTGGAGAACCTCGCGACGATCGGGTTTCCCGGCGCCATCTGGGGGGTCAACCCCGGGCGCTCGGAGGTGTTCGGGCATCCGTGCGTGCCCTCGCTGGCCGACCTCCCCGACGCAGTTGATGCCGTCGTCGTCGCGATCCCCGCGGCCGGCGTGGCGCCGGTGATCGACCAGGCGGGCGCGCGTGGCTGCGGTGGGGCGGTGGTGTTCGGGGCCGGCTTCGCCGAGGCGCCGGGCGGGGCTGAGCACCAGCGCGCCCTGGTCGCCGCCGCGGCGCGCCACCGTCTGCCGGTGTGCGGGCCCAACTGCGACGGGATCGTGGCCATGCACGCGCGGAGCGCGCTGTGGGGCGACGCGCTCGAGCCGCGTGAGCCCGGACAGGTCGCACTCGTCGCCCAGAGCGGGAACGTCGCCGTCAATGCGCTGGCCACCCGGCGTGGGCTGCGCTTTCACACCGTCATCGCCAGCGGCAACCAGGCCGTGCTCTCCGCCCCGGACTATCTCGAGTACTTGGCCGAGCAGGATGACTTGTCGGTCGTCGGCCTCTACCTGGAGGACGATTGCGGTCCGCGAATCTGTGACGGGCTCGCGGCCTGCGCGGCCGCGGGAGTCCGGGTGGTGGTGCTGAAGGTCGGCAGCTCGCCGGTCGGCGCCCGCGCGGCGAGCGCCCACAGTGCGGCCCTGGCCGGCGACCAGAGGGTGTTCCGAGCGCTGGTCGAGGAAGCCGGCGCGATCTGGGCCGACGACGTCCACGAGCTGCTCGAACTCTCCAAGACGTTGGCGGTGAAGTCCGCCCGACCGCCGGCCCATGGGCTGGCGATCATGACCTGCTCGGGTGGAGACTCCGCTCAGGGCGCCGATGAGGCCGAGCGGCTCGGGCTGGACCTGCCCGCCCTGGCCGGCTCGACTCTGGCCCGTCTGGGAGCCGCGCTGCCCTCGGCCGCCACGGCGGCCAACCCACTCGACTACACGGCGATGCTGTGGGGCGAGCCGGAACCGCTCGGGGAGCTCGTCCGCATCCTCGGTGACGATCCCGGCGTGGGCCAGGTGCTGGTGTTCTACGACCAGCCGGCGGGCCTCAGCGGCGCCGTCGAGGCGTCGTGGCGGGCGGTGCGCGAGGGCGTTGCCGCCGGGGCGCGAAGCTCGCCCGCAGCGACGATGGTGTGCTCAACCCTGCCCGAGCTGCTGGATGACGAGGCGGCATGGCGCTTCGCCCAGGCCGGGATCCCCGCCGCGGCGGGCCTGCGCACCGGGCTGCGCTGTGCCGCGGCAATGCGGGTGCCGGCGGGCAACCCGGAGCGCCTGCGCGAGATCTCCGCGGCAGCGGGCACGCGCGAGAGGCGATCGGGCCAGGGGCCGTGGCTGGCTCCGCATCTGGCGATGGAGTTTCTCCGGGCGGGTGGGATCAGCGCGGTCGAGGCGCGAGCGGTCGACGACGCGGACGAGGCGGTCGCGGCGCTGAGCGATTTCGGCGGGCAGCTCGCGTTGAAGCTGAGCGCGGCCGCGGTTCAGCACAAATCAGAGCTCGGCGGCGTGCGGCTGGGACTCCACCACGACTCGGATGTCCGCCACGCCTATCGCGAGCTGTCGGCGCTGGCGGCCCAATTCGGAGGTTGCGTGCAGGCCGAGCGGATGGTCCCGCCCGGGGTTGAGCTGCTGGTCGCGGCCACGACCGACGGGGTGGTCCCGGCGCTCGTCCTCGGGCTGGGGGGAATCTGGACCGAGCTGCTCGCAGACGTGGTCGTCATCCCCCTGCCCGCCTCGCCCGCCCGGATCGAGCGGGCGATGTCCACGTTGCGCGGGGCTCCGCTGTTGCGCGGGGCGCGTGGCGCCCCGGCGGTCGATCTCCCCGCGGCGTGCCGGTTGGCCGCCCGGCTGGGAGAGCTGCTGTTGGAGTCGGGTGTGCAGCTGATCGAGTGCAACCCCGTGGTCGTGCACGAGCGGGGCGCGGTCGCCCTCGACGCCAGCGTGCGGGGGCCATGTACGACGTAATCGTGGTCGGCGGCGGCTTCGCCGGCGTGACGGCGGCGCGCGAAGCGGCGCTGCGCGGGTGCTCGGTGTTGCTTCTGGAGGCACGCCAGCGTCTGGGCGGGCGGACCTGGAGCGCGCAGTGGCGCGGGATGCCGATCGAATACGGCGGCGCGTGGGTGCACTGGCACCAGCCCCACACCTGGTCTGAGATCTCCCGCGCCGGTCTGAAGGTCGAGCTCAGCGACGATCCGCAGGCGGCCGGATGGTACGTGGGCCAGGAGCGCCGGACCGGCGCGATCGCCACCCGGGACGAGCTGGCGCGCCGCGGGTGGGATCGGTTCGTGGACGGCGTCGAGGCGGCATTGCCGTTGCCCCACGATCCTCTCCACGCGATCGATGCGCTCGCGCGCTTTGACCGCCAGAGCATCGCGGGGCGACTGAACGAGCTGGACCTGAGCGAGGAAGAACGCGCGATTCTGGTGGCCGAGCTCGAGTCCCTGGCGCACGCCCCGGTGGAGCAGGCCGGGGCGGTGTCGGTGCTGCGCTGGCATGCGCTGTCGGGCTACAGCCTCGCCCTGACGCAGTTCACCGGCGGACGTGTGACGCTCGCGCAGGGGACGGGCGCGCTGCTTCAGTCGATTGCCGGGGCGGCGCCGTGCGAGCGGCGGCTGGGGGTTGCGGTGAGCGCAGTGCGCCAGCACGACGGCGAGGTGCAGGTGCAGACCGGCACGGGGGAGAGCTTCAGGGCGCGGGCGGTCGTCGTGGCCGTGCCGCTCAACACCGTCGCCGCGATCGACTTCACGCCGGAGCTGGCGCGGGCCAAGCGCGAGGCCGTCGGGCTCGGCCAGGCCTCACGGGGAATCAAGATCTTCATCCACGCCCGGGGAGAGCCGCGGTTGCACAACACGATCCGCCCCGGCCATCCATTCGGATATCTGGATACCGAGCTGGTGCGGCCCGACGGAACCCAGTTGATGATCGGCTTCGGAGTCGATGCCGAAGCCTGTGACGCGGACGACCTCGACGCGGTGCAGCGTGACCTGGACGCGATCCTCCCGGGCTACGAGGTGCTCGCGGCGACGGCCCACGACTGGCTGGCCGACCCTTACTCCCGCGGCACGTGGGCGATTCACCGCCCGGGCTGGTACGAGCACCACCACCGCGCAATGCAGGCACCGGAAGGCCGGCTGCTGTTCGCCGGCTCCGATCTGGCCGACGGGTGGGCGGGGTTCATCGACGGCGCAATCGAATCGGGGCTGCGGGCCGGGCGCTGGGCCGCGGCCTCAGCCCGGCAGTGACGCCGCAGAGCGCTCGGCGAGCCCCAGCTCTAGCGCGTCGGCCAACTGCTCGAGCTGCTCGCGACCGACCTGGTCGGCGAACAGGTAGGGCAGCTGCACCAGTTCCATCTGCAGGCCGTCGCTCAGGCGGTCCTGTTGCTCGCGCTGCGCGGCTGCCCGGGCGCTCTCCGACAGCGCGGCCCGGATCGCCCCCCGGCTGGGCGAGGCCTGGATGTCGCTCAGCGCCTTCTCCAGCTTGCGCTGATCGCGCGGACCGAAGCGCGACGGGTACAGCGCGTTGACGATCACCGCAGCGAGCTCCAGCCCCTCTCGCTCCAGTTCGTCCTTGATCGCCAGGGTCTCGTTGACGGGCATCTCCTCGGCCGTGGCCACCGCCACGACCGCCGTGAAATCGTGATCGTCGAGAGTGTCCGCGATGATGCGGCCCTGGTGGGCGATCGGTCCGACGCGGGCGATCTCGGCAAACGTGCGCGGCGTTTTCAGGATCCCGACGCCGTGCCCCGTGGCCGGTGCGTCGACGATCACCAGGTCATAGGGGGCGGCCCCGCTCGTACGTCGTTGCAGCTGGGCCAGCTCCCACACCTTCCCGATGCTGAGCAGCTCTCGCATCCCCGGAGTGGCCATCGCAAAGGCGCCGAACAGCTTGCTCGAGGCCAGCATGTGCCCGAGCGCGCCGGTCTTGAGCCGCAGGTATTCCTCCATCGCGTGCTGCGGGTCGATCGAGATGGTGAACAGGCCCGGCGCGAGCTCGACCTCTTCAAACGGCTCGACCTCGCGGTCGAACGCGCGTTGCACCCGTTCCTGGCTCGCCAGCTCGGCGACGATCGTGCGCAGACCCGCCCGCGCCGCCAGTAGCCCGAGCGCGGTGGCCACGGTCGACTTGCCGACCCCGCCCTTGCCGGTCACGAAGATCAGACGGCGGTCGAGAATCTCGTGCACGAGGGGTCAAAATAGCGCCCACGCGGCGTTCGGAGCGCGGACATGGGACTGACGAACCTGTCGGCCGGGCCTCGCAAACGCAGTCAGGTAAAGGAATTCCCCGTCGCTCTGCGAATACAGGCGCGTATGACTTCCTCGATCCATCGGAGCCTCCCGTGAGTTCCACCCTCAAGGTGATCGCGTTCGCCAACCAGAAGGGCGGCGTCGCCAAGACCACGACTACGCTGAACCTCGCCGTCGCGTTCGCCGAGGAGGGCCACCGCGTGCTGTGCGTCGATATGGACCCTCAGGGCAACCTGACGATGTCGCAGGGCATCGACCCTGACACGCTGGACAAATCGATGTACGACGTGCTCGTGCACCGGATCTCGATCCGCGAGGTGATCCGCAAGCGTGAGATCGACGTCGCCTGCTCGTCGATCGACCTGGCCGGAGCGGAGATGGCGATGGCGTCGATGATCGGTCGCGAGCGCAACCTGAAGAAGGCGCTGGCGGAGGTCGCCGAGGACTACGACTTCGTCTTCATCGACACGCCGCCGAGCCTCGGGCTGCTCACAATCAACGCGCTGACCGCGGCCCATAAGGTAATCGTCCCCGTGCAGTGCGAGTATCTGTCGATGCGCGGTCTGATCCAGCTGCAGAACACGCTCGCCATGATCCGCGAGAACCTGAATCCCGATGTCGAGATCGAGGGCATCCTGCCGACGCTCGTCGACACGCGGACGTTGCATGCCAAGGAGGCGATCGAACTGCTGGAGGAGAACTTCGGCGACCGGGTTTTTGCCTCGAGGATCCGCCGGACCGTGCGCTTTGCCGAGGCCCCTGTGAAAGGAATGTCCGTGCTGAAGTACGATCCCGACGGTCTGGCCGCACTCGCCTACAGGCAGCTCGCGAAGGAGGTTCTCTCAAATGCCCACCGGTAAGCGCGCGAGCATGCGTGAAGGGCCGCTGGCGGCCCTGTTCCGCAAGACGGCCGAGGACAGCGGTCCCGAGGCTGAGACGCCGGCTGAGGCCCAGCCGAAGGCAGCGCCGCCAAAGCGCGCGCAGAAGGCCGCAACCGAACCCGCGGCCGGCGCCTCGAACCGGCGTCCGCACCCGGGATTTGACGCTCCGGCGCCGATCGCCGAGCCCGAGCCGAAGATCCCCTCGCCGCAGGAGCGCCTGCGCCACGCCTTCTCCTCTGACATTCCGGAGAACGTGATGGCCCGTCCGAGCGAGCGCGCTGCCGCGGTCGAGCCCGACGTCTACGCCCGTCCACAGCGTGCCGACGATGCCTTTGCCGCTCCGCGGCCGGTGGGCACGCCGGTGCTGCGCGTCGTCGGCGTCGGCGGCGCAGGGGTCAATGCCGTCAACCGGATGGTCGAAGCTGAGATCGAGGGCGTCGAGTTCCTCGCCATCAATACCGACCTGCAGTCACTACAGCAGTCGGCCGCCAACGAGACCCTGCACATCGGTGAATCGATCACCCGGGGCTTGGGCTCCGGTTCGGACCCCAACCTTGGGCGCGAGGCGGCCCGCCACGAACACGACCGGATCAAAGCGTTGTTGCGTGGCTCGGACATGGTGTTCATCGCCGCCGGCGCCGGTGGCGGTACGGGGACCGGGGCGGCTCCGATCGTGGCCCAGATCGCTCGCGAGCTGGGGGCGCTGACCGTCGGCATCGTCACTCGGCCGTTCCAGTTCGAGGGCTCACGGCGCCGCGAGCAGGCCGAGGCCGGCATCGACGCGCTGGCCGCCGAGGTCGACACACTGATCGTGGTGCCGAACAACCGGTTGCTGTCGGTGCTCGATCGCAACACCTCGATGGTCGAGGCCTTCCGCGTGGCCGATGACGTGCTGCGTCAGGGAGTTCAGGGAATCTCGGACCTGGTGACCTTGCCGGGGCTGATCAACCTCGACTTCGCGGATGTGCGCACGATCATGTCCGAGGCGGGCAATGCACTGCTGGGCATCGGCATGGGAGCCGGCGAACGCCGTGCGCTCGACGCCGCTGAACAGGCGGTGTCGTCGCCGCTGCTGGAGACCAGCATGGAGGGCGCACGGTCGATCCTGCTCTCGATCACCGGCGGGCGCGATATGTCCCTGTGGGAGGTCAACGAGTGTGCGAAGGCCGTCGCCGAGGCCGCGCATCCCGATGCCAACATCATCTTCGGCGCGATGGTCGACGACAAGCTCGAGGACCAGGTGTGGGTAACCGTCGTGGCCACCGGCTATGGCGACGCACGCCGCCAGCGCCGTCCGGCCGAGCGCCCGTCCGAAGCGATCAGCCGCCGCGACGAGCTACGCCCGTCGTTGCGCGAACCACGCGGCGAGCCGCGGGTCAGCCGTATCCGGGAACGTCAAACGGCCTCGGCGACGGAGCTGGACGTACCCGAGTTCATGCCCAGGCGATAGCCGCCACCGTGACCAAGCCCCAACTTGGGGTGATCGCGGCCGGCCATCCGCTGTCGGCACGGGCGGGCGCGGAGGTCCTGCGCGCGGGCGGAAACGCGGTCGACGCCGCGCTGGCCGCGATGCTGACGTCGTTCGTCTGCGAGCCGCTGCTGACCGGTCTGGGCGCCGGCGGCTACATGCTGGTCGTGGTTCCCGGTCAAGCGCCGGTGCTGCTCGACTTCTTCGTCGAAGCCCCCGGGCGCGGCGTCGCCGCGAGTGCCAGGGCCGAGCTGATTCCGGTCGACGTCTCCTTCGGCGATGCGGTCCAGGTGTTCAACATCGGTTCGGCGTCAGTCGGGACCTACGGTGTACCCGCCGGCCTGTGCGAGGCCGCCGAGCGCTTCGGGCGGGTGCCACTGGCCGACCTGGCCCGGCAGGCGGCCGGCCTGGCCCGCGACGGTGTAGAGCTCACGCTGCAGCAGGCCTACCTGCTCGAGATCCTCGGCGCGATCGTGACCTCGACGCCCGAGGCGACCGCGCTGTTCGCGCCCGGGGGAAGGCTGCTCAAAGCCGGGGAGACGCTGCGCCAACCGCAGCTGGCTGACGCATTGGAGCGGCTGGCGGCAGACGGGGCCGCACCGTTCTACGCCGGCGACATCGCGGCGGCCATCACCGACTGGGTGCTGGCGCGGGGTGGACTGCTGACGCGAGCCGACCTGGCTCAGTACCGGGTCGTCGACCGCGCGCCGGTGCAGGTCCGCTACCGCGGACGGGACGTCCTGACCAATCCCCCGCCGTCGGCGGGTGGGATTCTCATCGCGCGCGCGCTCGGGCTGCTCGATGCCGACCCGCCGCCGCCCCGGAGCGAGCAGATCGTCGAGGTGATGGAGCGCACGCAGGCCGAGCGCACGCCGGAATTCCTGGATGGGTTGGCTGATCCGGAGTTCATGGCCCGCTTTCTCCACGGCGGTGGCGGACTGGGGTCGACGACGCACATCGCGGTGATCGACCGGGACGGCGAGGCCTGTTCGGTTACCTGCTCGAACGGGTCGTGCTCCGGGGTGATCGTGCCCGAGACCGGTGTTCACCTGAACAACATGCTCGGTGAGCAGGACCTGAATCCGCTCGGCTTTCATCGCTTCGCCCCGGGCCGGCGCCTACCCAGCATGATGGCGCCAACCGTCGTCCTGGACGATGGACGCCCTGAGCTCGTGCTTGGCAGCGCGGGCTCGAACCGGATCCGCTCGGCCATCATGCAGACGATCATCCGCGTGATCGACGATGGGCTGCGCGCCCCCGATGCAGTACAGGCGCCGCGCCTGCACTCCGAGGATGGGGTGGTCTACACCGAGCCGGGAATCGACACGACCGAGCTCGAAGGCTCAGGCCGCGCAATCGGCCGCTTTCGCGACCGCAACCTGTTCTTCGGCGGGGTCCAGGCCGTGGAGCAGGACCGCGCCGGGCGCTTTTGGGGCGCCGGCGACTCGCGCCGCGGCGGTGACGCGGTGGTGGTGGAGGCCGACTAGCAGCAACCGCGCGTCTCGGTGGCTCAGCGGTTCTGTGCGCGAGCGGCTCCGCTCGCCGGCCCGGTCTGGAACCAGGCGAAGACGATGCAGGCCAGCCCGAGCAGGAACGCGGCAATGCCGTGCTTGACGTGGTGCGTGCTCGATCCGGCCTGGTGGCCGGGGAAGAAGCTCGGCAGGCCGCTGGCGGTGGACACCCAGTAGACGATCGCGATCACGATCAGCAGGATGCCCAGGGCCACGGCGGGGATGATCAGCTGTCTGTTCTTGGTCATACGGATGTCTCCAATCAGGTGACCGCGAAGCCGATCGCGAGCGCTGCGCCCGCGACGGTGCAGTAGATGGCAAACGGCGTCAGGCGGTTGGTTTCGAAAAAGCGCATCAGGAACCGAATGGCGATGTAGGCGGTGACGGCGGCGCAGAGTGCGGCCACGAAGGCGGGACCGCGTACGCCGTCGCCGGTCTTGCCGGCCAGATCCGGGATCTTGAGCGCGGCGGCCGCGCCGATGATCGGGGTGGCCAGCAGGAAGGCGAACTTGGCCGCGTCCTCGTTGTTGAGCCCGACCAGCAGACCGCCGCCCATGGTCACCCCGGAGCGTGAGATCCCGGGCACCAGCGCGAGCGCCTGAGCGGCGCCGACCCCCGCCGCCTGGCGCCAGGTGACGCGGGTGGCGATCCGGTTGTCGATGTCGGCCTCGCCCTCGGGAGCGCCCGGAGCACGGCGGCGGAGCGCCTCGAAGCCGAACAGCAGCAGCCCGTTGACGAACAGGAAGATCGCCGCCGACTCCGGGGAGGCGAAGATCTTGCGCAACGGGTCCTGGAGCAGCAGTCCGAGAATTCCCGCGGGGATCGTCCCAACGACCAGCAGCCAGCCGAGACGTGCGTCCGAATCGGCGATCTCACGGTCGCGCAGCGATCGGCCGATGCCCCGGAAGACCCGGACCCAGTCCTTTCGGAAGAACCCGAGCAGGACGATTGCCGTGGCCAGGTGGACGGCGACCAGGAAGGAGAGAAAGAACTTGTCGTTCTGATGGATGTTCCAGCCCAGCAGTCGCGGGGTCACCACAGCATGACCGAGGCTTGAGATCGGGAACAGCTCGGAAAAGCCTTGGAGCAGGCCGAGGACAATGCCTTGGAAGTAAGAGATCGGATGCATGGGTCTGTGGTGGCGCCCGGGTACATACTTCGGCGCCCCGCGGCCGTGCCCCTGCCGGTGCGGGCGAACGGCTCAGGGCGGGCGATGATAACCGGCGGAACCTAAGGGCATCCACAAGACGGCTCCCGGGACCCGGGGCGGGCACGCTTTTCGTGCGCGATCAGGCACGATCTCCCGGATGCCGAGGTTCAGCAAACCACGGGCGGCCTCGCTGGGGCTCACGGCGATCACCCTGGCGGCGGCCGGATGCGGGCTGGGGGTGAACTCCGCCGACCTGTTCGTGCTCGAGCGCACCGGCCAGGGGCACACCATCAGCCTGCTGGTCAACGACGGTGGGACGATCCGCTGCAACGGCAGCTCGCCGAAGCCGATCCCCGACCCGCTGCTGCTCCAGGCCCGGGACATCGCGACGAATCTCGACGCGGACGCCAAGGCTCAGCTGCGCCTGCCGGCGCGACCGGGCAGCATCTACACGTACAGGCTCAAGCTTCAGGATGGCACGGTCTCATTCGCTGATACGAGCGCCGCCGCGCACCATGAACTCGCAGCGGCGGAGCTGTTCGCGGCACAGATGGCCCACAGCATCTGCGGCCTGCCCTAGCGGGCTCGGCGCCCGTTCAGCCGAAGCGCACCTTGCCGTTGGAGCGCGCACGAGCCTGTGCTCGATCGACGAAGTCGAGACGCTTGGTCGCGGCCCGGAACAGGCGAGTGACGAGTCGCAGGCGCGCGTTCTCTGAGCGCAGATCAAGCAGGCCCTGCTTGGCGTCGAGGCCGAAGTCGACGGTGGCGGCCATGTCGTATGCGCTCATCGCTGCCAGCTCCCCCTCGTCGGGCTCGGCGTCGGTGGCGCGTTTGACCAGCTCCCCGTAGGCCTGATGGGCGATGTTCTCCAGGTCGGGGTCCGGCACCTCCTCGCGGTCCTCGACGAACTCAACCACGCCCGCCGGGTAGGGAAGATGGCCTTGACGCTCGAGTACCCGCAGCGGCCGCGTGCCCCGGCTGAGCAGATTCATCCGCCCGTCGTCCATGCGCTCGAGCACGCGCTCGATCCGGCATGCGCAGCCGACGTCCTGCAGCCCGTCGTCGGAGAGCCAGACGATCCCGAACTCAGAGTCCTCACGCAGGCACTCATCCATCATCGCCTTGTAGCGGTCCTCGAAGATATGCAGGGGAATCGCCTCGCCTGGGAGCGCGACGAGGCCGAGCGGAAAGAGCGGGAAGTCTTGGACGAGCCGGTCCGGCACCGGAGGAAGTGTATGAGTGGCGAGGTGCGGTCCGCGGGGGTCTAAGGCCGGCGGGCGGTCAGCAGCAGGTTGTAGAAGATCGCCGGCGGCAGCATCGGCTCAAGGATGCGCTCGTCGACCTGCTGCAGCAGCAGATACCCGCGGAATGCGTACTGGCGCCAGAGCATCGGCACGTCCTCAGGCGCAGCCGTCGCCTCAAGGGACCGGTTGAACCAGCCGAACCAATTGGCCACCAATTCCTCGCCGCGCACCTTGACGTCGGTGAACCCCGCCCGCTTGACGTAGCCGGACAGGTCGCCGGGAGCGAACGCGTGAATGTCGACGAAATGTTCCAGCTCGTGGTCGATCTGGTCTGTGGATCCGGCCGGCCCGGGTGGCGGAGCGGGGCGGGCGCTCAGGGCTCTGCGCCACAACGGCGCGAGCCGTGACGCGCCTCGCTTGGGCACGGCCGCGAGCCGGTCGCCGAAGCGCGAGGGCTCGCCCGCGAAGGCGAGTCGGCCGCCGGGCGCCAGGACGCGATGGAACTCCGAGAAGGCCCGTTCCAGATTGGGGAGATGGTGCAGCACGGCATGGCCCAGCACGAGGTCGAAGCTGTCATCGGGAAACGGCAGCGACTCGGCCTCGGCTCGCGCCGCGCGGACGTCCAATCCCAGCCGCTGAGCGTTGGAGCCGAGCGCGCTGACCATCCCGGGTGAGATGTCGGTGCAGGTCGCCTCTCGGACCACGCCCGCCTTGAGCAGGTTGAGACTGAAGTAGCCGGTGCCGGCGCCGATCTCCAGTGAACGTCCGTAGCCGCGATCCAACTCGCCGCCGACCAGCTTGCGCAGCTTGCCGAGGACCTGGGCCTGGCCAACCTCCCCGAAGTCAATGCCCCACTTGGAGTCGTAACTCGACGCCGCCACATCGTGATAACGAGTGTTGACGTCGCGGATCTCGTCAGGTGTGCGTACTGCCTCCATGGCGGGATCACATTACCCTTTCGGCCGTGCCAGTGAACGCCTACGTCCAGCAGGGCCAGCCGCCCGGGGTGCCTCCGCTGGAGCTCACCGGCGAGCGCACCCTTCCCGACGTCCCCGAGGAGAACTACTGGTTCCGGCGGCATCTGGCCGTGTACGAGTGGATCGGTTCCCGGGTGGACGGTGCGCGGGTGATCGACATGGCCTGCGGCGAGGGCTATGGGTCCGAGGTGCTCGCGCGCGGCGCTCGTAGCGTGCTGGGGCTTGACGCCAATCCCGACGCCCACGAGCACGCCCGGTTGCGCTATACCGCTCCGGGGCTGAGCTTTGATCGAGGCCTGGTCGAGACCTACGGCTCGCCCGGGGCCTACGACGCCGTGGTGTTTCTCCAGACGATCGAGCACGTGCAGGATCCGCACGCCGTACTCGAGCACTTCCGGTCGCTGCTCGCACCTGGCGGAGTGGCCTACATCACGACACCAAACCTGCTCACGCTGGCCCCTCCCGGAGCGGAGAAGTCCGGCAATCCGTGGCACATCAAGGAGTACCGCGCCGAGGAGTTCAGAGCTCTCTGCCAGTCCGTCTTCCCGCGGGTCGAGCTGCTGGGGCTGTTCCATGCCCGAAAGCTCCGGGCGCACGCCCTGGCGCTGAAGTTGGGTTGGGACACCGTCCACGCGCGGCTGCGGATGACCAAGCCGTTCTACGACCGGTTCACTCCGGCCATCGCCACCAGCGATTTCGCCTTGCGGCCCGGCGACCTTGACGCCGCGCTTGACTTTCTCGCGGTCTGCCGGGTCTGAGGGGGCAGCGCGCAGATGAGCCTCTGGAAGACGCTGGCCAAGTTGCTCGAGACCGTAGCCGCGGTCCTCCTGGGGCTGGCTCGCGCGGTGGTCGAACTGGTACGCAGCCCGTTCAGACGCGGTAGGTGAGTCGCCGTCCGGGCCAGCTCGCCCTGGTTCTCCACACGCACATGCCCTACGTCGAGGGGTTCGGGACCTGGCCATTTGGCGAGGAGTGGCTATGGGAGGCACTGGCCACGTCCTACCTGCCGCTGCTGGATGTGCTCGGGCGGGCGCCCCTCACGCTCTCGCTGACTCCGGTGCTGTGCGATCAGCTCGAGGCGCCGGGGGCGCTGGAGCGCTGTGTTCGATTTCTGGACGAGGTCCGTCCGGAGTCCCACCGGCGCGATGCCCGCGAGCTGCGCGCGCAGGGGTCCGAGGAGCAGGCGCGCGAACTCGAGCGGGCGGCCGGGGACTACGTGGGCGCGGCGCAACGGTTGCGGGCACTTGGGGACGGAGTGCTCGCCGCGCTCGGCGCACATGCCGGCTGGACCTCGGCCGCGACTCACGCCGTGCTCCCGCTGCTGGCCAGCGACAGCGCCGTCGCACTGCAGGTCCAGACGGGAATCGCCTCTCACCGGCGACGCTTCAAGGACTGGGGCGGAGGCTTCTGGTTACCCGAGTGCGCCTACGAGCCCTGGGTGGCCTCGCTGCTCGAGGAGGCGGGCGTGCGCTCGGTCTGCGTCGAGTTGACCGGGAACTTCGGCCTCGGCGACGCCCGGCATCTGCGGCCGCTGCTCACCGACGAGGGCCCGGTCCTCTGGCCCGTCGACCGGCAGACGATGGCGCTGGTCTGGAGCAACGTCGGGTATCCCGGCGCCGGGGTCTACCGCGACTATCACCGGCACACCGAGTACCGCCACCACGTCTGGAGCAATGACGGCACGCCCTACGACCACGCGCGGGCCTGCACCGCGGCCCGGGCGCATGCCGCGGACTTCGTCAGCCAGGTGCTCGCTCGGGTGAGTGGCGGCGGGATCTGCGTGTGCGCGCTGGACACCGAGCTGCTCGGGCACTGGTGGTATGAGGGCGTCGTGTGGCTGTCCGCGGTGCTGGAGGAGGCCCAGCGGCAGGGGCTCGAGCTGACGACACTCGATGATGCGCAGGCGGCCGGCGAACCGGCACCGGAGCATCTCGGCGCGACGAGCTGGGGCGCCGGGGGCGACCTGCGTGCCTGGAGCGGGCCGCAGGTCGCCGATCTGGCCTGGCAGGCGCGTTCGGCTGAGCTGGCCGTGCTGGCCTCCGGTGGGCGGCCGAGCGACCGGGCGCTGCGTGAGCTGCTGGCGCTGCAATCCAGCGACTGGGCGTTCCTGATGACCAACGCGCTGGCCGGCGAATACCCGCGGGAGCGGGCGGCCGGGCATGCTGCAGCTCTGTCACGTGCTCTGCTCGGTGACGGTGATCAGGCGCAGACGCTGCGAAACCTGGCGCCGGAACTCGTGGGCTGGGACGGGTAGCCGGGCCCGCAGCCGGCTAGACCCAGCGGAAGGTCTTCGGCGCGTCCCGCGTGCGGATCACCTTGGCGGGGATGCCGGCGACTACGGCGTCGTTGGGCACGTCGGCGGTGACGACCGCGCTGGTCCCGATCACCGCGTTGTCCCCCACAACCACCCCGCGGAGCAGACAGGCGCCGTAACCAATCCAGACGTTGTGGCCGATGCGCAGGTCGCGCTTGTAGATCCCCTGCTCGCGGATCGGCCGCTCCACTTCGACGACGCCGTGGTCGAAGTCGATCATCATCACGCGGTCGGCGATGATGCATTCACGGCCGATCGAGACGTGCTGGAAGGCGGAGATCGTGCACTCCTGTCCGAGCACGGACTTGGCGCCGATGATCACCTCGCCCTCGTGGGCGCGGATCTTGCATCCGTGGCCGATCCATGACCAGCGCCCGAGCTTGACCGTCGCGTGGGCGCCGATCTCGAACTTGACCCCGGGGCAGATGAAGCACAGCCCGTCGGTCTGCAGGCGCCCGCGCCAGCGGAGTTTCAGCCAGGCCCATCTGGCGACCAGCGGCAGGTAGGTCGGGCGCAGCATGCGGTGCGCGCGGGCGAAGCGCAGGAACGTCAGCGGTCCACCGTGCAGGGGCGGCGGTGGGGGGCGCAGTCGGGGCGGGGGATGAGGGGGTCCCACCGCCTGCTTGATTTCTCGCGTGCCGGCGGACACGGAGCAGATCGTAAGTCTTTGGCGCTCCCCGGAGCACCTCAGCCGTCGTCGATGAGCCCCTGGAGGGGTCCGAGCAGCCGGCGGGAGCGATGTGAGACGCCGGGCATCGCCAGCAAACGGTGCGTTGGTGGGTCCCCATTGCGCCGGCGCTCCAGCTGCTCCATGGCGATCGGGCGCCAGCGCTCGTCGACGAGCGCGCACGGGTCGGCCGCGGCGACCGTGGCCTCGTCGAGTCCCAGGTGCTCGGCCCACAGCCGCACCCGCGTGCCCCGGACCAACCCGGCGTCGTCGGTGGCCACGTTCATTTCCGTGTCGTTGAGCAGCGAGTGGGCGTTGAGGTTGGCCGAGCCGACGGTCAGCCACCGGTCATCGACGATCGCCACCTTGGCGTGGACGTAGAGCGGGTCATCGCGTCCTTCGGAGAGGCTGCGCAACGTCGTCGCGAGCAGCCGTTCGCCGCCGTCGTCGGCGGCGGCCAGCACGCCGAGCTGGCCGTCGGTGTCGTCCTTGCCGTTGTTCGGACG
The DNA here is from genome assembly GCA_963844475.1 of uncultured Solirubrobacterales bacterium. GTDB lineage: Bacteria > Actinomycetota > Thermoleophilia > Solirubrobacterales > Solirubrobacteraceae > Palsa-465. Next base: position 72,006 of record CAWJOL010000005.1, on the reverse strand, counting down.
GGCCGGAAGCACGAGGACCAGGCGGAAGTCGGGATGGGGCGGGTCGCGCAGCTTCTGGGCGAGGATGTCGACCAACTCCGGCGCCCACAGGAACTGGTTCTCGATGTAGACCAGGCGCTGGGCCGAGCGCAGCGCCCGGGTGTAGGTCTCGAGAATGCTGAAGTCGCCCTTGGGCACCTGGTCGTACATGCCCTCGGCCACGGTGCGGATCACCTGGACGGTGTGCTCGCCGGCCGCCGCCGGCACCGGCGCGTGCTCGATCCGCTCGTTGGTCAGGGCATGCCAGCGCAGAGCAAAGTGGTGATCCACGTCGGCGACCACCGGACCCTCCAGGCGCGTCGCAACGTCATGCCAGCCCAGCCGCCGGCGGGCCACGTGGGCCGAGGAGTCGAACCGGTCACCGCCGTCGTTGGTCAGATCGATCCCCCCGACGAAGGCCAACCGTCCGTCGATCACGATCGTCTTCTCGTGGTGGCAGTGGAACGGATGCTCGCGCGGGTCGGTCTCGCAGCGGATGCGCGTGTCCCGGACGAGGTTGCGCACGGCCTCGTTGACCTCGGAGCGCGTGGGGTGAAAGGCGGGCACGGGAGCTCCGGCCCAGACCAGAATCCGCACGTCGATGCGCTCGGCCAGCTCCGCCAGGAGTCGTCCCAGCACGACGGGCGATTCGCCGCGCACCAGTTCGAATGCGGCGGCGACGTGCCAGCCGGTCATATGGACGTAGCGCTCAGCGCTCTGTAGCGCGGCGGCGATTTCCGGCAGCGCCTGGGCTCCGTCGATCAATACGCTCATCGAGCACCCCGGGCGGGGGTCCGGCGCGCCGCTTGACCACAGCTCCGGGCCCTCCGGATCAAGCGCACGGCTCCAGCCGAGGCGGCTCAGGCGCAGACGATGCTTGATCCTGACCGCCGCCTCAACCCCGTTTCCGAGCAGCGCGTCGGCTCGGCTCAGCAGCGAACTCTCCACCACCTCCAGGTTACCCCGAGAACCGCCGCCGCTACACCTCGGGCGCCAATGGAGACCGGCGAGGGGAGGCCCTGGCATGATTGCTCGGCCTTATGGCAGATGAGCAATCACTGGCCCAGCGCCTGCTCGCCGGGGAGAAGCGGGCCCTCGCCCGCGCCATCTCGCTGGTCGAGAACGACAAGCCCGAGGGCTGGGATCTGGTCCGCGAGGTCTATCCGCACACCGGCCAGGCCTCGATCGTCGGCTTCACCGGACCGCCGGGCGTCGGCAAGTCGACGCTGCTGGGGGCGTTGACCAAGCTCGAGCGCCAGCGTGATCGGACGGTCGCCGTGCTGTCGATCGACCCATCGTCGCCGTTCACCAAGGGTGCCCTGCTGGGAGATCGCATTCGCTTGAGCGAACACTTTCTCGACTCCTGGCGTGTTCATACGTTCGATGGCGAACCGCGGCGCGCTGGGTGGACTGAGCGAGGCGACGCTCCAGGCGGCGCTGCTGATGGACGCCTCGGGCCGGGACATCGTCATGCTCGAGACCGTCGGCGTCGGACAGGCCGAGGTCGACATCATCGATCATGCCGACACGGTGGTGCTGGTGCTGATGCCCGGATCGGGCGACTCGATTCAGGCCCTCAAGGCCGGGGTGATGGAGATCCCCGACGTGATCGTGGTCAACAAATCCGATCATCCGCTCACCGACACGATGATCCGTGAGATCAAGGGCATCCTGGCGCTGGGCTCGCACGAAGGCTGGCAGGTCCCGATCGTCAGGACCGAGGCCGGCCGAGGGGAGGGCGTGGAGGAGCTGGCGCAGAAGCTGTCCGAGCACCGGGCCTATATCGAGGAGGAGGGAACGCTGTCCGAGCGGCGCCGGCGGAACCTGATGAACGAGGTTCTGGCCATCGCCAGCTACCGGATGCGACGCGAGCTTGAGGCAGCCGTGAGCCAGGACCCGGCGGTCCAGGGTCTGCTCGACCGAGTGGTCTCCCGGGAACTCGATCCTGCCAGCGCGGCCACGACGATCCTGGAGCGCGCGAAGGCAGAGGCCTGAGACATGAGCGCGGGACTGACACCTCCGTTTCTGCTCGCCGCGGCCGTGCTGCTCGTGGCCGGAGTGGCCAAGCTGCGCGCGCCGGCCGGGGCGGTGCGTGCGCTGCTGACGCTCGGCGTCCCCGCCCGCGCCGGGCATGTGCGCATGTTCGCCGCGGCGGAGATCGCGCTTGGCGCTGTCTGTGCCGTGGCGCCCACCCGGGCCGGCGCCCTGGCGCTGGCTCTGCTCTATGGACTGTTCGCTCTGATCACCGCGCTGCTGGCCCGGCGGCGGGTCTCATGCGGCTGCTTTGGCGAGGCGCAGGGCGATTCGCCCGCCTCGTCGGCGCAGGCGATGATCAGCGGAATGCTGGCGATCGTGGCTGCAGCATGCGCGCTCCAAGCGCCCCATTCGGTGGGCTGGGTGCTGACTCGGCCGGTCCCCACCGCGGCCGTGCTCAGCGTGGGAATCGCCGGCGCCGCCTACGCGGCCGTCCTCGCTTATACGCTGCTCCCCCAGGCGTGGAGCGCATGGAGCGCGCAATGAACGTCAGTGAGCGCCTTGCCGTGTCGCTCGGCGGCCTGCTGGAGCGGCGCATGTCGCGCCGCGGAGCTCTGGCCAAGGCGGCGCTGGCGGGCTCGGCCTTTGCCGTCGCGCCGGTGCGATACCTGGTCAGGCCGGGGGACGCCTGGGCCGTGGTGCGCCCCGACCCAGTGCAGCTCGGGCAAGTGCACCGACGGCTACACCGCGTTCTGCTGCGAGATCGAGCGAGGGCGCAACACGTGTCCCCGGGACACCTACGTGGCCGGCTGGTGGAAATGCACCAACTACCAGGGAGGCGGCCTCTGCCAGGCCGAGGGCGTGCGGTATTACGTGGACTGCAACCGCATCCCCGGGCATAAGTTTCCTGGCGGATGCCAATGCGCCCAGGGGGACTGCGGTCGGCGCCGGGTCGACTGCAACCACTTCCGCTACGGGCAGTGCAACACCCAGGTTCATGGCACCACCGAGGTCGTCTGCCGGCTGGTGATCTGCCAGAACCCGTCCACCGTGGATGGCATGAACTGCAACGGGACGGAGATGGTCGACGACTTCACCTGCAATCACGAGGCCGGCTGCCTGGAAGGGCTAGCCGTCCAAGTCCCTGGGGGCGGCGGGGTCTGATGCTGGCGGTCGTGTCCGTGGAGACCGTGCTGCTTGTGTTGCTGGTCGTCCTCGTTGCGGGCCTGCTTGCGCAGCCACGCCGAGTTGCTGCGGCGGATCGGTCCCGCCGGCGACGCTGCCCTGCCGGCGATCCCCGAGCCGCCACTCGTTCACCGCACCGGGGCCGCGAGGGTCGCCGCGCCGGTGGCCGGACCGACGCCCAGCGGAGATGCCCTCTCACTCTCGTTCGGGGGGGCCGGATCGACGCCGACGCTGCTGGCCTTTCTGACCAGCGGATGCAGCACCTGTGCCGGGTTCTGGGAAACACTGGGCGAGCAGCGCCTACCGCCCGGGGTACAGACGCTGATCGTGACCCAGGGGGCTGAGCGGGAGCGGCCGTCACGTCTGCGCCGCCTCGCCCCAAAGGGGGTCAGCGTGGTGATGTCCTCGCAGGCCTGGGAGGACTATGGCGTGCCGGGGGCGCCGTATTTCGTGCTCGTCGACGGGAGCGTGTGCGGCGAGGGGGTGGCCACAACCTGGCAGGCGCTGTCCTCGCTGGTCAGCGACGCGATCGAGGATCACCGCGAGGCCGAGCCGGGACGGTCCGGAACCGAACGCGCCGCCCGCGTCGAAGCGACGCTCGCCGCCGCGGGGATCACGCCGGGCGATCCAAGCCTCTACCCCGGCCGCCCAGACTGAATTGAGCGAACTCGTCGTCCTCGGTTGCTTGGCCGCGGTCCTCGGGGCCGTTGCGGCGGCCTGGTCTCCCTGAGGCGAGTCGATGCTGGCCAGCATCACCCCGCTCGGCGAGCGGGGCCGACGATCGAGGTGGTCGCTGACGGTGAGCGCATTCGCGCTCGGCGCGGTGCTGACCGGCGTGGTGAGCGGAGCGGCTCTGGGGGCGCTCGGCAGCTTGATCCTGGGCGACGCGGTGGGTTCCCGGGCTCGGCTGGCCGTGCTCGGCGTCGCCCTCGCCGTCGCGGTGATCCTCGACCTGCTGCCGGGCCGTGTACCCGGCCCACGGCGCCAGGTCAACGAGCGCTGGCTGGACGAGTACCGAGGTTGGGTGTACGGCCTCGGCTTCGGCGCGCAGCTGGGGTTCGGTCTGAGCACGGTAGTGAGCAGTGCGGCCACCTACGTGGCGGTCGTCGCGGCCCTGCTGACCGGCGATCCGGGCCGGGGGGCGCTGGTGCTCGGTTGCTACGGCGCGGTCCGGGGGCTGACGCCGCTGCTGGGCGCGCGCATCCGCCGCCCCGATCAGCTGCTTGCCCTGCATGGACGGCTCGAGCACTGGCGCGGGGCCGTCGCTCGGCTCACGCCGGTGCTGCTGGTCGTGCTCCTGGCCCTGGCTCTGGTCGGTGCCGCGTGAGAATCGACGCCCACGGAATCGAGATCGAGTTGCCGCGTGGGTGGAGCGGCCGCGTGTTCAGCCGTCACGATGGCGCGGCCACATTGCACGCCGGCAATTACACGCTGGCCATCAACGATGGCGAGTTCGGCGATCGCAGCACGGGCCGCATGCCTCGCGGCGCCTGCTTTCTCGCGCTGACCGAGTATGTGCCGGGCGCCGGGCTCAACCCCGGCGCGGGCCTGTTCGCCGCGCCGCGGCTCAAGCTGCCGCTCGATCCGACGAGATTCGCCGCCCGCGCCCTCGCGCATCCGCGCCCGGGCCAGGTGGGAACGCAGCAGTTCTTCACCCAGGCGGGACGGCCGCTGTGCCTCTACGTGGTGCTGGCCGGAGACCGTTCCGGGCGCCGCCGCCAGCTCGCCGAGCTCGGCCACGTGCTGCGCTCGCTCCGGGTCAAGCCCCGCGCGGCTGACCGCCTCGGCGGGTGATTTCCCATCGCCCCCGCCGGGTGTGAAAGGCTCCGCGCATGGGGGTGGAGATCGGGCGCAGGAGCTTCCTGGCCAGACTGGCCGCATTCGCCGCCGGCGGCGAGCTGCTCGGCGCCCCCCGCGGCTCCCTGGCTAGGCCCGCGCGCCGCGTCAGCACGATGCCGCGCACGCTCCAGCAGGCGATGCGCGGCCATGTGTTCGAGCGCGGGTCACCCGGATACGCCGGGGCGGCCCACGTCTACAACGAGCGCTTCGACGGAGTCCTTCCCGCCGCGGTGGCGCGGCCGCTCGACGCCGCCGACGTGCGCGGCGCCGTGCGCTGGCTGCTGGCCCACGACACGCCGCTGCGCGCTCGGTCCGGAGGCCACAGCTACGCCGGGTACTCGACGCTCTCCGGCGGCGTCGTGCTCGATCTGCGCCATCTCGGCCACGTCTCCGTCGACCACCGCCAGCGGACGGCAACCGTCGGAGCCGGCGCTCAGCTGATCGATGTCTACGCCGGGCTGGCCAGACGCGGAGCGACGATCCCGGCGGGCTCGTGTCCATCGGTGGGCATCGCCGGTGTGACCCTGGGCGGCGGCATGGGACTGGCCGCCCGCGCCCTGGGGCTGACGACCGACAACCTGCTCGCGCGCCCAGATCGTCACCGCCGACGGCAAACTGCGCGAGGTCGACAACCGCACCGATCCGGACCTGCTGTGGGCGCTTGCGCGGAGGCGGCGGCGGCAACTTCGGCGTGGTCACCGAGTTCACCTTCCGGGCGCATCCGCTGCCCAGCCAGCGCCGCGTATTTCTTCGTCTCCTGGCCCTGGTCCTCAGCGGCTGAGGCGCTCGCGGCCTGGCAGGCCTGGGCTCCCCACACCCGGCCGGAGCTGACCTCGATCCTGCACCTCAACGCCGGCGGCGGGAGCCCATCGATCAGCGTCAGCGGACAGTACCTCGGGCCCGCATCGGGACTGAGCCGGCTGCTCGCGCCCGTTGCGCAACGTCCCGGGCGCGGCGTGGTGACCGGCGATCAGGACTATCTCGCGACTGCAGCTGCGCTGGGCGGGTGCGCGCACACCGGCCTCGCGGCGTGTCACACCAGCGGGCACGGCCGCCGGGGGAACGCTTGAGCGGGCCAGCTTCCGCGCGAAGTCCGACTACGTCAAGCGCGCGCTCCCCTCAGGCGCGATCGCCACGCTGCTCAGCTGCCGCCGAGCGCCGCGCCTCACAGCCGGGCTCAGGCGCGCTGCTGATGGATGCCTACGGTGGCGCGATCAATCGCGTGCACCCCCAGGCCACCGCGTTCGTGCACCGCGACGCCGCTGTTCTGCATCCAGTACCTCAGCTACGGCGGTGGCGCGGCCTGGCTCGATCAGACCCACGCGGCGATGCGGTCCCTACGTCTCCGGGAGCGCGTACCAGAACTACATCGACGCGGATCTGAACGGCTGGCAGAGCGCGTACTACGGCAAGAACTACCGGCGCCTGAAGCAGATCCGCCAGCTCATCGACCCCGAGCACCGGTTCAACTTCCCTCAGGCGATCGGGCGCTAGGCGGCCCTGCGCGCGCCGTTTTGCCCGGGGACCGGGATCGAGCCCCGGCCCGGTTCAGACCTGACCCGGCACCGGAACCGAGTGCCCGTGTACGTGGCGGCGTCGTGGCCCAGCACGGCGAAGCAGGGCGTCAGGTTGGTCCGCGAGGAGTTCGTGTAGCGTGGCCGACACGCGGGTGGCCACGACCTCGCCGCTGCTCAGCGCGACGGCCGCGGTGACGCTGCACCGTGACCGTGAACGGAACCGACTGTCCTCGGGCGTAGGTCCGACGCCCGCAGCGCAGCGGCGCGATGAACCGCCCGGCGCCGGTGTAGCTCCCCGGCGCCTCGCGGTGCAGGGTCAGCCGGTCGCTGCCGCCGGCCCGCTCGCGGACCAGGCCGACGGTGGCGCACGAGCCCGCGCGGCAGCGTCGGAAAGAACGTCCAGGTGCGGTGAAAGTTCTGGCCGGCGCGCTCGCCCAGCGACCCGCTTGGCCACGGTGACGTGGCCAGCCAGGTCGAACGGTCCCAGCAGCCGGGCGCTCCCGGGTGCCGCGGGCGTGTCCGCCGCCGCCGATGCTCAGCGGGCCAGGCGCAGCGGCGAGCGCCAGCGTGAGGCCGGCGGTGACGACGCCGAAGCACCGGCCACTGCGTGCCGGGCTCACGTCCCGAGCGCCCGCGCGATCACCATCTGCTGCACCTCGTCGGTCCCCTCGCCGATGGTCAGGATCTTCGCGTCGCGGTAGAAGCGGCAGATGGGGTACTCCTCGATGTAGCCGTAGCCGCCGTGGATCTGCACCGCCTCGTCGGCGGCGCGGACCGCCAGCCGGCCGCTCTTGAGCTTGGCCTGGGCGGCGGTCAGGGTGAAGTTGCGGCCCTGATCCTTCAGCCACGCCGCCTTGTGCACGAGCAATCGGGTCGCCTCGATCTCGGTCGAGAGGTCGGCGAGCTTGGCCTGGATGGTCTGGAAGCGTGAGATCGGCTGTCCGAAGGCTCGTCGCTCGCGCGGCGTAGGCCAGCGCCTGGTCAAGCGCGCCCTGCGCCAGCCCGATTCCCATCGCGGCCACCCCGATGCGTCCGATGTCGAGCACGTGGAAGAACTGGCGCAGACCCGCCGCCCCGCTGGCCGACGAGGTTCTCCGCCGGCACGCGGCAGTCGGCTGAAGGAGAGCGGACGGGTATCGGAGGCGTTCCAGCCCATCTTGCGGTATGGCGCGCCTGGCTCGTACCCCGGCGTGCCGTTCTCGACCAGCAGGTTGGAGATCTCCTTGACCCCATCCTCCTGGCCCGGTCACGGCGGTGATCACGACCAGGGCGGAGATGTCGGTGCCGGCGTTGGTGATGAACTGCTTGGAGCCGTTGATCACCCAGCTCGCCGTCCTGCGCGCACGGCCCGGGTCTGGGTGTTGCCCGCGTCCGATCCCGCCTCGGGCTCGGTCAGGCCGAAGGCGGCGAGGCGCTCCCCAGCGCACAGGCGCGGCATCCACTGCCGCTTCTGCTCCTCGGAGCCGAACAGGTAGAGCGGCTGCGTGCCCAGCGACGTGTGCGCGCACAGCGTGATCGCCACCGAGGAATCGATCCGCGCCAGCTCCTCGACGGCGAGCGCGTAGGCCAGCGAGTCGCCGCCCGCGCCTCCGTACTCCTCGGGGAACGGGATGCCCATCAGGTCGAGCTCGCCGAGGCGCGCGACGATCTCGTAGGGAAAGCTCTTGGTCGCGTCGAGGTGCTCGGCGACCGGGGCGATCTCCTGCTCGGCGAAGTCGCGGACGGTCTCCCGCAGCAGCCGGTGATCGATCGCTGAGCTCGAACTGCACGCGGCCATTGTCCCAGGGGAGCGGGCCTTCCGTCGTACGATCCGCGCGTGCCGGATAGAACCAGGCCGCGCCCGCGCCGGACACGCCGGGCTGCGCTTGCGCCACCTCAGGTCAGACTGGGGACCCTGATGCCGAGGGCGGTCTGGCGCCCGCGATCCTCGCCATCGTCGAGCGCGGCGTCCGGCGCCGCCCGGAGCTGGCCCGCAGCATCGAGGTCGAGGTCGAGCTCGCCGTGCACGGCGGCTATCCGCCGGTGCGGATCGTCTTCGCAGCGGAGCGCGGTGCTGGTCGAAGATGGTCCCGCGCGGAACCCGGAGCTGCGCGTCGCCGGCGAGCTGGCGGACCTGATCAGCCTGCTGGTGGCGCCGTTGGCCGGCGGTGTGCCGCTGCCCATCACCGCCCGCGGGCGCACGGCTCTGGGCATGGTGGCCACGCGCCGGGTGCGCGTGCGGGGCAGCCTCGGCCTGCTGCGCCGGCTGCTGGCGGTGATCCGGATCTGAGCGTTCAGGTCGCCGCGGCCAGCGCGGCCTCGACCAGCAGCCGGACGCCGAACCCGGTCGCGCCCTTGCCGGTGAGATAGGCGCGCGGAGCGTCGTAGGCGGTGCCGGCGATGTCCAGGTGGGCCCAGGGAGTGCTCGCCGACGAAGGCGTGGAGGAACTCGGCGCCGGTGATCGTGGACGCCTCGCGACGCTCGGTCAGGTTCGTCAGCTGCGCGTAGCGGCCCTTGACCATCGCGGCGTAGTCCGCGTGCAGCGGCAGCCGCCACAGCAGCTCGCCGCTCGACTCCGCGCAGGCCAGCAGCTGCGGCCGCGAGCGCGTCGTCGTTGGCACAGCAGTCCGGCGTAGACCGAGCCGAGGGCCACCACCACCCCGCCGGTCAGGGTGGCCACGTCGATCAGCCGCTCGGCGCCCTCGCGCTGGGCGTGAAGCAGGCAGTCGGCCAGCACCAGCCGGCCCTCGGCGTCGGTGTTGTTGATCTCGATCGTGGTGCCGTCGGCGGCTCGGACGACGTCGCCGGGCTTGACCGCGCTGCCGCTCGGGCATGTTCTCGGTCGCGCCGACCACGCCGATCACCCGGACCGGGCGCCCGGAGCTCGGCCAGCGCGCTGATCGCCTCGATCACCGCCGCGCCGCCGGCCATGTCGAACTTCATCTCATGCATCTTGGCCGGCGGCTTCAGCGACAGGCCACCGGTGTCGAAGGTCACCGCCTTGCCGACCAGCCCGAGCAGCGGGCCCGCTGCCCCGGGGCCGTCATAGCGCAGCGTGATCAGCCGCGCCTCCTGGGCGGAGCCCTGGGCCACCGCGGCAAACGCGCCCATGCCCGCTTCGCGGATCTCGCGTCTCGCCCAGCACCGTGACCGAGAGGCCCTCCAGTCGATCGGCGGCCGCGGCGGCGTAGTCGGCCAGCGCGGTCGGGGTCAGGTCGTTGGCCGGCGTGTTGCCGAGGTCGCGGGCACGATTCTGCGCCGCGGCGAGCACGGCGGCGACCTGCACCGCCCTGGAGACATCGTGATGGGCGCTGACCATCAGCCGGCTGAGCGAGCTCGCCTCGCCGGCCGGCTTGTAGCGGTCGAAGCGGTAGGCGTGGAGCACCGTTCCGTGGACCAGCGCGGCGGCGATCGTGTCCGGCACGTGGTGCGGGAGCTCCCAGCAGAGCGAGCGGGCGCGGAGCTCGAGGGCACGCGCGTGGGCCTTGGCTGCGGCGACCCTTGCACGCTCGGGTGCGAACTCGGTGCGTGCACCCAGGCCGACGAGGATGAACCGGCGATCTTCGGCGTGCGTGAGCGCAACCCGACCCAGTTCGGTGCGCGCTTCCCCGGATTTCAGCAGGGCGGTGAGGGCACCGCTGGGGACGTCATGGGCGACGCCCTCCTGCTCGAATACCCCGACCACGATGGTGTCCGAGTCGGTGTCGAGGGGTCCCTGGGTGGTCGCCTCGACGTTCACCCCGGGCACCCTAGCAACGGGCGACGTTCGGCCGGCCCCACTAGCATTGAGCCCTCCCCTCAGCGAAATCGGAGTCGCCACCAGATGCCCAAGACCGTGATCCTCTCTGCTGCCCGCACGCCAATCGGAAAGCTCGGCGGCGGCCTGGCCAGCCTCGACGCGACCGAGCTCGGCGGCACAGCGATCAAGGGCGCGCTCGAGCGCGCGGACGTCGCTCCTGAAGAGGTCCAGCACGTCGTCATGGGCCAGGTGATCCAGGCCGGCCAGGGTCAGATCCCCTCCCGCCAGGCGCAGATCAAGGCCGGGATCCCCAAGGAGGTCTCCTCGGAGACGATCAACAAGGTCTGCGCCTCCGGGATCCGCGCGGCCGGGCTGCTCGACGCAGCGATCCGCGCCGGAGACCTCGAGGTCGCCGTCGGCCGGCGGGATGGAGTCCATGTCCAACGCCCCGTACCTGCTCAAGCAGGCTCGTTTCGGTTTCCGGATGGGCGACGCCAAGGCGATCGACTCGATGATCAACGACGGGCTGACCAACCCGTTCTCCGGCAAGCACATGGCCCAGGAGGCCAGCGAGGTGGCCGGCGAGCTCGAGCTGACGCGCCCGGACATGGATCGCTGGTCGCTGCGCTCGCATCAGCTGGCGATCAAGGCGACCGACGAGGGCCGCCTGCCCGAGGAGATCGTGCCGGTCACGGTCAAGGGCAAGAAGGGGGACACCGTGGTCGAGATCGACGAAGCGCCGCGCCGCGACACGAGTCTCGAGTCGCTGGCCAAGCTCCCGCCGATCTTCGTCAAGGACGGCTCGCACACGGCGGGGAACGCACCCGGCGTCAACGACGGCGGCGGCGCCCTGGTGCTGGCCAGCGATGAGTGGGCCAAGCGCAACGGCAAGACCGTGCTGGCCACGATCATCGCCCAGGCGCAGGTCGCCGACGACTTCGCCTACCTGGCCCGAACCCCAGCCAGGGCGGCCGAGAAGGCGCTCGAGAAGCTCGGGCTGAAGGCCGAGGAGATCGACGTCTGGGAGATCAACGAGGCCTTTGCCTCCGTGACGCTGAACTCGATCCGGATGCTCGGGATCGACGAGGACCGGGTCAACGTCAATGGAGGAGCGGTGGCGCTGGGGCATCCGATCGGCGCCTCGGGCGCGCGGATCCTCGGCTCACTGGTGCTGGAGCTGCGCCGGCGCGGCGGCGGCATCGGCTGCGCGGCGATCTGCTCCGGTGGAGGCCAGGGCGACGCGGTGATCGTGGAGGTGAACGGCGGCTGAGCGTCCAGGCCGCCTTCTTCGATCTGGACCGGACCCTGATGCAGGGGTCCTCGGCGTTCCAGTTCGGGCGGGCGGCCTACCGGGCCGGCCTGCTCTCCCGCCGCCAGCTGGCGGCTGACGCCTGGGCCAACGTCCAGTTTCGGCTGCGCGGCTCGACCGATGCCGGCACGCAGGCGCTGCGCGAGCGGATCTCAAAGTCGCTGGCCGGCACCCGAGTCGTCGATCTGGAACGGCTGGGGCCCGACGTCCTGGCCGGCATCCTGCCGCGGCTGTACCCGCAGATGCTGGCGGTCGCCCATGAGCACCAGGACGCGGGGCGACAGGTTTACATCGTCACCGCGGCCTCGCACGAGCTGGCGGAGATGCTCGCCCGCGTGCTGGCGTTCGACGGCGCGATCGGGTCGAACTTCTCCGAGGCTGTCGACGGTGTCTACACCGGGAAGCCCGACGGGACTGTTCGTCTACCGCAGCGACAAGGCGGAGGCGATCACGGCGCCTGGCCGAACGCGAGGACATCGATCTGGCCGCTTCGTTCGCCTACTCGGATTCGGAATCCGATCTCCCGATGCTGCAGGTTGTGGGCCACGCCGTGGCGGTCAACCCGGATAAGGAGCTGCTGGCGGTGGCCCGCCGCGAGGACTGGGGAGTGCTGCGCTTCGATCGGCTTGGCCGGCGGCTGAAGCTGAGCCTCGCGCTGGCCGGCGCGGCGGCCGCCGGCGGGGTCGGGAGCGTCGCGCTGGTGGCGCGGACCCGCTCCGAGGAGCTTGCGCTACGGACCGCGACTGAGGAGCAGACGGATCCGGTCCCGCGTCGGTGACTGCCGCCCGCCGGGGGAGCTCGAGATCGACCCGGCCCATGCTGACCTTCGATGAGCGGGCGTGGGCGATCTTTCCCACCCCGCAGTGACTGCGGGCCAGCAATCGCTTGGCCGCGGGGAGCGTCTGGCCCCGAGCTTTGGCACCTTGCAGCGCGCGGCCTTGAGCGTGACCGTCACCGACGCCGTGCTCGTGTTGCCGGCGGCATTGGTGGCCGTGGCGAGGACCACGTTGCGGCCGGTGCGCAGCTTGACCGAGGCCGTGAACGCGCCACCAGCCGCGGCGGCCACGCCTCGCCCGCCCACGGTGAGGGCGGTCACGCCGACCGGATCTGAGACGGTCCCGCGCACGGTCAGCGTCCCGTTGGTGACCGATGCTCCGGAGCGCGGGCTGAGGATCCTGACCGTCGGGACTGGCGAAGCGATCGCGCTCGGTTCGCTCCAGCGAGCTCACCGCGGTCGTGCTCGAGGCCTGTGAGAACGACCAGTCGTAGGCCACGTTCCCTCCGGCCGGGAGGCTGTCGCCGTAGTGCATCAGGAGCGTGGCGGTCTGGGCACCGGCCGAGCTGACAAACGACGCGTCCTGGGGCGGGCGCCCGAAGGTGATCGCCCCGATCGGGTTGGAGGTCGCCGGTAACAGGCCGGCCGCGTTGCTGACGACAAAGATGGAGCTGGGACCGGCCCCGAAGGCCGAGAAGCTGTCCGGCTTGCGGTGCGTGGCAAACGAGCTCTGGCCCGGGAACTCGAACCCGGGTGACTGCCCGGCCGACGGGAGCCTGGACGGACTGTGAGAACAGCGCGTCGAGAGCGTGCGGGCGCCCGTCGACGCTGGTGAACTGCTGGTGGACGCGAACCACCTGGCCACCGGGGAGCAGTTGGGTGATCTGGCTGATCCGGATACCGGAATCGTGCATCGACGGGCAGGTCGTGCTGGTGGGCGGGAACCTCGCCGGCGGGTCGCAGATGGTCGGCGTGTCGGTCTCGGAGATCGTCACCGTGTCGTGGGTGGCATTGAACGCGGCGCTGTAGCTCAGGGGCTGGTAGCCGGGCTGGCCGGTCAGCGCCGCCACCGCCGCTGGGCTGTACGCATTCAGTCCGTCGACCTGGAGGGCCGACCGCGTCGCCGCGGCCACGCCCACGCCGCTGACCTTGGACAGGCAGGCGTCGCCGGTGAACAGCGAGAAGCTGCCCAGCGTGGACGGGTCGGTGGCGTAGGAGGTGCTCACCGGGCACTCGCCGAGCGATTGCAGCGCGAACGACCACGCGAGCGTGCCCGAGAGCACGTAGTAGCCGTAAAGGTTGCCGCCCGATGAGTGGGAGAACCGGTCGCTGACGCTGATCGCCGGGCCGGCGAACGCCGCCGCAGCGCCGCCGGTGGGCGTCTTGCCAGCGGGGACCAGAGCCAGACGACAGGCGGCGCCGGCGACCGGCGAGAGCGAGACGCCGGTGGCAAAGCTGCCGGTGGAGGTGTCGATCCCCGACGCCAGCTTGGTCCAGCTTCGAATCCCCCACGGTGTAGCACAGCAGGTCGCCCCTGTTCGCGTGCCCGGCGGGCGCGGCGGTCCCGCGTACGGTCAGGCTGCCGCTGCCCGCGTCGCCGTCGTAGAACAGCTCGGCGCCGTCCGCCGGGCGTGCTCACCGAGGAACTGGTGATCGCAGCCGCCGCTGGGGCAGCCGAGCACAGACAGGCCAGCAGGCCGGTTGCGAGCAAGCGCGGAAGTCCCATCCCCCCGAGAAGCGTAACCGTGGGGCACCCGCACCAACAACAGTGACCGTAGACTTCCAGCATGGCCGCGACACCCCGACTCGACCGGCCTCGAGCGCTGGGAGCGTGAGACCTTCGGCCGCGTCCCCGAGCGCGACGCCCCGTTCTCGACGCATCTCCGGCGAGCCGATCAAGCCGCTGTACACCGAGGCCGATCTCCCCGCGGATGCCGAGTCGGCGATCGGGCTGCCCGGCGAGTACCCGTACACGCGCGGTGTCTATGGATCGATGTACCGCGGCCGTCTGTGGACGATGCGCCAGTTCGCCGGCTTCGGCGACGCCGCCGAGACCAACAGGCGCTTTCACTACCTGCTCGATCACGGCCAGACCGGCCTCTCGACCGCGTTCGACATGCCCTCGCTGATGGGCCACGACTCCGACCATCCACGCTCGCTGGGCGAGGTCGGGCGCGAGGGCGTGGCGATCGACACGCTGGCCGACATGGAGACGCTGTTCGACGGGATTCCGCTGGACGAGGTGACCGTGTCGATGACGATCAACGCGCCGGCGCCGATGATGCTCGCGTTCTACGTCGTGGCGGCCGAGCGCAAGGGGATCCCGAGCGAGCCGCCTCGGCGGCACGATCCAGACCGACATCCTCAAGGAGTACATCGCCCAGAAGGAGTGGTGCTTCCCGGTCGATCCGGCGATGCGGTTGGTCACCGACATGATCGAATGGTGCTCGGCCGCAGATGCCGCGCTGGCATCCGATCTCGATCAGCGGCTACCACATCCGCGAGGCCGGCTCGACCGCCGCCCAGGAACTGGCGTTCACCTTGAAGGACGGCCTGACCTACGTTGAGAACGCGCTCGCTCGCGGTCTCGCCGTCGACGACTTTGCGCCGCGGCTGTCGTTCTTCTTCAACGCCCACATCGACTTTTTCGAGGAGATCGCCAAGTACCGCGCGGCGCGGCGCATCTGGGCGCGGGAGCTCCGAGATACGTTCGGTGCGTCCAGACGAGCGCTCGCTGCTCATGCGCTTCCACACCCAGACGGCGGGCGTGTCCCTGACCGCGCAGCAGCCGCTGAACAACGTCGTGCGAACGGCGATCGAGGCGCTGGCCGGGGTGCTGGGCGGAACCCAGTCGCTGCACACCAACAGCTTCGACGAGGCATTGGCGCTGCCCACCGAGGAGGCGGTGCGGGTGGCGCTGCGCACCCAGCAGATCATCGCCGAGGAGACGGGGGTCGCCAACACGATCGATCCGCTCGGCGGCTCGTACTTCGTCGAGGCGCTGACCGACCGGATGGAAGAGCAGGCCTACGCGTACTTCGGCAAGATCGATGAGCTGGGCGGCATGGTCGAAGCGGTCAAGCGTGGCTATCCGCAGCGCGAGATCGCCGACGCTGCGTTCCAGTATCAGCTCGAGGTCGAGGCGGGGACCCGCAAGGTGGTCGGCGTCAACGCCTACACCGAGGGCGACGACCACGACACGCAGCTGCTGCGAATCGACCCGGCCTTCGAGAGCGCAGCAGATCCAGCGCGTCCAGGCGGTCCGCGAGCGCCGCGACGCCACCGCCGTGCAGGCGGCCCTCGCCACCCTCGAGAACGCGGCCCGCGACGAGCGCGCGAACCTGATGCCGCATCTGGTTGAAGCCGCGCGCGCCGACGCCACCGAAGGCGAGATGGTGCAGGCGATGCAGGCGGTGTTCGGCACCTACACCGAAACGCCCGCGTTCTAGCCACCGGCCGCGAAGCTGACCTTCGAGCTCCACACCTGGCCGCGCACGTGCGCCGCAGCCGCATTACAATCCCGGCGCCCGCAGGCGCGGCGCACGAACGCAACCGCCTGGCGGATTCCCGATGGCCACCTCCTCTGAGAAGAAGATTCGCGTCGTAGTCGCGAAGCCCGGACTTGACGGGCACGATCGCGGCGCGAAGATCATCGCTCGCGCGTTGCGCGATGCCGGGATGGAGGTGATCTACACCGGACTGCACCAGACGCCGGAGCAGATCGTCGAAACGGTCATCCAGGAAGACGCCGACGCCGTCGGGCTGTCGATTCTCTCCGGCGCGCACATGACGCTGGTGCCGAAGATCATGGAACTGCTGGCCGAGCAAGGAATCGACGACGTGGTCGTGACGGTCGGCGGGACGATTCCCTCCGATGATGTCGAGGAGCTGAAATCTCTCGGCGTCGCCGAGGTGTTCACTCCCGGCGCGTCATCTCAGCAAGCCGTCGACTTCATTCGCAACGCCGTTCGGGCGTAGCGCCGAAGTCGAATGGAAAATCGTCGCACCGAGGCGACCGGTCAGCATCAGCTCTGCGGCCGATTGACTCGTCAGTCAACCGGGTAATATGAGGTCCGTTTCGAGAAGGAGGCACTGTTGAAAATTTGCGTCCTGGTCAAAGAGGTGCCGGACGCCGCCGTCGAGAAGCGCATCAACCCCTCGACGGGGCGAATGGACCGAACAGGCGAGAAGAACCTGAATCCGTATGACACGCACGCCATTGAGGCTGCGATGCAGATCCGCGAAGGCGGCGCTGTCGAAGTCGATGAGATCGTCGCGGTGACGATGGGCCCTGAGTCCGCCGTACGCGCGCTGCACAAGGCCGTGTCGCTCGGCGCGGACCGCTCACTGCATCTGACCGACGAAGCGCTCGCCGGTTCCGACGTCGCGGCGACCGGCTACGCCCTGTCAAAGGCGCTCGAGTCCGAGCAGCCCGATCTGGTGCTGCTCGGCCAGCAGTCTGACGATGGCGAGTGCTACACGATCGGCGCGGTGGTGGCCGACCACCTGAAGATGCCCTCGCTGACCCAGGTGATCAAGATGGATGTTGAAAGCGGCGCCCTGCGCTGCGAGCGTCAGGCCGAGTACGGCTACGACACCGTGCAGGTGGAGATGCCGGCCGTGATCTCGGTCGGAGATGCGATCAACGAGCCCCGTTACCCGTCGCTCAAGGCGATCATGGGGGCCAAGAAGAAGCCGATGGAGACCCTGGCCACCGGTGACGTCGGAATCGACGCGTCGCTGGTCGGCGAAGACGGCTCGCGGGTGCAGTGCGGCGACTTCCACGACCCGCCCGCCAAGTCCGCCGGCCAGATCATCGAGGACGAGGACACCAACGAGACCGTCGAGAAGATCGTCGCCTGGCTCGATGAAAGGAAATTGATCTAGATATGGCCGACGTCCTTACCTACGTACTTCACTACGAGGGCGAGCTCAACAAGAACTCGCTCGGCGCTGTGTCCGAGGGGGCCGCGCGCGCGGCGGAGATCGGCGGCGAGTGTCATGCCGTCGTGGTCGGTGGCGACGACCTGACCGACGAGCTGTGTCAGTCGGTCGGTGCCTACGGCGCCACCAAGGTGTTCCGCGGCCGCGGTCCTGAAGGCCTGGCGCAGCCGATCGTCGACGTGATGGCCAAGGTGATCGACGATCACGGTCATGCCTACGCCCTGTTCGGCGGTGGTCTGCTCGGCTTCGAAATCGGTGCCGGACTGGCCGCCCGCAAGCACGCCGGTGTGACGATGGAGGTAACCGCGGTGCGGGCCGAGGACGGCAAGCTCGTCGCCGAGCGGCCGATCCTGCAGGACTCGAAGATCTCCGTGTCCCGGTACCGGGGCGATCTCGGGATCATCATCGGGCGCATCAACGCGTTCGAGAGCGTGCAGCGCGATGGCGGCTCGGCCGAAGTGGTCGACGTCGACGTCGACCTCTCGCCCTGGTCGACCAAGGCCAGCATGGTCCAGCGCGGTGAGCAGCGCGGCGCCGATGTCGACATCGAAGGTGCCGACATCCTCGTGGCCGGTGGCCGCGGGCTGGGTAAAGCCGAAGGCTTCGAGCTGGCTGAGGCGCTGGCCGGAGCGTTCGGCGGCAACGCCGCCGTGGCGGCCACCCGCGCGGTGGTCGACGCCGGCTGGTACCCGTATGCGGCGCAGATCGGTCAGACCGGCAAGACCGTCTCGCCCAAGCTGTACCTCGCGGCCGGGATCTCCGGCGCCATCCAGCACAAGGTCGGGATGCAGTCCTCGGAGAACATCGTCGCGATCAACAAGGACGCGAACGCACCGATCTTCGAGTTCTCGGATCTCGGCATCGTGGGCGATCTGAACAAGATCCTGCCCAAGCTGACTGACGCGATCAAGGCGAAGAAGGGGTCCTGAAGCCATGTCATCGAGCAACGGAGCACACGCACCGAGCGAGTTCCCGCCGCCCGTCGACTCCGTCAAGGAGTTCATCAAGCGCGACCTCGATGGTGAGGACGAGCGGATCGACGTAGGCGTGGCGATCGTCGGCGGCGGCACCGCCGGTCTGGCCACGGCCAACCGGCTGCTCCAGTTGCTCGGCGATGACCCCGCGATGATGGAGCGGCTGGGGGAGGTTCCGGTCGCGGTGATCGAGAAGGCGAAGACCTGCGGCGGACACAACCTCTCCGGGGCGGTGATGCGCCCTGGTCCGCTGCAGGAGCTGTTCCCTGAGACGTCGCGGGAGGACTGGCGCAAGGAGCGCTTCGCCTTCGGCGAGGTGACCAAGGAGTCGGTCTACCTTCTCACCGGCCCCAAGAGCAAGCTCCGGGTTCCGATCCCGTTCGTGCCGAACTTCAAGAACCACGGCAACGAGGTCGTTTCGGTATCCGCCCTCGCGCGCTTCCAGCAGCGCAAGGCCGAAGAGGGCGGTGCCTACATCCTCACCGAGACGGCTGCCACGCAGCTGATCGTCGAGGACGGGCGCGTCGTTGGCGTGCGCTCCGGCGACAAGGGCCGGGGCAAGGACGGCGAACCGCTCGGAAACTTCGAGCCTGGCACCGACATCAAGGCCGAGGTGACCGTGCTGGGCGAGGGCTGTTGGGGTCACCTGACGGGCGCCGCGATCAAGGAGTTCGACCTGGGTGACGGTCGCGAGCCGCAGGTGTGGGAGCTCGGCGTCAAGGAGCTGTGGAAGGTTCCGAAGCCGCTGGACCGGGTCATCCACACCTTCAGCCAGCCGTGGCCGATGAAGGTTTCGCGCAAGTACGGGCAGCTCGGGGGGACGTGGCTCTATCCGATGAAGGATGAGAAGACCGGTGACGATCTGGTCTCGATCGGATTTGTCGTCGATCTCAACTACCGCGATGCGACCACGTCGGCCCACGACCTCCTCCAGGAGTTCAAGACGCACCCGCTGGTGCGGGGCATCCTCGAGGGCGGGGAGCGGATCGCCTGGGGGGCGAAGGCCCTGCCGGGCGGCGGCTACTGGTCGATGCCGAAGCTGTCGATGCCCGGCGCCTTGCTGGTCGGCGATGGCGGGGGCATGGTCGACACGGCTGCGCTGAAGGGCGTTCACCACTGCATCAGGTCGGGCATCCTCGCCGCGGAGGCCATCTACGCCTCGCTGAAGGGCGAGAAGCCGCTGTCCTCCTACGAGGAAGCGGTCGAGCAGTCCTCGATCGGCAAGGAGCTGTACCAGGTACGCAACGCCCGCCAGGCGTTCCAGAAGGGGTTCATCAAGGGCAGTCTCCTCGCCGGTCCGGCGATCATGTCCAAGGGAAAGGTCCCGCCAGGCCGGCAGGCGTGGCATCGAGACGACGAGGAGCCGATGTTCGTCGGCGACACCCGCAAGGGCTATCCGAAGCCCGACGGGAAGTACACCTTCGACAAGCTCTCGTCCGTCTACATCTCGGGCAACGCAACCCGGGACGACGCGCCGAACCACATCCGCGTGCGCAAGCAGGTGCCGCGTGAAATCGCCGAGACGTGGCGGTGGATGTGTCCGGCCGGGGTATACGAAATCCCGGACGACGCCCCGGAGAGTGGTCCGGTCGACGTCGTGGTCAACTACACCAACTGCGTTCAGTGCGGTGCAATCACGGCCAAGGGCGGTCGCCTGACGACGCCCGAGGGCGGAGACGGCCCGCTCTACACGCTGACCTGAGTTCGTCCGGGCCGCGACCGGGCAACTTTGGGGCGGGTGACTTGTTTATATGCGTATGAAGCGGGCCTTGATCCTCAGTCTTGCCGTGGCCTTGCTGGGTACCGGGGGGGCCATTGCCGCCACCGTCCAGCGCTCACGGGCACGGCTGCGCCATTTCATCTGTCAGCGAGCGATGGATCCGGCTGGGCGCGCGGTCTCGGTCACGGCGGTGATGCGACCGATCCCGGGCACCGTGAAGATGGCTCTGCGCTTCGAACTGGTCTCCCGGGTGAGGGGCTCCAGCGCGCTCAGCAGGGTCACCGGTGGCGATCTGAACACCTGGAAGTCGCCGAGCGATCCGACGCTGGGCCGGCGAGCCGGGGACGTCTGGATCCTCAACAAGCCGGTGGCCAATCTGACCGCTCCGGCCAGCTATCGCTTCCGGGTGCTGTTCCGCTGGACCGGTGCTCACAACCGTGTGCTGGCCATCGCCCAGAGAGACACGATGCCGTGCTCTCAGCCGGAGCTGCGGCCCGACCTGGCCGTGCAGTCGATCAGCTTCGCCGCCAACCCCACGCAGCCCAGCCTGGGCACATACACCGCGACGATCCGCAACCTCGGCGCGACCGCGGCCGGTCCGTTCACGGTCCTGTTCGCGCCGGGAGGCACGACACGCTCCGTCAAGGGGCTGGCGGCCCGCTCCAACCTGCGGGTGCACTTCCGCGGACCGGCGTGCAGTCCGACCGTCACGCCGGCAGTCACCGTCGATCCGAACCAGAGCATCGACGATGCCAACCGCACCAACAACTCCAAGTCCGTGGTGTGCTCGGCGTCCACGGCCAAAGCCCTCCGGTGAGCGCGTCGCGCCCGCTAGACTCAGAGACACCATGAAGACTGAAATCCATCCCGATTACCTCGACGCCCACGTGCGCTGCACGTGCGGCAACGAGTTCACGACCCGCTCCACAAAGCCCGAGATCCACGTCGAGATCTGCTCCGCCTGCCATCCGTTCTATACGGGCCGGCAGAAGCTGGTGGACACCGGCGGCCGGGTCGAGCGCTTCCAGCGGCGGGTCGCCAAGGGCCGTCGCACGGCCCGCACCGGCGCCGGCACCGGCGCGTAGCAGAGATTCAGCTCGTGGAGACGGGGGTCAGGAACGGAAGCCTGCCCGCGTCTTCCGAGTCTGCGGTGATTTCCGACGCGCCGCGCCCGGAGGGCAAGCTGACCGCGACGCGGGACGCCCCGGTCGGTGGGCAGGCGGTCCTCGAGGGCGTGATGATGCGAGGCGTCCGCACCTGGGCGGTTGCGGTGCGCAAGCCCGCTCCGGTTGAGGGGCAGCTGGGGGAGATCGACGTGCAAACCTTTCCCCTGGTCTCTTGGGCCAGAAAGCGCCGCGTCTATCGGTGGCCCGTGATCCGGGGCGTCGTCGCCCTGGCAGAGTCGCTCGGTATCGGCCTCAAGGCCCTCGGGATCTCCGCCAACGCTCAGCTCCCCGAGGAGGAACAGGAAATCTCGGGTGGCGTCTGGGCCGGGACGGTGATCGTCGCGCTGCTGTTCGCGATTGGCCTGTTCTTCGTCGTTCCGGTCGGCCTGACCAGCCTGATCAAGCATCAGCTCGGATCCTCGCTGCTGTTTTGGGCCGTCGAAGGAGTGCTCAGGACGTCGATCTTCCTCGGGTACCTCGTGCTGCTCTCCCGCGTGCCTGACCTGCGGCGAGTGTTCGAGTACCACGGAGCCGAGCACAAGGTGATCTCGTGCTACGAAGCCGAGGACCAGCTCGTGCCGGAGCGCGCGACGCTGTACTCGCGCCTGCACCCGCGTTGCGGAACCAGCTTCCTGCTGATCGTGATGATCATGGCGATCTTCGTCTTCGCGCCGGTCGGACTGCCGGTGTGGTGGCTGCTCGTCCTGACCCGGATCCTCGGCGTCCCGCTGATCGCCGGTCTGTCGTTCGAGGTCATCAAGTGGGCCGGCAAGAACCGCAGCCGGCGCTGGGTCCAGATCATCATGTACCCCGGGCTGCAGCTGCAGCGGCTGACCACCCGTGAGCCCGATCTCGACGAGCTGGCCGTGGCGATCGCCTCGCTTGAGGCCGTGCTTGCGGTTGAGACGCCCGGTGAGACATCGGCCGAGGACATGCTCGGCGTCGAAGTCGTGGCCTAGGCGCCGTCGCAGAAATCCGTGCTATCCCGCCGCCCGGCGGTCCTACACTCGTGTGGCCATGATCGATGACCTCGTAGCGCAGATCGAGTCGCGTTTCGGCGCCCTGCAGGGGGAGCTCTCCGATCCCGACGTGATCGGGGACCGCGACAAGTTCACCGCGGCCAGCCGTGCCTACAGCGAGCTGGAGCCCGCAGCCCGTCTCGCGGTCGAGTACCGGCACGCCGCCGATGACTTCGCCGGGGCGCAGGAGCTGCTGGCCGAGGACGGCGGCGACGCCGAGATCCGCGCGCTGCTCGAGTCCTCCCGCGAGCGGATCGCGGCGATCGAGGAGGAGATCCGCCTGGCCATGGTCGAGCGTGACCCCAACGACGACAAGAACGTCATCGTCGAGATCCGTCCGGGCGCGGGCGGCGACGAGGCCGCCATCTGGGCCGGCGACCTCTACCGGATGCTTACCCGCTACGCCGAGCGGCTCGGCTTCACGGTCGAGCCCCTGTCGGTCGGCGAGGGCAGTTACACGTTCGCGATCAAGGGCGACGGCGCCTACTCGGTGTTCAAGTTCGAGGGCGGCACGCACCGCGTCCAGCGGGTGCCCGAAACGGAGTCCCAGGGCCGGGTCCACACCTCCACCGCCACCGTGGCCGTGCTTCCCGAGGTCGACGACGTGGAGGTGGAGATCGACCCGGGCGATCTCCAGATCGACGTGTACCGCAGCTCGGGACCCGGTGGGCAGTCGGTCAACACCACCGACTCAGCCGTGCGGATCACCCACAAGCCGACCGGGACGGTCGTCTCGATGCAGGACGAGAAATCGCAGCTGCAAAATCGTGAACGCGCGATGCGGGTGCTGCGGGCGCGACTCTACGAACGTGCTCTGGCCGAGCAGCGGGCCGAGCAGGCCGCATCCCGGCAGGCCCAGGTCGGCACGGGCGAGCGCTCCGAGAAGATCCGCACCTACAACTACGGCGAGAAGCGGGTCAAGGACCACCGGATCAATCTGCTCGTTCACAACCTGGACGCGATCCTGATGGGCGAGCTCGACGAGCTCACGGCGGCGCTCCAGGACGACGAGAAGCGCCGGCGGCTGGAGGAGCGCGCGGTTGCCTGAGAGTGCCGTAGCGGCTCCATCATCGGTGCAGGCGGCGTTGGCCCGGGCTGCGGCTCGCTTGGATCGTGCCGGCTGCGACACGCCCCGGCTCGACGCCGAGCTACTGCTGGCGTACGCGCTGGGGGTGGATCGTGCGTGGCTGGTCATGGAGGGCCGCGCGGCGCTTGATCCTGACGGCGCCGCATCGTTCGCCGCCCTGGTGGCGCGTCGTGCCGAGCGCGAGCCGGTGGCCTACATCCTCGGCCGCCGGGAATTTCGCCATCTGGAGCTCGAGGTCGACCGGCGGGTGCTGATCCCGCGCCCAGAGACGGAGTTGCTGGTGGAGGTGGGTCTGACGCTCCCCCCCGGGTGCGCGGGTGCTCGACGTCGGGACCGGGAGCGGAGCGGTCGCCCTGGCGCTGGCGGATGAGCGGCCCGACCTCTCCGTGGTCGGGGTGGATCTGAGTGAGGAGGCGCTGGCGCTCGCGCGAGGAAACGCAGCCCGTCTCGGCCTGCCGGTGGAATTCGTCGCCGGCGATCTGCTGGCGGGGATGTCCGGCGATGCCGTGTTGGCAAATCTGCCCTACGTGGCCGCTGGGGATATGGACACGCTACCGCCGGAGATCGCCCGGTTCGAGCCATCGCTGGCTCTGTTCGCCGGCGATGACGGGCTCGACCTCCTCCGCCGGCTGATCGGGATGCTGGGAGACACCCCGTTGGTGGCGTTGGAGGTCGGGTTTGACCAGGCCACGCGGGTCGGGTCGCTTCTGGCCGAGGCCGGCTACGGAGCCGTGGAGGTTCTGCGAGACCTGGCCGGGCATGAGCGGGTGGTGCTCGCGCGGCGGTGAGCCAGGACTCGGATTCACTGGCCTTCGAGCGCTGCCTGGCCGTGGGCGGGGTGGCGCTGTTCCCGTCAGACACGGTCTACGGGTTGGCCTGCGACGTGAGCGAGCGCCTCCCGGTGGAGCGCTTGTATGGCCTCAAGGGCAGGTCCCTGAGCAAGCCGTCCGCGGTGATGTTCTTCGACCTCTCGCTCGCGCTGGCCGCACTGCCGGACCTGGGCGAGCGCACGCGCAGCGCGCTGACTCGTCTGCTGCCGGGGCCGGTGACCGTGCTGCTGCCCAATCCGGCCGAGCGGTTTCCGTTGGCCTGCGGCTCTGACCCAACGACGCTGGGTCTTCGCGTGCCGCGGGTGGAGCGCCTGGCCGCGGTGTCCTGGCCGGTGCTGCAGTCGAGCGCCAACCTCGCCGGCGGTCCGGATCCGCGGCGTCTGTCGGATGTGCCGGAGGTATTGCGTAGCGGTGCCGATCTGGTGCTGGACGGGGGTGAGCTGGCGGGAGTGGCTTCGACGGTGGTGGACCTGCGCCGGTTCGAGGACGAGGGCGAGTGGTCTGTGGTCAGGCATGGGGGCGGTGAGCGAGTCGGCACTGGAGAGCGCCCTCGAGTCGCAGTTTCATTTCGATCCCGCCACCTATGACGCGATGATCCACGCGGATATTCCTGCCTATGACCGCCTTCAGGAGGAGCTTGTCGGAGCTTCCGGGACCGGGGCCAGGCGGATCCTGGAGCTGGGCACGGGCACCGGCGCGACGGCCGCCCGGCTGCTGGAGCATCACCCCGGGGCGGTGTTGGTCGGGCTCGATCTGAGCGAGCCGATGCTCGCTCATGCGCGCGCGTTGCTCCCGCCCGAGCGTGCCGATCTTCGGGTGGGGGAGATCCAGCGGCCGCTCCCCGACGGTCCCTTCGATCTCGTCGCCAGCGTGCTCTGCATCCACCACCTCGACGGACCCCAGAAGGCCGATCTGTTCGCCCGGGTGGCGCGGCTGCTGGAGCCGGGCGGGGTGTTCGTGCTCGCGGACGTGGTGGTGCCGGTCGCGCCGGCGCACGCGCGGATCTCGCTCACGCCCGGATTTGACCAGCCCAGCCCGGTCGCCGATCAGTTGCGGTGGCTGCGCGATGCCGGGTTTGATCCCAGCGTCACCTGGGAGCGGGGGGACCTGGCGGTGATCCGGGCTGAGCTCCCCGCCTGAGCCGGCCACCGGCGCTGGTATCGTCGGCTCCATGACCGTCGACCTGCCGCCTGACTTCTTCAACCGCCCGCTGTCCGAAGTGGATCCTGAGATCGCCGAGGTGATCGGGCTCGAGCTGGAGCGTCAGCAACGCACGCTGGAGATGATCGCCTCGGAGAACTTCGTGCCGGTGTCCGTACTCGAGGCCCAGGGCTCGGTGCTGACCAACAAATACGCCGAGGGCTATCCGGGTAAGCGCTATTACGGCGGATGCGAATTCGTCGACATCGCCGAGCAGCTGGCCATCGACCGGGCCAAGGCGCTGTTCGGGGCCGAGCACGCCAACGTGCAGCCGCACTCGGGCGCACAGGCCAACGCCGCCGTCTACCACGCGCTGCTGCAGCCGGGCGACACGCTGATGGGACTCGAGCTTGCCCACGGCGGCCATCTCACCCACGGGATGAAGCTCAACGTGTCCGGTCGCCTGTACGACATCGCGCCCTACCAGGTGAACCGTGAAACGAGCCTGATCGACATGGACGAGGTCGAGCGGGTCGCCCATGAACGACGGCCGAAGATGATCCTCGCCGGCTGGTCGGCCTATCCGCGTCAGCTGGACTTCCCGCGCTTCCGCGAGATCGCCGATGCCGTCGGGGCCCTGCTGGTGGTCGACATGGCGCACTTCGCCGGGCTGGTAGCGGCCGGGCTGCACCCGAGCCCGGTGCCCTATGCCGACGTGGTCACGACCACGATTCACAAGACGATCGGCGGAGGCCGCGGCGGCATGATCCTGTGCCAAGGAGGAGTACGCCAAGAAGATCAACTCGGCCGTGTTCCCCGGACAGCAGGGCGGCCCGCTCGAGCACATCATCGCCGGCAAGGCCGTGGCGCTGCGGATCGCAGCCTCAGAGCCGTTCCGCGAGCGCCAGGAGCGGACGCTGGCCGGCGCGCGCGCGGTCGCCACCGAGCTGCTCGGCGCCGGCGGCGGGCGTCAACGTCCTGACCGGCGGCACCGACGTTCATCTGGTGCTGTGCGACCTGCGCGAATCCGAGCTCGACGGCCAGCAGGCCGAAGACCGCCTGCATTCGATCGGAATCACGGTCAACCGCAACGCCGTCCCGTTCGACCCACGGCCGCCGGCTGTCTCCTCGGGCCTGCGGATCGGTACGCCGGCGCTGGCCACGCGTGGCTTCGAGGTCGACGACTTCGTCGAGGTCGGCAAGATCATCGCCAGCGCTCTCCAGCCGGGATCGTTCGAGCAGCGGCGGGTCGAGCTGAGTGAGCGAGCGGCGGCCCTGGCCGAGAAGTACCCGCTCTACGCGAGCTTGGGCGCTGGCGCGGTCGTCTAGCGGCGGGCGCGCCAGGGCTCCGGGAGCGCTGAGGGCGATGGAACGCTTGGCCTGAGGAGCGTCCGCGACCGAGCGGAACCGTACGGTCCTGCGCGGCTGCCATGCTACGGCCACGACATGCGGTACTGGGACGCCGTACTCGCCTTCGTCGTCGCGATGGCTGTTGCGACGACGCTGACGCCACTGGCCGCAAGGTTCGCGCGGCGCGTGGGTGCGCTGGCGATGCCGAGCGAGCGCGGTTTGGCCACCCGGACGACACCGCTGCTCGGCGGCCTGGCGATCCTGGCCGGGGTGGTTGTGGCCTCGGCGATCTTCATGCCGGACGAGATCCGGTTGGCGCGCACGGTCGGAGGGCGGCCGGGCTCCGGGGGGGCGGTGGACACGTGGGCGATCATCGCCGGCGCATGCGTGATCGCGCTGGTCGGCGCGATCGACGACGCGCGCGACCTGCGGCCCCTGTGGAAGCTGCTGGGCCAGATCGCCGCGGCGGTGATCGCGGTGCAGGGCGGCGCGGTGGTCACCGACGTGACGCTGCCATTCATCGGCGCGCTGCAGTTCCCCAACACCGGTGGGGTGCTGAGCGCGATCTGGCTGGTCGGGCTGATGAACGTCGTCAACTTCAGCGACGGGGTTGATGGGCTCGCCGCGGGCATCTGCACGATCGACGGGATCGCCTTCTCGATCATCGCCTTCGATCTCGGGGTCAACGCCGCCGGCGTGCTGGCCGCGCTCACGGCGGGGGCCGCGCTCGGCTTCCTGTTTCACAACTTCCATCCGGCCTCGGTGTTCATGGGCGATTCCGGGGCCAACCTGCTCGGCTACCTGCTTGGTGTCGCGGCGGTCATCGGCAGCCTCAAGACCAACGTGGTGGTGGCCCTGGTCGTCCCCCTGTTCATCCTCGCCGTGCCGTTCCTCGACACGGGCTTCGTGGTCGCCAAGCGGCTGAAGTACCGGCGCAAGCCATGGTCGGCCGACGCCACCCACTTTCACCACCGGATGGCCAATCTCGGCTTCAGCCCGCGCAAGACGGTGGCCTACATGTATGGCTGGACGCTGGTGCTCGCCGCCCTGGCGGTGGCGCTCCGGATCGCTGCCCTATCACGACCACGGCCGCGCCCCACCACTATCACCTGGGATGGGTCCTGGTCCTCGTCGCACTGGCTGTCCTCGCGCTGGCGGCCAGCGTCTATCTCGTCTACGTGCTGGAGATCCTGAAGTTGAAAACCTGGAGGGCGCGCGAGCTCGAGGCGTCGCTGATCCCGACACCTCCGAGCACGAGATCGACGAGCGCGTACGCAGCGACATGGAGACGGGCGAGTTCGATCGGGTGGAGGAAAACCTCGACAACGAGGGCGATGAGGCCGAGCGCGTGGGATAGTGCCCGGGTGGAGAAAGCCAACCTCGAGCAGCTGCGCGCGTTCACGACGCTTGACGGCTCTCAGATCCGTGAACTCGCCGGGCCGGCGTGGACGCCGGTGGAGCGCCAGAGCCTGGCCGAGGCAACGCTGCCGCCGGGCAGCGAGACGGCCGAGCACCTGCACCCGAACACCGAGGAGATCTACTACTTCGTGGCCGGCGCGTGGGCGGATGAGGCTGGGCGAGCGAGGAAGACGACGTGACGGCGGGAGATTGCGTGGTGATCCCGCCGGGCGCGCCGCACAAGCTGTGGAACCACGGGGAGACGCCGCTGTCCTCCTGTGCTGCTGCGCTCCGGCGTACTCAGACGACGACACCGTGATGACGGGGCGCTGAGCTGAAGGGCCTGACCAAGATCCAGCTGGCAATCCTCGGGGGGATCGCTCTGGTCGCTGCGCTGGCAGGGGTAACCCGCTATGCGGGAGGCGTCTCGCAGGTGCTGGCGTTCGTGCTCGCAGCGCTGGCCCTGGCTGGCCTCGCGTGGATCGTCTCCTTCTCGACCGAGCAGGTAGGCCGCCGGTTTGGACCTGCGATCACCGGATTCATGCAGTCGACGCTCGGGAACCTCCCGGAGTTCTTTGTCGTGATCTTCGCTCTGAACGCGGGCGAGAAGATCGTCGCGGAGACAGCGATCCTGGGCTCAATTCTCGTCAACGCCCTGTTGGTGCTCGGGATCGTGATCATCGTCGGTGCGCGGCGAGAGCGCGACGGCGTGATGCGCTTCAGCGCGCGTCTGCCCAACGACACCGCGACGTTGCTGCTGATCTCGTCGTTCATCATCGTGCTCATCGGCCTGGCCGTGTCCTCGCACGACCCGGCCAGCCATCACACCAAGACGATCTCCATCATCGGAGCGGTCGCGATCCTGATCGTGTACGGATCGTGGCTTCTCCAGTACCTCCGAGCGGGTGCCGTGCCCGCTGAGGACCCGGGCGCAGGACAGGTTCCGATCAGCGTCAGCGTTGCGCTGCTCGCGGTTGCCGGTATCGGTTCGGCGTTCGTCTCGGACTGGTTCGTACACGCACTCCAGCCGACGATCCACACGCTGCACATCTCGCAGGCCTTTGCCGGTCTCGTAATCGTGGCGATCGCCGGCAACGCGGTCGAAAACGTTGCCGGTATCGTGCTGGCCGCGAAGGGGCAATACGAGTTGGCGATCTCGGTGGTGAAGAACTCGGTCGCGCAGATCGCGGCCTTCCTGTACCCGGCCCTGGTGCTCGTCTCGCTGCTCACCGCGACCACCCTGACGTTTGCCATCGCGCCGGTTTACATCGGTGCCCTGTTCGGGACCGCGGTGATCGTCTGGCAGGTCACCGGGGACGGTGAGGCCACGGCGTTCGAAGGCGCCGCTCTGGTGGCGACGTTCGTGATCCTGGCCACCGTGGCCGCGTTCGAAGCCTGAGACAACCCGCGGGACGACTGCTATTCTGACGTTTACGTAAGAATCAGTTTGACCGGAAAGGACGGCCCGCGCTGTAACGACCGAAGCACCTCCGCGCAGCACTGCGGCGAGCACGCCAGATCTCCCGTCGCCGACTCGGTGTCCACAAGGACCACGACAACTACAAGTGGTGGGCGCTCTCGTGTACCAGCCTGGGCATGTTGCTGGCGACGATCAACTCCGGCACGCTGATCATCGCGCTACCGGACCTCGAGCGGAGCCTGCACACCAGCCTGCTCGGGCTCGTCTGGGTGATCCTGGTGTACATGATCGCCTCGACCGTGCTCGTGCTCAGCGCGGGCCGGCTGTCGGATCAGTTCGGCCGCAAGCAGGCCTACATCGGCGGCTTTCTCGATCTTCGCCTTCGCCTCGCTGGGGGCGGGCTTCGCCGCCGACGGCACGCAGCTGATCCTGTGGCGGATCCTGCAGGGGGTGGGCGGAGCGTTCCTGTTCGCCAACGCCGGGGCGATCGTCACCGACTCGTTTCCGAAGGAGCAGTTGGGCGTGGCGATGGGCACCAACACGATGGTGGCCGCCGTCGGCCTGGTCATCGGGCCGGTGCTCGGCGGGGCGCTGGTGGCCATCTCCTGGCATTGGGTGTTCTGGTTCAACGTCCCGTTCGCCCTCGCCGGATCGCTGTGGGCCTGGCAGATCCTCCACGAGATCTCCGGCCGCTCGGATGACCGGCGATTTGACTTCGCCGGGACGATCACGTTCCTGATCGGCCTCACCGGGCTCGTGCTCGGCATCTCCAAGGGTGGGATTTCCGGCTGGGGGTCGCCGGTGGTGATCGGCGGGCTGATCGCCGCCGCGGTGCTGCTGCCGGCCTTCGTGCTGATCGAACGCCGCCACCGCGCGCCGATGCTCGACCTCTCGATCTTCTCGAACCGGCTGTTCTCCGCCGCCGCCGCCGCGGCCTTCATCAACGGCCTGGCGCGCTTTGCCCTGATGTTCCTGTTCGTCTTCTACTTCCAGGGCGTGCAGGGAGATTCACCGATTTTGGCCGGGATCAAGCTGGCCCCGCTGGCCCTCGGGATGCTCGTGTCCTCGCCGCTGGCAGGGATCTGGGCCGACCGCCGCGGGTCGCGCTCGATGGCCGTGGCGGGAATGGTCGTCACCGCGGTCGGACTGGCGCTGATGACCACGCTGGGCCGGGAGACCACCTACGTGGCCAGCGGGCATCTACATGTTCATCGTCGGCATCGGGTCAGGCATGTTCAACTCGCCCAATACGGCAGCGATGATGGGCACCGTGGCGGCACACCGCCGCGGAATCGCGGCGGGCGCCCGGGTGCTCGTGCAGAACACCGGTGCGGTCATCTCGATCGCGTTCGTCCTCGCTGTCGTGACGTCGTCGGTTCCGAAGAACGTGCTGTTCAGCGTGTTCTCCGGCCTGGCCAACCACATCTCCAACAGCCAGCTGGACCCGTTCATCTCGAATATGCACACTGCCCTCTGGACCCTGGCCATCGTTTCGGGATTGGGAGCGTTCGTGGCCGCCGCGCGGCCGAAGGACGCCAAATCCAGCGTCGCGAAACCGGCTGAGCAGGCCGCGGTGGCCTCGTGAGCGCGACCGCCGAGCGGTCGCTGCGGATCGGCGAGGTGGCCGAACTGACCGGCACGACGCCCCGGACGATCCGCTACTACGAAGAGATCGGCTTGCTCCCCGGAGCAGCCGGCCGAGTGCAGGGCAAGCACCGCTGTTACACGACCGCTGACGTCGACCGGATCCACGAAATCGTGCGCCTGCGCGACCTGCTCGGTCTCTCCCTGGACCAGGTCTCAAAGCTGCTGGAGGCTCAGGTCGCCAGGGCCGGGTTGCGGCGCGAATACGCGCAGACCGACGACCCGGGAGCCCGGCGGGCCATCCTCGAGCAGGCGCTGGGACACATCTCGACCCAGCTCGAGTTGGTGCGCGGGCGCAGAGCCGAGCTGCAGGCGCTCGAGGACGAACTGGTGCAGAAGCAGACCACGGTGCACGAGCGTCTGGCGGAGCTGGCCCGGTGAAGCCCCAAGGCGGCGTTGACCGTCGGGCGATGGCCACCCTCTCCGGAGGGCACCTGTTCACCGACATCGCGCAGGGCTCGATCCCGGCGCTGCTGCCGTTCCTGATCTCCAAGGACCATCTCAGCT
Organism: uncultured Solirubrobacterales bacterium; assembly: GCA_963844475.1. Classification (GTDB taxonomy): domain Bacteria; phylum Actinomycetota; class Thermoleophilia; order Solirubrobacterales; family Solirubrobacteraceae; genus Palsa-465. Next base: position 40,471 of record CAWJOL010000005.1, on the reverse strand, counting down.
ATGCCGCCGCGTCGGCCCTGATCCTGGCGGCCACGATCTCGAGCTCGGTCATCCAGCCGCTCTTCGGTCACGTCTCCGATCGGCACTCCCTTCCGTGGCTGATGCCGCTCGGTCCGGCCCTGGGCGGACTGGGCGTTGCCCTGGCTGGTCTCGCGCCGAGCTATGCCCTGACCTTTGCAGCGGTGGTGCTCAGCGGCGTCGGGGTGGCGGCGTTTCACCCCGAAGGCTCGCGCTTTGCCAACTACGTCTCCGGATCTCGCCGGGCGAGCGGCATGAGCCTGTTCAGCGTCGGCGGCAATGTCGGCTTTGCCCTCGGCCCGGTGCTGGTGACGCCCTTGGTGCTGGCCTTCGGACTCCATGGAACCGTGTTCGTGTTGCTCCCAACCGGCGCGATGGCGCTGATCCTGGTCAGGGAAATGCCGCGGTTGCGCACCTTTCGGACCGACGTCGTCGCCGGGAGGGTGCAGAAGGCCGAGCGCCCGGCCGCCTGGGGTCCGTTTGCCGTGCTCGGCACGGTGATCGCCCTTCGCTCGTTCGTGTACTTCGGGCTGGTCACCTTCATCCCCCTGTACTACGTGAGCGATCTGCACACCAGCAAAGCCTCCGGCAACACGGCCCTGGCCGCGATGCTGCTCGGGGGGGCGGTCGGGACCCTGATCGGCGGTCCGCTGGCCGACCGAGTCGGGAGGCGCGCCGTGCTGGTCGGCTCGATGCTGGCGCTCCCGCCGCTGATCTTGGGCTTTTTGATCTCTGGTCCGCTACTGGCCGTCGTGTTCGCCGCACTCGCCGGCGCGGTGACGATTGCCACCTTCGCGGTGACGATCGTGATGGGCCAGGAGTACCTGCCCGGGCGGATCGGCGTGGCCTCCGGCGTGACGATCGGCCTGTCGATCGGGCTGGGGGGTGCCGGCGCGCCTCTGCTCGGCCTGCTCGCCGACGCCCAGGGCCCGAAGGCGGTGTTCGAGCTGATCGCGGTGTTCCCGCTGCTCGCCCTGCTGCTCAGCTGGTTCCTGCCGCGCCAGGGGCCTGAGCGCGGGTACCGCTCTGGTGGGGTTTGGCCCTCCCGGAAAGCAGGAATAGGGTCCGCCGGAACGTAACCAGCACCGTGCAGCGCGGTAGTTGGTCTGGAACTTCGGTTCGCGGCGTCGCATCCGGCCGGTTTGGCCTTCAGGCCCGCCAGATCCACCGACTGTCGCCCTGCTTTGACATGTTGAGCCCCGCTACGCAAATCTCGCAACGCTGGCTGGCGCGCCTGATCGCGCTGGTCGCCGCCCTTGTCGGCGCGGTCAACGTCGCCTCGGCGCTGACGCCGAGTATCCGCTGGCGGGGCCACGTTCTGCTCGACGTCGAGCCGGTTGAGGCAATCCGCCTGTTCCACGCCCTCGCGCTCCCCGCCGGCGCGGCCCTGCTGCTGGTGGCGCCTTACCTGAGCAAGCGTCGCCACCGCGCCTGGCAGGCGGCGATCGTGCTGATGCTGGCCCTCGGGTCATTCGACCTGCTCAAGGGACTCGACTTCGAGGAGACGGCGATCACCTGGGGGTCGGCGGCGATCCTGTTCGCCACCCGCCGGGCCTTCGCCGTCCGCCACGACCCGATCACCCTGCGCTCGGCGATCTGGCGCGTGCCGTTGCTCGGTGGGTGCGGGCTGGCCGCCGCCGCGGTGACCACCTGGGCCTCCCAGGGGCGTCCGTCGTGGTCCTCGGTGGCCCGGGAAACCGGTGACCTGCTGCAGTGGCAGGCCGGGCCGATCCATTACCACCACCCATTCGGCTGGCTCCCGCTCGGCGTCCACATGCTCGAAGCGGCCACGCTCCTGTCGATCGCTTACGTGATCTTCCGACCGCTGGCCGCGCCCAGGGCGCTGCCTGGGCCCGGGGCCCGCGCCGCCGCCGCTGAGCTTGTGCGCGCGCACGGTAACGACACGTTGTCCTTCTTCAAGCTCCGCTCCGACAAGCACTACTTCTTCAGTCGTGACGGCGGAGCGTTCGTCGGCTACCGGATCGAAAACGGCGTGCTGCTGCTCTCCGGCGATCCCGTCGGTCCCCCTGCGAGCTTCCGGGAGCTGCTGGGCGAGCTGCGACGCTTTGCAGAGACCCGCGGGTTGAAGCTCGGCGCCGTCGGCGCCAGCGAGCAGCTGCTGGTGCTCTACGAAGAGCTCGGGCTGCGGACGATCTACCTTGGCGACGAGGCGATCATCGATCTGGACAAGTTCTCCTTGGAGGGACGGGCGATCCGCAAGGTCCGCCAGTCGGTTAGCCGGCTCAGCAAGGCGGGGTTCGCCGCCGAGCTCCAGGAGCTGAGCGCTCTCGGCTCGGGCACGCTGCAGCAGATCGAGCACGTGCTCGAGCGCGGCCGCGAAGGCGCTCCCGAGCGCGGCTTCTCGATGGCCATGGACTCGCTGCAGGGTCCCGAGGGACACGAGACGCTGGTCGTGCTGGCCCGTGACGAGCACCAGGACATCCGCGGCGTCCTGCACTTCGTCCCGGTCTACGGCCGCAACGCGGTCTCCCTGTCGTTCATGCGACGCGACCCGGACACGCCGAACGGGCTGACCGAGTTCCTGGTCGTCAAGGCCACGGAACTGCTGCGCGAACGCGGGCTGGCCGAGATGTCGCTGAACTTCGCCGCCTTCGCGAAGTGGATGCATAGCCCGGAGAAGCGGATCGAGCGCTGGCTGGGCAAGCTGATCGCGCTCGGCAACCCGTTTTTCCAGATCGAGAGCCTCTACCGCTTCAACGCCAAGTTCTTTCCTCGCTGGGAGCCGCGCTACCTGGTCTACGAGGGCGCCCTCGGCCTTCCGCGGGCGGGCATCGCGGCGATGTGGGCCGAAGGACAACTGCCCAAACCGTCGCTCCCGGGCCGCTCGGCGCTGGTGCAGGGGCGCTGAGGGCCTCCGCCCCCCCGTTCTCGGCGCGAACCAGAAGACAAGCTTCTCAATCTCCCGCTAACGTTGTGGGCGCCGGATGGCCTCCGCGACCGGAGGCCGGCGGCACGCGCTGACGCCCGTTCCCAGGTGATGACGTCGGCGCCGTCGCGCCGGTACCCTCCGGCCCCCGACCCCCCTTGCTTAGCTTGAAAAGCGCCCATCGACCCCATGACGAAAAGTCGTTCCCCCCTGACCCGACGGTATGCCGGGAAAGGCAGGCCGCTGCGCCCGGCCAGGCCGTCGCGGGCGGAGGTCGACGTTGTCCGTAACCACCGCCCCCGTCTCTGAGTCACCGGTGACTCTGCTCCGTTACATCGACGTGGTGGTCCTCCTGGTGGCCGCGCCGATTCTGCTGCTCATCGGCGTTCCCGCGAGCGGCTACCTGGTCGGTGCGGGAGCATGGATGGTTCTGCGCGCAGTTGGGGTAGCAGTTGATCACTACGCCAACGCCGCCACCACCGCCAACACCCAGATCACCTTGAGGCTCTCCTATCTGATGAGCCGCCTGTTCCTGCTCGCTATCGCGGTCATTCTCGTGCGCCAGGGCAGTGGCCGGGACGCCGGCCTGACCGCGCTGCTGGTGATCGTGTTCGCCTTCACCGCCGAACTGATCATCTCGACGGCCACGCGACCGAGGCGGCGATGAGCAAGACGCGGAAGATTCTCTACGGCGTCGCCGGGTTCTATGTCGTCGGGCTGATCCTGCTCGCGGTGATCTTCGGCGTCACCTCGGTGAAGAACAACTCGTTCCAGATCCAGAACGAATTCAAGCTCACCAACTGGGTGGACCTCGGCGTGTTCAGCATCAACCGGGCGGTTCTCTACCTGTTCATCTCGTCGATCCTGACGATCGTGACGATGGTGTGGATCGCCGGAAGGATGCAGGCGCGCCCGAACAAGGTGCAGACCGCGGTGGAGACGATCTACTCGCTGATGCGCGACAACATCACGCGCGGGAACATGCCGGATTCGATGGCCGCGAAGTGGTTCCCGTTCCTGGGCACGCTGTTCCTGTTCATCTGGTTCTGCAACCTGATCGGCTATCTGCCGCTGCCGACCAACACCGAGGAGAAGGTGAACATCTTCGGGGCCCACATCCCCTCATTCGCCCTCTACGCCGCGACGGCGAACATCTCGGTTCCGCTGGTGCTGGCGCTGGTGGTGTTCATCGCGTTCAACTGGGAGGGCATCCGCGCCCAGGGACCGATCGGCTACGTCAAGAGCCTGATCCCGGCCGGCGTCCACGGACCGATGCTGCTGCTGATCGGCCCGCTGGAGATCGTCTCCACGTTCATGCGGCTGATCTCGCTGACCATCCGATTGTTCGCCAACATCCTCGCCGGCCACATGATCATCCTGTTCATGTCCGGCGGCCTAGCGGTGATCCTCGGCCTCTCGGTCCTCGGGTGGTTCACGCTGCCCGTCGGGAATTGCCGTCTACCTGTTCGAGCTTGGCCTCGTGGCCACGCTCCAGGCTTTCATCTTCGCGACCCTCACGGCCATCTACCTCGGTGGCTCGGTCACCCATCACTAAACAAACAAGGAGCTGAGCTCAAGTGCTTTCACACATCCTCTCGTTTGCGGCCTCCTCCAGCGGGGTCGGAGCGGGACTCGGGATCGGAATCGGTGGTGGCCTCGGCGCCGTCGGCGCCGGCGTCGGGATCGGAATCATCTTCGGGAAGGTCATCGAGGCCGTCACCCGGCAGCCTGAGATGCGCGACGAGATCACGAGCATCCAGTGGCTCGGGTTCGCGCTGACCGAAGCCTGCTTCTTCTACGGCCTCGTCGCCGGGCTGATCTCCTACGTCCTCAAGTAATGCCCGCTGCCGCGCTCCACACCGCCGCGTCCAGCGGCTCGTTCCTGATCTCGCCCAACGTGGGTCTGATGATCTGGACGCTGCTGCTGTTCCTGATCTCGATGTACGTGCTGGCCAAGCTGGCTTTTCCCCGCATCTCCGCCGCGCTGGACAAGCGCCAGCATGCGATCGAGGAGTCGATCGAGCATGCTGAGCGCGTCCGCCATGAGGCCGACCATCTGCTCGAGGAGTACCGCGAGCGCCTGCGCGAGGCTCGCCAGCAGGCCGAGGAGATCGTGGACCGCGCGCGCAAGACGGCCGAGGTCCACGAACGTGAGGCGCAGGAGGAGGCCAAGCAACGCCGCGAGGAGATGATGGAGCAGACGCGCCGGGACATCGAGGCCGAGACGCGGCGAGCGATCCAGGAGATCCGCAACGAGGTCGCGGATCTCACCGTGCTGGCCACCGAGAAGGTCACCCGTAAGACCCTCAATGATGATGACCAGCGCCGCCTGGTCGAGGACGCTCTGAGCGAGCTCGACTTCAGCGCGCTGAGTCCGGGGAGCCATTCGTAGTGGAGGAGATCGCCGAGGTCTACGCGCGTTCGCTGTTCGAGGTCGCCAAGGAGCGCGGCGACCTCGACGACGTGCGCGACGGAGCTGGGCCAGTTCGCCGACGCCCTGTCGCAGGAGCGCCAGCTGGCCGTGTTCTTCTTCTCGCCGTACTTCTCCAGCGCGGAGAAGAAGGACGGCCTGAAGAAGCTGATCGACGGCGCCGACGACATCTTCATGAACTTCCTGGAGGCGCTGATCGAGCGTCACCGGATGCCCGCCATCTTCCGCATCCGCAACCGCTTTGACGAGATGTGGGAGGACGAGAACCATCTGCTGCCCGTCCAGGTCACGAGCGCGATCGAGCTGGACGAGAAGACGATCCGCAGCATCGGCGATCGCATCGGCGAGCAGACCGGGCTCAAGGTTGAGCTCTCCAGCGAGATCGACCCCGACATTCTTGGCGGCATCGTGCTCCGCGTGGGCAATTTCATCCTCGATGCCTCGATCCGGAACCGACTGAACCAACTTCGCAAGCAAGTCGCGCAGGCCTAGCGCCCGGCCCGCGCGCGATACAAGGAGCCATCTGATGCAGATCAATCCCGACGAGATCACCTCAATCCTCAAGAACCGGATCGAAGGCCTCGACAGTTCGAGCTCTGACCTCACCGAGGTCGGGACGGTGCTGTCGGTGGCCGACGGGATCTGCCGGATCCACGGGCTCGAGAACTGCATGTCGTTCGAGATGCTCGACCTGCCCCACGACGTCACCGGACTGGCGCTGAACCTCGAGTCCGACAACGTCGGCGCGGTGCTGTTCGGCGAGTGGGAGAAGATCTCCGAGGGCGACACCGTCCGCCGGACCAAGCGCCTGCTGGAGATCCCGGTCGGCGATGAGCTGCTCGGCCGGATCGTCGATCCGCTCGGCAACCCGCTGGACGGCAAGGGCGACATCAACACCAGCGAGTTCCGCCCCGCCGAGCACAAGGCCCCCGGCGTGGTCCAGCGCCAGCCGGTCAAGGAGCCGATGCTCACCGGCCTCAAGGCGATCGACTCGATGATCCCGATCGGCCGCGGCCAGCGGGAGCTGATCATCGGCGACCGCCAGACCGGGAAGAGCGCGATCGCCATCGACACGATCATCAACAACAAGGACCGCGACCTGATCTGCGTTTACGTGGCGATCGGCCAGCGTAAGTCCACCGTGGTCGCGCTGGCCCAGACGCTCGAGGACGCCGGTGCGCTGGAGAACACGATCATCGTTATGGCGGCGGCCGACGAATCGGCGCCGATCAAGTTCCTTGCGCCGTATGCCGGCTGCGCGATGGCGGAGTACTTCCTCTACAACGGCAAGGCCGCGCTGACCGTCTACGACGACCTGACCAAGCACGCCTACGCCTACCGGCAGATGTCGCTGCTGCTGCGCCGCCCGCCGGGCCGCGAGGCGTACCCGGGCGATGTGTTCTACCTGCACTCGCGCCTGCTCGAGCGCGCGGTCAAGCTCAACGACGATCTCGGCGGCGGGTCTCTGACCTCACTGCCGATCATCGAGACGCAGGCCGGCGACGTGTCCGCCTACATCCCCACCAACGTGATCTCGATCACCGACGGCCAGATCTTCCTCGAGCCGAAGCTGTTCTACTCGGGCGTCCGCCCGGCGATCAACGTCGGCATCTCGGTCTCCCGTGTCGGCGGCAACGCGCAGATCACGCCGATGCGCAAGGTGGCCGGACGGCTGAAGCTCGACCTCTCTCAGTACCGGGAGCTCGAGGCCTTCGCCCAGTTCGGCTCCGAGCTCGACGCCGAGACCCAACGCACGCTGGCGCGTGGCGAGCGGCTGGTCAAGACGCTCAACCAGGCCGAGCGCCATCCGATGCCCGTCGAGGACCAGGTCGTCCAGATCTATGCGGCGACCAACGGCGCCCTCGATCGGATCTCGGTCGACAAGGTCGAGCGCTTTCTCGCCGACCTGATCGACTCGGTGCGCTCCAACGAGCCCGATCTGCTCAAGAAGATCGCCGGCGGCGACTGGAGCGACGAGACCCAGTCCCAGCTCGAAAAGGCCATCAACAGCGTCGCCGAGGACTTCGGATACGACCTCGATGAAGAGGGTCATCCGATGGACGAGGACGACGACGAGCCGCGGCGCTCCAGCGAGGGCTCGTCCAACGGCTCACGGGACGGGTCAAATGACGGCGAGCAGGACAACGAGAACGAAACGGAGGAAGAGGCCGTCCCCGCGTGAGCGGCGGCGTCTAACTCCCGATGGCAACCTCGCAGCGGGATGTTCGCAACCGGATCAGTTCGGTCAAGAACATCCAGAAGATCACCCGAGCGATGGAAATGGTCGCCGCGGCTCGCCTGCGGCGGGCCGAGCAGCGGATCGAGGAGCTGCGTCCGTATGCCAGTGCGTTGCGGCGAATGACCCGGCAGGCGGCGGAGGCGGCGGGCCGAGTGCCGCAGCTGCCGATCATGGCCGAGCACGACCAGGTCCAGAGCGTCGGGCTGCTGCTGATCGCTGGTGACCGGGGATTGGCCGGCGGGTTCAACTCGAACATCGTCCGGGCGGGGACGGCAGCCGGGCGCGAGCACGATTCCGAGGGCCACCGTCCGGTCTACTTCGCCTCCGGCAAGCGTCCCGCGTCCTCCCTGCGGTTCCGCGGGCTGGAGGTGGCCGAAAGCTTCACCGGATTCACCGACCGCCCGGCCTACGCGGACGCGCGGCGGATCGCCGAGCGCGTGATGGCCGCGTACATCGACGAGGACGTCGACCGGGTGGAGATCTTCTACAACGGCTACATCTCGCCGATCTCGCAGGTGGTGCGCCGGGAGACGCTGTTGCCGCTGCAGCAGGCGTCGGTCCTCGACGAGGACGACGACGAACAGAGCGAGACCGAGGAAGAGCGCGCGGATGCCGAGCGGGACCAGCGGGCGCTCGTCGAGTACGAGCCTGACCCCGAGGAGATCCTCCGCCGGCTGGTGCCCGACTACGTCGAGATCTCGATCTACCGGGCGCTGCTCGAGTCGACGGCCTCCGAGCACGGCGCTCGGATGACCTCGATGCGCAACGCCTCCGACAACGCGGGCACGCTGATCGACGACCTGACCCTTGAGATGAACCGGGCCCGGCAGGCGGAGATCACGCAGGAGATCATGGAGGTCGTGGCGGGGGCGGAGGGCCTCAGCTAGCTAGATTTCAAATTGCTTTGCCGCGGCACATGTGCCCCGGCCGGATTGGAGAAACATGTCAGCCACAGCAGAGACACCAGATACGAGTTCAAGCGAGGCGGAGAACGTCGGCCGGATCGAGGAGATCCAGGGCGTCGTGATCGAGGCCGCGTTCCCCGACAAGCTTCCCGAGATCTACAACGCGATCAAGGTCCGCCGCCCCGAGGCGGCTCGCGCCGAGGAGGACGAGGACATCGCGGCGGCCAACGACCCGTGGCTGATCTGCGAGGTCCAGCAGCACCTCGGCGATGACCGTGTTCGCGCGGTGGCGATGGACACGACCGACGGCCTGGCCCGCGGCGCAGAGGTCATCGACACGGGCGCGCCGATCACCGTGCCGGTCGGCCGGGCGACGCTCGGGCGCATCTTCAACCTGCTCGGTGAGCCGATCGATCAGGGCGATCCGCTCGAGGAGGACAACGAGCGCTGGCCGATCCACCGCCCCGCTCCGACGGTCGAGGCGCTCACGCCGACGACCGAGATGTTCGAGACCGGGATCAAGGTCATCGATCTGCTGGCCCCCTACGCCAAGGGCGGCAAGGTCGGCCTGTTCGGCGGCGCCGGCGTCGGCAAGACGGTGATCATCCAGGAGCTGATCCACAACCTCGCCCAGGAGCACGGTGGTCTGTCGGCGTTCTGCGGCGTGGGCGAGCGCTCCCGCGAGGGCAACGATCTCTGGCTCGAGATGAAGGAGTCCGGCGTCCTGGACAAGACGATGCTCGTGTTCGGCCAGATGAACGAGCCTCCCGGAGCGCGTATGCGCGTGGCCCTGTCCGGCCTCACCATGGCGGAGTACTTCCGCGATCAGGAAGGCCAGGACGTGCTCCTGTTCATCGACAACATCTTCCGTTTCGTCCAGGCCGGCTCAGAGGTGTCCGCGCTGCTCGGGCGGATGCCCTCGCAGGTCGGCTACCAGCCCACGCTCGAGTCCGAGATGGGTCAGCTGCAGGAGCGGATCACCTCGACGCGGAAGGGCTCGGTCACGTCGATCCAGGCCATCTATGTCCCGGCCGACGACCTCACCGACCCGGCGCCGGCGTCGGCGTTCGCCCACCTCAACTCGACCACGTCACTGTCGCGGTCCATCTCCGAGAAGGGGATCTATCCGGCGGTCGACCCGCTCGACTCGACCTCGACCATCCTCAAGGCCGAGATCCTCGGCGACGAGCACTTCAACGTGGCCAACGAGGTCAAGGAGGTTCTGCAGCGCTACCGCGAGCTGCAGGACATCATCTCGATCCTCGGAATCGACGAGCTCTCCGACGAGGACCGGCTGACCGTCAACCGCGCGCGCAAGCTCGAGCGGTTCCTGTCGCAGCCGTTCTTCGTGGCCGAGCAGTTCACCGGAACGCCGGGCGTCTACGTGCCGGTGGCGGAGTCGATCCGCGGCTTCAAGGAGATCCTCGAGGGCAAGCACGACGAACTGCCCGAGTCGGCCTTCTTCATGAAGGGCACGATCGACGACGTGGTCAAGGGCGCCGGCGGCGATTCCAGCCAAGACGACTCCGGTGACTCCGGTGACTCCGGCGAGGATGACGACGCGGGCAACCGCGACGACTCCGGTGAGCGCGACGCCGGCGACGGTGGCGAGGAGTAATGGCGCACGAGAAGTTTCGCGTCGAGGTCCTCACTCCCGAGGGTGAGGTGTTCAACGACGAGGTCGAGATGGTCTCGACGCGGACCACGGCGGGGTCGATCGGTGTGCTCGCGCATCACACTCCGCTGCTGGCGATGCTCGACCCCACAGAACTGCGTCTGTACAAGAGCGATTCGGACGTCGTGTCCTTTGCGCAGGCCGAGGGCTACATGCAGGTGGCCAACAACCGGGTCCTCGTGCTCGTGGAGGAAGCGCACCCACGCGAGGATCTGAACGCCGGCGATCTGCGAGAGCGCCTGCAGCAGGCCGAGCGTGAGCTGGAGCAGGCGGGCGAGGACTCCGAACGCCGGCGGGTCGCGGAGCGCGATCAGCGCCGCATGGAGCAATTTCTCAGCATCGCCGAGGGTTAGGGGCCGGAGCGCTCCAGCAGTTCGGCCGCCGAACGTGCGGCGCTTGCGGCCTATCCTTGGGCGATGGTTGACGAGCGAATCCTGGCCGAGCGCCTGATCTCGTATGACACCTCGCGGCCGGAGGAGATCGCCGCCGCCGCAGGATTCGTCAAGGGGTGGCTTGAATCCCGGGACATCGAGGTGCGCCACCAGGAACACAACGGCCTGCCGGTGCTGCTGGCTGAGGTCGGCCCAAGGCCCGCTGAGGGGATTCCCTGCGTCGTCCTGCACGGACATCTCGACGTCGTCCCCGGCAAGCCCGAGCAGTTCGAACCTCGAGTCGACGGCGATCGACTGATCGGCCGTGGCGCCTACGACATGAAGGGTGCGCTCGCCGCGATGATGTGCGCCCTCAAGGACGTCGAACAGCAGGACCGCGTGCGGGTGCGGCTGATGTGCGTGCCCGATGAGGAATCCGAGGAGCTCGACGTGCGCTCTACCGACGCGGTCGTCAAACAGGGTCTGTCCGGGGACTTTGCGATAACCGGCGAGCCAACCGATATGCACATCGGGATCGAGGCGAAGGGCGTGCTGGTGATGAGGATCGATGTCCATGGCAAGGCGGCTCATAGCTCCACCCCATGGTTGGGCGAGAACGCCGTGCTCAAAGCGGTTGATGTGTTCCGAAGCATCGGAACGCTTCCGTTCGCGCGTGAGTCCTCTGAGATGTTCGACCGACCGTCGATCAATCTGGGCCGAATCGAGGGCGGCCGGGCACTGAACATGGTGCCGGACCTATGCACGATGGCGGTCGACGTCCGCTACCTGCCGGGACAGGATCCGGCAGACATCCTCTCCCAGGTCAGCACGATCGAGGGCATCGACGTCACGCGTACGTTCATTCATCCGACGGTGACCGTGTCGCCGACCGACCCCTACGTGCGGGCCCTGCGCGACTCCGTGGCTCGCTCGACGCGCGGCGAGGTGATGAGCGTCGGCCGGGATGGCGCCTCGGACGCGGCAGCGTTCATCGAAGCAGGGGTGCCGGCGGTCGAGTTCGGCCCGGCCGGTGACGGTCATCACGGGCCCGACGAGTGGGTGTCGCTGTCCTCGCTGGCTCGCTACCGGCGTGCACTGGGAGACTTCGTGCGGGCGGTGCCGATCTGGTTGGAGGCGCCGGCCGGGGAGGTCGGCCTGCGAGCGATCGAAGGCGGACTGGCGTGACGCTGATCCCCAGTTCGGGACGGGGGGCGCTGGGCCGCTTCACGATCGCGGCCGTGATCGTGATCGCGTTCACGGCCGCTGCTACGGCGGTCGCCGGACTGCTCCAGTTCAAGCAGCTCGGCCAGGACCTTGGCGTGACGCCGGCAATTCAGCGCGCCCCGGTGGTCATCCCGCAGCCGGGCGAGCCGCAGACGCTACTGATCATCGGGTCAGACCACCGAGCCCATCAGCCCCAGAGCGCGGCCAACTCCGACACGATGATCCTGGTCAGGCTCAACGGCAGCTCAGACACGATCAACGTGATGTCGGTCCCACGCGATCTCCAGGTCAACATTCCGCATGCCGGGGGGCGGAGTCCAGAACGCCAAGCTCAACGCCTCATATCCGGCGGGCGGGCCCAGCCTGGTGGTCAAAACCCTGCAAAGCGCGGTTTTTCCGAAGCTCAAGGTCAACCACATCGTCGACATCAACTTCGCCGGCTTCAAGGATCTGGTCAACGCGATGGGCTGCGTCTACACCGACGTCGACCGCCGCTACTTCAACCAGAACATCGGCACCGCGGCGACCAACTATTCGAGCATCGACCTGCAGTCGGGCTATCAGAAGCTGTGCGGCGAAGACGCGCTGGCCTACGTGCGCTACCGCCACACCGACACGGACATCGTCCGCTCCGCCCGCCAGCAGGACTTCATCCGCGACGCCAAGGACCAGTACGGCCAGGCGCGACTGATCTCCAACCGCGACAAGCTGCTGAAGATCTTCGGCAAGCACACCCAGACCGACGCCGACCTGCACAGCATCGACGGTCTGATCAACCTGTTCAACCTGGTCGCCTTCGCCGACGGACACGCGATCCGGGAGGTCCATTTCCCCGCCGTGCTGCAGCCGTGCGCGCCGCCGGCGCCGTGCTACGTGACGGCCGATCCGGTGGCCGAGGCGCAGGCGTACCGGCAGTTCATGGCCGTGATCAAGCCGAGCGCCGCCAAGGCTTCCTCTGGCAACGCGCAGCGCCGGCGGCAGCCATCCCGTCATCGCAGGCCCGCTCGGCTGCTCCCACCGCCGGCCTGCAGCCCGGCCTCGCCGACGGCAAGGCGCAGGCGGCTGCGCTGGCCGGGCATGGGATACCGGTGGAGATCCCCAGGCAGATCGCGATCGGCACGCACTACGAAGGGCCCACCGCCGGCGAATATCCCCGGGCCTACACGATCCACGACCCGCAGCGGAGGCTCCGCACGCCGCCTATCGCCTCGTGCTCGCCTTCAACGCCACGCTCGGCCAGTTCTACGGGATCCAGGGAATGACCTGGAAGGGGGCGCCGATCCTGGCCAGCCCGTCGGAGATCCGCAACGTGGGCGGCCGGCGGCTTGAGCTCCACTTCGACGGACACAAGCTCCGGCTGGTGGCGTGGCGGACCGGCAAGGCCGTGTACTGGGTCTCCAACACGCTCAGCCTCGATCTCACCAACCAGCAGATGCTGGGAATCGCCGCCTCGCTGACGCGGGCCTGAGGCGCCGAGCAACGCTCCGCGGCGGGGGCTCGCTAGCCTCCCGCGTCCGATGGCTCAGAACGCGAACCGATCGCGGTGATCGGCACCGGATATGTAGGCCTCGTCACCGCCGCCGGCTTCGCCGAGCTCGGCAGCGAGGTCTGGTGTGTGGACGTGGATCAGACCAAGGTCGAGCGGCTCGAGCGGGGCGAGATCCCGATCTACGAGCCAGGGCTGGCCGAATGCGTGGCGCGCAACCGCGAGCGGCTGCATTTCTCGACCGAGCTCGCCCCGGCGCTGGAGCACGCGCGCCTGCTGTTCGTGGCCGTGGGGACGCCGCCCACCTACTCGGGCGACGCCGACCTGTCCGCCGTTCACGCTGTGGTGGCGGGAATGCCGAGCTCGGACCGCCACGCGCTGGTGATGAAGTCGACCGTCCCGGTCGGAACGGGCGCCGCGATCGGGCGGATCTTCTCCTGCGCAGGGCAAGAGCTGGATTTGCCTACGTCTCCTGCCCGGAGTTCCTCAAGGAGGGATCGGCGCTGGAGGACTTCCTCGCGCCCGATCGCGTCGTCGTCGGTGACGAAGGTGACTGGGCCGGAGACGCAGTGGCCGAGCTCTATTCGCCGCTTGACGCCCCGCTGGTGCGGACCGACATCGCCAGCGCCGAGATGATCAAGCTGGCCGCCAACGCCTTTCTGGCCACCAAGATCTCGTTCATCAACGAGATCGCCAACGTGTGCGAGGAGACCGGGGCCGACGTGCTGGAGGTGGCGCGGGGCATGGGGCTCGACGAGCGGATCGGCAAGCATTTCCTCAAGCCCGGCATCGGCTTCGGCGGCAGCTGCTTCCCCAAGGACGTGTCCGCGCTCAAGCAGCTGGCGGGCAACTCCGGCTATCACTTCCAGCTGCTGACGGCGGTGATCGAAGTCAACGAGCTGCAGAAGCGCCGCGTCATCGGAAAGCTGCAGAAGCACCTCGGTTCGCTTGTGGGCAAGCAGATCGCGCTGCTCGGACTGGCCTTCAAGGCCAACACTGACGACATGCGCGAGGCGTCCTCGCTGGTCCTCGCCGCCCGTCTGCAGGCCGACGGGGCTCAGGTGCGAGCGTATGACCCGGTGGCGGAGGAAGAGGCGCGGAAGCTGATGGTCGGGGTCGAGTTCGCCGACTCGGCGCTCGGTGCGCTGGAGGGCGCCGACGCCTGCATCCTGGTGACCGAATGGCCGGAGTTCCGGGAGATCGACTGGAGTCGCGGCGGCGGACGCGCATGGCCGGCAATCTGGTCATCGACGGCCGCAACTACGTCGATCCCGGCATCCGTGCGCGAGGCGGGTTTCGTCTACGAAGGCATCGGGCGCTGAATTGCAGGCGCTGATCCTGGTCGGCGGCGAAGGCACCCGCCTGCGCCCGCTGACCTCGACGATGCCCAAGCCGGTGGTGCCGCTCGTCGACCGCCCGTTCATCTCCTACATGCTCGAGTGGCTGTCGCGGCCACGGCGTCGACGACGTGATCCTGTCCTGCGGCTTCATGGCCGACGGGATGTCGCAGCGTGCTGGGCGACGGCGAGGCGCTCGGCCTGCGACTGCGCTACCTGGAGGAGCCCGAGCCGCTCGGCACCGGCGGGCGCGCTGAAATTCGCCCATGAGCTGCTGGAAGATCGCTTCTTCATGCTCAACGGCGACGTGCTCACCGATATCGACCTGACCGCCCAGCTGCGGGCGCACGAGCGCACCGGCGCGCGGGCCACGCTGGCGCTTGATCGGCGTCGAGGACCCCTCCGCCTACGGACTGGTGCGTCGCCACGACGGACGGGTCGGTCAAGCAGTTCGTCGAGAAGCCGGGTCCAGAGCAGATCGACACGAACCTGATCAACGCCGGCGCGTACATCCTCGAGCGGGAGATCCTGGAGGCGATGGGCCCGGCCGGCACCAAGATCTCAATCGAGCGCGAGGTGTTTCCCGTGCTGGTGGGACACGGGCTGTACGGCTTCGAGTGCGACGGCTACTGGCTGGATATCGGTACGCCGGAGCGCTACCTCCAGGCGACCTTCGACATCCTCGAAGGCGCCGTGCGCACCGAGGCCGGGGAGGCCCTGCGCGCGGCGGGGCTGACTTCGGTCACGCGGCGCGAGGATCGATGGTCAGGTACTGGCCCCGGCGCTGGTGGGCCCAGGATCCGTGATCGCCCAGCATCGCCGTCGGTCGGCGGCCGGGTGGTGCTGGGGCGCGGCGTCACCGTCGGCGAGGGGGCTCGGGTCGAGAGCTCGGTGGTCCTCGACGGGGCGAGCATCGGCGCCCACGCCACCGTGCATTCTTCGATCATCGGCCCCGAGGTCTCGATCGGAGACCACTGTCACATCGACCAGGGGGTCGTGCTCGGCGCCGGCGTCGTGCTCGGGGCGGACAACACGCTGAGGGCCGGCGCGCGTATCTTCCCGGGCGTGGAGCTGCCCCAGGGAGCGATCAAGTTTTGAGCATCGACGACCGATCTGGGACGCGAGGCCGTCGCCGCACTGGACGCGGCCGGCCAGCTGGACGACATCCTCGGGATGCCGGACCAGCTGCGGGACGCGCTGTGGCGCGTGGAGTCGGCCAATCTCGAGCCGCGCGAGTCTCCGGACGGCCTGGTCGTGGCCGGCATGGGCGGCTCGTCGATCGGCGGCGCGCTGGCCCGCGCCGCGCTGGGCGACCGCGCCTCTCGCCCGATCGTCCTGGCCCGGGGCTACGCCCTGCCGGCCTGGACGACGCCTGACACGACGGTGCTGTGCTCCAGCTACTCGGGGAACACCGAGGAGACGCTGGCCGTCTACGAAGCCGCAGGGGCGCTGGGAGCCACGCGGATCGTCACCACCACGGGCGGGAAGCTGGCCGAGCTGGCCCGGGAGGACGGCGTGCCGGTGATTCCGCTGCCTGGCGGCTTCCAGCCGCGTGCGGCGGTCGCCTATTCGCTGGTGGTCGCCCTGGAGGTCGCCGGGCTGTGCGGCGCGGGCGAGAGCCTGCATGCCGAGATCGACGTCGCCGCCGCCCACGCCGAGCGGCTGGTCGCCGAGTGGGCCCCAGAGGCCGCCGAGGACTGCTTGCCCAAGCGGCTGGCCCGCGGGCTGCAGGGGACCGTGCCGCAGATCTGCGGCGCCGGGCTGACCACGCCGATCGCCTACCGCTGGAAGTGCCAGATCAACGAGAACGCCAAGATGCCGTGCTTCGCCAGCGAGCTGCCCGAGCTCGACCACAACGAGATCGCCGGCTGGGAGGGAGCGGCCGAGCTCGCGCGCTTCAGCGCCGTCTTCCTCGACGACTCGGATCTCCATCCGCGGATCCGCCAGCGGATCGAGCTGACCCGGGGGATCATCGCGAGCAGCGGGGCGACCACCTACCGCGTCGACACGATCGGGGAGACGCGGACCGAGCGCCTGGTCTCGCAGGTCCTGCTCGGGGACCTCGTATCGCTTTACCTGGCCGTGCTCCGCGGCGTCGATCCGTCGCCCGGTGAAGGTGCTCGATCAGCTCAAGGAAGCCCTAGCCAGCGGCTGAGTGCCCGATCACTGAGCGTTGGTCGGCCGCTGCGTCGTCCGCGCCGTGATCTGGTGTCTCCCGGCATCAGCGGAGTTCGATCCCGCGCTGCTCGTAGAGCCGCTGGTCGGCCGCGCGGAGCAGCTCATCGACGGTCTCGCCGTCCCCGGGGAAGCTCGCCGTCCCGACGGTGAGATCCCACGGTGACTGCAGCCCGATGGCAGGCGCGCCGCCGGAACACCTCGGCCTCGATCCGCCTCGTCGCCGCCTAGGCCCCCTCAGGGGTCTGCTCGACGAGGAGCACGGCCCATCTCATCGCCTCCGAGGCGCCCAATCGACGTCGCTGGTCCGCGCGCTGTCCTGCAGCAGCCGCGCGGCGGCGCACAGCAGGCGGTCGCCGGCGAGAGTGACCCTCGGTGTCGTTGACGGCCTTGAGTCCCCTGACGTCGACGTAGGCGAGCGCCAGTGGCCGTCCGTAACGGCGCGCTCGCTCCAGCTCGCGCTCCACGGCCTCGGTGAAGCCGCGGCGGTTCAGGATGCCGGTGAGCGGATCGGTGAGCGCGGCGGTGCTCATCTCGGCAAACCGGCCGGCCTGGCGACGAACCCGCGCGCCTGACCACACCGCTGCCCCTCCGGCCATCGCCGCGAGCAGCAATGCGCCGGCCAGCGCCAGCCAGACCGCTTCCGGCACGACACGCACGAAGCGTTGGATCACGCTCGGCTGCGAATTCGTCGAGCTCGGGAGACGGGTGCGAACCGGAGTGGTGGCCCCGGTCGAACCGCTTGACGCGGCGACCGGATGGACGCTCACGGCGGTCGGCGCGCTCGCCCGAAGGCCGGCGGGCCGCGGGAACGACGGGCGAGCTCGCCGCCCTGGCCGCCCTCGCGGTCCGAGTAGCCGCTGAGCGGTTCGTTGCTGGACCGGCGCCGGCCAGGAGCCGCGAGGTGGCGCGTGAGCTCAGGATGGGCGGGCGCGGGGTATGGGGCGTCGTGACCGGAGTCGTGGCGGAGGTCTGAGCGGTGCCCGGCAGCTGCGGCGAGGGGGAGGTGCTTCCCGCTAGCGGAGCAATGAGGACAGGCTGCTCGATGACGTGACAGGGCGCTGCGCAAGCGGCGCTCGACTGGCCGGCGACGCCGTTGGTGGAGCCAGACCCGCCGGTGGTGCGGCGTTGCCCCGTCGAGTCGTTACCGCCTGAGTTGGTCGTTCCGCCGCCCTGATTGCCGGAGTCCTGTCCGCGGCTGCCGCCCTGATTGCCGGAGTCCTGTCCGCGGCTGCCGCCCTGATTGCCGGAGTCCTGTCCGCGGCTGCCGCCCTGATTGCCGGAGTCCTGTCCGCTTCTCGCACCCCTGCTGCTGGTTGTCCGCGTCCCGGTGGGTCGGTTGATCGGCCCAGTTCCTGTGCCGCTGCTTCCGCGGTCGCCCCTCGGCGGGCTGATCAGACCAGAGACGGGGGAGGGGCCAGGGCCCGAGCGGGAACTGGACGGCCGAAACCGGATCCCGGCCCGCGCGAGCCGCCCGGATTCGGCGTGCTGGAACTCCGTGAGGTCGCGTTCGGGCCGGTGGGTCCCGCGTGCGTCTGGCCGGCGAGCGCGCCCGCGGCGCCGCATCCCGAGCCAGTCACGAAAATCAACAGTCCAACCGCGAACGTCCGCCTAGTACGCGTGGTGAGTCCTCAAGTTTGTGGGTTCGATTCCAAGGCTCGGCACCTGCTCCGTCCTGGCCTATCACCCGGGCCTTCGACCATGTAAGCGAGAAACTCAGGCTCCGAGGCGCTCACTCAACGAGTGTTGTAGGAGCAAGCTGCCCAAACCTTGACACTGTCGTGGTAACGTTGGGCGCGAAATGGAGGCTCTGACCATTCACGAAGCGGCTGAGACGACCGGTTGGTCGCCGCGGATGCTGCGCTACGTCGAGCGCACCGGGCTGGTGACGCCGGCTCGCTCGGCGTCTGGCTATCGCCTCTACGGACCGCCCGAGCTGCAGCGTCTGCGCACGCTGAAGGAGCTGCTGGGCCGCTTTGACGTAGGTCTGTCGGATGTGGCCTTCGCCGCGCGCATCGCCTCCGATGACGAGCTACGCACGGCGGTCGAAGACTGGCTGCAGGCCCAGCCGAGCCGTCCCGAGCACGTCGAGCCGGCCGACTGGCTGCGCTTTGAGCAGGACAAGCATCAGAGGCTGCTCGCAGCGGCCTGACCCAAGCTTTGATCAACCCGATGACGATTGTGGAGAACCTATGAGCACGACGGCAGCGAAGACCGATTTCAAGGTGGCGAACCTCGACCTGGCCGAGTTCGGCCGCAAGGAGATCCGGCTCGCCGAGCACGAGATGCCCGGGTTGATGGCGACCCGCCGCGAATACGCCGACCGGCAGCCGCTGAAGGGCGCCCGCGTCACTGGCTCGCTGCACATGACGATTCAGACGGCGGTGCTGATCGAGACGCTGACCGCGCTCGGGGCCGAGGTGCGCTGGGCCAGTTGCAACATCTTCTCGACCCAGGATCACGCCGCCGCTGCGATCGTCGTCGGTCCCGAGGGCACGCCGGAGGATCCGCAGGGTGTCCCGGTCTTCGCCTGGAAGGGCGAGACGCTGGAGGAGTACTGGTGGTGCACCGAGCAGGCGCTGCGCTGGGCGGGTGGACTGAGTCGCCGGCCCGAACATGATCCTCGATGACGGCGGCGACGCTACGCTGCTCGTCCACAAGGGCGTTGAGTTCGAGCTCGCCGGAGCGGTTCCGGATCCCGTCGACCGCCGACTCTGATGAGTTCCGTCTCATCCTCGAGACGCTGCAGCGCTCGCTCGAGGAGGATCCGCAGCGCTGGACGAAGGTGGCGCAGGACATTCAGGGCGTGACCGAGGAGACGACCACCGGCGTCCATCGGCTCTATCAATTCGCCGAGCAGGGACAGCTCCTGTTCCCGGCCATCAACGTCAACGACTCCGTCACCAAGTCGAAGTTCGACAACAAGTATGGCTGCCGTCATTCGCTGATCGACGGAATCAACCGCGCCACGGACGTGCTGATCGGCGGCAAGGTCGCCGTCGTGTGCGGCTACGGCGACGTCGGCAAGGGCTGCGCGGACTCGCTGCGTGGGCAGGGCGCCCGTGTGATCGTGACCGAGATCGACCCGATCTGCGCGTTGCAGGCGGCGATGGACGGCTATCAGGTGTCCACGCTCGAGGACGTGATCGGTACCGCCGACATCTTCATCACCGCGACCGGCAACAAGGACGTGATCACCGCCGATCACATGTCGCAGATGAAGCACCAGGCGATCGTCGGCAACATCGGCCACTTCGATAACGAGATCGACATGGCGGGCCTGGCGCGCCTCGACGGTGTCGAGCGGATCAACATCAAGCCACAGGTCGACGAGTGGGTGTTCAGCGACGGACACACGATCATCGTCCTCTCCGAAGGCCGCCTGCTGAACCTCGGTAACGCCACCGGCCATCCGAGCTTCGTGATGTCGAACTCGTTCACCAACCAGGTGATGGCGCAGATCGAGTTGTTCGGGCATACCGACATCTACGAGAAGCGCGTCTACACGCTGCCCAAGCACCTCGACGAGAAGGTCGCGCGGCTGCATCTCGACGCCCTCGGCGTGAAGCTGACCGAGCTCACCCCGAGTCAGGCGGCCTACCTCGGCATCCCGGCTGACGGGCCGTACAAGCCCGACCACTACCGGTACTAGGGGTCCGGCCGAGGAAGCCATCGACGGCTCGCTCGGATGGCCCGGGCATCGCTCCCGCCGCACGAGATCGCGGATCTCAGTCTCGCACCCGAGGGCGCGGCGCGGATCGCCTGGGCCTCCGAGCAGATGCCCGTCCTGGCGCAGGTCCGCAAACGTCTGCGTGAAGAGCGCCCGCTGGACGGGATCCGCATCGCGGCCTGCCTGCACGTCACCGCGGAGACCGCCAACCTCGTCATGGCCCTGATCGACGGCGGCGCGAGCGTCGCGCTGTGCTCGGCCAACCCGCTCTCGGCCCAGGACGATGTCGCCGCCGTCGCTGGTCCTCGACCACGGTGTGCAGGTGCGAGCGGTGCGCGGCGAGGACCTCGACAGCTATGCCGAGCACGTCCGCGCACTGATCGCCGGGCGACCGCAGATCACGATCGACGACGGCGCCGATCTGCTCGTCACCGCTCACGCGCAGGGCAGCGAGGCGCTCGAGGCGCTGATCGGCGCCACGGAGGAGACGACCACCGGCCTGGTCAGGCTGAGGCGCCTGGAGGATGCGGGCGAGCTCGCTTGTCCGGTGCTGGCCGTCAACGAGGCCCGCACCGAGCGGGCGCTCAACGATCGGCACGGAACCGGGCAGTCGGCGCTGGATGGGATCATCCGCGCCAGCCACGTGCTGCTGGCAGGCCACACGCTGGTGGTCGTCGGCTACGGGTGGGCCGGGCAGGGCGTGGCCGAACGCGCGCGCGGCGCGGGCGCGGCGGTGATCGTCTGCGAGGTCGATCCGCTGCGTGCACTGGAGGCGCGAATGGCCGGCTACGAGGTCATGCCGGCGCTCGAGGCCGCGCGGCAGGGAGACATCTTCGTCACGGTGACCGGGTCACGCCGGGTGCTGCGGCGCGAGCACTTCGAGCGGATGAAGGACGGCGCGTTGCTGGCCAACGCCGGGCACTTCGACGTCGAGCTCGACCTCGACGAGCTGCGTGAGCTGGCGGTGGGCGGCTTCCGTGAGGTACGTCCCCTGGTGGAGCAATACGAGCTCTCAGACGGGCGCCGGCTGAACCTGATCGCTCGCGGCCGGGTGGTCAACCTTGCCGCGGCGGAGGGGCATCCGGCTGCCGTGATGGACGTTTCGTTTGCCCTGCAGGCGCTGTGCGTGGAGGAGCTCGTGCGAACGGCGGGGGAGCTTCCCGCCGCGGTGCATCCTGTGCCGACCCGGATCGATCGCGAGGTCGGACGGATCAAGCTCGCCGCTCTGGGGGTGGAAATCGACGAGCCGACCGCCGAGCAGGAGCACTACCGCGAGTCGTGGGGCTAAGCGGACGGCCCGCCGCGGCGTCTGAGAGGATCAGCACGATGGAAGGCACCGATAAGCGAAGCGCGGGCGGGAAGCTTTACGGGGGCATCGACCTCGGCGGTACCAAGATCGAGGTGGTGATCGTCGACTCGCGCAACCAGGTGCTGGGTTCCGCGCGCTCGCCCACCCCGACCGAGGGCGGCCCGCAGAACGTCGCCGATGAGATCGTCAAGGCGGTGAGCGCGGCCGCCAGCGAGGCGGGCACAGAGAGCTCGAAGCTGGCCGGCGCCGGTGTCGGGTCGCCCGGCATCGTCGACCCGGTGAGCGGCGCTGTGACCAGCGCTCGCAACCTTCCCGACTGGGATGGAACCTTCGGCCTGGGCGAAACGCTGGCGGCGGCCCTGGGGACCAAGGTGCGCGTTGGCAACGACGTGCAGGTCGCGACCGAGGGCGAGTTCCATCTCGGGGCGGCGCGACCCTACAAGTCACTGCTCGGCGTGTTCTGGGGCACCGGGGTCGGGGGTGGGCTCGTCCTCGGCGGGAAGCCCTGGGTGGGTCGAGGCGGCGCCGGCGAGATCGGCCACATGGTGGTCAAGATGAACGGAGCGCGGTGCCCGTGTGGACGGCGCGGCTGCATGGAGGCCTACGCCGGCCGGGCGGCAATGGAGGCGCGGGCGCGACGGCAGGTCAAGCGCGGCGCTCGGACGAAGCTGTTCAAGCTGATGGAGCAGCAGGGCCGGCCGCGTCTGACCAGCGGCATCTGGGCGCGGGCGCTCGAGCAGAACGACGCGCTGGCCCAGGAGTTGATCGAGCGAGCGATTCGGGCATTGGGCGCCGGCGTGGCCTCAGCGGTGAACCTGCTCGACGTCGAGGCAGTGGTGATCGGCGGCGGCCTTGGCGTTCGCTTCGGACAGCCGTACGCCGAGCGGATCCGCGCCGCGATGCAGCCACATCTGTTCAATGACGAGCATCCGCCCGACGTGAAGGTGGCGGCGCTGGGCGACCTCGGCGGCGCCATCGGCGCGAGTCTGCTGGTGCGACCTGCCCGGCGCTCGCGAGGCTGACCTCAGTCGCCCCAAGCGCTTTCTGCGCAACATCCGCAGCGTCGGTTGCCGGTCACTTGTTGGCAACCATGGCCGGACTTTGGCAGGATGGCCCGGGCGGCAGGCTGCGAGGGTAATAGGAGAGAGGAGCTGTCGCGATCATCCGTGGGAATGGAACAGAGCCGGTGGCGGGCGAGGACCCATACCGTTACGCCGCCGCGTCCCCGCGCGGAGGCAGCCGTGTAGCTCGATTCGCCGCCGGCGGTGCGCTGTCTGGCCGCGCTGGTCCTCGTCGTCCTCGTTCTGTTCGGAAACGGCTCGACCTACACGCTGAAGGCGAATTTCCAGGACGCCGGCGGCCTCGTCTCCGGAGACCTCGTGCTGATCGGTCCGGCCAGCGTGGGCTACGATCAAGTCGATCGGGCTGACCCCGGATGGTCAGGCCCAGGTCACGCTGACTCTCAATTCGACCGTGGGCAAGTTGCCGGAGGGCACGGTCGCGCGGATCTACGAGAACTCGCTGTCGGGAGTCGCGAACAAGTACGTCGTGCTGGAGCCGGGTAACAGCGCGGCTCGGATCCCGGACGGCGGCCTGATCACGGCCGGTCACACGCATTCCGAGGTCAACCTCGACCAGCTCTTCGACACGCTCAGCCCGAAGACGCGGACCGGGCTGCGCGGCTTCATCCGCGGGGAGGCCGCTGCGATCCAGGGGAAGGCTCCGCAGGCCAGTCGCTCGCTGCAGTACTTCGCCCCCGCGCTGGTCAGCACGAGTAACGTCACGCATGAGCTCGCGCGCAGCGAGCCGATGTTCGACAGCCTCCTGGTGCAGGGCGCGAAGACGATGCAGCTCCTCGCCTCCCGCACTGCGCAGCTTTCGCAGCTCGTGTCGAACACGAACGCGACGACGGGCGCCATCGCGAGCCAGAGCCAGAGCCTCCAGCAAGCGCTGTCGCTGCTTGCCCCCGCGCTCAACCACTCGACCTCGACCTTCGCCGGTCTACGCTCCACGCTCGACACGCTTGATCCGCTTGTGGTCCGGTCGATCCCCGCGTCCCGCCGGCTGGCGGCGTTCGCCACGGGACTACGCCGGTCTGACCACGCTGTCGATCCCGACCGTCGGCCAGCTCAGTGCGCTGATCCGCAATCCCTCCGGCGGCGGCGATCTGATCTCACTGCTGCAGGCCACGCCCTCGCTGGCCAAGCTCGCCCAGGCGTCATTCCCGCGGATGATCAAGCAATTCAACGACTCGCAGGCTCAGGTCGACACGTTCCGGCAGTACACCCCCGACGTGGTCGCCGCATTGACCAATCTGGGTCAGATCGGCGCCCACTACGACGCAAACGGCCACTACGCCCGCACACAGCCGTTCTTCGGTGCCTTCGGAGTCGAACCCGGCGAACCAGCTCACCAGCCGTCCGGCTTCGCAGCGCTTCGACGGGATGCAGGTGGCTCGCACAGCGTTGCCCCGGGCGGAGCCGTACAGCCGGCACCGGACGGGTCCGCGCCGTGGGCTGTACCGGGCTGCTCGCTCTCGACTACTCCGCCCGGACCGTGACCGGCCTCCAGACTCGGATCGCGCTGGCGATCGTGCTCGTGCTGGCCATCTTGGTGGTGCTCACCAACCAGGGGCCGCATCACGCGCACACATACGCCGTACGGGCGGTCTTCGACGACGCCGCCTTCGCCGTCCCGGGTGAGGACGTGCGGGTGGCTGGGGCACCGGTGGGCTCGATCAGCTCGCTCGAGGTCTGCACGAAGACGCCGTGTCCGGCCAGCTCTCCTCTGAACAAGGCCGCGGTGACGATCCAGATCAACAACGTGAGCTTCACGCCGTTCTTTGCCAACGCACATTGCGCGATCCGCCCGCAGTCGCTGATCGGAGAGAAGTACGTCGACTGCGAGCCGGGGTCGCGCTCCTCGCCGACACTGCACAAGATCACCAGCGGGCCTGGTTCCGGGACCTATCTGCTGCCGCTGGCCAACACCAGCTCCCCGATCGACTCGGACATCGTCCAGGACATCTCGCAGCAACCGGTGCGCCAGCGCTTCGCGCTGATCCTGGATGAGCTCGGCACCGGGCTCGCCGCCCGCGGATCCGACCTGAACAACGTGGTTCACCGGGCCAACCCGGCGCTGGGGCAAACCGACAAGGTGCTGCAGATCCTCGCGCGCCAGAACCACGTGCTGGCGCGGCTGTCCTCCGAGTCCGACGCCGTGCTGGCACCGCTCGCCCGCGCCGGCGCCAGCTCTCGGACTTCGTCGTGCAGGCGAACACGACCTCGGTGGCGAGCGCGGCCCGAGCCGCCGACATCTCCCGCACGTTCCAGCTGTTTCCCTCGTTCCTTCGTCAGCTCCGCCCGCTCGTCGCCGAGCTCGGCCAGTTCGCCGACCAGGGCACGCCGCTGATGGCCTCGCTGGCGCAGAGCGCTGCCGCCGTGTCGCGGCAGTTCCAGAACCTGACGCCGTTTGCGCAGGGCGGCCCGGCCGGCGCTGATTGCGCTCGGCAACGAATCCCAGAAGTCCCAACCGGCGCTGGTGGCGACGATCCCGCTCGCCCGCCGCCTCCTGCGGCTGGGGACGCAGGCCGGCCCCGACCGCGGCCTCGCTCGACCGGCTGACCTCGAGCCTGGACCAGACCGGGGCGATCGAGTACCTGATGTCGCTGCTCTACTACGGGGTCAGCGCCACGAACGCGTTCGACAGCCTTGGGCACTTCGCCCGGACCGAGCCGCAGGTCGGTGGGTGCGCCTCGTACGTGCAGCGACCGACCGGTGGTTGCTCGGCCAACTTCTCCGGGGCGGTGGCGGCGGCAGCTGGGGCCGCCTCGTTGCCCGTCACGAAGACCCCGGCGCCGCAGGCCCGGGTCGCCAGCAACATCGCCCGGATCGCCTGGAAGGCCACCTCAGGGGCCGCCCAGCCCCAGAGCGGCGCGGTCAAGGGACTCCTCGACTACCTGATCGGCGGGGGGCGATGAGGCGACGCGGAGCCCCGCGATTCCACGTTTCTCTCGAATCCGATCCTGATCGGCGCGCTCACCGTGCTGGCGACGATCGTGGCGGTGACGCTGGCCTACCAGGCCAACAACGGGCTGCCCTTCGTGCCGAAGTACCACCTGAACGTTCAGGTCAGGGACGCCACCGAGTTCACTCGCGGCGGCGAGGTCCACATGGGCGGTGCCCTCGTCGGGGCCGTGCGCACGATCCTCCCCGTCGCGCGACGCGAGCGGCCGGCCGATCGCGGTTCTGCCACTTGAGCTCAACAAGACCGTGCAGCCGCTACCGGTCGATTCGACGTTCGACATCAGGCTCAAGGGGGCGATCGGGCTCAAGTACCTCGAGATCACCCCAGGCACGTCGACGCGTACGTACGCCAATGGGGCTACGGTCCCGGTCAGCCAATCCAGGGCCGAGGTCGACCTTGACCAGGTGCTCTCGATGTTCGATCCGGCCACCCGCGTTGGCGTCAGGGCTTCGACGGTCGGCTTCAGCGACGCCGTCGCCGGGCCGCGGCAACGACATCAACAACGCGATCGGCGCATTCGTCCCGCTGCTGCGCGACCTCGGACCCGTGGCGCGCAACCTGGCGTCGCGGCAGACCGATCTCGCCGGCTTCTTTCGCGGCTTGGAGGCGTTCAGTGCGGCGGTGGCGCCGGTGGCGCAGACCCAGGCCGACCTGTACGTCAACCTGGACACCACGTTCCGCGCCTTGGCTCCCGTCGCGGTGCCGTTCCTCCAGGATTGGATCACCCAGACGCCGCCCACGTTCAACGCCGTGATCAACGACAGTCCGAGCGAGCAGGCGTTCCTTCGTGACACGGCCGGCCTGTTCTCGGAGCTGCGCCCCGGGTTCGCCACGCTTGAATCAGAGCGCCCCCGTGCTCGCCGACGCGTTCGCCGCCGGGGCGCGCAACCTACCCGGTACCACCGCGCTCGACGCGCGCCTGCTGAGCCTCTCAGCAGCGCCTGCAGCGCTACGGGCAGACGCCAGGCGGTCAACGGGGGCCTCGATCGCCTGACCCAGACTCTGCAGAGCCTGCGCTCGCCACTGGCCTTCCTGACTCCCGCGCAGTCGACCTGTAACTACGTCAGCCTGTTCCTGCGCAACATCGGGAGCACCCTGCAGCGAGCCGTTTGGTAACGGGACCGCGCTGCGCTTCGACGTGGTCGTCATCGACGACGTCCTCGGGGGCGAGGCCGTGCCTTCTCAGCGCCCGTACACCACGCCCTCCAGCAACCCCAACGACAACCACGGCCCGGTGCACGTCAATCCATATCCCAACACCGCAGCCCCCGGGCAGACGCCAGAGTGCGCGGCCGGAAACGAGCACTACACCGCCACTTCAGTAATCGGCAACCCGCCTGGAAACCTCGGCGAGAAAACGGGAAAGACCACGAGGCCCACAGGATGAACCGCGCCAAGCCGAAGGTGAGGCGCCACACGCCGCGGGTTTCACGCTTTGCCGCGGGCGTGATCGCCGCCCTGGTCATCGCGATCGCGTGCTACTTCGTGTTCGGCGCGGCACTGCCGTTCTCAGGGACCCCGTTCCAGCTCAAGGCGGTGTTCACCAGCGAGACGCAGCTGCACATCCCCTCACCGGTCCGGATCGCGGGTGTGGATGTCGGCGAGGTGACCTCGGTGACCCGCATGAAGGGGATTTCACCGGCGGCGGTCGTGACGATGAGCATCAACCCGGACGGGCTTCCGGTCCACGCGGATGCCACCGTGAAGATCCGGCCGCGGATCTTCCTCGAGGGCAACTTCTACGTGGACCTGCGTCCCGGAACTCCAGCTGCGCCCGATCTGAGCTCGGGCGCGACACTGGCCGTCAGCAGAACCTCCGGGCCGGTCCAGCTTGACCGCGTGCTCTCGGCACTGAATTCGGCTGCACGCACCAACCTGGAGACCTTGCTGCGGGGTCTGGGTGGCGCCCTCGACGGCCAGCCGACGGCGGCTCAGGATGCTTCGCAGGATCCGCTCGTGCGCCGCCTCACCGGCGGTCAGGCCCTCAACACCTCGCTGAGGTATTCCGCCGACGCGTTCCAGGCATCGGCCATGGTCAACCAGGCTCTCCTAGGGATCCAGCCTCACGACCTCTCGGGCGTCGTGGCCGGCAACGCCAGTGTCTTCCGCGCCCTCGCGGCGAGCGGCAGTCAGTTGGCGAGCTTCGTCACCACGTTCAACGCCACGATGGCAGCTTTCGCTGCCCGCCAGCAGCAGCTGAGCCAGACGATCGGG
Organism: uncultured Solirubrobacterales bacterium; assembly: GCA_963844475.1. GTDB lineage: Bacteria > Actinomycetota > Thermoleophilia > Solirubrobacterales > Solirubrobacteraceae > Palsa-465. The sequence goes on along the minus strand of CAWJOL010000005.1, from coordinate 12,504 downwards.
CTGTTGCCGCCGTTCCTCCAGCGCACCCAGAGCTCGGACACCGCGCTCGATGCATCCTTCGGCCCGACCAAGGCTTTCGCCAGGGCCCTCGCGCCCGGTATCGGCCAGCTCGGCCCCGCGATTGATGCCGGTCTGCCGTGGCTCGCCCAGGCAAGTGCGCTCATGTCGCCGCGGGAGCTCGGCGGACTGGTGCGCTACCTCACTCCGGCGATCCAGAACACGGGCGCGACGATCGCCACGACCCGATCGCTCATCTCCCAGGCTGATCTGCTGGCGCGCTGCTTCGACCACAACATCATTCCGACGGGTAACCAGGTGATCGCGGACGCTCCGATCGGCAGCGGCCAACCGGTCTACCGTGAGCTCTTCCAGAGCGCGGTGGGCATCGCCGCCGCGGCTCAGAATTTCGACGGCAACGGGCGCTACATCCGCGCCAACGCCGGCGGCGGCGACCACCGAGTCCAGACGCCGTCACTGCCGGGAGGCGGACCCGCGTACGGAAATTCGGTCGTGCCGACGCTCGGCACGCGCCCGGCCTTCGCGGGCACCCCGCCTCCAGTCCGCCGGGATGTCGCCTGCTTCAGGAACGCAGTTCCCGCGCTGAACCGAGTGGCAACAGGACCCGGCTCGTGAAACGAGCGATCCGCATCCACCGGCAGGACTTCATCGCCATCCTTGCGTTGTGCGTGGCGGCAGCGGGAGTGGTCGCCTACATCCTCGGGCATCAACCGTCGTTCACGCTGGGCAAGAGCTACTACGCGGTTCGTGTCCCGTTCGCCAGCGGAGCTGCGGTGACAGCTGGTCAGGGCCAGTCGGTCGACGTGGCCGGCGTACAGGTCGGAGAGGTCGGCAAGGTCCAGCTGGAGGGCGGACAGGCGGTTGTGACGATGAACCTCTACAAGAAGTATCAGCCGATCTACAGCAACGCGACCGTCCTGCTGCGGCCGAGGACGCCGCTCAAGGACATGTACCTCTCACTGGACCCGGGCAGCCGATCCGCCAGCGCGGCTCCGGTCCCCGATGGGGGAATGCTCTCGATTGGCAACACGCAACCGGACGTCAACGTCGAGGAGATCCTCGCCACGCTCGACGTGGATACCCGCAACTATCTGCTCCTGCTGCTCGCCGGCGGCGCACAGCTGTTCCATGACGGAGCTGCGAACGGGGCGGCGCCCAGCCCGGCGGCGGTGGCTGACCTGCGGGGGACGTTCAAGCGCTTCGCGCCGCTGGCCCGGGACACGCGGACGTTCACCGAGCTGCTCAAGGATCGAACCCAGAACATCCGCCGCTCGATCCACAGCCTTCAGCAGGTGACGCAGGCGCTCGGGTCCGTCGACGGACGACTCACCTCGCTGATCAATTCCTCCAACACCAACTTTGCCGCGATCTCCTCGCAGGACGTCAACCTCGAGCAGGCGCTGACGTTGCTTCCAGGCACCCTCCAGCAGACGACGCAAACGCTGGGGAAGGTGCAGGCGTTCGCGAATCAGAGCACGCCGGCGCTGCGCGGACTGGTGCCCTTCGCGCACGCATTCGGGCCGGCGCTGGCCGCTGCCCGGCCGCTGTTTCGGCAGACGACCCCGGTGATTCGCGACCAGCTTCGTCCGTTCTCAGTCGCGGTGCAGCCGGTCGCTCGGATCCTCAGCCCTGCCTCGGCGAGCCTGCGCCGGGCCACGCCCGCGCTGAGCCGCTCGATCAGCGTACTCAACGCCCTGTTCAACACGCTGGCCTACCAGCCGGGCGGCTCGAAGCAGGGCTACCTGTTCTGGGGCTCGTGGCTCAGCCACAACGCACTGTCGCTGACGAGCCTCCAGGATGCTCATGGCCCGGTGGTGCGCGGTCTGTTCGAGGGTACCTGCACCCAGCTGCAGCTGTTCGAGGTCGGGCTGGCAAGCGCGAACCCGGCCCTGAAGCCGCTGCTGGCGCTGCTCAACGCGCCGGACTGGAGCAAGATCGGCGGGGCTTTCTGCCCGACTGCGAGCATTCCGTGAACAAGCAAGCCCCGAGCACCAGACTGATTTTGACCATGGTCGCCTTCACGGCGTCGTGCGTCGGCCTGCTGTTGTTCCTCTGGATCTCGTTCGGGGGGGCGCTGCCGCTGGCTGCGCAGGGCTACCGGCTCAAAGCCGAGTTCAGCCAGGCCGTGCAGCTGGCCCAGCAATCGGACGTGCGCATCTCAGGGGTCAGCGTGGGCAAGGTGCTATCGGTCTCACTGGACCGGCGGACCGGCCTGACCAAGGCGGTGTTCCAGATCGACAGCCAATACGCTCCCCGTCCGAGCGACACGCGGGCCATCCTGCGCCAGAAGTCGCTGCTGGGAGAGACCTACATCGAGCTTTCCCCGGGCTCGCGGACCGGCCCGACGCTGCCCGACGGAGGGACGCTTCCGTCGGCGCAGATCGCGCCCACGGTCGCGCTCGACCAGATCCTTTCCAGCTTCGATCCGGTAACCCGGCGGGCGTTCTCCACCTGGCTGCAGCAGGGCGGGATGGCGTTGACCAACCGTGGCCAGGACTTCAATGCCGCGATCGCTGCGTTCTACCCGTTCGCCACCAACGTCGACTCTGTGCTCAGCGTCTTGCGCCGCGACGGCGCCGCAACCAGCACGTTGCTGCGAGACACCGGGCCGGTGTTCGGAGCTCTGGCGCGCTCGCCCGCGCAGCTGCAGGGCCTGATCCGCAACTCAAACACCGTGTTCGCCTCGACCGCCGCCCGCGACGTGGCCCTGGCCGCCGCGATCCGGGCCTTCCCCGGGTTCACCGTGGCCACCCGGCTGACCGTGGATCGGGTGCGACGGTTCGCCACCGAGGCCAAGCCGCTGATCGACGAGCTCCGCCCGGCAGCAGTCCAGCTGAGCCCCACGCTCCAGGAAACCGTCACGCTGGCCCCCGAGCTGCGTTCCCTGCTCCAGAACCTCGGTCCGCTCACCCGGGCCTCGAAGAACGGCGTGCCGGCGTTCGAGCGCTTCCTCGACGCGAGCGTTCCCTGGCTCGCGCGGCTGAAGCCCTACCTCGGCAACTTCATCCCGATCTTCAACTACATCAACAGCTACCGGCGAGAGATCGCGGCCTTCTTCGCCAACAGCGCGGCGACGACCGAGGCGCTGGCCCAGAACATCACGCAGACGAAGCTGTTGCACTATCTGCGGATCTCCAACCCAGTCAATCCGGAGGCGCTATCGGGCTATTCGCGCCGTCTGCAGAGCAACCGCGGAAACCCGTACATGGTCCCCGGTGGCTACAACCAGCTGGCCGGCGGCCTCTCGGTGTTCGGCAATTACCTCTGTACGGCTAACCCGCAACCCACCATCGGTCCTTCGATTCCGGCTAGTCTCGTCGCGGTTCTCAAGGACGTGTACTTCACGACGAGCCCTGGGGGGCCGCCCTGCAAGGCGCAGCCTCCGCTGGGCACAACCACGACGGGTCAGCTTCAGGCTTTCCCACAGCTTCATCCTCTGCCATGAGCGCGGCCGGCGCTGTTCGCAGAACTACCCCCCACCGTCCAAACCCATAAGGAGGAGAATGAGACGGAAAGTCACACTCATCACGATGCTGTGCATGCTGGTCGGTGCGACCGCGGCCTACGCCGCGATCAACACCTACAGCGGCACCACGCAGACGTTCTCGAAGGGCGTCGGAAGCAAGAGCAAGCCGGTTCCGATCGGCTTCAAGCAGACGTTGGTGGCGAATAACACCGACAGCACGAAGGCCGCCGCGGTCCTCATCGACATCAAGACGAAGATCTACGGGCTGGTCTCGAACGCCAAGGCGTTCCCGACCTGCAGCGCGACTCAGATGCCGGCGCAGAAGTCGGACACGTTCTGCCCGGCTAAATCCAAGTTCGCCACCGGGCTCGTGAACTCGCTGCTCGGCGATCCGACGCTGAAGAAGACCAACCGCATCGCGTGCAACCCGAACCTCGACGTGTTCAACGCGGGTAAGGGCAAGCTGTGGTTCTTCTTCACCACGCACTCGGCGCTCCAGTGCGCTGGCCTGACCACCGGAACGACGGCGCCGTACCCGGGCTTCGTCTCGCAGCAGGGCAAGTACCTGGTCACGGACGTCCCGCTGCCCCCGGACGTCTCGACCAAGGTCGCCAACCAGCCCAACTTCTACGGCTCGCTCATCAAGGAGACGCTGAACTGGGCCAAGGTGACGACCAAGGTCAAGGGCAAGACGGTTGGCAACCAGGCCTCGGTCGCTTGTCTGAAGGGCAAGCGCCCTTGGACGATCGCCTTCACCTCGACCCCGGATGGTGGTGCGACCAAGGAGACCAGCACGGTCAACGGCAGCTCGCCCTGCTAGGCAGCTGAGCGAGGCTCGTACTTCGGCGTCGCGCCCCCGATGGCGCGGCGCCGGAGTCGGTCCTCGACCGGCCCGGCGCTCAGGCGACCTCGTAGCGCTCGGCCCGCTGGGCCTCACGCTCGGACTCGCCGAGCATCCTGACGAACAGGTACACGAGCGCGATGCCCATCACGACCGACTGCTCGAGCGCCATCAGCAGCCCCGCCATGTTCTGATCCTCCCGCGGGCTGAGATTCCAGAAGTGCGGATGATGCGCGTAGAAGGGATAGATCGCCGTTGGGGCGAAGGCCAGCCCGATCCCGAGGATCCCCACCAGCAGCTTCGTGCTCACCATGTAGGCGATCGGGCCCATCCCGCCCAAGCGCATACGGCCGCGGATCGGCGAGAGCAGATGCCACCAGTAGAGCCCTCCGGCTGCGGCGAAGCAGATGTGCTCCAGCGCGTGGATGTTGGCGTTGCGCAGGGCCGCGTCGTACATCGCGGGGACGTGCCAGAGCCACATCAACCCGGCGTACAAGATGCACCGCGACGGCCGGATGGGCCAGGTAACCGGCGCGCCGCTCGATCGCGCTCACGCGGCGGGTCGCCGGGCGCATCAGCACCTTGGTCAGCCCGAGGATCAGCAGGATCGGCGCGACGTCCAGCAGCAGGATGTGCTGGAGCATGTGCATCAGCATCAGCTGCTGTCCCAGCTCGTCGACGGGGGAGACGAGCGCGACCAGGATCATCAGCAGCCCGCCGGTGAACAGCGCCAGCCGGGCGACCGACGGGGGATGGGGCTCACGCCGGCGTGCGGGCCCGGCGCCAGGCCTTCAGGTACAGGAGCCCGAGCGCCAGGACGGCCAGCAACACGCCGGGCTCAAAGGACCAGGCGATCTTCGGGGCCACGGGGCCATTGTGGCAATCGACAACCGGCCTGTGGAGGATTACTCTCCCGGGTCGAGACGACATCCACCTTCCAGCTAGGAGGTCGGCCGATGCGCATCGAGGTAAAGGGCCGCAACCTGCCCGTGTCCGAGGATCTGAGGGAGCACGTTGAGAAACGCTTCCGGAAGGTCTCCAAGCAGGTCTCCGAGCTGGCCGAGCTCGAGGTGGAGCTCTACGAGGAGCGCAACCCCGCGATCGCCGATTCGCAGGTGGCGGAGGTCACGCTGCACCTCAAGGGCGTGACGCTCCGTGCCCACGACGCCTCGGGTGACATCACCCATTCGATCAACCTCTGCGCCGATGAGCTCTCACGGCAGGTCAAGCGTCACCGTGACAAGCGGCGCAAGCGGCGCGAATCGCGGGCTGCGGCCGGCACGCCGGTGGCCGGGGACATCTCGCCTGCCGCCTGAGCTGACGGGCCTCTGATCAATCGCATCAGCAGAGCCTCCGCCGGGCGTTGCGGCACCCCTCCGCTGCTACGCTGAACCCATGTCCATCCTGGACCGCGCGCTTCGCATGGGCGAGGCGAAAAAGTTCAAAACTTACGAACAGCGCGTCGGCCGGATCAATGGTTTCGAGCCGGAGCTCGAGCATTACACCGACGCAGAGCTCGAAGGAGGCCGCCGACGGCCTGCGCGAGCGTGCGCGGGAGGGCGAGAGCCTCGATGAGCTGATGTTCGAGTGCTTCGCCCTCGTCCGCGAGGCCGGCAAGCGCGCGATGGGGATGCGCCATTTCGACGTGCAGATGATCGGCGCGATGGTCCTCCACGACGGCGCGATCGCCGAGATGAAGACCGGCGAGGGCAAGACGCTCACCGCGACGCTGGCCGTCGTGCTCAACTCGCTGGCCGGCCGCGGGCGTCCACGTGGTCACCGTCAACGACTACCTGGCCCGCCGTGACGCGATGTGGATGAAGCCGCTCTACGACCTGCTCGGGGTCACCGTGGGGGTGCTGCAGAACATGCAGCCCTACGAGGAGAAGCGGGACGCCTACGCCGCCGACGTCACCTACGGGACCAACTCCGAGTTCGGCTTCGACTACCTGCGGGACAACATGGCCACGACGCTTGAGGAGAAGGTCCAGCACGGCGGCCGGCCGAAGCCCGAGGAGGGCCAGTCGCCCTACCACACCTTCGCGATCGTCGACGAGGTCGACAACATCCTCATCGACGAGGCCCGGACGCCGCTGATCATCTCCGGAGCGCCCGAGCAGGCGGCGGACTTCTACGCCAAGTTCGCCAAGCTCGCGCCGCAGATGAAGGCCGGCAAGACGCCGGAGGGCATGGACCCGAAGATGAAGAAGGAGTTCGTCGCCGACTTCGACTACGAGTTCGAGGAGAAGCACAAGACGGTCGCGGTGACCGAGCGCGGCGTGGCCAAGGCCGAGCGGTTTCTCGGCATCGATCACCTGTACCGCGCCGAGAACGGTCCACCTGGTCAACCACCTGATCCAGTCGCTCAAGGCGGAGTCGCTCTACAAGCGGGACGTCGACTACGCGGTGGTCGACGGCGAGGTCAAGATCATCGACGAGTTCACCGGCCGGATCCTCGAGGGCCGGCGCTGGTCCGAGGGGCTGCACCAGGCGATCGAGGCCAAGGAGAACGTGCGCGTCCAGGAGGAGAACCAGACCCTGGCCACGATCACGCTGCAGAACTACTTCCGGATGTACGACAAGCTCGCGGGCATGACCGGCACGGCGCTGACCGAGGCGACCGAGTTCATGAAGATCTACAAGCTGCCGGTGGTCCAGGTCCCGACCAACCAGCCGATGGTTCGCAAGGACCGCAACGATCAGGTCTACAAGACCAAGGACGGCAAATGGGCGGCGGTGGTCAACGAGATCACCGCGCGCCACGAGACCGGGCCAGCCGGTGCTGGTGGGGACGATCTCGGTTGAGGTCTCTGAGCTGCTCTCGGAGAATCTGAAGCGCAAGGGGATCAGGCACGACGTCCTCAACGCCAAGCCTGAGTACGCCGAGCGCGAGGGCCAGATCATCGCCGAGGCCGGCGCACCCGGCGCGGTCACGATCGCCACCAACATGGCCGGCCGCGGCGTCGACATCAAGCTCGGCGGCAACGCCGAGCACCTGACCCAGCTCGAGCTGGCAAAGCTCGGACTGCAGGCCGGGATGCCGGACTACGACGAGCACTTCCAGAAGGTCCTGCCGGAGATCGAGCGTCGGGTCGAGGCGCAGCGCGAGCAGGTGCTCGAGGCGGGCGGCCTGTTCATCATGGGCACCGAGCGCCACGAGTCGCGGCGCATCGACAACCAGCTGCGTGGCCGCGCCGGCCGCCAGGGCGACCCCGGCGAGTCACGGTTCTTCCTCTCCGCCCAGGACGACCTGGTGCGCCTGTTCGCCGGTGAGCGGATCTACAAGATCCTCGATCGCCTGGGCAGCGTCGACGAGGAGGGCAACGAGGAGCCGATCGAGGCCGGGATGCTCTCCAAGCAGATCGAGAAGGCGCAGAAGAAGGTCGAGGAGCAGCACTTCCTGATGCGCAAGCACACGCTCGAGTACGACGACGTGCTCAACCAGCAGCGCGAGGTGATCTACACCTACCGCGACGAGGTGCTGGAGGGCCGCGACATGAGCGACGCCGCGCGCGGCGAGGTGTCAGGTCTGATCGAGCGGCTGGTCGAGGAATACACGGCCGGCGACTTCGTCGAGGACTGGGACGTGGAGGGCCTGATTCGCCGCGTCGAGGAGATCTTCACCCCGAGCGACGCAGATCACGGCGATCGAGGCCAACCAGGTCGACCGCGAGGACCTGACTCTGCGCCTCCAGGAGGAGGCCCTGGCCCAGTACGACCAGCGCGAGCAGGAGCTCGGCGCCGAGCTGATGCGTGCGCTGGAGCGCTTCCTGCTGCTGCAGATCATCGATCAGCGCTGGCGCGAGCACCTGTACGACATGGACTACCTGCGTGAGGGGATCCACCTGCGCGGGTTCGCGCAGATCGAGCCGCTGGTGGCCTACAAGAACGAGGCCTTCGAGCTGTTCCAGGACCTGATGAACAGCGTCTGGGGCGACTTCGCCCGGATGATCTTCCACGTCGAGGTGACCGTCGAGGGCGACGAGGGCGGCTGCGCAGCCACCCCAGCCGGCACCCCGCCGGCTGAATCCCAATTCCAGCTCCTCGACCGGTGGCCGCGGCAAGCGTCACCTACTCAGGCGGCGGCACAGCAGTCAGGGTGCGATGGCCATGGCCGCCGCTGCCGGCGGCGCGGCCGCCGAGGGCTACGCGGAGGCCGATGAGCTCGCCCTGCCGCCGCCGGTCGAGCAGCGCCGCGTCGACGAGGCCGACCAGATCGGTCGCAACGATCCATGCTGGTGCGGCTCGGGCAAGAAGTTCAAGAAGTGCCACGGCGCCTAGCGGCGCGCACCCCGCTGCTAGTGTGATCGGCGATGGCCACCGCCCCCTCAGAGCCGCTCTCACAGCGACTCGCAGCCATCCGCGAGCAGCTCAAACTGCTAGCGGACTATCTTTGACCCAGCTGCGCTGAGCGAGCGCGCGAGCGCGCTCGAGGAGGAGATGGGCGCACCCGGCTTCTGGGACGATCAGGAGCAGGCGGCGCGGACGACCGGCCGAGCACTCGCGCGCGAGCCGCAAGCTCGCCGTGTTCCGGGAGCTCGAGCGGGACGTCGAGGATCTCGAGCCGCTGGCCGAGCTGGCCGAGGAGGATCCTGAGATCGCCGGAGAGCTCGAGGAGCAGATCCGCGTGGTGCAGGCGCAGCTCGACGCGCTGGAGGAGGAGCGGCTGTTCTCCGGCCCCTATGACTCCGGCGACGCGCTGGTCACCGTCAACGCCGGAGCGGGCGGGACCGACGCCCAGGACTGGGCCGAGATGGTGCTGCGGATGGAAATGCGCTGGGCGGAGAAGCGCGGCTTCGAAGCCGAGCTGCTGGAGGTCTCGCCGGGCGACGAGGCGGGGATCAAGTCGGGCACCTTCCGGGTCAAGGGCGAGAACGCCTACGGGCTCTACGGCAGCGAGAAGGGCGTGCACCGGCTGGTGCGCCTGTCGCCGTTCGACGCCGCCCACCGGCGCCAGACGAGCTTCGCCGGCGTCGAGGTCTCACCCGTAGTGCAGGAGGCCGGGGAGGTGCAGATCGACGACGACGACCTGCAGATCGACACCTACCGGGCCAGCGGCGCGGGCGGGCAGCACGTCAACAAGACCGACTCGGCCGTGCGCATCACCCACCGACCGAGCGGCATCGTCGTCCAGTGCCAGAACGAGCGCTCGCAGTCCTCCAACAAGGCGACCGCGATGGCGATGCTGCGCTCGAAGCTGGTCGAGCTGGAGGAACGCAAGCGGCGCGAGGAGATCGCGCGCGAGCGCGGTGAAGCCCAGGACGTCAACTTCGGCTCGCAGATCCGCTCCTACGTGCTGCACCCCTACACGATGGTCAAGGACCACCGCACCGACTACGAGATGGGGGACATCAACCGGGTGCTGGACGGCGACCTCGACGGCTTCGTGCGGGCTTACCTGCTGAAGGCCGCCAAGCGGTGAGCTTCCGCCACCCGCCGGCGCAACCGAGCGCGCCGTACCTCGAGGCGATCACCGCCTACGGGTTCCGCGGCTCGACCCGTTTTCACGTGCCGGGCCACAAGGGCGGCGACGGCGCCGATCCCGGTCTGCGCACCGCGCTGGGCGAGCAGGCGCTGCTGCTCGACATCCCCCAGGACATCGAGGGGATCGACGTCGGGCCCTCGCCGACCCCCTACGAGCGGGCCGAGCAGCTGGCCGCAGATGCCTACGGCGCTGAGCGCACGTGGTTTCTGACCAACGGCGCCACCCAGGGAAACCACGCCCTGTGCCTCGCGCTGGCGCCGCCGGGCGCGCAGGTGATCCTGCAGCGCAATTCGCACGCCAGCCTGATCGACGGGCTGATCCTCAGTGGCGGCAGTCCCAGCTGGGTGGCGCCCGAGTACGACGCCGAGACACAACACACATGAACTTCGGTAATGTCCAATCCAATCTGTTCTTTAACCATATCATTAACATTGTCATAATCATCAAAATAAAAATTAAAACTTCCGTTAATTCCAATAATAACACTCCTAAATCACGAACATCAATTGACGCATCAAAATATGATGTTACATCAAACAAACTTTATAATAAGTTCAAAATTTTGATCTGCCGTAAAATTATAAATAATTTTACCAAATTGGAATCATCAAAATGACCGTTATTCCAAATGAGATTGTTCGTATGTTTCTTGAACATATGACATATAAACAGCGCAAATCTGTTTCTCGCGTATGTTAAGTCTGGGGCTACTTAATCATGAAGTTCTATCAAAAATACCTACATACATTCCAACAAAATTATTCCCAAATATAAAATTCAATAATCCAAAGGATATTACAATCGATCCTATTACTAAAAATATATGTATTTTCGATTTTAATGAAAATATGTTACAACTTAATATTATTAAAACTAATGGTGAACACAAACGAATTCCCATTCCTTTTTGGATAAATCAATTTCCACCTTTGAAGTTGGCGTTTAATCATAGATCTGATAAAATATTGATCAGTGATAAAACTGACCTTCACGTTAGAATTTTTAAATCTGATGGTACATATGTAGGAGCGTTTTCTCAATCAGTAAAACTTGCTGTTAATCCCGATAATGGATTAATATATTTATTTGGATATTCAAACCGAATAAATGTGTTAGATGTAAATAATTTGGTTTATAATTTGGTTAATAATTATGAATTAGATTATGCAAATTTTATGGTTGATAATATTAAACTTGTCAGTATACAGAATAATAAAATGTATATTGTAGAATATACAAATAATGTGCGAATATTTGATTTAAAAGGGAAATTTTATTCATAGCTTTAGTTGTCAAGACGACATTGATATTAGAACATTAATAATTGGCCCAAATAGTGGAAATATGTTTGTTCCAGATTATACAAGTGGTAGAATTAAAAGTATACGATAGTAATGGTGGATTACTTATGAATTTTCCACATCAGAAGATAAAAGCTCCATATTCAATGGCAATATCAGAAAATGAAGAAAGTGTCCATATCATGTTCCGAAACACATGAAATATATTTATTTCAACATATGTGATATTTATTCAGAATAATGCAATTTTATAAAGGTGTCCTGATATAAAGTTGAACACAAATATTGTCTTTTTCTACATCTTAAAATGCAGAAAGAAAATGTATTACGTTTGTTCAAAGAAGCACGTCAAGAATGTGATTTTGTACGTTTCAATTACCCAAAATTTAAACAATTCATTGAAAGCTTTTAGAGTCTTTCGAATGAATTGTTGATTGATGTGTTAAAAGATTGTAAATTATTGTGGGAGGATGCTGCTTTTTCGTTTGAAGAAAAATTATCGAGAAGGTTGGTTTCATCGAATTCTTAATTTGCTGAAGAAATTGAAGAAAATTCTCAATATTTACCAATTCTGGAATGTGCTTTATGGTTTAAATTGTGAAAGACAATATTATGTTCATCGAAAAATATTGGTTAACCGTTCCGAATCTATGGGCCTTGGAGATACATGTGGAGTTCAAAGAATTGCTGGACCATTCACACAACACATGTCTTCAAATACGGAAATAACTGCATGGATTCTAATATTAACCAATTACACTGGAGATTTTGAAGTTTACCAACTCAAATCTGGGAAAAGTTCTACATTTTTTGGATTCATATGATCTTGCATTTGGAGAACAGCTTGAAATATTTTATCAGATCCGTAGTGCAGTCCCACCCAATTGGATGAAATCATTTCTCGATACATATAAAGGAAATGTTAATATACATGAATTTTATCCTTTTCTTGTGGACAATGACCAATCACATTATGATGAAATTGGGTTTAGTTTGTCCAAGTTTGCACATTATCTGGTCAATCAATATAACCCCCGTTGGTATTGGCGAGAGATTTTGATCCACAATCAACTTCCTCGCAAATTACCAATTTTGTCCGTAATAACCGACGACGATTTATATGAATGGTTCAAAGATAATAAACAAACAGCGAATAAATTCATTAACCAAATCTATAATTTTGAGTTGGTGAATCAGAGAAATGATACTTTCAACAATCGCCAAATGTTGGTCCTTTGAATTAGTTAAACATCTTAATTCCAATGATAGAAATAATATTTTGAATGAATGGTTTTCCGAATCACGGATTAAATTCATAGATCTATTTACGAAGTATGCCGAGAAATATAAATGTGATTTCGGAGAATATTATTACGAATATGTCCTTACTAAG
>CAWJOL010000004.1:0-892472 GCA_963844475.1 uncultured Solirubrobacterales bacterium | reverse complement strand
ATGGCCCCTATTCTGCTGGTTCTGAAGATAGGCAGCAAAATGTCGAGAACATTGACTGGGACTTTTGGGGCGCCCTCATCGATAACTTCCCGACCATCGCGCTCAAGACGCCCGCGCTTCTCGCCCACAAAATCCGCCGGGCATCCCCCGCCGCTTCGCGGCCTCATCTGGCAGGCCATGTCCCAGTCGTCCGCTACCAACCTTGAGTCGCTATATCCAGGTCTGCTCGAGGAAAAATCACCCTACGAGAAGACTATCCAACGGGATCTTGCCCGAACTTTCCCCGGCCTCGAGATGTTCCGCGAGGAGGGTGGCGAAGGTCAGACCAAGCTCGAAAGGGTCCTCAGGGCCTACAGTGTCTATGATGCCTTTGTCGGCTACTGCCAGGGTCTTGGTTTCCTTGTCGGACCGCTGTTGATGAACATGACCGAGCAGCAAGCCTTTTGCGTCTTTGTTCGGTAAGGCCCCCCCTCCTCCCCTCTTCACTATATTGTTTTCTTCTTAATCTGCCTTTTCGTTTGTGGCCGTGTATCGACCTGTAGAATCTAAAACATTTTCCCGATTCTTTGTTTCCCGTTTTTGTCTCGTAAATGCAGTCTCATGGAGACCTACGATATGCGCACCATGTTCACGCTCAACATGGAAGGACTTCAGCTTCGCCTCTTCCAGTTCCAGTCACTTCTCGCCCAGCTCCTTCCCACGCTCTCAGCCCATCTGACATCTCACTCGGTCCATCCCGCCATGTACGCCTCACAGTGGTTCCTGACCCTCTTTGCCTACACCTATCCGATGCCGCTTGTTCTGCGTATCTACGACCTCGTCTTTGCCGAGGGTGCTCCCGAAACCATCATGCGTGTCGCCGTTGCGCTCATCCGTAAGAACGAGGAGAAGATTTTGGCGATTAACGAGTTTGAGGACATTCTGGACACTCTTACCGCGCATCTCTTTGACGCCTTTGACGGCCATCCAGGCCGCGTTATCAACGAAGCCATGGGTCTGTCACAGGTGATCACCAAGGAGAAGCTCGACCGTCTGGCTGAGGGCTACATGAAGGAGGTCGAGGCCGAGAAGAAGGCGTGCCGAGGAGGTCCTGGCCGTGCGGTTTGGGTTTTTCGGCGGCAGGTCGAGGGGCCATGCCAAGCAGCGTTGGAAAGGGCTCCGTTTCCCGCTCGCGTCCATCTCTATCTAACCAGGAGGAGGCAGCTGGCTGGAAGCTAGAGACAATACGCCAAAGGTCATCGTTAAACACGGCCGTCATCGAGCGGGTCATCACCAAACGGGCCATCATCAAACGGGCCGTCGCCAAACGGGTCGCCGTCGCGTAAGGACAACCCAGCCGCGCTCCACCAGCAGATCGAGGACCTCGTCACAGCGCTGTCACAGATGCAAAAGGATCACGTTCAGGTCACCCAAGAACTAGTTGGCATGAAAATGGAGCGTATGGACATCGAAAACGAGCGCGAGTCGCTGCGCAAGCGTCTAAACGAGATCGAGCAGCGTGAAAGAAAAATAAAATTAAGCGCCGAGAATCCCGCGAAAAGAAGCGACAAAGTATGGCCAACCTCTCGAGGCTCACGGGCGAGTATCGGCCCGCTTACAGCAGTAGCCGCCTCAGCATAGACAGCAACTCCATTATTCGGCACACGACGACGCCACCTCCCTCACCCCACCATCTCAGAAAGTATCAAATCGCGGTTTGAGGAGGATACCATGTCTACCGTGTCCGCGCCCACCCTCGGCGAAGATGATGAGTCGAAGATGATTACATGGATTTTGTCAACTCAATCCGGATGAGTGGCGACTTTGGAGCTCTCGTGGCAAGTGGTTTGTTTGAGACCTTTGGCGCTGCGGCCTCTTCCATCCTTTCATCCGACGCGCAGGCCAAATCCCAACCACTTGCGGACGTCCTTGGCGAGGACATATTCTGAACGATGATCCTCTACGAGCATCGCCGCCAAAGAAGCCAGCTCTGACCTCAGCGACGACGAGGACGACAACGACGACGACGACCCCACTGTAGACGATGGCCTTGTGGACTTTCTCGCGCAGTCGCAACAAGACGTCACGGCGAACTCGTTCAGTCCAAACTTCAGAACTTTGAGCTCCAGCAGCAACTCGAGCGTTTGTGCCGCGAACTCGGAGCATCGAACCGCAAGCTGGAGTCCGCCAAGGACGCACAGCGCGAGGTGCTCGAGAATAACTCGTGTTGCACGAGAATTTGGAGAAGCTCCAGACCGAGAAGGCCAAGGTCGAGTTCGAGAGAGATCGCTCAAGAAGGACTACAGCCCTCTGCGGCAACGAGTCGTCGACGCCAAAAATTTGGCATGGAGCTCAACTCGAAAAGCTGACACTGCTGCGCGATTTGGACAGACTCACGTCAAAGGTCAGAACGCTCGAGGCGGAGAAGAAACTCTGGACGGCAATGAAGGAGGGTGAATTGAAGACGATCTTTGATGAGATGCCCAAGACCACGGCAGAAAAGGAAGCGAACCGCCGCCACACCGTCATGGCGATGAAGTCACGGTCCGGCAGCTTTTTTGGCGGGCTTGGTTATGGCAACACCGATCTGCTCAAGGAATATCAATCGAAGTACCACGAGACCGAGACCCGGTGTCGCGAGCTCGAGCGCATGCTCGCCGATGCCAACTCAAGATTGTTGAACTGGAGACTTCCCGTTCCTGCTCGGCTCGGCGGGGTTCGCGCTGGCCGCGGCCCTGCTGCTGGGGCTCGCAGGCAGCTACCGGCCGCGCTCGGCGGCCGCGCCGACGCGGTTGCACGCCGACCTCGCCGAGGGCCTGCGCTGGCTCGGCCGCAACTCGGTGCTGCTGCGGCTGGTTGCGCTGGCCGGCCTGGTGAGCCTGACCAGCGAGCTCGCCCAGGCGCAGCTCGTGCTCTACGCGCTGGACGACCTGTCGCTGTCGGACGCGGTGTTCGGCCTGTTCAGCTTCGTCGGCGGGATCGGCGGCCTGCTCGGCGCCGCCGCGGCACCGCGGATCACCGGCCGGGCGGGCCGGATCCCGACGCTGGCCGGTGCGACGGCCCTCGGTGGCCTCGGCTTCCTCGGCATGGGGCTGACCCACGTGCCGGTGCTCGGCGCCGTGTTGTTCGGGGTGTTCGCCGCGGCGATCGTGACGACGAATGTCGTGCTGGCCACGGCCCGGCACGCGCTGGTGCCCGCGGAGCTGCTCGGGCGGGTGCTCGGCGCGTGGCGCACGGTCGTGTGGGGCACGGTGCCGCTGGGTGCGTTGCTCGGCGGCCTGCTCACCCGTGTACTCGGCAGCCCCAGCGCGACCTTCGTGGTCTCCGGCGTCGCCCAGCTCGTCGTCGCCTGCCTCGCCGCACTCATCCTGCGTGGTGCCGCGCTCAGTCCTCGGCGTTGACGTCCTCCATCATCAGCAGGGCGCCCTGGCTCTTGCCGTCGGCACCCCGTAGCGCGGCACAGCGCAGCCGGATGGTCGCGGAGCGGCCGCGGCGGTTCACCGCGTCGAGCATGACCGTCGCGTCGTAGGCGACATCGCCGATGGCGTTGCGGATCATCGGCCGCAGCTCGGTGACCGGCAGGCCGATGTCGAGGTTGAGCAGGTGCCTGCCCTCGGCCTCGTCCCGGCGCACCCCCCACAGCTCCTCCGCGCCGCGGTTCCACGCCTTCACCAGCAGCTCGGGGTCGACCACGACGATGCCCGCCCGGATCGACGTCAGGATCGACTCGAGGAACTCGTTGACCTCGTCGAGCTCGATGCTGCGGTCGCGCAGCTCGTCGTTGATCGTCTGCAGCTCGTCGTTGGTGGACTGGAGCTCCTCGTTCATGGTCTCCAGTTCCTCGTTGGTGGACTGGAGCTCCTCGTTGGTGGTCTCCAGTTCCTCCACCGTGGACTGGAGTTCCTCGTTGGTGGTCTCCAGCTCCTCGTTGGTGGACTGCAGCTCCTCGTAGGCGGTCTCCAGCTGCCGGTTGGCGCGCTCCAGCTCGTCGAGCAGCTGCCGGGCGCCGCTGACGTCGTGGAAGACCACCGAGACGCCCAGCAGCGTCGTTGTCCTCGGCGGTCAACGGGTTCACGTGCACCTCGAACCAGACGACCTCGCCCGGCCCGGCGCCACTCGACGTCCTTGACCGCAGCGAGCGCCGCTCAAGCCGTGGCCTGCTCGACGTGCGCGCGCAGCTCCACCGGCCGGTAGGACACGCTCGAGGTCGCGCAGCGGCCGGCCGACGTCGCGTTCGGACAGTCCGAACAGGCCTGCTCGGCCTGGCCGGTTGACCAGCGCCAGCGCCTCGTCGTCGGTCGACCACGATCTGGGCGACCGGGCTCGCAGCGAACGCCGTGCTCGCGCAGCCGGTCGGGCCCGCGACGTCGGCGCCGGCCCTGCGCTGGCTCAGCGACTGGGACGGCGAAGTTGTTGTAGCTGACGCCCGCGTTGGGCGCCTTGCGGAACATCCGCCGCTTGAGGTCGACGGGCTCGAAGATGCGGTGTCTGGCTCAGCAGCATCTCGGCCTTGCCGAGGAACAGAACGCCGCGCGGGGCCAGCGCGAAGTGGAACCGCTCGAGGATCTTGGCCTGCGTCTCGGCGTTGAAGTACATCAGCGTGTTGCGGCACACCAGCAGGTCGATGCGGGAGATCGGCGCGTCCTGCACGAGGTCGTTGCGGCCGAAGATGACCGACCGGCGCAGGTCCTTGCGGAAGACGTACCGGCCGCCCTGCACGCTCGAAGTAGCGTTCCAGCAGCTCCGCGGCAAGCCCTTCGACCTCGCGGCGGTGTAGGTGGCGTGGCGGGCCTGGGTGCAGCGCCTCCTCGTCGACGTCGGTGGCGTAGATCTTCACCCGCTGCCGGAACGCCTCGACGCCGAGCGCCTCGGCGAACAGCATCGCCAGGCTGTAGGCCTCCTCGCCGGACGCGCAGCCCGCGCTCCACACCCGGATCGGCTCGTCCGGGCTGCGCTCGGCGAGCAGCGCGGGGAGGACGTTCTCGCGCAGGTACTCCCAGGCGTCCGGGTCGCGGAAGAACCCGGTGACGTTGATCAGGATGGTGTTGAACAGCGCGGCGAACTCGTCGGCGTCCACCTCCAGCTGGTCCAGGTACTCGGCGTAGGACGTCGGCGCCGACCTGCGCCATCCGCCTGCGGACCCGGCGCATGAGGCTGGTGCGCTTGTAGCCGGTGAAGTCGAAGCCGCGCGCCTCCTTGAGGTACGCGAGCACCGACTCGAACTCGCCGTTACCCTCGGTTGCCTGCTCGCTCACCAACAAGACGCTACCCGTGTCGGTGCTGCCGTGACCGCAGGGACGCCTCGGTGAGCACCGCCCACACCACCTTCCCGCCGGAGGGAGTCGGCGTCGTCCCCCACACCCGCGCCAGTTCGCCGACGATGCGCAGACCGAGGCCCTTGCCTTCGTTCAACGGCGCCTCGCGCAGCACCGGGCGGGCCGGGCTCTCGTCGCTCACCGCGACGGTGAACATGCCCCTGCGCAGTTCGAGCCGAACCTGCGGACCCGACATCGTGTGCTTGATCGTGTTCTCGACCAACTCCCCCACGATGGAGGTGGCGAAGTCGGCGAACGCGTCCGCCTCCCAACCGGCGCAGATGTCGCGCACGAAGCTGCGCGCGGCGTGGGAGGACGCGGCGTCCCTGGGCAGCTCCCGCCACGCCCTGCGGCGCCGCGGCACGGTGACGACCTCGTCGACGCGCCCGGCATCGTCGACCACCGGGACGAACCGGTCGATGGCCTTGCGCGCGAGGGCTGCACGCAGGTCCGGCCGGCCGCACACCAGCACGAGCATCGCTCCCGGCCACTGGCCGAGCCGTCTGGCCACCACCCCGAACACACTGAGCAGCCGGTCGGCGGTGACGGTCATGGCGTCCACGTCCACGACGAGTACGTCCGGCCCTTCGGCGGAACACTTCACCAGGTCGTCGCGCAGCCGCGACGCGGTGCGCTCGGACAGCACACCGGACACCTTCACCTCGGTGCGCGGGCCCTGCGCCGCAATCTCGGTGTTCACCCGGCGCACGTCACTCGCTCGCGGGCGCCGGCTGCAGCGGCGTCGACTCCGCCGGTTCCGCCGACGTCATCGACTCCATCTTCTCGAGGAAGTGGCGCAGCACATCGGCCGCGGCCTCACTCTCCCGCCCGGTCTCGGTGAACCGGGCACCCAGCCGCTCCTGGCCCCGGTAGTCCGCCTCACGGGCCATCTTGTTGGCCAGCGCGACCTTCTCGTCCAGCGAGCGCAGAGCGGTCCACAGCGCCCGCCGCAACTCGTCGCCCTGGGCGGCCAGCAAGGAATCCTGCGACCATGCGTGGCCCACCCTGCAACGATACGCTCCGCTACCGGCTTCGACCTCGGTCAATGCGCCGTTGCAGTCCGGGCAGGAGAACTCCAGCGTCCTGTCCGGGTGTCGTTGCCGGCTTGTCAGCTGTTCACTCATGCCGTCTCGCGCGATCTTGTCCTCGAGGACGATCATAGGAGCGGGTGCGGGTGCGCGCGCCATGTCCACCTCCTGGCCTGCCATCTTCGTCAGCACATCAGCCATCGCCGCGGCAGGCACCACGTGGTCGGCAGCGACCAGCTGCAGCGCACCGTTCGGCATGCCCTGGTAGAGGGCGTCCCCGGGCTCCTGCACGACGGTGACGCCGCCCCGGTCGGCGATGGCACGCAAGCCGAGCGCGCCGTCGTCGAGCACGCCCGACAGGATCACGCCGACCGTCCGCGGGCCAGCGGCCACGGCCGCCGACCGGAAGAGCGCATTGACCGCGGGCCGGTGCCCGCTTTCCGTGGGTCCCTTGCTGAGCAGCAGCCGATCGCCGTCGACCAGCAGGTGGTGATCGGGTCGTGCCACGTAGATCGTGCTATGGCGCAGCTGCATCCCTGTCTGCGCCTGCACCGCGGGCAGCGGCCCCGCCCGATCGAGGATCATCGAGAGCGCCGAGGTCCCCTCGGTGCGCATGTGCATCACGACCAGCACCGACGCGGGCAAGTCCGGCGGCAACGCCGCCGCGATCGTGCGCAGTGGTTCCACCCCGCCCGCGGATGCGCCGATCACGACGAGGTCTCGTCGTGCGTCACCGCCTGCTTCTGGCACCGGCGCCACCTCCTGGTGTCCTGCCTCGTCCCGGATACCGCAGTCGAGCGAATTCCATGCACGACCATCGTCCTCCCCTGCCAGTCCGAGTGGCAAAGGGTCGTTCGTCTCGACAAGCGGCCGCACAGGGATATGCTCTTCACCAGGCTTGAGACCTTGCGTCGTCCGGCGGACCCGCACGCGCCCCTGGAGGAGGGCATGATGTCTGACATCACCGTAGCCACCGTCCACTTCGACGATGCACTGGCCATCCGTGGCATCGGTGAGCTGGACACCTCGACCGTGGAGGACTGCCGCACACAGCTGGCCGCTCTCGTCCCCGATCCGCCGCCACGACTGGTCGTCGTCGACCTGCGCGATGTCACGTTCTGTGGGGCGGCGGGGTCCGGATGCTCGCCAGGTTCTCCGCCGACCTCGCTCAGCACGGAGCTCAGACCTGTCTGGTCGCCGAACCCGGCAGCGCAGTGGACCGGATCATCGAGCTGGTGAACCTGCGGACGCAACTGCCGGTCTTCGCCAGCGCCACCATCGCCGGCGCGCGCTACCGCTGATCCACCCGGCGGGCGACCCGCCGAGGTGGTCAGCGGCCGGTGGTCCGGCCGAGGTGCGACCTGCGGTGGCTGTAGCCGAAGTAGACGATCAGGCCGATGCACGAACCAGACCGCGAAGCGCAGCCAGGTCACCGGCGTGCAGGAACGTGATCAGCCAGATGGAGAAGACGATCCCGATCGGCGGGCACGACCGGCATGCCCGGGCAGCGGAACGTGCGCGGCAGGTCCGGGCTGGCGGTAGCGCAGCACGATCACCGCGACGCAGACCACGACGAACGCCAGCAGGATGCCGATGTTGGTCAGCTCCGCGGCCTCCCCGATCGGCAGGAAGCCGGCGATCACCGCGGACGCGACGCCCAGCATCCAGGTCATCCGGCGTCGGCACGTCGCGCGCGCGGGTGGGTCTTGCCGAACCACTGCGGCAGCAGGCCGTCGCGGCTCATCGAGAAGCCGACCCGGGACGCGCCCATCATGAACGTGAACAGCACGGTCAGGATGCCGACGATCGCGCCGACCGCGATGACTCGCGCCGAGCCCGGACAGGCCGACCGACTTGAACGCGGTGGAGAACGCCGCTCTTCGGGTCGATGTCGGTGTACTTCTGCATGCCGGTCAGCACCAGGCAGGCCAGCACGTACAGCACCATCGAGATGCCCAGCGAGTACATGATCGCCTTGGGCATGTGCCGCTGGGCGTCCTTCGACTCCTCGGCCGCGGTGCTCATCGCGTCGTAGCCGAACACGGCGAAGAACACCGTCGCGGCGCCGGTCAACGCGCCGCCGAAGCCGAACGGGAAGAACGGGTTGTAGTTGCCCGGCTTGATGTAGAAGAAGCCGACCACGATCACCAGCAGCACGACGGCGACCTTGAGGAACGACCAGCGCCGTCTCGAACCGGGCGGCGCTCGCATGCCCAGGTTGAGCAGGTACGCGATGAGCAGGCACAGCAGCGACGGCGAACAGATCGACCTTGTAGCTCCGAGCCCGCCGCCGGTTCGTGCCGGGCGCGCCGAGCATCCAGGTCGGGCAGGTGAACGTGCAGACGGCGCCAACAGGTAGTTGAAATAGCCGGAGATGCCGATCGCCACCACCGCGACGATCGCGGTGTACTCCAGCAGCAGGTCCCAGCCGATGAACCAGCCGACGATCTCGCCGAGCACCGCGTAGCCGTAGGTGTAGGCCGAACCGGCCTTGCGGGATCAGGCCGGCGAACTCGGCGTAGGAGAACGCGGCCGCGGCGCTCGCGACGCCGGCGATGAGGAACGAGATCAGCACGGCCGGGCCGGCGTCCTTGTGGCCACCGCGCCGGCGAGGGAGAAGATGCCCGCGCCGATGATGCCGCCGACGCCGATCGCGGTCAGCTGCCACAGGCCGAGCTCCCGTTTCAGCCGCATGCCGCCGGCCTCGCCGGCTCGTCGATCTGCTCGATCGGCTTGCGGCGGAAGTAGCCGGTGCTGGCTGGCAGGCTCATCGTCGCTCCCCGTGGCGGTGGGTGGTCGCGCCGGCGATTGTCGCGCATGGTGGTGGGGTTCGGACAGGTCCGATAGTGGGGTGATCGTCTTCCCCGGGCGTGTCCCACGCTCGGGCACCGCGTGTCCCCCGTTCGTTCTCCGTTCGCGGGTGCCGTTCACGGGTGCCGTTCGCGGGGGCCGTTCGCGGGTCGGTCGCCGGTTCACTCGGGGGTGGGTTCGGTTTGACATGGGATCCCGTCGGCGGCCCAGCGGGCTAAGAAGGGCGAAGGCCTGCGGCTCGCCCTCACCGCAAGTTTAGGGCCGCCGCCACCCATGTAAAACCGAACCCACTTGCCATCCTGGTTCTCTTGTTTTGGCCTCGCTGGTGGGTTTTTGTCGCACGCCTGTTCGATTTATGTGGTATACTCGACCTATGGATGTGGAGGAGCTTCAAGCGTTTGTCGCCGAATCGCGGCGACGTGAACTGGAGCTGCTCGACATCATTTCCCGGCAAGAGTGGAAAGAGTCTGGATATCGGCATCTGTGGCAGTTCCTGATGGATGTCTTGCGGGTCTCTGCAAGCGAGGCCAAGCGGCTGCAGCATCATGTTGAGTTGTTGTGCCCGAAGGTGGGGATCACCGGGCAACCTCTTGAGCCGAAGCTGCCTGCGGTGCGGGCGGCGATGACCGAAGGCGGCATCTCCGCAGAGCATGTCCACCGCATCGACAAGGTCATCGGCAAAGTCCCCGAGCAGGTGGCAGAGCAGGTCGAACAGGAGCTTGTCGAGGCGGCGTACCAGTTCAACCCCACCGAGCTGGCCAAGCTCGGGGAACACCTCATCAACACCCTCGACCCGGACGGACCCGAGCCTGCCGATGCTTCGGTGGTGGAGGGGCAGAACGAACTCGACCTGCGTCACCATGAGGACGGGTCACTGACGGGCCGGTTCCACCTGGGAGCGGAGTCCGCTGCGCTCGTCAAGACGCTGCTGTCGCCGCTGACCACACCCCGCCCCGGCGATGACCGGACCTTGGTCGAGCGGCAGGGCGATGCGTTGGCTGAGATCATCGGCTTCGCCGCCGACAGCGGCAAGGCGCCGATGGAGGGTGGGGAGCGTCCGCACATCGCGGTCACCGTCTCGCTGGAGACCCTGCAGACCGGGATCGGGACCGCCACCCTCGACGATGGCCGGTCATTGACTCCCGAGCAGACCCGGCGGCTGGCTTGCGATGCCGGAATCATCCCGATCGTGCTGGGCAGCAAGTCCCAGCCACTCGATATCGGCGAATCCAAGCGGCTCGCCAGCAAACGCCAACGCCAAGCGTTGGCCATCCGCGACAAGGGCTGCGCCGCCCCGGGATGTGCGCGAACACCCCACCAATGTCACGCCCATCACGTGCAACATTGGGCCGACGGCGGACCGACAACGCTGGCGAACATGGTGCTGGTGTGCCATTACCACCACCGGCTGATCCACCATGCCGGGTGGCAGGTGCATATGGACAACGGGCTACCGGTGTTCACGCCACCGGCGTGGCTGCGGCGCGCCGCCTAAACGGCGGCGGCAAGCCGCCGCACCGAAACGCAACCGCCGCCCGGCAACGCAAACAAGCCCGGCCGAAGCCAGACCCCGCCCTCAACCTCGTCCGGGCCGCCTTTAACGCTGGAGCGGTGGTGTCAAGGGTGGCCGAAGGCCATCGGCGGAGCCGACGCGAAGCGCCCTTTACTCCACCGAACCAGCGTTAAACAATCAAGCCCGAGGTTGAAGCCGGACTGCGATCAAATTCATACTCGACCTGGATCAAAGGGTTGCCATCGCCGAAGTCTAGAAGACGGGTGGCGCCGGTCTCGGTGAAGCCGCACTTCGCGTAGAACCGGCGCGAGCGTGGCGTGTCGCGCAGCGTCCACAGGTGCACGCGGGAGAACCCCTCCGTCTGCAGGCGGCTCAACGTCTCGGTCATCAACGCCGGGGCGACACCGCTCCCCCAGCCGTCCGGGTGGCCGTAGAAGCCGTTGATCTCGCCCAAACCGTCCCGCATGCGGGACGGCAGGTACCAGGACAGCGCCAGCGGCCTGCCGTCGAACTCCGCCAGCAGGATCGTGCCCTCGCCGTCCGCGATCCGTTTGTGCCACCGCACGCGCCGGTCCTCGACGTTGCGGGCGGCGAACTCCGGCGCGAAGAACCCGGCATACGCCGCCGCCCAGCCTGCCGCGTGGATCTCGCCCAGCGCCTCACCGTCCGCCGGGCCTGCGACGCGTACCTCGATCACTGAGCGCGCGGGATGTCACGGCCCGTCGGCCGGTACTCCACCAGCAGGACACGCCCGTCCAGCACCCGGTGCCCGGTCAGCTCCAGGTCGGCCGACGCGACCTGCTCGAACACCGCCTCGCGGCCGGTCGGACCGACCAGCAACGGGAACGTCATCAGCCGCAACCTGTCCACCAGACCCGCGTCGAGCAGTTGGCGCACAACGGAAAGGCTGCCCATCGTGCGCAGCGGGACGTCGCTCTCGGCCTTCAGCCGGGCCACCTCGGGCACGAGGTCCGCCTCGCACAGGCGGGTCTTCGGCCACGCCACCGACCCGAGCGTGCGGGAGAAGACGACCTTGTCCAGCTCCCTGATCCACGTCGCATCCTGCGCATCGTCGGGGACCGCGGCCAGCAGCTCGTAGGTGCGCCTGCCGAACAGGACGACCTGCGGCTGCGCCAGTTCCGCGCCGATCCACTCCTGCAGCTCCGGGCCGGAGTACCCGAAGAAGCCCGGCGAGTCCGCGCCCGCGGCCCACCCGTCGGCCGACACGAAGAGGTCCGCGGTCAGCGCGGCGCCGCCGTCCTGGCTCGTCCGTTCCATCCCGGAACTTTAGCTGTGACGGTGGGTGAGCGCTGGATTCACTCGGTCGTGTGTCGCGTGTGCCCTTGTGGCGGTGGGCGGCGAACGGCACCGGCGCGACGCTGAGCGCCGGTGCGGCACCACAGGGAGGACGCGACGATGGCGAGCGGGTTCCAGCGGCAGAAGATCGACAACGTGTTCCGGGCGATGGACGACGACGGCGACGGCTTCCTCGACGAGTCCGACTTCCAGGCGCTGACCGATCGGTGGCTGGCGGTGCGCGGCGGCGAGCCGGGCTCGCCCGGCCGCGCCGACCTGGCGGAGGTGATGATGGGCTGGTGGTCCACCCTGCGCGCGGCGGCGGACCAGGACCGCGACGACCGGGTCACCCTGGACGAGGTGCTGCTGGTCGTCGACCTGCTCGGCGAGATGGCGGACGCCGTCGTCCACACCGCGGACTCCATGTTCGACGCCGTGGACGAGGACGGCGACGGCCGCGTGTCGGCGCAGGAGTACCGCCGCATGATCGAGGCGTGGCGCGGCGAGCCCACCGACACCGACGCGGTGTTCCCGCTGCTCGACCTCGACGGCGACGGCCACCTGTCCCGGGCCGAGTTCCGCGTGCTGTGGACGGAGTTCTGGACCGGGGACGACCCGGCCGAGCCCGGCACCTGGGTGTTCGGCAGCTTCGACCGCACGGTCCCGGCCGGGTAGTACCGGCTTCACCCGATGGCGAGGACGGCATCGGCGAAGTCGGCCGGTGCCTCCTGCGCGACGTTGTGGCCGACGCCGGGCAGCAGCCGGTGCTCGTAGGGACCGGTGAAGCACTCGCGGTCCTCGGCCGCGCTGGGACCGCCGACGCCGTCGGCCCCGCTTTCCAGGACGACCGTGGGCACCGTGATCCGTGGTTCCCGGGCGATCAGGTCCTCCAGCGCCTGGTAGCGCGGGTCGCCGTCGGCGAGACCGAACCGGTGCCGGTAGGAGTGCACCACCACGTCGACGAAGTCGGGTCCGTGCAGGCTGGGCGCGGTGGCCGGGAACGCGGCCGCCGCACCCGCCCACGTCGGGGACCACGTGCGCCACAACAGGGCGCACAGCTCGTCGCGGTTGCGGTCGAGGCCGCGGCGACCGCGTTCGGAGTGGAAGTAGTACTGGTACCAGTACGTTCGCTCCCATTCCGGTCTGGCCGGCTCCCCCGCCGACGCGAGGTGCTGGATGTTGTAATCGTCCACTGTGACCAGTCCACGGACCCGGTGCGGCCACAGCGCGGCGGCGATGCACGCGGCCCTCCCGCCCCAGTCGTAGCCTGCGAGCACCGCCGACCCGATGCCCAGGGCGTCGAGGAAGTCGAGCAGGTCCTGGGCGAGCGCGGCCTGCTGGCCGGAGCGCATCGTGGCGTCGTCGCGGAACCGGGTGGCGCCGAAGCCCCGCAAGTAGGGCGCGAGCACGACCGCGCCCGAGTCGGCGAGGACGGGCGCGACCTCGTCGAACGCACGCACGTCATAGGGGAAGCCGTGCAACAGGACGACCGGGAGCCCACCGGGATCGCCCGTCCGCTCGTAGGCGATGTCCAGCACCGGGGTCGTGACGTGGCGCACGGTCATGACAGGTGGACCTGGGTGCCCGGCCACGCGCCGTTCTCGCCGAAGTGGGTGGCCCAGTAGTGGGGGTGCAGCTCGCGCAGGGTGTGCGACCGCCACCCGGTGCCGTCTGCGACGGCGACCTCGACGTCCGGGCCCCACAAGGCGAGGCGCTCCTGGCAGATGCCGCACGGCGCCAGCACCGAGATCACGCCCGCGTCGTCGCGGCACACGCACGCCGACGCGACCACCGCACCGTCCATTGTGTACGCCTGGCACAACGCGCCCGCCTCCGCGCACAGCGTCGCCCCGGCGTGCAGGTTGTCCAGGCCAACGCTGGTGAGGACGGTGCCGTCGGCGAAGCGGACGGCGGCCGCGACGTGCCACCCGCCCTCGGGCCACCGGCGGGTCAGCTGGTCCACGGCGGCGTCCACGAGCCGCTGGTCGAGTGCCACGCCACCCAGCATCCCATCCCTGCATCCCCATCACGGCGAACCCGGCAGCCCCACGATGCCGTGGTCGAAGGCGTAGACGATCGCGGCGGCGCGGTCGCGCAGGCAGAGCTTGGCGAAGATCCGTCCGATGTGGCTCTTCACGGTGACCTCGGAGATCACCAGGCGCCCGGCGATCTCGGCGTTGCTCAGCCCGCGGCCGATGGCGCGCAACACGTCCAGCTCGCGCGCCGTCAACTGCTCCGGCGCCGGGCCGGCGGGCGTGGCCGGCGCGGCCCGGCGGTAGGTCGCGAGGACCCGTGCGGTGACGGTCGGATCCAGCCAGCTGTCCCCCGCGGCGACCGTCCGCACGGCACGGATCAGATCCTCGGCCGGGGAGTCCTTGAGCACGAAGCCCGCCGCGCCCGCCCGCAGCGCGCCCGAGAGCAGCTCGTCGTCGTCGAACGTGGTCAGCGCGAGCACCGGTGGCAGATCGCCATCGCGGCGCAGCCGGCGTGTCGCCTCGATGCCGTCGACGTGCTTCATCCGCAGGTCCATCACGATCACGTCGATGCCATCCACGCCATCCACGCCATCCACGCCATCCACGCCGTGCGCGGCAAGGGCAGCGGGCACGTCGGCGCCGTCGGCGCACTCGGCGACGACGACGAAGCCGGCGCGCTTGCGCAGGATCCGGCGCAGGCCCGAGCGCACCAGCTCCTGGTCGTCGACCAGCAGCAGGCGGATCTCGCGGTCGGTCGTCTCGGTCATGGGGTGCTCGGTGCCTCCAGCTCGACCGGGACGGTCACGTCGACCACCCAGTGCCCGTCCCGGGGGCCCGCGGTCAGCTCGGCTCCGAGCTGGGCGGCCCGCGACGACATTCCGTCTAAACCCGTGCCTGCAACGCTTTCGCGACGCTCCACTGTGGATAGTGAGTTGCGGACGGTGAGTCGCGCGGTGCCGGCGCGGACGGACAGCAGCACGTCCGCGGTGCCGGTCGGGGCGTGCTTGACGATGTTCGCGAGCGACTCCTGCGCGATCCGGTACAGCCCGAGGCCGCACGCGGCGTCGACCGAGCACAGGTCGCCGCTGCGCTCGTAGCGCACCGCGATGCCCGCGCCCCTGGTCCGCTCGACCAGCGTCGCGATCTCCTCGACGCCGGGCAGCGGCTGGGTGCTGGGCGTGCTGGCGGGCAGCAGGCCGACCGAGCGGCGGATGTCGGTCATGGCGCTGCGCCCGATCCGCTCGGCCTCGGTGAGCGCGTCGACCGCCTCGGCGACGTCGACGGCATCGCCGTCGTGCTGCAGTGCGTGGCGGGCACCGGTGACGTGCAGCAGCGTGATGCTCAGCGAGTGGCCGACCACGTCGTGCACCTCGCGGGCGATGCGCTGGCGTTCGGCGAGCACGGCCTGTTCGCGTTCGATCGCCCGGTTCGCCCGCTCGGCGGCGAGGGCCCGGATCTGCCAGCGCAGCGTGACGCCGACCTCCAGCCCGAGCAGCACGCCGACGACGTGGACCGGCGCGCCCTGCAGGTGCCCGAGCAGCCCGGCGGCGATGGGCACCGCGCAGCCCACGGCGGTGACCGCCAGCGCGATCACCGGCCGGGACGTCGCGGCCACCTCGGCGGCGACCACGGTCAGCAGCCATGGCGCCACGTCGATCTCGACCGGCCGGGTCAGCAGCACGACGACCGCGGCGGTGACCAGCACGGCCTCGATCCACGGCCGCAGCAGCCTGCCCGTGAGCGTCCACGCGAGCAATGGCACGAGCGCGAGCGCCCCTGCCAGCACGAGCAGTCCCACGGGCATGGCGCGCCGCTGGACCAGGGCCGCGACCGTGATCACCGCACCGGCCGCGGTCGACCACGCCGGAATCCACCACGGGTAGGGCACGCCGAGGCGCGCGCAGCTCTCCTCGATCCGCGCCATCGCCCTGGTCACCAGGGTCGGCACCGTCAGCACCGCACCATCGTAGGAAGCCGCCGGACCCCGGGTCATCCGCCCGTGGACGGGACGGCGGCTCCTACCACGGTAGGAACGCGATTCCCGTCCACAGCGCGACGCGCGCCACCCGGTCGCGGGCCTAGCGTCGAGGCATGGGCTGGGACGAGGCGCACCGCTACTACGCGGCACTGCGGGAGATCGAGGACGAATTGGACCGCACGGGAGACGGCATGCCGCCGTGGCGCGCCGGCTACGCCGAGGTCTTCGGTGACCGCCGCGGGCTGCTGCTCGCGTTGTGGCGGCGCTGGGAGGTCACCGTGCAGGCACAGGCCGGCGACCGGCCGCTGCGTGAACTCGCCGCCGAACACCCAGGTCTGCTGCGGGCACTGCGCCGCAACGCGGCCGGACTCGGCGGGCTGTCGTTCACCGATCCCGCACCGGAGACCACCACCGTCCACTTGGGAGGTGCGGCATGAGCGCGGTGCGTTCCACGGCGGTGTGGGCGATCCGCTACGGCCTGCCGACGTTCGCGATCCGGACCGCGGCCCGGCGCGGTGACCTCATCGCGCGGCTGACCGCCGATCCCGCCCTGCGCGACGACCCGTTCGGCGCCTACGACCGGTTGCGCGCCCAGGGCGAGCTGGTGACGAACGCGTTCGTCTCGGCGACCGCCAGCCACGGCGTGGCCAACAAGGTGCTGCGCGACGAGCGGTTCGTCGCCAACCCGGGTGGCGGCGTCTCGGCGCTGCTGGACCGGGTGCTCGCGGCGGCCGTCGACCCGAAGGCGCTCGGCCCGGTCGACCCGCCGTCGCTGCTGGCGATCCACCCACCGCAGCACACCCGGCTGCGCAAGCTCGTGGCGCACGCGTTCACGCCGCGCGCGATCGCTGCGCTGGAAGGGCGCATCCGCACGATCGCCAACGAGCTGCTCGACCGCGTCGCGGACGGGGAACCATTCGACCTGGTCGACGCCTACGCCGGGCCGCTGCCGGTGACGGTGATCGCGGAGATCCTCGGCGTGCCCGCCGAGCTGCACGCGCAGTTCCTCAGCTGGGGCAACGACGCCGCCGCCACCCTCGACCCGGACCTGTCCTGGCGGTCGTTCCGGCGCGCCGACCGGGCGTTGCGCGCGATCCACGCGTGGTCGGCGCAGCACCTCGCGCGGCTGCGCCACGAGCCGGGCGACGACCTGCTGAGCACGCTGGTGCACACCGTCGAGGACGGCGACCAGCTCACCGACACCGAACTGCGCGCGACCGGCCTGCTGCTGCTCGGCGCCGGCTTCGAGACGA
Source organism: uncultured Solirubrobacterales bacterium (assembly GCA_963844475.1). Taxonomy (GTDB): domain Bacteria; phylum Actinomycetota; class Thermoleophilia; order Solirubrobacterales; family Solirubrobacteraceae; genus Palsa-465. Next base: position 875,323 of record CAWJOL010000004.1, on the reverse strand, counting down.
CCGTCAACCTCATCGGCAACGGGGTCAGGCTGCTGCTGGAGCACCCCGAGCAGCTGGCCGCGGTGCGGGCCGACCCCTCGCTGTGGGCAGGCGTGGTGGAGGAGGTGCTGCGCTACGACTCGCCGGTCCAGGTCACGCTGCGGGTCGCTCGCGAGGACACCGAGCTCGCAGGGCACCCGCTGCCGAAGGGCCGGGGCGTGATCGTGATGCTGGGCGGAGCCAACCGCGATCCGGCCGTGTTCCCCGGCCCGGACCGGTTCGACGTCACCCGCGCCAACGCCCGCGAGCACCTGGCGTTCGCCGCGGGCATCCACTACTGCCTCGGCGCCCAGCTGGCCCGGCTCGAAGGCCGGATCGCGCTCCAGGCGCTGTTCGAGCGGTTGCCCGGCCTACGGTTGGCGGGTACCCCGGTCCGCAGGGAGACACGGGTCCTGCGCGGGTACTCCCACCTCCCGGTGCGAGGTGGCGGCCAGGACTGACGAACCCGGGGTCGGCTCTGGTAAGAAAGTCACCAACTTAGGTGTGGAGGCCGCCATGTTCCGTCGTTGGGTGACCGCGCTCCTCGTCGCCGGCCTGGGGGTGTCCGGGTTCACCGCCACCGCGGCCGCCGCGCCGTGCACCCGCACCGTCGTCGCCATGTCGTTCAACATCCACCACGCGGTGGGCACCGACGGCGTGCTCGACGCGGCGCGGATCGCGAAGGTGGTCACCGACAACCACGTCGACGTGGTCGCGGTGCAGGAGATCGACCGGCACTACTCCGCCCGCAGCGACTGGGCCGACCAGCCCGCGCTCCTGGCGAAGCTGCTGCACTACCACGTGGTGTTCGGCGCGAACATCGACCAGGACCCGCCCGCGCCTGGTCAGCCGCGCGTCCAGTTCGGCACGGCGATCCTGTCCCGCTACCCGATCACGCACTGGCAGAACACCCTGCTCTACCGCTCCCCCGACCAGGAGCAGCGCGGGCTGCTGCGCGCCGACCTCGAGGTGCGCGGCGTGCGGGTGCACGTGTACGACACCCACCTGGAGGCCTACAGCACGCTCGACCGCACGCAGCAGGCCCAGCAGATCGCGGGGATGGTCGGCGACGCGGGACCGGTCATCCTGATGGGTGACCTCAACGCCGAGCCGGACGCGCCGGAACTCGCGCCGATGCTCACCACGCTGACCGACGCGTGGCCGGCCGCGGGCGACGGCGCGGGGCTGACCTACCCGGCGGAGGGGCCGGTCAAGCGCATCGACTACGTGCTCACCGGCGGCACCGCCCAGGCCGGGCGGTGCGCCGTGGTGATGTCCGACCCGGTGGCCAGCGACCACCTGCCGATGGCCTGCGAGGTGTCGGTCAGCCGGTGACGTGCATGGCGCCGAGCAGCAGCGGCAGCGACCGGTGCAGCTCGCGTTGCCAGTACGGCCACGAGTGCGTGCCGGGACCGTAGAAGTCGGTGACCACGTGGCGGGCGTGCACAGCGGTGAGGCGTTGCGCGAGGCTCTGGTTCTCCGCGAGGAACAGCGTCTCGAACGCGCTGGTGGCGCCGGGCTGGTCGAACGGCCCGGCGGTGCCGTCGCCACAGGACAGGAACAGCGGGGTGTCCCGCAGGGCACCCGCCAGGGTGTACGGGTCGTGAGCCGCCCAGATCTGGTGCTGGGCAACGGGATCGCCCCACAACGCGGTGCCGTCGAACCCCTCGCTCTGCACGATGCCGATCACGTTCTCCGGGCCGCCCGGCTGGTAGAGCGGGTGGACCACGCCGCTGTAGGAGGCGGCCGCGCGGAACATGCCCGGATGCCGTGCGGCGTAGGACAACGCGCCGAAACCGCCCATGGACAGGCCCGCCACCGTCCTGTCAGGACCGGCGCCGTAGCCGTGCTCCAGGAGGTCGCGCAGCTCGGTCAGGTGGAAGGTCTCCCACGCGGGCGCACCGCCTTCGCCGTTGTTCCACCAGTTCGAGTAGAACCCGGTGGTGCCCGCTTCGGGCATGACGACCAGGACGTTGCGCAGCTCCGGGATGCTCGCGACGTCGGTGCGCGCGGTCCACGCCGTGTAGTCGCCGCAGCAGCCGGCGAGCAGCCACAGCGTCGGCCACCGCTGGCCGGGGCGGCGGGTGTCCCAGCCGTCCGGGGTGAGCAGGCGGACCGGCACCGTCGTGCCGAGCGCCGGCGAGTCGATGGTGAGGTCGACCTGGCGAGGCGCGACCTGCACCTGGCTGACGACCGTCGCCCCGTGTCCGGGGTGCGCGGCGGCTGCCGGGGTGGCGGCTTGGGCGGTGCCTGGCGCGAGCAAGGCGCCCAGCACGGCCAGGAGAGCGAGCAACGTCCGCAAGCTGGTGCGCATCACGCCACCTCACCGTCGTTGGTGAATTGTCAACGTGAATGCTAGCCACAGCGTACAAGGCCAACAAGGCGATGCCGGGTCACTAGAATCGAGGGCATGGCGGACGACATCCCCGAGGGCGGCGAATCGGTGTGCTGGCTGGAGCGGGTGTGCCCGGAGTGCGGGCTGCTCGTCGAGGCCGACCTCCCTGCGGTGTGCGAGCGCTGTGGCGCGGCGGTGCCCTCCGACGCCACCGACAGCTCCGCCGAGCGGACGGTTCGCTGACGTGGCGCAGTTGCTGACCGCCGTCGTGTTCACGTGGCTGGGCATGGTGCTGGCGATCTCGTTCCTGGAGACACCGTTGAAGTTCCGCGCGCCCGGTGTGACCGTGCGGATCGGCCTGGGCATCGGGCGCCTGGTGTTCCGCGCGCTCAACGCCGTGGAGGCGGTGCTCGCTGTGCTGCTGGTGGTGGCGGCGGTCACCGCAGGCCTGCCGGGCCGGGTCGTCGTGGCGACCGTCGTGGTGGCGGCGGTGCTGGCGACCCAGCTCGCCGCGATCCGGCCTGTGCTCAACCGGCGGTCGGACCGGGTGCTCGCCGGCGAGGACGCACCCCGCTCGCACGCCCACCTCGGCTACGTCGCGACCGAGGTGTTGAAGGTCGCCGCGCTCATCGTGACCGGGGTGTTCGCGCTGACCGCGCTCTGACCGGCGCGGTCCGCCTCAAGGCCTGATCTTCACCCGCATGGCGACGGTTGTGCCCTGCGTGTCGTGGTGCAGCCGCACCTCGTCCATCACGGCGCGCATGAGCATCAGGCCCCTGCCCCGGAACGGGTCCGCGGCGGGGTTCGGGGTCCGCCACCGCCCGTGATCGGTCACGGTGATCGTGAGGTCGTCGCCCGCCACCTGCCCGGACATCGAGAACTCGGCGCCGTCCGCGTCGGGCCGGTAGGCGTGCTCGACCGCGTTCGTGCAGGCCTCGCCGACGGCCAGCAGCACGTCCTCGGCCTGCTTGCCGGGCACCTCGTGGTCGGCGAGCCACGCACGCAGCTCGGCTCGCGCGGTCCCGATCTGGCCCGGGTCGGCCGGGAAGATCCGCCGTAGCGGCACGGGCGGCCGGAACACCAGCAGCGCCACGTCGTCCTCGAACCCGGCCGCCGGGGCCATGCCGGTCATGATCCGGTCGGCGACCTCGCGCGCGGGCAGTGCCCGGTGCTCGGTGAGCAGCTTGGCCGCGGCGGCGATGCCGTCGTCGAGCGGCTGGTGGCGGCGCTCGACCAGTCCGTCGGTGTAGAGCAGCAGGGCCGCTTTGCCGCCCACGCCGACCGTCGCGTTGGCGCGATCGCGGCGGGCGGGCATGCCGAGCACCGGGCCGTGGCCGCCCTCCAGCAGTTCGACGAGGCCGTCGTCCGCGGCCAGCAGCGCGGGTGGATGCCCCGCACTGCTGTACACGAGCTCCCCCGCGGCCGGGTCGAGCACCGCGCAGAACACGGTGGTGCACCAGGCGTCCTTCAGGTCACGGGCGACCGCGTCGAGGGCGGTCAGCGTGCCCGCCGGGTCCGCGGTGTGCAGCAGCATCGCGTGGCAGGCGCTGCGCAGCTGCCCCATCACGCTCGCCGCGTCGAGCCCGTGCCCGACGCAGTCGCCGACCACGATGCCGATCCGGCCGTCGGACAGCGTCACCACGTCGTACCAGTCGCCGCCGACCTCCAGCGGCGGGCTCGCCGGCTCGTAGTGCACGGCGAACCGGGGCGGCAGCTGGGCGGGTCCCAGGATCGCGTGCTGCAGCGCCAGCGCCGTCTCCCGCTGCTGGTCGATCCGGTAGGCCCGCCCCAGGCCCTGGGCGAGGTGCCCGGCGAGCAGCGCCAGCAACGTCTCGTCCTCGCGGTTGAACCGCCGCCGCCGCCCATGTCGACGACCAGCGCGAGCCGCCCTTCCGGGTGGTCGATGGTGATGCCGGTCAGCTCGCCCTCGTCGCCGTCGATCGGCACCGGCAGCAGGAACGGCTGGTCGCGCAGGTCCTGGAGGCCGTGGCGCAGGCCCGGGGGAAGTCTTCCCAGGCGCAGTCGCGCACCTCGTCGCCCTCGTGCGCGGTGATCGCGGTGGGCGCGCCGTCGCCGGTGAACGTCGCGGCCAGCACGCGCCGGGCGCGCCACTGGTCGCGGAACTCGGTCATCGCGCCCATCAGCGCGTCGGACAGGCTGCCCGCCTCGGCCAGCCGCCAGCCCAGTCCGGCCAGTGCGGAGCTCCCGCTGGATCGCGTAGTGCTCGGTGGTGACGTCGCGGAAGGTGCCCACGATCAGCTTCTCGCCGGTGTCGGGGTTCTCCGCGCGGTTGAACGTCAGCGTCACCCACACCCGGTGCCCATCCCGGTGGGTGGCCGGGTCGTCACGGTGCCTGCGTCGGACTCCAGCAGCGTCGCGAACATCTCGCCCGCCTCGCGGTCGGCCTCGGGCTCGCTCGCGTCGTCGGGCCACCACGGGTGTTTCGGCCGGTACGGCAGCCCTTCCGGGCCATAGCCCCTGACTCTGCGGCTGCAGGAGGAAGCCCTGGCTCAGTACGACCAGCGCGAGCAGGAGCTGGGCGCCGAGCTGATGCGCGCGCTCGAGCGCTTCCTGCTGCTGCAGATCATCGATCAGCGCTGGCGAGAGCACCTGTACGACATGGACTACCTCCGTGAGGGCATTCACCTCCGGGGCTTCGCGCAGATCGAGCCGCTGGTGGCCTACAAGAACGAGGCATTCGAGCTGTTCAAGGACCTGATGAACAGCGTCTGGGGTGACTTTGCCCGGATGATCTTCCACGTCGAGGTGACCGTCGAGGGTGAAGATGCCGGTGCACAGGCCCCCCAGCCGGCACCCCGCCGGCTGAATCCCAGTTCCACTTCCTCGACCGGTGGCCGCGGCAGCGTCACGTACTCAGGCGGCGGGAGCAGTCAGGGTGCGAGTGGCCATGGCCGCCGCTGCCGGTGGCGCGGCCGGTGAGGGTTACGCGGAGGCCGATGAGCTCGCCCTGCCGGCGCCGGTCGAGCAGCGCCGCGTCGACGAGTCCGACCAGATCGGACGCAACGACCCCTGCTGGTGCGGTTCGGGCAAGAAGTTCAAGAAGTGCCACGGCGCCTAGCGGCGCGCACCCCGCTGCTAGTGTGATCGGCGATGGCGACCGCCCCCTCAGAGCCGCTCTCTCAGCGACTCGCAGCTATCCGCGAGCAGCTCAAACTGCTAGCGGACTATCTTTGACCCAGCTGCGCTGAGCGAGCGCGCGGGCGCGCTCGAGGAGGAGATGGGCGCAACCGGCTTCTGGGACGATCAGGAGCAGGCGGCGCGGACCACGGCGGAGCATTCGCGCGCGAGCCGAAAGCTAGCCGTGTTCCGGCAGCTCGAGCAGGACGTCGAGGATCTGGAGCCACTGGCCGAGCTGGCCGAGGAGGATCCTGAGATCTCCGGTGAGCTCGAGGAGCAGATCCGCGTGGTGCAGGCTCAGCTCGAGGCGTTGGAGGAGGAGCGGCTGTTCTCAGGCCCCTATGACTCCGGCGACGCGCTGGTCACCGTCAACGCCGGAGCGGGTGGGACCGACGCGCAGGACTGGGCTGAGATGGTGCTGCGGATGGAGATGCGCTGGGCGGAGAAGCGCGGCTTTGAAGCGGAGCTGCTCGAGGTCTCGCCAGGTGACGAGGCGGGGATCAAATCCGGCACCTTCCGGGTCAAGGGCGAGAATGCCTACGGGCTCTACGGGGGTGAGAAGGGCGTCCACCGGCTGGTGCGCCTGTCCCCGTTCGACGCCGCCCACCGGCGCCAGACGAGCTTCGCCGGCGTTGAAGTATCACCAGTCGTGCAGGAGACCGGCGACGTGGAAATCGACGACGACGACCTGCAGATCGACACCTACCGGGCCAGCGGAGCGGGTGGGCAGCACGTCAACAAGACCGATTCGGCGGTGCGCATCACTCACCGCCCGAGCGGCATCGTGGTCCAATGTCAGAACGAGCGCTCGCAATCCTCCAACAAGGCCACCGCGATGGCGATGCTGCGCTCGAAGCTGATCGAGCTCGAGGAACGCAAGCGACGCGAGGAGATCGCTCGTGAGCGTGGTGAAGCCCAGGACGTGAACTTCGGGTCGCAGATTCGCTCCTATGTGCTGCACCCCTACACGATGGTCAAGGACCATCGGACCGACTACGAGATGGGGGACATCAACCGGGTGCTGGATGGCGACCTCGACGGCTTCGTGCGGGCCTACCTGCTGAAAGCCGCCAAGCGGTGAGCTTCCGCCACCCGCCGGCGCAACCGAGCGCGCCGTACCTCGAGGCGATTACCGCCTACGGGTTCCGCGGCGCCACGCGTTTTCACGTGCCGGGCCACAAGGGCGGCGACGGCGCCGATCCCGGCTTGCGCACCGCCCTGGGTGAGCAGGCGCTGCTCCTGGACATCCCCCAGGACATCGAGGGCATCGACGTGGGCCCGTCGCCGACCCCTTACGAACGGGCCGAGCAACTCGCCGCAGATGCCTACGGCGCTGAGCGCACGTGGTTTCTGACCAACGGCGCCACCCAGGGAAACCACGCTCTGTGCCTCGCGCTCGCACCGCCGGGGGCGGAGGTGGTCCTGCAGCGCAACTCGCACGCCAGCCTGATCGACGGGCTGATCCTCAGTGGCGGGAGTCCCAGCTGGGTGGCTCCCGAGTACGACGCCGAACTCGGCATGGCGCACGGGGTCACTCCGGGCGCACTCGCGCAGGCGCTGGCCGCCACCCCGCAGGCCAGGGTGGCGTTCATCGTCTCGCCCACCTACTACGGAATGGCGGCTGACGTCGGCGCCTGTGCGGAGGTCGCTCACGCCGCGGGCGCGGCCCTGGTCGTCGACAGCGCCTGGGGCTCGCACTTCGGCTTTCACGAGGCGCTGCCGCCGTCGCCGCTGACGCTCGGGGCCGACGCGATGATCGCCTCGACGCACAAGATCGTCGGCAGTCTGACCCAGTCGGCGATGCTGCTCGTCGCGCACGGCGACCGCGTCGACACCGGTGCTGTGGCCCGAGCCGTGCGCCTGGTTCGCTCGACGAGCCCGAGTTCGCTGCTGATGGCCTCGCTGGACGCCGCGCGGCGTCAGCTCGCCGTGCATGGCGAAGCGCTGCTTGACCGGACGATCGGGGCGGCGGCGCTGGCCCGCGCAGCGATCGCCGCCGTCCCAGGCTGCGCTGTGCTCGGCGCGGACCTGGTGGGGCGTCCGGGGGTCGCCGGGTGGGATCCGCTGCGGATCGTGGTCGATGTTCGCCGCACGGGCTGCACCGGCTACGAGGTAGCTGCCGCGCTGCGCGGCGACTACGACATCTTCGTCGAGCTGGCCACGCACGCGACGCTCGTCCTCGTGGTCGGGCTGGCCCAGCCCGTGGAGCAGCTCGAGCGCTTGTCCCATGACTTTGCGGAGACGGTCAAGCGGATTGCCCGGCCGGCGGTGGCGGTGGCCATTGCCAGGCCCCCGGGAGCGCTGGAGCACGAGACCGTGATGGCTCCACGCGACGCCTTCCTGGGCCGCAGCGAGGCGGTTCCGGTGGATCAGGCGCTGGGCCGGATCTCCTGCGAATCCGTCGCCGGCTACCCGCCGGGCGTACCCGCGCTGCTACCCGGAGAGCGAATCACGGCCGAGGTCGTCAGCTACCTGCGCGAATTGACTTCAGCCGGAGCGAGGCTCCACGGCGCGGCCGACCCGACCTTCGCCACCGTGCGCGTGCTGATTGAGGGCCAGTGACGCAAGACGCCTGAGCGCCCGGACCGGTGAAGGTCCGAAGCGATCGAGCCGTCCGTGGCGAAACTGTTGCCGCCAAGCTCACGGCAGCTGCGTCTGGCCATGCTCGCGGTGGGACGCCAGCAGCCAGTCGGTCTCATCGGTTGCGTCGGTGGCGTCGGGCACCCAGTCGGGGAGGTCGAGCGCCAGGTGTTCGGCGATGACGGCGGCGAACGGCTCGTAGCTGGCCCGCAACTCGTCGAGCCGCTGACGGGACTCCTTGCTCTCCTCGACGTGGAGGCCGCTGCCGTCCAGGCGCTGGCGCAGATGGTTCAGGGCCTCGCTGGTCAACCGATCGCGCTTGGGCACGAACTCCCCCCGCCTGAGCCGGCGCGAGCGGAACGCGTAGGCGAGGTCAGAGAGCGCGTGGCGTCCGACGCGGAAGGTCAGCTCCGAGGACTCGACCGCCTCCTCGGGCCCATAGGCGATCGCGTAGGCGCAGGCGTCGACGATCGTCGTCAGCGCCGCTAGCCAGTTCTGGTTGACGTGTTGAGAGCGGAAGTACCCGAGGATCGGATACGACAGATGCGTCTCCATGAGCTCGGCCGTCCACACCTCCCATTCCCGCATGTAGGCGTCGAGTTCGGACCAGCCTCCGCGTTGCCCGGAACGCTCCAGCAGCGCGCAGGCGGTGGGCGGGGAGCCTGCGCGGGGGTCGAGGCGGGAGACCGCCGCCTCGCGCCGGGAGAAAGCCGTGAACAGGGCCGGGAGATAGCCGATGGAGATGAACAGCACGGCGAACCCGGTCGCTGCCTCCGCCACCTGGAGCACTTGCCCGAGCCCCCGGGTCGGGGTGTCGGTGGTCGAGGCGCTGAAGAACGCCGCAGCGCTGAAGTAGAGCTCGTGGGCCGCGCTGGCGGGGTGGGGGCCGCCGAAGTGGGACGAGGCGGCCCATTGCATCCCCCAGTAGCAGAGGATGATTCCGATGCTGAGGATGCCGAGGATCATCAGCAGCCACAGGGGTCCGAAGATCCCCAGCATCGCGTCGGAGGCGACCTTCGGCAGCCGCCGGCCGATGGCCCGCCACGGAACCCACAGGCCGCGCAACAGTGCCCTGGCAATTCGCGGGTCGCGCTTGACCCGGCGCGGCAACAGGAACGCGACGAAGAACTCCGCGAACAGAACGACCAACCCGAAGAGGCAGAGGATGCCGACGATCACGTGCATGGATCACGGAGCCTGGCACGTCGGCGCTCTCGGCGGTCGGCGACCCCCCGAGCCCGCAGGGCGGACTCGGGGGACGCCAGGCCGATCAGCCGCTACGACTGCTTGACGCGGTACACCGTGCCGGTCAGCTCACCGATGTACAGCCATGGGCCGTTGGCGCCCAGACCGACCACCGGTGCGACGAAACCGGTAACCGTGGGGGTCACCTTGCCGCCGCTGAGCGGCATCGACACGACCTTGCCCGGAGCGTTTCCGCCGAACTCGGACATGTACAGGGTCTTGCCGATAATGGCCAGCCCCATGACGTCCGTGTGGGGGCTGAACGTCTTGGCAGGCTTGGTGAAGCCGTTGCAGACCGACTTCTTGACCCAGGCGCAGGACGGGAAACCGAAGTTATCGCCCTGATGTACGCGCAGCAGGAAGTCCGGCGCGTTCTTTACCCCGGAGTCCTGACCGAGATCGGAGACGAACGGAGCCGAGGAACCGGCTGGAAACACCATCTGCCAAGGCTGCCGGATGCCGCTGGCGAAGACCTTCAAGCCCTTGCCCTTGGTGTTCATCGAGAGGATGTCATACAGGTAAGGCGTCTTGTTGGCCGGGCCATGATCATTGTTGTCGGTCAGACCGAGATCGACCCCGACGTACAGCCGGCCGTCCGGGCCGAAGGCCAGACCGTTGAAGCCGTCGAACTTCTTCGGAGCCGTGTAGATCGCCTTCCGATGGGCGAACGACGTCCCATTCCACCCGCTCCAGGCCAGAATCTGGAACTTCTTGCCGGAGGCCGAGACGGTGCCAGAGCTCACGTAGAGCGTGCCCTTGTGCCAGGCCAGCCCTGCGACGAAGCTCGGCGATCCGGCCAACTTGGCCGCGGTGCCGCCCTTGAGGACGAACACGCCACCGTTGGGCGGGCCCGACTGGTTGTTGCCGCCATCGCCCTCGAACACGGAACCGGCGCCAAAGGCAAACGACGTCGGTGTTCCGAGCCCGCTCGCCACTGCGCTCACCGGTGCTCCGTTAGTCGCCGTCGGTGGGGGTGGCCCCGCCGCCAGGGCGCCAGTGCTCAGCAAGCCCATGGCCGCCGTCGTAGCACCGACTGCTACTGCTGTGCGTGAAAACATCCAACCTCCTTGAGAGATACGAACGCGCCACGGAAAACATCTGGGGCTCCCGACTGCTGAACCCCCGACATCGCCATCCCCGCGACGAGTTCAAGATATAGCAAGAGCGTAGGGCGGTCCAGGTCTGTCGGCGCCCCGTATCCTCGCGGGCGGGATGACCGTTTCCGAAATACCCGAAGTTCTCTCCAGGGCGCTGGCCGAGGACGTTGGCAGTGGCGATGTGACGGCCTCGGCAACGGTTCCCGAATCCGCGCGGGGCCGGGCGATAATCACCCAGAAGGCGCCTGGCGTCATGTTCGGGCTTGATCTGGCCGAGGCTGTGTTCGGCACACTCGACGGGCGGATCCAGACCGAGCGTCTGGCCGACGACGGGGTGTGGCGCGAGTACGGCGAGGTGCTCCGGATCGAGGGCTCGGCCCGGGCGATCCTCACCGGCGAGCGCACAGCGCTCAATTTCCTGCAGCGACTGTCGGGTGTCGCGACCCTGACCGCCCGGTGCGTGCAGGCGATCGCGGGAACGGGAGCGCGGATCCTCGACACCCGCAAGACGACCCCTGGACTGCGGACATTGGAGAAGGCGGCCGTCGCCGCCGGTGGCGGAACCAACCATCGGGCGGGGCTCTATGACGCCATCCTGATTAAGGAGAACCATGCGGCTCTGGCCGGCGGGGTGGGGGAGGCGGTGCGCAAGGCGGCTGCGTATGCCCCTGGCGTGCCGCTGGAGGTCGAGTGCCGCAACCTGGACGAGGTCGACCAGGCGCTGGAGGCCGGCGCACCGAGGATCCTGCTGGACAACATGGGGGTCGAGCAGCTCAGGGCTGCAGTGGCGTACGTGAACGGACGCGCGGAGCTCGAGGCCAGCGGTGGGGTGACGCTCGAGACGCTCCGGGCCGTCGCGAGCACCGGCGTACAATTCATCTCAGTGGGGGCGCTCACGCACAGCGCCCCGGCACTCGATTTTTCGCTGATCCTGGAGCCGCTGCCATGAACCTCCCAATGCTCGGTGCCACCGACGGACCGCTCCTATTGGAGAACATCCCCGCCATCCAGGCAGAGGTGCGGGCGTTGGCAGCTGAGCGCGGCGCGGTGATTCTCGCCCACAACTACCAGCTGCCGGAGGTCCAGGACGTGGCCGACTATGTGGGCGACTCGCTCGGTCTGTCCCAGCAGGCCGCGCAGGCAGACGGCGAGATGATCGTGTTCTGCGGCGTTCACTTCATGGCCGAGACAGCATCGATCCTCTGTCCGGACAAGCGCGTCCTGATTCCCGACCTCGAGGCCGGCTGCTCGCTGGCCGACTCGATCACCGCCGACCAGCTGCGCCAATGGAAGGCCGGCCATCCGGGAGCGGTGGTGGTCATGTACGTGAATACGACGGCCGAGGTCAAGGCGCTGACGGACTACTGCTGCACCTCCGCCAACGCGGTCGGCGTGGTGGAGCACATCCTCCGCGAGCACGGCGAGGACACCGAGATTCTCTTCGGGCCCGACATGTTCCTGGGGGCCTACGTCGAGAAGACGCTGGGCCGTCCCATGCACGTCTGGGACGGCGAGTGCCACGTGCATGCCGGAATTCGCCCGGACGACATCACGACCGTGCGGGCGGCGCACCCCGGGGCCGACTTTTTGATTCACCCGGAGTGCGGATGCTCGACCAGCGTGATGGAGTACGTCGCGGCTGGGGATGTGGACGGGGAGGGCGTGCACATGCTCTCCACCGGCGGAATGCTCGGCTACGCCCGCGAGCACGCGGCCGGCGGTACGGCGATCGTGGCCACGGAGACAGGAATGCTGCATCCGCTGCGCCAGGCCGCGCCCGACGTCGAGTTCATCGCTGCCAACGAGGCTGCGCACTGCCGGTACATGAAGATGATCACGCTGCCCAAGCTCCGTGACGCGCTGCGCGAGGGCAAGTTCGAGGTCAAGGTTCCGGCTGAGATCGCCGAGTCGGCGCGTGTGCCGATCGAGCGCATGGTCGCGATCTCCTAGCCGGCGACCGTCTCTCTGAGCTTCCAGAGCTCAGAGACCTCGCCGAAGGTGAGCCTGCGCCAACGGTCACGTGCGGGATGCCAGACATAGACATCGAAGTCGACGATGCTGCGAAAGCCTCTGAGCGCCTGGACCGTCTCACGCACGCCCACACCATCGGCGGGGATCTGCCTGGTCATTACATCCACGACCCTGAATTTGCGCGGTTCCCTCGCCCGTGGAGCCTCGCGCTTAGGCGGGCGCGGCTTACGGGGTACCCGCGGGCGCGCGGGCGGCCCGGAGGGCTTCTTGACTACGCGCTCCAGCGGGACCATGTTGGCCCCGGTGCCCTTGGTTTCCGTATCGAGGACCCACGTTGTGCCCATAGCTCCAGGATAGAACGGGCCGGCGGCCGTCCTCAGGACGCGGGCGCCTGCGCCAGCAGGTCCAGCCCATGGTCGGCTGTTTCGCGAACCACGCGCAGGGACTCCACCTTGCGCTCAAACTCGGCCGGCGTGTAGCAATGGACATCGGCCGGAAATCCCATCTCCAGGGCGTCCCAGAGCGTGCCGGCCTGGTAGACGCGCTCGAGCCAGGGAATCCCGTCGTAGGCCGACGACACGAGGACGATCACGAACTCCGGCCCGCGCTCGCGCTGCGGCGGCGCGCCTCGCTCGTCGGCCAGCTGCGCACCTCCGAGGAGAGCCCGCTCGATCTGCCAGCGATCGCCGACCCGCTGGAGGTAGCTCTGCAGCTCTCGCCGGTTCAGGGCAGCGCCCAGCTCCACGGGGCGATTGTCCTCAAGCAGTGGCCTGAACGCAAGGTCAGTAGCGCGCGATCGCCGCGGTCATCCGGCTGAGCAGGACGATCCCGCGCTCATTGGTCGGGCCGTCGAGAAGGATCGTGAACGCGATCATGTGTCGCCGCCCGGTCCGGCAGTAGCCGGCCAGATTGGTCACACCGGTGAGCGTGCCGGTCTTGGCGATGCAATGTCCCTGGGCGGCGGTGTTGACACCGATGCGGCGGACGGTGCCGTTGACCCCGAGCGCCGGTAACGAGCGCGACAGGACGTGCCCGACGTCCGTCTGCCAGACGCTGCGCAGGAGCGCCACGACCTCGGCCGGCGAAGAGCGGTCATTGCGAGACAATCCCGACCCGTCGAGGATCCGGGGGTGCAGGCCGTATGCCGAGATCGTGCGGCTGATCACGCGCGCGCCGGCGGCGATCGTGCCCTTGCGGCCGAAGCGGACTCCGAGCTGCTTGGTCAGCAGCTCCGCGAACAGATCATCGGAGGGGATGTTCATCAGCGATAGGAGCGTGGCCAGGCGAGGCGAGCTGACCACCGCCAGCAGATGGGCCCGGCGCGGAGTCATTCCGGTCGTGGTGGCGGCCCGGGCCCGCACCTTGGCTGCGCGCAGGGTCGAGGCCAGCTGCCGAGCCGCGAACGCCCCCGGTGAGAGTGCCCCGGCCGTGGCGCCGTGGTCGTAGGTGAGCGCGCTCATCTGCCCGCCGAAATCCGGGATGTCGGCGGCGAGGTTGCTGAGCAAGCCGCCCCGCGCGGCGTCGAACAGCGAATCATCGCCGACGATCGTGCCGGTGACGCTGCGGATTCCGCGCTGCTTGAGCTGGCCGCCGAGCTGCGAGGCGGTTGGCCCATAGCCGAACTCCCAACTCCGGTTGAACGCCCCGTCGCCGAAGGTCGGGTCACCGTCTCCCCGGAGATACAGGTCGCCGTGCCAGACACCGCCCGGACCGAGGTGTCCGGTGCCCAGGACGGTCGTGTGCAGGCGGGCATTCGGCCCCAGCCGGGTGAGCAGGGCCACGGTGGTGTACAGCTTCTCCACCGAGGCGGGCGGTCGTTTGACGTCAGCCCGGGCGGTGAACAGGCTCGAGCGGTCGGTCAGGTCGTACACCGAGGCGCCCGACGACGCACCGGCCAGGGCCAGCGTGCGTCCCAGCTCGCGGCGCAGCCGAGTCAACCCGGCGGGGACGCGCCGTCGCGCGGCCGCGGCTTCGCCATGCTTGCGTGCGGCCCCGGCGCCGTGCGCGCTCGGTGACCCTGGGCTGCCGGCACCCCCACCGCCGCAGCCGGCCAGCAGTAGCGAGACAACGGCCAAGCCCCCGGTGGCGCGCATGCGAAGTGCACGAGCATCCATCAGGTGGAGGATGGCGGATGGCGGGGATGGACGGGCCGGTCGCCCGCGTCGGGCGCTACTCGAACTGATCGGCCGTGTGCGGTCCCACGACCGCGATCGCCAAATCGTCGTCGATCGCCGCGTGCCAGCTCGGTCACGTCCTGCGAGGGTGACCTCGTCGAGCAGCTCGATGGCGCGGTCGGGATTGACCGGCTCGCGGTAGACGATCGTCTGCTGGGCGGCATGGCGGGCCACGGCGCCGGAGTTCTCGAACGCGATCGCGCGGGCGCCCGCGGCGTACGCCCGAGCGCGCTCCACCTCGGACTCCGTGGGTCCGTCCTGGCGAAGCTCGCTGACGATCTCCCGCATCCGCTGGTAGGCCTCGATCGTTTTGCTCGAGTCCAGCCCGGCCGACAGCTGCAGGATCGGCACATCCGCGTAGGCGTGGGGGAACGCGCTCACCGAATAGGCCAAGCCCGCGCTGCTCACGGATCTCGTCGAACAGCCGCGAGCCCATGGAGCCGCCCAGCAGGGTGGAATAGATGGCCAGCGTTGCCCGCTGCTTGGGGTCAGAGACGTCGACCACGGGCCGGTAGGACATCCGCAGGTGCGACTGGTGGGAATCCCGCTCGCCGACCAGGATCTTGGGGGAGAACGGCGGCGCCGGGTCGTAGGGCTCGGGCTCCGGTCGTGGCTCAAACCGGCCGAAGAGCTCATCGAGGTCTCCGTTCTGACTCAGCGAGTCCAGATTGCCGACGGCGAACGCTCCTCCGCGCGCCGGTGACCAGCGGCGGTTGCGGAACGCGACGATGCCCTCGCGGGTGAACGTGTCGCGGATGTGCTCGGTGCTGCCCAGAACCGGGCGACCGAGCGGGTGGGGTCCGAACACCGCCTCGTCGATCAGATGCTCGGCCACGGTGGCGGGCTGGTCGTTGCGAGCGCGCGATCTCCTGGACCACGACGCCACGTTCGCGGTCGAGCTCTTCGGCGTCGATCCGGGCGCGGCCGACGAAATCGGTCAGCAGGTCGGCCGCCTCCATTGCGCGCTCTGCACGGACGGTGATGTGGAAGGCCACCAGGTCGTGGCTGGTGTAGGCGTTGAGGACGGCGCCGATCCGCTCGGCGGCTTCGTTGACATCTCGGTAGGTGGCGTACTTCTCTCCGCCCTTGAACACCAGGTGCTCCAGGAAGTGCGCCATCCCGTTCTCCTCGGCGCGCTCGGTGCGGGCGCCGGCGTCGAAGGCGACGAGGATCGTGACCGCGCGCGTGCCCTCAACCGCGATTCGGTGCAGCGGCATTCCGTTAGGAAGGAAGGAGGTATTGATTGTCGGCACTCGAACAACGGTAGCGATCGGGGGGCAAAAACCCCCGAAAACACGGGGCGCCGTAGGCGCCCGCTTAACTATGCCTTAGAAAAGCTCCTGCAAATCACGTTGCAAGAGGGGTTTTCGGGGCGCTATTCCGGACGGGTGCCGCTACGCTCCGCGCACCCTATGGCTAGAGAACAAACCACTCAGAACCGCACTCGACGGCGCCTCGCGGTCTCCGTCCGTGTCGCGTCCCAAGCAGGTCCCGAACGAGCGCTCGCGGACTGCCGCGACGGTGATCGAGTTCCGCGGCGTGTCCAAGCACTACGCGAGCGGCGACCTCGGCCTCGACCAGGCAACGTTCTCGATCGACCGCGAGGAGTTCGTGTTCCTCGTCGGCTCGACGGGCTCCGGCAAGTCGACGGTGATGCGACTGCTGATCAAGGAGCTCGACCCCAGCGAAGGGCACATTCGCGTGGCCGGTCACGAGCTCACCGAGATCACTCACAAGCGCGTCCCGTACTACCGGCGCAACATCGGCGTGGTCTTTCAGGACTTCAAGCTGCTCCCGAACCGCACCGTCTACGACAACGTCGCCTACGCGCTTCAGGTCACCGGCGGCTCGCGGCGGGAGATCCGCGCCAAGGTGCCGGACATCCTCAGGCTAACCGGCCTCTCGACAAAGCTGCACAACTTCCCCGACCAATTGTCCGGCGGAGAGCAGCAGCGCGTCTCGATCGCCCGTGCGTTCGTCAATCATCCGCCGCTGCTGCTGGCTGACGAGCCGACCGGAAATCTCGATCCGGAGACCAGCATCGACATCATGCGGCTGCTGTACCGGATCAACCGCACCGGCACGACCGTGCTCGTGGCCACCCATGACCAGGCGATGGTCGACAAGATGCGCCGTCGCGTGCTGGAGCTCTCCCGCGGGCGGATCGTCCGCGACGAGGCGACCGGCCTGTACACGCGTGACGAGAGCACACGTGAGTTCGCCAACCGCATGCGTCAGCCCCCGACGCGTCCGCCAGGGGTCTAAGCAGCATGCGGATCGGATTCTTCGTCAAGGAGGCCATGCGCGCCATGCGCCGCAGTGCGGCCCCCAGCTTTGCCGCCCTGGCCACGGTTCTCGTGACCATGGTCATGCTCGGCGTGTTCATCCCGATCGTTCAGGCCACCAACGGCGCGGCCAACACCGTGCGCGGCCGGGTCCTGGTCGACGTGTACATGAAGACCAGCGCAACCCCGGCTGATTCGACGCGCGTGCGCAAGGAACTCCTTGCCGTCCCGCACGTCAGGTCGGTCGAGTTCGTGTCCAAGCAGGCGGCGCTGGCCCAGCAGTCAAAGCTGGATCCACAGGCGTACGCAGCTGCTCTCGACCAACCCGCTGCCGGACACCTTCCATGTGATCCCGGACAACCCGTCGAACGTGCTGTCGGTCCACAATTCACTGACACCAACGGGCGCGAGTGGGGGCAGCGGGACGATCGACTCGGCGATCCAGAGTGTGTCGAACAAGAAGAACGACACCCGCAAGATCCTCGAGGTGACCAACCTGGTCACGATCACGGCGGCGGCCCTGACGATTCTCCTGATCATCGCTTCGATCCTGCTCATCGCCAACACGATCCGCCTGTCGCTGTTCGCGCGCCGGCGTGAGGTCGAGGTGATGAAGCTCGTCGGCGCGACCGACTGGTTCATCCGCTGGCCGTTCGTGATCGAGGGCACGATCGTCGGCGCCGTCGGTGCGCTGATGGCCATCGTCGTGCTCGGGATCACCAAGGTCGCGTTACTTGATCCGCTGGCCAACAACTGGACCTTGATCGCCGCTCCTCGGACCATCGCCTTCACTGCGCTCGTCGCGGTCCTGCTCGGGGCGGGCATCATCGTCTCGGCGCTCGGCTCTGGTCTGTCGCTGCGCCGGTTCCTGCGGGTCTGAGCGTCTTTTCGCGGTCGGGGCGCTCCCGGGTTCGCCTGGGTCGCCTGGGTCGCCTGGGTGCGCTCCCGGGGGAGGTTGATCGAAAACCGCTGTATATGAGCGGTTATCGAGCAGCCTGCCGGTGTGTGGTGGGGTAGCGGCCGGGGTCGGCGACTCGTCGCCCATCCCGCCGGGCCCCGTGCGCGCGGGCCGGCCGAGAGCCATTCCCGCAATGTGAGCGTTCACAAATGGCTCCAGCTGGGTAGACGAGTTCCCGCCATCGAACAAACGCTTGAACAGCCCGGCCGGGCAAGCGCTACCAGAGGAGGAAAAATGCCACGTCCTCACCGCCTCAGAGCAAGGGCTCCTGGCGGCAGCTACGGCCTGCATGGTCAGCGGCGGCGCCGTCGCTGCGGTCGCGGGTGGGGCCCTCGCCCGCGGATCATCCTCGCATGCGATTAAGTCCGGCGCGCCCACGATCAGCGCCCAGGGTTGGGGCACCGCGGACGGGAAGCCGGTGAAGCTGTACACGCTGTCTGACGGTCGTGGGATGACCGTCAAGATCACCAATTACGGCGGCGTCGTGCAGTCGATCTGGGTCCCCGACCGGCGGGGTGCGGTAAGGAATGTCGCGCTTGGCTTCGCCAGGCTGGCTGACTACGTACACGACTTCACGGCGACCGCGCCATCGGGAGCCAGCGGCGACACGTACTTCGGCGGGACGATCGGTCGCTACGCCAACCGGATCGCCAACGGCAAGTTCACGCTGGACGGTCACACATACACGCTGCCGCAGAACAATGGTCCGAACACGTTGCACGGCGGCCCGAACGCCTGGAACACCAAGGTCTGGTCTGCCAGCACGGCGACAAGGCCCGGCTCGGTGTCACTGATCCTGACCCTCACCGACCCGGACGGCTACAACGGCTTCCCAGGCACCGTGCACGTGCAGGTGACGTTCACGCTGAGTCGGGACCATGCGCTGCGGATCAACTACCAGGCCACGACTGACAAGTCGACGGTCATCAACGTCACCAACCACAGCTACTTCAACCTCGCGGGCGAGGGGAGCGGTGACATCTACGGCCAGCTGCTGCGAATCAACGCCAACCGGTATACGCCAGTTGACGCCAACCTCGATCCCCACCGGCGCGCTGCCCCCGGTGGCCGGAACGCCGTTCGACTTCAGGACGTCGAAGCCGATCGGGCGTGACATCCGGCAGGGGAACCAGCAGCTCGTCATCGCGCACGGCTACGACCACAACTGGGTCCTCAACGGGACGGGCCTGAGGCTGGCCGCCGTGGCCGAGGATCCGAGCAGCGGACGTGTGCTCCAGACCTACACGACCGAGCCCGGCGTGCAGTTCTACACGGGGAACTTCCTGCAGGGAGACCTCGTCGGGACCAGCGGACATACCTACCGCCAGAGTGACGGGTTCACGCTGGAGACCCAGCACTTCCCGGACTCGCCCAATCATCCGAGCTTCCCGACGACTCGGTTGGACCCGGGCCATACGTTCACCTCGACCACGATCTACAAGTTCTCGACCGCGGGCCGCGGCGGGCGTGGCCGCCGATGACGACGATCGCATAGGCCGGATTTGCCCTGACGGGAGTGGCCGGGCTGCGATGTCGGCCCGGCTACTCTCCCTGCATGCGCTCGCGCGGTTCACGCTCGCCCCGGATCACCTCGTTCGCCGTTGCCGCGGTTCTCGTGCTGCTGCTCGGGATCTGGCTCGGCGGGCACCCGAGCTGGCTCCCTTCGCCGCTGCGCAGCGCGTTTGTCGATGACGGCAACGGCGGCCTGGTCAACGAGGCGCTCAGCGTCCTCTCGAAGGACTACTACCGGCCGATCAACCGCGCGTCGCTGGTCAACAAGGGCCTCGCCGGGGCGGTGGCGAGTCTCAACGACCCGTACTCCCACTATTTCGATCCGACCGACTATCACTCGTTCCTGAACCAGTCCAATCCGCATCTCAGCGGCATCGGCATCGGGATCCAGCTCGAGACCCGCGCGGCCTGCGGATCGTCGACGTCTACCCGGGCTCGCCCGCTGCCAGGGCCGGCCTCGCGGCCGGCAACCTGATCATCGGCGTCGGCTCCACGTCGCTGGCCAACCGGGACGTCGAACTTCGGCTCGCGTCTGATCAAGGGCCCGGCGGGCACCAAGGTGAATCTGACCATCCTCGCCGGCGGCCACAAGCGGGCGGTCACGATCACGCGAGCCAACGTCGTGGTGCCGGTGGCCGGCAGCACCGTGGCGACGATTCGCGGACGCAAGATCGGGATCGTCCGCCTGACCAGCGTTCACCAATGGCTCGGGGGCCGAGGTGCGCGGCCAGGTGCAGAAGGTGCTCAAGCAGGGCGCTCGAGGGCTGATCCTCGACTTGCGCCAGAACGGTGGCGGACTGCTCGATGAAGCGGTGAACGTGGCCAGCGTGTTCATCCCCGACGGGACGATTGTCTCGACGATGGGCCGCAGCCAGCCGCGGCAGCTCTACGTGGCCAAGGGCGGAGCCATCTCCAGCCAAGATCCCGCTCGTCGTGCTGGTCGATCGCGGCACCGCATCGTCGGCCGAGATCGTCACGGGCGCGCTGAAGGACCGTGGCCGCGCGAAGGTTGTGGGCACGCGCACCTACGGAAAAGGCGTCTTTCAAGAGCTCCAGTCGCTCTCCAACGGCGGGGCGCTGGACATCGTGACCGGGCAGTGGTTTGAGCCGAGCGGCCATAACGTCGGTGGCCCCGGCGTCACCGAGGGCGCCGGAATCACCCCGGACATCCATGCCTCCACGAGTCCGCGCGGCTCCGGGGATACCGCACTGACGGTCGCCAAGCGGACCGTGGCGGCCGAAATCCGGTGAGCCCAGCGAGCCGGGCCGCGCCGCCGGGCGCGCGGGTTGCCGTGCTTGAGCGCCGCGGCAAGTTTCTTGTCGCCGAGCCGTTCTTCGGTAATGGCCCTCGCGTGACAGTCAGTCGCGACCGCAAATTCTCAGTCGGGGATCTGGTGGTGATTCGCCCACCTGCCGGCCAGGATGGACGCGGCCGCGGGCGCGGGCGCGGCACGATCGCCCGCAGATTGGGGCGCCCGGACGTCGCGCGAGATGTCATCGAGGCGCTGATGATCGATCGGGGTCTCCCGCGAGGGTTTGATCCTGCGGTTGAGCGCGAGGCCCGTGAGGTTCAGGTGCAGCCCGACCAGGGGTCCGCCCGCCGGGACCTGCGCTCGCTGACGACGTTCACCATCGACCCGGCCAGCGCCCAGGACTTCGACGACGCGATCTCCGCCTCACGCGAGGCCGACGGCTCGCTGCGCGTGTCGGTGCATATCGCCGACGTCAGCGCCTTCGTGGCGCCGCGGTCGCTGATCGACCGCGAGGCGTACCGCCGCGCCACCAGCGTCTACGTGCCCGGAGCGGTCGAGCCGATGCTTCCTCCGCAACTCTCCAACAACGCCTGCTCGCTGGTGCCGGGCGAGGACCGCCTGGCGGTGACCGTGGAGATGACCGTGACCGGCCAGAAGGTTTCCCGCGCCTCGTTCTACCGCTCGGTGATCCGCTCCGATGAGCGCCTCGAGTACGGGCAGGTCGACGAGATCTTCGCCGGGAGCAGGGCTGCGGCCGCTCCATGGGGCGACTCACTCGATGCCGCGCGCGCGGCCGCGGCGGCGCTGGGCGCCCGGCGAGCCTCACGGGCCGCGCTCGTGCTGGAGTCCGCCGAGCCTGACTTCTCATTTGACCGCGACGGCAACGTCCAGCACGCCGAGCCGGTGCACCAAACCGAATCACACCGGCTGATCGAACAACTGATGATCGCCGCCAACGAGCAGGTTGCGGGGTTTCTCGAAGAACGGCGGATCCCCGCGCTGTACCGCGTGCACGAGCGCCCCGACGCGCCCGCGGTGGAGCGACTGATCGAGCAGCTCGCCTCGCTCGGCGTGCCCACCCCGCCGGTCCCCGGCGGCCATCTGACGCCCCAGCAGGCAGCGGAGGTGGTCGGCGAGGCCTCCCAGTTGGTGACCGACTGGGTCAAGCGCACCGGGCACGGCCAGCGCGCGCTGACGAGCCTCATCCTGCGCTCGCTCAAGCAGGCCTACTACGACCATCGCAATCTCGGTCACGCCGGGCTGCAGTCGCCGCGCTACTGCCACTTCACCTCACCGATCCGCCGCTATCCGGATCTGATCTGTCACCGGGCGCTGCTGTCCGCTCTGACCGGCGACGTCCCCGCTCCAGATCGTCGTGGGTGGCGTCCGCCGGCCCATGGACCTCCTCGCGTGAGCGCGAGGCGATGACGATCGAGCGAGACGCGGACGATGTGGCGCGGTGCTTCCTGCTTCAGCACCTGCTCGCGGAAGCCTCGGGCCATGACCGGGTGTTCCAGGGCGAGGTGGTCGGCCTGATCTCCGCCGGGGCATTCATCGCCTTCGGCCCGGACGGCCTATACGAGGGGATGCTCCCCGTCCGGAGGCTGCGTGGCGACTGGTGGGAGCTCAACGAGCAGGCGACGATCCTGGTCGGGACGCGCAACGGCGGGGCGATCCGGCTCGGTGATCCCATCTCAGTACGGGTAGGTCGGATCGATGCGCCGCGTGGCAGGGTGGACCTGATGCCCGCCTGGGAGGAGGATTGAGCGATGGCCAAAGGTCGTAAACGCAAGGCGGCGCCCGGAGACGTGGCGTCGAACCGCCAGGCCGCCTATCGCTACAACCTGCTCGAGCGCTTCGAGGCCGGGATCGTGCTGACCGGAACCGAGGTCAAGGCGCTGCGCGACGGCAAAGCCCAGCTCAAGGACTCATACGCAGCTGTGCGCGACGGCGAGGTGTGGCTGATCGGGCTCTACATCCCGCCCTACGGTCCCGCCTCGCGGGAAAATCACGAGCCGGAGCGCCCGCGAAAGCTGCTGCTGCACCGCAGCGAGATCGAGCGGTTGGTCGGACGCACCCAGGAGCGGGGGCTGACGCTCGTCCCAACTCGGGTCTACTTCTCCGGAACTCGGTCACGGGCCAAGGTCGAGATCGCGCTGGCCAAGGGCAAGGACCTGTACGACAAGCGGGATACGATCCGCAAACGGGACGTGGCGCGGGACGTCCAGCGGGAGCTGAGGGACGCCCAGCGCTAGCGGCGGCAGAGTCGGTGGTACGGCTCCTCCGGTTGCGGGTAGGAGGGGTTCATGACCATTGGTGGTTCACTATTGCTGATCGCTGCCGGGGCGATCCTGAAATGGGCCGTGACGGCTCATGTCAGCTGGCTTGACCTGCAGACGACGGGGACCGTGCTGTTCGTGGTCGGCCTTGTGGGATTGCTTGTCGCGCTCGTCTACACGTTCTGGTGGGCGCAGCGAACGCGCGACGAAACGCGCGTGATGCCACCACCGCCCAGCGCCCGCTGAGCAGCCTTCGGCAGTTTCGCCTGAGCGGCGCTACGGCAGCGTGCGCGGCAGGTGCGTGCCCTGCATCCCCACGACCAGCAGCGCGATCAGCGACAGGTAGACGGCCGCGACCAGCAGTCGATCGACGGGCTTGACGCGGTAATAGGCCTGCTGCTCCTCGCCGCCCTGGCGGCGCTGCTTCCAGCGCCGATGGGTTTCCAGGCCCCCGAACAGGATGATCACGAGGATCACCGGGTTGGGGAAGATGAAGGCGAGCGCGATCAGGCCGGCAAAGCCGACGAACCACATCCACGGTGCCATCGCGGCCATCGCGCGGCCCCCGTCGAGGGGAACCACCGGCAGCAGGTTGAACAGGTTGAGGAAGAAGCCCGGTGAAGGCAAGCGCACGCCAGATGTCGCTGCCGGTCGCGTGCCAGATGAGAATGCACGCGGCCGAACCGATGCTTCCCAAGATCGGACCGGCGAGTCCGACCCGGGCCTCAGCGAGTGCGTTGTCGCCCAGCGAGCGAGCGGTGATGACCGCGCCCATGAAGGGAATGAACATCGGCCAGCTTGCCTTGATTCCCTCGCGGCGGAGCTGAATGACGTGTCCGAGCTCGTGGACGAGAAGCAGCACGACGAAGCCGACGGCGAACGGGAATCCCCAGATCAGGGTGTAGGCGGCGATCGAGACGAGCATCGTCCCCGAGGTGGAGAGGAGCTTGATCTTCGGGAGCAGCAGCAAGATCGCCTTGAATTTGGCCAAGAAGGCCGCGATCGCCGCGAGTGCGGGGCCGATCCTGCGCTTGAGCAGCGATGGCCGCTCAGGCGCGAACGGCGAGCCTGGCTCTCCAGGCACGCGCTCGAGTCCGGTGGGAGCCGGTGGGGCCGGAAGCCAGTTCTGTCCAGATTCCATCTCACTCAAGAGTGTGACACCAGAAAACTCCCGCTCCGGCCGGATTTACGATGCTCTTCAATTGCCGCGGACGCGGACCGAGCACCGTCTACAATCGAAGGACATAAGTAAACCTCCCCGGGGACGACAGGCTTCGACGTGGTCGTCTCGTGGAGGTGGTTGCGAGTCGAGGTTCCGGGTGGCCTCGTAAAACCCCCGGAAAACAATAAGTGCGGACACGCACAATTTTGACCTCGGTCTGGCTGCTGCTTAACCAGTAGTTGACCTAGTGTCTCTCGGCCTCCCCTAGCTTGCGGGGGAGATGCCCGGGATCAATCAGCAGGCTTACCCGGTGAGGTTCGCTCCAGCCGATCCGGGGACATTCTTTGGAGCTGGCCTTCGACAACCCGGCCGGCGTGGCTAGTCGAAGGCGAGATCAGAGCGCCGGATACGCTCGTAGACGCCACCTTTCACGCGACTGCGGACGCGGGTTCAATTCCCGCCGTCTCCACCTTTGCAGAGAATTCGAACCGCCCTCCGCACCGTCGGGGGGCGATTCGGTTAAGGCGAGCGCGTCGATGCTCGTGACTGCTCGTTAAAAGGGCCGCCCGATGTCTGGAGTCACGAGCTCCATCCGGATCGGGCCCAGGATGTCCTGCAGCGCCTGAGCCGACCGTGCAGTGCGCTGCTCGAGGACAGGGCGGGACGCCCTCGACGCCCGACCCGACAAACGTCATCCGGAGTTTCGCGATCACGTTCACAGAACCCACGTTAGCCGTCTCGACGAACGCTGATACTCGCTCGAAATGGGCGGCGAACCCGTAGGCGAGTGAGGCCCTCGCGGCCTCAGTCGCATAGCCGAGCCGCCAGGAAGCTCGGCGTACGTGCCAGCCGATCGCGACACCACCCTGATGGGCAAGAAAACCGACGTCGCCGATGATCTCGTCCGACCGTCGCTCCGCCAATGACCACGTGCTGAAACCGTAGGACCGTTGATGGTCGATGTGCTTCTGGACCAGTTCGGAGGTTCGCTTTCGCGTCGCGAAGTGACCCCCTAGGTGCCTCATCACGTCCGGGTCGGCGTGGACCGCATGTAGAGGCTCAGCGTCCGCGATCGTCTTGGGCCGCACCGCGAGTCGCGGGGTCCTAATAACAATTCCGCCAAAACCATATTGTCCCGCACAACGCGGCTTGGTTCCGTATCGCGCTTTCCGCTGTTAGCTCTTGGGCGGACGTGCCTCCAAGAGGGCCTCCGTCAGCGTGCGCGTCAGCCACTCGAGGTACACGTCGTGCGGCCAGCGGTAGTCGACCACGAGCGTCCGGTAGACCGCCGGCCCGGCGAGCGTCAGCAGAAGATCGGTCGCAGTGCCGACGTCGAGGCCGTCGCGAAGGCCGAACCGCTCGGCGTGGCTCTCGACGACCTCCTGATACCCCTCACGCCGCAGTCGCTCGCTGCGAGCGCGAACGGCGACTGCGTCGGCCTCGTGCGTCGCCGAGCGAACGACCTCGTCCAGAACGGCGACTCGCTCGAGGATCGTTCCGTTGCCTGCGGCGAAGTGGCGGACGCTCTCAGCGGCCGACGTGGCGGCCAGCATCGCGGCATACCACGGCTGGAGCGGTGGAGGCAGCGGATCGTCCTCGCCGAGTACGCCGCGCTCGTAGCAGGCCTGGAGCAACTCGGCCTTCGTGTGGAACGTGAAGTAGACGGTCTGGACGGCGACGCCTGCTGCGACGGCCACATCGTTCATGCGGGTGCCCGTGTACCCGCGCTCGCAGAAGAGCTCATGGGCGGCACGGAGGATGCGTAGTCGCGTCTCCCGGGCACGTTCGCGGCGCGTAGTTGGCTTGGGGTTGACAGAGGAAGGCAGGCGACGTATCTTACCGTAGTCAGTCACTAGTGAACACCACTAGTGAGATACCAGCAGAGGAGGAGCAGCCATGCCAGTCGTCCAGGTGTCGCGTGCCGACAGCCGCACGATGTACGAAAGCGTCTCGAACCGACTCGGCCTGGCGGAGGATCGCCCTGCGGGCCTGGTCCTCCATGCGGCGAGCGAGACTGCGAGCGGCGCGGTGGAGATCGTCGACGTCTGGGAATCGGCGGAGCATGCCGGCGCGTTCCAGCGTGAGCGTCTGTTCCCGACGTTCGAGGCCGTGGGTGTGATGGATCAGCTTGCGTCGCGGCCTCAGCCTGTCGCCCACGAGCCCTTTGACTACCTCGACTGATCGACCGGAGCAGGCAGGTGAGAAGAACGGCCGGCGGGGTGGCCATCGTCACGGGACTCGGCTTCGGGGTTCCGGCCATCCCCGCCATCGGTCACCTCGCTCGAACCGGCGAGGTCTGGACCTTCCTCGGATTCCCGACCTATGGCGGCGGGCCGTTCGAACAAGTCGGCTTGGACACGACCATCCCGCTTTCTCGGAGGGTTTCTCGTCGTCTGCTGTGCGGAGGTCATGCTCGCGGTGTTGACCTTGAAGCGAGCCCCACACGCGCCGGCGCTGAGCTACGCGCTGTTCCCGGTTGAACAGGCTTTCTGGGCCGGATTCGCGCTGCCGATCGGGCCTGCATTGGGCGTCGCTCGCGTCGCGCTGATGCCCAAGTCGAACTGAGCTACCAACAGCAGGGCCAGCGGTTCCTCGACCCAGACGAGCGCGTACTCGCGGTCTTCCGGGCGCAGCCGCGCGGTGCCGGCGTCGCTAAGAGCGGCGGTAGCCCCGCCGTCACGGTGATCGGGAGTGCCTGGAGCGGCAAGTCGCGCGGCGGTGCGCAGGAGGCCGGCCTCCGGGTGACCACGCCGATCGCGCTCGCACTCACCAAGCGCCACGTGATTGCTCTTCACCGGCAAGACCGGGGGGATGAGAGGCAGGATCAACGAAATCACGGAGCTTGTGAGCTCGGCACCGCTGAGCGCGATCGAGTCGATCGAAGTCAAGGGCCTGCTAGTGGGCAAGACGGTCCGGATCGCCATGAGCGGCGGTGAGGTGAAGCTCGAGGTGCCCAGCGGCCGGGATCCGAAGGGGTTCGCCGCGCTATTCGAGAAAGCGAAGGCAGCGGCGTGAAGGCGTCGACGGTGGGCCTCCCCGCGGGCGGCCCACGGCGGAACCGGGTCCAGGGCGGATGGCGAGGCGGGGGTATTACCATGGACCCGTGCTCAAAGTGCCCGGAGGGGTGGTTCATGAGCTGCCCGCCGATCTGCGTGAGGCGCTGATCGCCAACGCCACGGCACTCGACGTCTGGAAGGACATCACGGCCCTGGCCCGCAACGAGTTCATCTGTTGGGTCGAGGATGCCAAGCAAGACACCACGCGCGAGCGCCGTATTCGCCGGGCCCAGGAGGAGCTTGAGGAGGGCCAGCGCCGGCCCTGCTGCTGGCCAGGATGCAAGCACCGCGACCGCGCGGGCCGCCAGAGCGGCTCGCAGTGACATTAATCGCGTCGCCCGGCGGCTCGCTGCGCCGAGAATCAATTCCGAGCGGCCCCGGAGCAGCCGACACAATTCGCCATCTGGGACACGCATGAAGAAGCGCGGGCGGTAGGGTGCCGCATCGCCCTATGGGACTTCTCGGGCGCATCACACTCTCAAGCTCGCAGTTCGCCAACAAGCGCGGGATCTATGCCGGCCGCCGCTCGACCAGGATCCACGTCGCGCTGTACCGGCGGTCGCGCGGCCGGCTCGGCGGCCACCTACCGGGCCTTCCCGGCGCTCGCGTACTTCTCCTCGACCACACCGGCGCCAAGAGCGGGATTAGGCGAACGTCGCCGGTGATGTACCACCGCGACGGCGAAGTGTTCGTGGTGGTGGCCTCGAAGGCAGGTCAGCCGACCCATCCGGCGTGGTACCACAACTTGGTGGTCAATCCGGATACGACGATTCAGGTCGAAGGCGAGGTGCATGCCGTTCACGCCCGCGTTGCCGGACCCGAGGAGCGTGCTCGATTGTGGCCCGAGTTCCTGTCGTTCTACCCGGGGTACGAGCTCTACGCCCGCCTCGCGGGAAACCGCACGATTCCGATCGTGATCCTTGAACCTGCTTAGCCGATTCTGGCTAGGGGAACAGGCGCGCCCGGGTCAACCGTGCGCAGACCGAGGCGAGGTCTCGACCGACTGCGAGCGCATTCCTGCACAAGAAGTGGTCTGATCGTCGCGCGCCCTAACTGCGTGCGGACATCTCCTATGGATTGCTGGGGCCGACTCATGGCCGGCAGACCACTGGTAGACGAACCGGGCCTCGCCGGGGGGACACATCGGACGCCAGATGGAAGACCTTCGTGTCGCGCGCCAGCCGTCCGGCCTGCTGGCGACAGGGTCTAAGCTCGGGCTATGCGAAACGCGCCACTGATCGGTTGGGTCGGAAAGGCCGGCTTCGCTTATTGCGCTGATCGAATTGTCTGGCTCGCTACCCGGGCGAGTGCACGCTGATCGCGCCCATCTGAAAGGACCGTTGAATGCCTCTCTTCTTTTTCACCGTCGAACAGCAGGAACGAGCCATCCTTGAGCGGTTCGGCAAATTTGTGCGCGTCGCCGGCCCGGGCCTCCAGCGCAAGTCGCCGTTCGTCGAAAAGGTCGCCGGCCGTATGAGCTTGCAGGTCGAGCAGCTCAACGCCGACATCGAGACGAAGACCAAGGACAACGTCTTCGTCGTGGTCCAGCTTGCGATCCAGTACATGGTGGGGGCCGAGGAGGCGAAGGTGAAGGATGCCTTCTACAAGCTCGACGACCCCGAGGTGCAGATGAAGTCCTACGCCTTCGACGTGGTCCGCTCGCACATCCCGACGATGGATCTCGATGAGGCATACGCCGACGCGGACACAATCGCCAAGCACATCCAGGACACGCTCCAGACGCAGATGGCTGACTACGGATACGAGATCATCAAGGCGCTGATCACGAACATCGAGCCCGACCAGCGCGTCAAGGACGCGATGAACAACATCAACGCCGCACGACGGAACCAGGAAGCGGCCACGGCCCAGGGTGAAGGCGACAAAACCCTGCGGATCAAGAAGGCGGAGGGCGAGTCGGAGTCGATGCGCCTTCACGGCGAGGGCGTGGCTGCGGAGCGCAAGGCAATCGCGCAGGGCCTGAAGGATTCGCTGGCGCTGATCGTCGGCGAGAACGGGATCGATGCCAAAGAGGCGATGAGCCTGGTCGCCCTCACTCAGTACATGGACACGCTGCGGTCGGTGGGGGAGCACGGCAACATGACCACACTTCTGCTTCCGCATTCACCGGCCGCAGTCGGCTCCCTGATGGATCAGGTTCGCGAGGGCATACTCACCGGAGGCCTGGCCACCGACGCCGCCAAATCAGGTGGAAATGGCGTCAGCAATCCACGGCCCTCCACGACGCGTCCGCCGGAGGGGACTCGCAGCTAGATTCCGGCGGCGAAGGATCAGACGATGGCCGGCAGCGAGACGGGCATGGTCCAGTTCCTCGGTGTTGCCGCCGATCCGCGGCTGCTGAATGAGGATCTCGCCAATCTGCCCGCGATCGAGCAGCGTCACGACTCGGTCGTGGTGACTCACAAGCACGACCGGCTCGTCGCCGCTGGCTCCGCGCTCACCGGCACCACCTTGCTCGTGGGTGCGGCGATGTTGCTCTACGGCGGAGCGACGGCTGTGCTGGGGAGTGGCGGCACGTTTAGTGTCGTCCTCGCCGTGATCGGGGCGCTGCTCGCCGGCACGCATTGGGGATGGGTACACGTTGCCGAGTACGCCGGCCTGACGATCGATGACCGCCAGCGACGCGTCGCCGCGGCCGGGGACCGAGACTGGCTGCGGACGATCCAGCCGTATCCGCGGTTCAGCGTCTCAACCACGGTGCTGAACGACGCGTCGACGCAGGTCAAGCGTTTCCGGCACGAGCCGGTCCTGATCACGCCGGACACGTTTACTTTCGTTCGCCACCTTGATACGGACCAGAGGTATGACGCGGACACGCCGGCCGAGGTCATCGCAACCGGCGTCGAGACGATGCGCCGCCAGGCCAGGCTCGATACAGACCGGCTCCAGGGAAACTGGGAAGCTGCATCCAGCGCCTACCAGGCAGCGCTTCAGAGCGCCGAGGACGACCAGCAGCGTCTGACCGCGCAGCGCGCCGCGGCCACGGCGCTGTCCGAACACATCAACGCGTCGTTGCTCGAGCCCCCGCTGGTCGAGTAGCTGCTCCGCGCTACGTCCGGGCAGACGGCCGCCTGAGCACGGATGGTGTCGGTCGGGCTTGATCTCCGGCCCGGTCGGGCTAAAGGAGGATCTTGATGGCTCAGCAGAGCGAGAAAGCCGGGAGTCGAGACCGCGATTACGCGTCCGCGCTCACGCGGCTGTTCATCGAGGCGCTCAACGCCCGCGACTTCGATGCCACCCGCGCCCTCGTCTCAGAGGATGTCGAGTTTCGCGGGCCCAACGGCGCGTCGCTGCGGGGCTCCCCGGCTGCGAGCGAACTCGTCGAGACCGCCGCTCACCTGGACATGGTGGTTGTGCGCACCGCCCGCACGGCCGTGTTCCGGATACGCGACGGCGCGATAGCCAGCTACGAGACGCTGGGCGACGACTAGCGCGAGACTGCAGGCCGCTCGTCCCGGTAGAACTTCGGGGCATGGCCGCGTCCGAGGCAATCATTGTCGACGCTGGTGGGCGCGACTTGCGCGTTTCCAACCCCAGCCGAGTGATCTTCCCGGAGACCGGTAGCTCAGGCGAGGTGACAAAGCTTGACATCGTCACCTACTACCTCTCCGTCGCCGACGGAATCATGCGCGCGCTCCAGCGCCGACCGACAACGCTCGAGCGCTGGCCGAAGGGCGTGCACCCTGGCATCGTGCTCTCGACCCGGGAGAAGGGCGGTGGCGACGCCTTCTACCAGAAGCGCATCCCGCGTGGAGCACCCGACTATGTAGAAACCGCGGAGATCCAGTTCCCGTCAGGGCGTACCGCGGATGAGGTTTGTCCCACCGAACTGGCGGTGGTCGGCTGGGCGGCCCAGATGGGCACGCTCACGTTTCATCCGTGGCCGGTCCGGCGCGAGGACGTTGATCACCCGGACGAGCTGCGCATCGACCTCGACCCGCAGCCGGGAACCGACTTCGCGGACGCGGCACGCGTGGCAGCACAGGCCCGCGCGCTGCTCGAAGAGCTCGGTTACACGGGCTTCCCGAAGACGTCCGGCGGCCGGGGCGTTCACATCTACGTCCGGATCGAGCCCCGCTGGACGTTCACCGACGTCCGTCACGCGGCGATCGCATTCGGGCGCGAACTCGAGCGGCGCCTGCCGCACGAGGTGACGACCAAGTGGTGGAAGGAGGAGCGCGGTGAGCGCATCTTCATCGACTACAACCAGAACGCGCGCGATCGGACCATCGCATCGGCCTACAGCGTCCGGGCGAAGCCGGGGGCGCCGGTGTCCGCCCCTCTGACCTGGGACGAGGTCCCCGAGGTCAGGCCGGAAGAGTTCTCGGTGCTCACCATGCCCCAACGGTTTGCCGAGGTGGGCGATCGCCACGCCGCGATTGACGACACCTCCCACTCGCTGCAGCCGCTGCTGGACCTGTACGAACGTGACCGGACGGAAGGCCTGGGCGACATGCCGTATCCCCCCGATTACCCGAAAATGCCGGGAGAGCCAAAGCGCGTCCAACCATCGCGTGACCGGGACCGCCCACGTGACTGAGCGCGCAGCAGACTCGCGACTACCTCGACTGAGGCAGCCTGGCCGAGCCACGCTTGGCCGCGGGGGCTGAGGGGGGCGGAACGACGGGGCCGATGTCCCCGTCGGGCGCCTCATCAAGGTCGACGATCACGGGCGCGTGATCGCTCGGTCCCTTGCCCTTCCGGGCCTGCCGGTCGACCCACGCCGCCTTGACCCGTTCGGCCACTGGCGCAGAGGCCAGGATCAGGTCGATGCGCATCCCCAGGTCCTGGTGGAACATCCCGGCTCGGTAATCCCAATAGCTGAACACCCGTTCATTCGGCCAGCGGTCACGAACGACGTCGTGTAAGCCGAGCGCCTGCAATTCGGCCAGCGCGGCCCGCTCGGGCGGCGTGACATGGGTGTGGCCGGCGTAGGCCTGAGGATCGAATACATCCGCGTCCGCCGGGGCGATGTTCATGTCGCCGCAGACGACGGCGGCCTCAGGCCCGGCGGCGACCAGCTTGCGCAGGGACGCCAGCCAGTCGAGCTTGTACTTGTAGTGCTCGGAGCCCGGCGAGCGTCCGTTGGGCACGTACACCGAGGTCACCCGGATCCCGCCGCAGGTCGCCGAGACCGCACGCGCCTCCGGATGCGGGAACCCCGGCCCGCCCGGCAGCCCGCTCGCCACGTCGTCCAACCCCACGCGTGAGAGGATCGCCACCCCATTCCACGCTGCCTCCCCGTAGGTGGCGGTGGCGTACCCGCGGTTGGCGAGTTCATCGCCGAACAGCTCGGCGAACCCGGCGTCAGCGAGTTTTGTCTCCTGAAGGCAGGCGACATCCGGCTGGCGCTCGTCCAACCAGGGAAGGAACCGTGGGAGCCGCTGTTTGATCGAGTTGACGTTCCAGGTGGCGATCCGCATCGCTCAAACCGTAGCGGCAGTGCAGCGATGCCCTTGCTGACGCGTCGGTGCTGATTAGGCCGCGCTCATCGGAACACTCCGGTGCGCAGCGGTTCGGCTGCCGGCTCGTCCTGGCGGATCGCAGCTGCTCGAAAAGGGGGGAGTTGTTGGTCCCCGACGACGATGCGGCGAAACCGGTTGCTGCCCTCCGGGTTACGAAGAAGTAGAAGCGCTGCACGTCATCCAAAGACCTGACTTCCTGCGCGTCCACCTTCGGACGGTAGAAGAAGAGGATCTCGCCGCGTTCGAGCTCGCTGCCGCGTTTCACCAGGGAATCGATGTGATCGACGTCCGGATCTAGGTGGAAATAGGCCCCAGCCCGTAACAGGCAAGCGTCGCCGGGTTCGCATAGTGTCTCGTCCATGACCGGGAAGCGAGGAGTCCTGATCGGTGGTCTCGGCGTGCTGACCGTCACCATCGCAGGGTGCGGTGGGGGAGCGGGCAGCGGCTCGATGAAGCTTGGCGCGGCGGCCAGCTTGGAGCGTCCCGGCAGTTCGACGAAGACCTTCAAGACGTTCAAGTACAAGACGGCGGTGATCAACGTCAGGCGGGCCGGTCCCAACGACCTCAAGGGTCTGACTCTGCTGGGAAACACGAACAAGAACGATGTCGCGTTCTACGTGACTCAGCGCGTGACCGGCGTCCAGCCGCAGTATGCAGGCTGGACGCCCCAGAGTCCGGACGTATTCGACAGCTCCGGCAAGCAGGCGACGCCGCTGCTCACCGGCACCGACCTCAAGCAGTGCGTGCAACACAAACCACCCGCCGGATTCGCGTCAGGTCAGAGCTTTCAGACGTGCAACATCTATCTGCTGCCGCCGACCGAGCAGGTCGGCAAGGTCGTCCTCGCCGCCGAGGGCCCAGGTGAGAACGACCTCACCTGGAAACCCGGCTAGCGCTCGGAGTCTTGGAGTTGGCCAGCCGCCTTGAGGGCCCGCGGTAGGATGGACCGCATGCCCAACGAATTTCGCGGATCAGTGGTCGTCGAGCGCCCCATCGACGAGGTGTTCGCATTTCTCGCCGACGGAACCAACGACCCAACGTTCAGCCCGCGGGTTCAGGACATCCGCAAGACCACCGACGGGCCCATCGGCGTCGGCACGGTGTTCGAGAGCAAGGTCAAGGACGCCGGCATGACCTCCAGCCGCAAGTTTGAGCTGACCGCGGTCGAGGCGCCCACGACGATCCGGTGGGCCGAGCGCTCCAAGAACATGATTACGGTGCCGGACGGTGGCTACGACCTCGAGCGGGTTAGCGACAACCAGACGAAGGTCACGATCCACAACACGTTCGAGGGTCACGGGTTGGGCAAACTGATCCAGGGCTTCGCGCTGAAGGCCGCGATCAAAGATGCGCCGGCTTTCGCGCAGCGAATCAAGGTCGCTGTCGAAGCTTCCTAGGCGACTCGCAACCGCTACTCGCGAGGGCCGGTCAGCACAAGCGTTCGAGGCGCTGGCCCAGACCGCACCACTCACAGCGGAGGTCGTCTCGCGGGCCTAGGCGCACCCAGCTTCGTTCGCCGCTAAGTTGCCTGGCGTGGCGCAACTGATCCTTGGACCGCTGCTGCGCTACGTCGGCGAACGCGACGCGACTCTGTGGGTGGAGACCGACGCAGCCTGCGAGGTGGAGATTCTGGGCCAACGCGCTCGCACGTTCCACGTTGCCGGACACCACTACGCGCTGGTCGCGATCGAAGGGCTCGAGCCGGGGGAGAGCCGGGAGTACACCGTGATGCTCGACGGTGAGCAGCGCTGGCCCGCGCCGCTCAGCCCGTTGCCGCCGAGCCGCATCGGCACGCTGCATCCGGAACGAAGCGTCCGAATGGCCTTCGGTTCGTGCCGGGTCGCCGCGCCCAACCAGGACGTCGATGCCCTCCAGGCGTTGGCGCACCACCTCGCCGGCCAGCCGCCTGAGCAGTGGCCCTCGCTTCTGCTGATGCTGGGTGACCAGGTGTACGGCGACAACGTCCCGCCCCGCACGCTCGAGTTCATCCGCTCCCGCCGCCCCACCGACGAGCCGCCAGGTGACGGCGTGGCCGACTTTGAGGAGTACACCCACCTCTACCGCGAGGCCTGGGATGAGCCGCTGATTCGCTGGCTTCTCTCCACGATTCCCAGCGCGATGATCTTCGACGACCACGAAGTCATCGACGACTGGAACATTTCCGAGGCCTGGAGGCAGGAGGTGCGCAAGCTCCCGTGGTGGCCGGAACGGATCGCCGGAGCGTTCATGTCCTATTGGCTCTATCAGCACCTGGGCAACCTGTCTCCCGATGAGCTCAACCACGACGAGCTGTACCGCCAGGTCTGCGCGGCGCCGGACGCCGAGCCGCTGCTGCGGAAGTTTGCCCTCGAAGCCGACCGGACCACGGCCGGCAGCCGCTGGAGCTATGCCCGGAAGCTGGGGGGATCCCGTCTGGTGGTGATCGATTCACGTGCGGGCCGGCTGCTCGAGGGGGGTCGGCGTGAGATGGTGGACGACGACGAGTGGCGCTGGATCGAGCGACAGCTGCGCGGCGACCTCGATCACCTGCTGATCGCCACCTCGCTGCCGTTTCTGCTTCCCCGGGCGATCCATGAGCTCGAAGGGTGGGACGAAGCGCTGTGCGCGGGCGTCTGGGGGCGAGCCGCAGCCAGGTTGGGGGAGCGCCTGAGGCGGGCCATCGATCTCGAGCATTGGGCCGCGTTTCGTTCATCGTTCGACCGCCTCGCGCGGACGCTGCGAGCGGTGGCCGCCGGGGAGCGGGGCGCCTCACCGGCATCGATCATCATCCTGTCCGGGGACGTGCATTACGCCTATCTGGCCGAGGCCGGGTTCCCCGGGCAGCCAGTTCAGAGCCGGATCTACCAGGCCGTGTGTTCTCCGTTCCGGCACCGGCTCGACCCGCCGCTCGCGCGGGCCAACCGAGTGGCCTTCGGCCGCGTCGCGACACGTATGGGCAGGCTGCTCGGCCGCACGGCGCGCCTGGCCAAGCCGCCGATCGCGTGGCGGATGGACCAAGGTCCGTACTTCAACAACGTGGTCGCCACGCTCGAGCTATCTGGCCGGCGCGCCGGCCTGCGGCTGGAGCAGACCCGGGGCGAAGAGTTGCGGCTCGATTGCGTCCTCGACGCGAGGTTGACCTAGAGCGTCAGATCCCGGCCCGACAGCGCCACGCCGGGGATGTGGCACAACAGAGCCAGCGGAGACTGACTGGGGTCCGGAGCGCTGGGGTAATTGTGCAGGGAAGCCGTGTAAACCGGCCGGCTCGCACCGCTCGAGGCCAGCTTGGTGCTGAACAGGGTCCCGCACAGGGCCGGCGCGGTCGACTCTCCGGTCAAGGCATTGTTGAGCTCGCTGCGATCCAGGACGTTGTCGTAGATCCCGTTGTGGTTGTAGTCGATCCCGTGCACGACGATCACCGCATCTCCGGAGCGGATGGCGGCCGCGATGCCGGGTGGAACGACAATCTTGCGGGTGTAGCTGATGTTGCCCACGGAGGGGTAGCGCGTGAAGTCGACGATGCTCTTGGGGCTCGTGTCGCCGGTGCTGGTCAGCGCCACCTCGGGCGGCCCGTAGAACTTGATGCCATCCGTCGTGCTGATCGACAGGTGCCCGTTGTGAGGGTGGGCCGCCGCCGCGGGCGGACAGATGCCCTGTCCTCCGGCGTGGATGTGCATCGCGTGCGCTGAGCCGTTGAGCAGTCTGTTGGTCTTGAGGCTGACGGTGACCGAGTTGCCCTGGAGGTGCAGGGTCGCGGAGCCGCTCCCGGTGACCTGATTGGTCGGCACGGGGCGGGCGGCCGCCGCAAACGGATCGCCACTCGGGGTAGTCGACGACCCTGAGCCGATCACGATCACGGCGGCAACCACGGCCGCGAGCGCCGCCGCGATGCCGGCCACGATCGGCCAGCGAACGCGCCGTCGGCCTCCTGCGGATGGCGGGGGCAGATCAGGACCGGAGCCAGCGGACGGTGTGGTCGCCACGGCCGACGGCGCTGTGGCGGCAAGAGGAGCCTCAATCGGGGCGGGAGCCGGGGCGGGCGGCGCCACCGCGGACGGAGCTGCTGGTTCGCCGGGCGACTGCGCCTCGTCGGGCGGGGACGCGGTCGTTTCGCTGCCCGCGGGCAGCGGCGTGGCTTCCCCGGTCGCCACCACCGTGGGGGCTCCCGTGTAACGAGTGCCGGCGAGCGCCGCGGCGGCGTCGCGAGCGAAGTCACCGGCCGACAGGTAGCGATCCCCAGGCTCCTTGGCCATCGCCTTCATCAGCACCGGGCCGAAGGTCGGAAACAGCTCGGCCAGCTCACCCTGGAGCTCCGGCGGCGGTTCGTGCACGTGGGCGAACAGCTTGGCCACCGAGTTCTCGCGCTCATAGGGCACGCGGCCCGTCAGCATCTGGAAGAACACACACCCGAGGGCGTAGATGTCAGTGCGGGCGTCGGTGCGACCGCCGCTGATCTGCTCGGGCGCCATGTAGTCGACGGTGCCGACCACCGCGCCCTGCGCGGTGAGTCCCGACACGGTGTCGAAGCGCTTGGCGATACCGAAGTCGGTCAGGTAGGCGTGCTCTTCTCCATTGGAGACGGTGATCAGGATGTTGGCGGGCTTGACATCCCGGTGCACGAGGCCGCGCTCGTGCGCCGCGTCCAGCGCGGAGGCGAACTGGGCCAGGAGCTCGACCGCTCGGTGCGGGTCGACGGCACCGCCGTGCTTGAGCAGGTCCCGGAGGTCGCTGCCGGAGACGAAGTCCATTACGAAGAACAGGAGCCCTTCGTGATCCCCGGCGTAGTGAATGGCCACGACGTTCGGGTGATGAAGCGAGGCGGCTATCCGCATCTCTCGCCTGAAGCGCTCCCGGAAGCGCTCGTCCTCGGCCAGCTCGGGCGTCAGCACCTTGAGGGCGTAGATCCGGTTCAGCGCGACGTTCGTGGCCCGGTAGACGATGCCCATCCCGCCGCGGCTGATCTGGCCGTCGATCCGGTATCCGCCCACGATCGAGCCACGATCCAGCTGATCCCCTCTCAGTTGCATCCGCTGCTCCTCGCCCTCGATCCGGCTCCGGTCCACGGCAACGATCGCTGCACAGCAGCAGTCGAGGTTAACGGTGGCGGCGGGGGTGTCAAGCGCGCAGCGGCCCCCCACCCACGCGCGAGCGCAAGGGTCTCGGTCGGTTTCGTCACCTGGGGGCGCGGGAAGCCAGAGGCAGATTCGAATCAAGACCAAGGACGGCACGTGCAGTCCAGAGACCGGGAAGCGCCGACTGAGATGACGAGTAGGACGCCCTCGGCGTCCGCGGTCTCTGACGAGGACCGGGCGGCTCAGCCGCCGCAGAGCCCCGCCGACGTCCGTCCTCGGTCGTGGATCTCCGTGCTCAAGCGGCTGCGCTCGGAGTTCAAGAACGACAATGTGACTGACCTGGCCGCTGCGCTGACCTATTACGGGGTGCTGGCCATCTTCCCGGCCCTGATCGCGCTGGTCTCGATCGTGGGGTTGGTCGGGCAATCGGCCACCCAGCCGCTGGTGGACAACCTCGGCAAGCTTGCCCCGGGCGCGGCGCGCACGATCTTCACCAGCGCGGTGCACAACCTCCAGAGCAGTCGCGGAACTGCTGGGGTGGTGTTCGTCGTCGGTCTGGCCGGCTGCGATCTGGTCGGCATCCGGATACATCGCGGCCTTCATGCGGGCCTCGAACGCGATCTACGACATCGAGGAGGGGCGACCGATCTGGAAGACCGTTCCGGTCCGGCTGGGCGTGACGATCGTGCTGCTGCTGATGCTGGCGATCAGTGCGCTGGCGGTGGTGCGTCACCGGTGGCCTGGCGCATCAGGTCGGCAACCTGATCGGGATCGGCAGCTCGGCGGTGACCGTCTGGGACATCGCCAAGTGGCCGGTGCTGCTGCTCGTGGTCAGCCTGATGTTCTCGATCTCTGTACTGGGCCGCTCCGAACGTGAAGCACCCCGGCTTTCGCTGGATCAGCTCCGGGCGGCCTGTTCGCCGTCGTCCTGTGGCTGGTCGCATCCGGACTGTTCGCGCTTTACGTGGCCAACTTCTCCTCCTACAACAAGACCTACGGCGCTCTGGCGCAGCGTGATCATCTTCCTCGTCTGGCTGTGGATTTCCAACGTCGCGATCCTGCTGGACGCTGAGCTGAACGCCGAGCTCGAGCGCGAGCGGCACATCATCGCCGGGCATCCCGCGGACGAGGAACCGTACGTCGAGCTCCGCGATTCGCCCGACCAGCGCTCGAGCTGAATCCCGAGGCGGGACACACTGAAACGCGGCTGCGCTAGGTTAGGGGCATGGACGATGACGGCATCACCATGACCGCGGAGGAGCTCGCGACGGTGCAGCGAGATCTCCGCGAGCTGGAGAGCACGGGTCGTACGCAGATCGCGGCTCGGATCAAAACCGCCCGAGAGTGGGGGGACCTCAAGGAGAACGCGGAGTATCACGCGGCCAAAGAGGACCAGGCGCACCTGGAAACCCGGATCCTCAAGCTCCGCGCCTCGGTTCGCAGCGCGACCGTGGTGGAGACCACCGGCTCCACCGAGATCGTCGAGCACGGGTCGACGGTGACCTACACCGATGGGTCCTCCGGTAACCAGCGGACGTTCAGGATCGTCTCCCCGCACGAGGCCACGCCCTCCCAGGGCTCACTTTCCGTCGCCTCGCCGATCGCCAAGGCGCTGATCGGCCATCGCCTCGGAGACGTAGTTGAGGTCCAGACGCCCGCCGGAGTGCGGCGCCTGACCATCGACTCGATCGCCTAGCGCGCCGATGCACGGACCGAGGGCCCACAGATCGGGCTGAATCTTGTCCGAGTGGACAAAGTAGGCCGCGGGGAACCGCGGTAGAACGTATTTGGATGCGTGGGGTGACTCAAGGACGAGGTCTGGCTCCGGCGAGACCTCGGGCGCAGCCCTCCCGGCTTGGGCGGAGTGGCACCCGTCGGCGGCCTACAGCGTCGGGATCGAGGAGGAGGTGATGCTGCTCGACCCGCAGGATTTCTCCCTGGCCCAATGCGTCGGAGAGATCATGCCGGCGCTCTCACCCGAGCTGCGAGGCCCACACGGCGCGAGAGACCCATCAGGCCGCGATCGAGCTGGCCAGCTCCCCGCACCCGGACGCGGCCGGGGCGGCTCGGGAGATGGCGGCGACTGCGGGCCGCACTTGGCCCGGGAGCTTGAGAAGTTCGGTAAACGAGCCGCCAGCGCCGGCACCCACCCGTTCGCGGTGTGGACCGAGACGGAGGTCTCCGGCCGGCTCCCGCCAGCAGCTCGTCTACGACTCGATGCGCGAGCTCGCCAGGCGGGAGCCGACGTTTGCGCTGCACATTCACGTCGGTGTGGTCGATCCCGAGCGAGCAATCGCCCTGCAGAACGTCCTGCGTTCGCACCTGCCGTTGATGCTCGCGGCGTCGGTCAACTCGCCGTTCTGGCAGGGGCGTGACTCAGGCCTGGCCTCGGCGCGGGTCCCCGTTTTCATGGCGTTTCCCCGCGTCGGGATTCCGCGGCGCTTTGATTCGTACGCGGGCTGGGTGGAGGCGGTCGACGTGCTGCTGCGCTCCGGCGCCTTCCCTGAGCCGACCTTCCTGTGGTGGGATGTGCGTCCGCAGCCGAGGTTCGGGACCATCGAGGTCCGGATCATGGACGCGCAGACCACCACGGCCGAGACCGGGATGCTCGCCGCGCTGGTGCAGTCGGTCGCCCGTCTGGAGCTGGAGGAAGGCTTCAGCTCCCGCGCGTTGATCGATGCCGTCGAGGTGCTGGACGAGAACCGCTTCCTGGCCGCCCGGGACGGAATGGACGCCGATCTGATCGACCCCACCTCGGACCGCCGGGTCCCGGCGGCAACGTTGCTCGCGCAGCTGATCGACGCCGCGCGCAGCCACGCTCAGGACCTGGGTTGTGAGGAGGCGCTTGGACGAGCTCGCTGGGCGAGGGCGAGACACCGGGGCCCACCGGCAGCGTGAGTCGATCGGCGCCGACGGCGACCTGTCGGAGGTCGTCGGGCAGATGGCGGCCCGATTCGCCCAGGATCCGCCGGTCGCCGGCTGACGAACGGCTCAGGCGAGCGCGGGTTGTGGGGCTGGGAACAGGTCAAGGAAGCGACGAGCGGCCGGTAG
Organism: uncultured Solirubrobacterales bacterium; assembly: GCA_963844475.1. Lineage (GTDB taxonomy): Bacteria > Actinomycetota > Thermoleophilia > Solirubrobacterales > Solirubrobacteraceae > Palsa-465. The sequence continues at coordinate 834,672 of CAWJOL010000004.1, read as the reverse complement.
GTCACCGAGGATGGCCAGCGTCCCCGCCCGCACCGCCTCTTCGAGCGGGTATCCGTGCCACAGGACCTTCGACAGCGTCGCCGCGTCGCTCTCGATAACCCCGTCGGGCAGCTCGGCGCAACCGCGGCGCACAGCGAATCGCCCACCGTCGACCTGAGCGGTGAACGGCTGGCCGTCGATTCGGAGGTCATATCGCGTGCTCAGGCCTTCCGCGCGCTCGGCGCTGAACAGGGTCTTCAGCGCCAGGATCAGCGCATCGGTGCCAAGTTCACTCTGGGTTGAAGGGAAGGGGGCGCGGCTGCCCCAGCCCGCGAGCGCCAGCAGCACCGGCTCGAGCGCTTGGCCGCGGTCGGTCAACTCGTAGACCCGTGCGGCGGCCGGCGGGTCCAGCCGGGCGCGGGTGAGGATCCCTGCGTTCTCCAGGTCCCGCAGGCGCTGGGAGAGAACGTCGGCGGTGAGGTTGGGCAGCCCGGCCCGGAGGTCGGTGAACCGCTTGGGACCAAGGATCAGCTCACGGACGACAAGCAGCGCCCATCGGTCGCCCACCACGTCGAGTGCCCGCGCGATACCGCAGCTGTCTCCGTAGCTCCGTCTCTGGGCCATCCGCCAAGCAGTGTACTACCTCGTAATTTAATCCAACTAGTTAGTTGGTTTTCCCGACTAAAAGCTGATACGGTGGCCCGCAGGCAACCAACGAGAGGAGCGCAGATGAGCGAGCGAGACGGATATGCCCCCGGCGTGCCGTGCTGGATGGCCGCGGTGGAGATGGATCCACACCGGGCGAGCGCCTTCTACTGCGAGCTGTTCGGCTGGGAGGCCGAGAACCTGATGCCCGAGGAGGCGCAGGGTGACTACATCATCTGCCGTGCGCGCGGCCTCGATGCCGCGGCGATCGTCTCCGTTGATGGCGCGCCACCGCCGCCGTCCGCCGCCTGGGCGACTCATATCTGGGTGGAGAACGCCGAGGCCACGGCGCAGGCGGTGCAACGACACGGGGGGACGGTGATCGGAGCACCGTTCCAGTCACCAGCCGGCGGAAACGTGGCGGTGCTTGCCGATCGGACCGGCGCGGTGTTCTGCGCGTGGGAGCCACGCGAGCGCAGAGGCGCTCAGGTGGTCAACGAGCCTGGTGCCTGGGCGATGAGCCAGCTGATCACCGATGACCTGAGCGAGGCGGAGGCGTTCTACGGTGCCGTGTTCGGATGGAAAACCGAGGAGATCTCGATGGGGGAGACCAGCGTGACGCTGTTCCGGGTGCCCGGTTACGTTGGCGGCGAGCCCCAGCAACCGGTATCACGGGAAGTGGTAGCCGCGATGGCCGAGATGAGCCCGGAGGCCGCCGCGGCCGGCGTGACCCCGCACTGGAGCCCCGACTTCTGGATCGCCGACGCCGCGGCGGCGGCGGCCACGGCGGAGCGTCTGGGCGGCGGCGTGGTCGTGGCGCCGCACGAGGCCCCTCCGTTCCGGCGTGCCGTACTGGCCGATCCGGAGGGGGCCACGTTCAGCGTCAGTCAGCTCCTGTTCTAAGCGGCCTCGAGGACGACCGCCGCTTCCGGAGTGGCGACATGGAAGGCAAAGCTCTCCTCGAGGTAGAGCTGGACAGCCTCTCGGTCGTGGCTCGCGTAACCGATCGACAGGTCCTGGCCGGATTCGAACAGGAAATCGCCGCCGCGCAGGCTGAGCACGATCGCGCCCCGGACCCCCGGCGTCCACACGATCGGCCCCTCGAGGATCTTTCGCAGGTGATCCAGCAGCGGATAGCCGCCGTGCTCTGCCGTCTCCACTACCTGCTGATACATCTCCCCGCCGAGGGCGAGCGCGTAGGGACCGCTGATGCCGTTGTGCAGTAGCCGCTCGACCGCGGCGGCCACGGGTCGCGGATAGGCATCGGTCGTGTCGCCGTCAGGGAGGCGCAAAGCCGCGCAAAAGTCCGCGTCTGCGGCGGCAATTCGCCCGCCGGCTCGTGGTATTGGTCGAAGCCCATTGGTCTCCTTACGGTGCTGATGGGTGCGGTGGGGGTAACTCTAGGCTGAGGAACGAGAATTCGAACAGAGGAGCCGCAGATGGCAGAACCAAGCGCTGAACCACTGACGCAGTCGCGTGAGCTCGCCGACGGGACGCAGATGCCGCTGCTGGGCCTCGGTGTGTGGCAGGTGCCGAACGGGGAGGAGTGCGAGAACGCCGTCCGCTGGGCTCTGGAGCTGGGGTATCGGCACATCGACACCGCGCAGGCCTACGGCAACGAGGAGAGCGTCGGAAGGGCGCTGAAGGACAGCGGGGTCCCGCGTGAGGAGATCTTTCTGACCACGAAGTTCTATCCCGCGCACGATGACCCGGAGGCCGAGGCGGAGCACAGCCTGCGCCGCCTCGGCGTCGACCAGGTCGACCTCTACATCATCCACTGGCCCCAGGGAGGCCCCACCTGGGCGTGGCCGGGCATGGAACGCGCCCGTGAGCGCGGGTACGCACGGTCGATCGGCGTGTCGAACTTCAGCGCCGGGGAGCTCGCCGAGGTCGTGGCGGTGGCCAGCACGCCAGCCGGTGGTCAACCAGGTTCAGTTCAGTCCGTTCGAGTATCGCCGCCGGCTGCTCGAGGCGTGCGCCGAGCACGAGGTCGCGCTCGAGGCCTACAGTCCGCTGGGCACCGGGAAGCACCTGAACGATCCGAAGGTCCAGGAGATCGCCGAGCGGGTGCGGCGCATCCCCGGCCCAGGTGCTGCTGCGCTGGTGCATTCAGCGCGACGCCGATCGTGATCCCGAAGTCGACGCACCGCGAGCGGATCGAGGAGAACGCCCAGATCTTCGACTTCGAGCTCTCCGACTCGGACCTGTCCACACTCGACGGCCTCGACCGGACCGGGGGCACCGACCAGGCGCGCGAGCAGAAGTGGTGGTGAGCCCGCGCGCCGTCGCGCCGGCCTGAGCGGGCGCGGCGTCGCGCCGGCCTGAGCCGGCGCGACGCCGAACGCGTCTTCTAGGCTGACTCCGCCTTGCGCGCGGCCTTCACCCGGGCGGCCGCGTCGCCGAGGCGGGCGGCCTCGTCGCTCTCGACCAGCGCCTTCTCGCGCTCGGCCTCCGCGCTCGGCCTTGGCATCCAGCGCCTCGAGCCGGGCCTGCGGAGCGACCTCATCGACCTTCTTGTCCTCACGGGCCTTGGTCCTCGCGCGCGGCCTCACGCCGCCGCTTCTCGGCCGCGGCGGCGCGCTGGGACTTCTGCTGATGATCCTCGGACGCTCGCTGGCGCCGTGCCTTCGCCTTGGTGTCGGCCTGCTGGCGCCGCCGCTGCGCCTCGTTGTGGCGCTCCTCGACTCGGGCCTCGGCGGCGTCGGCCTTCTCATCGGCCTGAGTGCGCAACTTCACGGCGCGCTGCACGTTCAGTCGGCGGCTGCGCGGCGGCGGCGGGCGTCCTCGCGCAGCTCCGAATCGCGCAGCACCGTCCCAGCGACCGCGCGGGCGGTGGCGTCAACGCGGTCGACCGCCAGTTTGGCCGCCGAGCCGGCGCCGGTGCGGCTACCGGGTAGGAGCCTGGTGGCGGCGTCGAGCGGGCATGCGCGCGACCTTCAGGTAACGATCTACGGCTGCTGTGCGGATGACTCACTTTGCCTCCTCTGGGTCGATGCGTGCCGCTCGCTCCTCAGCCTCGCGCGCGGCGCGGTCGAGCTTGATCGCTTCTTCGGTGGCCGACAGCCGGGCCTGCTCAGCGGCGCGCTCGGTGCGCTCGGCCGATTCGTGCTCGGCCTCCCGCTGACGCTCAGCTTCGGCGTCCTGCTCACGGGCCTCGGCCGCCGCCGTGACGCTCGGCCTCCTTGCGGTCCTGCTCGGCCTGCTGCTCACGCTGCTGCGCGGCGACCTCGTTCTGAAGCCGTTCGCGCTCGATCTCGGTCTCGGTGCGTTCCTGCTCGAGCTCGGCCTGCTCCTCTTGCTGACGCGCTTGCGACGGCGTCCTTGCGCGCCTGCAGCTCGGTCTCGGACTGGGCGCCCTGGAGCCGGCCCTCGCGGACTAGATCATCGCGGCCGGTAGCGGAGCCGACCGCCTCCTTCGCTTTGCCGAGAACCTTGCCGACGACACCGCCGGCGGTCCTCTCAGATTCTTGTCTGACAACTTTGTCTCCTTATTCATGTTGAACCTGGGGCTACCCGGTGCGCCGGCAAAACACGCGCCGGGGCTTGCCCGTTCCCGCCACAGCGCCTGGCCGAACTCGGCTAGCCTCCGAAATCGCGTCAAACCACGTGACTGCGAGACTGAGCCGATGAGCAGGCGTGCGTGGTTGGCCTTCGCCGCGATGTCGGTGATCTGGGGTGTCCCGTATCTATTCATCCGGATCGCCGTCCGTGGTGGCTTTCCACCGCTCGCGCTGGCCTGGACGCGTGTCACCCTCGCCGCGCTGGTGCTGCTGCCTACTGGCCTGGCGGGCCGGAACGCTCGGCTCCCTGCGCGGCCGATTCCGGTGGCTGTTCGGCCTACGCGCTGGCCGAGATCACCATCCCGTTTCCGCTGATCGCGGCCGGAGAGGAGCGCGGTGCCCTCCTCGGTGGCTGCGATCGTGATCGCCTCCGTCCCGTTGATCGCGGCCCTGCTGGCGCTTCGCTTCGATCACTCCGAGCGCCCGACGCCGCTGCGGGCCGCTCGGGCTGCTGATCGGCTTCGCTGGCGTCATCGCGCTGGTCGGGATCAATCTCGCCGGAGGCTCAGGGCGAGCTGCTGGGAATCGGCGGGCATCCTCATCGCCGCCGTCGGCTACGCGATCGGCCCGATGCTGCTCAAGCACGGGTTGGCCCAGCTCGATCCGCGCGCCACGATGGGCGCCAGCCTGGCCATCGTCTCGGTGTTGCTGGCCCCGGCAGCGGCGCTGGATCTCCCCAGTGCGCTACCCTCAGCCGGTGCGATCGCCAGCGTGGTGGTGCTCGGCCTCGCTGTGCACCGGCGCTGGCGTTCGTCATCTTCGCCGTGCTGATCGGCGAGGCCGGGACGAGCCGCGCGACGGTGATCACCTACGTGAATCCGGTCATCGCCGTGACGCTCGGGGTGCTGCTGCTCGGCGAGCAGCCCGGTGCGGGCGCGGTGGCGGGGTTGCTGCTGATCCTCGCCGGTTCATGGCTCTCCACCGGCGGCCGGCTGCCGCCTCGCGGCGCCGCCTCGGGCGTGGGGCGACAGGGTTTGAAGCGGACGTCTCGGCGCGGCGGCTCCGGGCCCTGCGAACCGGGCGTTGAACCCAGCCCGCCGCTCCAGCCGGATTCCCACGCATTGGGCAGCCGAGATCGGGGTAGACGTTCAAGGGTCCAGACGCCCCGTAGATCAGTAGCATCAGTGACTAGCCCGCAATGCCGGACGGTGACCGGGGGTAAGCCGTCCGCCAGACAGGAGAACAGCAATGGGACCAGTGCCTGCTACGCAAGCCGTCTCAGACGTACGACCAGTTTCAATGCCGCTCGTTGATCGCATCGCCAGCGGCGTGGTGACTGCAGTTCCGCCGATCATGCTCGCGATCGGAATGTGGTTCGGGTGGACCGGCAACCTCTCGGTCTGGCAGGACATCCTGATCCTGGCCCTCAGCTACGCGGTGATCGGCACGGGCATCACGGTCGGGTTTCACCGCCTGCTCACGCACCGCAGCTTCAAACGCCACCCGCTGCTGCGCGCGGCGTTTGCCGCGCTTGGCTCGGCGGCGGCCGAGGGGCCGGTGATCGACTGGGTGGCCACCCACCGCAAGCACCACCAGTTCTCCGACGAGGCCGGCGATCCGCACACCCCTCACGGCCATGGCACCGGCTGGAAGGGCGCGCTCCGCGGCCTGGCCCACGCGCACGTGGGCTGGGTGTTCAGCGACATGGAGGTGGCGGACGAGAACCGCTACGCCAAGGACCTGCTCGCCGATCCGCTGATCCGCTTCGTCGACCGGACTTTTGTCCTCTGGGTGGTGGCCGGCCTGGCCGCCGCCTTCGGGCTCGGCGTCGCGCTGACCGGATCGGTCACCGGCGGCCTCACCGCGCTCCTGTGGGGCGGTGCCGCGCGGATCTTCCTGATGCATCACGCCACGTTCAGCATCAACTCGCTGTGTCACTTCTTCGGCCGCAAGGACTGGGACACCGGCGACGAATCGCGCAACCTGGCTTGGCTGGCGATTCCGACCTGGGGCGAGGCGTGGCACAACAACCACCACGCCTTCCCGACGTCCTACCGGCACGGCCTGCGCCGCTGGCAGCTCGATCCCTCCGCGGCGATCATCCGCAGCCTTGAGGTCGTCGGGCCTGGCCTGGGATGTGGTCCGCGTGGATCCGGGTCGGATGCAGCGACGGGCTGCGGCCTCGGCGGCGTGAGCCGGGCGCTTGCTGGCGCGCACCGCGCCGCTGCAACGCGAGCTCCGCGCGGCCCTGCCGCAGCGGCCATTCGCGGTGCGCTTCTGGGATGGCAGCCTCGTCGAGGCGACCGAGGCGAACGCGCCCACGTTCGTGCTGCGATCCCCGCAGGCGCTGGCCCACGCGCTGCGGGCGCCCGGCGAACTGGGGATCGGCCGGGCCTACGTCGCGGGCCTGATCGAGGTCGACGACATGGAAGCCGCGCTGGGCATCGTCGACACCTTCGAGCCGCCGCCGATGTCGCTGCGCCAGCAGGCGCGCCTCGGCCTGGCGGTGGCTGCGCGCCTGCGGCCTGACGCTGCCTCCGCGCCCGCCCGCGGCCGAGCTTCGCCTGCGCGGTGAGCGGCACACGATCGCCCGCGACCGGGCGGCGGTGAGGCACCACTACGACGTTGGCAACGAGTTCTTCTCCCTGTTCCTCGATCGCTCGATGACCTACAGCTGCGCGTTGTTCTCTCGCGGGGCGACCACGCTGGAGGAGGCGCAGGAGGCCAAGCTCGAGCTGGTCTGCACCAAACTCGGCCTCCAGGAAGGCGAGCGCGTCCTCGACGTCGGGTGTGGGTGGGGCAGCTTTGCCATCCACGCCGCTCGCCACCACGGCGTCCGGGTGCTCGGCGTGACGCTGGCCGAGCGCCAGGCCGAGCTGGCCCGCGAGCGCGTGCGGGAGGCGGGCGTCGCCGACCGGGTGGAGATCCGCATCGCCGACTACCGCGAGGTGGTCGAGGATCCCTTCGACGCGATCGTCAGCATCGGCATGGTCGAGCACGTGGGGGAGGAGCGGATCGATCTCTACGCGCAGCGGCTGGCCGGCCTGCTCGTCCCCGGCGGGCGGCTGCTCAACCACGGGATCGCCAAGCTCAAGGACTTCGACACCCCCGACGAGGGGCCGTTCTCCGAGCGCTTCGTGTTCCCCGACGGCGTGCCGCTGCCGCTGTCGCGGATCGAGCTTGCGCTCGAGCGTGCCGGCTTCGTCACCCGCCACGTCGAGGGCCTGCCGGAGGACTACGCGGAGACGCTGCGCCACTGGATCGAGCGCTTTGACCGCAACTACGAGCGGGCGGTGCAGCTCGCCGGCATCGAGCGCGGGAGGATCTGGCGGCTGTACCTGCGCGCGGCGCGGATGGGATTCCAGACCGGGTGGGCGTCGATCTACCAGGTCCTCGCGCACCTGCCGCGAGCGATGACGACTCAGGCCGAGCGTGCGGAGCGGTTCCTCGCCCTGCACACGCCCGGCGAACCGTTGCTGCTGCCCAATCCCTGGGACGCCGGGTCAGCCAAGCTGCTCGCCGCGCCGGCTTCCAAGCGCTGGCCACGCACGAGCAGCGGCTTCGCAGCGACGCTCGGGCGCCTCGACGGCTCGGTCTCCCGCGATCGAGGCGCTGACGCCATGCGGCGGCGATCGTCGCGGCGACCGAGCTTCCCGGTGTCGGCCGACCTGGAGAACGGTTTCGGCGACGACCCGGAGACGGTGGCGCGGACGATCGCCGGGGCGATCGACGCGGGGTCTGGCCGGCTGCTCGATCGAGGACTCCAGCGGGCATGCCGACGCCCGATCTACGATCTGCGGACTGGCCGCGCGAGCGGATTGCCGCCGCCGCGAGGCCGCCCACGCGGGCCCGGTTCGGCTGGTGCTCACGGCTCGGGCCGAGAACTACCTGCACGGCCGGCCGGATCTGGCGGACACGATCGCCCGGTTGCAGGCCTACCAGGAGGCCGGCGCCGATGTCCTCTATGCGCCCGGGCTGACTCTCGGTCGACGAGATCGCCGAGGTCGTCCGCTCGGTGGACCGTCCGGTGAACGTCCTGGCCCTGCGCACCGCCCCGCCGGTGACCGCGCTCGCCTCGGTCGGCGTCGCACGGGTATCCGTCGGCGGCCACTTCGCGTTCAATGCCCTCGGTGCGCTGCTCGAGGCGGCGACCGAGTTGCGCGAGCAGGGCACCTACGGCTTCACCGAGCGCTCGGCCGCGGGCTCCCGCGCCGCGCGCGCGGTCTTCTCCGGCTCGTCGGACTCAGCGAGGGCGCGGCTGCCACGGGCGCCGCGAGGCGCGCTCAGCCCGCGAACAGCCGCTGCAGCAGGTTCAGCATCGCCGGCGCGGTCTGGCCGTTGCCGGGACAGCAGGTGGGGCCGTTGACCGCGCTGATCGCCGATCTCCAGATGGGGCCCGCTGGACATGCCGACAATCCCGCAACCCACCTCGGCGATCGGCTGCGCCGGCGCGGACCACGCGTCCCGACCGGAACCAGCGCCGGGGCGGCGTGACCGTAGTAGATGAAGCGGCCGTTGAGCGGGCCACCGGCGACCTTCAGGACCGGCGCGTAGGGCCCGAAGCCGGAGATGCCCTCCTGCACGATCACCCCGTTGGTGACCGCCACCAGAACCGCGCCGGCGCCGCAGGCGCCGCCCTTGGTGGCGATGTCCACGCCCTGGTCCGGCGACCAGGAGCTGGGAGACGACGACGACCGATCGCGGCGAGATCGGGAACACGAAGCCCTGGCCGGCGCCCAGCGAGTTCAGTTCCTGGACGAGCTTGAGCTCCCGCTTGACCTCGGCCAGCGAGATCGCATGGGCATTGGGATCGCCGACCGGGTCGGCCGCCGACCGCGGCAGCCGGCGCGCCGCCGACAGTCGGCTCCACCGCCTGCGGATGAGCCTGAAGACCGAGCGCGTTGGCGCTGCCCTGCGCCCGGCGGCGCTCGTCGACCGGGTGGCCGACGCGGCGCCGCAGCCGCAGATCCCGAGCGTGAGCGCGACGATCAGCGCCGGCCAGACCAGGACGCACAGATCCGCATGGCCGCCAGTTCAGCAGGTTTCAGGCCGCTGCACGCAGGTCTGCGAGCGGGGGACGTTCGATCTGCCGGCTCTCGACCGCGACCAGGCCGTCCTCGTCCGGCAGTCAGCAGCGTCGAGGGCAACGGGCCCGGAGAGCCGGCCCTCGCGCTGCAGGCGGGTGCTGACCGCCTGGAGCACCGCAAACGCCATCGGGCCCAGATCCTGGAGTCGCTGGTGGGCGTTCTGGCGGACGTCCAGATCGACCTGGGCGATCCCGTCGAGGCCGAGCAGCCCGTAGGCATCGATCAGCAGCGCGATGTCGACGCCGTATCCCGTCACGAACGGCAGCCGGGTCAGGACCTCCCGCCGCGCGGCGATTTCGCCGGCCAGCGGTTGGGCGACCGCGGCCAGCTCGGGATAGAACATGTTCAGCAGCGGCCGAGCGGTCAGCTCGGTGACCCGCCCGCCCCCGTCGGGGAGGGTGAGCTCGCCGATCCGAAACGGCCGCCGGTAGAAGCCCTTCACGAAGGAGATCTCCGGCTCGCACAGCAGCGGTCCCAGCAGTCCGCAGACGAAATGACGCCCCGAACTGCTCCGAGTCGGCGTCAAGAAAGCAGATGATCTCGCCGCGCAGCACGCGTAGCGCGCGCCACATCGCGTCCCCCTTGCCGAGCACGGGGCCGAACTCCGGCATCAGCAGCTCCTGGTCGTGGACCTCGGCGCCCAGCGATCGGGCGATGCTCGCCGGTCCCATCGGTCGAGTTGTCGACGACGACGATCTGATCGATCAGCCTCGAGCTCGACCAGCGGCGCCAGCTGCTCGAGGATCGGGCCGATGGTGGCGGCCTCGTTGCGCGCGGGCAGGCACACCGAGACCGAGGCGGGCGGCTGCGCGGCCAGGCGCTCCGGCGGAAACTGCGCGTGCGAGAACGAATGACTCGTGTGCCACGAGCGGGCCCGGATCGACATAGGCACAGGATGCCAGGCGCCGCAGCTCAGCCTCGCGGCAGCTTGGCCGTGAAGGCGCGGAGCTTCGCCGGGTCGCGCAGCGGCCGCCCGTGGCCGAACAGCACGAGCTCCGGGTCCAGTGCCGCCAAGCGCCGCATCGATTCGCGGTTCGGCGCTCGGATCCGGGGTGAAGAACGGCTTCGGCTCGTGCAGCCCCGGGATCCCGGTCAGCGTGTCGATGTTGGTGAATACGTCACCGCAGATCAGGGTCCGGTCGGCGGAGCGCCACAGCGCGATGTGGCCGGCGGAATGACCGGGGACGTCGAGCACCTCGAAACCGGCCACCATCGTCGCCCTCATGCAGGCGTCGCGCGACGGGGTGCGGCGGCCCGGTCCAGAACCGGTCGATCACCGTGTTGAGCGGATGCTTCGGCTGGCGCTCCGCGATCCGGCCGTCCTCCACCGCGTCGGCATCGCGCTCGCCGCACCACAGCGGGAGCCCCAGCGCCTCGCACACCTCGTGGCTGGCCCCCTGGTGATCCGGGTGCGCGTGCGTGAGCGCGTGGGTGCTGATTTCCCGGCCGCGCAGCTGACGGAGGATCCGCGAGCCCGCGCGGCGGGTCGCCGCATCGACCAGCACGTCTCCGACCACGTACACGTTGATCGCGTAGGGCGGAAGCCCATCCAGGAGGTAGACGTCGTCGGCGAGCTGCTTCATCGGGTGCGAGCCTATCGCTCAGCCGCGGGCGCCGGTCATCAGCGCCGCTCGTCTATAGCATCGCCGCGGTGAAACTGACCGGCTCCTCGCTGAGCCCTGCGCTACGCCACCGCGGCCGATGCCGCGGCGCTGCTCGAGCTGGGCTCCGATCCGCAGGTCACGCAGTTCTTCTCCTGGGGGCCGTACACGATCGATCGAGCAACCGGCCGCCTACATCGCCGGGCTCGCCGGTGAGCGCGAGCGGGGCGAGCGGCTCGACCTGCTGATCGTCGGCGCGATGCCGGTCCGCTCGGGGTCACGGGCCTGTCGGAGTTCAGCCGCGCGGGATCGCCGCGCCGTGGTGGGAACCTGGCTGGGGCGCGCGCACTGGGGCAGCGGAGCGAACCCAGCCGCCAAGGCGCTGATCGCATGGCTGGCCTTCGAGCGGTTGGGACTGGAACGGCTCGGTGCCTACGCCGATCTGCACAACCCGCGCTCGCAGGCTGCCCTGCTGAAGCTCGGCTTCGTCCGCGAGGGCGTGCTGCGTCGCTGGCACCGGCACGGCGACCAGGTCCACGACGTGATCCTGTACTCCTGGCTGAAAGAGGAGTGGGAGCGTTCACCGCTGGCCGCCGAGCCGGTCCGGCTGGAGGGGCCGTCCCCCCGCCTTCGCGGTCTAGTGGCTCGATGCGGGAGCACTAGATTCCCGTCCGGCCGCTCAGCTGCGCCGCTGCTCCCAGCTGAAGCCGCGCACGGCCAGCGCCACCCCGAGCACCGCCCAGGCCGCGATCACCCCGAGCGCGCTGATGTTCGTGCCCAGCGAGGTCCCCTTGACCATCGCCCCCGAGAGCCCGTCGATCAGGTGCTTGAGCGGCAGCGCCTGAGCGATCCCCTTGAGGAAGCCCGGGGCCTTGGCGGCGTCGTAGAACACGCCGGAGACGAAGATCACGGGCAGGAACACCGCGTTGACGTAGGCCGGCGCGGAGTCGAAGTTGGGGATCGCGTGGGAGAACGCGACGCCGAGGGAGGCAAAGCAGATGACGCCCGCGGCGACGAACACGATCAGCTCGGCCCAGTCCCGCGGCCAGCCGATGCCGAAGAAGATCCGGCCCGGCGACGGTGATGATCACGATCTGCAGCGCGGTATTGGTGATCGCGTTGCCGGCGATCCCGAGCAGGTAGGAGATTCCCGGCATCGGCGTGCCGCGGATTCGCTTGAGCACGCCCTGCTCGCGCAGGAAGGTCATGTTGAAGGCCAGCGCGGTGAACGTCGTGGACATCACGCTCATCCCCGCGATGCCCGGCACGATCACGTTGAGGTCGTGCTGGTTGCCGTTGAAGATGGCGCCGAAGAAGGCCAGAAACAGCAGCGGCAGCAGGAAGTTGAAGAACGCGGCGCTGGGATTGCGCCAGAACAGCCTGCGCTCCAGCCGGTATTGGCGCCAGGCCAGGGTGAGCGTGTCAGGCATCTTCGCTCACGTCCGCGGTCAGCTCCAGGTACACGTCCTCGAGCGTCGGCCGGGTCACCGTCAGCCCCTCGAGTCGCTCGCCCCGCGCCAGCGCCTGCTCCGGTGAGCTCGTGCAGCAGCGCGGTCGGGTCGTCGGTCTGCTGCTGCACCAGCTCCCCGTTCTCGTCCCGATAGCCACCAGGTACGGAGCGTCGCCCGACCCGGCGCCCAGCTCCGCCGGCGCGCCCTCGACGAGGATCCGGCCGTCCTTGATGATGGCTACGCGGTCGGCCAGCTCCTGGGCCTCGTCGAGATAGTGGGTGGTGAGCAGGACGGTCTTGCCGAGCTGCTTGAGCGAGCGGATCGTCTCCCAGGCGTTTCGGCGAGCGGCGGGATCGAAGCCGGTCGTCGGCTCGTCGAGGAAGATCAGCTCCGGATCGCCGACCAGCGCGAGGGCCAGGTCCAGGCGGCGCAGCTGACCGCCGGACAGGGTGCGGGACATCGCGTCCTCCTTGCCCTCGAGCCCGGTCAGCGAGATCACCTCGTCGACGTCTGCGCGGGTGGGGGTACATGGAGGCGAAGTGGACGAGCGCCTCGCGCACCTTGATGTGGCGGTACAGGCCGGTGCTCTGGAGCACGATCCCGACGCGGGCACGAAGGGCGCGCGGGCGCTGCCCGGATCGAAACCCGAGCACGCTGACCTCGCCCTCGGTGCGCTCGCGGTAGCCCTCGAGGATCTCGACCGTCGTCGTCTTGCCGGCACCGTTGGGCCCGAGCAGGCCGAACACCTCGCCGCGGCGAACCTCGAAGTCGATCCCGCGCACGGCCTCGAAGTCGGCATAGGTCTTGCGCAAGCCGTGCACGGCGATCGCTGGATCCGTCACCTAAGGCATGATGGCAGCGTGAGAGAGGTACTGAGGCTTCCTGCCTACCGTCGGCTGCTGGCCGCCTACGCGCTCAATGAGCTGGCCTTCTCGATCGGCTCGCTGGCCGCTCTCGATTCTCGTCTACCGTCAGACCGGCAGCGCGATCGCCGCCGCAGCTTACTTCCTCGCCTCGCAGTTCCTGCCCGCGCTGTTCTCGCCTGCCTTCGTGGCCCGGCTCGATCAGCGTTCCTCGCGTGTCGTGCTGCCGACGCTCTACGGCGCTCGAGGCGGCCGCCTTCCTGCTGCTCGCGTGGCTTGCTTCCCGGTTTGCGCTGGCGCCCGTTCTGATCGTGGCGCTGGTCGACGGCGTGCTCGCGCTGACCGCTCGCGCGCTCGCTCGCGCTGCCACGGTCACCGTCACCTCGCCACGCGGACTGCTCCGCGAGGGCAACGCGGTGACCAACGGCGCCTTCTCGGTCTGTTTCATGGCGGGGCCGGCGATCGGCGGCGCGATCGTCGCGCTGGATGGCGCCAGTACCGCGCTGGTGGTCAACGCGGCCCTGTTCGCAGCCATCTCGCTGACACTGCTCAGCGCCCGCTCGCTTCCGTCCGCCCCGACGCTCCGTGATCCCGTACCCGGCCGCGTGCGCGCCTCATTGGCCTATGCCAACGAGCCAACCCGCGATCCGCGGCCTGCTCGGACTCCAAGCCGCGGCGGTGATGTTCTTCGCCATTTCGATTCCCGTCGAGGTCGTGTTCGCGACGCGCACCCTGCACTCCGGCGCCGGCGGGCTTGGCGCGCTGGCGGCGCTCTGGGGCGCCGGTGCGGTGGCGGGCAGCGGCATCTACGCCCGCTTTCGCTCGGAGTCTCCTCGCGTCCTCATCTCGGCTGGTGCCGGAGCGTTGGCTCTGGGCTTCGTGGTCATGGCAGTCGCGCCCAGTCTGGCAGTGGCGCTGATCGGCGCGGTGGTGGCCGGGTTGGGCAACGGCGTCGAGGCGGTGGCCGCACGCACCACGCTCCAAGAGCATGTCGACGAACACTGGATGGCGATGATGATGAGCCTCAACGAGTCGATTCTCCAAGCCGTCCCCGGGGCCGGGATCCTGGTCGGCGGGGCGATCACCGCCCTCGCCAGCCCGCGGCTGGCGCTCGCCGTGGCCGGAGCCGGCGCCCTGGTCATCGCCGCGGTCGCCTGGACGGTGCTGGCACCCCGGGCGGCGCCGCAGGCGGTAGCGTAGGTCGGCTCGTGCGCCGCGCCTGTATCGACATCGGCTCGAACACGACGCGGCTGCTGGTCGCCGAGTGTGCGCCGGGCCGCCTCCTGGAGGTCCACCAGGAGCGAGCGTTCACCCGCATCGGCCGGGAGCTGGCCGACGGCGGGACGATCACGCAGGCGAAGATCGACGAGGTCGTCCAGGTGGTCAGCGCCCAGTTGCAGGAGCGCGTGAGCTGGGGTGCTCGGCAGATCCGCGGCGTGGCCACCGCGGCCATCCGGCGTGCCGCCAACGGTGCGGAGCTGATCTCGGCGGTGCATCGGGCCTGCGGGCTCGAGGTGGAGATTCTCTCCGGCGAGGAGGAGGCCCGGCTGGCGTTCGTCGGTGCGGCCCAGACCCTCGACCACGTGCCGGCAGGCCCGCTCGGGGTGGTCGACGTGGGGGGGGCTCCTCGGAGCTGGTGGTCGGCCGCGCTCCGGACCGGGTCAGCTGGTCGGTCTCGCTCGGGGTCGGGTCCGGGGACCTCGCCGACCGGTGCCTGCGCTCAGATCCGCCCTCCGAGCATGAGCTGGCGCAGGCGCGCGCGGAGCTCGGACGGCGCGCTCGGCGGCCTCGAGGTTCCGAGGCCGGCGGAGGCCGTGGCCGTGGGCGGGAGCGCCTCGTCGCTGCGCCGGCTCGCCGGCCCGGTGCTCGACCCGGACGCGCTAACGCGGTCGCTGCATCTGCTGGCCACCGAGCGCTGCCGCCGACGTGGCTCGCCGCTTCGCGCTCGACCGCGAGCGGGTGCGGCTGCTGCCAGCCGGCCTGCTGATCCTCCAGGCAGCGTCGGAGTTGTTCGGGACCGCGCTGCAGATCGGCCGAGGAGGGGTGCGCGAGGGCGTGCTGCTGGAGGGCGAGGCGCTAGTTCCCGGACGCTAGATCCGGAACACCGGGAGCAGGCGCTGCTCGTGCTCGGCCTCGATCCGCGCGATGACCTCGATGTGCTCCTCGAGCCCCGAGCCCCGCAGCTTGGTCGCCAGCAGCTCGTCGACCTGATAGATCCCTGCGCTGTTGGACATCGCAATCTCCACCCGCACCGCCCGATCGCGGCCAGGGGAGATCTTGACCTCCTCGATCGCGTAGGCCGACAGCGAGTGGATGTTCTGGTGTCCGGCCTCGAACGGCACCCGGGAGCGCCCGCGGGCCATGTCGAGGGCATCGGCGACGCGGACGATCCCCGCCTCGACGGTGAACGGATTGCCGTTGCGGCGGTGTCCGATGATCGTGTGCAGGATCTCCGAGGAGATGATCGTGCGCTCGGGCTCCTCATAGACCTCGGCCAGCAGCGATCCCAGCTTGTCCGCGGTGAGGAACAGGCTGAAGCGCTCGTGGTCGTCGCGGTGGATCGACATCCCGACGCAGTGCAGCAGGCACCCCGCGGCGATCACCACCTCGGCGTCCCGCTCGGACATGCCGTAGTCGACGGTCAGGCTCGGGGTGACCCCGCGGCGGAACAGCAGGCGGGCGAGCCGGAGCGCGATGTTGAGCACGATCTGGATGTGGACCCAGGAGTGGTCGGACATGCCCAGCCGGCGGGTCGCGTTGACCGCCGAGACGTGCCACCACGCCTTGACCTGCTCGTCGGCGTTGACCGCCTCAAGCAGGCGCTCGAGGCGCCGGTTGCCCCGGGTAGGCGCGCGGACGCGGACCTCGGCGAGCGCCTCGCGGGGCGGCAGCGGGAGGTCGTCGGAGCCCATCGACTCGCCCTGGTGGCGCTACCAGTGCACGCCGCGCATCAGATGCGCGAGCGCGACCTGCTCGGTCGACGCGTGCTCCTCGGGGTCCTTCTGACCCTTAGAGGCGGCGGAGTCGGGAAACACCTTGTAGGCGGTTGAGAGGATCTGGTCGACCGCCTTGGGGAACAGCGTGTAGGCCACCTCTCCGAAGGTGCCCAGGCGGGTGTTTATCTGCTTGGGCTTGGCGCGGATCGCCTCACAGACCAGATCGGCGGCCTCCTCCGGCGAGATCGTGGGGAAGGAGTCGTACATCTTCGTCGGCGCGATCATCGGCGTGCGAACGAGCGGCATGTGGATGGTGGTGAAATGGACGTTGTCGCCGATGCACTCCGAGCCGACCACCCGGGTCCAGGCGTCGAGCGCCGCCTTGGAGGCGACGTAGGCGGAGAATCGCGGCGGGTTGGTCTGGACGCCGATCGAGGAGACGTTGACGATCAGCCCGGAGCGCCGCTCGCGCATGTGTGGGAGCAGGCCCATGATCAGCTTGATCGTGCCGAGATAGTTGAGCTGGATCGTGCGCTCGAAGTCGTGGAAGCGGTCGTAGGAGAGCGCGATCGAGCGGCGGATCGAGCGGCCGGCGTTGTTGACCAGGACATCGACGGCGGGGTGGTCGGCGAGCACCTGCTCGCACCAGTCGATCAACCGACTCCGGGTCCGAGATGTCGGCAGAGTAGGCGTAGGCCGTGTGGCCGGCCCCATATCGATGATCTGCTGGCGGGTCTCCTCGAGCTTGTCAGCGCTGCGGGCCACCAGCAGCGGAATGCCACCGGCGCTGGCGACCTTGATCGCGGCAGCGCGGCCGATCCCGCTCGAGGCGCCGGTGATCAGCACCGTCTTGCCGTTGACCGCTCCCTCGAAGCTACGGTCCTTGAACAGGTCGGGATCGAGGTTGCGCTCCCAGTAATCCCACAGCTTGTCCGCGTAGCTCTCCAGCGGCGGGATCGAGATGCCGCTGCCCTCCAGCGCGCGCTCGGTGTCCCGCGTGTCGAACTGGGCGGTCAGGCCGATGTAGCCGATGCACCTCGTCCGGGATGCCGAAGTCGGCCAGCAGTGCGCGGCGCACGCCCTTGGCGGCGGGCAGCTGCATCAGCATCGAGAATGTGCCCTTGGGCAGGGCCTTGAGGATCTTGGTGTCGATCCGCATCGACATCTGCGGGCGCGTGCGCCGCTTTGGCGATCGTGTTCATGACCTCACCGGAGCGCTGTGACTTCGGGTTGGTCAGGTGGAAGGCCTGTCCGTCGAGACCGGGCTGGTGGGCGATGTGGTCCATCGCCGCGGCGACGAAGTCGACCGGGACGATGTTCGTGTAGCCGAGCTCCGGACCGACCAGCGGGAACCAGCCCGGCAGGTAGTGCCGGGCCATCTTGATCGCGGTGAAGAAGTAGTAGGGACCGTCGATCTTGTCCATCTCGCCGGTCTGCGAGTTGCCCACGACGATCGCCGGGCGGTAGACCCGCCACGGCATCGTGGTCTGGGTGCGGGCGATCTTCTCGGCCTCGAACTTGGTCCGGTGGTAGGGATGGTCGAGCTTCTGCCCCTCGTCGAACATGTCCTCGCGGAACAGGCCCTTGAACTTGCCCGCCGCGGCGATCGAGGAAGTGTGGTGAAAGCGCCCGGCGCCGAGCGCGTTGGCCAGCTCCACGGCGTGCCGTGTGCCCTCGACGTTGGCGACCCGGTTGCTCTCCTCGTCGGCCGTCATGTCGTAGACCGCAGCGAGGTGGAAGAAGTGCTCGATCTGGCCGTCCAGCTCCTCGACCTGCTCGGGGGAGAGGCCGAGCCTGGGCTTGGTCAGGTCTCCGACCACCGGCTTGACCCGGGCCTGCGCGGCCGGTCCCCACTTCTCCTCGATCAGGGTGGCGAGCCTGTCCTGCGAGTTCTCTCGCACGAGCACGTAGACGTCTCCGTCGCGCTCGAGCAGGTGCGGCACGAGGTGCCGCCCGATGAACCCGGTTGCCCCGGTGAGGAAGTAGCTCATCGTCCGGCCGGAACTACCAGCCGCCGCGCCAGTCGGTGTTGGCCGCCCGGCGCTTGGCGGCATCCATCTTCGCGTGCTTGCGCTTGTCCAATCGCCACTGAATCAGCGAGAAGATCAGGATCACGGTGGGGAAGAAGGCGATGACGATGAACATCGCGTTGGTGATGACCTTGTCGTTGGTCTCCCCGTACCAGCCCTGACCGCCGCCGGTTTCGGCCAGCGCGGCGGGGGCGGCGCTCAGCAGCGTGACGGTGAACACCAACAGCGCGGTCATGAACTTCGTGCGACGCATCTGGGCGCAAGCGTATCGGATGACTACGCGGCCTTCACCTGTGCGTCGGGGGCGACCGCGGCGATGCCTTGCAGCAACGGCGGGTTGTAGAGCTTGGCCCGAGCGACGACCTCCATGTGGTTGAGCTCGGCCTCGAACACCGGACCGCCCGCCGCCTCGGCGAGCTGGCGCTGCTTGAACGTCGGCACGACGTCGTCCTTGGTGGTGATGACCACCGCGATCGGCGCTCGATCTCGCCCAACCACGGCCGGGAGTCGAAGCGGCCGAGCTCCCGGCCCGCCTCGGCGATGTCCCGGGCGGAGTGGCGCAGCAGCTCGGACTGCAGCCAGATCGCGTTGCGCGAGTCCTTGATCCCGACGCGCCGGAAACCCGCCCGCCAGAAGCGGCGGGGGGCCAGCGACAGCGTCAGCCCGAGCGCGCCCATGGCCTTGAACGACCGCTGTGTGCGCTTGTCCTGCCAGTGCTGAGCGGTCCCGCTCAGCACCAGTCCGCTGACCACCTCCGGGTGGTTGCGAGCCACGAGCTGGGCGATGGCGCCGCCCATCGAGTAGCCGACGACGGTCGCGGGCGCGACGCCGAGCTCTCGAGCACCGCGGCGGCGTCCCCTGCACAGTCGGCGAGCCGGAACGGCACCAGCGGCCGCAGCCCGCGCCCGTGGCCGCGATGGTCGATGGCCAGGACGCGATAGCCGGCGCGGCAAGGGCCGAGTAGGCGCCCGACCCAGTTCAGATCGGCGCTGGCCATCCAGCCGTGCAGCAGCATCACGACGGGGCGGGCGGAGTCCGAGTCTCCGGTGTCGCGCAGGAAGAACTCACCTCGGTCGGCCACACGGACGGTTCGGGCCGGCGGCAGCTCGACGGGCGGGACCGGGGGATGGGCGGTAGGCGGCACTGCGGCGATCCTACCCCGCGGGGGCGGTGTTCCTACCATGAGGTCATGGCCGTAGTGATCGCATCAGACCTCGGCAAGGACATGGCCGGCGAGCCGCTCCTGCGCGGGGTCTCGTTCAAGCTCGAGCGACGTGACCGGATGACCCTGTCCGGTCGTAACGGCGCGGGCAAGACCACGCTGCTGCGGATGCTCGCGGGCCAGGCCTCGGTCGATCAGGGCGAGCTGGTCTTTGCCAAGGGCGCCAAGGTGGCGCTGCACGATCAGCGTCCCGCCGCGGGAGCGCGAGGTGTCCCTGCGTGACTACGTGCTCTCGGGCGCACCGGAGCTCGTGGCGATCGAGGCCGAGCTGGCCGGACTTGAGCAGGCGATGGCCGACGGTGCCCACGACGAGGCGACGCTGAACCGATACGCGCAGGCGCAGGCGCGCCTCGAGCATGCCGGCGGCTACAACTGGCGCGAGCGTGCGCTGTCGACGCTGCACGGTCTCGGCTTCCGCGACGACGCCCAGCTCGATCGCTCGCTGGAGACATTCTCCGGCGGCGAGCTGACCCGGGCCTCGCTCGGCCGTGCACTGGCCGGCGACCCGGACCTGCTGCTGCTCGACGAGCCGACCAACCATCTCGACATCTCCTCGCTGGAGTGGCTGGAACAGCACCTGATCGGGCTTGACACCGCGATCGTGCTGGTCGCCCACGACCGCTGGTTCTTGGAGGCGGTCGGCACCTCCGTGCTCGAGCTCGAGGCCGGCCGCGGGAAGTTCTTCCCCGGCACCTGGCACGCCTGGCGCCGGGAGAAGGCGGCTCGTGAGCTGGCGCTGGGTCGCGCAATCGAGCGCCAGCAGGCCGAGATCGACCGGCTCGAGCGCTTCGTCACCCGTTTCCGCGCCGGCACCCGGGCCCGACAGGCCCAGTCGCGGGCCAAGAAGCTCGAGAAGATCGACCGGATCACCCGCGGGCCCGCGGACGGCGCCGGCCTGGAGTTCGCCTTCAAGCCGCCCGAGCGCAGCGGACGGGTCGTGTTCGAACTGCTCGACGGACGCGTCTCGGTCGCCGACCGCGGTGCTCCTCGAGGAGGCCGAGCTGTGGCTCGAGCGCGGCGAGCACGTCTCGTTGGTGGGACCAAACGGCGCCGGCAAGACGACCCTGATCGAAGCGCTGGCCGGGCTGCGGGAAATGGGCGAGGCCGAGCCGGGCGGAGGACCGCTGGTGGAGGGCAAGCTTCGCACCGGCCACAACGTCAAGCTCGGGTTCCTCTCCCAGCACGCCGAGGAGCTGGCGGCCGGGACCGCGCGCACGGTGGTCGAGGCCGCCGGGCACCTGACCGGGCTGACCCCCAACAAGGCGCGGGCGCTGCTGGGCCGGTTCCTGTTCTCCGGCGAGGACGCCGAGAAGCCACTCGACGGGCTCTCCGGGGGCGAGCGGCGGCGACTGTCGCTGGCCATCCTCGTGCATTCGGGAGCCAACGTGCTGATCCTCGACGAGCCGACCAACCACCTCGACCTGGAGAGCCGCGAGGCGCTGGAGCAGGCGCTGGCGGCGTTCGAGGGCTCGCTGCTGCTCGTCTCCCACGACCGGGCGCTGCTCGACGCGGTCGGCACGCGAACCGTCGCCTTCGAGGACGGCACGCTGCACAGCTACGTCGGTGGGTGGCCCGAGTACGTGCGAGTCCGTGAGGAGCGCGCGGCACAGCCGGACGCGCGGGGCCGGGCAGCGCAGAGCGCCAAACGCGCCAAGAGCACCAAGAACGGCGGGACCGGCGTCGCGCCAAAGGCCAAAGCCGCCGGCAAGCCGGGCGCCGGCCAGAAGAAGGCCCAGCGCCAGCTGGAGGCCGAGATCGAGGCCGCAGAAGCCGCGGTCCGTGCGCTCGAGGACGAACTTTCCGAACCAGCCGCGTGGTCTGACCCCACAAAGAGCGCGCTGGTCGACCGCGCGCCATCAGGCCGCCAAGCAGACGGTGGACGAGCTCTACCGCCGCTGGGAGCAGGTCGCGAGCTGAGTAGCGTCCTGATCACGGCCTACAATCTCCAGGCGAGATGGCGCCGAGTGAAGCGACCCGGGTGCGGGTGGCCCTCATCGATGACGACAGCGGCCTGCTCACCGTGCTCGATCGCCGCTTTGCGGGATTGCGCTGGGAGCGGGAGGTCCTGCAATACGCGGCCGGGCCCGAGCAGCTCGCCGCGATGCGAATCCATGCCCTGATCGTCAATCCGGCGCTGACCGGGCTGGACTACATCGAGCAGATCGCAACGGCGCTGCCTGGTCTCTCGCTGCTGGTCCACAGCCCGCCCGCCCCAGTGGCCGACCGGGTCCGCGGCCTCCGTGGAGGAGCCGACGACTGGATCAGCAAGCCCTGCCATCCCGAGGAGCTGGTGGCACGCATCCAAGCCGTGCTGAGGCGCCGCCGGGCCGCAGACCAACCGGTGCGGGACGCGATCATCGCGAGCGGCGAGCTGGCCATCCGGCCGGACCGCTTTGACGCCTACGGCCCAGGCGACGAGCCGGCCGGCCTCTCGCGCAGGGAATACGAGTTGCTGCATGAGCTCGCGGCGGCTGAGGGCCGCGTGCTGGAGCGCGAGGACATCTATCAGCGGGTCTGGGGGTACACGATGGCTCGCGGGGATCGCTCGGTCGACGTGTTCGTGCGCAAGCTGCGCCAGAAGCTCGAACGGCTCTCCCCGGACTGGCGCTACGTGCATACCCACTTCGGGGTGGGCTACCGGTTCGCGGCCGAACGTGCCGACGGCACTCCGGCCGAGGTCATGCCAGTCCAATCCCCCGGCGATCGGCGACCCGTGGCCGGCGCCGAGTCCTCGCCGCCTACGCGTCCCCTGGTCACCGTTCGATAACTCGGGGCCTGCCCGTGACCGTCATCCTTCCGGTGCCTTGACCCGCCCGAGCAGCCGAATCCTGCCGCCGGCGTTGGTCGTGGCGCTGAGCGTGGCCGGTGTCGCCTTGGCCACGGCCGGGGGCGGGAGCTCGGGACGGATCGGCCCGAGCTTGCGGATCACCGGCAACGGCCGGCAGCTGGCACCCCAGGGCCAGCTGGTCACGCTCGGGCACTTCCCCACCGGAGGCGCGCTCACGCCCGATGGACGGTTCCTGTGGACCGTTTCCACCGGCCGCGCTCTCAACGACATCCGGATCGTCTCGGTGGCCGGCAAACGACCCCGGGTGATCCAGATCCTGGCGCCTGCCCGGCGCCTCGGGGGGATCGCGATCGATCGCACACAGCCGCTGGTCTATGTCTCGGGCCTCGCGGACTCCTCCAACAGCGACCAGCGCCGCCTTGGGCTGCCCGGGCGCGGCGGCGACGTGATCCACGTGTTCCGCTACAGCGCGCGCAGCGGCCGAGCCGCGGAGATCGGGACGATCTCGGTGCCGCCACCGAGCTCAGCGCCCAGTCCCCCAGAACTTCCCGCCGAAGACGTGGGCGGCAGGCTGTCATGGCCGGACCGGCTGGCGATCTCGCCCAACGGCCGCACGCTGCTCGTGCCGCTGAACCTGGCCGATGCCGCCGCGGTGATCAACACGCAAACCCATTCGGTCCGCTACGTGCCGACCGGGCCGTATCCCTACGGCGCGGCGATCCTGGCCGACAACCAGACCGGCCTGGTCTCCAACGAGGGCCCGGGCACGGTGTCGGTGATCTCGCTGAGTTCGGGGACCAAGCTCAAGGACATCCAGGTCGGGGCCAACATCTCGCATCCCGAGGCGATCGCGCTCAATCCGAAATCGGCCCGCGCCTACGTGGCGATCGCCAACGAGGATCAGGTCGCGGTGATCAACACCGCGACGATGAGTCTCGAGAAGGTGCTCTCGGTGCAGCGTCCGCAGGGCGGGGGCGAGTCTCCGGTGGCGCTGGCGGTGACTCCGAACGGCCGGCGCCTGGTCGTGGCGGAGGCCGCCGCGGACGAGCTGGCCGTGTTTGCGCTGCCCTCAGGCGCCCTGATCGGACGGATCCCAACCGCCGCCTATCCGGCCGACGTTCAGATCACCAAGCGTCGCCTGATGTGGATCGCCGCCAAGGGCTTCGGGTCCGGGGCCAACCGCAACGGTCCGAATCCCATCAGCACAAGCGACAACAACCTGCTCCAGCATCCCGGAACGGCGGTCCTCAGCGCCGGACGGGCCGGGGTGATGCCGTTTCCGTCCGATCGCCGCATCCTGGCGATGACGGCGGCCGCCAACCGTCAGCTGCTGCCGATCAACCAGGCCTCCGCGCCCCCCGGGACGCCGCTGCGTCCGGGTGGCCCGATCAAGCACGTGTTCTACATCGTGCGTGAGAACCGGACCTACGACCAGGTGCTGGGCGACGATCCTCGCGGAGACGGTGATCCGGAGCTGACGCTGTTCGGCAAGCGGATCACCCCGAACTTTCATTCGCTGGTGCAGCGCTTCCCGCTGCTGGACCACGTCTACGCCAACTCGGAGGCCTCGATCGACGGCCACTTCTGGACCAGCGCCGCCGCGGTGTCCGACTACGTCCACAAGAACTGGGAGCAGAACTACGCGGGCCGAGGGCGCCCGTACGACTTCGGCGTGTTCTCCATCACGTGGCCCGGAACCGGGTTCCTGTTCGACCGCGCGCAGAAGCAGGGGATCTCCTATTACAACTTCGGCGAGGCGATCGCCGGGACGGTGCCGCTCACCGCGCTGGACAAGGACAACACCGCCGGCGCAGACCGTCGCTGGTCAACCAGAAGTTCCTCAACTCCGACCTCGGTGCCGCGCTCGCTGGGTTTCCTGGCCCAGTGCTACCCCAACGATGCGTCGATCGGGGTGGACGCGATCAGCGGGGCGCTGCACGTGCGTCGCGAGACCTACGACTCTGCCCTGCCCGCCGGCGCCCCGCCGCTGTCGGAGTCCCGCTTCTCGTGCTTCCAGCAGCGCTTCAACCAGTGGCAGCGGACCGACTCGGTGCCCGGCGTTCACCTACATGGTGCTCCCCAGCGACCACACCGACGGGCTCACGCCCGGGGACCGCTCGCCGCGCTCGATGGTGGCCGAGAACGATGCTGCGCTGGGGCAGATCGTCAGCCTGATCTCGCATTCGAGCATCTGGCGCTCATCGGCCATCTTCGTGGTCGAGGACGACTCCCAGGACGGCGCCGATCACGTCGACGCGCACCGCATGCCAGCCGCGGTCATCAGTCCGTACGCCAAGGCCGGCGCGGTGATCCACACCCGCTACGACATGCTGTCGGTGATCCGCTCGATGGAGCTGATCCTGGGCATGCAGCCGCTGTCGCTGGCCGATGCGACCGCGACGCCGATGTACGACGCGTTCCAGGCGACCCCCGCCAATGCGGCGCCGGTCCCGGACATCCCGCCGAGCTATCCGCTGCTGGAGCGCAATCCCGAACACCGCCGCCAACCGCGCGCTGACCCGGGGATACAACTTCCACACGCCCGACCAGGTCCCGCAGGACGTGTTCGATCGCATCCTGTGGCGCGCGGTCCACGGCGCTCATCCCGCCGCCGCCGCCTCCGGGGCCGAATGCGGTGAGTGGGCAGTGAGGCGCGCGCTGCTGACCGCGCGCCGCCGCCGCGCTGCTGCTGGCGGGCGGCTCGATCGCGTCGTCCGCACGCGCCGCGACCGGACAGCCGCCGATCAAGCACGTGTTCATCGTCATGCTCGAGAACAAGGGCTTCGACGAGACCTTCGGCAACTACAGCGCTGCCCCGTACCTGTCCCAGACGCTGCCCGACCTGGGCGCGCTGGTACCGAACTACTACGGCGTCACCCATGTCAGCCTGGGCAACTACATCGCTCTGATCAGCGGTCAGGGGTCCAATCCCCTGACCCAGACCGACTGCCAGCTGTTTCTCAACCTGTTCCCGGGCGCGGTCGGTGCCGACGGTCAGGCCAGCGGCGTCGGCTGCGTGTACCCGGCCGCAGTGAAGACGGTCGCCGACCAGCTCAGTGCCGCCGGCCTGAGCTGGAAGGGCTACATGGAGGACATGGGCGGCGGCCTGCCGCCATCCCGCGATCGGGTCCCAGGACGGGACGCAGACGGCCCGGCGCGGGGACCAGTACGCGACGCGCCACAACCCGTTCGTGTACTTCCATTCGCTGCTCGATTCGGGGGCGTGCTCGCGGTCTGACGTTCCGCTCACGCAACTACCCGGGGATCTCGGGTCAGCCGCGACCACTCCCTCGTACTCGCTGATCACGCCGAATCTGTGCAACGACGGCCACGACTCGCCGTGCGTTGACGGCCATCCGGGTGGGCTGAGCGGGGCCAACACCTTCCTCTCGACCTGGGTGCCGCGGATCCTCGCGTCGCCGGCCTATCGCGACGGCGGGTTGCTGGCGATCCTGTTCGATGAGTCCGACGGCACCGATGCCAGCGCGTGCTGCGGGGAGCCGCAGTTCCCCAATACGCCGAACAACGGGGGCCTCAACCTCGGTCGCGGCGGCGGACGCACCGGCGCGGTCCTGATCTCACCGTACATCGACCCAGGCACGGTCGACCATGTCGCCTACAACCACTTCTCGATGCTGCGCAGCGTCGAGGACCTGTTCGGTCTGGGGCACCTCGGGTACGCCGCAGCTTCAGGCCTGCAGAGTCTCGGCCCGGATGCCTTCACCTGCTACGCGCCGAAGCCCGTGGCCCGGCGCGGGCGCCTGCCGGCAGGAAGCGAGATCAAGCTCGCGGTGATCGGCCAGGGCACCGCGTCGCGGCCGATGGTCGAGCTCAAGCTCTGGCACGGCGGACGGGTGTCGGTGGCCGCCGCGCGGACCGCTCGCCGCCCGCCGCGCACGATCGGGCGCACGCGAAGCGTGTCGGCCTGCCAGCTGCTCAAGGTCCGGCTCCCGTACGCCCACGGGCGGGTCCTCCTGACTGCTCGCGCGTACCGGGGCGCCGAGCGGCGTACCCTTAGCTTCTAGTGCTGGGCCTGCCCAAAACCGCAGTCAACGTCCTGATCGTGTTCGCGCTGGCGGCGCTGGTCGTTCTGGTCCCGGGTGGGGGAACCGGCGGCAACGTCGCAATCTCGGCGATCTCGATCGTGTTCCTGGCCTCGTTCGGCTGGATCGCAATGCTCCAATACCGCGAGCACCGCACCGACCTGTATTCACTCGGCGATGGCCGCCGAGCGATTCTCTATGCGGCGCTCGGCGTGGCCGTGTTGACTCTGACCGGCACCTCGAAGCTGTGGAATACGACCGGCGGCAAGTTCGCATGGCTTGCCCTGTTGGTCGGCGCGGCCTACGCCGCGGCCAGCGTGGTCTGGTCGGCGCGGCGGTACTAGGGCTCGGGCGCCACGAGGGTGAAGACGAGCGTCGAGGGCGGCGCTCCCGCGAACGCGCGCTGCAGTTCCGCCTCGGAGCGATAGCGATGGGCGAGCCGGCGCGCCTCACAGCACGTGGTCAGGCGCCGGGCCGCGAACGGCCACGGCTCGAGCGTGACCACGCGCTGATCGATTTCTCGTAGCCCGACGTCGATCAGGCCGCGGCGGTCGGAACCCCGCCGGCGGTGACCGACGTCCAGCCATTGCAGAGCGCCAGCGAGATCAGGTCCCAGGTCTGGAGCTGAAGCTGAGCCCGCTGCACCAGCTCGGCGGAGAGATCGAGTTGCCGGCGCAGGAACGTTTGGCGGGAGCGCTCCTCCTCGATCAGCTGGTTGAGCACGGCCGCGTGCTCGGGCGAGCCCTGCGCGCGCAAACCGGAGACATAGCTGGAGTGCAATGAGACCAGCAGCGCCGCGTGCAGGCTCTGGCTCATCAACCGCTCGGGCGCGCCGCGCCAAATCTGCAGGTGCTCGTCCACGGTGATCTCCAGGAAGCTCCGCGGCAGCCCGGTCTCCGGGTTGAACCGGGGTTGGAGGTCGAACAGCGCCCAACCGATGTCGTGCTGCTCGGCGCCGAGCACCGCCGCTTCGCGTGGCTCCACCTCACCGAAGAGCTCGTTGCCCCAAGCTCTGGCCAACTGACCGGAGAGCCACGCGTGGGAGAGCTGGCCAATCACCAGTGAGCCCTGGTCATCGCGGCGGACGAGCATGCGCCGCAGCCTAAAGGGCTGGGGCTGCGACGGGGCTTGGATGCTGCGACGGTCCGGCTCAATGGGGCGACGGGTCTCGGGAGTAGCGCACACACCGATGCCCCGCGGTCCGATTTGGGGACAAACTACCGCCGAACGGGAGCCATCCCAAAGATCCGGGGTGGCGCCGAGGCTAAACCGCTAGTTCGGACCGAACCGCGGCCAGCTCGACCGGAATCCCGTTCAGCACGGCGTTGCCCGAGACGGCGTCCACCAGACGCTCATCGGCCAGGACATTGCTGTTCGTCCCCGCATGGGCGCTCGCCACCTGCTGCGCGGTGCCCGCCACGTCGTGGCCCCACCCATGCGGCAAGCTGACCACGCCCGGCATGACCGAGTCGGTCACCTCGACGGGAACGACGATACGTCCGGTCCGCGAGCTGAGCTCGGCCTCCTCGCCATCGACCAGTTCGCGGGCCTGGGCATCGTCGGGATGCACCTGGAGCGTGCAGCGCGGCTTGCCTTTGACGAGCACCGGAAGGTTGTGCATCCACGAGTTGTTCGAGCGCAGCTGGCGGCGGCCGATCAGCACCAGCTCGCCGTCGGCGGCCGGGTGCTCGAGCGAGGCATACAGGCGATCGACGTCAGCGACGATCGGCGCCGGAGCCAGCTCGATCCTGCCGCTCGGAGTGCGCAACACCTCGGGCAGGCGCGGCTCCAATGCGCCGAGATCGACGCCGTGAGGCGCCGCCTCGAGCGCGGCAAGGGAAAGCCGGTGCCCGTCCGCGCGGGCCCCGAACCCGTCGCCGTAGGGCCCCGTCCGGAGCATCAGGTCAAGCAGGCGCTCGGGCCCGGTGCGCGGCCCCAGCTCGGACAGCAGCTCGTCAACGTCGCGCCCGGCCACCGGCGACTCCGGGGTGCCGACCTCGCGCTGGAGCAACGTCCGGACAACTTGCTCGTCCATCAGCGCCACGTCCGCGTCGGGGCCGGCCCCGGCCGCGATCCCGGCCAGCCTCAGCAGCGTCACCCACTCGTCGTGGATCTCCGGGTCGGCTTCGAGCACCGCCGGCGAGTAGTGAGCGACGTTGCGGACGGCGAACTGGTAGAGCGCGAGGTCGTAGTGGGACCGGCGCAGCGGGGAGGGACCGGGCAGGATCACGTCGGCGTGGCGCGTGGTCTCGTTGACGTAGACGTCGACGCTGACCATGAACTCCAACTCGGCCAGCGCCTCGTCGAGCCGGCCGCTGTTCGGGGTCGACACGACCGGGTTGCCGCTGACCGTGATCAGCCCGCGGACCTGGCCCGGGCCGGGGGTGTCGATCTCCTCGGCCAGACAGGCGACCGGCAGCTCGCCGAACACCTCATCGAGACCTCGCACGCGCGTCTGCCAGCGGCCGACGCGGACGCCGCGACCCCGGCCTGGGGTGCCGACGGCGTTGCTGTGCCCCGCCGCCGCCTTGGGGAACATCGCGCCGCCCTCGCGGTCGAGATTGCCGGTGAGGAGATTGAGCACGTCGACGAGCCAGCTGGCCAGGGTGCCGAACTCCTGCGTGCAGGTGCCAATCCGCCCGTAGACGGCGGCCCGCGGAGCCGCGGCCAGTTCGCGCGCCAGCCGGCGGATCGTGCCGGCCTCGATTCCGCACAACGGGGCCACAGCCTCGGGTGTGAACGGTTCGGCAAGGCGCTGGACATCGTCGAGTCCCTCGGTGAGCGCGGCGATCTCGCGCGGCGTGGCCACGAGCCCCTCGGAGACGAGCACGTTGACCATCGCGAACATCAGCTGAGCGTCGGTGCCGGGACGGATGAAGTGGTGTTCGTCGGCCTCCTCGGCGGTCCGACTGCGCCTGGGGTCGAGCACGACGATCTTGCCGCCCCGCGCGCGCAGCGCCCGCAGCCGGCCGCGCATGTCCGGCGCGGTCATCAGGCTGCCGTTGGAGGCCAGCGGGTTGGCCCCGAGGATCATCAGGTGCTCGGTGCGGTCGACATCGGGCACCGGCACGCTGGTTGCGGTCCCGAACATCAGGCCGCTGGCCAGCTGCTTGGGGAACTGATCAACCGTGCTGGCCGAGAAGACGTTCCGAGATCCCAGCGCGCGCAGCAGCACCTTGCCGTAGAGCAGGTTGTCCAACAGGTGAGCGTTCGGGTTGCCGAGGTAGACGGCAACGGCATTGCGATCCTCGACGAGGAGTGGGGGGAGGCGCTCGGCGATCAGGGCGAAGGCCTCATCCCAGCTCGCCGGCGCTGAAGCCGCCGTCCGGCTGGCGGATCAGCGGGGTGCGGACACGGTCTGGGTCGGCGTGGAGCTCCTTGAGGGCAAACCCCTTGGGGCAGATGAAGCCATGGCTGAACACGTCATCCCGGTCGCCGCGGACGGAGACGACCTGCTCGCCCTCAAGCGTCAGCTCCAGCCCGCACGTGGCCTCACACAGGGGACAAGTGCGAAGCGCGCTGCGGTGGCCATTGGCGACGGCGGACATGACGCCAACGGGAGGTTACTGTTCGGAGCGCATGAACAACGATCGCAGGGAGCTGATCGCCGATTGGCTGATCATCCTGGGCGCCGTTGGGCTGTTCGGATCGCTGTTCCTGACCTGGAGTCACCAGTTCTCGGCCACGTTCCTGGCGCAGTGGGGATCCTCGGACCAGCTCCGCGGGGTCCCTCACGACCCAACGGCGTGGCAGGTCTACTCGAGCGCCGACGTCCTGTTGGCGCTGCTGTCGGTCGCGCTGGTCGGGGCCGCCCTGAAGGGCGGACGCCGGGTGCGGGCCGGCGCGAGCGCGGCGGCGCTATCGCGCTCGCATTCACCGTCCGCGCGCTGTCGACGCCGCCGACCAGCGGGGCGAACATCTTCGATCCGTCGCTGAGCCCTCCCAACTATGTGCCCAACGTCCCGACGGCTGGAACCGGGGTGACGCTGGCCGCGATCGCCCTCGGTCGTGTCGTTGCTCGGCCTGCTCCTGTCGTTCACCGCTGACTGAGCTGCCAACCGACCTATCCTGGGACTGAGGATGTCCGTCGTCTCAGCCGACCGCCGCCGTGACCTCCCGGATGCCCCGGGCGTGTACCTGTTCCGCAACGCGCGGGGCAAGGTGATCTACGTCGGCAAGGCGATCTCGATCCGCAAGCGCGTCGCCTCGCACTTCACCAACCCGAGCACGCGGGCCGGACGTGACCTGGTGCCGATGATCGACCAGATCGAGGCGCTCGTGGTCCATACCGAGGCCGAGGCGCTGCTGGCCGAGCAGAACTTCATCAAGCAGTACAAACCCCGCTTCAACATCCGGCTGCGCGACGACAAGTCGTATCCGTACATCGCGATCTCGCTCGACGAGGATTTCCCCCGCGTCTACTTCACCCGGGAGCGCCACCGGCGTGACCGCGCCTACTTCGGGCCGTTCAGCAATGCCAAACGCGTGCGCTCGACGCTCGACGTGCTCGGCAAGGTGTTCATGTTCCGCTCCTGCGAGGGCCCAGAACCCGGCCGGCACAGCGGCTCGCCCTGCTTGGACTATTTCATCAAGCGCTGTGAGGCCCCGTGCGTGGGCTACGTCAGCCGTGAGGAGTACCGGGCCGGGATCGACGGCGTGGTGGCGTTCCTGTCCGGTCGCTACAAGGAGATCGAGCAGCGGCTTGACTACGAGATGCGACTGGCGGCAGCCGAGCAGCGCTTCGAGGACGCGGCCCGGGAGCGAAACCGGTTGCGCGCGGTCCGCTCGCTGCTCGAGCGCCAGCGCGTGTCCACGGAGGGCGGCGGCACCCTGGACGCGATCGCCATCGCGGTCGGCGAGGGTGAGGCCAACGCACAGGTCTTCCAGGTCCGCGACGGAGTGCTCGCCGATCGTCAGAGCTTCTATCTCGACAACGCCGTCGAAGGCGCGGTCGCCGACGTGGCGGAAGCGTTCATCCTGCAGTACTACGGGAGCTCGATGATGATCCCACCGCTGCTCGTGGTCCAGCGCGACGTCGGCTCATCGCCCGCGCTCGCCGCGGCGCTGAGCGAGCGGCGCGGAGGCCCGGTGGAGATCCGTGCCGCTGAGCGGGGCGACAAGCGCCGGATCCTGGAGTTGGCCGAGCGCAACGCCAAACTCGCGCTGGACCAGGAGAAGCTCCGTTCCGAGCGCCGCCGCCAGCAGCGGGTCGAGGCCCTCGACGGGCTCCAGCACGCGCTCGGTCTCGACACCATCCCCCTGCGCATCGAGTGCTTTGACATCTCGACGCTGATGGGGACCAACACGGTCGCGTCGATGGTGGTGTTCGAGGGCGGAGCGCCGAAGAAGTCCGACTACCGCCGCTTCCGGGTGTTCACCACCGGCGACGGGAATCAGGAGGCGGGCCGTGCCGGCAACGGTGCTGCGCGCGACGGCGGATCGGGGAACGGCGCCCAGGGCAATCCCGGTCCCGACGACTTTGCCTCGATGGAGGAGGTGCTGAGCCGCCGCATGCGCCGATGGGAGCAGCAGCGGGAGGTCTCCCCGCACGATAAGGAGTACGACCCAAGCTTCGCCGCGTTGCCCAACCTGGTGGTGATCGACGGCGGCAAGGGGCAGCTGGCCGCGGGGCTGCGCGCGCTCAAGCCCTTCCGGGATCACGGCGTGGTGGTGATCTCGCTGGCCAAGCGGATCGAGGAGGTGTTCGTCCCCGGGCGCACGGCGCCGCTGCGGCTCGCGCACGACACCCCGGAGCTGCAGCTGCTCCAGCGCGTCCGAGACGAGGCCCACCGCTTTGCCATCACCCACCACCGGATCCGCCGTGACCGAGCGATGACCGCTTCGATCCTGGACGAGCTGCCCGGTGTCGGCCCGGCGCGCAAGCGCGCGCTGCTACAGCACTTCGGCTCGCCGGACGCGATCGTCGCCGCCAGCAGCGAGGAGCTCGAGGCCGTGCCGGGGATCTCCGGGAAGCTGGCGCGGGATCTCCACCGGGAACTGCACCGGACCGGGGTCTAGCGCCGCTCGGAGACCGCTCAGGCGGCCGCGCCGCTAGAACGTCAGCAGCATCGCGCTGCCGGCCGCAACCGAAACCGAGTACGACCCGAGCGTGGGCGCAATCATCGCTCCGCTTGGAGAGCCGGGCAGGACGCCGGTGTCGGTGCGAGCCCCGAAGCTCTGACCGGCCAGCGTGACGCCCGGGTGGCGTCCAGGCTGGGGGCGAGCAGCGCGCGCGCTGAGGCGATCGGCTGAGCGCCGGGGACCTGCAGTTGAACCCGGACCGGCGAGTCTGCCTGCTGGTTGATCAGGACGACCCGGATATGGCCGTCGTTGCCCTGGGTGGCCCACACCTTGACCGGGCCGCTGGGGGCAGCCACCGGCAACAGGTGCGCGCCGGGAGGAAACGCCTGGGTGAACATCAGGACGCCGTAGTACGAGGGGTGCACGAAGGCATGCCAGCCGCGTGTGTCGTGGGTGAAGCTGAATGGCTCATAGGCAGCTCCCGGCAGCGTGTGGAGATTGACGCCGTCGACTCCGACCTCAGCCATGTTGAACAGGGTGTCGACCATCCACAGCGCCGCCGAGAACGTGTCGCTGACCCCGTAGCGCCCGGTGCAGGAGGCGGAGTTCAGCTCGTCCAGTCGGAACGGGAGGCCGTGGCTGTGAGCAACCTGTACGTAGGGGGCGACGCTGGCGGCCAGCCCGGACGAAGACGAGTCGGCGAGTAGGTTGGCGACGGAGGCAAACGACGGGTCGGCTGGGTTGCTGACGCAGCCCCGGAGCGGATAGCGGTGGAACGTGACCACCGAGATCCGGGGCTGGGTGGAGAGGAAATGGTCCAGCCCGCCCATCCAGGCGACACTCGCCAGCGCCGGACCGGCCAGCGGTGCCTGCGGCATCGCGGCGCGCCAGCGGGCGAATTCCCGGCCCACCGAAGTCAGGTTGTACCTGCGTGAACGGGAGTACACGACTCGGTTGCGCCGGTCGCGGAACCACGCGAACACGTTGTAGAGATCCGGCTCGTTGCCGATCTCCAGCGCCTGGATGTACTTCCGCCCGATGCCCTCGAGCAGCGCGCGCGCCTCGGCGGCCGCGAGCGCTGGGCGATTGGCGGCCAGATTGATGCCGAGGATCAGCTTCGCGCCGAGGGTTGCGGCCAGCGCCCGGGTGGTCCGCAGCCAGCCCTTGGTCAGGCCGTAGCTGACGCCGCCGGGCGGGATCACCCCGCGCATCGGCCACCACGTGACGTCGGTGCTGTCGCCGCCGATCCGCAGGACCGGGGCCTGGTCCGGAGCCATCCCGCGCAGGAGCGCGACCAGCACGGGGTTGACCGCGTCCGGATTTCGCCCAGCGTAGACGTGCATCGCCCGGTACTCGAACGACAGCCCGACGAAGCCGGGCGCCATCGGCTGGCCGGTCGGCGGCGCTGCCGACCTCGGCCGAGATCGTCGGCATGTCGGCGCGGGCGCCTGCGGCTGTCAACGCCGCGATCGTGGCCAGAATCACCAGAACCGCACCGAGCACGAGCCCCCGACGCCGCGAGGTCTCGAATACGCCCTCGTCGGCGGTGCACGAGCGCGCATGGTGGCACAGGCCCGGGGTCCTCTGGTGCCGCCCGTCCGCCCAGGTCGTCAAGCTTCACCGGAGTGGAAGCCTCGTCGACGAGCTCGTCCGAGAGTCATAGGCCCCGTGCCCGTCGAGGGAGCTGAAGTGCCGGATCAGGGCGAATCGGCGCTGACCGACCTCGTCGATCATCACGGGCTTCTCCGGCGCCGGAAAGTCGACGGCGATGGCCGCGTTCGAGGACGAGGGCTATTTCTGCGTCGACAACCTGCCCTCGGAGATGATCCGGACGCTGGTCGAGCTGTTCATGCACAGCGGCTCGAAGGTCGCCCGGGCAGCGGTCGTCTCCGACGTTCGCGGCGGCAGCTACTTCGAGGGCCTGGCCGCGATGCTCGACGATCTGCGCGCCATCG
Organism: uncultured Solirubrobacterales bacterium; assembly: GCA_963844475.1. Classification (GTDB taxonomy): domain Bacteria; phylum Actinomycetota; class Thermoleophilia; order Solirubrobacterales; family Solirubrobacteraceae; genus Palsa-465. The sequence continues at coordinate 800,551 of CAWJOL010000004.1, read as the reverse complement.
GCGTCAAACACCGGGTGCTGTTCCTCGAGGCCGAGGAGGAGACGCTGCAGACCCGCTACAAGGAGACCCGGCGCCGGCACCCGCTGGCTCCGACCGGCAGCGTGACCGACGGGATCGCGCGGGAGCGCAAGGCGCTCGCGCCGCTGCGCGAGCGCGCGGACGTGGTGATCGACACCACCGGCCTGACCGCGGCGATGCTCCGGCGCAAGCTGGCCGATGAGCTGCTGCCCACTCGGACGCCCGGACGGCTCGCCATCACGTTTGAGAGCTTCGGCTTCAAGTACGGCCCGGTGCGCGATCCCGGACCTGATGCTCGACGTGCGGTTCCTGCCCAATCCGCACTACGAGCCGGCATCTGCGGCCGCTGACCGGCCGGGATCCGAGCGTGGTCGAGTTCATCAACCGTGACGGCGAGCTCGACGCCTTCTACGAGCACCTGCACTCGCTGCTCGACTACCTGCTGCCGCAGTACCTCGGCGAGGGCAAGGCGCACCTGGTGCTGGCGATCGGCTGCACCGGTGGCCGCCACCGCTCGGTGGCCATCGTCGAGCATCTGGCCGAGCGCTACGAGCCGGCCAGCGAGTATCTGGTCGAGGTGGTCCACCGAGACGTCAGCCGCCCCGGTGTAGCGTGCCCGCGCGATGATCGACCACATCGGCTTCGAGGTCTCCGACCTGCAGCGTTCGGCGCGCTTCTACGACGCCGTGTTCTTTGCCCTGGGCGGCCGGCGGATGATCGACTCCGAGCACGCGGTGGCCTACGGCATCAACGATCCGCAGGTGTGGATCGTGGTCCGCGGGCGGCCCCCGGGCACCCGGCTACGGGCACGTGGCGCTGCACGCCAACGGCAAGGCCGGAGTGGACGCGGCACACCGGGCCGGGATTGGCCAACGGCGGCACCGACGACGGACCGCCCGGGGCCGCGGCCCCAGTACGGACGCCGGTATTACGCGGCCTACCTGAAGGACCCCGACGGTCTGCGGGTTGAGGTCGTGTCCCGTCGATGAGGGCGCGTAACGGGTAGATTGTGGAGTGCCGCCGGCGGCTTCCGCTGACGGTGGCCCCGCCGGATGCGGTGGTGGCATTCCTCGTTCTTCTGCCTCATCACGGACCTCAGGAGGATCACGCGCATGTCGGTACGGGTGGGAATCAACGGCTTTGGACGGATCGGCCGCAACGTGTTCCGCGCCGCCTATGAGCGTGGAGCGGACATCGAATGGGTGGGCATCAACGACCTCGTCGATCCGCAGACGATCGCCCATCTGCTGCGCTACGACTCCAACTACGGCCGCTTCCCCGGCCAGGTCGAGGCGACCGACACTGGCTTGCGGATCGACGGCAAGGACATCCGCGTGCTCGGCGAGCGCGACCCCGGCGCGCTCCCGTGGGGGGACCTCGGCGCCGACGTGGTGATCGAGTCCACCGGGCTGTTCACCGACCGCGAGAACGCGGCCAAGCACCTGGACGCCGGCGCCAAGAAGGTCGTGATCTCGGCTCCCGGCGACCAATCCGGACGTGACCGTCGTGCTCGGGGTCAACTTCGACAGCGCCTATGACCGCGAGCAGCACCAGGTCATCTCCAACGCCTCGTGCACCACGAACTGCCTGGCTCCCGTCGCCCACGTGCTCCAGGAGACGCATCGGGATCAGGCATGGGCTGATGACCACGATCCACGCCTACACCGCCGACCAGCGCCTGCAGGACATGCCGCACAAGGATCTGCGCCGCGCTCGCGCCGCGGCGATCAACCTGATCCCAGCCTCGACCGGCGCGGCCAAGGCGATCGGCCTGGTCATCCCGGAGCTCAACGGCAAGCTGCACGGCTTCGCCGTCCGCGCACCCGTGCCCACGGGCAGCGTTGTCGACCTCACGGTGGAAACGCAGCGCGAGACCACCGTGGAGGAGGTCAACGCAGCGCTGAAGGCCGCCGCCGACGAGGGGCCGCTGAAGGGCCTGCTCGAGTACACCGAGGACCCGATCGTCTCCTCGGACATCGTGAAGAATCCCGCCTCGTCGATCGTCGACTCGCAGCTGACCGCGGTGATGGAGGGAACGATGGTCAAGGTCGTCTCCTGGTACGACAACGAGTGGGGATACTCGAACCGCGTCGCAGACCTCGTGCAGCGGCTGCTGTGAAGACGCTCGGGGACCTGGGGGACCTGAGCGGCAAGCGGGTGCTGGTGAGGGTCGACTTCAACGTCCCGCTCGACTGACGGCACCGTGACCGACGACACGACGGATCCGGGCCGCGCTGCCGACGATCGAGGAGCTGCTGGGCCGCGGTAGCGGCGCTGATCCTCGTCTCCCACCTCGGCCGTCCCAAGGACCGTGAGCCGGAGTTCTCGTTGCGGCCGGCCGCCGACCGCCTGGCCGAGCTGATCGACGGCCGACGTGACGCTGGCCCCGGCGGTGGTGGGCGAGGAGGTCGACGCCTTCGCGCGAGAACCTGACTCCCGGGCAACGTGCTGGTGCTGGAGAACGTCCGCTACGAGCCGGGCGAGACCAAGAACGACCCTGAACTGGCCGCCGCGCTGGCCGAGCTGGCCGACGTCTACGTCAACGATGCCTTCGGCGCCGCCCACCGCGCCCACGCCTCGACCGAAGGCGTCGCGCATCTGGTCTCCGAGCACGCCGCCGGGCGGCTGCTGGAGCGCGAGGTGAGCACGCTGACCGGCCTGCTGCAGTCGCCCGCCCGCCCGCTCGTGGCGGTCCTCGGCGGAGCCAAGGTGAGCGACAAGATCGCCGTGATCGAGCGGTTCCGGGAGGTCGCCGACACGATCCTCATCGGTGGCGCGATGTGCTTTCCGTTCCTGGCCGCGCAGGGACACGACATCGGCGACTCGCTGTGCGCGCCGGAGGACGTCGAGCTGGCGCGCGCCACGCTGGCCGAAGACGAAGCCGGGGGCGCGGCGCTGGAGCTGCCACGGGACCTGGTCATCGCCGAGCGCTTCGCCGCTGACGCTGCGGCCCGGGTCGCTGGACGGCGTCGACGTGCCGGCGGGGTGGATGGGCCTCGACGTCGGCCCGCGGACCGCCGAGGCCTACGCCAGGAAGATCGAGGCTGCGGGGACCGTCTTCTGGAATGGCCCCATGGGCGCATTTGAACTCGAGCCGTTCTCGGCCGGCACCCGCGCGGTTGCCATGGCCGTGGCCGCCGCGCCCGGCGTCACGGTGGTCGGCGGCGGCGACTCGGCGGCCGCGCTGACCCAGTTCGGCCTGGCTGACGAGCGTCACGCACCTGTCGACGGGCGGCGGTGCCGCGCTCGAGCTGATCGAGGGTAAGCCGCTGCCCGGAGTCGAGGCGCTGGCATGAGCGAGCGCACGCCGTTCATCGCCGGCAACTGGAAGATGTACAAGACGGTGGCCGAGGCTGAGGAGTTCATCCAGGCCCTGCTGCCGCGGGTCTCCACCGCCGACGGGGTCGACGTGGCGATCTGTCCCTCGTTCCTCGCGCTGGAGGCGATGGTCGACTCCACCCGCGGGTCCCGCGTCCAGGTTTACGCCCAGAACATGCACTCCGCGCCTGAGGGGCCGTTCACCGGCGAGGTCGCGCCGCCGATGCTGGTCGAGGTCGGCGTCCACGGCGTGGTGCTGGGGCACTCCGAGCGGCGCGAGCAGTTCGGCGAGACCGACCGGGCGCTGCAGCTCAAGGTTCCCGCCGCGCTGGAGGCGGGGCTGGTCCCGATCCTGTGCGTTGGGGAGACCGAGGAGGAGCGCGAGCGCGGCGACACCGAGCGCAAGCTCCGCCACCAGGTCCAGGAGGGACTGGCCAAAGTCGAGACCGAGCGCCTCGGCGAGGTGGTCATCGCCTACGAGCCGATCTGGGCGATCGGGACCGGTCGTGTGGCCACGCCGGATCAGGCCCAGGAGGCCGTCGCGTTCGTCCGTGCGCTGGTCGGCGACCGCTCCCGTGAGCAGTCAGAGCGCACCCGCGTGCTCTATGGCGGCAGCGTCAAGCCCGACAACGCGGCGGAGCTGCTCGCGCTGCCCGACGCGGACGGCGCCCTGGTCGGCGGCGCCAGCCTCGACGCCGAGTCGTTCGCGGCGATCGTCGCCGCCGCGGGCTGATGGCGCCGGGGCCCGCGAGCGGCGCCTGCCGGCCCCCTGCGCGGCCCTGATCGTCCTCGACGGCTGGGGGCTCGCACCCGACGGGCCGGGCAACGCGGTCTCGCTCGCCGACACGCCCGTGTTCGACGAGCTCTGGTCAGCCTACCCGCACACGCAGCTCACGGCCTGGGGCCGCGCGGTCGGCCTGCCCGAGGGGCAGATGGGCAACTCCGAGGTCGGGCACCTGAACCTCGGCGCGGGCGCGGTGGTGATGCAGGACCTGACCCGGATCGACGCGGCGGTACAGGACGGCGAGCTGGGTCGCAACGAGGTGCTGGGCGAGGCGTTCTCCGAGATGCCGAGCGGGTGCACCTGATCGGGCTGGTATCCGACGGCGGAGTCCACTCGTCGCTCGAGCACCTGCACGCGCTGATCGGGTTGGCAGCACAGCGTGGCGTGGCGGACCTTGTGCGTCCACGCCTTCACCGATGGGCGGGACACGCTCCCGACCGCAGGCGCCGACTTCCTGGCCCAGGTGGAGGCATGGATGGCCGAGGCCGGCGCCGGGCGGGTGGGCTCGGTGATCGGGCGCTACTACGCGATGGATCGCGACCAGCGCTGGGAGCGGATCCAGCTCGCCTATGACCTGCTGGTCCACGGCCGTTCGGACGCTTCGGCGGACTCGGCGCAGGACGCGGTCCGCGCTGCCTACGACCGCGACGAGACCGACGAGTTCATCAAGCCGGTGCGCGTGGGCGAGGAGGCCCGCATCCGCCCCGGGGATTCGGTGTTTGCGTTCAACTTCCGGCCGGACCGGATGCGGGAGATCACCCAGGCGCTCGCCGACCCGTCGTTTGACGAGATCGACCGGGGCGGCGCCGAGGTTCTCGAGCGGTACGCGACGATGACCGAATACGAGGAGGGCTGGCCCTATCCGGTCGCCTTCCCGCCCGAGCGCCCGTCGACCACGCTGGCCACCGTGCTGGCCGAGCAGGGCGCGCGCCAGCTGCACGTGGCGGAGACCGAGAAGTACCCGCACGTGACGTATTTCTTCAACGGCGGTGAGGAGAGGCCGTGCCGTGGGGAGCGCCGGGAGATGGTGCCCTCGCCGCGCGACGTGCCGACGTATGACTTCAAGCCCGAGATGAGCGCCCGGGAGGCCGCCGATGCGTTCGTCTCGGCCTGGGATGCTGATCGCCCGAAGTTCGGGATCATCAACTTCGCGAACGCGGACATGGTCGGGCACACGGGCGTGATCGAGGCCGCGGTGGCGGCCGTCGAGACGGTGGATCAGTGTCTGGGAAAGGTGCTCGCCGCCGTGCACGCCGCCGGGGGGGTGTGTCTGGTGACCGCCGATCACGGCAACGCCGACCACATGCTCGAGCCCGACGGCAGCCCCAACACGGCGCACTCGATGAACCCGGTGCCGCTGGTCTTGACCGTGCGCCGGATTGGCGCTGCGGGACGGCGGGGTCCTGGCCGACGTGGCGCCCACCGTGCTGCAGGCGCTGGGGATCGAGCAGCCTGAGGCGATGACGGGGCGCTCGCTGATCGAGCCGTAGCCGCCTACTTCGTCCCTGCTGATCGGATCGGCGGGATGTGGGAAAACTTGACACGTACTGACTAAGATCTATAATCGCCCCGTCAGTCACACCCGATTCACAGGGGGTCAGAAATGGCACTCATCCGCTGGGAGCCGGTTCGCGAGCTGAATTCCATCCAGAACGAGATGAACCGGCTGTTCAACACGTTCTTCGACTCGCCGGCGGCGGCTGGTAGTCGCGAGGGCCAGACGCTGCAGCGCTGGATCCCGCCGATGGACCTCGTCGAGACCGAGGACGAGTTCGTGCTGCGGGCGGACCTGCCCGGTCTGGCCGAGCCCGACGTCAACATCGAGCTCGAGAACAATGTGCTCACGGTGTCCGGTGAGCGCAAGGCCGAACACGAGGAAAGCAAGGAGGGCTACTACCGGGTCGAACGCTCCTGGGGAACGTTCTCCCGCTCGCTGACGCTGCCCGACGGCGTCGATCCGGATGCGGTCCGCGCCAACTTCGAGCGCGGCGTGCTCGAAGTGCGAATCCCCAAGCCAGAGGCTCGTAAGCCCCGGAAGGTCGCGATTTCGATCGGCGAAACGCAGCCGACCACGATCGACGCCCCGGCGACTGCCGCTAGCAATGGAGCAGCGAGCGACGGCGAGCGCTCAGGCGCGGCCGCCTGAATGAGCCTCCGAGCTGGTCCGGGCCGCGTGAGCGGTCCGGACCGGTGTTCGGTCTGAAAGCGCGACGGGGTCCGTCAAGGCGTAGCGTTGGCGGACATGCGAGCAACCGCCCCCGAAGCCGAGCAGACGATGTTCACGATTCAGACTCGCTGCCCGGACACGCTGGCCCGCACCGGCACGCTTCACCTGGCGCACGGCGAGGTGCACACGCCGGCGTTCGTGCCATTGGCCACGAAGGGCGCGGTGAGGACGCTCGAGCCCCGCGACGTCGAGGCTCTCGGCTACGAGATGGTCCTCGGCAACACGTTCCACCTGTTCCTCCAGCCCGGACACGAGCTGGTGAGGCGACTCGGAGGCCTGCACGAGTTCATGCGCTGGGGCGGACCGATCATCACCGACTCGGGAGGATTCCAGGTCTTCTCGATGGGCCACGGCAACGTCGCCGATGAGATCAAGGGCCGAGGACGTCCGAAATTCGACGGCGCGATTTTGTCGATCGAGGAGGAAGGCGTGCGGTTTCGCTCCTACGTCGACGGGGCCGAGCGCTACATGGCCCCGGAGACCTCGATGGAGATCCAGGCGGCGCTGAACTCGGATATCGCGCTGGTGTTCGACGAGTGCACGCCATTTCACGTCACTCGCGATTACACAGCGCGCTCGACCGAGCGCACCCACCGCTGGCTGGAGCGCTGCCTGCGCTGGCACATGGAGCACGGTCCGCCTGGCTCAGGCCGTCTTCGGGATCGTCCAGGGCGGGGTGGAGCAGGACCTCCGCGTGGAGTCGGCCGCCACGGTGGCGGCCAGCGGCTGCGACGGGATCGCCATCGGCGGCAGCCTCGGCCGGACAAACCGCAGATGTATGAGGTCGTGGCCTGGACCACCCACGAGCTCGAGCGGCTGGGCTCGCAGGCGCCGCGGCATCTGCTCGGAATCGGGGAGGTCGATGACCTGATCAGGGGCGTGGAGCTCGGGCATCGACACCTTCGACTGTGCGATGCCGACCCGTCTCGGGCGCCACGGGGTGGCGCTGGTGCCCGAACCGCAGGCCCGCTGGCGCGTCGATCTGACCAAGTCCCGGTGGCGCGAGTCAAACGAGCCGATCATGGACGGATGCGGCTGTCCGACCTGCGCGCGGTGGCCACTCGCAGGGCTTACCTGCACCACCTGCTGCGGGTCGGGCGAGCTGACCGGGATGCGGCTGATCACCCTGCACAACCTGAGCTTCATCGCCGAGCTGATGGCCGACCTGCGGCGCGGGATCGACGAGGGCAAGCTGCCGGAGGTGGCCGCCGACGCTCAGAGCAGGGACGGCTCCCGGCAGCCGGCCTTACTTCGTGTTCTGATTGATCAGGTTCTGGACGCTCTTGACGGCGCTCGAGACGTCGTTGCCGATGACCGTGCGGACGTGGACGACGGTCGAGGAGGTGCTCGTGGCCAGAATCAGCGCCACCGCCACCGCCGCGGTCAGCAGCAGCGGCGATGGCCACCAGCGCGATGAAGCGGCGAAGCCCGCGGCTCTCGTTGCGGCTGCGCGTCCGCGCGGGAGGCTCGGCCGGGCGCGCCCGCTGAGGGCGCGGCTCGCGCGTGAAGGCCGGGGTGGCCGGGGGGACCCGGGCCGTGCGCGCGGCTGGGCGCCCTGGGAGCCATTCGGGTCTCGGCCGTTGCGGGCTCGCGGCTGGGCAGCACTCGCGTGGCGGAGCCCGTGCCCAGGTTGGTGGTGGCATGGCCCGGCCAGCGGCCCGATGCCGTGGGCGCCGTTGCGCAGCGCCTCGGCGAACACCATCGCATCGGGTGGCCGGGACTCCTTGTCGATGGCCAGCGCGGTGGCGACGGCGCGGGCGAGCTCCGGCGGCACGTGCGGGTTGAGCTCCTCGAGCGGGATCGGCGACTCGCGCTGCTGCTTGAGCGTCAGCTCCGATAGCGACGTGGCCTCGTAGGGAAGCCGTCCCGACAGCAGCTGGTAGGTCACGACGCCGAGTGAGTAGAGGTCCGCGCGCGGCCCAGCTTCCTCGCCCCGAGCCTGCTCGGGGGCCAGATACGCCGCCGTGCCGAGCACCGAGCCGACCTGTGTGATGCTCGACTGATCGGTGGCACGGGCGATCCCGAAGTCGGCCAGCTTGACCACATCGGCGTCGGAGACGAGCAGGTTCCCGGGCTTGACGTCGCGGTGCACCACGCCGTTGCGGTGCGCGTAGTCGAGACCCCGGCAGGCCTGGGCGACGATCTCCACGCCCTGCTCGACGTCCAGGTGCCCGCGGTCTCGCAGCAGCTCGGCGCACGAGTGGCCCGGGACGTGCTCCATCACGATGAAGTGCTGGTGGTGACCCTCGTCGAATCCGAAGTCGAACACCTGGACGATGTTCGGGTGAACGAGCCGGGCGGCGGAGAGCGCCTCACGGCGAAAGCGGGAGACGAACGTGGGGTCATCGGCCAGGTGCTCGGCCAGCAGCTTCAGCGCGACGTGGCGCTCCAGGCGCTTGTCGAAGGCGAGATGCACCGTGGACATGCCGCCGACGCCCAGCCGGCCCTCGATCCGGTAGCGCCCGGCGATCGTCGTCGTGCCGGTCATTGCCCGCCCCGACTCCGCCGCCGCCGCTGCCGCCGCCGTTCCGCCGCCGGAGCCCGCCGCCGCCGCTGGGCGCGTGTGGTGGAGGTGGGGCCGGTCGCGGTCGAGCTGGTCGCCGATGAGGACGACGTCGGGGTGGGAGTGCTCGTCGCGGTCGACGTGGTGGTCGGCGTCGACGTGGTGCTCGTGGTCGACGTGGTGCTGGAGCTCGAGGTCGTGGAGGACGAGGTCGTGCTGGTCTGCGTGCACTGAGTGCTGGCCAGTCTGCGAGACCACAGTGGCCGCCTGCCGGAGGTTGGCCACGAGCTTGGGGTTCACACCCTGTCCGGAGAGGCCGTCGACCTGGCTGGTGAAGCCGTTGGCCGCGTTGGTGGCGTTGGCGCACTGGCCCGAGCTCACGGCGCTGGTCACCTGATCAAGCTGGGCGTTGAGGCCGCTGGCCTGGTCGGTTGAGAGCAGGCCGGAGCCGCCGCCACAGGCGACGAGGAAAGCCACAGCGAGCCCAAGGCCGCAGGCGAGGAGTGCGCGGAGCACGTAGCGCATCCGCGGCGTGACTTTAGAGGCTTGCCGGGTTGGCAGCGGGTTAGGTTTGTCCACGCGCATCTCCTACTGGCCATATTGCAGTCGCTCGGCGAGCGAATCCGGCAGTCGCGCGGCGCGGATCGCCGCCGCCGCCCCGGCGATGTCGTAATCGGTACGACGATAGACGGCCTGCCAGGCGCCGGTATCGAGTTCCAGCCAGGCGGCGCGAGGGTCGCCGTCGCGCGGCTGGCCGACGCTGCCCGGGTTCATCAGCCACTCCCCGCTGCCCAGCTCGAGCTCCTCGTCGGCTCTCACGCGTCTCCCCGGTGGCGGACTCGCCGGGAAAGCGCGAGAACGACAGGGCGACGTGGGAATGGCCGACCAGGCACACCCGGTGGGTCTGGACGTCCAGGCACAGTTCCGCCTGCAGCGGGGAGAGGACGTATTCCCAGACCGGGTCGCGGGGGCTGGCGTGGTAGAGGCCGACCGCCTCGTCGAGGTTCTGGGATTCCAGCGCGTCCAGATAGGCCCGGGTCTCCGCGGAGATCGTCTCCTGGGTCCAGCGGGCGGCCAGCGCGGCACCCTTGGAGAACTCCTCCAGGGGCAGCGCGCCGCGAACGCCCAGGTCGTGGTTGCCGGCCAGGCACACGGCCGCGTGGCGGCGGGCCAGCTCGACGCAGGCGTCGGGGTCTGCCCCGTAGCCGACTAGGTCCCCGAGGCACCACATCTCCTCGCACGAAGAGGCCTCGATCGCATCGAGGACCGCTTCGAAGGCCTGGCGGTTGCCGTGGATATCCGAGACGACGGCGATCTTCACCTCTACAGTTTCTCGCGTGAGGCGTTCTTCGCGCTCCGGGGTGATCGTCCCCGTCCTGATGGCGCTCGGCGCGGCGGAAGCCGGAGCGCGGCTGCTGGCCCCGCGCACCAAGCCGATCGAGCCGGCTCCGGTGCAGCTCGGTTCCTACTTCAGCCCCGGCGAAATCGAACGTGGGCGAGCGTTTGCGCGTCCCCAGCTGGCGCTCGGCCTGAGCCGCGGCAGCGATCGAGGCGGCCGCGCTCGCGGTGCTCGCGCGCCGCCGGCGGCCAGCCGCGGCGAAGCAGCTCGAACCCGGTGCTTGGCGGGGCGCTGACCGGCGCGGGGCTCTCAGCTGGCCCTGACGCTGCCTCCGCTGCCGTTGAGCGTGGTGGCCCGCCGCCGGGCGATCGGAGTCGGGCTGGTCACCCAGTCCTGGCGCGGGTGGGCAGCCGACCTGCTCAAGTCCTCGGCGATCCAGGGCGCGTTCAGCGCCGCGGCGGGCGCGGCGGTCACCTCGCTGACCCGGCGCTATCCGCGCGCCTGGTGGGCGCCTGCGGCCGGTGGTTCGGTGCTGTTCGGGACCGTGCTGGCCGCGGTCGCGCCGGTGTTGCTCGACCCGATCTTCAATCGCTTCACCCCGCTGGCCGACGGCGAGACGCGCGAGGATGTGCTCGCCCTGGCTCGCGCCGCCGGAGTCAGCGTGGGGGAGGTCTACTCGGTCGACGCCAGCCGTCGGACCACGGCGGCCAATGCCTACGTGACCGGGATCGGGCCGACCAAGCGCGTGGTTCTGTTCGACACGCTGCTTGACCGCTACAGCCGCGACGAGGTCCGAGTCGTGGTGGCGCACGAGCTCGCCCACGTCCGCGGACGCGATGTGCCGCGGAGCGTCCTCTACGCGGCGATCGTGGCGCCGGCCACCGCGCTCGCGGTGCAGCGGTTGAGCTGGAGACTCTCGCCCGAGCGCGGCACCCCGGCTGCGCTACCCGCCCTGGGGCTGGCCACCGGGATCGTCTCGCTGCCGGTAGGGCTGATCGGCAATCGTCTCTCCCGGGCGCTCGAGCGCCGGGCCGACAGCTACGCGCTCCAGCTGACCGAAGCGGCGGACGCGTTCGTGTCCTTTGAGCGGACGATCGCGCTGCAGAACGTTGCCGACCTCGATCCGCCGCGCTGGATCACCGCGCTGCTGTCAACGCACCCCTCAACCGCGGAACGCATCGGCATAGCCATCGGCTACGCCAACCAAGCGGGCCGCTAGGCCCGCCCTACTCGTTCTCTTCCTGCGCCGGACCGTCGAATTCGGGCAGATTCTTGATCCCCTCGCGGGTCTGCCACTTGGAGTAGTTGTCCTGCATCGCCTCGATCAGCTCGCGCATGAACTTCGGCGAGAGGTTCATGCGTGAGACCACCACTCCGGGGATCTCCTCCTCGTCGACCTCGTGATCGACGCGCGCGAACGTGATCGTGAACTCGTAGTCGGAGTGGCTGACGTTGGCGAAGTTGGCGTAGTGGCCGGCCATGATCTCCGGCGAGAAATGAATGTTGATGTGGCGCTCTGGCGTGTTCGAATCTTCCATGTCGTCCTAGTATCCCATTCGTGCGGATCGTCGTCGTTGCCGTGGGGAGACTGCGTCCGCCGTTCGCCGACGATGTGCAGCACTATCAGAAGCTGCTGGCCCGCCACGTTCGCCTTGAGCTGGCCGAAGTCCGCGAAGACGAGCAGATCGGCCGGCGGATCCCGGACCGGACCTTCGTGTCGTTGCTGCACCGCGAGGGCGAGGAGTTCGACTCGCTCGGCTTCGCCCGCTGGCTCGAGGAGCGCCGCCGGAGCGGGCGGGACCTGTGCTTCATCGTCGGCGGTCCCTACGGGCTGGACCTCGATCACGTCGAGCACCGGCTCTCGCTGGGCAAGATCACGCTGCCGCACCAGCTCGCCCGGGTGGTGTTGCTGGAGCAGCTCTACCGTGGCTCACAAGATCCTCGCCGGGGAGCCCTATCACTATTGACGGCGGCGCTACCGGCTTGGGGGCTACGCTCCCAAGCAGACGATGATCGACTCCCCGGCCGAGAACACGCACCCACTCCACGAGCTGCGCGCCCAGGTCTGCGCTGCCGCCGCCGCGGTGCGCGGCGCCCACGGCGAGCTGCCGGTGCCGCCGCGCCTCGAGCGCTCCAAGCGCGAGGGTCAGGGCGACTACTCGACCAACGCGGCGATGCTGCTGGCCCCGGTGCTCGGTGCGGCCCCGCGGGTCATCGCCGAGCGGCTGGCCGAGGATCTGGCCGAGCGCCTGGGCGACGACCTCGAGAGCGCTGTCGTCGCCGGGCCCGGTTTCCTGAATTTGACGCTCTCCAGCCGCTGGCATCGCCGAGCGCTCGACGCCGTGCTGGCCGCTGACACGGCGTTTGGTGGCGGCGGAGCCCAGCCGGCGGAGCGGATCCTGATCGAGTTCGTCTCGGCCAACCCGACGGGACCGCTGGTGGCGGCGAGCGGGCGCCACGCCGCCTACGGCGACGCGCTGGCGCGGATCCTCGACTACCACGGTCACGATGTCGCCCGCGAGTACTACTTCAACGACGCCGGCAACCAGATCCGGCTGCTGGGCGAGTCGGTCCGGGCCCGGGCCAGAGGTGAGGAGGTCCCCGAGGGCGGCTACGAGGGCGACTACGTCCTGCGAGCTGGCGGAGCAGATTCCGGGCGCGGCAGAGCGTGACCCCGACGAGCTCGCCGCCGAGGCGGTGGAGATCATGCTGGGCAGGATCAAGTCGACGCTCGAGCGCTACGGCGTTCGCTATGACCGGTTCTTCAGCGAGCGGGCGCTGCATGAGGGATCGCCGAGCGGCGTGGAGCGTGCGCTCGAGTCTGCTCGAGCGCGAGGGCCACACCTACCGCTCGGACGGAGCCGTGTGGCTACGCACGACGACATTCGGGGACGATAAGGACCGCGTCGTCGTGCGCTCAAACGGTGAGCCGACGTACCTGGCTGCGGACATCGCCTACCTGCAGGACAAGCGCGAACGGGGATTCCAGCGGCAGCTGTTGCCGGTCGGCGCCGACCATCATGCCTACGCACGCGAGCTGAAGGCGGCGATGGCGGCTTTGGGCGGCGACCCCGACAGCCGTCGAGGTCCCGATTCTGCAGTTCGTACACCTGGTCGAGGGCAGCGAGCGGACGGCCTTCTCCAAACGCAAGGGGTCGTTCGTCAACTCGATGAACTGCTCGACGAGATCGGTGTGGACGCCACGCGCTTCTTCATGCTCCAGCGCTCGCATGACCGCACGCTCGACCTCGATCTGGACCTCGCGCGCAGCCAGTCGGCGGAGAACCCCGTCTACTACGTCCAGTACGCACACGCGAGGATCGCCTCGATGCTGGCGCGCCTTCCGGCGGACCGGACCGAGTCGGCGGTGGCCGACCCCGACGGATGGGGTGAGGAGCCGCTGCACCCATCCGAGCGCAAGCTGATCAACAAGCTGGTCGCGCTGCCCGACGAGATCGCCGAGGCCGCTGAGCGCCGCGCTCCCCACCGGATCGCGGTTTACGCGCTGGAGCTGGCGCAGGAGTTCACCGCCTTCTACCGGGACTGCAAGGTGCTCGGCGTGACGCCGGAGCCGCTGGAGTCCTTCCGGATCGCGCTGTCGACCGCCGCGCAGCGCACGATTGCGCTGTCGCTGGGGCTACTCGGGGTCAGCGCACCGGACTCGATGTAGGGAGGGCATCAGTCGTAGCGCGACATGTCCTCTTCGAGGCGCCGGGCGTCTGCCGCGCCAAGCCCGGGACCCGGCCGCGAGCGGGCTCGCCGCCGCCCGGGCGCGCCGGCGCCAGCGGGGGAGGGTGATGGCCAGCGTCAGCAGGCCGACGGCCACCAGCGCGGGCGGGAGGATGTAGACGGTCAGGTTGAAGCCATCCGCCGGCGGGCGACCGAGGACCGCGGTGCCGTACTGGCCGACCAGCGCCTGCTCGATCTGGGCTTTGGTCAGCCCCTGGTTGACCAGGTTGCGGACGTAGTCGCGCTCGGCGAAGGCCTGGGGTGACTGGGCCACGGACAACGGCTCGCGGCAGGAAACGCACATCACCTCGTTCTCGATCTCGGTCAGCGATGCGCGGGGCGCAACGGCGAACGCGGCGTTGGTCAGCGGCGAGAGCATGGCCGCCAACAGGACCAGGGCGGCGGGAATCGCACGCAGGCGCGAGGCTCATCCGGACTGCCCGAGCACGAGCGGCAGGGTCTGTGCCACCCACTTCCGGTCGAGCTGATAGCGGCGTAGCGCCGCAACGCGGCCCTGGCGGTCGATCACGAACGACTCGGGTACGCCTGTGGTACCGAACGAGCGGACGAAGTTCCCGCTCACGTCGCGCACCACGGGATAGTTGATGTGCTGCCGGCGCACGAACTGCTGCAGAGTCGCTCGAGTTGTCGAGATAGGTGACCCCGAGGATCGTTCCGCCCCGCTTGGTCATCTGCCGCTGAGCCTGCTCGAGCACCGGCGCCTCGGCCTTGCACGGGCCGCACCACGAAGCGAACACGTTGACCAGGACCACCTTCCCGCGCAGGCTGGCCAGGCTCGTGGTCCCGGGCGTACCGAGACGCGGCAGCCCGACGCGGGAGCTCGGCGCGGCCGGGCGATGGCCGCGGGCCACGGCGGAGTCCAGCGAAGAGTCCGTCCCCTGATGGGAAACCCCGAATGCCAGCAGGGCCAGCAGGGCGACGGCGGCGCCCATGACGAGTCCGGGAAGCAGGAAGCGACGCATCGCCAACAAGGTTAGTGAGGGGGCGGGTCTCCGGGCGACGCGTGCCCGAGGCTGCAGGTAGCCTCTGCCCACGTAGACGCGGCGGTAGCTCAGTTGGTAGAGCGCGAGCTTCCCAAGCTCGAGGTCGCGGGTTCGACCCCCGTCCGCCGCTTGAAACCGACTCGACTGGTCTCAGTCGTTGATGTTGTCGAGGATCTCGTTGGCGCGCGAGCACTGGCCCGGCGGCACGACGAGGTAGACGTCCCCGTTGCCGAACTGGTCAAGCGGGCGGTCTGCGACGCAGCTGGCATCAACCCCCAGGGCTCGGAGCTGGTCACGCCAAGCAACCGCCGTCTTCTGGTCCTCGAACGTGCTCACGGTCTCCCAACCGGCAAAGCGCGGATCGTCGATCGCTATTGCTGGCTCCTTCGCCACACGGCCCCGGCGGAAACGCGGAATCGGCACGCGAGAAGCCTACGCGGGTGGTGGCGAGGAAGGGCTTAGGTCTGGAAGTCGATCCAGAGCGAGTACTGGAAGAACATCGATCAGGAGCTGGGCCAGCGCATCGAGCAGGCCGTCGGGGCGACTGTCGGCGCTTAGCGTTGTCGGCCCCGCGGGCGGGGCGCCGGGGTGCTCCGGCGAACCGCTCCTAGACTTCAGCCGATGGCAGGCAACGCCCAGGACAGCATCGATTCCGACGATCTCGCCGCGTACCTGAGGGTGCTGGCCCGGCTGGACGAGCTGCCGGTCGAGCACCCCGATGCGGTCGCCGTGCGTCGAGCCACCGCGAGCGTGTTCAAGACGGTCAAGGCGCGCCGGCGGGCCGAGCGGCGGGCCGCGATCCTCGCCAACGACGAAGCGGTCACCGCCGCGACGGCGACCGGCGCCCCGGGACGGATCGACGACGAGACCCGTGGGCTGCCGCTCGTGTCCGCCGCGGAGGGGGCGCATGCCGGCGAGCTCGTGCGGCCGCGCGGCTGCTACGTATGCAAGAGCCGCTACCGCCGAGTGGACGCGTTCTACCACCAGCTCTGCCCGGAGTGCGCGGCGCGCAACCGGGCGCCGACGCGAGGCGCGAGCGGATCTGACCGGCCGACGCGCATTGCTCACCGGCGGCCGGGCCAAGATCGGCATGTACATCGCGCTACGGCTGCTGCGGGACGGCGCCCAGACGACGATTACGACACGGTTTCCGCGTGACGCGGCGCGGCGGTTCGCGGCGATAGAGGACAGCGACGAGTGGCTCCATCGCCTGCGGGTGGTGGGCGTCGACCTGCGCGATCCTGCCCAGGTGATCAGGCTGGCCGAATCGGTGGTCGCTCAAGGACCGCTGGACATCCTGATCAACAACGCAGCACAGACGGTGCGGCGGTCCGCCTCGGCCTACGCGCTGCTCGCCGAGGCGGAGGCGGAGCGGCTGAACCCGGGTCCGTTGCCCGAGTTGGTCACGATCGGGACGGACGCACTGCTCGCGGCGAGCGGCGACGCGGGGTATTCGGCGCCCCACTGGGCGCCGACCCCGCAGCTCCTCACCGAGCTCTCGCTCACCGCCGGCTCGGCCTCAGCCGCGCGAGTGGCGGCGGGTCGTGCCATCGACGCGGGCGGCCTGATCCCCGATCCGGACCGGGTCAACAGCTGGACGCAACGTGTCGACGAGGTGGACCCGATCGAGCTGCTCGAGGTGCAGCTCTGCAACGTCACTGCACCGTTCATCCTGATCGCCCGGCTCCGGGGGGCGCTCGCGGCGTCGCCCGCCCGACGCACCTACATCGTCAACGTCTCGGCGATGGAGGGACAGTTCAGCCGTGGCTATAAGGGCCCTGGGCATCCGCACACGAACATGGCCAAGGCCGCGCTGAACATGCTGACACGCACGAGCGCCCAGGAGCTGCGCACCGACGGGATCCTGATGACCAGCGTCGACACCGGATGGATCACCGACGAGCGACCACTGCCGACGAAGCTCCGCTTGGCGGAGTCCGGCTTCCACGCGCCTCTGGATCTCATCGATGGCGCGGCCCGGGTGTACGACCCGATCGTGCGGGGCGAGGCGGGCGAGGAGCTGTACGGCTGCTTGCTCAAAGACTACGAACCCGCTCCCTGGTGAGCGAGCGCGCCGGAACCACAGCACTGGCGGGGAGGGCATCGCCGCCGCGCTCCTTCCCGGGAACACTGTTTTGCCTGGGCTCGGCCGCCGCGTTCGGGGCGATGGGCGTCTTCGGCAAGCTCGCCTACGGAGAGGGCGCAACCGTGGGAACGCTGCTCGCGGCTCGCTTCACACTGGCCGCGGTTGTGTTCTGGGCGCTGATCCTCCCCCGCGGCGCGGCGCGCGAGCTCCGGGGGATGGACACCAAGGACATCGCGGTTGGCCTGGCTCTGGGCGCATGCGGGTACGCGATGCAGGCTGGTTGCTATTTCGCGGCGCTGGAGCGGATCGATGTCTCCCTGCTGTCGCTGTTGCTGTACACGTTTCCGGCCATGGTCGCGGCTGCCGCGGTCGTGCTGGGGCGCGAGCAGATCAACCGGCGACGGGTGATCGCCCTGGCGCTCGCGCTCGGCGGTCTCTCGCTCGTGGTGATCGGCGCCGGGGCGGGGGCGCTCGATCCGCTGGGCGTCTCGCTCGGGCTCGGCGCCGCGGTGGTCTACACCACCTACATCCTGGTCAGCGAGGGGATCGTCGGGAGGGTGCGCCCGCGCATGCTCGCGGCGCTCGTCTGTACTGGTGCTGCGGTCTCGTTGACCGCTGGCTCGGCGGTAGCGGGCGACTTGAGGCCAGGCGCGCTGAAGCTGGCGGGGTGGGGCTGGTTGGCCTGCCTCGCCGCCGTCTCAACCGTGGTGGCGATCAGCCTCTTCTTCGCCGGCCTGCAGCGCGTCGGACCGACGACGGCCTCGATCGTCTCGACGATCGAGCCCGTGGTCACCATATTGCTCGCGTTCCTCGTCTTCACGGAGACGCTCGGGGTGCTGCAGCTCGCTGGCGGTGCGCTCGTGCTCACCGCGGTGGTGGTGCTCCAGGCGCGACGCCCGCGGCCGGGTCAGGCCACCGCAACTGCCGTCACTCTCCTGCCGCCGCTGGAGTACGAGACCCCGGCCTGAGCCTACGGCTCGGCCGGTGCCGCCAAGCGTTCGCCGGCTCGCACCGGGACGGTGAGGCGGTTGGCGGGCGGCGCGAGCGGACACGCCCAGCGCGGATCGTAGGAGCACGAGGGCTGGTAGGCGAAGTTGAAGTCCAGGACCAGGCGAGCGTCCTGCTGGCCCAGGTCGCTGCCCTTGACGGTGTCGAGCAGGTATCGGCCCGCCCCGTAGGTCTCTGCGCCACTGGTGGGGTCTGCGAAGGGAACGAACAGGCCTCCGCCGTACCCCTCGAGCAGATACAGCTCGAGGCTCAGCTCGGTTCCGCGGATCCGGAAATACCCCCGCGCGAAGCGGTCAAAGGCCATCGCTGGACCGCGGCTGGTGGGCAGCTCAAAGCGCTTTGACTCGGCGGGCCTGACCTCGGCCAGCACCCTCGCGCTGGAGTCGTACGGGTACGCGTGGGGCCCGGAGAAGGTTGCGCGCTCCACCGGCGCGACCGGGGATTGCGGATGCTCGCGGAACAGTACGGAGCGCGTCTGCTGCCACTGCCTCCACGCTGCGTGCGGGTCTGCGTTTGCCCTGATCTCGGCGTAGAGCTGATGGATGCGTCGCCGCCAGTCCAGCAGCGCGAGCGCGTCGTCGACCGACATGGTCGACCAATCTATAGCCCAGTGACGAAGGCGTCCGGCTCGGGCCTTGTGATCTCCCCGGGATTGTGAAAACGTGCGGTTGATGGCGACGCGGGGTTTCTTTGGCAGGCAGCGCGCACCGGCCGGCGCCGCCGAGCGCCTGCCGCCCGGGCAGTATTACGAGGAGGGCTTTCCCGTCCTAACCGCCGGGCCGACGCCGCAGGTCCCGACGTCTGACTGGAGCTTCTCGATCGAGGGCCTCGTCGCCACGCCACGCTCCTGGAGCTGGGAGGAGGCGCATGCCCTGCCGGGCTCGAGCTTCGAAGGCGACATTCACTGCGTCACGCGCTGGTCCAAGCTGGGGACAAGCTTCGCGGGCGTATCCGTCGATTCGTTTTTGGACGCGGCCGGAGTCGACGCCTCCGCCACGCACGTGCTGGCCTTCTGTTACGGGGGATACACCACCAACCTGCCCCTGCCTGACGTCCGCGGGGGAAAGGCCTGGGTGGCCTGGGACCACGAGGGTCACCCGTTGGCGCCCGAGCATGGCGGTCCAGCCCGTCTACTGGTCCCGCACCTGTACTTCTGGAAGTCAGCCAAATGGATCCAAGGACTGCGAATCCTCGATCACGATGAGCGAGGGTTCTGGGAGAACTACGGCTACCACGACTACGGTGATCCGTGGAAGGAACAGCGCTTCCAGGGCGACTGACGAACGTGAGCTCCTCAGCCGCTCCCGCCCAGCCGGTGCCCTGGCAGTTCGGCGAGGTGACCTCGCTGCGCACCGAGACCCCGCGCGCGAAGTCCTTCCGCCTGGCCCTGCCGCAGTGGCGCGCGCATCTGCCCGGGCAGTACTACACGATCCGCCTCACCGCCCCGGACGGCTATCAGGCAATTCGGTCGTACTCGATCGCCTCCAGCCCGCTGGACGAGGGCGAGATCGAGCTGACGGTCGACTGTCTGGATGACGGGGAGGTGTCGCCATTTCTGCACGACGTCGTCGAAGTCGGGGACAAACTCGAGGTGCGGGGCCCGCTGACCGAGTACTTCACCTGGGACGGCAGCTCTCCGTTACTGCTCATCGGTGGTGGTTCCGGGGTCGTCCCGTTGATGTCGATGCTGCGTCACCGCCGTCGGGCCTTCCCAGACGTGCCGACTCGGCTGCTCTACTCGGTTCGCTCCCCTGACGACGTCTTCTACCGGGACGAGCTGGGCGAGGAGACCACGCTGACCTACACCCGGAGGATGCCCGAAGGATGGACGGGGGACACCGGACGAATCGACCGGGCGATGGTGCAGCGGCTGGCCTGGCCGGACGGAACGGCCTACGTCTGCGGCCCCAATGGCTTTGTCGAGGAGGCCTCGGGGCTGCTGATGAACGCCGGCTACGACGCCGAGCGCATCAGAACCGAGCGCTTTGGTCCAAGCTGATTCGTGCCCCCGTGCGGTCGAACCCGCGATGTGCGAGGCTTCAGAGGTGCCCAGCGACGAGCAGATCGAAAGCCAGATCGAGGAGCTCGAGGCCGAGCGCGAGAAGCTGCGCGAGAAGGAAGGGCACTCCGACCCAACTCTGGATCAGGACCGGGCCCGCCTGGAGGAGATCCGGATCGACCTGGACCGTCTCTGGGACTACTTGCGTCAGCGGCGAGCGCTCCGTAGCGCAGGAGAGAACCCCGATCTGGCATCCGAGCGCTCGGCTGAGACCGTCGAGAAGTACTGGCAGTAGCAACGCGCCACGGTGACGTCGGGACTCGAGCACAGCGTGCAGGTGCAGCTGCGGTGGCGAGACATGGACATGCTCGGCCACCTCAATCAATCCGTGTACCACGAGCTGCTGGAGGAGGGGCGCGCGGCGCTGATGACCGAGGTCGTCCGCCGCGTCGGCGAGGAGCACGCCCACGGGACGTTTGTCGTCGTCCACGTCGACCTCGACTATCGCGCCGAGGTCCGCAAGGACCACGCCCAGGTGGAGGTCGTCGTACGCCTGGCCCGCGTAGGTACATCAAGCCTCCAGCTTGAGCACGAGGTGAAGCTCCCGGACGGGACCGTCGCCGCATCGGGCACGACGGTCTTGGTGGCCTGGGATCCGGCGCGGCGAGGCAAGCGCGCGCTCAGCGAAGCCGAGCTCGCGGTGCTCGGCCAAACCTGAACGATCTAGGCCACGGCTCCCACCGCCTCGGAGGGCTCGTCCTCCCGCTCCTGCCAGCGCACACTCAGTTCATCCCCGTCGGCGTCGATGTGAAGATCGTCTCGCCCGCGAGTGGCAGTCGATCGATGAAGGTCCGTAGCGACGTGCCGTTCACCTGCCACGACATGGTGGACTTGACACCAATCATCTCGTCCGGCCTGCCGGTCCGGTCCTGCCGGGGACGGCAGTGTGAGACGCGTCTCAAACGTGGCTCACACCTCGGTCGTGGAGACTACTCTGCTGCCTAAACGCGACCTTAGATTCGCGGGGTTCGCGTACAGTCGCGCCCCTCACCAGCGGTGACTGCGAGGCTGGCGCATGAACCGAGGAGGACACCAGGATGACCGACAGCGAGCACACGCCTGGCTACGACGGGTCAGGCTCTCCTAATCCGGTGGCGATCGTCACGGGTTCGGAATCAGGCATCGGCCGAGCTGCCGCGGTCACCCTCGCCGCTGGTGGGTTCGACATCGGCATCACCTGGCACCGTGACCGCGGGGAGGCGCAGGCGACCGCCGATGAGGTCGCACACCACGGGCGCCGCTTCGCTCTGGTCGCGCTTGATCTCGTCCAGACGAACGACATCGAACCGGCGATCGGCGAGCTCGTGGGGCAGCTCGGCGGCCTGGACGTGTTCGTCAATAACGCCGGCACGGGACACACCACGCCGTTCGTCGACCTTGATCTGGACACGTGGCGCCACGTGTTGGAAGTCGATCTGACCGGCACGTTCGTCGCCGCGCAGAACGCCGCCCGGCGGATGATCGAGCGCGGCCGGGGTGGACGCATCATCAATGTCACCTCGGTACACGAGCGCGTACCGCTCCGCGGCGCCGCCGCATACTGTGCAGCCAAAGGCGGTCTGGGGCTGCTCACCCAGGTGATGGCGCTCGAGCTGGCAGAGCACGGCATCACCGTGAATGCCGTCGCCCCGGGCGAGATCGCCACGGCAATGACCGGAGCCGAGGACGTCGACCCGCACACCGAGTCCCGGCCCGGGATCCCCCTGGGCCGCCCCGGTGACGCGCGGGAGGTCGGCTCGGCGATCGCCTATCTGGCCGGCCCGGACGCGTCCTATGTGACCGGCCAATCGTTCGTGGTTGACGGCGGGATGTTGCTGATGGCAGCTGAAGCCAACCGCCTCCTCGCGGGTTGAGCCCGGGTCGTCACCGAGACGCGTGTCCGAGACGCTGGACGGCGTGGAACCCAAGCCCGGCGAGTAGACCCCAGACCGGAGCACTGAGACCGACTGCGGTGATGCCAGAGGCGCTGGTCACGAATGTGACCAGCGCAGCGTCGCGGAGGCCGGGGTCCACCGTTGCCGCGGCCAGCGCGGAACCCAGCGCGCTGAGCAGGGCGAGCCCCGCCACCGCGTCGATCAACAACGGCGGTGAGCTGGCGATGAACGCCGTTGCGAGGCCGGCCGCGGGCCCGAGCAGGAGGTAGCTCGCTCCGCCGGCGGCCCCGGCGATCCAGCGCCGCTCCGGCCGCGGGCCGGCGTCCGGGCCGGCCATTAGTGCGGCGGTGATCGCGGCAAGGTTGATGCCATGACCGCCCAGAGGTGCGATCACCGCCGAGACCGCACCGGTGCTGGTGAGGATCGGGCGCAGGCGGGGGCGGTAACCGTGAAGCCTGAGCACGCCGATCCCGGCGAGGTTCTGGGAGGCCATCGTCACGAGGAACAGCGGTACGCCGAGGCTGATCATGGTGCCCAGGTCGAAGTGGGGGAGGGTGGCGGTGAGCGCGGGCGCGGCCCGGCCGAAGGCGCTGCCCCCAAGGCGGCCATCGACGGCCAGCGCGACGCCGGCCGCCAGCAACGCGCCTGGTAGCGCCAGGCGGCGGGCGACCCGCAGCAACACCAGCCAGGTCACGATGACGGGCGCGGTCAGCAGCGGTAGTGCCACGCTAGCCCGGGCGGGAGCGAGACAGATCGGTAGCAGGACGCCGGCCAGCAGGGCACTGGCCAGCGGTGGTGGGATGGCGGCGATCAGGCCTTCGAACCGGCGTGAGAGCCCGGCGGCGAGCACCAAGAGGCCGGCCACCACGAAGGCGCCCAGCGCCGCGGCGTAACCGCCGTGGACGTGGCCGACCCCGATCAACAGCGCCGCGCCCGGGGTCGACCAGGCGATGCTCACCGGCATCCGCGTGAGCCAGCACAGCACAAGCCCGGTCAGGCCCATACTCACGCTCAGGACGAGCAGGCCCGAGGACGCCTGTGCAGTGTCGGCTCCGACCGCCCGCAACCCCGCCAGGACGACGGCAAACGAGCCGGCGAACCCGACCAGGGCTGCGACCACGCCGGCCAGCAGCGGCTGCGCGTCCTCGCGGGTCATCCGCCGGCAGGCGTGAAGATCCAGTTCAGCGCGCGCGCGGAGCTGAACGCGAGGTACTGGTGCTCGCCACCAGCGCGGAAACAGATCACCAGCTCTTCGGTTCCTGCCCGCTGGCCACCGCCATCCGCGCACTTTAGTGCGCGAGGTGGCAATGTCTCAGGCCGGCGGCATCGGAGCCGCCGGCCTGTGAGCCGCGAGTGGCTGGTCGATCAGTCGCTTAGGACTGCTTCACGGCAGAGATGTCGAGGGCCAGCTTGACCTTGTCGGCCACGAGCATGTTGCCGCTGCCCAGGGCCTGGTTGAACCTCATCTCGAAGTCACCGCGAGAGATCTGACCGACGATCTCCAGTCCGACGCGCTCGCTGCCCCACGGATCGACGTCGGTGCCGTCGACGATGGCCTCGAGTTCGACTGGGTTCGTGACGCCGTGGATGGTGAGTGAACCCTTGATGCGGTACGTGTCATCGGCGACGAGATCAATCGACGAAGACTCGAAGCTGAGCTCGGGGTAACTCGCAGCGTCGAAGAAGTCAGGCGAGCGAAGGTGATCGTCGCGCTGCGGCTCGCCGGTATCGACGCTCGTGGTCTTGACTGTTCCGGTGGCCGTTGCCGACCCGTCGTCGCCGATCGACAACGTGCCCTGGAAATCGTGGAATTCACCGCGAACCGTGGCGATGCCCATGTGCTTGACGGCGAAGCCGACCTGGGAATGAGCCGGGTCGACGTTCCAGGTGCCGGTAGGGATTGACGTGGTGATGGTGGTCATGGTTCTCCTGAAGCTTTGGCCGAGCATTGCCGGCATACGAGTGGATAGTTGAGACCTCAAACACTTTAGCAGATCTAGTTGAGCCGTCAACTAACCGGCAGGGATCCGGACACGAGAGCCGGCAAGGGCCGGCCAGCGGCTCTGGGGGACAACGCGGCTGACTGGTCGAAGCGCGCTAGCTCGACGGCAGGTTTCGCTCGAGCAGCGCGAACAGCTCGGTGAAATGCCGCTCGGCCGCGGCCTCGTTGTAGGCGCCGGCGTCGGACATCGTGTAGCCGTGCAGCGCGCCGGGATAGATCTCGGAGCGATACCGCACGCCGGCGTCATTGAGGGTCTGCTCCAACACGGCGATCTGCTCGGCGGTCATGCTGCGGTCCTGATCGGCGTGGCCGAAGTAGCACTCGGCCCGCAGCCTGCCGGCGGAGAGATGCGGGCTGTCTGGGGCGTCGGTGACGAGTCCTCCACCGTGAAAGCTCCCCAGCGCCACGACTCGGTCGGGATGAGCCGCCGCGATTGTCCAGCCGAGCCGACCTCCCAGGCAGTATCCGGTGATGGCCGCCGGCCCCTCGGCGACGCTCGAGAGATAGTCCAGGTAGGCCGTGCCGTCGCTGGCGGCCCGTTCGGCGGTCAGCTCCGCCATCAGCGGCCTGACCGCCTGCATGAACGCATCGCGACTCTGCTGGTCGGCGAGGTCCGGCGGCGGCAGCACCGGGGCCCGGCCCGCGCGGTAGAACACGTTGGGGGCCAGCACCGTGTAGCCCTTCGACGCGATCCGGTCCGCCATCTCCTCGATCCGCGGGCGGAGCCCCACCGCATCGATCATCAATAGCACGGGCGGGTGCCGGCCATCGTCGTCGGCGCGGGTGACGTAGGCGTCGGCCACGCCGTCCGCGGTTCTCAGGTCAACCGTCTCTCCGCGCATGCGGCGAAGCGTCGCAGGTTCACCGCGCCGGCGTTTCAGCGCGACTCGGAACACTAGACTCGCCGCGATGCGCCGCCCGAAGCTCTCGCTGGCCGCCATCGCATGCCCGGTCGTGGCCCTCTGCGTAGCCGGGTGCGGAACGTCGGCTTCCAAGTCCTCAATGCAGGGCTCCAAAGCGGTATCGGGACCGCTGGTCGGAGTCATGTTCGACGGGCCGGCGCTGGATCGCGGAGAACTCCTCCCGCAGCTGGGTGCGGCGGTGGCCAGCGGTGCTGAGAGCCTCCGGGTGGCCGTGCGGTGGTCCGACCTTCAGCCGTATCGGAGTCTTTCCGACGTGCCGCCCGCGCAGCGAGCGCAGTTCGACACGGCGGGTGCGGTTCCAACTCGGTTCGTCGCACTTGACCGGCTCGTTAGCGCCGCGGCAGCCCGCGGACTTTCGGTCCTTCCGGTGGTTGAGTCCACACCAGCCTGGGACGCCCAGCGCCCCGGCAACCCCGCGTCGCCACCGAAGTCGACCGCGCCCTTTGCGGCGTTCCTCACCTCCCTGGTCAAGCGCTACGGCCCACGGGGAACGTTCTGGGCCGCGCATCCCCGGTTGCCGAGGGTCCCGATCCGGATGTGGCAGATCTGGAATGAGCCCAATTTCGTCAGGTACTGGTCCGAGCAGCCGTTCGCGGCTGGGTACGTCAAGCTGCTGGCTGCTGCCAACCCGGCGCTGAAGTCCGCAGACCCGGGGGCTAAGGTCGTGCTGGCGGGGTTCGCGGATTTCTCCTGGCAGTACCTCGCCGAGGTCTATCGCGTGTCTGGCGCGCGGCAGCTGTTCGACATAGCGGCGATTCATCCATACACAGCCATGCCCCGCGGCGTGATCGAGATCCTGCAGCGCGCCAGGTCGGTGATGGACAGAGCTGGGGACACCGGAAAGCCAATCCTGGCCACCGAGATCACATGGCCGTCGTCGCTCGGGAAGGCACCGCCGCAGTTCGGTGTGAGCACGACTGAGGGCCAGCAGGCCGCGCGGCTGGGTCAGCTCCTGCCGCTGCTGGTGGCAAATCGGCACAAGCTCAATCTCGCCGGGTTTTACTGGTACACCTGGATGGGCGATGAGAGCCCGCGCACCGCAGCCTACGGATTCAACTACGCAGGGCTACTGAAATACGTCGCCGGCAGGGTCACGCCCAAGCCGGCGCTCGCAGTGTTCAAGCGGTGGGCGCTGTCGATCGAGGGGTGCAGGCAGAAGACCCTCGCCGACCGCTGCGATTCCTAGATCGGCGCGACCTGCCAGAGGTCGTCGAAGTCGTGGGTCTGTCTGATCCAGCGCTGTGCGTCTTCCCGGCCGAGTTCGATCAGCGCCTTGGCGAATTCGGAGGCGAAGAGCAGAAAGTGGGGGACGCCGTACCGTCATGGAAGACCACCGATCGCCCGCTCAGCGCCGACGTGGCGATTACGCCGGCCGCATCCAATCGGCCGGCGCGAACGTTCTGCTCGAGTTGCTCGAAGTCGATCCGCTCGCGCAGCGTTCTGCGGAGCGGATCCGGGTCAAGCAGCGATCGCAGCCTGGCGCCCGGGACGCCGAGCACCTCGCCTGCGTACTCTCCCAGCCGCGAGAGGGACCCTCCGGAGACCAGGCGCGAGCCACCTCGCTCCAGGTGATCGACTCCCAGATCGCCAGGGCGTCGGCGATCAGCTGATCGGTCGGCAGGTGCGCGTTGGCGGCCAGGAAGGCGACGTTGAGCGCGCCCACGCTCGTGCCCAGCAGAATCCGCGGACGTTGGCCCCGCGCCTCGAGCTCGGGCAGCAGGGCCGACAGCGCTCCTGCCTCGTAAGCTCCGCGCGCGCCGCCCCCTGCGAGGACGAGGGCAACCGGGTCTGGCTTGGAGGTGGTCACCAAAGTAGGCGCGAGAACTTAGCCGATCGCGCCGCGCCCGGCAGGGGTCTGGACAGGCGGCGGCGTTCGCGCGAGACTGGGATCGTGCTCCGAGCCGGCACGTTGCAGAATCGCATCGCCCGCAGGCTGAAGTCCGCCTATGCCGACGGGCTGCTCAGCGCGGATACCTTCGCCTACCGGGTCGACCAGCTTCACGAAGCCCCGATGATCGACCCGGGTCCGCTGATCGGCGACCTCAACCTCCGCGCCACCGGGCGTGGGCACAGAACAGTCGGGCAGACGATGGCTGACGTCGCCCGTTGGCTGGGGCTCTCAGGTGATCCTCGAGCCATCGATTCCGGCGTGTTGCTGGCGCTTGACTGGGGTGGAGGCAGCACTGAGCTGGTCCTGGGTCGTGACCAGGCGTGCGACGTGGTCCTGCCCGAGGCGACGGTGTCGCGTCGACACGCGCGGCTGCTCTTCCGGGACGGGAGCTGGGTGCTGCAGGACCTCGGATCAACCAACGGGACGAGCGTCAACCATGTACGCGTTGGACGATGTGAGCTGCGGCCCGGCGATCTTCTCGTCCTCGGTGACGCTCAGCTCAGGGTTGACTGACCCGCCCGCTAGGCCAGCGCGCGTACCAGCGCGGTGACGGCGGCCGAGACCACCACGGCCGGCAGCATCGCGCCGGGCCGCCGGGCCAGCACGAGGCCCGCCGCGCCGAGGCCCACGAGCCGGGCATCCGGCCGGATCGCCTCGCCGTCGGTCAGGGTCTCGACCACCACCAAGGCGGCCAGCAACGCCGAGGCAAAAAGGGCCACGACTGCCACGACGCGTCGTGGCAGCTGGCGTCCGCCGAGGAACACCGGCGCGGCGGCCTTGACCACCAGAGTTGTTCCGGCGAGACCGAGAATTGCCGCCCATGCATCCGTCATAGGCCGCGCAGTCCCAGCAGCGCGGCGGCGCCCGCGGCCAATACCGGTACCCCTGGCGGCGCGACCGGCGTCAGCGCCAAGGCGATCAGGCCCCCGGCCAATGCCACCACAACGCGACGTCGCGACCCACGAATCTCCTCCAGCAGCAAGGCCAGGAAGAACGCCGGAAACAGCGCGTCAAGCCCGAGCGAGCGCGGATTTCCGATCGCCGAGCCCGCGAGAACGCCGATCAGGGTTCCGCCGACCCACGCCGGATAGTTGGCCAGCGAACCGCCGACCATGAACGGAACGTCGAAGCGGCCGCCCTCGCGCGCAGCCATCGCCCACGAGGCGTCGACCATGATCCAGCCGGTCGCCGCTCGGCGCAGCCGCCCACCGCGCACCCACGGAGCCAGCGCAAGCCCCATCGGCACGAAGCGAAGGTTCAGCAGGGTGCCGGCGAGCACCGCAGCCGTCGCCCCGCCGCCCGCGGACAGCACGGCCAGCATGGCGAATTGTGCCGAGCCGGCGAAGATGATCAACGAGGAGACGACAGTCGGCACCGCGCCGAGCACCGGTCGGGCGAGGACGCCATAGGAGATCGCCACCAACCCGGAGGCCACCCCGGTGGGAAGGCCTGCCCGCAGGCCCTCCCGCACCGCGGGACTCAGCACGTCGCGAACGGGTTCAGGGAAAGATTGTGCGAGCTCATCGGGTTCATTGGTCTGCTGCATCGCGCGCTCGCGCGATCGGGCGCGACGTCAGTTTCGCCGATGATGCGCGCGGTCACCATGCCCGGATCCGCCTGCGGGGTTGGATCTCACCCGGCCTCGTCCGCACGGCGGCGGTCGCGGCCAGCGGAACTGACCCCGGGGCAATCGGGGCCAAAAGTACTCACTGCCGCGGCGATCGCCGGCGCTGCGGGCGATTCGTGCCCGCTGAGGGCCAAGATCGCTCAGGGCGACGGACCGGTGGCCGGCGATGTGCGATTTTGGCCCGCTGACGCCGGGAGACGGGAGCTCAGACCTCGCTCGCGAGCCGGATCTGGGCCAGGCCGAGGGGCGCGTAGCTGTCCCACGCGGCGCGCGGCCTGGGAGAGCTTCAGTAGCCCCCGCCGCCGTGACCGCAGCCGGCCACGGTTACCAGGATCACCACGACGGCGATGATCACCAGCAGCAGTCGGAAGAAAGGTGGGCTGAGGGTGAGCTTGGTCATCGTTCACGTCCTTTGTCGCTGACGGAGCCTTCGCCTATCGAGACGCGCTCGGCCAGCAACTCCTTCCCAGCGCATCAGGACCGGCCGGCGTCCCGCCGGGTCATCCGGTCCGGCCATGCGCGCCGCAGCAGGAACAGCATCGCCAGGAGCAGGGCGGGCGCCAACGTGAGGCTGGGGATCACGTCGCCGTGACCGATTCCCGAGGCGGCGATCGCGACCACCATGGTCACGGCGAGAATCAACGCGACGGGCACGACGCAGAGCCGCATGCGCCAGCAGGACGCCACCGGCGCTCTCAAGGATTCCGGCGAGGATCTCAAGCACCGCCGGCCACGGCAGCCCAAACGCGCGAAATGCCTGCAGCTCCCAGTGGTGGAAGACGAACTTGACCAGACCGGCGAAGATGAAGATGACCCCGGCGAGCACGGCCGTGCGGGCGGCCAACTGATCGCGTCGAAGTGCCGCATCCCGCGCCGCGATGGCCCGCCACAGCGTCGCGAGCGGAGTTCACGTCGTCGAGGCAGAGAAGACGCCGGCGTTCACGCTGGACAGCTTGACAGCGTCCTCGCTATACCTGGGCGGGTGAGCTCTCCGGCAGTTGCGTCCGTTCGGCCCCAACCGATGATCGCGGTCGATGACGTGGAGCGGGCCAGTGGCTGGTACCAGCTGGTGCTGGGGGCGGCGAGCGGTCACGGCGGAGCTGAGTACGAGCAACTGCTGGTGGAGGGCACGCTGGTGCTGCAGCTGCACCACATCGGTACCGACTCATCACCACACGCGGATCGGCGACCCCCAGCAGGCCTTGGGCAATGGGGTGGCGCTGTGGTTCGAGGTCGGCGATTTCGACGGTGTCGTCGAGCGGATCGGACGCGCTCAGGCCAGGATCGAGGCGGATGTCCACGTGAACCCGAACGCCGGTCATCGCGAGATCTGGATCCGCGACCTCGACGGCTACCTGGTCGTGTTCGCGGAGCGCCGCTCGTAGTCAGGTTGGCCGACCGGGCTGCTGATAGGCTCGCCCTCGGTGGCCGGGGGCCGACCCACGTGGAGAGAGGATGGGGAAATGGACGAGGGCACTGAGATGACCAATGGCGTGACGAGGCGCCGAGTGCTGCGTGACGCCGCAGCCGCAGGCGTCGGGATGAGCGTGGCCGCGAGCGGGATCGACGGCCTGCTGGCCCGAGCTGCTGCCGCAGCGCCGAGGGTGGGCTCACTGAAGGACATCGAGCACGTGGTGATCCTGATTCAGGAGAACCGTTCCTTCGACCACTACTTCGGCACGTTTTCGGGCGTGCGCGGATTCGGCTGACCGCAAGGGACGGGCGGCGTTCACGCAGGCCGGAGTCAACGGCAAGAAGCTGCGTCCGTTCAACCTCGCCACGCAGTGCCTGCCTGATCTGACGCATGACTGGGGCCCGCAGCATCAGTCCTGGAATCATGGCCGCATGGACCGGTTCCTGCGTGCCCACGAGGCGGCCGACGTCCCGCCGGGCGCGCCGGCCGGTACCGGGGCCGAGACGATGGGCTACTACAAGCGCTCGGACATTCCGTTCTACCACGCGCTGGCCGATGCGTTCACGATCTGCGATGGCTACCACTGCTCGGTGATCGGACCGACGGATCCCAATCGGCTGATGTCGATGAGCGCGACGATCGATCCGGCGGGCACGCACGGCGGCCCGCTGGTCGAGACGCATGGTTGGCCACGCGGGCGGCGGCACTCGGCACGTTCACGTGGACGACGATGCCCGAGCGGCTGCAGGCCCACGGCATCAGTTGGAAGGTCTACAACTCGGCGGCGGGTGGCTCTTCGACAACGTGCTCCCGTACTTCAAGGCCTACGGAGCTGGGTCGGCGCTGGCAGGCGCGCGGGATCAAGCCCACGTTTCCGGCCGACTTCATGGCCGACCTCGCGGCGGGAAACTGCCGCAGGTTTCCTGGCTGACCCCGGGGGTCCTGGACAGCGAGCACCCTGGATTCTCACGGGCGGTCTCGGGCGAGATCGTCACGCGGCAGATCGTCGAAGCGCTGATCTCCCATCCGAAGACGTGGGCGAAAACTGCGCTGTTCATCACCTGGGACGAGAACGGCGGGTTCTTCGACCACGTCGCGCCTCCGACCGCGCCGAAGGGCACCAAGGGGGAGTTTCTGACCGTGTCACAGCTCCCGGCCGCCGCTCAAGGCGTGCGCGGGCCGATCGGTCTCGGATTCAGGGTCCCGATGCTGGTCGTGTCACCGTTCTCCCGCGGCAGGCCTCGTCTGCCCGGACGTGTTCGATCACACGTCTACGCTGCGGTTCCTGGAGACCCGGTTCGGGGTTGAGGTTCCCAATCTGAGCTCATGGCGACGAGGGGTGACCGGGGACCTGACCAGCGCCTTCAACTTCGCGGCCTGCGCCGCGCACCTCGCAGCCGTCGCTTCCGAGCCCTGCGTCGCCGGCGGCCGTGTCCTTCGCCGATTCCCGCGCCCAGAGCGATCTCAGGCCCGGTGCCTCGCCAGGAGCGCGGCAAGCGCAAGCGACCGAGCGGAATCGTCAAGCACCGCTGACCGGCCGGCCAACGGGACCTCAGGAGCGACCGTGACTCGTTACGGTCGTGAGGCCCGGCCGTGATGGACGGCCTCGACATTGTTTCCATCCGGATCGAGCACGAACGCCCCGTAGTACTCGCTGGAGTACTCCGGTCGCAGGCCCGGAGGCGCCGTTGTCCCGGCCTCCCGCGGCAAGCGCGGCTGCATAGAACGCGTCGACCTGCTCGCGCCGGTCCGCGGCGAACGCCACGTGGACCGGGGCCGCGGTTGGGTAAACGGTCGAGATGGCGAAGTCGGCAGCCTCCTCAAGTCCGAAGGTGACCTGCCGCGCGGCCTCGCTCCAGGCACCGATCTCGGCGAACCCGAGGGGAACAGCGTCCGCGCGTAGAACTCGCGGCTGCGGGCGAGGTCGCTCACGCCGATACTGAGATGGTCGATCACCACGCGCCGCCGAGGCATATCGGACACTGTATTCCGCAGCCCACGTGATCGGGATAATCCGCCGCGATGAGCACGGTGATCGACGCAAGCACTCGTGAGCGTCTGCTGCGGCGAATCGGCCTGCATGGCGTACCCACCGCCGACGAGACCGGGCTGCGCGAGGTTCATCGCGCGTTCGTCTCCCAGGTTCCCTACGAGGACCTGGCCGTGCAGCTCGGAGAGTTCGCTCCACTTGATGCCCAGCGGGCTGGTGGAGCGCGTCCTAAACGGTGGGCGAGGCGGATATTGCTTTGAGGCCAACACCGTCCTCGGGACCCTGCTCGAGTCGCTGGGGTTCACGGTCGAGCGCCGGCAGGGGATCGTCGCTGAACGTGATGCGCACCGCCGTGGCGAGTTGACCAACCACATGGCGCTGGTCGCCCGCACACCGGCCGGCCAGAGCTTCGTCGCCGACGCCGGACTGGGCGAGGGGCCACTCGAGCCGCTGCCGCTCGCGCCCGGGACCTTCACCTCCGGGTCCTTCCAGTTCACGATCGAGCGCGACGGGGAGGGATGGTGGGTCGCTCAACATTCGTTCGGATCGATCCCGGGCTTCTGGTTTTCCGACGCACCTGCGGCGATGGCTGATTTCGAGCCCCACCACCAGCGCCTTTCCACGGCTCCGGACTCGAGCTTCGTCCAGACGCTGGTCGTGCAACGCCCGTTCGATGATCACATCCTGACCCTCCGCGCGCGGACCTTGTTCCGGGACGGTCCGGGCGGCCGCGAGCGCAGGGTCATCGATAACGCCGCAGCCCTCGCCGCGGGCCTTAAGGAGAACTTCGGGATCGATCCCGCCGTGCTGGGAGAAGCGCGCCTGTCCCGGCTGTGGTCGCAGGCCGAATCACAGCACCAGCGCCATGCTGGGTAGGACCTGGCTGCCCGCCGCGGTCAGGCCGGACTGCTGAGCACCGGCGTGAACGCCGGCGCTTCGGCCATCGGCCGGACGTCGACCGCCACGACCTTGTACTCGGGACACGAAGTGTTGACGTCGGCGGACTGGCCGACCAGGAGGTTGGTTCTCGCCTCGGGGAAATGGAACGATGTGAACACGTGGCCAGGCTCGATCCGCTCGGTGACCCGGGCGTGCAGTTCGGTCTGACCGACACGGCTGCGCACCGAGACCTTGTCGCCGTCGGAGATCCACAGACGTTCGGCGTCGGTTGGATGGACCTCCAGCCAGTCGCGATCGACGAGTTCGACGTTATGAGTGCGCCGGGTCATCGTGCCGGCGTTGTAGTGCTGGAGCACGCGCCCGGTGACCAGCACGAGCGGGAATTCCCCGTCCGGCGCGTCGCCTGGCTCCTTGTAGGGCAGAGCGGCAAACTGTCCGCGACCGCCCTCCCGATCGAAGGTCGTGTCGTAGAGCGTCGGCGAGTCGCTGCCATCAGCGCGCACCGGCCACTGGAGGCCGCGGCGCCCGAGCCGCGCCCGGCTGACGCCGGCGTAGGCGGGCGTCAGGCGCGCGATCTCGTCCAGCGCATCCCACGGCGTCTGCCAGCCCATCTCGTGGCCGAGCATGCGCGAGACGGTCGTGATGATGTCGAGGTCGGTCCTTGCCCCGCCCGGCGGGTCGATCGCCGCCTCGACGGCCTGGAAGCGCCGCTCGGCATTGGTGAACGTGCCCGACTTCTCCAGAAACGACGAGGCGGGCAGCACCACGTCGGCGTACTTCGTCGTCTCGTTCTCGAAGATCTCCTGGCATACGACGAATTCCAGGTTCTCGAGCGCGGCGGTTACGTGAGCGGTGTCGGGGTCGGTCTGCGCGACGTCCTCGCCGAAGATGTACATCGCCTTCAAGTCGCCGGCGATCGCCGCGTCGAACATCTGCGGGATCGTGTAGCCCTTATGCCGAGGCAGCGCGACCCCCCAGGCCTGCTCGAAGGAGCGGGCGACCTGCTCGTCACTGACCGGGCGGTAGGCCGTGTAGGTGTCCGGAAGCGCGCCCATATCCGAGGATCCCTGGACGTTGTTCTGACCGCGCAGCGGCAGCAGCGCCGACCCAGGCTTGCCGACGTTCCCAGTCATCATCGCCAGGTTGCAGAGCAGTTGCACGACCTCCGAGCCGTACTTGTGCTCGGTCACGCCGAGCCCCCACAGCAACGAGGCGGTTCTGGCTTCGCCATAGATATGAGCTGCTCGCTCGATGTCCGCCGCCGGTATCCCTGTGATCGTCGAGACCGTCGCGGGGTCGTAGAGCTCCAGCAGCTCCTCCAGCGCTTCGTAGCCGTCGGTGCGCTCGGCGACGAAGGCCCTGTCCACCATCCCGTCGCGACGGATCACGTGACACAGGCCGAGCACCACGGCAGCGTTGGTTCCGGGGCGTGCGGAGAGATGCAGCACGCCGTAGTCGGCCAGCTCGATCCGCCGTGGATCGATCGTGATCAGCTTGCAGCCGCGGAGCGCGGCCTGCTTGATTCGGGCCCCGACCACCGGGTGGCCCTGTGTGGGGTTGACCCCCAGCAGCACCGCGACCTCAGCGTGGTCGATATCGGTGAACGAGCCGGTTGCGCCCGAGAGCCCGAAGGAACGGCGCAGCGCGAACGATGTGGGTGAGTGGCAGACCCGCGAGCAGTTGTCGATGTTGTTGGTACCGACGGCAGCCCGCATCAGCCGAGCCATCGCGTAGCAGTCCTCGTTGGTGGCGCGCGAGGAGGCCAGGCCGGCGATCGCGTCGGGGCCGTGCTGGCTCTTGATCCGCTGCAGCTCACTGACGATCCGCTGCAGCGCCTCGTCCCAGCTGGCGACGCGGAACCCGGCGCCCTCTCGGATCAGCGGAGACGTGAGCCGATCACGAGACCGTGTGAACTGGTGGGCAAACCGGCCCTTGAGGCAGGTGTGACCCTCATTGGCAGGCCCGTCCAGCGCCGGAGAGATCGAGGCGATGCGCCCCTGACGGGCGTGAGCCTCGAGCCGGCAGCCGACCCCGCAATAACCGCAGGTCGTGGTTACGGTCTGATCAAACTGTTCGGTTTCCATCCTCATCACCTCTCAGACGATCGTAGTCCCTTGCGCAACCGCGGACCAGGCTCGGCCAGTGCTCCCAGACCGGTGGCCACCGCTCCGTCAAGCAGAGTTATCTCGGTGATCGCGTCGGTGGGGCAGGTATCGGCGCAGGCGCCACAGGAGACGCAGGTCGAGTCCTGAAAGCCGCTGTCGAGGCCAGCGGTGATGTTGGCCTGAAAACCACGCCCCGTCGCGGTCAGGGCGAATGCCCCCTGGACCTCATCACACGCGCGGACACAACGCCCGCAGGAGATGCACAGCTCGTGCTGGAAGGCCAGGTAGGGGTGGCGAAGATCGTGCTGCTCGCGGTGCACCGCACCCCTCCAGCGGGAATCCTCTGCCCCCAGACGCTCGGCGATCGCGGCCAGCTCGGTGTGCGGCGCCGGAGCCTGGGGCAACTCGGACAGCACCAGCTCAACCACCGCGGCCGCCACCCTTCTGGAGGCTGCGTCCGCAGTGTCGATGACCATTCCGTCCCGGCACGGGGTGGTGCAGGCCGGCAGGGGCTTCGGCGACCCCTCGACCCCGACCAGGCACACGCGGCAGGCGCCGAATGGGGCCTGGCGCTCGTCGTAGCACAGCGTCGGGACCCACGATCCGGCCGCCCGTGCGGCCTCGAGGATCGTGGCGCCGGC
The DNA here is from genome assembly GCA_963844475.1 of uncultured Solirubrobacterales bacterium. Taxonomy (GTDB): domain Bacteria; phylum Actinomycetota; class Thermoleophilia; order Solirubrobacterales; family Solirubrobacteraceae; genus Palsa-465. The sequence continues at coordinate 765,109 of CAWJOL010000004.1, read as the reverse complement.
TGCCACCTCGACCGGCACTCCGTCGACCTCGACCTGTGTCATGTCAGCCCCAGCTCGTCCGGGAAGTGAGCCAGCAGACTGCGCAGGGGGGCCGGCATCCCGCTCCCGTGTGCGCACAGGCTCCCGAGCTCCAAGGCCTCCAGCAGCTGCTCGAATCGCTCGCGGTCGACCGGCGCATCGGCCTGGAACAGTTCGTGCGCGCGACGCAGGCCGATCCGGCAGGGAAAGCACTTGCCACAGCTCTCGTGGGCGCCAAAGCGCAGTAGATGGCTGGTCAGCTCACGCATGTCGGTCTGCGCGTCGAAGGCCAGAATGCTCCCGTGCCCGACCATGCAGCCCTCTGCGGCCAGCGCGTCGAAGTCGAACGGCGTCGCCAGGCGCGAGGCCGGGAGGATGCCCCCCAGCGGTCCACCGATCTGCACGGCTTTGATCGTGCCACCATCGCGCAGGCCGCCGGCCACGCCGTCGCAGAGCTCCCGGACCGGTAGCCCGAACGGAACCTCGACCACCGTCGGGTGCGCAAAGCGCTCGTTGAAGCACACGAGCTTGCTGCCGGCCGTCTTGCTGGCCGGGCTGAGCGCGTGGTAGGCGTCGGCTCCCCGGGCGGCGATGAACGGCATGTTGGCCAGGGTCTCGATGTTGTTGACCACGGTGGGCCGTCCGTACACGCCGCGCTCGGCGGGGAAGGGCGGCCGGGCCGAGACCGTGCCGCGTAGTCCCTGCAGGCAGGCCAGCAGCGCGGTCTCCTCGCCGACCACATAGGAACCGGCGCCCTCGACCACGGTGACGTCGAAGGCAAAGCCGCTTCCGAGGATGTCCTCGCCCAGCCACCCGTCGGCGTGCGCGCGCTCGATCGCGTCGTCCAGGGCCGGCTTGGAGAGCGGATATTCCGAGCGGGTCAGGATGAATCCGTGTGCGGACCCGACGGCGAAGCCGGCCAGCGCCAACCCCTCCAGCACTCGGTCCGGATTGCGTTCCATCAGGTACTTGTCGATGTAGGAGCCGGGGTCGCCCTCGTCGCCGTTGGCCACGATGAATTTCTCATCACCGCTCGCCGCGCGCGTGAACCGCCACTTGGTCCCGGCCGGGAATCCGGCCCCACCGCGACCGCGGACCTCAGCGGCCTCGACGATCTCCAGCAAGGACTCGGGGTTGAGCTCGGTCAGTGCGCGGCGCAGGCCGGACCAATCCCCGGGCGCGGTGAGCACCGGCTCGCTGAGCAGGCTGTGCCATTCCGGCTCGACGGCGGCACGGGACTCACCTGCCAGCACCCGGGCAACGACATCGGCGCCGGCGTCGATCACGTCTCCGTCGCGGACCGCGGGTGATGTGTGACAGAAGCCCAGGCACACCGTTTCGGCCAACGACACAGATCGATCCGCCCGCCGTTCACCGAGATCCAGGCCCAGGCCCTCCCGGATCGCATCGAGGTGATCGCCGCCACTGGCGGCGAAGCACGCTGTACCGGTACAGACGCGAACGTGCCGCGCGCCGCGCGGATTGAGGAGATCGTCGTAGAAGGTCGAGACGCCATACACGGCGGCCTCGGGCAGCCCGGAGACCGCCGCCGCATGCCGGCGGTCGTCGTCGGTCACCTCGCCGTGATCGTCGACCGCCGCCTTGAGCACGTCCAGCGCGGTCGGCGCCGTCACCGAGTGGTGACGGCGGATCAACTCCACGAGATTTTGCGACACGAGCCTCCCTCCTACAAATTTGTACAAACGATACATCGGGATCAACCCGGAGGAGGAATCAAGCAGGCGCGGACGGGGTAGTCCAAGCGTCGATCCAAGTCCCCCGAATCTGGAGTCGTGGTCGAGATCCAAGATGAACCACAACAAGACCTAACCGTTCAGCAGGCGGCCGAGCACGCTGATCGGGCCGGCGAGCACCGCCAGCAGATGCAGCGCAGAGCGGCCCAAGCGGAGGCCGCGGAGCCACCGGACGCCGCGGAACTCGAGCGTGAGGCAGCCGGTCACGGCGCGGACGCGGTGTCCGAGGAGGGACGGGCCAGCGGCTCGCGCATGACGCTGACGAGCAGGCGACCAGCTGAGGGTTGCCTTGACGTGGCGCGCTCGGGCATACTGCCCGGGTGCGGTGGTCTGGGGCCGACCTGCAGTGGGTGCAGCTGGGAAACGGCGAGATCCTCGCGGCTTCCAGCCGAGGCGCCTGGCTTCAGCAGCCGCAGCTGGGCGAGTTCGCGCTGGGCCGGCCGATGTCGGCCTTGGTCCTAGCCGATCGCGGGACGACGAGGCACCTGCTGGACGGGGCAATCGCGGCGGCGGAGCGGGCCACGCCGCCCGCACCAGAGCCCGTGATGAGCACCCTTCGGTGGGCCTGGCTGCTGGTCAACCAGTGGTACACCGCTCATCACAGCGTCGCCCTGCTGCCCGCGGCGATCGAGCGCTATCGCTGGTCCGGGCGTCCGGACTTGGCCGAGTTCGCGGAGCACAAACTCGTCGAGGAGCAGGGTCACGACCAGCTCTCGCTCGCCGATCTGACGGCGCTTGGCTACGACGCCGGCGCCGCCGTGGAGTCGGTGCAGGTGGCGGCAAACGTGAAGGCCGCGGTCGGGCATGCCCGAGACTGCGTGCACGGAGAGCGCCCGGTCGACTTCATCGGCTACATGTATGCCCTCGAGCGCTGCGTGATCCGGATCTCAGATGAGCGGCTGGAGGCGCTCGACGCGATGCTCCCGGCCGGCGTCGATGCGACCTCGGCAGTACGTGCGCACGCCACCGCGCTCGACCTCGGTCATGTAGACGAGCTGGTCGCGTTCGTGGCCGGGCTTCCCGCCGAGGACCGAACCCGGGTCGCCTTGAGTGCCCACCGGACCATCGCGGCGGTCTGCGCCACACCCGGTCAGCAACCTTCCGACGCAGAGCTCGAGCGCTGGTTCGCCCCCTTCCGAGGCCACGAGCGCCGCGCCGGCCCGAGTGTTGTCACCACGATCCAGGGAGAACATGATGAGTAGCGGGTCGCAGGACGTCAAAGGTCACGCAATCCTCCAACAGGTCGCCGCCCAGGCGGTGGACGATGGGGCATTCCGTCAGCGGCTGCTCGAGGATCCCAAGTCGGTCCTCCGCGACGCCGGGTTGCAGGTGGATGACCAGGTCAACCTGGTCGTGCACGAGAACAACCCCAACGAGGTGCACCTCGTGCTGCCCTCACCTGCCACCGACGCGGAGCCGCTTTCCATCGACGAGATCAACGTCACGTTGCTCAACTGCGGGATCCATTTCTAGGGGAGCGCCGCGCGCAGACGCTCCACGGCCGCGCCACCGGGCCGATCGCCCTTACGCGCAAACAGGTCACGCGCGATGAGCAGCTCGGTCCTCGCCGGCCCGGCGGCGCCCAGAGCCGCCAGGACGCGGGCCAGCTCAAATCTGGCCTCCGCCTGGGCGTGCAGAAAATCGGTCCGGGAGGCGTGCTGCACCGCGCTGCGCGCCCAACGCTCCGCGGCAGCGTGATCGCCGGCAGCGAGCGAAAGTCTCGCGCGCACGGCGTGGGTGATGACGAAGTTGGCCAGATCCTGCGGCGCGCTCAGCTCCTCGGAGAACTCGACCGCTGCGCGCGCCCCGTCGAGCGTGCCGCGCTGCTCGAGCGCCCGACCCAGCATCGCCTGAGTCGTCGACCGCATCGCTCGCTCACCGAGGTCGGCGAACGTAGCGTCTGAACGTTCCAGGTAGCCGATCGCGGCCTCCGCACGATCGCCTGAGAGCTCGATCGCGGCGGAGGCCTGGTCACAGGTGGCCGCCATCGTGCGCATCCCGAGGGCACGAAAGGTCTCTCGCGCCGTGGCGGCATGCCCGAGTGCGGGTGCGAACTGGCCCTCGAGCCGTCTGGCCTCTGCCCATCCGAGCTCGACACAGGCGGCCAGATACGGCCCGGGCTCCTCGGCCGAGATCGCTTCAAGCTCTGATGAGATCGCAGCGGCGTCGGATGGTCCGTAGATCAGCGACGCCACGTACCAGCCCAGCGCACGCGACCAGAGCCCGATATCACCCGCCGCGCGGGCGTGTTCGGCGGCCAGGCGCACCTCGGCCGCCGCCAGCGCCGCCCGGCTGTCGGCCCAGTGCACCCAAAAGGCCAGCCAGTGGGCCTTCGCCAGCCCGCGCTGGTCGCCGGCACGCTCGAAGGCGTCGAGCATCCGCGGCTGTATGGACTCGATCAGGCGCAATCCCTCATCGGGACGCGAGTAGATCAGCCACTCCAGCCGGTTCAGCGCCGCGGGTCCGAATTCATCTCCCTCGTGCTCGGCCTGGGACAGGAGCTCGTCAGCGCGCGTCAGGTCACCGACCTCGATCAGCCGCTCGGCCAGCGCGACCCCGATAGCCTCGCGCACGGGCTCGGACTCCGGGGCGACGGCGAGCGCCCGCTCAAGCATGCTGCGCGCTCCAATGGAGTCGCTGCGATCGCTGGCGTGGCGGCTGGCGGTATGCAGGTGCTCGGCCGCGCGGCGAGCGATTGCCGGATCGACCGGCAGGCGAAGCTCGCGGCGGTAGCGGACGGTTTGCTCCAGGTGCCAGCCCGTGATTTCGTCGAGCTCTCCCAGTTCGGGCGCGAGCTCCTCCAGCCAGTCGGCGAAGCGCGCGTGGAGGTCGGCGCGGGTGGCCATCGGCAGCTGCGCGTAGGCCGTATCGCGGATCAGCAGGTGGCGAAAGCGGAACGCGTGGTCGGTCCCCAGCGTCGGCGGGTGCTGACGGATCAGGTCCTTGCGCACGAGCCCCTCCAGGCGCTCATCGAGTTCCTCGGCCGGGCGCCGCGGGGCGAGCGCGTGAACCGCCTGGCTGTGAAAGACCTGTCCTTCGATGGCGCCGCGGTCCAGCGGCTCTCGCTCGAGCGGCGTGAGCCTGTCCAGCCGGGCTGCCAGCAGGGCATGGATGGTGGGTGGAATCTCGGAGCCGTCCTGGTCTTTGGACAGCGCAGCCATCTCCTGCAGGAACAGGGGATTGCCCTCGCTGATCCGGATGACCTCGTCCCGCGTCCGTTCGCTGAGCTGATCGCCGAGTTGACGCAGCAGCGCCTCGCAATCCTGGCGCGCCAGCGGCTCCAGTGTCAGCATCCCGGCGTCGATCTTTCGTTGCATCCAGCCGACGTGATCCTCCAGCAGCTCTGGACGGGCTGTGCATAGCAACAGAATCGGAGCGTCGCGGGAAAGCTCGACGAGGTGACCCAGCAGATCAATCAACATCGGCTCGGCCCAGTGCAGGTCCTCCACGTGGAGGACCAGCGCGCGGCGTCTGGCCAGAGTCTCCAGCAGCGCCCGCACCTCCCAGAAGAGTTCCTCGGGGGTGGCCACGCTGCCCCGCGAGAGGTGATCGAGGATTTCCCTCGCTTGCTCGCCGGCCGAGCTCAGGGCCTCCAGGATCGGCCAGAAGGTGATTCCCTCCCCGTAGTGAAGGCAGCGCCCGCGCAGGATCGTGGCCGAGCCAGCGAGCTCGCCGAGGAGCTCTTCGACGAGGCGGGACTTTCCCACCCCCGCGGTCCCGATAATGGTGAACAACCGGCACCTCGGCTGCGCGGCCGCGGCCGTGGCCGCCCAGAACTCCCGCAGGAGCTGCAATTCGCGCTCACGCCCGACCAACTCACCCTCCTGGTGGCGACTCACGCCAGGGGCCACAGGATCCACCCGCCGTAGCCTGAACGCGGCCACGGGACTCTGTTTGCCCTTCAGCTCGAGCGGCGTCAGCGCGTCCACGTCGACTGCGTCTCGAACCATCCGCAGGGTGTCCGAACCAAGCAGGATCTCGCCGGGCTCGGCCGCGGCCTGCAAGCGCGCGGCCACGTTCACCGCATCACCGATGGCCAGCGACCGTCCCTGGTCGGTATGCACCAATCCGGTGTTCACGCCGGTTCGGAATTCCAGGACCACGCCTACGTCAGCGGCGATCAGCGGTAGGCGGTCGCGGATCTCGGCCGCGGCCCGGACCGCACGCAGCGCATCATCCTCGTGAGTGTGCGGAATTCCGAACACGGCCAGGACGGCGTCGCCGGCGAACTTCTGGACGGTTCCGCCGTGGCGGACGATTGTCACCACCAGCTCCTCGAAGTAGCGGTTGAGGATGCTGTGCACGGTCTCCGGATCCAGCCGTTCCCCGAGGGCCGTCGAGTCCGCGACATCGCAGAACAGCGCGGTCACCACCTTCCGGGCGCCTTCGCCCAACGCGGCGTCAGCCAGCGGCGCGGCGCACCCCCCACAGAAGTGGAACCCAAGCGGATTCTCGGTGCCGCAACGCTCGCAGATGGGCATCGTCTGGTTCAGCCCCCGGTTCGATTGCGACCGTAGCTCGGACGCCCTCGCGTTCACATTCTCGCACCTGGCTTTGCGCCCGTGCAGCCAGGACAGCGGATCGATGCTCGCGCACGCGACAGATGGATGTGGGTCCCCATCGCCGCCGATCGGGTACAACCTCGGGATGCCGGTGGCTGAGCGGTTGCGGATTCCGATCTGGCGCGAAGGGCGTGTTGCGCTCGAGCGAGCCTCGCTGATGCGCGACCCGGTGCTGCGCGGCGTAGGGATCGAGCGCGGAGATGGCGCGCCCGTACTGATGATTCCCGGGTTCATGGCCGGCGATCTGTCGCTCACGCTGATGGCGCGCTGGCTGCGAGACATGGGCTATCGGCCCTGCCGAGCGGGGATCCGCGCCAATGTCGACTGCACCGAGCGCGCCCTTGGGCGTCTGGAGGAGCAGCTCGAGGGCTTCGCCGAGCGTCACGGGCGCCGCGTGCGCATCGTCGGCCACAGCCGCGGCGGGACGATGGCCCGGATCCTGGCCGTGCGCCGGCCTGATCTGGTCGAGGGGATCGTGTGCCTGGGTGCGCCGCTGGCCGATCAGCTCAAGGTCCACCCGCTGGTCCGTGCCCAGGTGCGCACGGTCGCGCTGCTCGGATCGCTCGGCGTCCCCGGTTTGTTCTCCTACGGTTGCGGCTCGGGCTGCTGCGCCGCAGGCCACCGCCGACACGACCGCGCCGTTTCCGGATGGGGTGGGGTTCACCTCGGTCTATTCGCGCAGCGACGGAGTCGTCGCTTGGCGGGCGTGTCTGGACCCCGACGCGATCGGAGTCGAGGTGCGCTCGAGCCACGTCGGCATGGCGGTCAACCCGGAGGCATTCCGGGCAGTGGCGGATGCGCTGGCCAGCAGCGGGACACGTGGGCGAGCGGCGCGAGTCGCTCGAGGCCGCGGCCTAGCCGTCAGACCCAGCCTTTGCGCCGGAAGTAGACCACCAGGGCGATGCAGGTCAGCACCATGCTGCCGATGCCCAGCACCCAGAACGTCCACGTGGCGTGAATCACGTGGTTGACCAAGAACGAAAAGTTCATGCCGAAGAATCCGGTGATGAAGCTGAGGGGCAGGAAGACGGTGGCGATGACGGTGAGCTGCTTCATCACGTCGTTCTGACGGTTACTGACCGTCGAGAGGTACAGGTCGGTCGCGCCGGACAGGAGATCCCGGTAGGAGTCGATCAGATCGCTGATCCTGATCAGGTGGTCATAGATGTCACGGAAGTAGTCGCGCTCGTCGAGCTCGAGGCCGGGCAGTGCGGCGATCTGGTCGATCGACCGGGCGAACAGATCTCGCTGCGGGCTTACCACCTTGCGCATCGCGACCAGCTGCCGCTTGAGCGAAAACAGCCGCTGCAGCTGAAGATCGGTGGGATTGGCGAGTACGGCGCCTCAAGCTCGTCGATCTCGTCGTCCATCTCGGAGAGCCTGGGAAAGAAGCTGTCGGTGAGCGAGTCGAGCACGCGGTAGAGCACGAACTGCTCGCTGTGCAGCACGCGGCCCGCGAGCGCAAGTCGCTGCTCCTCCAGCGCGGGCAGCGGCTCGCTTATGGATCGTCACCAGGTACTGGCCGGAGATGAAGAGGTGGACCTCCTGCAACGGATCCTCGTCTCGGGTGCCGTTGGGCAGACAGCCGTAGAAGACGAGAAAGATGTAGTCGTCGTAGTCGTCGAGCTTGGGACGCTGTCCGAACTCCTCGGTGTCCTCCAGCGCCAGCGGGTGAAATCCGAAGATCTCCTGGAGCTTGCTCAGGTCCTCGTGGCTGGGAGCGCACAGGTCAAGCCAGAAGAACTGGTCGTGCTGCGAGGTGATCGCGGATCGCTTTCTCGTCGATCTGGGTCAGGCACGGAACCACGACCTTGAACTCATGGTTCTTCTGGTCGTGGCCGACCGCCTTTGCCTTGCCAACCGCCATCGCCACTACCTATTCGCTGCCGAGGCCGAGAGTCTTGCGGCGTGGCTCCGCTTGCCGTGGCGTAGCTACGCTCGCCCGGTGGCCCACGACGAGCCAGCGCCCGCGCGGACGGGCCGCTTGAGCCGCGTGCCGGCCTTCGGGCTGGTGGGCGTGGCCATCGCCTCGGTCCAGTTCGGCTCGGCGCTGGCGGCGAAGCTGTTTGCCCAGGTCGGCCCCAGTGGCGCCGTGCTGCTGCGGCTGGTCTCCGCGACGATCGTGCTGCTGGCGCTCTGGCGTCCGCGACTGACGGGCTGGAGCCGGCGCGAGCTTCTGCTCGCCGGCTCGTTCGGGCTGGTCCTGGCGGGCATGAACCTCAGCTTCTATGCCGCGCTGGACCGGATCCCGCTGGGCATCGCCGTGACGATCGAGTTCGTCGGGCCGCTGACCGTGGCCATCGGGAGCTCTCGCCGCCCGCGCGACCTGCTCTGGGTGATCCTGGCGGTGCTGGGCATCCTCGCCCTGACCCAGGGCGGAACCTCAGGTTTGAGCGTCGCCGGCGTGCTGCTCGCCCTGCTGGCGGGCGGCTTCTGGGGTTCCTACATCCTCCTGAACTCACGCGTCGGGCGCGCCTTCGAGGGTGGTGCCGGGCTGGCCGTGGCCATGTGCGTAGCGGCCGTCTGGTCGCCCTTCCCTCTCGGTGTGGCCGATGGGGGCTCGCAGCTGCTCACCCCGCGTGCCCTGCTGATCGGATCCGCGGTCGGGATGCTGTCCTCGGCGATTCCCTACTCGTTTGAGGTAGAGGCGCTGCGGAGGATCGACCCCGGGGTGTTCGCGGTGCTGATGAGCCTCGAGCCGGCGGTCGCGGCGATCGCGGGGTTCCTGGTGCTCGGGCAGGGACTCGGGCTGCGCGGGCGTATCCGGGATCGTGCTCGTGGTGCTCGCCTCGGTAGGTGCTCGCAGGGAGCCGCGCAAGGCGCCGCTGGCCGTCTAGGTTGGGCGTTTGCTACACCAGTGCAGTGACCCGGATCGACGACACCGAGCTCGATGTCTTCAGGCTCTGTCTGGGAGGCAATGTGTTCGGCTGGACGGCGGATCAGGTGGCCTCGTTCGCCGTGCTCGACGCCTACCGGGACGCGGGCGGGAACTTCGTCGACACCGCCGACCTGTACGCGGGCTCTGAATCCGAGCGCATCATCGGCGAGTGGCTGACCCGCAGCGGCAACCGGGCCGAGATGGTGATCGCCACCAAGGTCGGAATGGCCAAGCAGCGGCCCGGGCTGGGCGCGGACAACATCCGCGCCGCCTGCGATGACTCGCTGCGCCGTCTCGGCACCGACTACATCGACCTCTACTACGCCCACCAGGACGATCCCGACACCCCGCAGGAGGAGACCCTGGAGGCGTTCGACCAGCTCGTGCAGGCCGGCAAGGTCAAGCACATCGGCGCGTCGAACTTCTCCGCTGAGCGACTCGCGGCCTCGCTGGAGATCTCCGACCGGGAGGGCTGGGCCCGCTATGTGGCGCTGCAGCCCCATTACAACCTGGTCGAGCGCGGCGAGTACGAGGGCGCGCTTCAGGAGCTCTGCCGGCGGGAGAACATTGGCTGCGTGCCGTACTTCGGGCTGGCCAAGGGCTTCCTCACCGGCAAGTACCGGCCCGGTGGGGAGGAGGTGGACAGCCCACGGGCCCCGCGCGCGGCGGAGTATCTCGAGCGCGGTGGCGAGGCGGTGCTGACGGTCCTCGACGAGGTTTCGGCAGCCCATGACGGCGTGCCGCTCGCGGCCGTCGCGCTGGCCTGGCTGGCCGCTCAGCCCACCGTGGTGGCGCCGATCGCCAGCGCTCGCAGCGTCGAACAGCTCCAGGAGACTCCTGCCGATGGTGCAGCTCAGAGCTCAGCCCCGATGAGCTCGACCGGCTCGACCAGGCCAGCCGTCAGCTCCGAAATTGAGGGGCGCCGTGAGCGGGATCCAGGAGTGGTGGGCGGGCGGGCGAGCGGATACCGCTCAGGCTCGGTGACGCGCGAGCGGATGATCTTTGTCCGCAAGCGAGGGTTCGGGAGATTCGATGACCCTGTTGCACGGGTTCCCGAGCTCCTCGCATGACTGGGCCAAGATCGCGCCGCAGCTGAGCGCCGACCATGCGCTGCTGATGCCCGACCTGCTCGGCCACGGTGCTTCTGATAAGCCGGCCGATCATGACTACTCGATCCTTGAGCAGGCCGATCTGGTGGAAGCGCTCTGGGCTCGCGAGCGAATCGACCGGACGGTCATCGTCGCCCATGACTATTCGGTCACCGTGACCCAGGAGCTTCTGGCCCGGCGGGCCGAGAACGCGCTGAACGTGGAACTCGTCGCCGTTCACCTGCTCAACGGCGGGCTGTACCCCGACCTCCACCGCCCGCAGCCGGTTCAGACCGCCCTCGCCGATCCGGAGCAGGGCCCGCAGATCAGCGCGGGCGATTACCGAAGAGCTGTGGATCCAGGCGCTGGCGCCGACCTGGGGCGACGGCTTCGACGGGGCTGCTGACGCCGCCGACATCTGGTTGGCCGTCACCCGCGGCGGGGTGGTCCTTCACCGGGTGATCGCCTACATGGAGGAACGTCGTCACGCGAGCTGAGCGGTGGGTCGTCGGCGCTCGAGCAGACCGATGTACCGCTGTCGTTCGTCTGGGGCATGCTGGATCCGATTTCCGGCGCGCACATCGCGCAGCGGATCCGGGAGCGGCTGCCCGATGCGCCGCTCAGCGCGCTCGAGGACGTCGGCCATTGGCCCTCGCTGGAGGCCCCGGAGCGCGTCCTCGCGCACGCTCTAGGCGCGTGTAGGCCCGCATCAGCGTCTCGGCCACGCACACCGGCTTCTCTTCGCCCTCGCGCTCGAAGGTCAGCGCAGTGGCGATCTGGGCTCCGCCCGGGACATCGTCGACCGAGGCCAGCGTGGCGCGCATGCGTACCTTCTGGCCGACCGGCATCGGCGAGGGAAAGCGCACTCGGTTCAGGCCGTAGTTGAGCATGAACGCGAACCCTTCGAAGGTGAACATGTCGTAGGAGAAGCGCGGGGCGAGCGAGAGCACGTAATAGCCGTGCGCGATCGTCCCCCCGAACGGGGTCTCCTTGGCCCGCTCGACGTCGACGTGAATCCACTGATCGTCGCCGGTGACCTCGGCGAACTGGTTGATCTTCTCCTGCGTGACCTCGTGCCAGTCGCTGACGCCGAGCTCTTTGCCGATGTACGACCTGACCTCATCCAGACCGGTGAGCGTGAGCATGTGGGACCTCGTTTTCGAGCTGTGCTTGCCGGGCGAGGATATTCGTCTTTGGCTCAGCCGGCCGGCACGGTGCGTCCGGCGACGTTCCAGCCGCTCAGGCTGACAACGGAGGGCGCTCCGCCAAGACTCGCGCGGCGGTAGGACGCGTGCAGCGTCACTGATTCGCCGGGCCACAGCGTCACGTCGTTGTCGGACCAGAAGATCGGGAGCACTTGGCTGTCGCCGGCCGCGGGCGCTCCGGAGGAAGTGCCCCGGCGGACGTCAGCCCGGAGGAAGAACCCAACCGTGGGCTGGCTCGAGGTATTGGTGATCGTCACGTCCGTGGCCGTATCGGTGCCGTCGTCGGCCCGTTGGGCGTGGGTGTGCGCGCTGACGCGGATCTGCGCGGTCGGCAGGCTGCCGAGCTGGCTGAGGTCCGCGTACCGGCTCATCGTCGCCTGCGGGTTGCCGATCGTCTTTGACCAGTCGACCACGTCCTGCTGGGTCGAGAGCCAGTACACGTTGCGATCCACTTCATGCCCGGCGCGGCTGAGCACAAGCTCGACAAAATAGGTCCGGGCGGGAGCAGGCGGAACGGTGGCGCTCGGCACCACCGGGCGCAGCAGGGAGGTGGAGACACCCTGCGAGGGCAGCGCGCCCAGCTTGGCGCTGCGGTCATCGAGCACGCGTCCATCGAGGCCGAGAACCCGGGCTCGCACCGTCAGGTTGGCCTGCCGGCGGCCGGTCAGATTGGCCACCGAGACCGTGCCGTTGTCGTAGGAATAGAGAGCGTGGAGTGGCGCGTTGCCCTTCTTGGCCCCGAAGTAGCTTCCTGCTTGGTCATAGTCGTGGTTGTAGAGGTCCCAGAGCAGCGTCGGCCAGCCTTTGTTGAGCTGCCAGTAGACGATGCCGGTCGACGGTGCCTGATGGCGATGCGAGTGCGCGACGTACGCCTCAAACTGCGCCCGCTGCGTCTCGTAGTTCTGCACCTGGGCCTTCTCGACGTAGCCCGACAGACTCGACCAGCTGCCGTAGCGATGTGAGATCGCCTGGTCGAGGTCGTGCAGCGTTCCGAACGAATAGCCGCTGTTGCTCGGACCAGGAAGATCTGGCTCGTAGTTGGCGTGGTACTGGTTGTAATCCGGGTTCTGCCATAGCTGTGCCTGTTCAACCGGGGACATGAACCGCTTGATCGAATCGAGCGTCGGCACCGTGTGCCCGGCGCTGCTCTCGCTGTTGAACGCCCACGCGCCACCGACATTGGTGCGGCTCGAATCGCCCGGGCTGTAATGGCTCGTGTCGTACCAGTAGCTTGGCGGGACCCAGTCATAGGGCCCTTCTTTCTCTCCGGATGGACCAAGCCGAGGCGTGCTCTTGTATTCGGCCGAGGCGATCACCGGCTCCTGGAAGTCGGCCTGCCGGAAGCCGGTCAGCGAAACCCGCTCCTGACGCGGAGTGGGCTGATTGTCGCTCCAGCTGAAGTTGATCACGCTCGGGTGATTGCGGATCCGCTCGCCAATCGCGCGGGCAGAGAGCTGGAGGAGCTGCAGGTCGTGGCTGGTCACACCCTTCTCGTTGTCGGGGAGCTGCCACGCGTCGCAGCACTGGAACCCGCCGTCGACCATCACCCCGGCCCGGTCCATCTGGCGGTAGAAGTCCTCAGGCATCTGCTTGCCCTCGGTTCGGATCCCGTTTAGCCCGAGGTTCTTGATCAGCGCGACCTGCTCGGCGGTGTCGGTGCGGGAGTAGCGCAGGAACAAGTCCTCGGACCAGCCGCCGCCGCGGAAGACGAAGGGAACGCCGTTGACCAGGAATTGCCGTGAGCCGTGCGGCGCGATCGGGGCCGGGCCGATCAGCCGGGTGCTGATGCGCCGGATCCCGAACCGCTCGGTCTCCGTGTCGGCCGGCACGCCGGGCTGAGCGAGCGCCACCCGGAGCTGGTAGAGCGGTTGGGCGCCCATCGCGTACGGCCACCAGATGTGCGGGCGATGGAGCGTCAACCGCGGGTACTGAGTTGGCGTGAAGGTGACGGTTTGCGTTGTCCGGGCCGGGACGCTGACCGGCTGTGCGAGCCGGATGGGCGCGCCGGACGGGCCGCTGACCGAGGTAGAGACCAGGCCCGTCTGGCGACGAGCCGAGTCGTTGCTGACCGACGCCTTCACTGTCAGCGCGGCCTCTGAGACGTTGGCGTTGTCCTTCTGGACCACGTGAGCATCACTCAGTGCGAGGGGCCCGGAAGTGTGCAGCTGCACTGGGAACTGCAAGCCGGTGTTGTTGTCCGGTGGGATCTGGGTCCAGTCGACGTTGTCCAGCGTGAACAGCTTGTTCGGATTGTTGGGGTAGACGCGCAAGGCCAGTGCGTTGGCGCCCGGTCTCAACAGCCGGGTGACGTCGAAGCTGAACTCGGTGAACGCGCCCTGCACTTTCGCCCGGGTGGCCACGAGCCGGCCATTCACCCACACGTCCGCCTTGCCTACCACACCGTTGATCTTCAGCTGAGCGCGTTGCAGTGGGCGGCGGCCATATCTGAATTCGGTGCGGAACCACCATGGCACGGCAAAGGCGGCGATGGTGTCGGGGCCGATCTGCGACATGAAACCGAAGCACGTCCTCATGTTGGTCGAGAAGAACACGTTCGGGCAGCGCCCGTTCTGGACCAGGGCTGCCACCTCAGTTCCCACCGCGCCTGCGGCATCCGTCCGGACGTGCAGCCAGGACGCCGCCGAGAAGCCCGGGCGGGAAATCCTGGACGCGGGGGCGCTTGCTTTCGCCGTGCTCTGTAGCTGCCAGCCGCCCGTGCCCAGCGTGGTCGTCGCAGCGCCGGCTCCGGGCGCGCTCGCGCCGGCCGCGCCGAGCCCTGAGAGCAGGGCAAACACGATCGTGGCGAGGGTGGCTCGGGGCATCGGCACGCTGGTCCCTCCCTACTAATTCGTTTAGAGTCTTGCCGAAGGGCGACAATACCGCCGCTCTTACGGGCGGTCAAGCGACGAGCATTTAGTTCGCGTATGGCGAATTACCAAATCCCCGGCGAGGGAAGTCAGGCGCGGATCGCGCTGAGTACCGCGACTCCGACGAGCACGGTCGCCACCCCAAGCACTTGGAGCCGGCTCAGACGCTCTTTGAACAGGAAGTAGCCGCCCAGGGCGGCCAGCGCGGCAAACTGAGAGGCCAGCACTGCCGCAACGGCGATCCCATGCCGAGCCGCCGCGGTGTAGGCCACGAAACCGAGCACCTCGCACACTCCGGAGGTGACGACCAGCGGCAGCGCCTGGCGGGTGAGCTGCAGCCGCCCGCTCAGTGCCAACGGCAGCGCGAGCACCACCGAGCCGATCAGACGCGCGGACAGCACGACCCAGGACGAGGGGAGCGTCGCGCCGGCGCGGCCGGCGGCGTAGAGGCTGCCTCCGAAGGCGATCGCGGCCATCACCGCGAGGCCCACCGCCTCCGGGTGACGGGCCGAAGCAGCTGTCTCGGCGTAGCCGCGCTCGGGGATCGCGGCGAGGACGATCCCGGAAGCGATCACGCCGAGCGTCAGCCCGGCGGCGGGAGCGATGCTCTCGCCGACGACCAAGGCGATCACGGCGGCGATCGCGCCTTCAGTCGAGATCACCGGGGCGACCAGCGCGACCTGGCCGATGCGCATCGCCGCGTAGGCGAGGACCAGGCCGCCGACGTTTCCCGCGCCGGCAAGCAGCAGCCATAGCCCTGAGGTCCCGTTCAACCGATCGGGGACGCCCGTGATCGCCACCGCCGGCAGCGTCAGCACCAAGCCCACGAGCATCACCCAGGCGACGACGGACTTAGGATCGATCAGCCGGCTCGATCGAGATGAGCAGATGGTCGAGACCCCCCAGGCCAGAGCAGCGCCCAGGCCTCCGACGATGGCGATCATGGACTGGGCTCGTGTGCAGGCAAAGCTCAGCTTTGCAGGCGCTCGCCCGTGGCGGCGTCGAACAGGTGCAGCTTGCCGAGGTCCAGCCACAACTCGCCGGGCGAACCCTCCCGCATGCGGCTGGAGGAGCCCACGCGCGCGACCACCTCAGGGGAGGTGGGGACGGGCGCCTCGGTCGGGTCGACAAGCGCCGCCTGCAGTTGGCGGCGTACCTGCTCGGGCAACTCGCCCGAGCCCTTCGACCGGGTCACGGAGAGATGGGCGTAGACATCGGACCCGGTCGACTCCAGCACATCGACCGGTGCGGTGAGCCTGAACCCGTGCTGCCGGTGCCCAGCCAGCGCGGCGTCCTCGAAGTCCTCAGGTCGGATTCCGATCAGCACCGTCCGGGGCTCGCTGGGCACGTGTCCGCCGGCGTCGCGGATCGCGGACGCGGAGACGGTTCCGAGCGGGAAGGTCAGTCCGACAGCGTCAAACTCGCCGGCCAGGAAGTTCATCGCGGGCGAGCCGATGAAGCCTGCCACGAATACATCACGCGGCTGCTCGTAGACCTCGTGCGGAGTTCCGACCTGGAGCAGGACGCCGTCGCGCATCACCGCGAGTCGGTCACCCAAGGTCATCGCCTCGGTCTGGTCATGGGTCACGTAGACCATGGTCGAGCGCAGGCCGCGCTGGATCCGCAGGATCTCCGCCCGCATCTGGATGCGCAGCTTCGCGTCGAGATTTGACAACGGCTCGTCCATCAGGAAGGCCTGCGGGTCGCGCACGATCGCCCTGCCCATCGCCACCCGCTGCCGCTGGCCTCCCGAGAGGTTGCTGGGCTTGCGCTGGAGCTGTTCGGTGATCCCGAGGAGCTCCGCCGTTTCGGAGACCTTGCGCTGAATCTCCTCGCTGGGGACGCCGGCTCGCTTGAGGGCAAAGCCCATGTTCTTGGCCACCGTCATGTGCGGATAGAGCGCGTAGTTCTGAAACACCATCGCGATGTCGCGCTGCTTGGGGGTCAGGTCATTCACGACGCGGCCGCCGATCTCGATTTCGCCCTCGGAGATCTCCTCCAGCCCGGCGATCATCCGCAGCAGGCTGGTCTTGCCACACCCTGACGGGCCCACCAGGACCATGAACTCGCCGTCGGCCACCTCGAGGTCGAGGTCGTGCACGGCCACCGTGCCGTCGCGGTAGCGCTTGGACACCGCTCGGATCGAGATTGCCGCCACAGCGACTCCTTACCTTGTCCCGGACCGCATGGCAGCCAGGTTGTTGCGGTTCGAGCGCAGCGCGGCACCCTGCGAGAGGAGCTGCTCGCGCGCGGACCTGAGCGCGACGGCGATCGCGCCCTGCAACGCGGCCCGGTCTCCGAGCGAGCTGGTCTCGATGCGCGCAGTGATCGGCACGAGCGCCGCTGCCGCACCGCGCACGGGTGGCAGCAGCAACGGATTGGAGCCGATCCCTCCGCCCAGCACGACCAGCTCGGGATCGAGGATCGCGCACACGGTGGCGATCGCCGTGCCGAGGCGGGAGGCGACGTGTTCGACCACTTCACGGGCTGCACGGTCACCCGCTCCGGCCAGCTCAAACACCTGTTGGGCGGCCGCAGGGGGCTGGGTCGCCGGATCTCGCCGCGCCTCGAATGCAGCCAGGATGCCGGCGGCGGCAACCTCGTCCTCGAGCCCTCCGTGCAAGCGGTGGCGTGGGTCGAACGGATCACCGACCAGCGGGAGGTACCCGATCTCCCCGGCGGCACCGTGAGCCCCTCGGACCAATTCGTCGCCCATGATGATGCCCATGCCGATGCCGGCGCCGATCGCGATGAAGACCATCGTCGTGACGCCTCGGGCCAGCCCGAACCACTTCTCGCCGACTGCCGCGAGGTTGACGTTGTTCTCGACCAGGACCGGCATGTCGAACCTTCCGCGCACTACCTCGAGCGGATCAAACCCGCCCTCCGGAGTGACGTTGTAGGCCAACGAGGTGACGCGGCCGCTGGACTGATCGACCACCCCGGGCGCGGAGATGGCGAGGGCCAGCGGTCGCCCGCGGGTGGCGCCGGCACGATCGATCACCTCGCTGACCATCTCCAGGATCTGGACGCCGACCGCGCGGCTGCTCTCCTTGCGGGTCGCCTGCTGCGTGTCGCAGATCGGCTCGCCGAACAGGTCTGCGGCAGCCACTCGAAGGTTGGTACCGCCAATATCCGCGCCGACCACGAAGCCGGCTCGTTGACTGACCACGTAGGCCACCGGGTTGCGCCCGCGGTGACCGGTCCTGATCCCGGCGGCGTGGACAAGTCCCGCGTGTTCAAGCCGGCTGACGGCGGCCGAGACGGTCGGTTTCGACAGCGCGGTAGCGCCGGCGATCTCCGGACGGGTGATCGGGCCCTCGCGGAAGATCGTCTCGAGCACCGACTGCTCGCCCAGCTCTCGCAGGAGGCTCAGACGCGAGTCGCCGGCAGCGCCGGCGAGGAGCCGCGCGGGGTCCGCTCGTCCTTCGTCACTCGGAGAATCGATCACTGTCGTTAGAACCCTTTACGAATTGCGCACGGTGCTTGACGCCCCAGAATAGGGACAGTATGGTCGTTGGGGCAAGCTTCTTACAAATCGAACGCCAAGGTGTCGTGAGGAGGCGAGGATGGGTCCGGAGCAGAAGCAGTCTGAGGAGCGCAGGTACTCGCGCCGCAGCTTTATTTCCGCGAGTGCGAGTGCCAGCGCCGCGCTCTACCTGGCTGCGTGCGGGGGGTCGAGTGGCTCCTCGTCTGGCGCCAGCGGCAAGGTCACGCTGAACAATTTGTTTCAGCAGCAGGCTGGCTACAGCGCGAGCGACCTGGCCGGGATGACAGCTGCCTTCGAGAAGGCCAACCCGAACATCAAGGTCAACAACACTCTGGTCGCCTACGAAGCTCTGCACGACAAGATCGTCGCCGCCGCTCCGGCCGGAACCTACGACGTCGTCCTGGGGGACGTGATCTGGCCTGCCGAGTTTGGCTCCAAGGGCATCGTCAAGGACATCACCAACCTCGTCAACGCCGAGCCGACGAAGCAGATCTTTCCCGGTGCCCTGGCCATGGCCAATTACAAGAGCAAGTACTACGGCATGCCGTGGATCCTGGACACCAAATACCTGTACGCCAACGGAGCGATGCTCAAGAAGGCGGGAGTCTCGCCGGCGGAACTGCACACTTGGGACGGGGTGCTCACGGCGCTGAAGAAGCTCAAGGCCAAGGGAATCGTCCAGTACCCGTGGCTTGGCAGCTGGTCTCAGGCCGAGGCTGTGGTCTGCGACTACGCGCAGCTGCTGGGCGCGTTCGGAGGCAAGTTCCTCGACGCGTCCGGCAAGCCGGCGTTCCAGTCCGGCGGGGGTCTCAAGGCGCTCGAATTCATGAAGATGTTGCTGGACCAGAAACTCGCCGACCCGGCCTCCACGAGCTCGCTCGAGGCCGACGTGCTCAAAGCGTTCGCTCAGGGCAAGATCGCGATGAACCTCAACTGGACGTTCCAGCTCGCTGGGGCGCTTGACCCCAAGCAGAGCAACGTCAGCAAGGACAACGTGATGATTCTGCACACCCCCGCCGGCGTTGCTGGACACGCCCCGGGGTGCAATGGTGGCCAGCCGCTGATGATCGCCTCTGGGAGCAGTCATCCCAACGAGGCCTGGGCGTACATCAAGTTCATCACCAGCCAGCCGGTCCAGAACAGCTACGTCAAGGACTCGCTGCCGATCTGGTCGGCGTCCTACTCGGACGCGTCGGTGATCAAGGACGCCGGCTCCCAGCTCGTGTCGGTGGCCAAGACGCAGCTGCCGGACATGATCCTGCGCCCGCAGGTGCCGAACTACAACGCGGCATCGCAGGCTTTGCAGGTTCAGATCCAGAACGCGTTGCTTGGGCGCAAGACCCCGCAGGACGCACTCAACGCGGCGGCCTCGGCATTCACTTCCGGCGCACCCGCCTGACCCTGTCCAAGACCTGATGGAGCGTTCCGCAGCATCGCCGGCCGGGGCGGCGCCCCGGGCCGGCGGGACGAGTTGGCGCGCGCGCACGCGGGAGGGCCGGTTTGCGCTGGTCCTGCTCGCCCCGAGCATCATCGTCGTCTTCGGGATCGTCATCTATCCGATCCTGAAGACGCTGTACACGTCGCTGTATTCGGTGGATACGCCTTTCGCCGGCCACTTCCCGTTCGTCGGGCTGCGCAACTACACATTCGCCCTCTCGCATTCCGAGTTCTGGTCCGCGGTGGAGCGCACCGTCTACTTCACGATCATCTCGACCGGGCTCGAGCTCGTACTCGGAATGGGCCTCGCACTCTTGCTGTACGCGCCACTGCGGGGCCGCTGGCTGTTTCGCACGATCGTGGTACTGCCGTGGGCGCTACCGACGATCGTCAACGGCGCGATGTGGCGCTACATGTTCAACGCGCAGTACGGCGTGGTCAATGCGGCTCTGACCCAGCTGGGAATAACCCACTCGTATCACGCGTTCCTCAGCTCGCCGTTCGGCGCGCTCAACATCGTGATCCTGGCCGACGTGTGGAAGAACACCTCGCTCGTCGCGTTCTTCCTGCTCGCGGGATTGACCACGATCCCCCGCGATCTCTACGAGGCGGCGCGGATCGACGGCTACGGACGGTGGGGTGCATTCGTGCACATCACCCTTCCCCTGCTGCGCCCAGTGATCGTCGTCGTGCTCGTGCTGCGCACGATCGAGGCGTTCAAGGTGTTCGACATCATCTACGTGATGACCGGAGGCGGGCCGGCCAATGGGACGCAGAGCATCGCCTACTACACCTACCAGAGGGCGTTCTCAGACGAGTACTTTGGCTACGGGTCGGCACTGGCCTACCTCATGGTCCTATTCATCCTCGGTTTCGCGGTGCTCTACATCCGGCTGCTGCGCTCCGATCAGTACGGGATGGCCTGATGCAGGACTCGAGGCGCTACCGAATCCTGATCCACTCCGCCGCGGCGGTCGTCTCGTTGATCATTCTCGCGCCGTTCGCGTGGCTGGTCATCGCCAGCCTCTCATCGCAGGCCGACCTATTGAAGATCCCGCTCAGCTGGATCCCCAGCCACATCTCGTTCAGCCGCTACAGCCAGATCTTCACCGCACACGGGGGCACGATCTTCGCCAACTTCCGCGCCTCGCTGCTCAACAGCCTGATCATCGCCACCTCGACCGTGGCCATCTCGATCTCCGTTGGCGTGTTCGGTGCCTACGCGTTCGCGCGGCTGCGCTTCCGCGGCGCGCGTGCGTCGCTATTGCTGTTCCTCTCGACCTACATGGTCCCGCCGATCGCGCTGGTCATTCCGCTGTACCTGATCATGGTTCGGCTCCACCTGCTGAATACGCGCCTGGGCTTGATCATCGTCTACTGCACTTTCGCGACGCCGTTTGTGTTGTGGATCATGGGCAACTACTTCCAGACGATCCCTCGGGAGCTCGAGGACGCGGCCCGGATCGACGGCTGCTCGAGGGTCGGTGCCCTGTTCAGGGTGATCCTGCCCCTGGCCCGCCCGGGTCTGCTCTCCACCATGCTGTTCGCGTTCCTGATCGCCTGGGACGAATTCCTGTACGCGCTGATCTTCACCTCGACCACCGCCGCGAAGACGATCCCGGTGGCGATCGCGGAGTTCACCGGTCGCTACACCACCGACTTTGGTCTGCAGGCGGCCGGGGGAATCCTCGCCGCGATTCCGCCGGTGCTCGTGGCCGTCGTCTTTCAGCGCTACATCGTCGGCGGTCTGGCCTCGGGCGCGGTGAAGGGATGAGCGACAGCTTCCGCGACGCCGTGTTTGCCCAGCCGGAAAATCTCCGTGCCGGCGCCCAGGCCTTCCGGGACGCCGTCGATCTGGAGCTCCTCAGCTCGCTCCGGGAACGAACCTTGATATTCAGCGGAATCGGGGCCAGCGCTCACGCGATCATCCCTGCGGTCAGGGCGCTTCGAGCGGCGGGACGGCCCGCCTTCAACATCGCCTCGGCGGAGTTGGCCGAGAGTCCGGCCGCCGCCCTGGGGGATGCGTTCGTCCTCGTCTCCCAATCCGGTGCCAGCGCTGAGACGCTCGCGGCGCTGGAGCGAATCGGCACCGCGCCGGTGATCGTCATCAGCTCGCGAGGTGACAGCCCGCTGGCCGAGGCTGCGCGGCTCTGGCTGCCCCTGGGACCCCGACCCGATACCCCGGTGGCGACGCTGTCCTACACCGCGACCTTGCAGGCGCTGGGGATGCTTTGTGGTGCGCTGCTCGGCGGCGCGGGAGGTTCGCACTGGGATGAGCTGCCTGATCTCAGCGCCGATACGCTGCAGCGCCTGGATCCGCTGACCGAGCAGCTCGCGGAGGGCTTTGCTGAGGTGCGCGCGGTTGACGCGGTCGGGGCAGGCGGAGCCGAGGCCGCCGCGGCGGAGACCGCATTGCTTGCTCGCGAGGCATTGCGCCTTCCGGCCACCGGCATGGAGACGCGGGAATACCTCCACGGACCCATGGAGGCGGTCGGCGAAGGCCTGGGCTGCGTCATCTTCGGTGGCGAGCGGGAAGCCAGGATGGCTCGCGACGTCGAGTCCTTCGGAGCGCGGGTGGCCTTCATCACCGACGGTGCGAGCGAGCACGGTGTTCTCGACGGAGCGCTGACGCTGCCGAGGACCAGGCCCCTGACACTCCCGGTGCTCCAGATCCTGCCGGCGCAGCTGTTGGTTGACCACGTGGCCCGGCGCCGCGGTCTGGAGATCGGCGAGCTGCGCCGCCACCAGGACGACACCAAGGTCGGATAGTGGCGCTCTAATGGCCGCCGCGCACCGCAACGGATCTGCCGCGCCGACGGTGACGGTGATCGGCTGCGTGCAGGTCGACGTGGTGATGAGCCCGGTGTCCGAACTGCCGCCGGCCGGGGGGACCCTGCTGGCCGATCAGCTGAACATGCGGGTTGGTGGCGCAGGTGCCAACGCGGCGCTGGCGTTTGCCGAGGCCGGAGTGCCGGTGCGGCTGCTGGGGGCGATCGGGGACGACCATCTCGGCGACTGGATGCGCGACCTGCTGTCTCCGGCTGGACTGGCGGAGGATCTAATTGTTCTTTCGGGGCGCCCAAGCGGTCTGACGGTGGCAGTGGAGTCTCCGCAGCGCGACCGGACGTTCCTGACCTACCTCGGGGTGAATACCGATTGGAAGGCGGCGATGATCCCCGAGGATGCCCTGCGTTGCCACAGCCTGCTGCTCTGTGACTATTTCGTCGCCCCGGGCCTTCATGGAGATGCCGCGCGCTGGTTGCTGGGAGAGGCCCGCCGTCACGGTGGCCGGACTTTCTTCGACACGGCGTGGGACCCAGGGGGGTTTGCCGGCACCGCGAGGGCTGAGGTCAGGGACCTCCTGCCGTTGGTCGACGTGTTCCTGCCCAACGAAGCTGAGGCCTGTGCGCTTGCCGGTGTCTCCGACGGGTCGGCGGCCGAGGCCGCAAGGCGGCTGCAGTCGGCTTCGGGCGGGTGGGTGGTGGTGAAGCTGGGCGCGCGGGGCAGCCTGGCCGCCGGTCCGGATGGGGTCGAGCTCTCAGTTGGCGCGCCGAGCGTCGCCGTAGCCGACACCACGGGGGCCGGGGATGCCTTCAACGCCGGCCTGGTTCAAGCACTGGGCGCCGGCGCGGAGTGGCCGCAGGCACTGGCAGCGGCCAGCCGCCTGGCCTCCACGATCATCTCCCGGCCCTCCGGGGATCGCCACCGCCAGCTGCTCCAGCGAGATCGTCAGCGCTGACGGGGCAGTAGACTCGCGTGCCGGTGAAGACTTGCGGCAGCTGACCGGGCTAGACGCGCAGTTCCTCGCGCTCGAGAGTCCTACACAGGCGGGGCACGTCTCCGGATTGGCGATCCTCGATCCGAGCACCCGCCCGAACGGGCGCCTGGAGCTGGCCGACATCCACAACCTGATCGCCGAGCGACTGCCGCTGCTACCGCCGTTTCGCTGGCGCCTGAAGGCGGTTCCGCTGGGGCTGGACTATCCGTACTGGATCGACGACCCGCACTTCGACCTCGAGTATCACGTGCGGGAGCTCGCGTTGGCGCCGCCCGCGACCGATGAGAAGCTGGCCGAACAGGTGGCGCGGATCTTCTCGCGCCCGCTTGACCGCGCGCGTCCCCTGTGGGAGCTCTACCTGATCCAGGGCCTCGGCGGTGGACAGGTTGCGGTGATGACCAAGATCCATCACGCGGTGATCGACGGCATGTCGGGTGCCGAGATCATGGGCGTCCTGCTCGATCTCACCCCCGAGGGACGTGAGCCGCCCCCTAAGCCGCGCGGCTGGGGCGACGCCAGCGGTGAGCCCAGCGAGCTCGAGATGCTGATGCGGGGCGTGCTCGCAGCGCCGCGGTACGTCGAGCGCGTGGCCCGCGCTCTGCCCTCGACGTTGCCCAACGTCCAGGACGTCGCCTTCCTGTCGCAGGTGCCGGGCGTCCACACTCTGGGTCGAACCAGTGCGAGGGTGGCTCGGCTGATCCGCGGGGGAGAGCAGCGGGTGCTGGAGCGCAGCAACCTGACTCCCCCAAAGACCTCCTTCAACGGCCACGTGTCTCCGCATCGGCGTTTCGCCTTCGGTCAGCTGTCGCTGGACGCGGTTAAGACGGTCAAGCAGGAGCACGGCTGCACGGTCAACGACGTAATCCTCTCGATCTGCGCCGGAGCGCTGCGGTGGTGGCTGCTGGAGCACGACGAACTACCGGAGGTGCCGCTCGTCGCCCAAGTGCCCGTGTCGGTCCGCAGCGAAAAGCAGATCGGCACCTATGGCAACCGGATCGGGATGCTGAGCGTGCCGCTGTACGTCAACGAGGCCGACCCGGTGGAGCGTCTGATGCTGACCCACGAGGCCATGCGGATGGCCAAGGAGCGCCATAAGGCGCTGCCGGCTCAGCTGCTGCAGGACGCGACGCAGTTCATTCCCCCGGCGGTCTTTTCCCGCGCGGCGCGAATGACCTTTTCGCTCGCCGCGGCCCGGAAGCCGATCTGGAACCTGGTGGTGTCAAATGTGCCGGGACCCCAGGTGCCGCTCTATCTGGCGGGCGCCGAGTTGGTGGCCAACTACCCGGTTTCCGTCATCACCGACGGTATGGGCCTCAACATCACGGTGATGAGCTACTGCGGCCACCTGGACTTTGGAATCGTCGCCGATCGCGAGCAGATGCGAGACGTCTGGAAGCTGATCGATTGGCTCGAGGAGTCGCTGACCGAGCTGCTGCCGCCGGGGGCGGAGGTCAAACCGCCGCGGCCTGCGGCGGAGCCCGTCCCGGAGGCGCAACAGCCGGCCGACTGAGGCCCGGCTACCAGGCTTGGATGTCGCCGCAGTGCGGGCAGCCGACCGACGTGGAGACCGTGGCCTGGAACACGAAGCCGCACTGGCAGGTGTATTCGGCCTGGTCATGCAGCGGCCCGAGCTCCCGACGGCGCGGGTTCCTGGTCTCGGTGAGGGCAAGCGTGGCCGGGGTGGCCTCGCTCGGGAGGTTCGCTCGTTCGTCGGCGGGCGCCGGCGCAGACTGTCGGCGGCGACGGAGGCCGGTTTCGCTTCGTTTAGGTCGAACTAGCACGTTCATGGCAGACAACGGTTCCGATCGCCAATGGTTTCGCGCCCGCGGGCGGAAATCCTCGCTTCTAACCTGACGCTAATCGGCGGATCGTTCGTCCCGGCTGAAGCGAGCTCCGCCTCTATGGACGAATCGAGCCGGGGGTGGCTGGGGCCGGCTGTGGGACAATTGGCCGCTAGCCATGGACCCCAGTCGTAAGCGCTTCATCCGCCTGACCGTCGCTCTGACCGCCGCCCTGCTGCTGGCGTCCGCGCTGGTCTACACCAGTTTCAGTGCGGGACGCGACGAGCTGACCGCCGGGCAGCTGCTCCAGCGCGCGCAGCCGGGACAGTCCTACATCCTCGCCGGAACCGTCCTCGACGGGTCCGTGCGCCATGACGGCAGCGCGCTTCTGTTCAGGGTTCGGGACCCGAAGCTGAAGCTCTCGGTACCGGTGCGCTATACGGGCATCGTTCCGGATCCGTTCCGGCAGGGCCGCGGTGTCCTCGTCACCGTTCGGCGACAGGGATCGAGCTTTGTCGGCGAGCAGGATTCTCTGACCACGAAGTGCCCATCCAAGTACCAGGCCG
This sequence comes from uncultured Solirubrobacterales bacterium, assembly GCA_963844475.1. Classification (GTDB taxonomy): domain Bacteria; phylum Actinomycetota; class Thermoleophilia; order Solirubrobacterales; family Solirubrobacteraceae; genus Palsa-465. The sequence goes on along the minus strand of CAWJOL010000004.1, from coordinate 739,685 downwards.
CGACCGCCTCATATTGATGTCCTCGATTCCGACCGGAGCTCGCTGACGTGGCGCTGTTCGGACGCGCGCTGCTGATCCTCGGGCTGGCCGTCTGCGTCTACGGCATCGGCGCGTCGGTCTACGGAGCACGGAGCCGCCGGCCGGAGTGGGTCGATTCGGGCCGCCGCGCGGTGTACGCCCTGGCCGGTCTGATGGTGATCGCGTTCGTGATCCTGGAGGCGGCGTTCCTGCGCAGCGACTTCTCCTTCAACGTCGTCGCCGGGCATTCCTCGACCACGACGCCGACCTTCTACAAGCTGGCGGCGGCGTGGTCCTCGCAGGAGGGGTCGCTGCTGCTGTGGGTGCTGCTGCTCTCGCTGTGGTCCAGCTTGATCCTGTTCCTGACCCGGCACCGGGTGCGAGAGATCGCACCCTACGCAACCGCCGTGCTGCTCGGCTTTGCGGCCTTCTTCACCTCGCTGATGGTGTTCCCGTTCGCCGCCAATCCGTTCACCACCACCGCCCGGCCGCCGCTGGAGGGCGCCGGACTTGATCCGCTGCTGCTGCACCGCACGATGATGATCCACCCGCCGATGCTGTATTCCGGCTACACGCTGCTAACCGTTCCGTTCGCGTTCGCAATCGGCGCGCTGATCACCGGCCGGCTGAGCTCCGAGTGGATCAGCGTCACGCGGCGCTTCGCCCTCGCTGCATGGCTGTTCTTGGGGATCGGGATCCTGCTCGGCGCGCGCTGGTCGTATACGGAGCTCGGCTGGGGCGGCTACTGGGCGTGGGATGCGGTCGAGAATGCGGCACTGATGCCCTGGCTTGCCTGCACCGCCTTCATCCACTCGATCATGATCCAGGAGAAGCGGGGCATGCTGAAGGTGTGGAACGCGTCGCTGATCCTGACCAGCGGGACGCTGGCGATCCTGGGCACGTTCCTCGTCCGCTCCGGTGTGCTCGACTCGATCCACGCGTTCGGCGCCTCGACGCTCGGGGTTCCGTTCGTCGCGTTGATCGCAGCGATGGTGATCGGGGGGATCGGCCTGGTGGTGTGGCGCCGCGCCAGTCTGCGCTCGGACGCGCAGTTGGATTCCCTGCTCTCCCGTGAGGCCGTGTTCCTCCTGCAGAACCTCGTGCTCATCGCGATGGTGTTCGTGATCTTCTGGGTGACCTTCTTCCCGCTCATCTCCGAGGCGGTCACCGGAACCAAGGTGTCCGTGGGGCCGCCGGCGTTCCGGCCGTTCATCGTGCCGCTGGCGCTGGTCCTCGTGTTTCTCTCCGGGGTCGGGCCGATCATCGCGTGGCGTCGGGTCACGCTGGCCAACCTCAGGCGCAACTTCATCTTCCCGTCTGCCGTCGGGCTGCTCACCCTCGTCGTGCTCTTGGTGGCGACCAGCGCCGCCTCGCGCCCGTTCGCTCTGCTGATGTTCGGCTTCGGCGCGTTCGTTCTCGCCGCCGTCACGCAGGAGCTGTGGCGCGGCACCAGTGCCCGGCGATCGCTCAGCGGTGATTCGCCGCCCCGTGCGCTGCTCTCGTTGATCAGCCGCAACCGCCGCCGCTACGGCGGCTACATCGCTCATGGCGGACTGGCGATCATGCTGATCGGGGTGGCGGCGTCGTCCTCCTTCGCGCACTCCAGTGACGTCATCCTCTCGCCCGGGCAGCACGCGACGGTCAACGGCTACACGATGCGCTACGTGCGTCCAACCGAGCAGGCGACGTTCACCAGCCAGGGCGAGGTGGCAAAGCTCGCCTTCGGCGCGGTGCTCGATGTGTCCAGGCACGGGCGCCACGTGACCACGGTCACCACGACACGCGGGTTCTATCCCGCCACGGGTGATCCGACCGTCGGTCCGATCTCGGTGGCCTTCAACGGGCAGGCCGATTCCCAGGTCGGCCTGAAGGCTGGGCTGACCCGTGATATCTGGGCGGTGGTGAACCTCAATTTCCAGCCCATCCAGGCACAGATCAATCGCGGCGACAAGGTCTTCACCACCCTGATGACAAGCCTGACGCCCGCGCAGGTGAGCCAACCCAGGACCCTGGTGGCGATCCGGGTCGAGCGCGCCCGGGCCATCGCCGGTCTGGCGGCACGGTTCGTCAACCACCCCTGGCCGGTCAACTTCCGCCTCATCGTGTCGCCGCTGGTGACCTGGCTATGGCTCGGGGCGATCGTGATCGCCACCGGCGGCCTGATCGCGCTCTGGCCGATCCCTTCGCTCGCTCGGCGTCGCAGCCTGGCCGCCACCCGCCGAGTCGCCGGCGTCACGCCACCGATCGCGGTGCGCGAGCCAACGGCGGTGCGCGAGCCGGCCTAGCCGCTCGCGCCGGACCCCCGTGGAGTTTCTGCTCGTCCTGCTCGTCCTGGTCGCGGTGGTGTACGTCGTCAGCGGACCGCTCCGACGCCCGGACGCCGGCGATCGCTCACCGGCGAGCGCGCAACGCGGTCTGGTCGGGGGGCGCGGCTCGCCGTCCCGCGCCGGCGCCGCGGCCGCAGCCTCATCGGCCGCCGGTGACTTCGCACACGAGAATGACCTCAGCGAGCTCGAGGCGGCCAGAGAGGCCAAGTACCGGGAGATCCGGGACACGCAGCTGGACTACGACACCGGGAAGCTCTCAGCGGAGGACTTCGAGTCGCTGGACTCCGGCCTGCGGCGCCAGGCCCTCGAGATCCTCGAGCGCATCGACCGATTGGCGCCACCGGATGCGCGATCGGCGCGCCGGGGTAGCGCGGAGACTGGTCTCGGCGAGCCCGAGTAGCTACCATCGCCCCCGATGTCAACGATCCTCGGCATTCTCCAGGTGGCCCTCTGCGTCGTGCTGATCTTCCTCATCCTGATGCACTCAGGTAAGGACGCCGGCTTGTCCGGTGCTTTCGGTGTGGGCAGCGGCGCCGGCCCTCTCGGCGGTGGATCGCTGGTGGAGCGAAACCTGAACCGCTGGACGATCGGCTTCGCGATCGCGTTCGCGATCAACACGATCGTGTTGATCAAGGTCGGCTAGCCCCCGAGACCGTTTCTAGGACTGATCGCTCAGGCGGTCGACCAGCCTCAGCAGATCCAGAGGGCTGAAGGGCTTGGTCAGGAACAGATCCGCTCCGGCCTCCTCGGCGCTGCGCTCAACATTGTCACCGTGCGCGGCGGTGAGCATCACAATTGTGGTCTCGCTGGTAGCCGGGTTCTGGCGGAGCCGGCGACACGCGCCGATGCCATCCAGTCGCGGCATGTCGACGTCGAGGAACACCAGCGTCGGACGCTCGCGTTCGGCGACCTCCAGAGCCTGCAGCCCATCGGCGGCCTCGTGCAGCTCGAACTCGGCGACGTCCTCCAACGTGGTGGCGATCAGCTTGCGGATGAACGGGTCGTCGTCGACCACCAGCACGCCGTGCTTGGTTGCATCTGTTCGTCCCGAATCCGGCCTCGCCCCGGTCAACGGAGCTCAGCGGCGATGCGCTCGAAGGTGGCGTCGTCGATCGCTCTGAAGGCTTCCGCGACCGTAGGATCGAAATGTGTGCCCTTCTCGGCGAGGATCATCGCCCGGGCAACCGGCAGAGTCGACGCGGGGCGATACGGCCGGTCGGTGGTGAGCGCGTCGAACACGTCGGCCACCGCAAACACGCGAGCGGCCAGCGGAATCGCCGTCTCGGTGAGCCCGTCGGGATAGCCGGTCCCGTCCCATCGCTCGTGGTGCGAGCGGACGATCGCGGCCGCGTCGGCCAAGAACTCGATACCACTCACGATCTCCGCGCCGATCGCCGGGTGCCGGGCCATCAGTGCCCGCTCCTGCTCGGTCAGCGCCCCGGGCTTGTAGAGGATCGCGTCGGGGATCGCCAGCTTGCCGATGTCGTGCAGCAGGAAGCCGAATTCGATCTCCGGGGCGTCGGCCAACGGGAGCTGCATGGAGCGGGCGATCTGCAATCCGTAGGCGGCGACGCGCTCCGCGTGCTTGCCGGTGTAGGCGTCCCGGGCCTCAACGGCGTTCGAGAGCGCGCGTACGGTCGCCATGTAGGAGCGCTGCAGCTCCTGGCGGCGGGCGCGCTCCTGCTTGAAGGTCTCCCGCAGATCGGCTGCGTAGCGCTCCAGCTGCAGCTCCTTGTCAGCGGCCTCGCGCTCGCGGCGCGCCAGCTCGGCGCGCAGGCGCTCGATCTCCCTGGCCAGGTCGGCGTCACTGTCCACCACCATCGCCCCGTCAGCCTACATCGCCGGCGGGTCGGCGTTCGCAGGACCGGTTGCCGCGTCAGGCTTTCCGTTCGGCCTGCAGCGCCGCAAGCAACGCCTCGGCCGCCTGGTCGACCGGCACGACCTCCATCCCGAGCCGGCCGATTCCCGGCGGAGCCGGCGTGACTCCGTCGGAGAACAGGATCACCGCCCGGCGCAGCCGGCGACCGCGGAGGTCAAGGGCCTGAAGCACGGCCTGCGGGTTGCGCACACCGACATCGACCAGCGCAACCTCAAAGCGACGCTCACCGCACACCCTGGCGGCGGCAGCGCCTGTGGTCTCCCATTCGTGCTCGATGCCCAACTCGTCAAGGGCCGGCTCGAGCAGCGGCTGCAGTTCGTCTCGGCCGACCACCAGAACGCGAGACCGGCCTGAGCTCACCGCCGCTCCGAGGACCTCTCGCAGTTCGTCAGCGTCGATCGGCTTGGAGACGATCCATTCCCCGGCGAGCTCCTGCCGGCCTGAGAAGACCGAGATGAAGACGATCGGAATCGACCGCAGGTCTGGTTGTGAGCGGATCTCCTGCAGCACGGAGAAGCCGTCCATCCCGGGCATGAGGATGTCGAGGGTGACGGCATCGTAATCGGCGCCGCGCAACCTCTCCAATGCTTCCTCGCCGGTCGAGGCGATGTCCGTTTCTACGTGCAGGGGCGCGAGTTGGCCCGCGATCAGCTCGGCGATCTCCCGCTCGTCATCGACGACGAGCACGCGCCGTCCGCGCATCACGTCGATTGAGCGAGCCGATTCGGGCCTGGGCACCGAGGCCGGCAGGAGCACCCGGAAGGTCGTGCCGCGCCCCGGCTCGCTGTCGACCTCGATCCGTCCGTCGTGCAGCTCGACCAGCGACTTGACGATCGACAGGCCAAGTCCCGTGCCTGTGACCGAACGGGCGCCGTCCGCGGCCCGGTAGAAGCGCTCGAACACACGCTCGGAATCCTCGGGTGTCATGCCGACGCCGGAGTCGGCGACGACGATCTGGATCCACGCGCGCTCCGGTTCGACGCCGATGTGAATGCGGCCACCCTCGCCGGTGTAGAGATGCGCGTTGGTGAGCAGGTTGGCGACGATCTGGCGGACCCGCCCGGAGTCGGCAAAGGCCAGGGGCAGCGTCGGGGCAAGATAGACCCCGAGGTGCTGCCGCTTTTCCTCGAACCGAGGCCCCATCAACTCAACCACCTCCCGCACGGCCTCGCCGACGTCGATCGGGCGGCGATCGATCTCGACGCGGTCGGCCTCGATGCGCGCGACATCGAGCAGGTCGTTGACCAGTTCCACGAGGCGATCGGTCGAGCGATGGATGATGTCCACGAACTCGCGCTGACGCTCGGACATGTTGTCCGAGGAGCGGTCAAGCAGCTCGATGAACCCCTTGATCGAGGTCAGCGGGCTCCGGAGCTCATGCGAGGCCATGGCGACGAATTCGCTCTTGGCGCGCTCGAGCCGGGCGCGCTCGCTCATGTCATGAACGGTCCAGACGACACTGTCGGACTCGTCTCCGAGCCGCGCCGCGGTTACCGCGAGGTCGCGTCCGCGATGCGCGATGATCGCCTCAGCGCCCAGCGCTTCGTCCAGCGGCGGCAGCGGGCTCTGGCTGGAATCGAGCTCTGCGCCCGCCTCCAGCTCGGGCACCAGCTCGACCGCCCGGGGATTCACGGTTGCGATCGTGGACGACCCCGGTTCTGTGACCAACAGCCCGTCGCCCAAGCTCTCGATCGTCACCTCCAGTCGCCGGCGTTCCGCCTCGATTCGCCCGTGCGCGTCGGCGAGCTCCGTGCCCATGGTGTTGAACGCGTTGCCGAGATCCTGAAGCTCACGCGGGCCGGCGGGCTGGACACGGCGCTCGAGTTCACCGCTGGCCAACGCGCCCGTCGCGCGGACCAGCGCGTCCAGCGGCTTGCGCATCGCGCCCACCAGAGCGGTGATCAGCGCGAGCGCGCCGATCAGAGCAAGCAGTCCGGCGACGACGACGAGGATCACGTCGCGCCGGGAGTCGGTCCGCGCCGTCTCCCGCGCGGCGCTCTGGCGGGCCTGCTGGCGGCTCTGCAAGCGCTCGGCCAGCCGTCGGGCGCGATCGAGCGGGCCGCCCGGGACCGTGGCCAGCGAGAGCTTTCCGGACCGGGCCAGACTCCGCGACTGCGACTCCGCCTGTACCTGCTCGGCCACGAGTCGGCGGCTGAGCGGATCTTCGCCGGCGAGCGACCTCGCTGCCGCCGCGGCCGAGGCGTAGGCGCTCGCGGCGGCACGCCGCGCCGTGGGCGCGCCCGCGCCGGATGCGTCGTGCAGGACTTCGGACTCGGCGATCCCGGCGCTGACCAGGTTCGCTGCCGCCGTCGAAAGCGCCGAACTGCGCCCCAGCAGGTTCTCGTAGCGCTGTCGCGCGCTGTACAGGCTCGAGACCCCGAGCGCGGCGACGACCGCGAGTACGACGGTCAGCCCGACGAGCGCTAGGCGCAGCGAGCGTGCGATGGAGAAGCGCTGCATCTCAAGCGTCTGTGGTCGTGGTGAGCCCTCGGCGCCGATCGTACTGACGCGTGCGGCCGCACCGCGGGCAACCGCCCGCCTGCAACCGTGCCACCAGCGCTCTGAGGCGGGTTACCATTTGCCCAGTGACTCTGGCGCGATCATGGACGCGGCAGCTGTTCGGAGCCTCGGGCGCGGCGCTGCTCGTGCCCGGCGCGATTGCCGGAGCGCTGATCGTGCTGGCCTTGGCCGGCGGATTTGGCCGGCTCGCCTCACTCGGTCAGGCGCTCTCCGGTCCGGCCGTTCCGGGCCTAACCGCTCCGGGCGCCGGCTTCAGCGGGAGCGGAAGGTCTCCGCTCGCCCGCGCGCTGGCGGCCGCAGCCGCGACCGGCAACCCACCGGCTCGCGCGAGCGCCGGTGGTGCGACCGGCGCGGGCGCGCTCGGCGGTGCCGGGGTCACCGGGGCGGGAGGCGGCAGTGGCGTAGGCTCGGGCGGCCCCGGTTCGGGTGCCAGCGGTCAAAGCGGCGGTTCGGGGTCCGGCGGGGGAAGCATCTCCGGCTCCGTCGGCGGTGGCTACGGGACCGGCGCGCCCGGCGCCGGACCGGGTGCTGGCGCGGGCAGCCCCCCGCCGACCCCAGCGCCGTCCACCCTTGTCGATGGCGTCGTCAGCGTCGGCGCGTCGATCACCAGCAAGATCCCCGGGCGAGTCGGCAGCGTGGCCACCCAAACGCTCCAGTCGGTCGGGTCCACGGTCGACCGCGTCCTGCCGTTGGCCGGCGCCGCCACCACGGCGGCGGTTTCCAACCTGGGGCTGCGTCTTCCGTGAGACGGCCCATCGCCGCCCGCGCCGCTATGGCGGCGTGCGCGGTCCTGTTCGCAGGCTGCGGCGGCAGCGGAGGCACCGCCGGGGCAGCCCCCGGAACGGGCACCCCGGGCCTCGGCGTGGGCGCGGCCGCAGGCCCGATACCCGCCGGTGACTGGACCCGCTTTGACTTCGACGCGGCGCGTTCGGGGGTTGGGCCCGCCCAGACCGGGATCACGGCCCGCAACCTCCGCAACCTGCAGCAACGACGGGTGCAGCTGGACGGCACCGTGGATTCCTCGCCGATCGAGCTTCACGCGATCCGGGTGAGCGGGCGCTCACGCGATCTGATCATCGTCACCACCACCTATGGGCGCACGATCGCGCTCGATGCCGGCACCGGTCATAGGCTGTGGGAATTCGTGCCCCGGGACATCCGCTCCTACGAGGGCACTTCCCAGATCACCACGACCACGCCGGTGGCCGATCCGGGCCGCCGGTACGTGTTCGCGGCCAGCCCGGACGGGCTGATCCGCAAGCTCTCGGTTTCCACCGGGCGCGAGGTTCGCTCCCGGCACTGGCCCGCGCACACGACCCTTGACCCCACGCACGAGAAGCTCGCCTCCGCGCTGAACCTCAGCGGCCCCGAGGTGATCGCCACCACCGGGGGGTACATCGGGGACGCGCCGCCCTATCAGGGTCACGTCGTGACGATCGATCGGGTCAGCGGACGGATCATCCATGTCTGGAACTCGCTGTGCTCAGGCCAGCACCACCTACTCGTCCCCAGCCGCTGCCCGGTGAGCGATTCGGCCATCTGGGCTCGATCCGGTGCGGTGGTAGAGCCGGGCAGCGGACGTCTGCTGGTGGCCACCGGCAACGCCGGCACCGCAGGCCAGCCATTCGATGGTGTCAGCAACTGGAGCGATAGCGTGCTCGAGCTCAGCTCGGACGCCGCGCGCCTGCTGAACAACTGGACTCCGACCAACCAGGCCTCGCTGAGCGCCAGCGACACCGATATCGGCAGCAGCGCGCCAGCGTTGCTCCCACCCGTCGGCGGGGTTCGGCTGGCCGTCCAGGGTGGTAAGGACGCGAAGCTTCATCTTCTCAATCTGGCGCGTCTGAACGGGACGACGTCCGGCGCCGGCCGGAGGCTCGGTGGTCAGCTGCAGGAGCTCTCAACCCCGGGAGGCGGGCAGCTCTTCAGCGCTCCGGCCGTGTGGCAAAACGCTGGAAGGGTGACCGTATTCGTCGCCGACGGCTCCGGCACCGGGGCGTACGTGCTCTCGGGTGGGAGCACCCCACGCCTGCGTCTCGCCTTCCAGAACTCCAACGCCGGCACCAGCCCGGTGCTCGCCGGCGGGCTCCTCTATGTCTATGACTTCTCCGCCGGTGTGGTCAGGGTCTATGAGCCCGCGCAGCTGACCCAGTTGGCGTCCCTGCCGGCGGCCACCGGCCACTGGAACAGTCCGATCGTGATCGCCGGCCGGGTCATCGTGCCAGAGGGCGACGCCAACCAGCACGCGCGCCACGGAACCCTCGACATCTATCACCTGCCCGGGCGTTGACCGACCGCCGCCGGCGCTCGTGCCGCGGGAGCTGCCACCTCCGCCGGGTCGGCTGGGACTGCGATCGAGAATGAGCTTCCGACACCCTCTTCGCTCTGCACCCAGACGCGCCCGTTGTGCGCGGCGGCGATCTCCCAGCAGATCGCGAGTCCGAGTCCGCTTCCTCCCGATTCGCGGGAGCGAGAGCGATCGGCACGGTAGAAACGATCGAACACGTGGGCCTGGTCCTGCTCGGGGATGCCGATCCCGTTGTCGCGCACGGTGACGCCGGCCTCGTGGTCATTGCGCCAGGTCGAGACGACGACCTCCCCGTCGCGGGCGGTGTATTTGATCGCATTCTCGATCAGGTTGGTCAGCGCTTGGTGGAGCCGGTGCGGATCGGCGCGGACCGGCGTCGGCTCTCCATGAACCTGCACCGTCACGTGCTGGGCCGCGGCCAAGGCCAGCAGCGGGTTCACCGCGGACTGGCTGAGCTCGTCGAGGTCGACCTCCGATCGGCATAGGTCCAAACGGCCATCATCAGCTCGGGCCAGCGTCATCAGGTTGTCGACCGTGCGGCTCATGCGGTCGACGTCATCGCGCACACTGGCCAGAACGCCGCGTTCAGACTCCGTTCGATTTTGATCTCTGATGCCGATGTCGAGCTCCGCCCGCATGGCCGCCAACGGGGTTCGCAGCTCATGCGAGGCATCGGCGACCAACTGGTGCCGGGCCAGCACCCCGGCCTCCAGCCGGTCCAGCATCGCGTTGAGCGTGGCCGCGAGCTGTCCGAGCTCGTCTCCGGTGTGTGAAGTCGCGAGCCGCTCGTCGAGGCGGTCGATGCCGATCATCTCCGCCTTCTGCCGCATCCGCTCGACCGGGAGCAGCGCTTTGCGCAGCAACAGCCATCCGGCCAGCGCCGTGGCGGCCAGCACGATCGGCCCGGCGATCAGCAACAGGATGAGAATCTTGCGTACCGCCTCGTTGGCGCCCAGCAGCGACTCGCCAACCACGAGCACCTGGTGATGTCCGTGGATGGCCACCGGCGTGCTGGTGACCCGAAACGCCTGCGCGGAGTCTCCGAGCCTCACCGTATGTGGCGCGCGGGTCGAGCTGAGTGCGGCTGCCAGGCCGGGGGAGGGCAGCATCGAATCCTGGGCCAGGTCCCCGCCGTAGGACGCGATCACCTGTCCGGCAGGATCCAGAATCTGGGCCAGGGCGCCGCTTCGGCGCAGCGTCGCCGCACTAATCTCCCTGAAGCCGGTGATGCCCTCATCGATATAGGTCTGGCGGATGGCGAAGGAGCTCGAGCGGACCTCGCGATCGATCGTCGAGCGCAAGTCCGTGCGCAGCTCCAGCACCAGGAACGCGCCCAGCGCGGCCAGAGTCACGGTGAGGAACACCGCATACCAGACGGTCAGCCGAGCGCGGATCGGCAGCCTCAAGGTCGGTCCATCAGCAGGCAGCTCAGCGTGTCTCGAGCACGAACCCCGCCCCTCGAACGGTCCGGATCAAACGCGGGAGCGAGGGCTGCTCCAGCTTGCGCCGAAGGTAGCCAACGTACACGTCGACCACATTCGGGGACCCGGCGTATCCAGGCGACCACACCTGCTCCAACAGCTGATTGCGCGAGACGAGCTGCCCGGGGCGGCGCATCATGAACGTCAGTACGTCGTACTCCCGCGGGGTCAGCTCGCTCTCGTGGCCTGACCACGTCACCACGCGGGTGAGCGGATCGGCCCGCAGCTCGCCCACCTGGAGCGGGGCGGGACGCTCAGACGGTCCTCGCCGGATCAGCGCCCGCAGGCGGGCCAGCAGCTCGCCGAAGTCGAACGGCTTGACGAGATAGTCGTCTGCCCCGGTGTCCAGCCCACGGATCCGGTCGGCGACGTCACCGAGGGCGGTGAGCATCAGCACCGGCACCCAGCGGTCGCGTTCCCTGAGGGTTCGGCAGACCTCGTGGCCATCAGCGCCGGGGAGCAAAACGTCGAGGATCACGGCGTCGTAGTCGCGGGCCTGGGCCTGCTCGAGCGCATCGGTCCCGCTGTAGGAGAGATCGACCGTGTAGCCCTCGGCTCTGAGGCCGCGGGCCAGCGTGCCCGCCAGCTTCCGGTCGTCTTCGACCATCAGCAGCCGACCTTGGGAAGGCACTTGGGAAGGACCGGAATTTGGTTTTTGTTGCGCTTCGTGGATCTTGTGCCTATCCTAAGATCGGTCTTAGAGATCAGCACTCGGGCGTCTGGGGCGGATGTCGCACTGTAGCTCTTCAATCTCGTCAGTCTCGTCGATTCATCCAGGCCAGGACGCGGCCGCGTGAGCATCCGCACGGCCCTGAGCGCCGCGTTGCGCTTCCGGATGCTCGTGGTGGCCCTGGCCGCCGGCCTGCTCGTCGTCGGCGTGTTCTCGCTGCGCCAGATGCACAACGATGTGATCCCTGAACTGGCTTCCGGGCCTGTGCTGGAGGTCCAGACCGAAGCGCTCGGGCTCTCCAGCCAGGAGGTCGAGCAGTACGTGACCGTGCCGCTGGAGAACAACCTGCTCGACGGCGTCATGGGCGTGTGGGACGTGCGCTCGAGCTCGATCCCGGGATTGTCGGCGGTGGATCTGTACTTCGAGCCCGGAGTGACGCTGCTGCACGCGCGGCAGCTGGTGCAGGAGCGGCTCACCAATGCCTTCTCGCTGCCGAACGTGTCACGGCCTCCGGTGCTGATCCAGCCACTTTCCTCGTCCAGCCGCGCGATGATGATCGGTCTCAGCTCCAGGACGCTGTCTCCGCTCGCGCTGTCCTACTTGGCCCGCTGGGTGGTCAAGCCACGTCTGGCCGGAGTGCCCGGCGTGGCCAACGTGGCGATCTTCGGCCAGCGCGACCGGCAGATCCAGGTTGTCGTTGATCCAGCTCGGCTGGCGCGCAACGGCGTGACGCTCAGCCAGATCATTCAGACGGCCGGCAATGCCCAGCTGGTCTCGCCCCTGACCTACCTAGAGGGCTCCTCTCCGGGCACCGGAGGGTTTCTCGACGGAGCCAACCAGCGGCTTGAGATCCGCCCGGTGCTTCCGCTCGGCGCGCCGCGGGACCTCGCCACCGTGCCGATCAGCGACGCCCCGGGGAAGCTGGCCCTCGGGTCTGTCGCCCGCGTCATCCTCGGTAACCAGCCGCTGATCGGCGACGCGCTCACCCAGGCCACTCCCGGCCTCGTTCTCCTGATTCAGAAACTGCCCTCGGCCAGCCTCCAGGGCGTGACCAAGGGGCTGGAGCGAGCCCTCAACGATCTGCGCCCTGGGCTGTCCGGAGTGAGCATCGACACCGGCCTGTTCCGGCCCGCCACCTACGAGGCCTCCGCGCTGTCGAATCTGTCGCTGACCGCTGCCATAGCTCTGGTCCTGGGCACGCTTGGCCTACTGGCGCTGCTCTGGGACGCTCGCGCGGCGGCGATCGCGCTTGTCTCCGTGGCCCTGTCCCTGCTCAGCGCGGCGCTGGTGCTCGATCTGCTCGGCTACACACTCAACGCGCTCGTGGTGCTGGGACTCCTGCTCGCGCTCGCGGTCGTAGTCGACGACGCGATCGGCGCCACCGAGGCGATGCTCGGCCGTCTGCGCAAGCGGTCCGCGGATGCTGGCGCGGCCTCGCTGGGACCATCGCTGGTGGCAGCCAGCGCCCCGCTGCGCAGCACCTTTGTCTACGCGGCCCTGATCGCGTTGCTGTTCCTCGCTCCGGCGTTCCTCTCCAAGGGCCTGGCGGCCAGGTTCGTCCATCCGATGCTTCTGGCACTGGCACTCGCGGTGATCACGTCGATGCTCGTCGGGCTGACCGTGACCCCTGCCCTGGGCGTCCTCCTGCTCGGCCGAGGTCGCCCCCCGCGCCGACCTGCGCCCACCGCGTGGCTGCGCTCGGGCTACGAACGAGCGCTGCGTCGCACGATGGGGATCCCTCGCGCGGCGATCGTCGGCGCCTGCGTGCTGGGTCTGGCCGGGATCGTCGTGCTCCCGTTCCTGCACGAGCCGCAGGCCCCCACGTTCCAGGATCGGAGCCTGGTGGTCGGCTGGAGCGGGCCGGCGGGTGCGTCGCTGGCGGAGATGAGCCGCATCACGCGCCGGACCGAAGCCGCCCTGCGCGCGCTGCCCGGCGTGGCCGACGTCGGCGCGACGTTGGGCCGGGCGGTGACCGCTGACCGGATCGTCGACTCGGCATCCGGGGAGATGTTCGTGACGATCCGTTCCGGCGCGGACTACGACCGCGTGCTGGCCTCGGTGCGAGCGACCGTACTCGGGGTTCCGGGGATCGCCGCCCAGATCGGCACCTACGAAGCCAACGCCCTGAACGGCGTCCTGGCGCCAGCGCGGCCGGCCGTGAGCGTACGCATCTACGGTGAGGACCTAGGCCAGCTGAGGCTCCTCTCCGGGCCGGTCTCGGCGCTGCTGAACCGGACCGACGGACTGGGGCCGGCCCGGGTCCAACCACCGGTCCAGGAACCGAATATCGAGGTAATCGTCGACGACGGCGCGGCGCTGCGAGCGGGCGTTCTCCCCGGGGAGGCCCGCCGACAGGCCTCGACGTTGATCTCGGGCTTGACGGTCGGCAACTTCTTCCAGAACCAGGCGGTGTTCGACGTGGTGGTCCGCGGTGAGACCCCTGCGCAGCCCAGCGTGGCCAGCGTCCGCAACCTCCTGATCGACACCGCCGGGGGTGGTCACGTCCGGCTCGGGGCAATCGCCCGGGTCAACGTCCGCCCTGACCCCGTCGACATCCAGCACGAGGCCCTGTCTCGGTACCTCGATGTCACCGCGCCGGTCTACTCCGGGAGCCCTCAGTCCGCCGCCGCGAGCATCCAGAAGGGCTTGAGCACGGTCGCATTCCCGCCCGGCTATCACGCCGAGGTGGTCGGCGGGACGCCCGAGGCGCCCACCTCGCACGCCGCGTTCCTGTCCTATCTCCTCGCCGCGGCGGTCGGGATCGTGCTACTGCTCCAAGCCGCGTTCGGCAGCTGGCGCTTGGCCATCGCGTTCTTCTGCTCCCTGCCGCTGTGTCTGGCCGGCGCCCTGATCGTGGCCGTCGGCAGCGGTCAGGCGAGCACGCTCGGGGCGGACGCCGGGCTGCTGGGGGTGCTCATCTTCGCCGTTCGTCAGGGCATGCCAATGGTCACCGCGGCTCGGCGAGCGCAGCTCGGTGGCGATCGTGCCCTGACGGCGGAGATGGTGAGGAGCGCGGCCGCCGAACGGTTCGCCCCGGCGCTGGGATCGGCAGTGATCCTCGCGGCGGCGCTGATCCCGTTCGTGGTGTTCGGGAACGTCCCCGGAAACGAACTGACGCACGTCAGCGCGGCCGTGATGATGGGCGGGTTGGTCACCACCACGCTGCTCAATCTGCTCGTGCTTCCGGCCATCTGCGTTGCTCTGGGTCCGCTCGGGCAGCTCGCGCCCGAACCGGCATTGGAAGACGTCATGCCCGAGCCGGCATTCGCGCCGATCGGTCCACCCGTGTCCTCAGGAGCTCACCTTGACGCCTAACCGCCCCAATCTGACCTCGGCGCTGGCCGCCGTCGCCATCGCGGTTGCCATCGCCGGATGCGGCAGCAGCCACGACGCCCCGATAACTCCCTCGAGCAAGCTCGTTCCGGCCGCCGGACGGTCTCCCCAGCGCATCGTCTTGACCGCGGACGGGGCCCAGCGGATCGGGCTGCGGACTGCAGCGGCGCGGCCCTCGGGCAGTGGCAGCGGTCGCTCGGCCGTGATCATCCCGCCGGCGGCGATCGTCTATGACCCCAGCGGCCGGACCTACGCCTTCGTCAGCCCGGCGCCGCTGACCTTCGTCGAGGTCCCGGTGGTCATCGATCACATCGACGGTGACTCCGCGTATCTGCTGAGCGGCCCACGCACGGGGGCCAAGGTGGTCACCGTGGGGGCCGAGGAGCTGTTCGGCGTTCAGACCGGCGTGCTGGCCCAGTCGTGATATCGGGTCGGGTGCCCGCGAACCAGGCTGCACGGAGCTGAGCGATGCGGTTGCTCGTCGCCGGCAGCCTGCGCTTTCGCTATCTGGTGATCGCTGCCGCGGCGGCGCTGATGTTCTTCGGCGTGCAGACGCTCGGTCACCAGAAGGTGGACGTGTTCCCGGAGTTCGCCCCGATCAGCGTGGAGATCCAGACCGACTGCCTGGGTCTCTCCCCGTCGGAGGTGGAGCAGCTGGTCACGGTTCCGCTGGAGAACGCGTTGCAGGGGGTCCCCGGGGTCTACGAGACCGACTCGGAGTCCGTCCCCCAGCTGTCCGCGATCTTTCTCTATTTCAAGGGCGGTACCGACGTGCTCCAAGCCCGGCAGCTGGTGCAGGAGCGGCTGTCCGCCGCGGCCTCGACCCTGCCGTCCTGGGCCGCGCCGCCGGCGCTCTACCCGATCGTGTCCGCGACGAGCCGGGTGATGCAGATCGGGCTCTCCTCGGACGCGGTCAAGCCACTCGATCTCTCGGCGCTGGCTCAGTACACGATCCGCCCGCGGCTCCTGCACGTCCCCGGCGTGGCCAACGTGGCGATCTGGGGAGAGAAGCGCAAGGAGATCCAGGTCCAGGCAGATCCCACCCGGATGACCCCCAACAACGTTTCGCTGAACCAGCTCATGGATGCAGCCGACAATGCCGTCGATGCCGGGCTGCTGAAGTTCACCACCGGCAACGCGATCGGCACGGGCGGATTCCTCGAGACCCCCAACGATCGCCTCGGCGTCCGCAACGTCCAGGTGATCACGACGCCCCAGCAGCTCGCCGCGGTGCCGCTCGCCCACCGGGGGAGCCGGACGCTGAAGGTTGGCGACGTCGCCAATGTGGTGTACGGCCACCCGCCGTTGATCGGCGACGCCGTGGTCAACGGCGGCCCGGGGCTGATGCTGGTGGTGGAGAAGTTTCCGGGCGCCAACACCTTGGACGTGACCCAAGGAGTCGATCACGCCTTGGCCGCGCTGGCCCCCGGGATGCCTGGGGTCCACGTCGACTCGCACATCTTCCGGCAGTCGAGCTTCATCCACACGGCGATCAGCAACCTCGGGTTCGCGGTGGTCCTCGGGTGCCTGCTGGTCGTGTTCGTGCTGCTGGCCTTCCTCTTCCAGTGGCGGGCTGCGGTGGTCAGTCTGCTGGCGATCCCACTCTCTCTGGCCGCCGCCGCCGTCGTCCTCGACGCTGAGGGGGCGACGATCAACACGATGGTGCTGGCCGGTTTCGGGGTCGCGGTCGGGGTGGTCGTCGACGACGCGATCATCGACATGGAGAACATCGTCAGGCGGCTGCGCGGCTGGCGCGCTCAGGGCCGAAGAACGACGCCGCTGAGACTGCTGCTGGCTGCTTCGCTGGAGGTCCGGACCGCGATCCTCTACGCGACCCTGATCAACATCGTGGCGGTCGCGCCGGTGGTGTTCGTGGGCGGTCTGACCGGATCCTTCTTCAGGCCCCTGGCGCTCGCCTACGCGCTTGCCGTGCTGGCCTCGATGCTGGTCGCGCTGACGGTGACGCCCGCGCTGGCGATGGTGCTGATGCCCAGCGCCCGCCTCGGGACCGGGGACCCGATCCTCATCGCCTGGTGCAAGCGGGGCTATGCCAGGTTGCTGGCGCCGGTGCTGCGGGCGAGAAATCTGGCGCTGTTCACGGTCCTGATCGCGATCGCCGCAGCGGCGCTCCTGGCGCCGCGGTTGGGCCAGGATCTGTTTCCGTCCTTCAAGGAGCCGGACCTGCTGATGCACTTCGACACCAAGCCGGGCACCTCGCTGCCGGAGATGAAGCGCATCGTCGCCAGACTCCAGGGACGGCTGCTCGCCGTCCCCGGCGTCACGCACGTGGGAGCCCACATCGGGCAGGCCCTGCTCGGCGAGGAGATCGCGGGCCCGGAGTTCTCCGAGCAATGGATCGCCCTGTCGCCGCATGCCGACCTGGCCAAGACGACGAATGCTGTCCGCGCGGTCGCAGCGTCGTTTCCGGGGACGTTTTCGGACGTCACCACGTACCTGCACGAACGGATCGACGAAACGCTGTCCTCCTCGAGCTCGGACCTCGTCATGCGGATCTCCGGGCCCGATTTCGGAACCTTGCAGCACCTGGCTCAGGCGGTCACCAACCGCCTGAGCGGCACCCCGAACCTGGTCGATCTGCACCCCCAGGCCCAGGGTTACATCCCCCAGATTCAGGAGACGGTGAATGCGGCAGTGGCCGCGCACTCAGGCCTCACCCCGGGCGAGGTCCGCCGGGCGGCCGCGACACTGATCGGAAGCGTCGAGGTGGGGGAGATCAACGTCGCCGGGATCGCCCTCGGGGTGACCGCCTTCAGCACCCCACAGGTCCGCCGAAATCTGAGCGATGTGGCGAGGCTGCTGATCGACACGCCCGGCGGCGGGCACGTGCCGCTGGGGCGGGTGGCGAGCCTCGCCGTCACCCAGACGCCGAGCGACATCACCCGCGTCGACGGCACGAACAAGATCGATGTCACCGCCAACGTCAACGGCGGGGATCTCGGTGCCGCGAACTCGGCGGTGAAGACGCGGCTGGCCGGCATCCATGTCCCGCTCGGCTACCGCATCCAGGTGCGCGGTCAGGCAGCCGAGCGCGACGCGGCGCAGAAGCGGCTGCTGGTGCTGGGGATCGGCGCCGCGATTGCGATCCTGCTCCTGCTGCAGGCCGCGTTCAACAGCGTCCGACTGGCGCTGCTGATGTTCATCACCCTCCCGGTGGCGCTGGTCGGCGGGCTGCTGGCCGCGTGGGCGGCGATCGGCACGATTTCGCTGGGGGCGCTGATCGGCTTCTTCGCGGTGCTCGGGATCGCGGCGCGTAACGGGATCCTGCTGATCAGTCACCTGCAACACCTCGAGCACCATGAGGGGGAGCCCTTCGGCCTCGAGTTGGTCATGCGAGGTGCGTCGGAGCGGCTATCGCCGATCCTGATGACCGCGCTCGCCACCGCGCTGGCGCTGGCGCCGCTCGTGTTTCTGGGCAGCCGGCCGGGGCAGGAGATCGAGAATCCGATGGCGATCGTGATCCTCGGCGGACTGGCGACCTCGACGCTGATGAATCTGTTCGTGATCCCGGCGCTGTACCTGCGCTTCGGCCGTCGGGGCGCTGGACCCCGAGGTGAGCCTGAGCAGTCGCGTTCTGAGCGCCCTGTGGAGACAGCTGAGCTGGGCAATGCGCCGGTGACTCAGCAGCCCCTGACGGTCATCCGGGAGGGGTCCGCCGGGACCTGAGGCGGCCTCGGCCCGGGCTGCAACTTTCCCTGCACAGACGCACAAAGGAGACCGCCTGCGCGGCCAGCTTGATAGCTTCGCCGCCGGGACGCGCAGTCCTTCTCAGGGCCTGACGGCGCTTTCCTCGTCGCGGCCGGTGGTTGCGCGCGCCCGGCCTCGACTTCCATGTCTGCTCTGCTCAATCTCCGCCGAACGGGCGCCATCTGCGCCATCGCCACGGTTGCTGCCTGGCTGTGCGCCGAGCCCAGCCGAGCTGACCTGGCAAGCCGCTACTCCGCTGGCCAGCAGCGCGCCGGGCAGCTCAGCGCGGGAATCCGGGCCGCGACCGACAAGCTCCAGGGCTACCAGGGGTCGATCAACTCCCTGCAGGGGCGGCTCTCGGTGATCCAGCGCAGTGTCTCCGCGCAGGAACAGCTGTTGGGTAGCGTCCGAGGCCAGCTGAGGGACGCTCGTCGGCGGCTGCAGGACCTCGAGGGCCAGTATGTGCGTGACCGGGCCCTGCTCGCCACGGAGCTGCGGTCCGAGTACGAGACACCCGCGCCGACCGTGGTCGGAGTGATCGTCAACGCTCACGGCTTCGAGGACCTGCTCACCGGCCTGAACAATCTGAAAGCGATCGAGCGCGAGAACGCGCGCATCACCGGCCTGGTCGCCAGCCAGCGGCTGGCGGTGGCCGCCCAGACCCGTCGGCTCGCGGCCGTCCAGGCACGCCGGCAACGGGCAACCGCCGCCGTCCTGGTGGAACGTGATCAGGTCGCTCAGCTGAAGCTCTCGATCGTCGACCGACAGCTCGCCGTCGCGGGCTTCCGCGCCCGGAAGCTGGCCCAGCTGAACTCGCTGCGCCGGACGCTGTCCCGTGAGGCGGCGGTACTCGACCAGCGCGCGGCGGCTGCTCAGGCCGCCAGCTCCGGGGGCGCCGCGATCGCCCCGGCGGGCTGCGTGAGCACACCGTTTGTCGCCCACGGCGGACCGTACGGGTTCTTTCCCGCGGCGGGGACGAACTACTCGGTTGGCCAGGAGCCGATCATCGCCGCTCGTCTCGACGCGCTCGGGCGGGCGCTCGGGCTCCAGCTGACGGGCATCTCGGGCTACCGGACCCCGCAGCACTCCGTCGAGGTCGGGGGATTTGCGGATGACCCCCACACCCAGGGGATCGCCTCGGACACCCCCGGGGTCGAAGGCGTTCCGGAAGCTACGCTGGCTCGGTTCTGTCTCACCCGGCCCTTTCCCGGTCCCAGGGAAGCGGATCACATCCAGGAGCTCTGAGTCCGTGAGGGACGCGGGGCGGTGAGCGCCTCCGACACCCCCACTTCAGCTGACCCCCCGGCGGGTGAGAGCCTGCGCGAGCCGCTCACCCAAGCCCTCCTGCTGCTGACCTTCACCACCGGACTGGTCGACGCGGTCAGCTTCGTCGGAATCGGTCGCGTGTTCACCGCCAATATGACCGGCAACGTGGCCCTGCTCGGATTCGGCCTCGGCGGCGCCGCCCAGCTTCCGGTGCTGGCCCCGCTGGTTTCGCTGGTCGCCTTTCTGATCGGTGCGGGTGCAGGCGGAG
This sequence comes from uncultured Solirubrobacterales bacterium, assembly GCA_963844475.1. Classification (GTDB taxonomy): domain Bacteria; phylum Actinomycetota; class Thermoleophilia; order Solirubrobacterales; family Solirubrobacteraceae; genus Palsa-465. The sequence goes on along the minus strand of CAWJOL010000004.1, from coordinate 719,910 downwards.
CACTCGCGGCCCGCTTGGGGAGTCGACGGCGGGAGCACATCGGCGCCGCCCTGGCCGCCGAGGTCACGTTGATCACGATTGCCACGGTGATCGCGGCGGCGGTGCGGATCCATGTCGGCGGCGCGTCAGGGCTGGCGGTGATCGTCCTACTGGCGCTGGCCATGGGCGTTCGCAACGCCACGATGAGACATGTCGGGGTGGTCGATCTGACGACGACCGTCCTCACCGGCACCCTGACCAACCTGGCCGCCGGCCTGCCGATCTTCGGTGGCTCGGGGAAAGCCACGGCTCGGCGACTGTTCACCGTGCTGGCGCTGTTGCTCGGGGCCCTCACGGGAGCCGTGCTGCTGCAGGTCACCTTGGTACTGGCGATGGCCTCGGCGGCCGCGCTGGCCGCTGCTAGCTGGTTGGTTCTGCTGCGGTAGCGAGTCGGTTCGTCGCGCGCTCTAGGGCGCGGCGGGGACCACCACCAGCGGCTCCGCCGTGGGGTCTAGCTCGTTGGTCTCGAACGAGCTGGTGTCCAGCTGGCGGACGTTGGCCATCGAGCCCAGGAACTCGTCCGCCGTCTCCAGGAAGCCGATCCTCGGTGTGCGGTAGTGCATCGGCACAACCCACCGCGGCCGCAGCGCTCCGGCGATGACGGCGGCCTGTTCGGCTCCGACCGTCGGTCCGCCGCCGACGGGCAGCACGAGGAGGTCCACCGCGCCGATCGCCGCCGCCTGCTCGGGCCGCAGATCGCTCTGCCCGAAGTCGCCGAAGTGGCACACCCGCAACCCGTCGAGCTCGAACGCGAAGATGGTGTTGGGCCCGCGCTCGGTCCCGGCCACGTCGTCGTGCTCGGACGCGATCGCCAGGACTTCGCCGAGAGGGGAGTCCAGCCGTCCCGCCGTCGATCGCAGGATGGCGGGCGAGCCGGAGATCGCCTCGACCCCGTTGTGGTCCTGATGCTCATGGGTGACCAGCAGCAGGTCTGCACCGACGCCGGCGATCGGCGGGTATTCGAATCGCACGCCCCGGGCAGCCAGCCCAGACAGATCTCCGAACGGATCGATGAACACGGTCTGATTGGCCCCGGTCAGGCGGAACGCCGATTGTCCATACCACTCAACTTGCATGCTGCTCCTCGCGCCGGGATGTGGTCAGAGATCGCCGGGGCGCACGTCGCCGCACGGCAATTGGCGGCGACTCGTCGCCGTGGTGGTAGCGGCCGCCTCGCATCAGCGAAGCGGCAGCCGCGATCAGGCAGGCCACGATCGCGAACACGAACGCTTCGTGGAGTCCGGTTTGGAAGGGCCCTGAGATCAGGTGGGGAAAGAAGGTCGGGCCCGTCAGGGTCGCCTGACTGTGCGCGCTCAGCGATCCGAGTGCGGAGGGTCCGAGGAGATGCTGAATCGGGTTGTAGCCGAGGAACGCCGCGAACAGGAACGAGACCGGCGGGAGCGCGGCAACGTGCTGGGCGATCGGGCCGGCGAGGCCTTGGGCGGTCAGGCCGTGGGTGATGGCGCCGGGAAGCGTGGTGGCAAGTCCGGCGATGATCAGCGTGAAGAAGATGCCGATGGACATCACCTGGGCGGAGTTCTGGAAGGTCTGATTCATCCCCCCGCCGGCCCCGCGGTCTCCCGGCGGCAGGCTGTTCATGACTGCTGCCCGGTTCGGCGAGGCGAACATGCCCATCGAGACTCCGATCAGGGCGAGGATCAGCGCGAACAGGGGATAGGTGAAATCGATGGGGAGCAGCAGCAGCAAACCGAAGCCGACCGCCGTTCCGATCATCCCCCCGGTGGCGAACGGCCGCGCACCGTAGCGGTCGGACAGGTACCCGGAGGTCGGCCCGGCCACCAGCATCCCCGCCGTCAGCGGCAACATGTAGATACCCGCCCACAGGGGTGTCTCAGTGAAGCTGTAGCCGTGCTGGGGTAGCCAGATGCCCTGCAGCCAGATGATCAGCATGAACATCAGGCCCCCGCGCGCGATCGCCGAGAGGAACGTGGACAGGGTCCCGAAGGTGAACGCCCGGATCCGGAACAGCGGAAGCCGGAACATCGGGTCGGCCACCCGCTTCTCGATCACTGCGAAAGCGAACAGGCAGATCAGCCCGAGACCGAGCAGCGCCAGCACGCGCGGACTGCTCCAGCCGGTGCTGTGGCTGCCGTAGGGCCGGATCCCGTAGGTGATCGCCACCATCATGAAGATCAGCCCGAAGGCGAATGCGGCGTTGCCCCACCAGTCGATCGGTCGGCGCCGCGGCTGAGATCGCTCCTCGAGCTTGAGGTAGCCCCACACGGTCCCGAACAACCCCACCGGGACGGAGATCAGGAACACCAGCCGCCAGTTGATTGGGGCCAGCAGCCCGCCGAGGATCAAGCCGACGAACATTCCGCTGACGCCGACGATGTTGTTGATCCCCAGCGCCATCCCTCGCTGGTTGGCCGGAAACGCGTCGGTGATGATCGCCGCGGCGTTGGCCAGCAGACAGGCGCCGCCGATTCCTTGCACGATCCGTAGGGCGATCAGATAATCGGCCCCCGCCTTGCCGGTCAGCCAATCGATGGCCAGCAGCAGGGAGGCCACGGTGTAGATCACGAAGCCCAGGTTGTAGATCTTGACCCGCCCGAACAGGTCGCCGAGGCGGCCGAGACTGACGATCAGCACGCTGGAGACAACCATGTATCCGAGGATCATCCACAGCAGGTAGAAGCTGTTGGAGGGGACCAGCGGATCGAGGTGGATGCCGCGGAAGATGTCCGGCATCGCGATCAAAGTGATCGACGCGTCGAGCGTGGCCAGTAGCACCGCGAGCGTCGTGTTCGACAGTGCGATCCACTTGTACCGGTCGTTCTCCATCCTCCGGCAAGTATACAGGTAACCTGCACAGTCAGCCTGTGTATCGGGCCTATATGATCTGCCCAACATGCCCGCCCGCGCGGATCCAGCCCTGATCGCCAGCGACCTGCGGGTGGTGCTTGGCCAGCTGATGCGGCGCCTGCGCGCGGAGCACCGCTTCTCGCTCTCGCAGGGGTCTGTGCTCGGACGCCTCGACCGCGACGGTGGGCAGAGCGTCAGCGACCTGGCGGTCGCCGAGCGGGTCAGACCACAGTCGATGGCGCAGACGGTGGCCGAATTGGAGGCCGAGGGCCTCGTCGCGCGGCGACCGGATCCGGACGACCGGCGCCGGGCGATCATCGAGCTCACCGAACAGGGTCGTGTTGTCCTCGAGGACGACCGCCGCCAGCGCGTCGGTTGGCTGGCCGGGGCGATTGAGGGCGACCTTTCGCCCGAGGAGCAGGTGGTGCTCAGCGATGCGGTGAAGCTGCTCCGGCGGCTGGCCGAGGGCTGAGGGGGGCGACGGCAACCATGACGGAGCGCAACCGGCGGGGTAACGGCAGGATCGCCAGGTCGACCAAGCTGGGGGGCGTCGCCGCGTCGCACGCGGTACGGACCCTGGGGACCCGGGCGGCCAACATTGCCCGCACCGACGAGGCGGCGCAGCAGGCGATGGGCCGCCAGGCGATCGAGACGGCCGAGCGCCTGGTCACCGTGCTCGGGACGATGAAGGGCGCCGCGATGAAGCTGGGCCAGACCTTCTCGGTGATCGACGTCGGGATGGTCCCGGAGGATCATCGCGAGGAGTTCCAGCGCAAGCTCGCGAAGCTGCAGGCCTCTGCCGAGCCGCATCCGTTCAAGGAGATCCGGCGGGTCATCGAACAGGACCTGGGCCGGCGCCTGGCCGAAGTGTTCACCGAGTTCTCGCCGGCGCCGATCGCTGCCGCGTCGATCGGCCAGGTCCACCGCGCCACCCTGCACGACGGTCGCGACGTTGCAGTCAAGGTCCAGTATCCGGGGATCAAGGAGGCGGTCAGAGCCGACCTGCAGAACCTCGGACTGGCGCTGAAGCTGCTGGCGCGGATCTCGCCCGGGCTGGATACCAAGGAGATCGCCGACGAGGTCCGGGAGCGGATCACCGAGGAGCTTGACTACGAGCTGGAGGCCGCAAACCAGCGCGCGGTGGCGCGGCGCTACCGGGGTCATCCGTTCGTGGTCGTGCCGGACGTGGTTGGCGAGCTCTGCCGTGAACGGGTGATCGTCAGCGACTTCATCGAAGGCAGCCGGTTCGAGGAAATAACACAGCTGCCGGTGGCCGAGCGCTCTCGCCTCGGAGAGATCCTCGGCCGCTTCTACGTCAACGGGCCGATGCGGCACCGGCTCCTCAACGGCGATCCGCACCCGGGCAACTCGCTGTTCTTGGCGGATGGGAAGGTGGCCTTTGTCGACTTCGGATTCTTCAAGCAGCTCAGCCGCGAGGAAGCGGCGGTGCAGCGCGACGTGCTGGTCGCTGTGCACCAGCACGACAACGACCGGTTGTTCGAGCTGATGCGCGACCAGGGGGTGCTGACGGGCCGTAACGAGCGTGAGCTCGAGCTGCTGATGGAGGTCTACGACACCTTGTGCGGATGGCTGCTGATCGACGACGAGGTGACGATCTCGCCCAACCTGGTCACCGAGGCGATCATGCAGCAGGGCATGATGAGCCGCAGCGAGATTCGGATGCCCGCCAGCCAGATCGTCGCCGCACGGGCCTACGTTCTGGTCCTGGCCATTCTGGGCCAGCTTCAGGCAAGCAACAATTGGTCACGGATCGTCCGCGAGGTGCTCTACGACGAGCCGCCGGTCACCGACCTGGGCCGCGCCGAGGCCTCGTGGCTGGCCGAGCGTGGGCTCAGCTGAGCGCGGGCTCAGCCGAGCGCGTGATCCACGTGCGCAACTGCTCGTAGACCGCCGGATGGTTGAGCAGGTCGAGGTGGGTGAGGCCGCTCAGCTCGTAGCCGTTGTCGACCTCGAACGGGATCCGCCGGCCGCGGCCGTTGCCCCGCCCCGACGAACTGGGACTGCGTACCAACAGGTCGCCGACCAGGCGCCCAACCGCATCGGGCCTCAGCATCGCGCCGACGAAGTAGTAGTTGGCGGAGGCGAGGAACGGGACCTCCTGGCAGCGATCGTGCAGATACTCGTCCGGATCCCAGTCAGCCCAGTCCTCGTCCACACACGATCCATATCGCAGGTCCTTGATTCCGACACTTCGAGCGTTCAGCACGCGGGCCAGGGCCCTGGTCTCAGGGAGGCGGCCGAGGGCCGAGCCCAGCGCGTTGGCCCCTTTCTCAAGATCCGCCCCGAGGTGAGGCGTGCCGAGGCAGAAGACGTGTTTGACCCGATCGGTCCACGCACGCTCCTCCTGTTGGGCGTAGTGACACGCGCTGCGGGCCACCAGGCCGCCCATCGAATGTCCGACCAGGACGAGCTCCTGCACCTCGGCGGGCCAGCCGGACACCAGCTCATCAAGCAGGCGGCAGAGCTCCCGGCCGTTCTCGGAGATGTGGAGCCCGGTGTTGTAACGCAGCCAGACCGAGCTGAAGCCGAGGTCCTGTTCCAGTCGCTCTCCGTAGGTCCGTCGGTCGCTGCGATCGCTGCCGCGGGCCGGCAGGCGCCAAGTGGCCTCGGTCCCGCAGAGTCCGTGGACGAACACGGCGATCCGGTGGGCGGCCTGCGGGTATGCGCGAGCGAGCCCATCTGCGGTCACCGGCACCGCGGCGCCGTGATGGCGGATCTCCATCGTCAGCGAAAGTTCGTTGCCGCGGGAGCGCAGATGGTTTCCGTAGAACCCGTTGACCGCTCCGATCACCAGCGACGCGACGGGCCGCGTGCTCAGCGGGGCTCCGTCGACCGGAGCGCGCGCCGCCGCCAGTTCGGCCCCACCACGGGCCAGCGAGCGCAGGCCGCCGCGAACGCCGGCGTAGACCGCCCGGCTGGCGCTGTCGTGGATCACTCGCGCCGGTTCCGCGACCGGTCCAAGAATGCCGAACGGCCGGCTGGCGACGCCTTCGTGAATGTCCTTGACCAGCGTGCCCGTCGCGGCCAGGGCCTCGCCGGCGACCTCGCCTACAGCCTGCCAATCGGATTTGCGCATTTGGACGCTCCTTTGCAACACCTCGGGACGTTGTTGCAAACCTTATATCGTTCCCGGCGGATGTCGCAACGAGGAATGCATCTGTAGCGTGCCGGGAATGAGCTCTGAGACGCCGACCCTCAAGGACTATCCCTTCACGCTGCAGATTCCGACCCGGTGGGGCGACAACGACGTCTACGGGCACGTCAACAACGTCGAGTACTACGCGTTCTTCGATACGGTGATCAACCACTGGCTGATCAATCAGGGGGGCCTCGACATCACCGACGGCGAGGTCATCGGTCTGTGCGCCGAGTCCCACTGCGAGTATCGCTCGGCGGTGAGCTTTCCGGAGGTGATTGATGCCGCGCTCAGGGTCGGCCATCTCGGCCGCAGCAGCGTGCGCTACGAGATCGCGCTGGCCCGTTCGGGCGAGGACTCGCCCGCCGCGGTGGGGTGGTTCGTGCACGTGTTCGTCGACCGCGAGCGCAGGCGCCCGGTCGAGATCCCCCCGAGGATGAGAGCCGCGCTGGAGCGGCTGATCGTGACCGAGGTGCAGACGCCATGAATGTGCGAGGAGCCGTCCTGAGCGAGATGGGCAGGCCTGCGCCGTATGCCGACAGCCGTCCGCTGCAGATCGTAGAACTCGAGCTGGCACCACCGGGGCCCGGAGAGATCCTGATCCGCGTTCGCGCGGCCGGCCTCTGCCACTCCGACCTCTCGGTCATCGACGGCTCCCGTCCCCGCGTGATGCCCATGGTTCTGGGACATGAGGCCGCGGGGGAGGTGGTCGAGCTGGGACCCGGCGTGAGTGAATTTGCTCCCGGAGACCATGTCGTGCTCGCGTTCGTCCCGAGCTGCGGCCGCTGCGAGCCATGTCTGGACGGCCGCGCCGCGCTGTGTGAGCCCGGTGCGGTTGCCAACGCCGCCGGCTCGTTGCTGTCCGGGGCTCGGCGCTGGCGGGATCCCGAGGGCGAGCCGCTGCACCACCATCTCGGTGTGTCGGCGTTCGCCGACCATGCCGTGGTCAGCACGCATTCTGCGGTCAAGGTGGACCCCGAGCTGCCCTTCGAGATCGCGGCGCTGTTCGGCTGCGCGGTACTCACCGGTGTGGGGGCGGCTCTGTACAGCGCAGGCGTGTCGCCGGGCGACAGCGTGGCCGTGTTCGGACTCGGCGGAGTCGGGCTCGCGGCGCTGCTGGGCGCCCGGGTGGCGGGGGCATCGACGATTGTCGCGGTCGACGTGATCCAGGAGAAGCTGGACCTTGCGCTGGAGCTCGGGGCCACGCACGCGGTGCTGGCCGGCCAGGACACCGAGGCCGAGGTCCGCGCGGTGACCGGCGGCGGAGCGGCCCGCGTGATCGAGACCGCCGGTAGCGCGGCGGTGCTGGCGGAGGCCTACGCGGCCACGCGCCGCGGAGGCACCACCGTCACGGTTGGGCTTCCAGATCCGGCGCAGATGCTCAGCATCTCCGCGGTCAGCCTGGTGGCCGAAGAGAAGACGCTGCGCGGCTGCTACCTCGGATCGGCAGTCCCGGCCCGCGACATCCCGCGCCTGGTCGCGTTGCACCGTTCCGGTGATCTCCCGGTGGAGCGGCTCTTGACCCACCGGCTGGCCCTCGAGGAGATCAACGAGGGCTTCGATCGCCTGGCCCGGGGCGAGGCCGTCCGTCAGGCCGTCATCCTATGAGCCGTGCGCGCCGGCAATTCCTCGTTCTCCCAGGATGGAACGACGCTGCTCCAGCGACAGCTGGCGCGCCTCGCGGAGGGTGAGCCGCCGGCGTTCAAGCCGGGGTCACGCGGCAACGCGCTCCAGGCCTTCCGGCTAGCTCGCCGGCGCTTTGTGGAGGGCGATCGGGTCGATATGAGCTCTCTGGCCGCTGAGCTCGAGGTCAACCGGGTGACGCTCTACCGCTGGGTCGGCTCACGCGAGCGGCTGCTGGTGGAGGTCCTGTGGTCGCTCGCCGCACCGACGCTGGCCCGTGAGCAGGCACGAACTCGCAAGCACGGCGCCCCGCGGGTCGTGCAGATCATCAGCCGCTTCATCGCCGCTGTGCTGGGCAACCCGGGGATGAGCCGGTTTCTGGCCGAGGAGGGAGAGCTGGCGATGCGCCTTCTGACCTGGCGTGACGCCGGCTTTCAGCCCAGGCTGATCGAGGCGGTTGAAGCGCTGCTGCGCGAGGAAACCGCGCGGGGGGCACTTGATCTCCCCGTCGACCTGCACGATGTCGCATATACGATCGTGAGGATCATCGAGTCCTACGTGTACCTGGACCTCATCACCGGGGAGGAGCCGGACGCCGCTCGGGCGGAGTCGATTCTGGGCTTGCTGTTGCGAGTCGACTAGCCGCTGCGCCTGGATGCAGTCGTCACCGGGGGGAGAGGACAGCCTAGATCGCCGCAGGGGAGAATGCGCGGATTCGTCGCCGCGGTCGCCATAGCCTGGTTCTCCCACTCGCTGCGGCGTTGCTCTGCACGTTGCCGGGGGCCGCGCAGGCTGGCTACGTCCGCCAGCCCGCTCCGCTGAGCACGCCCTGGACCGACCAGGTTTCGACGACCAGCCCCCTGCCCGAGTATCCGCGGCCTCAGCTTCGCCGTCCAGACTGGCAAAGCCTCAACGGGCGCTGGGAGTACGAACCGGCGGCGGTCGGTGAGCCGCCACCATTTCACCGCACGCTGGCCGAGACGATTCTCGTTCCGTTTCCGGTCGAGTCGGCGTTGTCAGGCATTGAACGCACGGACACGGCCGGGTGGTACCGCCGATCCTTCAGCGTCCCGTCGGCCTGGCGCTCGCGTCGCCTGCGACTCAACTTCGGCGCGGTCAGCTGGGCAGCACGCGTATACCTCAACGGGCGTCTGATGGGGACCCACCGCGGCGGCTACGACGGCTTTTCGTTCGATGTCACCACTGCGCTGCGCGCGCACGGGACCAACGAGCTCGTGGTCGGCTACAGCGATCCGTTCGGCTCGGCCGGGGAACCCGTGGGCAAGCAGGCCGCCGGCGTGCCGGCGGGCATCCTTCATACGCCCTCGAGCGGGATCTGGCAGACCGTCTGGCTCGAGCCAGTGGCGCCCTCGCATGTATCGGCGCTCCAAATCGTGCCGGACGTTCGACGGGACCGGGTAATCGTCTCGGCCGAGGTCGCGGGACCGAGCGCAGCGCGGCTGGAGGCCTCGGTCACGGTCGGCCACAGCGTCCTCTCCACTGCACAGGCCCGCGTCGGGCATCAGCTCGTGCTGAGCATTCCCCACGCCAAGCTGTGGTGGCCGTGGCGACCGTACCTGTACGGGCTGCAGGTGCGGCTGCTGACGGCCACGGGGGAGACCGACCGGGTCGCGAGCTACTTCGGGATGCGCTCGGTCACGCTGGGACGCGTCAACGGAGTCACCCGAATCCTGCTGAACGGACGCTTCGTGTTCCAGAGCGGCGCGCTGGACCAGGGGCTGTGGCCCGATGGCCTCTACACCGCTCCGACCGACGCGGCACTGCGGTTCGACATCCTCAGCGCTAAGCGGCTGGGTTTCAACATGCTGCGAGAGCACGCCAAGGTGCAGCCCGATCGCTGGTACCTGTGGGCGGATCAGCTGGGCATCCTCGTCTGGCAGGACATGCCGAGCATGCCGATCACCAGCCAGCAACCCCCGAGCGTGGGCGCCCGCCTGGAGTTCCGGCGGGAGCTGAGCTCGGTCGTGGCCCAGCTTCGCTCACACCCGTCGATCGTCAGCTGGGTGCCGTTCAACGAAGGCTGGCAGCAGTTTGATCTGAGCGGGATCACCAGGACGGTCAAGCGGCTCGATCCGATGGCGCTGGTCGACACCCAGAGCGGCAGCGCGAACTGCTGCGCCGCCCTCGAGTCCCCCGCCAGCGACATCCGTGACGCGCATCTCTACGCCGGTCCGTTCGCCGTGCCCGGTGACCGCCGGGCCTCAGTGGTCGGCGAGTACGGTGGGGTGCTGGCGTTCCCGCCCGTCGGCCATCGCTGGCCCGGGGTCCTGGAGAGCGTCGGGACGCCGGCCGCCCAATGGCCGCTTCCCTGGATTACCGGGGTGCTGGGCAGTCAGTTCGCGATGCTGGCGCAGGAGATCCGCACGCCGGGGGTGTCGGCCGCCGTGTTCACCGAGCTCGCCGACTACGAGCAGGAGCTGGGGATCATCTCCTATGACCGGCGGGTGTTCACGATCGACCCAAGCCTGTTCCAGGCCTGGAACGCGCGCCTGAGCGCCGCTTCGGAGAACTCCGCCGGCGTGCGTCCGCAGGCCGGAGCGATCGCCCCCGGCACCACCGGCCTGTGGCATTTTGACGAGGGACTCGGCGCGAGCGCGGCCGACGCCAGCGGGCGGCGGGCCTCGCTGACTCTCCGCGGCGGCGCGCGCTGGACGCGGGGTCTGCACGGAAGTGGGCTCTACATTCCCGGGCCGGGAGCGGTGGCCCAAACCGCAGGTCCGGTGATCGACACGACGCACTCGTTCACCGTGTCGGCGTGGCTGAGCTCACGGCTCAGCCTGCAATCTGGCTCCGCGGTGAGTCAGCCCGGTCCCGCCGGCTCGACCTTCTCGCTCGGGATCTCCACCGCCACGCGCAGTCCTCAGACGCGCCCCGGGGAGATCGCTTCCGGGAGACCGTCGGCGGCTCACCGGACCTGGTGGACGTTTCTGGTTCCGTCAAGCCCGACCTGCCCTCCGTCGCAGTGCGGCGTCCAGGCCAACATGCACTATGACGACGGTCGTCTCCCGCCGCGGCTCGGCAGCTGGCACAACGTGGTTGGGGTATATGACGCCCGGTCCTACACCGTGTCGGTGTACGTCGACGGCGTCCCCGAGGACGTCGAGCACGTCACCGTCCTGCCGGCCGCCACCGGGCCCCTGACCATCGGAGCCGGAGACCGGGCCTATGCCCCGGCCGACTCGTTTGTCGGCGCCGTCGACGAACTTCGCACCTACGGACGGCCGCTGAGCCCCGCGGAGGTCTGGCAGCTCTACGCGGCCGGACTACCCCACGCCGCGCACCGTGGTCGGGCATCTCGCTGACAGCGGATATCTATACTGGCCGCCCCACCGCGCCTGTGGCGGAATTGGTAGACGCGCAAGGTTGAGGGCCTTGTGGACCGATTGGTCCGTGGAGGTTCGAGTCCTCTCGGGCGCACTGGAGAAAGCCCCGCTCCGGCGGGGCTTTTTTTGTTTTACCGGCCGAGGTAGCGTCCGCTCCAGCGTGCCCGGCAAGTCGCGCTCGACAGGCTCGGTCACCTCGACCGACTCCTCACGACGATCAACGCCTGCTGCGGGGGCGGAGCGGCTTTATGGTTGGAGCGCGGGGGAGGTTTTGGGTCGGCACGTCAATGAGGTGGCGTTCACGAGCCTGGGTGAGGAGGCGCGGGATGCGATGCGTCGAGAGCTGGACGAGAACGGGCGCTGGCGTGGCGAGGTGTCGGTCGCGCGCAAGGACGGGACGGAGGTCGACGTGAGGCACAGGGGCAGCGTGCGGCCGCGGATACTCGCCTCGAGGATGTCCGCGAAGCCGAGTGCAAGCGCATAGCCCGCGACCTTCATGATGGGGCGCTCCAGAGCTTGACGACCGCTCTCATCGTCAGCGGCAGGGACAGCCGGAGCGCCGCCGGGGCGTCCAGGCGATTCTGCAGCAGGTCGGCCTGCAGCTCCGCGCCGCCATCTACGACCTGAGCCTGGATCACGACGACGCGCGGGACTTCTCCGAGGCCCTCCGCGAGCTCGTCGACCTCAAACGTGAGACGGCGCCCGACTGCGAGATGATCCTCGAAACCGACGATGGTCTGCCCACCGGATCCTTTGGACGCCGCGGGACCGAGGTTCTGCGCATCATCAGCGAGGCGCTGACCAACGCCTGCCGACACGCCCGACGGCCGACACATCATCGTCAGGGTCACCGGGTCCGAGACCCAGCTATCGGTCGAGGTCACCGACAACGGACACGGCTTCAAGGCGGATCTGCGCCGACCGTCGCTCCACGGCCACGGTCTGCGGGGGATGCGCGAGCGCGCCGAGAGCCTGGGTGCCGAACTCGACATTCTTAGCGACCGAACCGGCACGACCGTCCGGCTACAGGTCGCGCTCAGCCCGCCGCAGGACTGAAGCTGCGCCCGCAGCCGCCGGATGCGGGTATCCCACGGCAGGCGGGACGCGGTGACTGCGTCGATCAGGCCTGCCGGAGGAGGAGAGGGGCCTGAGCTGAGGCTCGACCACGGCCGGTCATTGCCGGCCACGATCTTTGATTAGGTCGATTCACCCGCAGCCCAAGTGCGCCGGCATCAGCCGGGCGGGGCGACGTGGGGCCACGGCGGCACAGGTTGAAGTAGCGTTCGCCGACGAGCGCGATGGAAACCGGCCGGATACCTGTCCCACGTGACCGTGAGGACGACTACACGCGGGAGGCGGCGAAGCGCCGGCAGGAGTTCGTGCAAGAACGCGCCGGCGCCTCACTCGAGCACGTGTCGAGCTATTCGTTCGACCCGCAGGTGCTGAGCGGCAACGTCGAGCAGTTCGTCGGTGTCGCCCAGGTCCCGATTGGGCTTGCCGGGCCGTTGCTCGTCAACGGTGAGCACGCCCAGGGCGAGTTCTACGTGCCGCTCGCGACCGCGGAGGGAACGCTGGTGGCGAGCTACAACCGTGGCATGCGCCTGCTCTATGAGGCCGGAGGCGTGACGACGACGATCATGGATGATCGAATGCAGCGCGCACCCGCCTTTCTGTTTCCCAGCGCGCGTGAGGCCCGAGACTTCTGCGGATGGTTGCGAGCGAGCTTCCAGGACATCAAGGCGGCGGCGGAGACCACCACGAAGTCCGGCCGGTTGATCGAAATCGAGCAGTACACGGCGGGGCGCATCGTCTACACGAGATTCGATTACACGACCGGCGATGCGGCGGGCCAGAACCTGACCGGGAAGGCCACGGCGGCCGCGTGCGCCTGGATTGCCGGGCAGCGTTCGGAGATCGAGCACTTTTTTCTGGAGTCGAACTTCGCCACCGACAAGAAGAGCTCACAGGTGAATATGCTGCGGACTCGCGGCAAGCGGGTTGTCGCCGAGGCGACCGTCCCGAACCGCCTGTTCAAGGAGATCATGCGCTCGGACTCGGCGCTGATGTACCGCGCGCGCCAGGTGTCGAACCTCGGTGGGTTCATGTCCGGCGTCAACAACAACGGCGCCCACTCGGCCAACGGGATCACGGCGATGTTCATTGCCACCGGACAGGACGCCGCGAACGTGGCGGAGTCGTCCGCCGCGTTCATCTACGCCGAGCTGCGCGAGAACGGCGACTACTACTACTCTGTCACGATCCCGTCGTTGATCGTCGCGACCTACGGGGGTGGCACCGGCCTGGCCACCCAACGCGAGTGCCTCGAGTTGCTCGATTGCTACGGAACGGGCAAGGTGCGCAAGTTTGCCGAGATCGTCGCCGCCACCGTGCTCTGCGGAGAGCTTTCCCTCGGGTCGGCGATCGTGGCCGAGGAATGGGTGGAAGCCCACGACATCTACGGCCGCAACCGCCCCTGAGACCGTGAAGGCAGTCGCCTGCCAGGCCGCGAAGCTGGAGGTGATCGACCTCCCGGCGCCTGAGCCCGCCCGAGGCCAGGTGGTCATCAACGTCACGCGCTGCGGGATCTGCGGCTCGGACCTCCACGTTCGTCATCACGCCGACGAACAGGCCGACGTGATGGTGGAGGCGGGATACGACGGATTCATGCGTTCCGATCAACAGGTCGTCCTGGGTCACGAGTTCTGCGGCGAGGTCGCCGATTACGGCCCCAAGTCGCGCAGGAAGGTGGCGGCCGGTACGCCCGTGGTGGCGCTTCCGCTGATCAGGTGTGGGGCACAGATACACGCGGTCGGTCTATCCGCCGCGGCGCCCGGCGGCTATGCCGAGCAGGTGCTGGCCGAGGAATCGCTCATGTTTGCGCTCCCCAATGGTCTGCGGCCCGAGGTCGGCGTGCTCACCGAGCCGTTGGCGGTCGGCTATCACGCCGTCCGTCGCTCCGAGGTCAAGAAGCGCGATGTGGCAATCGTGGTCGGCTGCGGTCCCGTCGGCCTGGCCGTGATCACCATGCTCAAGGCTCGAGGTGTCCGCACTGTGCTGGCCAGCGATTTCTCACCGGGCCGCAGGGAGCTGGCCCGCGCGTGCGGTGCGGACGTCGTCGTCGACCCCAACCAGGATTCTCCGTACGACGCCTCAGGCGACCATGCTCACGTCAAGGATTTCCCGGCGGCGGCCGAACTGGCGGTTGGCACGATGGAAAAGCTGAGGCGGCTGCCCGTGCCGTGGCATCAGCTGTGGCGGACGGCGGAGAAGCTCGGCGCCATGCCGAAGCATCCGGTGATCTTCGAATGCGTCGGCGTTCCCGGGATCATCGACGGCATCATCACCAGCGCTCCGCTGTGGTCGCGCGTGGTGGTTGTCGGAGTCTGCATGCAGCCGGACAAGATCCGCCCGGCAATGGCCATCAACAAGGAGATCGACCTGCGGTTCGTGCTCGGCTACACGCCGCTCGAGTTCCGCGACACGCTCCATCTGCTCGCCGAGGGCAAGGTGAACCCGACGGCGATGGTGACTGGAACCGTCGGCCTGCCCGGGGTCGACGCTGCCTTTGAGGCGCTCCGGGATCCGGAGACTCACGCGAAGATCCTGATCGACCCGCAGAGCTCGATCGCGGCGCCGGCCGTCCCGCGAGCCACGGATTTGTGAGGTTAGCCACAAGCGTCTCTCGGCAGGGAGTTCGCCCCGCGCTGCGAATCAGAGCTGAGATCGGTCCAACCGAGCAAAGGAGACACCCTGTGCTGAACGACTTCAAGACGTTCCTCCTCCGAGGAAACGTCGTCGACCTTGCCGTCGCGGTCGTGGTCGGTGCGGCGTTCGGCGCTGTGGTCACCGCGCTTGTCCGGGACATCCTCACGCCGATCATCGGGGTCATCTTCGGCAAGCCGGACTTCTCCGGGCTCACCTTCACCATCAACGGCAGCGTCTTCCGCTACGGCGATTTCCTCAACTTCCTGATTGCGTTCCTGTCCGTTGCGGCGGCGGTGTTCTTCTTCGTCGTGCAGCCGATCAACGCGCTGATGGCGCGACGCAAGACCCAGCCCGACGTGGAGTCCGAGACGCGTCCATGCTCTGAGTGCCTGAGTGACATCCCGGTCATGGCCAGCAGGTGCGCGTTCTGCGGCTCCCCGCAGCAGGTCGGCGGTGCCGGCACCGCCTGATCCGGGGGGTCTGCAGCCAGAGGCCCGTCAGCGTGAAGCCTCAGCGCCGTAGTGGGAATAAATCAGCCGCTTCCGCCGTCCTCACGAGCAGAAGCCAATTTCGGCTTCGCTCTCCAGCCAGGACAGGAGTCAGACGATGCGTTCCTTCTTCAAGCTCTCGTTCCCCGCGGTCGCCGCGGCTCTGTTGCTCGCGGCGTGTGGCGGCAGTTCCTCGGCGTCGTCTGCACACAACGCCGTCACGGTCAAGGCAACCCCCAACTCGAGCTTGGGGTCAACCGTCCTCGTCGACCAGCAGGGTCTAACGCTCTACCGCCTCAGCGGCGAGCAGGTCGGGAACTTCATCTGCACCGCTGCCTGCCTGAAGACATGGCACCCGCTCACCATCCCCTTGGGCGCGAAGCCGGTCGGCGGGGTCGGTGGCCTCGGAGTGATCAAGCGTCCCGATGGCAAACAGCAGGTGACCTACAAGGGGATGCCGCTCTACACGTTCGCCCAGGACCAGTCGCCGGGCCAGGCCAAGGGGCAGGGGATCAAGGACGTCGGCACCTGGAATGCGGTCGGCGCCGGCGGTTCGGCGACTGGGAAGCCACCCGCTCCAAGCGCTCCAGCGTCCTCCGGCGCTCGCAACTACGCGTACTGAAATCGCCGCTGCTGCTACGTTGGTTACCAGCGGTCGGCCTCCGTCGGCCGCGAGGCAGCTTCTTGGTACCCGCTTTTAGCGCGGTTTCGGGGTCAGCCGTCTCCCGAACCGTACGCGGCCACGCCGCTGTCAAGGAGTCTTAGATGTCAACGCAGTCCTTCGCCGATCTCGGCGTGTCCGATGTCGTCGTCAGCACGCTGGCTGACGGCGGGATCAAAGAACCATTCGCAGTGCAGCGCCTCGTGATCGGCGATGTGCTCGCCGGCCACGACGTGCTCGCCAAATCCCCCACCGGGTCAGGCAAGACGCTTGCTTTCGGAATTCCGCTGGTCGATCGGATCGCCAGCGACGGTCCCCGGCCCGCAGCGCTGATCCTCTCGCCCACCCGGGAGCTGGCCCAGCAAATCGTCGAGGACATTCGTCCAATCGCTCACGCTCGCGCGTTGCGCGTCACCGCGGTCTACGGCGGCGCAGGCCTGGTCAAGCAGGCGCGTGAGGCAGGCCGCTCGCACATCCTGGTCGCCACACCCGGGCGCTTGGAGGACCTGATCGCCCGCGGCGCCTTCTCGCTCTCGCAGATCAAGCTCCTGGTCCTCGACGAGGCCGACCGGATGCTCGACATGGGGTTCCGCCCAGCGGTTGACCGGATCGTCAAGGGTTGCCGTGAACAGCGGCAGACGCTGTTCTTCTCGGCCACGCTCGACGGTGCGGTCGGCGAGGTTGCGCATCGATATACCCACAACGCGATCCTCCACGAGCACGAGCCGGTGGTGCGACATGACGCGGCTCAGATCGAGCACCGGTTCATCCGGGTCACCCATGAGGGGCGCCTGGATTCGCTGGTCACTGAGCTGAGCCGCGAGCGCGAGCTAACGCTCGTCTTCGTGCGCACCAAGCGCGGTGCTGATCGTCTGGTCAAGCGACTCCAGTCACATGGCATCACCGCAGTGGCGATGCACGGCAACAAGAGCCAGGGACAGCGTGAGCGAGCACTGGCCAGCTTTGAGTCTGGCAAGGTTGACACGCTGGTAGCGACCGATGTCGCTGCCCGCGGGATCGACATCGCCAACATCTCCCATGTGATCAACTTTGATCCGCCGCCGGACCGCGACTCCTATGTGCACCGGATCGGGCGAACGGGCCGCGCTGGTCGCCCCGGCATCGGGATCACGCTCGTCGACAGTGCTCAACGTCATGAGGTCAGCCGGTTTGCGCGTCAGCTCGGCATCGAGCACGGGCTCGGCGGCGATGACGGGGTCCGCACGGCGGCGCCGGTCCGCCAGGGCTCGGGCTCCGCTCGGCAGGGCTCAGGACCGGCTCGCCAGGGCTCGGGATCGGCTCGCCAGGGCTCGGGACCGGCTCGGCAGGGTGGCGGGTCCGCTCGCCACGGCGCCTCCTCGCGCCAGGGTGCCGGATCACGCCGGCGCGACGGCCGGCACAACCGCAGCCGGTAGACGCGGCGGCGGCAGCCCGGTTAGCGTTTGAGTCATGGAACTGTCTGAGCTGCCGCCCGTCACCGGCGTCACGCACCGCTTTGTCCAAGCGGGCGACGTCAGGCTGCACGTTGCGGAGGCGGGGGAGGGCCCGCCGTTGCTGCTTTTGCATGGCTGGCCCCAGCACGGGTGGTGCTGGCGGTTCCTGATCCCCCGCTTGGCTGCCAGCTACAGAGTGCTCGCGCCAGATCTGCGCGGCATGGGGTTCTCCGAGGCGCCCGCGGGCCGGTATGCCAAGGCAACGCTGGCGGCTGACATCATCGCCCTGCTCGACGCCGAGGGGCTCGACCGGGTCAGGGTTATCAGCCACGACTGGGGTGCCTACGTCTCGTTTCTGATGGCGCTCGAGCATCCAGAGCGCATCGAACGGCTGGTCGCGCTCGACATCGTCCCGCCGTGGCCGGCCGCGGCTCAGCGCCGTCCCGCCGCGCTGCTCCAGATGCTGGCCTACCAAGGCCCGGTGGCGACCCCGGTTCTCGGGCCGCTGACGATGACTTTGAGTCCCGTTCCGGTCCGGACGGTGATCCGGAAGGGCAGTGGCCGCGGCAAGCGCTGGAGCGACGACGAGCTCGACGTCTACGCCGACGTCCTGCGTGAACCCGCCCGGGCCAGGGCCAGCTCGGCGCTCTACCGGACCTTCCTGACGCGCGAGCTTCCAGCCAGCGCGCGCTCAAAGGAGAATCCCGGGCGCCTGGATGTCCCCACCCTGCTGCTGATGGGCGGCGCGAGCCTACTGCGGGCGCTGCTCGCCCCGATGACGGTCGCAAACCTGGAGGTGCGAGAGATCGAGGGGGCCGGTCACTTCCTGCCCGAGGAGGCGCCCGAGGAACTGCTGGCGCTGGCGCTGCCGTTCCTCTCCGCCTGAGTTTGTCGGGCGTTGCCACCGGGCAGACTGAGCCCTGCGCCAGGCCATCCGGTCTGGCCGATCGACGGCCACCGGTTTCTGAGGTTCGGGCCGAGAACCATCTTGGCTCCCACCAACCTCGTCAACCACCCAGGTGCCGCAGCCACCCCTCGCGGGCGCGCGGCCCTGCCATGGGCGCTGGCCGCGGTGGTGGTGTTCGTGCTGCTCGGACTGCTGAGCGCTCAGCTCGTGCTCCTGCGCGCGCAGTTGCGTCATGTCGCAAGTCAGGACAGGGTCAGCAGGATTCTGTTGAGCCGGGCGGACCCGGCGCTGGCGCCGTTGCCGGCGACGATTCATCAACTCATGCCGGCGCTGCGGGCGGTCCGCGGCTCTGACCCGGTCCGGTCGGCTCGTATAGCGCGGGGTCTGGCCGCCCAAGCCACTCCGCTCCTGTCGACGCTGAGGGCTGTCGACCTACCGGGTCTCTTCAACCAGCTGCGCGGTCTCGCCGCGGCGGCCACGACACGGGACCGGCTCGCGATCGCCCTCGACGCGGCGGACCGCTTCTTCACGGCAGTGCGGGGAGCAAATCTGATCGAGCCTCTGGCCCGAGTTTCCACGCTGCTTCCTCCCGCGCTAGCCGATGTGCAGGGGATGCTCGCCAGGGTGCCACGGGTGTTGGCGACGCTGCGTGGATCCAAGCGGACCCAGGACCACTCGCTCTCGGTGCAGAAGCAGAGCCTGGCGATTCAGCGGCAGACGCTCGCGTTGCTGCAGCAGTCGCTCGTGGTCCAGCAGCAGGTTCTGCAGCACGCTCGCAACCTTGACAGCAAGATCCCGTAGCCGTCTCGCGGCTTCGATCCCGCTGCGGGCGATGCGGGCAAAGTTGTGTCCGTCCTGGGGCCGCGCTAGATTCACGAACACATGTTCGACCCACCGGCGCCGCCGGGGGCCAACGCGACAAGGAGTGGACGGGTGGATCTCACCAAACGTCAGCAGGAGATTTTTGACTTCATCAAGCGTTATTCGGCCAAGTACGGCTATCCGCCGACGGTGCGCGACATCGGCAAGGCGGTGGGACTGGCCTCGTCCTCGACCGTACACGCGCATCTGGCCAACCTCGAGCGCATCGGCCTGTTGCGGCGCGATCCCACCAAGCCGCGCGCGATTGAGCTGCTCGACCGGGCGGCCGCGGGCGTACGGAGCTTCGTGCGTCCCGGGCTGCCGCTCGTTGGACAGGTTGCCGCCGGGCAGCCGGTGCTCGCCGAGGAGAACATCGAGGACTACATCCAGACCCCTGGGTTTGCCGGCGGGGAAGATGGCGAGTACCTGCTGCGCGTGCGCGGCGAGTCGATGAAGGATGTCGGGATCCTGGATGGCGACCTGGTCGTCGTCCGTCCCCAGGACGTCGCCAATGACGGCGACATCGTGGTCGCGCTGGTGGGCGAGGAGGCGACGGTCAAGCGCTTCTTCCAGGAAGCCGATCACGTACGCCTTCAACCCGAAAACGAGGCCATGCAGCCGATCCGCAGCCGGGACGTTCGAGTCCTCGGGAAAGTGGTAGGTCTGATGCGGAGCATGGCGTGAACGGGTCCGACGCATGAGCACCATGCTTGCCTCACGTCCTCCTTCGCTCTTCGACGAGGTGGGCGGTGAGCCGACGCTGGACGAAGTGCTGGTCGGCGTATGGGAGGAACTCACCGCCCACCGAGTCGTTGCCTGCCCCGTGTGTGCGCAGGAGATGGCGCCGGAATATGGCGTCCACGCCCGTCCGATCGGCGGGCGTTGTAAGGGGTGCGCTTCGACGCTCGCCTGACGCCGGACGGCGGGGTTTCGGCGCTATGCTCAGCGTTGCAGGCTGAGCAACCGCGGAGGTCAACGCCTTCGAGGAAAGTCCGGACATCAAAGGGCAAGGTGGTCGGTAACGCCGACCCGGGGAAACCCGCGGGAAAGTGCCACAGAAAAGACACCGCCTAAGCCTGGGGCCGCTGCAGAGCTCCAGGCCGGTAAGGGTGAAATGGTGCGGTAAGAGCGCACCGGCGTCGCGGTGACGCGGCGGCCAGGTAAACCCCACCTGATGCTAGGCCAAGCAGGACCGTTTGCAGGTTGCCCGCCAAGGTCCGGGTAGGCCGCTTAGATGGATGGTTGCTCTCGACAAGATCCGGCTTATAGGCCTGCTACGGGAAAGCCCCGCTCCGGTGGGGCTTTTCTATTGCCGTAGAGCTGCGCGCGCCCGCCGGGGGTGTGACGGGACCGCGTGGCGGCATCCTGCCGGCGTCGCCCCGCGTGCTCAGCGCAGACTGAGATCAGCCAGCGCGCGCAGCGAGTCGCCCTCCAGGCGAAATCCGTCCCACTCATCCAGACGAGCTGCCCCAAGCCGGTCGTAGAACTCATGTGCCGGCGTGTTCCAGTCCAGGGCGGACCATTCCACGCGCCCACAGCCGCGTTCGACCCCCAGCCGGGCGAGGTGCGCGAGGAGCGCCCGGCCGACTCCGCCGCCGCGATGCTCCGGGCGCACGAAGAGATCCTCGAGCCACAGGCCGGGCCGGCACAGCCAGGTGGAAAAGGTGGTGAAGAACAGGGCAAACCCGATCGGCTGACCACCGATCTCGGCGATCACCGCCTCGGCGGCGGGCGGGTCATCGAACAGCGCGGCTCCGAGCAGCTCTTCGCTGCCGACGACGCGGTCCGATGCGCGCTCGTAGTCCGCCAGCTCCTGGACCATCGTGAACAGCAATCCGGTGTCGGGCCGCCGCGCAGGGCGGATTTCCACGTCTGCGGTCAATCGCCTTCGGGCGGGTCGATCTCGCGCTTGAGGATCTTCCCGGTCGGGCCCTTGGGCAGCTCATCGACGAACCAGACCCGGCGCGGATACTTGTACGCCGCCACCTGGTCCTTGACGTACTTGCGCAACTCGTCGGCGCTGACCTCCTCGCCGTCCTTGAGCGCCACAGCCGCGCCGACCTCCTCGCCGTACTCGTCGTGCGGAATCCCGAGTACGGCGGCTTCGCGCACGGCCGGGTGCTCGTAGAGCACCTCTTCGATCTCGCGGGGATACACGTTGTAGCCACCGCGGATGATCATGTCCTTCTTGCGGTCGACGATGAAGTAGTAGCCGTCCTCGTCGACGGTGGCCATGTCGCCGGAGTGGAACCAGCCATCCCGGATCGACTCCTCGGTGGCATCGGGACGATTCCAGTAGCCCTTCATGACGTTGTGGCCGCGGATCACGATCTCCCCGACATCGCCCTGATCGACTTGCCCACCCTCGTCGTCGACGACCTTCATCTCGACTCCGTCGATCGGCGTGCCGATGGACCCCGGCTTGCGCTCCCGGCCGGGGTGGTTGAAGGAGGCCACGGGCGAGGTCTCCGAGAGCCCATAGCCCTCCAGCACATCTGCGCCAAACGCCTTCTCGAAGCCGCGCATCAGCTCCACCGGCATAGCCGATCCGCCTGAGGCGCAGACCTCAAGCGTCGAGGTGTCGAAGTTCTCCCGCTCGGAGCAGTGCAGCATCGCTCCGTACATCGTCGGCACTCCGAGGAAGACGTTGACGTGATCACGCTCGATGATCTCGAGCGCCTTGGCGGGATCAAAGCGCGGAATCAGTGTGAGCGTCGCGCCCGCGGTGACGGTGGCGTTCATCGAGCAGGTCTGGCCAAAGGAGTGAAACAGCGGTAGCGCGCCCAGGATCACGCTGTCGGCACCCAGGTCGAACAGGCCGGCGGCGATCTCGGCGTTGCGAGTCAGGTTGCTGTGAGTCAGCTCCGCGCCCTTGGGCGTGCCGGTGGTTCCGGACGTATAGAGGATCACGGCGGTGTCGTCGGGATCTTGGTCATGCACCTCCGCGCGCGGCTCGGCGCCGGCCACCAGCTTCTCGAACTCGCCCGGCGTGACGAGGATGCACTCGGCACCGGCCTCCTCGGCGCCCGCCTGGGCGTCCTGAGCGAAGTCGTGCCAGGCGAACAGCAGCTTCGCCTCCGGGTCGTTCAGATAGAACGCCACCTCGCGCTTGCGCAGCAGCACGTTCATCGGCACCACGACGCCACCCGCCCGCAGGACCCCGTAGTAGCAGGCCAGGAAGTAGGGAACGTTCGGCAACATGATTCCCACGCGGTCGCCGGGCTCGACGCCTCGGTCGTGCAGCAGCTGGGCCACGCGGGCCGAGGCTTCGTCAAGCTGCGCGTAGGAGAGCTCGGCGTCGTCGAGCTTGACCGCGATGTGCTCGCCGTCATTTTCGGCGGCTTGGGTGAGGATGTTGGCGAGGTTCATCGAGACGGCCGTAGCCTACCCGCGGTCAGGAACCCTTGAACTCCGGCCGGCGTTTCTGCATGAACGCCAGCACCCCCTCCATGAAGTCCGAGGACTCCGCCCGCTCCTGTTGGGTCACCGCCTCGAGCTCCAGCAACTCGTCGAACCCGGCGTAGGAGCGATGGTTGATCGTGCGCTTGATGCTCGCGTATGACCCCGGAGGACCCGCGGCGAGGCGAGCGGCTAGCTCGGTGACCGCCGGCTCGAGGTCGGCGTCGGCGACCGCCCGGTTGATCAGCCCCCACTCAGCGGCTCGGGTGGCCGGGATCCTCTCGCCGAGGTAGGCGATCTCGAACGCCCGGGCGTGCCCGACCCGCTCGGGCAGCGTCATCGATGCACCGCCATCGAGGCCGAGGCCGATGTTGACGAAGGCGAGCAGGAAGTACGCCGACTCGGCGGCGAGGATCAGGTCGCAGGCCAGCGCCAGCGAGCAGCCGATGCCCACCGCGGGACCGTTGACCGCGGCGATGACCGGCTTCTCGACGGTGCGGACCCGCAGGATCAACGGGTTGTAGACCGAGCGAAGCGGGTTCAGCACATCGGGTGAGCCCGCGGAGGTGAAGGCGCCGCCCGCCTTCAGGTCCGCGCCGGAGGAGAAGGCGCGCCCAGCCCCGGTGAACACGATTGCGCGGACGTCCGGATCACCGGCAGCGTGCTCGAGCGCGGTGAGCATCTCCTGCCCGAGCTGCTCGGTCCACGCATTGAGTGCGTCCGGGCGGTTGAGGATGACCCACGCAATTCCGTCGGCGATCTTCAGCTCGACGGTCTGTAGGTCCAAGCTCAGCATGTTGGCCTCCGGCGAATCCGTTGTTGGCAGAAGGACAATAGCCGCTTGAGTCAGCCTGCGAGGGCCCGTATCGGCGAAGATGTGCAGTCGTGGACCTGCTGCCGAAAACGATCACCGCTCCCGTGGCGCGACTCGGCGCCGCCGCGCAGAACGCGCTCGAGGTGGCGCGCTTTGGCGGGCTGACGACCGACGAGGAGCCCTCGCCGTACGAGGTGATCAGCGAACAGCGGGTTTACCGTCTTCGGCACTACCACCCCGGGGCGAAGAAGCGCCCCGGGCCGCCGGTGCTGCTGGTACCGCCGATGATGCTCGCGGCCGAGGTCTACGACGTGTCTCCGAGTACCAGCGCGGTCAGCCTGCTGCGCCAAAATGGTGTCGATCCGTGGGTGGTCGACTTCGGCGCGCCGGAGCGCGAGGAGGGGGGACTGGAGCGGACCTTGGCCGATCATGTGCTCGCGGTGTCTGACGCCGTCGACCGCGTGCGCGCGGCCACTGGCCACGACGTCAACCTGGCCGGCTACTCGCAGGGCGGGATGTTCGTCTACCAGGCGGCGGCGTACCGCCGCAACGAGGGCCTGGCCTCGTTGGTCACATTCGGTAGTCCGGTAGATACGCGCCTGGCCATGCCATTCGGGATCCCGGAGCAGCTGGCCTCGGGGCTGGCCGGCCTACTGGCCGACCGGGTATTCCACGGCTGGGCGCTCCCCGCCTGGGCCAGCCGCACGGGCTTCCGGCTGCTCGACCCGGTCAAGTCGATGCGCAGCCGGGTCGACTTCATCCTGAGTCTGCACGACCGTGAGGCGCTGCTCCCGCGCGAGGGCCAGCGGCGGTTCCTGGAGGCCGACGGCTGGGTGGCCTGGCCGGGGCCGGCGATGGCCGATTTCCTGCGCCAGTTCGTGGCCCACAACCGCATGCTCCAGGGCGGGTTCGTGATCGAGGACCGGCTGTTGACGTTGGCTGACATCGAGACTCCGATTCTGTCGGTGGTCGGCACGGTGGACGAGATCGCGCCCGCGGCCGGCGTCCGCGCGATTCGCCTCGCGGCTCCGCAGGCCGAGGTCTACGAGCTGGCCCTGCGGGCGGGCCACTTCGGCCTTGTCGTCGGCTCTGCGGCGAACACCACGACCTGGCCGGCCGTAGCCCACTGGGCGCGCTGGCGTGCGGGCGATGGTGAGCTTCCCGACAGCATTACCCCGGTGCTGGACGACGCCCCCGCGGTTCAGGTCTCGCCCGAGGTCCGCAATCGGATGGTCTACGGCGTCGAGTTGGCCGGCGCGGTGGGGACCGGCATGGCCCGCTCGGTCATCGGCACGGCTTCGCGGACTGTGCGCAGCGTCCGTGAGCTCGCCCGGGAGACCGCCGGTCAGCTGCCCCGCCTAGCCCGGCTCGAGCAGATTCAACCCAGCACCCGGATATCGGTGGGCCTGCTCGTCGACGAGCGACGGCGCAAGGCGCCCGATGACGTCTTCTTCCTGTTTGAGAACCGCGGCTACAGCGCGAGGGAGACCAACGAGCGCATCGACAACGTGGTCCGCGGGCTGATCTCGATCGGGGTACGCCAGGGCGAGCATGTGGGCGTCCTGATGGGTGCCCGGCCCACCGCGCTGGCGCTGGTGGTGGCGATCAACCGGTTGGGGGCCGTGGCGGTGATGCTCCGACCCGACGGGGACACCGCGCGCGAGGCGCAGCTCGGCCAGGTGACGCGGATCGTCGCCGACCCCGAACGCGCCGCCCTAGCGGCCGGGCTTGGCAAGCTGCACACGTTCGTCCTCGGCGGGGGCGGGGGCCCACGCGACCTGGGCGTGCCCCTGACGACCGACATGGAGCAGATCGACCCGGACGCGGTGGCACTACCGCGGTGGTACCGGCCGGATCCCGGCCGGGCCAGCGACCTCGCGTTCATCCTCTTCACCGGCGAGGGGGAACGCACGCGGATGAGCCGGATCAGCAACCGTCGATGGGCGCTGTCGGCCTTCGGCACCGCCTCGTCCGCGGCGCTGAGCAGCGCGGACACCGTCTACTCGATCACTCCGCTCTATCACCCCTCCGGCCTGATGATGAGCATCGGCGGGGCGATCGCCGGCGGCGCACGCCTGGCGGTCGGGACGAGCTTCGACCCAAGCACGTTCTGGGAGGAGGTGCGGCGATACGGGGTCACCGTGGCCTCGTACACGTGGACGCTGCTCCACGACCTCGTTGAGGCCCCGCCGCAGCCCGGCGAGCGCCACCATCCGGTGCGGCTGTTCATCGGCTCGGGCATGCCCCGGGGCCTGTGGCGCCGGGTGCAGGAGCGGTTCAAGCCGGCTCGGGTGCTGGAGTTCTACGCCGCGACCGAGACCGGGGCGATCCTGGCCAACGTAAGCGGCTCCAAGCCGGGCGCGATGGGCCGGGCGCTGCCCGGAACCGCGGAGGTGCGGATCGCGGCCTACGACATCTCCGCCCGTCGGCTGATCCTGGCCCAAGACGGGTTTGCCCGCGAGTGTGCGACCGGCGAGGTGGGACTGTTGCTGGCCCGTATGCGCCGCAGCGACCAGACCAGCAGCACGCCGCTGCGAGGAGTGTTCTCCCGCGAAGATGCGTGGGTGACCACGGGTGACCTGTTCCGCCGCGACGGGGACGGAGACCTGTGGCGGGTCGACAGCGTGAACGATGTTGTGCTTACCGCGGACGGCCCCGCCTTCACGGTGCCCATACGGGACGCGCTGGGCGACATCCCGGCCGTCGATCTCGCGGTGGCCTACGGAGTCACCCCCTACGGTGCTGAGCACCCGATCGCCATGGCGGCGGTGACATTGCGCGAGGGCCACGAGCTACAGGCCCGGGACATCGGTCGTGCCCTGGCCGGCTGTGGGCCCCACGGCCGGCCGGCGATCGTCCACGTTGTCGAGCGCATCCCGGTGACCACCTGGTATCGACCGCTGACCGCTCCGCTGCGCGATGCCGGCATGCCCGAGCCTGCGGAGGACGGACTGGCGTGGTACCGGGACGCCTCGGGCGAGACCTACCGGCCGCTGACCGAGGCGGCCCACCGGCGGCTCGCCCGCACCGCCGCCTGACCGCGGCCGGCCAGCCGACTGGCTAACCAGCCAGTGCGCGTTGTGCCACACCGATGAGCCCGCGTCGGTTACGGTGTGTCCGGGATCGGCGTCGTAGAACGAGCCGGAGGAGAGAGCTTTGCGTGCAAGAACAGCGGTGCTGGCTGTGGCGATTCTCGCTGCGGCGAGTCTTCCGGCGGGTGCGACGGCCAAGGACTACGCGATCATCGCCCGGGACATCGTCCCCTCCGGCGCCCAGGGCAGCGTGCCCGTACCGTCCGACGCCAGCCGTGAGGCGCAGATGTACGACGCGCTCACACCACTGTTCAACCGAGTGACCGCGACCGACGTCAGCAGGTTGTTCAAGCCCGAGACGCTCGGCGTTGCGACCCCCGGACCAACCGTCACCGAGACGCCGCGACCGGGAGTGAAGATCGTCTTCGACGGCTACCACGTCGCCCACATCCATGGCCTCACCCGTGACAACGTCACCTGGGGCGCGGGCTGGGTGGTGGCCGAGCAGCGCGGACTCCTGATTCAGCAGGCTCGTTACGACTCGCTGGTGGCGGCAATCGGCGCTCCGGGTCTCAGCGCCCTGGGCTTGGTCTCCGGCCTGCACCAGTTCACCCCCAGCGCTCAGACGGAGAGCGAGGTCGCCAAGCAGACCGGTGCGCTCCTGGCCAACGGCGCGAAGGGACGCGCGGTTCTGCATGACATCGACGTCTACCTGGCTGGAATCAACGCGTATTTCTCCGCTCATGGCGGCAACCCGAAACCGTTCACCCGCACCGACATCTACGCTCTGAACGCACTAAAGGGGCAGTTCGTCGGGCAGGGCGGCGGCGACGAGGCCGTGCGCAGCGAGTTCCTTTCCGCGCTACAGCGAAAGCTCGGAACCGCTAAGGGCACCAAGGTCTGGAAGGACCTCAGGGAGGCCAACGATCCCGAGGCGCCGGTCAGCGTACCCGGGCGTGTCAGCTTCGGACCCGCCCCGAGCTCGACGAGCGGCAACCTGAACCTCGACCCCGGCAGCCTCGACACCCGGGCGGCCCAGGCCGCCGCAGTCGCCCGCGCCGCGACCGCGCACGCCTCGAACGCGCTGCTGGTCTCCGGCGCCCGGTCCGCCACCCACCACCCGATCATGGTCGCCGGCCCGCAGATCGGCTACTTCTACCCGGGGCTGACGCTCGAGATCGACGAGCAGGGTCCCGGCATCAGCCAGCGCGGAGTCACCTCGGCGCCGTTCCCGGGCTACATCTTCATCGGCCGCAGCCAGGACTCGGGGTGGTCACTGACCTCCGCCAGGCTGGACATCATCGACACCTACGTCGAGACGCTGTGCGGACACAGCACCCATCGCTACGTGTTCCGAGGTCGGTGCCGGGCGATGCAGTTCTTCGACGCCGGAACCCTCGACGCGGGCACGGCCCATGCGAGCCACGTCGCGTTCTACCGCACGATCCACGGGCCGGTGACCGGCTACGCCCGGGTGCACGGGCGGCTCGTGGCCCTCAGCTCCAAGCGTTCCAGCTACGGCCGGGACGTGGTGGATCAGCTCTTCTACCACGATCTCTCGCACGGGCTGGTCCACAACGTCCATCAGTTTTTCCGCGCCGCCAACCGGACCCCGCAGACGTTCAACTCGCTCTACATCGACGATAAGGACATCGGCGTGTTCACCAGCGGCCGCGTCCCCATCCGGCCCCGGAACGTCGACCCGGCGATGCCGATCGACGGCCGCGGGAACGAGGAGTGGCGCGGCTGGGTCTCGGCCAAGAATCATCCGCAGGGGATCAACCCGGCCGATGGGCAGATCGTTAACTGGAACAACCGCACCCAGGCCGGCTACCCGGCGTCGGACGACAACTGGACGCTGGGGTCGGTGCAGCGCGTCGACCTGCTGCTGCGCAACCTAGGCTCCGGGCGGAACGTCACTCCCGCGCGCGTCGTGGCGGCGATGAACGCCGCCGCCACGCAGGACGTGCGGGAGGTGACGCTCGAACCGTTGCTCTCACGGGTTCTGCACGGAGGCCGCGCACCGAACGCGCAGGACGCCAAGATGCTCGGGCTGCTCGATGCTTGGCGGACCCACGGGTCGAGCCGTTTGGATCGCACCGATGCCTCCGGCATCGGCAAGATCACCGATCCTGGCGCGGCGATCATGGACACCGCCTGGCCGCTGCTGGCGAACGCGTGGGCTTCGAACGTGCTCGGGGCCGGGCTGTCGGCGCAACTGGCCACGTTCGACAACCCGTTCGACCAGCCGCCGGGCGGCCAGTTCACCGGCTGGCACATTTACATGAACAAAGACCTGCGCACGCTGCTCGGCGACCGTGTCCAGGGCAAATTTGCGGTCCGCTACTGCGGTGGCGGCAGCCTCAAGCGCTGTCGCGCGGAGTTGTGGGGAGCCGTCGACCAGGCCGGAAAGCGGCTCGCCGCCCAGCAGGGCGCCGACCCGGCGAGGTGGCACTCGGACGCCACCGCGGAACGCATCAAATTCGTCCCCGGCCTGCTTCCGTACACGATGCGCTACACCAACCGGCCGAGCGGAATCCAGCAGGTACTGAGCTTCTCCGGCCACTCGCCGGCGGATCGAGGCCGCTAGGCCGGGAGCGTCTCGCCTGAGTACAGCTTGATCACCCTGACGGCGCCGGCGGGCGTGGCGTTGATGCACAGCTCGCAGAGCACGCATTCGTCGAGGTTCTCCGGGACGATCCGCAACGACCCGTCCTCGTTCTGGGCGAAGATATCGACCGGGCAGACTTCGGTTAGCTTGGCCGCGATCACGGGGTCGGCGGCGATGGCCTCATCGACCTGGACGTTGATGAACAGGGCGTCGCTCATACCGGTGCCCCGATCTTCTCCTTGACGATGTTCGGGATCTCGGAGATCTCCTCGGCGACGACGATCCCGGCTTCGGCCAACCGGGCGATCTTCTCGCTCGCCGTATCGGCCTTCCCCTCGACGATCGTGCCGGCGTGGCCGAAGCTCATGCCGGGCATCTCGTCCATGAACCGACCCGCCATGAAGGCGACGATCGGCAAACGCGAGTTGTTCTCGGTCACCCAGCGCGCCAGCTCGGCTTCCATTCGGCCGCCCGGCTCGGTGTAGATGACGATCGCCTGCGTCTGCTCGTCGGCCTCGAACAGGGGCATCAGCTCCGCGTAGCTCTGGCCGATGATCGCGTCGCCGCCGATCGAGACCGCGGTCGACTGACCTAGGCCCGCGGCGGTGAGGGTCGAGGACATCTCGGTGGTCATGCCACCGCTACGGGAGATCACGCCGACCGATCCAGGCGTGTAGGACTTGGCGGCGTCCCGGGCGGGCCCGCCGATGCCGCCCATCTTGATCACGTCAGGGACGATGATCCCGAGGCAGTTCGGACCGATGATCCGTGCGCCATGTTCGTTCGCCAGCTCGACCATCTGGGCCACGTCGCCGCGCGGGATCCGCTCGGTGACGATGACCACGAGCTCGACGCCGTTCTCGATCGCCTCGAACACCGCGTCCTTGGTGAACGCGGGGGGGACGGTGACCACGGACCCATAGATCGGGCCGCCGTTGTGCTCGACCACCTGCGCAACAGTGTCGAACACCGGGACTCCATGGACGTCGCGACCGAGGCGCCCGGGCGTCACGCCGCCGACGATCTTCGCGCCCTTGCCGTAGTCCAGACACTCCCGCGTCAGGTTCACCGCCTCGCGGCCAGTGATGCCCTGGACGATGAAGGTGGTGTTCTCGTCGATCAGGATTGACATCTAGACGGCCGCTCCTTGAATCTTTTCCACCGCGCGCCGGGCCGCCTCGTGGAGGGACACACTGCGGTCGGCGTATTCAACACCGTATTTCTCGAGGATCTTGAACCCCTCTTCCTCCCAGGCGCCGGGGATCCGGAAGATGGCGATCTTCTCGGCCGGGTCGTAACCCAGCTCCACACAGGCTTTGATCACCCCGCGGGCGACGATGTCGACGCGCGTGTTGGAGACGATCGACATCATCACGGCGATCTTGTCGACCCCGGGCTTCTGGAGCACCAACTTGGCCAGTCCGCAGGCCTTGCGGACGGAGGGATTGCCGCCGATCTCGCAGTAGTTGGCCGGATCGCCGCCGTGGGCGCGGACCGCGTCGAACAGGGTCAGCGAGCCACCGCCCGCGCCGATCACCAGGCCGAGGTTCCCGTCGAACTCGGTGACGTTCCCGGCCACGCCGCGATGGTCCTGAGCGTCCACCGCCTCGCCCGCCAGCTCGAACGGGGTCGCCTCCCGCGCCTGCCGGGTTTCCTCATTGCCGACCCCGAGCTCCTTGAGCAGGGCCTGCTGGCGCGGGCGAGCCTCGTTCTCCATGTCCATATGGGCGTCGAGCGCGACGAATGATCCGTCCTGTAGCTGGCCCAGCGGGTTGATCTCCGCCAGCGTCATGTCGTACTGGAGGAACAGCCGGGCCAACCGGGCGAGAATCGGCGTCAGGCGGTTCAGCGCGGATCCGGTGATGCCCAGGGAAGCGATGACCTGCTTGGCCTGCCAATCGGAGAACGGACGCAGGGACGAGAAGTGGCCGCGAGCAACGTGGTCGGGATGCTGCTCGGCGACCTCCTCGATGTCGATCCCGCCCATGTCGGAGAACAGCATCACGGGCTGCTTGCGAATCCCGTCCCAGACCACGCCGGCGTAGTACTCGTGCTTGACATCGGCCTTTGAGTCGACCAGCACGCCACGGGGCATGTGTCCGTTGATCTCGAGGTTGAGCACGTGTTCGGCGTGCTCGGCGGCCTGGTCGGGGTTGTCCGAGAATTGGACCCCCCCCGCCTTCATCCGCCCGCCGGTCAGCACCTGGGACTTGATCACCACGGGACCGGCGATCTCGAGGGCGATCGTTCGTGCCGCCTCCGGGGTTTCAGCGAAGCCGTGCTTGGACACCGGGATTCCGGCCTTGGCGACGATCGCGCGTGACTCGTATTCGAAGAAGCGCATGGAAGGCGCCGGAGCGTAGCGAAGCACGCTGGATCACCGCATCAACACAATCCGCATCGACTCGGTCTTCTTTTGTGCTACAAACTTTTGCGAAGCTTTCCTATAAAGCTGATCGAGAAACCGAAGTTCAGAGGAGCGCATGGAACAGACACCGATATTCGGACGCAGCACGGTGGCCGCCTCGATCGCGGCGATTAGCGTGCTGGGAGTGGCGCTGGCCGGCTGCGGCGGCTCGTCGGACAGCAGTTCCACCGCCGCGGCGGCTGGCGGATCCCCCTCCTCAGGGAGCACCCAGCTCGCCCTGGTCGGCTACTCCACCCCGAAGAAGGCGTATGACGCGTTGACCACGGCGTTCACGCAAACCTCGGAGGGCAAGGGTGTTTCCTTCAGCCAGTCGTTCGGCGCATCGGGCTCTCAGAGCCGCGCGGTCGACTCCGGCCAGCCCGCCGACGTGGTTGCGTTCTCGACCACGCCGGACATCACGCGCCTGGTCACCGACAAGATCGTCTCCTCGGATTGGAACGCCGGCCCCGAGAAGGGCATGTCCAGCGACTCGGTGGTCGTCCTCGTCGTACGCAAGGGCAACCCCAAGCACATCACCGGCTGGGATGACCTGATCAAGCCCGGTATCGACGTCATCACGCCGAACCCGTCGACCTCAGGCAGCGCGCGCTGGAACATCCTTGCGGGCTACGGGGCCCAGCTCAAGGAGGGCAAGTCGCCGGCCCAGGCGCTGGCCTATGTGAAGACGCTGCTGACCAAGAACGTCAGCGTCCAGGACGCAAGCGCCAGCGCAGCGCTGCAGACCTTCACCGGCGGCAAGGGCGACGTACTGCTCGACTACGAGAGCGACGCGATCGCCGCCAAGAAGGCTGGAGACTCGGTTGACTACATCCTCCCCAAGCAGACGATCCTGATCGAGACGCCGATCGCGGTGACCTCGAAGAGCAGCCACCCGGCTCAGGCGAAGGCGTTTCTGAGCTATCAGTGGTCGCCGGCCGGCCAGACGATCTGGGCCGAGCAGGGCTACCGCCCGGTGGTGAAGTCGGTATTCAACAAGTTCGCGGCCAAGTTCCCGACCCCGCCGCAGCTGTTCACCATCGACTTCCTGGGTGGATGGAAGACCGTCAAGACGACGTTCTTCGACCCGGCGGCGGGATCGATCACCAAGATCGAGCAGGCGGCAGGAGTCCCCACTGCCTCCAAGTAGCACTTACGCCGCGCCCGCACCGCGCGCGAGCGCCCGCCGGCGATGGCCGGCGGCGCGCGCGGGTGGGCTTGGGTTGGGACTGGCCACGCTGTATCTGAGCGTGGTCGTTCTCATTCCCCTGGCCGCGGTCGCGGTCAAGGCGTTCACCCAGGGGCCCGGGGCCTTCGTGGACTCCGTGACCACCAGCGCGGCGCTCAAGACACTTGGGATCACGCTGCTGGTTTCTCTGATCGTCGCCGCGATCGGCGCGGTGATGGGAACCCTGGTGGCATGGGTGCTGGTGCGAGACACATTCCCCGGCAAGCGGATCGTCAACGCCCTTATCGACCTACCGTTCGCGCTGCCCACCATCGTCGCGGGGTTGACGTTGCTCGTCCTCTACGGCCCAGGCAGCCCGTTCGGAATCCATCTCGCCTACACGCGTGCCGCGGTGATCCTGGCCCTCCTGTTCGTGACGCTGCCCTTTGTCGTGCGCTCGGTCCAGCCCGTCCTGCTCGAGCTCGATCGAGAGGCCGAGGAGGCCGCATCCTCGCTCGGAGCCTCGAACGCGGTCACCTTCCGGCGAGTCATCCTGCCCGCGCTCCGCCCCGCGATCCTCTCTGGGGCGGCGCTGGCGTTCGCCCGCTCGGTCGGAGAGATCGGCTCGCTGGTGCTGATCGCGGGGAAGGTCCAGATCGCCAGCATCGTGATCTTCGCCGACATCGAGAGCGATGCGCCGCAGGCCGCCGCCTCCCTGTCGGTGGTGTTGCTGGCCCTGTCGCTGCTGGTGCTGGTGATACTGAGACGTCTGGGAGGCCGCGTTGCGCATTAGCCGCCCGGCAACCCTCTCACTGCGCACCGTGGCGCTGCTGTACCTGTTTCTGCTCCTGCTGCTGCCGCTGGGCGTGATCTTCGGGCGCACCTTCGAGCATGGGGTGGGCGCGGCCTGGAACTGGATCACCACCCCTGCGGCGATCAGCGCGCTGTCGCTGACCCTGATCATCGCGGCGATCGCGGTCCCGCTCAACACGATCTTCGGCGTCGTCTGTGCGCTGGTGCTGGTCAGAGGGAAGGGCCGCGGCCCCCGGTTCCTCGACGCGCTGATCGACCTGCCGTTCGTCGTCTCGCCGGTGATCGTCGGGCTGGCCCTGATCCTGGTGTACGGCCAGGGCGGCTGGTTCGGCAAGTGGTTCCTCGATCACGGGATCCAGATCATCTACGCCGTACCGGGTATGGCGCTGGCCACCGTGTTCGTCTCGCTGCCCTTCGTGGTGCGCGAGGTTGCCCCCGTGCTGGCGGAGGTCGGTACCGAGCAGGAGCAGGCCGCGGCCACGCTCGGGGCTTCCTCGTGGCAGACGTTCTGGCGCATCACCCTCCCGTCGATTCGCTGGGGGGTCGCCTATGGAGTGGTCCTGAGCACGGCGCGGGCGCTGGGCGAGATCGGCGCGGTGCTCGTCGTCTCATCCAACGTGGCCGGCTCGACGCTCACCCTTCCACTGCTCGTCTTTCAGCGCGACTCCCAGCCCGGATCGCAAGCGATCGCCGGCGCCTACGCGGCGGCGACTGAGCTGGCCGTGATCTCGCTGCTCGTCGTGCTGGTCATGACCCTGCTAGGACCAAGGAGACACGACTCACCATGAACATCGAAGTCCAATCGGTCTCCAAGCAATTCGGAGACTTCCGCGCGCTCGAGGACATCAGCCTCGAGGTACCGGAGGGGTCCCTGACCGCGCTGCTCGGACCCAGCGGTTCGGGGAAGTCGACGCTGCTGCGGATCATCGCCGGCCTCGAGTCACCGGACCGGGGAATCGTCAAGATCGACGATATTGACGTGACCGAAGCCAGGCCACAGGACCGGGCGATCGGTTTTGTCTTCCAGCACTACGCCCCGTTCGTCCACATGACGGTGCGGGATAACGTCGGCTTCGGCTTGAAGATCCGCAAGCGTCCGAAGGCCGAGGTTCGCTCGCGGGTCGATGAGCTGCTGAAGCTCGTCGGCCTGACGAAGTGGTCAGAGCAACGGCCCCATCAGCTCTCAGGCGGCCAGCGCCAGCGCATGGCACTGGCCCGGGCCCTGGCCGTGGAACCGAAGGTCCTGCTGCTCGATGAGCCCTTCGGCGCGCTCGACGCCACCGTCCGGGCCGAGCTGCGGCAATGGCTGCGGCGGCTGCACGACGAGCAGGGGGCGACCACCGTGCTGGTCACCCACGACCAGGAGGAGGCGATGGAGGTCGCCGACCGGATCGCCGTGATGAACACCGGCAACATCGAGCAGGTCGGCTCCCCGCGGGAGGTCTACGACCAGCCGGCCAATGACTTCGTGATGAGCTTCGTCGGCCCGGTCAGCACGGTCGGCGGCCGCCTCGTGCGCCCACACGACGTGACCGTCTCGCTGACGCCTGCCGACGGTGCGATTGAGGCAATGGTCGCGCGCGTGGTGCACCTGGGCTTCGAGGTGCGGGTCGAGCTCGAGCTGCCCGGGGGAGAGGGCGCGCGGGCCCAGCTGACCCGCGGCCAGACCGAGGAGCTGGAACTGGCCCGCGGGGACATCGTCTACGTCCGTCTGCCGACGGACGAGCAGTCGCTGCCCGCGCTCGCGGCCAGGGCCGGGACGGGGCCCGGGCCCGGGCCCGCGGGCGAGCTCACGAGTTAGCGGCCCCGGCCGCGGCAGCGACGGGTCGAACAACGCACCAAACTGGGTCTGCCGGGCGAATCGTGGTGCGTTTTTCGGCCTGAGGCCGAGTTCCGAACCAGAATCCGTGGGCGGGCGGCGGTTTGGTTCCTTGTTCGGGGGCGGAGGGGCGGAGGGGGCGGAGGCCGGAGCGGAGGGGTCGGAGGGGGGCGGAGCGGGTGGCCCCGGCCCTACCGCGTGACCCAGGCGTCGGGGTCCTCGGCCAGCCGGTCGACGGTCTTCGGCAGTCGGCCGGCGGCGATGTCGGCCACGGTCACACGTTCGACCACGCGGCGCAGATTCGCCCGCACCGCGATCCAGACCCGAGGCAGGCTCTCCGACGCACCGGGGTACGTCGCCTCCTCAGGGGGACCGCCGCGCACGCTGGCCAGCGGCCCTTCGACCGCGCGGATGATGTCGGCGACGGTGACCTCGCCGGCCGGTCTGGCGAGGCGAAAGCCGCCCTCCGCGCCGCGGTGGCTGCGCACGATCCCAGCGTGGCGGAGCTCGCCCAGGATGTTCTCCAGGAAGTTGAGCGGGATGCCCTGGGCGGTGGCGATCCGCTCGGCCTTGACCGGCTTCTCGTCAGTCACGGTCGCCAGCTCGACCGCGGCCCGGACTGCGTAGTCAACCTTGGCCGAGATGCGCACGGAACCTCAGACCCCGCTGGGCGTGAACTCGTACGCCTCGGCCAGGTCGGGGTCCTTGTGGGCCAGCATTTCGGCGAGGTCAACCATCACCTTGCACTGCTTCCAGGTGGCGTCGTCCTGCATCTTGCCGTCGATCATATGCACGCCGCGCCCGTCGGGAATCGCCTCGAGCACCTTCTTGGCGAACAGAACCTCGTCGGGATCGGGGCTGAACACCTTCTTGGCGATGTCGATCTGGACGGGATGAAGCGACCAAGCACCGACGCAGCCGAGCAGGAAGGCCGAGCGGAACTGGACCTCGCAGCCCTCGACGTCACGGATATCTCCGAACGGACCGTAGAACGGCAGGATCCCGGCGGATGTACAGGCGTCGACCATTCGCGCGATCGAGTAATGCCAGAGGTCCTGTTGGACGCTGGCCCGCGGCGCGTCGGGGTTGTCCGGGTGGGGATCGTCGATCACCCGGTAGCCCGGATGGCCGCCGCCCACGCGGGTGGTCTTCATCCGCCGTGAGGCGGCGAGATCTGCCGGGCCAAAGCTCATTCCCTGCATCCGTGGGCTGGCGGTGGCGATCGCCTCGAGGTTGACCACGCCGAGGCCGGTCTCCAGCAGTGCGTGAACCAGGATCGGACGCTCGAGTCCGGCCTTGGCCTCGAGCTGGGCGAGCAACCGATCGACGTAATGGATGTCCCAGGGTCCCTCCACCTTGGGAACCATGATCACGTCGAGTCGGTGGCCGATCTCGGTGACCAGTGTGGTCAGGTCATCCAGGATCCAGGGGGACTCCAAGCTGTTGACCCGCGTCCATAGCTGTGTGTCGCCGAGCTCCATCTCCTTGCCGACCCGGACCAGGCCTTCGCGCGCGGCTTCCTTGCGGTCGACCGGGACGGCGTCCTCGAGATTTCCCAGAAGGATGTCGACGGTCGGGGCGATCTGCGGGACCTTGGCCACCATCTTCTCGTTGGAGAAGTCAAGGAAGTGGATCATCCGCGATGGCCTGAAGGGGATCTCGAGGATTGGCGTCGGCGCACCGATGGCCAATGGTTTTCCGAAGTCGCGGGGGTTTCTCAACGGGGTCAGTCTCCTTTGGGTTCTTTCCGGCCCAACGCTACCGGGCGCGGGGCCTTCCCGGCGGCACGGCCGCGGCAGCGGTAATCGCCCCGCTGGGCACAAAGCCGGTCCGCGCTGGGGAATGACATGCTCCGGGCTCGGACGAAGCGACCCAGGAGCACCAATGAACCAGATTGACACCGATCAGGCGACGCGTGAGGCCAGCGGCGCTCACCCGTACGGCCGCTACCTCGAGGAGTTCGAGGTCGGCGCGGTCTACAAGCACTGGCCCGCCAAGACGGTGACCGAGTCAGATGACCACCTGTTCTGCCTGATCACCATGAACCACCATCCGCTGCACCTCAACGACGTGTACGCCAAGCAGTCCCAGCAGGGCCGCAACGTGGTCGTCGGGCCGCTGGTCTACTCCCTCGCCCTCGGCATGAGCGTCTCGGACGTCAGTGGCAAGGCGATCGCCAACCTGGCCACCGAGGAGCTCAAGCATCCGGCGCCGGTGTTCCACGGGGACACGCTGTTCTGTGAATCCGAGGTGCTGGAGGTCAAGCCGTCTCAGTCAAAACCGGACCGCGGCGTTGTGCGCGTTCACACCCGCGTGCTCAACCAGGATGGCGTTCTGGTGGCCGAGTTCAAGCGGCTCGTGCTCGTCCCCCGCAAGGAGCCGGGGAAGGCGACGCAGGCCGCTGAGGCTAACGTCGAGTGAAGCCGCCCGCGGGCTGTATCAGCCCGTTCCCGGGTAGGCTTCGCGCCTCAACCGAAGCTTAAGGAGTTCCGGAAAACATGGCCCATACCGCACCGACGAACCAAGCCATCACCAACCACGCCGGGTTGCGCGCGTGGGTAGAGGAGATCGCCGCCCTTACGCAGCCCGACGAAATCCATTGGTGTGACGGGTCGGCGGAGGAGTATGACCAGCTGGCCAAGTCGCTGGTTGCGGCAGGCACTTTCGAGAAGCTCTCTGAGGCCAAGCGCCCGAATTCCTACCTCGCGCTGTCCGATCCGGCGGACGTGGCGCGCGTGGAGGATCGGACCTTCATCTGCTCCGCTGATGAGGCGGATGCCGGTCCGACCAACAACTGGCGCGACCCGAAGGAGATGCGTGAGACGCTGGACGAGCTGTTCCGTGGCTCGATGCGCGGTCGCACCATGTATGTGGTCCCGTTCTCGATGGGGCCGATCGGCTCCTCGATCTCGCACATCGGCGTTCAGCTGACCGACTCGGCCTACGTGGCCACGTCGATGCGGATCATGACTCGGATGGGTCAGGCCGCCCTCGACGTTCTCGGCGAGGATGGGGACTACGTGCCCTGCGTGCACTCGGTCGGGATGCCGCTGGCTGACGGCATGCAGGATGTGCCATGGCCGTGTAACGCCGACAACAAGTACATCGTGCACTACCCCGAGACCCGCGAGATCTGGTCGTTCGGGTCAGGTTACGGCGGCAACGCGCTGCTGGGCAAGAAGTGCTTTGCCCTGCGGATCGCCTCGGTGATGGCACGCGATGAGGGCTGGTTGGCCGAGCACATGCTGATCCTCAAGCTGACCTCGCCCGACGGGGAGGTCAAGTACCTCACCGGCGCCTTCCCGAGCGCCTGCGGCAAGACCAACCTGGCCATGATGATCCCGACGCTTCCGGACTGGAAGGTCGAGACGATCGGCGACGACATCGCCTGGATGAAGTTCGGCAAGGACGGACGTCTGTATGCCGTCAACCCTGAGTACGGCTTCTTTGGTGTGGCCCCCGGCACCGGCGCGATGACCAATCCGAACGCGATCGACACACTCGGCCGCAACTCGATCTTCACCAACTGTGCCAAGACGGACGACGGGGACGTCTGGTGGGAGGGTCTCACCGGTGAGCCACCGGCCCACGCGATCGACTGGCACGGGAATGACTGGACGCCGGAGTCCGATAGCCCGGCCGCCCACCCGAACGCCCGGTTCACCACCCCCGCGGGTCAGTGTCCCTCGATCGCGCCGGAGTGGGAGGACCCCAAGGGCGTGCCGATCGACGCGATGCTGTTCGGCGGCCGGCGCTCGACCGTGGTGCCGCTGGTCATGGAGGCCCGCGACTGGGAGCACGGGGTGTTCCTCGGCTCGATCATGTCCTCGGAGACGACAGCCGCCCAGTCCGGTCAGGTGGGCAAGCTCCGGTTTGATCCGATGGCGATGCTGCCGTTCTGCGGCTACAACATGACCGACTATTTCGCCCACTGGCTCGAGGCCGGCCGGCGTGAGGGCGCGCAGCTGCCGAAGATGTTCTACGTCAACTGGTTCCGCCGCGATGACGCCGGCAAGTTCCTGTGGCCGGGCTTTGGCGAGAACTCGCGTGTCCTGGCCTGGATCTTCCGCCGCTGCAACGGTGAGGCGGACGTGGTCGAGACCCCGGTCGGGCTGCTTCCGACCCCGGACGGGATCGACGTCGAGGGTGTGGACGTGTCCGCGGACGCGATGGCCCAGCTCCTCGCCGTGGACCCGCAGGAGTGGGCGCAGCAGCTTCCGCAGATGCGTGAGCACTACGCGCGCTTTGGCGAGCAGCTGCCGGCTGAGCTGCGCTCGCAGTTCGAGTCGCTCGCGCAGCAGCTCGAGGACTGACGCCCGGCTGGCGGACCCGCGTCGCCGGGTTCGTACGCTGGAAGGGTGGCACTAGGTTTCATTCCGTCCGACGCCGGCCTGCTGATCCTGCAGGCCGGCGTCGTGGCGGCCCCGGTAGCGGTGTCCAGCCTGGCCGGGCTGGACCGGCTGCGCGGCCGCGGCTGGGCCCTGGTCCCGCTGGCCTCGATCGTGGTGGTGGTGTTTGCGATTCGCTATGTCTCCGATACCGCCACTGGGCTCACCTATCTGGCGCTGGTGGCGGTGCCACTGCTCGCGGCCGCCGCGCTCGCATGGGCGATGCGCGGGTCAAGACCTCTGCTGGCGCTACTGGTGATCCCATTGTTCGCGCTCGCTTGGGCAGCCCGCACCTCGCTGTCCGGGCAGGCCAGCGCGGCGATCCTGGCTGGACTCAGCTGCGTCACCCTGGGAGTGGTGCTGGCCGCGGTGACCCCGCCCGCGTGGCTGAAGGCAGGGATCGTCCTGATGGCGGTGGCGGACAGCTGGCTGGTCATCACCAATCTGCTCCAGGCACCGAACGCGACGCTGGGCGCCGCACATCCGGCCGCCGGGCTGCCGCAGCTGCAGACCGAGCTGTTCGGGACCGTCACGATGGGCTACGGGGACCTGTTCGTCGCCGCGCTGCTCGGGGCGGTGCTGGCCCGGAACCTCAAGCGCCAGCGCTCGGCGGCGCTGCTGACCTTCGTCCTCGCCGCCCTGTTCGACCTGCTGTTCCTGGTCGTCAACGAGCTTCCAGCCACCGTTCCGGTGGCGCTCGCGCTGATCGTGGTCGAGCTGTTCAGCTGGCAGCGCGCCCGGGCGGCGCGGCGGGGTGGACGCTCGGCCGGGCGGGCCGAAGCATTTGCGCTCCCGCCCCGGGAGGCCTGAGGCCCGGCCGGTCTGTAGCGAGCTAGTGCTTGCTCTCGCCCGTCGAGGCCGGCGGACGTGACTCCTCGGCTAGCGAGGTGATGGCCAGCGTGCCGCGGGCCGCCTCCTCGAGGACCTCCGTGGCCTCCTCGGCCGAGCGCGCGTAGAGCTCAACCAGCAGGTGCACGACGATCCGCTCCTCATCGTGCTTGTGAAAGCGGACGTGGGTGAAGAACTCCCGGGTGCCGTGATCGCCGAAGGCAGCGTAGGAAAGCGCGTCTCCGGCCTCGGGGCCGGAGCAGGTCTCGACGTCATCGGCGTCCACGGTCACCGTGCAGGAGGCGACCCAGGGCGTGCCGGCGATCATTCGCTCCCACCGGTCCTCGATCGGCTCGACGCGGCCGTTGTGGAAGCCGAGGTGGGGTTGGTCGTGCATGCATTCGAGGCACTGGACGACGGCCTCTTGCATTTCGTCGACCACCTCGCCCCGCTCGCCGCTCTCGGGATCGATCCGATGGATGCCCTCGTAGTGGACCTGGACCTCCAGGTTCTGCGACCAGCAGCGATAGCAGCGCAGCCAGCTTCTGACCTCGGTTGAGCCCTCCATCTGTTTGATTCTACGATCCCCATGTGAGTGACCCCGGAAATGGCCCGTGATCCCGGCGCGGGACGGCCCGATCGGGGTGGTTCTGGCCGGCGGGATCGGACGCCGGATCGGGGGTGCCAAGGCACTGGCGCTGTTGCAGGGCCGGCCGCTGATCGAGTACCCACTGGCGGTGCTGAGGTCCGTTCTGGGCGACGTGGCGGTGGTCGCCAAGCCCGACACCGAGCTCCCGAGCCTTCCCGGCGTCAGCATCTGGATCGAGCCACCTGTGCCGCAGCATCCGCTGACCGGGATCGTCGAGGCACTGAAGCGGGCGTCTGGGCGCTCGGTGGTGGTCTGCGCAACCGATCTCCCCTTCGTCTCGGAGGCCGTGATCGAGGCCCTGGCTGCCCATTTGGTACCGGGCGTTCCGGCGGTCGTCGCGGCCCGTGACGGTGAGCTTCAGCCGCTGCTCGCCTGCTATCACCCGGGCGCCGAGGCGCTGCTGCGAGCCAGCGCCGCCGAGGGTCGCGCGCCGCTGCGTGAGGTGATGCAGGGAATCGGAGCCCACGTGCTCGAGGTCGGGGACCCAGAGGTGCTGTTCAACATCAACCTTCCGGCGGACCTGGTCCAGGCCGCCGCGATGCTCGAGCGCCGGCGGGGGTGTAGCGGGCCCTAGCCGAAGGTGAAGCTGTACGCGCGCACCCCGGGGGGGACCCGTACCTCGAGGTCGTGCTGTTCGGCGGTGGGGCGGGAGATCAGTGAGTACAGGCGCTGGCCTCGCACCGTGAGAAACGAGCCGCGCACGTCGGCGCCAGCGCTCGAGGAGCGGACCGGTCGTCCGTCCAGCAGGACCTGAACCCGACGCGGGACGTTGCCCGACGACGTCAGGACGAGATAGACCTTGGCGGCCTGAAAGCGCGCCTGGATCGCCGCCCCGGCTGACTGTGGCGTGGATGACTGCGAGCCCACGTTCCAGGTTCCGCGCAGCGCGAACTCGTTGGCCGCCGGGTGGGCGAGGCCGGCGTAACTGTGCGTGCCGGCACGCAGCGGCACGGCGAAATTCCGATCGCGCTGGTCGTCCAGGTAGGTCTCAGGCGTGGCCAGTTGTGCTGAGGGCATGACCGCCGTCGCGGTGATCGGAGGCGGGAGGGTCCGGGCGCCCGCCTCACGCAGGAGGCTCCGCACCGCGGCCTCGCTCCCCTTGTAGTCGCCTTCGCCGAACTGGGTGTGCCTCACCTGTCCGTGGGCATCGATCAGGTATTCCGCGGGCCAGTACTGGTTGCTGTAGGCATTCCAGGTGCCGTATTGGTTGTCCTGCACGACGGGGTAGCGCAGGCCGTCCGAGCGGATCGCCTGCTCGACGTTGCCGGCGTCCTGCTCGAACGTGAACTCCGGCGTCTCGACACCGACGAGCTCCAGCCCGTACGGGTGATAGGCCGCGTACAAACCCTTAAGGAACGGGAGCGTGCGCAGACAGTTGATACAGGTGTAGGTCCAGAAGTCGACCAGCACCACGTGGCCGCGCAGGCCGCTCAGGCTGAGCGGCCGGCCGCCGGGGGTGTTGAACCACTGTTCGGTGCCGGTGAACTCGGGCGCGGGTCCGAGCTTGGGCAGGGAGGAGTTGGGCGCCTGGGCGGCCTGGCGGGTTGCAAACGGTGAGGCCGGACGCAGCGAGGCCAGGCGCTTCTGGACCGCGCTCGAATTCTCCAGCGAGCTGGTCGGGTCAACCAGGAAGCCGGGCAGGCTGTTGCTTTTGGCCAGGGCCTCCTCAAATCGCACGTCGAGGTTGGCGAACATCAACACGGCGGTCAGCAGGAGCACTGCGCCGAGCGAGCGCTCGACCACGTGCCCGCGGGCCGAGCGACGTACGCGCTCGATCACCGCCCGCCCACCCACCGCATAGAGCAGCAGCACGGCCGAGAGCCCGACCGAGTACGAGATGGCCACCGCGACGATGCGGGCAGAGGCGCCCCCGGACGCGCTGACCGAGGTCACGGCGGCGAGGATCGGACCAGCGCAGGGAGCGCAGACGAAGCCGAGGGCGGCACCGACGCCGATCCCGGACCAGAAGCCATCCCCGCGGGTGCGGGGACCGAAGCGAGCCAACCGCGAGAGGGGAGCCTGAACCCGCGCGGCGAGCTGCGGCACGAGCAGGATAAGCCCGAAGGCCAAAAGGACCACGATGGCCAGCGTGCGAGCCGCGCCACCGGCCAGGCCCACTCCCTTGACCACCTGGGCAAGCGCGACGATGGCGATGGTGAACGTGCTGGCCAGGCCGATGACGATGCCCAGCGGGCGGCGGCGGCCGCCGAGGGCGCTAGCCGACAG
Source organism: uncultured Solirubrobacterales bacterium (assembly GCA_963844475.1). Lineage (GTDB taxonomy): Bacteria > Actinomycetota > Thermoleophilia > Solirubrobacterales > Solirubrobacteraceae > Palsa-465. The sequence continues at coordinate 676,715 of CAWJOL010000004.1, read as the reverse complement.
TAGCGCGGGTAGCACCGGCAGCACGCAGGGGGTGATCGCAGTGCCGGCGCCGGCGACCAGCGCGAACAGCATCAGCAGGAGCACGTGGCCTTAGGTACGGGCGCTCGCCGGCAACGGGTTAACCGCCGATCGCGGACATCGTCCGCGACGGCTGGATGAAGCCGGCCTCACCGACCCGGTGCTTGAGCTCCTTGCGCCAGACGGCCTCTCGGATCGTCCGCTCCAGCTCGGCGTCGTCGGCGCCGGCGCGCATGACCGTGCGAAGGTCGGTCTCGTTGAGGGAGAACAGGCACGTGCGCAGCCGTCCGTCCGCGGTGATCCGGATCCGGTTGCAGTCGGCGCAGAACGGCTCCGAGACCGGATTGATGAAGCCGATCTTGCCCCGCCCGTCCGCGAAGCGATAGACCCGCGCCGTCGCGTGGGGCTCACGCGGCATCGGCTCCAGCGGATGTACCGCGTGCATGGCGGCTCTGATCTCCTCCCCGGAGAGGACCTGATCCGGAGTCCAGGCGCGGTCCGCGTCCAGCGGCATGAACTCGATGAATCGGACCTCGTAGTCGCTGCTCCGGGCGAGTTCTGCGAACGGGATCAGCTCGTCCTCGGTGAAGCCCCGAATTGCCACGGCGTTGACCTTGATCGGATGGGCTTCGGGGAATGAGGCAAGCAGCTCAAGACCTCGGAGCACCTGGGGGAGCGCATCGCGGCGGGTCATCTGGAAAAAGCGATCGCGCTGCAGCGAGTCCACCGACACGTTGAAGCGGTGCACGCCGGCCTGCACGAGCGCCTCAGCGTCACGCTCGAGCAGGAAGCCGTTGGTCGTGACCGACAGGTCGTCGACCCCCGGGATCTGGGCCAGCATCGAGGCCAAACGCGGAAACTCCCGACGGACCAAGGGCTCGCCACCGGTCAGGCGAACGTCATGGACGCCCATCGCCGCCAGCAGGGCCACCAGCCGGTGCAGCTCCTCGAAGCTGAGGATGTCCTCGCGCTCCAGCCACGGCAGACCCTCGGCCGGCATGCAGTACTGACAGCGGAAATTGCAGCGGTCGGTGACCGAGACGCGGACGTCCCCGATCAGACGCCCGTGTCCGTCACGAAGTGGTTCCAGCTCCATGCTCACAGGCTACCCTCCATCGGATGTGGGCCGCGCGAGTCATCGCCGCTGCGGCCGTGGCGGGCGCGCTGGCCGGCTGCGGGGGCGCGAGCGATCAGGACCTGGTCAGATCCAAAGTGGCTGAGTTCGCAACCGCGGCGGCGAGCCGGAACTACGGGACGATCTGCACCCAGGTCCTGGCCCCGGCGCTGCTCAGGCGCCTGGCGATCGGCGGGATCACCTGTGAGCAGGCGATGCGGATCGGCTTCGGCGGCGTGAGCCGGCCGACCCTCAGCATCGGCAAGGTGACGATTTCCGGATCCAGGGCATCGGTGATCGCCCTTTCCACCGCCACGGGTCAGCAGGCCTCGCTGGACACGCTGGAACTGACGAGGACCAGTCGCGGGTGGCGAGTGGCGTCGCTGGGCGGTGCCCCGGTGGCCTCGCCGAGGCGCTAGAACGCCCAGGCTTAGGGCCGGCGGACGATCACCGCCACCGCACTGATCGCAAACGCGATCTGGCCGAACGCCAGCGCGGTGCCCAGATTCACCGCGCCCAACGCGCCGGCCAGCGCGCTGGCGAGCACGAAGGCTCCGAGCATGATCAGGAGGTCGACGCGCACACCGAGATTGTGCCCGATGCACCAGCCGACGCCCACCGCGCCTGCGCGGCTCTACTTCTGCGGGGTTGCAGCGGGCCGTCTGCGAGGGGAGAACGCATGGAGGCGTCCATCCCATGCTGCGGCGTACAGACTGCCATCGGCCACCGTCGGCGCTGCGAACATCGGTCCTCCAAGCGTTGTCCGGCTGTTCCAGACCGGCCTGCCGGTGCGTGCGTTGTAGGCCAGCAGGCGCTGACCGACGCCGTTGCCGTAGTAGACGACGCCGCCAGCCACCGTCGGCGCCGACGGGACCCCGGTGTGCGGCGAGCGCCGCTGCCAGGCGAGGGCGAGCTTGCAGTGCCTGCCGACCCTGAGCGCCTGGATCCCGTTCACGAATCGGTGCGTGAACGAGTCGTGGGCGTGAGTCACGTACACCAGGTGATCGACCGGATCCCAGGCCGGACCGCCGATGAACTCATGCGTGGCGTCCATGTGGAGCGTCTGCATCGGTCCGGCGCCGATGGCGTTGCGGTTGTAAATGTAGAGCCAGCCGTGTTTCTGCATCACCGCGAGCTGCGGGGGGCAACGCGGCGCCTGAAAGAGCATGGGGGCCGAGGCGAAGTCGTCGTCGGCCTTGATCTGCGTCACGAAATTGCTCGCCTGGACGACCAGATCCCTGGTCAACCTCACGACGTGCTCGGCGAGGAAGGCATGCTCGTTGGGCGTGAAGACATTCCCGGTAGCGGTGAAGACATGGCCGGCGTGATCCACCGAAACCCCGCCCCAGCCCCAGATCGCTCCTCCCGATACGTTGCCGGGGATCGGCGACCATCTGGCCACGACCTGATGGGAGGCGATGCGCACCTTGGTGATCCGCCCGTGGTAGGGGACGATGTCGCAATCCGACCCCACCGCTACGTAGATGGCGCCATCGGTCGAGCGTGTCAGCGAGCTCCAAATGTGTTCGTGGCCCGGGTCTCCGGTGATCCGGACCGGCCACCCTCGCTGCGTGGCGCCGGTCGACATGTCAAGTCGATAGAGAAGCCCGTTGCCCCCGGCCACGAAGATCGTGTTCGAGGAGCGGTCGATCAGCGGCGCCGAGGTGACCCCGAAGTGATGGTCGGGGATGTCGGAGCAGGCGCTGAGAGCGAAGCCGAGGTTGCGCTTCCAGACCCGCCGGCCCGTGGCCGCGTTGATGGCGTAGAAGCCACCGTGCTCGTTGCCCACGAAGACGAGGTCGGCTCTGGTGCGGACGTGGTGGATCCTCACCAGGACGTCGATGTCGACCGTCGGCTGGGTGTTGATCACCGCGCCGGTGTTGAACGCCCACCGCTGCCGCAGCGAGCGGGCAGTGGTGGGGTTGAGAACCTTTTCCAGCGGGTTGTAGCCGGTGCGGGCGGCGTCGTACCCCCAGGTCGTCCAGCTCGTGCGCCGGATCTGCGCGGGCTCAGCGGCCGCGCCGTGTGAGGTGCGACGGTGGGAGGAGTCGGCGCTGGCTGGGGCGGCTCCGCCTGCCAACACCGCGGCCGCCGACATCAGGGGCAGAGCGGCCTGTCTAAGAGATGACACATAAAGCATCGGTAAGCGACGATATTCTGCTTTCCGGTCGTAACCCCTGCCAGGACCTCGCGGCACCTGACGATCCGCGTTCGCCCGGAGCGGAGGGCGGTTCGGTCTCGGCTAATCGATCGAGCGGGAGTGCTGCTCGAGCGCGCGTCCCAGCGCGGGAACATCGAGCCCGGAATCCTGCTCGGCCAGCCACCGCTCAGCCGCCCGGCGCCCGCCGAGCCCGCGGAGCCCGCGGTCGCCGTACTCGGAGGCGAAATCAGCCAGGGCATGCAGGCGACGGGCCTGTGCCCGTCGCGAGCTCAGGTCGAGCCCGGCTCGGTGATTATCGATCGCTTCGGCGAGCTCCGCGATACCGCGGGCCGGCGGTATCGAGGAGACCGAGACCACGGCGGTGTCGCTGCCGCCGAGTGATCGCAGCGCGGCGCGGAGGTCGGCGTGCGCGCGCATCGCCACGCGGCCGAGGTCGGCTTTGGTGACCACGAGCACGTCGGGCACCTCCATGATCCCGGCCTTCAGGAATTGCAGGACATCGCCAGAGCCCGGCTGTACGACCACCACCGTGGTATCGGCCAGATCGGCTACCTCCGTCTCGGACTGGCCGACTCCGACGGTTTCGATGACCACCACGTCGAAGGCGACGGCGAGCGCCGCGGCGGCGGCGCGGGTGGGGGGCGCCAGACCGCCCAGCCGGTCGCCGGCGGCGGTCGAGCGGATGAATATTGAGCGGTCGGCGGGGTCGGCCTCGATCCGGGCGCGATCTCCCAGTAGCGACCCGCCAGAACGGCGCGAGCTCGGGTCCACGGCTAGCACCGCGACCGAGCGCCCCTGGGCTCGCCAATGGGCGATCAGCGGGGAGAGCAGTGAGGACTTGCCGACCCCCGGCGGCCCGGTCAGGCCGACAACATGCGCCCGCGCCTCGGCTCCCAGGGCGGCGGGGGAGAGCTCGCCGAGCAGAACCGCCGTCTGCTCCCGTGCTGCCTCGGTGCGCGTCTCAACCAGATTCAGCACCGCGGCGGCGGCGCCGAGATCACCCTCGCGCAGGCGCTGCGCGAGCGCGCGGCTCTCAGCCGGCGATCGACTCAAGCGGGCGCGGCCGTGTCAAGGTCGTGGCGCTCGCCGACGAGCGAAATGATGTCCCGCATCATCTGATTGAGATCCCAGTCCTTCGGCGTGTACACCGCCGCAACTCCGATTTCCCGCATCCATGCTGCGTCGGCCTCGGGAATGATCCCACCGACCACGACGGGCACCTCACCGACGCCGGCTGCCTTGAGTGCCTCCAGCACCGAGGGGATCAACTCACGATGCGACCCGGACAGGATCGAGAGGCCGATCACGTGAACGCCCTCCTGCGCCGCTGAGTTGGCGATCTGCGAAGGCGTCAACCTGATGCCCTCATAGACCACGTCCATGCCCGCATCTCGGGCCCGGACGGCGATCTGCTCAGCTCCGTTGGAATGCCCGTCGAGGCCCGGCTTTCCGACCAGGAACTTGACCCTCCGGCCCAGTGCGTCGCTGACTCGCTCGACCTCCTCGCGCAGTTCGGCGACGTCCGCACTGGAGACCGCAGCGGCTTCGCCGACGCCGGTTGGCGCCCGGTACTCCCCGAAGACCTCACGCAGCGCCTGGGACCACTCGCCGGTCGTCGCACCCGCGCGGGCGGCGGCGATCGTCGCCGGCATGATGTTCTCGGTCTCGGCGCGCGCCACTCGCTCGAGTTCGCCCAGCGCCGCGTCGACCGCCGCCTGGTCCCGCTCGGAGCGCCAGCGGCGCACGGCTTCTTGCTGTTGGGCCTCGACCGCCGGATCGACCACCAAAATGCCGCCGTCAGCATCGGCGGTCAGGGGCGAGGGCTCGGTGCTCGTAAAGCGATTCATCCCCACCACGGTGAGTTCTCCTGACTCGATCCGACGCCAGCGCTCGCGGTGGGAGTCGACCAGGGAGGACTTCATGTAGTCGACTCCGTCGACCGCGCCGCCCAGCTCGGTCACGCGCTGGATCTCCTCGCGGGCGCCTTCGACCAGCTCGGCCACCAGGCCCTCCATCACCTCAGATCCCTTGAAGATGTCCGGATACTCGAGGAGGTCGGTTTCGTAGGCCAGGATCTGCTGAAGGCGCAGCGACCACTGCTGGTCCCACGGACGCGGGAGGCCGAGCGCCTCGTTCCAGGCCGGCAGCTGGATGGCCCGCGCGCGCGCGCTGCGTCCGAGCGTTACGGCGAGCGCCTCGAGGCCGATTCGATAGACGTTGTTCTCCGGTTGGGCCTCGGTCAGCCCGAGCGAGTTGACCTGTACGCCGTAGCGGAAGCGGCGGTGCTTGTCGTCCTGGACGTCGTAGCGCTCTCGGCCGAGCTCCTCCCACAGCTGGGCCATCGCTCGCAACTTTGCGTGCTCCTCGATGAACCGCACGCCGGCGTTCACAAAGAAGGAGATGCGGCCGAACACGTCGCCCATGAGCTCCTGCGGGACGCGCTCGCGCACGGCATCGAGCACGGCGATCGCATTGCCCATCGCATAGGCGATCTCCTGCACGGGGGTCGCGCCGGCCTCCTGCAGGTGATAGGAGCAGATATTGATCGGATTCCACTTCGGCACGTGCTGGACCGTGTAGGCGATCGTGTCGGCGATCAGCCGCATGCTCGGTCCGGGGGGAAGGCGTAGGTGCCGCGGCTGAGGTACTCCTTGAGAATGTCGTTCTGGGTGGTGCCCTGGAGTTGCTCCTCGGAGACGCCCTGTTCCTCGGCGGCGACGATGTACAGCGCCAGCAGCCAGGCGGCAGTGGCGTTGATCGTCATCGACGTGTTCATCGCGTCGAGCGGAATCCCATCCATCAGCGCCCGCATGTCGCCCAGGTGAGCGATCGAGACCCCGACCTTGCCCACCTCTCCACGAGCCAGCTCGTGATCGGGGTCGTAACCCGTCTGGGTGGGGAGGTCGAAGGCCACCGACAGGCCCGTCTGCCCCTTCTCGAGGTTCTTGCGATACAGCTCGTTGGAGCGCCTGGCGTCGGAGTGCCCGGCGTAGGTGCGCATCATCCAGGGGCGGTCCGGCTCAGGCAGGCGCGGCGGAAGGTTCTCCGACATGCGGTCATTGTATGGGCCCGGTGAGGACCGATACCCTTCGCCGATGCGCTCCGTTGCGGTGGTCGGCGGCGGCTTTGGCGGGGTCGGAGCAGCCGTCATGCTCAGCCAGGCCGGCTACGACGATGTGACCGTGTTCGAGCGCGCCGAGCGCGTCGGTGGCGTCTGGCACCACAACACCTACCCGGGCGCAGCGTGCGACATCCCCTCGCACCTCTACGAGTTCTCGTTTGCGCCCAATCCGCATTGGACGCGACGGTACGCGCCCCAGGCGGAGATTCAGGCCTACCTCGAGGATGTGGCGCGGCGGTACGGCGTGTTCGAGCGCATCCGCACCTCTACGGACGTGCGCTCGGCACGTTGGAACGAGACCACCGGCCGGTGGGAGATCGAGACGAGCGCGGGTCCGCACGCGGCCGACGTGCTCGTCACCGCCTGCGGGCAGCTGTCGGCGCCCAGCGTGCCGCCGCTTCCCGGGCTCGACGATTTCACCGGCCCGTCCTTCCATACCGCTCGCTGGCGACATGACGTCGATCTGCGCGGCCGCCGGGTGGCCGTGATCGGTAGTGGCTGCAGCGCCATCCAGGTGGTGCCGGCGATCCAGCCTCAGGTGGCGAAGCTCGACGTCTACCAGCGCTCGCCCGCCTGGACGCTCCCGAAGGGTGACTTCGCCTACCGCGAGCGCACCAAGCGACTATTCGAGCGTCTGCCGGCCGTGCACCGGCTGGACCGGCAGGCGGTGTTCGCCTTCCAGGAGTTCGGAGCGCTCGCGATGACCAACCGGCGCTGGCTGCTACCGGCGATGCGGGCGGTCGGACGCCGCCAGATCACCAAGACGATCAAGGACCCCGAGCTGCGCCGCAAGGTCACGCCGACCGACGAGATCGGGTGCAAGCGGGTGATGTTGACCGACGACTGGTATCCCGCGCTGACCCAGCCCAACGTCGAGCTGGTCACCGACCGCCTCAGCCAGGTCACCGCGACCGGCATCCGCACCGCGGACGGCCTGGAGCGCCCGGCCGATGTGCTCGTGCTGGCCACGGGATTTCGCAGCCACGACTTCATCGCCCCGATGGAGATCATCGGCTCCAGCGGCCACAGCCTTGCCCAGGCGTGGGCAGGGGTTCCACGGGCCTACCTCGGGCTCACGGTCCCCTCGTTCCCCAACCTGTTCCTGCTCTACGGGCCGAACACCAACGGGGGCACGGGGTCGGTGATCTACACGCTCGAGGCCGGCATTACCCACGTGATCGCCGCACTGCGCGAGCTCGAGCGCACCGGCGCCGATCGGATCGAGCTGCGTGAAGAGGCCGCGGAGCGGTTCGACCGCGAGCTGAGGACGGCCCTGAGCGGCACCGTGTGGCACTCGGGCTGTACCAACTGGTACGTCGATGAGCGGGGCCACGACCCGAACCAGTGGCCCTGGACCTGGAGCACCTACCGCCGCCGCGCGGGTGCGCTCTCCCAAGGCGACTATCAGTTCTCGGCGGCGCGTTCCCCCGCCGGGGCACTGGGGTAACTTCTGTTGGAGATGCCTGACCAAAGCTCAGCCGCAGACGAGCACGCGCTTCTGGCGGAGATCACCGCACCGCTGGGCAATCTTCCCGACGATGCCGTCCAGATCGCCGCCGATCCTGACTTCCCCGTGGTCCTGCGCGGTTACGACCGGCTTGCCGTTGACGCCTACGTCCAGCGGACCAGCCAGCTGGTCGCGGAGCTGCAGGCCACGCGCTCACCTGAGGCGGCGGTACGACGGGCGCTCGAGCGAGTTGGCGAGCAGATCGCCGGGGTGCTCCAGCGGGCTCATGACACCTCCGGCCAGATCACCGCCCAGTCACGCCGAGAGGCAGAGGACCGCCTGGAGATCGCGCGCGATGAAGCCTTGCAGATCACCGCTGCCGCGGAGCAGCGCCTGAAGGATCTCGACACCGATACCGACCGCATCTGGGCCGAGCGGATGCGGATCGTCGAAGACGCACGCCAGCTCGCGCGCGAACTGATGTCATTGGCCGACAGCGCAGCAGAGCAGTTCCCGGCCGCGCAGGACACGGGCAGCCTCGAGCGGGATCTGACCGTCGCCGTCGAGCCGGCACCGCCGACGGGCTCCGAGCCCCCACTGGAGGCAGAGCCCGAATCCGAACGCGCGCCTGACCCCGGCGAGCTGGATACGGGCGATCCGGATGCCACGGCGGTATTCGAACCGATCGAGGCGATCGGCCCGGACGAGCCGCGGGAGTGGCCGGAGCCCCGGCCGGGCTCCTGAGCGCTCAGTGCAGCTGATCGACCTTGAGCACCTGGGCCGCCCACGGGTGATCGGCGCCTACCTGGTCGGTGACGTGATCGTCGACCCCGGCCCCGGCTCGACTCTGACCACGCTGCTGTCGGCGCTCGGTGACACGGAGCCCCGAGCCCTGCTGCTGACCCACATTCACCTCGACCACGCCGGTGCGAGCGGATCACTCGTGCGTCGCTGGCCCCAGCTTGAGGTATATGTCCACGAGCACGGCGCTCCGCACCTGGCTCAGCCGGACCGTCTGCTCGAGAGCGCCCGCCGACTCTACGGGGAGGACATGGACCGCCTGTGGGGGGAGATGCTGCCGGTCCCCGAGGCGAATCTGAGAGTCCTGCACGGGGACGAGCGCATACTCGATGGAGCCTTCACGGTCGCCTACACCCCCGGACATGCTTGGCATCACGTCTCATATCTGCACGAGGGCACGGCGTTCGTCGGCGATGTGGGTGGTGTGCGGATCACCGGGTCGTCACTGACGATCCCGCCGACGCCGCCTCCGGACATCGACGTCGAGGCCTGGCATCAGTCGATCTCCCGGGTCGCGGCCTGGCAGCCCGAGCGCCTGGCGATGACGCACTTTGGCCTGAGCGGCGACGTCGAGGATCAGCTCCACGAGGTGGCCGGCCGGCTCGACACCTGGGCCGAGCTCGCACGCGGCTGCGATCAGCATGCCTTCATCGCCGCGATCCGGTCTGAGGTCGAGGCGGACGCCGGTCCTGAAGTAGCGGCGGCGTATATGCAGGCCGCGCCGCCGGACCAGCTCTATGCCGGGCTGTCGCGGTACTGGCGCAAGCGCGCCGACGCCGCGCCGGTATCCTGAATCGCGATGGCGAAGACGGTGGAGCTGCCGCGTGTGAGCGGTCCGGGCAGCGGGGTCGGAGGACTCTGGCGCGTTGTCGTCCTCAACGACGACTTCAACACCTTCGACCATGTCGCTGAGACCCTGGCCCACGTCGTCCCGGGCATCACCCTGGCCGAGGGCTACCGCTTTGCCGACCGGATCCACAACAACGGTTGCGCGATCGTCTGGAGCGGTCCGCGTGAAGACGCGCAGCTGTACTGGGAGCAGCTGGACGGCGCCGGGTTGTCAATGGCCCCGCTGGAAACTGGCTAGCAGCGCTACGCCCGGGCGGCGGGCAGCGCCTTGGCGCGCTGGCGCTCAGGAGTGACCCGGACCACGTTCCAGACGATCCCGAACCGCTCCAACAGAGCGATCATCAGGCCGGTAGGATCGGCCATGCGCTCCCAGAACCGAAGACCGTGGAAGGCCGAGGTGGGGAACGCGTGGTGGTTGTGGTGCCACGCCTCGCCCATCGAGAGCGGCGCCAGCCAGAAGACGTTGCGGGACTCATCCTCGATGTCAAAGCGCTTGCGTCCGAAGAAGTGGCAGACCGAGTTGATCGACCAGGTGACGTGGTGCAGCAGGAACACCCGCACGAATCCGCCCCACAGGAGAGCGGTCAGGGCGGTGCCGATGCCCCCGCCGATGATCCAACCGAGCGTGAACGGGAGCGCGAAGCCGGTGATGACCCAGACCCAGAACAGCTTGTCGACTCCCCGGATGACGCGGTCCTTGATGAGGTCCGAAGCGAAGCGCTCGCGCTCGGCGGTCCCGACGGACTCGAACAGCCAGCCCACGTGGGCGTGCCACAGGCCCTTGATCGCGCCGGCGAAGCCTGGGCCGCTGAGGTGCGGCGAGTGCGGATCGCCGTCCTGATCGGTGAACGCGTGATGCTTGCGGTGATCGGCGACCCAGGTGATCACCGAACCCTGGACGGCCATCGAGCCGAAGACGGCGATGACGGCCTTGAACGCCCGCGAGGACTCAAACGCGCGATGGGTGAACATCCGGTGGTACCCAAGGGTGACGCCGAGGGCGGTGACCAGGTACAGGCCGATCAGCAGCCCGAGCTCGAGCGGACCGATCGCACGATTCCACAGCAGCGCGATGGCCACGACCAGCCCGACCAGGGGCAACGGGACCCCGATCAGGTTGACGATCTTGTGCGTTCGCGACACCTCAGGCAAGTTTAGGGGTCTGGAACCCAAAATTCTGCGACCTTTTTGATGGCTCGGCCACCGGAACTTGTAGCTTCCGTATGAGGATGGCCGATCAGCCCTGGCATGAGCTGCCGCCGAAGGTCGCCGAGGTGCTGCGTCCGGTTCTGGCCGACACGGCGGACGAGATGATCGATGCCGTCCGCTCGGTGCCGGCGTACGCACGGCCTCTGGATGGTGAGTTCGGCGTCGGACTCCGGACCGGGGTCGAGGCGGCGCTGTCGCATTTTCTGGCCGAGATCGAGGCGGGGGGTGTGGTCGAGCGCGCGGACGTGTATGTGGCCTTGGGCCGTGGGGAGATGCGGGCGGGTCGGAGCCTCGAGTCCCTGCTCAGTGCCTACCGGGTCGGAGCCAGAGTCGCCTGGCGGCGGTTTGCCGTGACGGGTGCGGCTGCGCGCCTCGAGCCGGCGACGATGTATCTGCTCGCCGAGTCGATTTTCGCCTACATCGACATGCTCTCGGCCGAATCCGCCGACGGACATGCGCTGGAGCAGTCCGCCGCGGCCAGTGAGGCCGAGCTGCGCCGACGGCGGCTGGTGCGGCTGCTGGTCCGAGATCCTCCGGTCGACCCGGCGCTGGTGGAGGCAGCCGCGGACGACGCCCGCTGGCCGCTACCCCGGACGCTCGCGGCCGTGGTCATCGGCGGAGACCGACGTGACACGGCCCGGCATCTGCCGGAGGGCACCATTGCGGAGACCCTCGGCGAGCTCACGGTCGCGATCGTGCCGGACCCCGACGGCCCGGGCCGTCGCACACTGATCGAGCATGCGGTGATCCGCTCCGGCGCCAGCGCCGGATTGGGAACCACCGTGGACTGGACCGAGGCGTCGGTCAGCTTTGTTCGGGCCCGCGGTGCGCTTTCGCTGGTCTCCGGCGGGCCGTCGCTGGCCGTCGCCCAGGATCGGGCGGGCGAGCTGCTGCTGCGAAGCGAGCCGGGGTTAGCCGAAGAGCTGGCGCGGTCGCGGCTGGCCCCCCTGGCCGGACTTTCGCCGGGTGCCAGCGCGCGCTTGACCGAGACCTTGACGGCTTGGCTGGCCGAGCAGGGCAGGCTGGGCCGCGTTGCTGCCCGACTGTCGGTGCATCCGCAGACCGCGCGCTACCGGATCACGCGCCTGCGTGAGCTGTTCGGTGCGGCTCTGGAGGACCCCGACGAGCGCTTCTGGCTTGAGCTGGCGTTGCGGGTCCGCGCCGGCGAGGTTGGTTCCCCGGCGGACGCCGGGCCCGGCCGCGCCGAGGCTGGGAACGCCTAGGCGGCCGCTTCGGGCTGTGGCTCGGGGAGCGGTTCGGTGGGCTCGGGGGCGAGCGGAACCTCCGGGCCCAGCGCGCCGGCGGCGAGCTCGTCGTGCCAGATGTAGGTGACCGGGATTTGGTAGCGGCCGGAGTTGCGCCGGCGGAACTCGATCATCTCCGGCCCTTCCCAATAGCGATACCAGTCACGCTTGGTCTCGAACCAGGTCATCTGCAGAACCTTGTAGCGATCATCTTGCGAACGGTGGACCTGGTACTGGGTCGCCCCGTAGCGCAGCGCAACGGGCGCAACCCTGGTCACTTCAGCAGCCAGCGCGTCCTGTCGAAGAATCGTGGCGTACCAGGGAATGTGAACAACTCCGGCCACGGCTACGCCCCAACCTCGGCCCGGATCGCTCCGGGTCCATCAGCGGTTTTACCGGAGCCCTCTTCGGTCGCGCCGACGAGGATCGCGATCTTGCCGAGGTGCTGGTTGTCACGCAGCAGCTGATGGGCCTCAGCCACCTTGTCGAAGCCCATCGTCTTCCACAGCACCGGGCGGATCTTCGACTCCTCGATCAGTTCGTTGGCCTTGGTCGCCTCCCAGGCATTGGCGAAGTGCGAGCCCAGGATCTCCTTCTGGCGCATCCACAGGTAGCGCACATCGAAGTCGAGCTGATAGCCCGAGGTGGCACCGCAGATCACGACCTTGCCGAAGGGCTTCACGACCAGTACCGAGGTCGGAAAGGTGGCTTGCCCTACGTGCTCGAACACGATGTCCGGGGGTCCGCCGAGGATCTGCTCCACCGCCTTGCCGAACCGGCGCGACTCCTTGAAGCGGGCCTTCTCCTCGTCGGGGCTCTCTCCGCCCTTGCGCATCATTCCCGCGAAGTCCGAGCGGTTGATGTAGCCGACGGCGCCGAGCTGCTCGATCAGCTTGCCCTTCTCGTCGCTGGAGACCACGCCGACGGCGTCGGCGCCCGTCATCGCGCACAGCTGCGTGGCGAACACGCCGAGTCCGCCGGCGGCGCCCCAGATCAGCACCCGATGGCCGCCCTGCAGCTTGCAGCGATCGATCAGCATGCGGTAGGCGGTGAAGTAGGTCAGGCCGTAGGAGGCGGCCTCCTCCCAGGACAGATGCTTGGGCTTGTGCAGCAGCTGCTGTGCCTGAACCTTGCAGAACTGCGCGAATGAGCCCCACGTGGTCTCATAGCCCCAGATCTGCTGGCTCGGCGCGGCCAGAGGATCCAGTCCGTGAACCTCAGGATCCTCGTAGGAGGCCTGATTGCAGTGGATCACGACCTCGTCGCCGGGCTTCCAGCGCGTCACGCCCTCGCCCACCTTCCACACAATCCCTGAGGCATCGGAGCCCCCGATGTGGTGACCCCACTTCGGGTGATCGCCGTAGCGCCAGACGCCGACCGGCTGTCCCAGCGCAGCCCAGACGTTGTTGAAGTTGACGCCTGCCGCCATGACGCGCACGATCACCTCGAAGGCACCCGGCTCCGGGACTTCGATCTCCTCGAGCTGGAAGGCGTCGGTCGGCTCGCCCTCGCGCTCCTGGCGGATCACCCACGCGGCCATCGTGGGCGGGAGCTCGCCCGGCTCGGTCTCGATGTTTGCGACTTGGCTCAGATCGACGGCCACTTACGGTGCCTCACTTGCTCGGGGTACCAGGAAGAGGTGGAACTGTAGAGAACTCGAGGCGCTTGGGCGCGCCCGCTGAGGGGCAGCGGCGGTCCGGCGATCTGCGCCTAGCCCACGAGTTCGGGCTCGGGCACTTCGGCCGTCTCGGGCTCGGCCTCGGGTGCGTTGCGCGAGTTGGGAAACGGGCGGCTTGCTCTCGATCAGCACCCAGGCCAGGACCGCGCCGCAGATCGTGACGATCGCGCCGATCAGCAGACCGGTGGAAAGGGCGGAGACGAACGCCTCGCGGACGGCTGCGACTACTCCGGCCGAGGCGTGCTGTCCGACGACCCCGCCGCCGCCGAGTGAATTGGCAATCGTCGCGCGCGTACCGGCGGGGAGGTTCGGCAGCAGCTGATCGATCTTGGAACGGCCGATGGTGGCGATCAGCGCGCCCATGACCGCGACACCAAAGGTGCCTCCGACCATGCGGCTCATCGACAGCACGCCGGAGGCGACACCGGCCTTCGTGCGGTCGACGGCGTTCATCGCCGCAGTGCTCATCGGGGACATCACCAGCCCCATCCCGATCCCCATCAGGATGAAGCCCGGGAGCAGCAGTCCGTAGCCGGTATGAACGGTGATGTGCGATTGGATGAAGATCGAGGTGGCGACGACGGCCAGGCCGAGCGTCATCAGCGGACGCGGGCCGATCCGGTCGGTCAGGCGCCCGGCCAGCGGTCCCATGACGATGATCAGCAAGGTGGAGGGCAGGAACCGAATCCCGGCCTGGAGCGGGGAGTAATGCAGGATGTTCTGCATGTAGAGGGCGAGGAAGAAGAACTGGGAGAGCATCGCGAAGGTCACGATGAACGCCACGAGGGTTGACCCGAGGAAGGTCCGGGAGCGGAAGAACTTGAAGTCGACCATCGGGTTCCGGCTGCGCATCTCGATGGTCACGAACGCGCTGAGGCCGACGAGCGCGACGGCGAACAGCGCAATTACCCTCGTGGAGCCCCAGTGCCAGGTGTTCCCTTCGACCAACGCGAGCACGAGCGCGGTGAGCCCGACGGTGATGGCGCCGATACCGGCAAAGTCGACCGACTTGCCGACCGTCTCGTCGCGGGACTCGCGCGCGGCAAACAGCGCCACGGCCACGGCGCCGACGGCGATCGGGGGATTGATGAAGAAGATCGCGCGCCAGCTGACCTGCTCGGTCAGGAAGCCGCCAACCACGGGGCCGATGGCCAGCGCGAGGGCGCTCACACCGGCCCAGGTGCCGATGGCCATGCCGCGCTGATGGGGGGGAAACGCCTGCGTGATGATCGACAGCGTCGCCGGCATCATGAACGCCGCTCCGATGCCCTGAACCGCTCGGAAGGCGACGAGCGCGGTGTCGTTGGGCGCAAAGCCGATCGCGGCGCTCGAGATGCCGAACACGACCACTCCGAAGATGAACATCCGGCGCCGGCCGAAGATGTCCCCGAGGCGGCCGCCGGTGACCATCAACACGGCGAAGGTCAGCGTGTAGGCGTTCACCGTCCACTCGAGAGCGGATAGCGACGCGTGCAGATCGCGCTGGATCGAGGGCAGGGAGACGTTGACCACGGTGTTGTCGAGCATCACCATGAACAGGGCGAAGCACATCGCTCCGAGCGTCCACCAGCGGCTGTTGTCGTCGGTCACCAGACGGTTTTGATGGGCGAGAAAGCGCCGGGTCATTGGTCAAGTCCTTCCGGTCGGCAGGCCGCGACGTCATCGCGCTCGAGCAGCTTCGAAAGCGCTGCCGCGAGCTTGCGGCGTTCGGTATCGGTCAAGGTCTGTACGAATTCCTCCAAGCCGTTCAGCCGAGCGGCGCTCAGGCGGCGAATCACCGCGCGCCCGCTGTCGGTGAGGCGCACGCGCTTCATCCGGCGGTCAGTCGCATCCTCGTGGCGCACGACGAACCCGCGCCGGTACAGCTCGTCAACCATCCGGCTGGCGGCCGGCAGGGAGATGTGGACGAGCTCCGCGCCCTCTTTGAGCGTCAGCTCATGGCTGGTCTGCTCGAGCTGTTGCAGGAGCTTGATCTGGGTCAACGTCAGCTCGAGTGCTCCGACGGCGGCAAACAGGTCCGCGTTGCAGTTCTTGTGCAGGTAGACGACCAGCGCATAGAGGTTCTGAGCGAGTCCGGGAACTGCGTCGACGGGATTCGTCTCGGTTGAGGCCAGCGGCCCGGTATGGGTAGTTGCTTGCACGCATGCAAGTATTGCAGGCGTGCGCTGTTTCCACAAATGCAAGTGGTTTGGGGGCGCACCGGATCGCTCCCCGTGGAACGATCCGCACTCGGCCGGATGGGGTTGCTCGGGGCCTAGGGCTGGAGCAGGTCGTTGGACCCGCTAGGGCGCGGCTTGCCGATGTGGAGCGCGGCGGGCGCGATCGAACCCGCCGTCTGCCGCGCAGCCTGGGTGGAACCCAGCTTCCCGGCGGCGACGGTGTAGGTGCCTGGGTTGCGGAAGTCGACGGTGACCTCGGCAGTGGCCTGGGGGTTGATCGGCCCGGTGTTGGCGATGTCGTGCGCCGCGCCCGGGGATTGGATCGTCAGTGACACGGTCTGAGAGGCCGCGTTGCTGACGATGAACACCACCGGACCGGCGCCCACCGAAGCCGGCGAGACGGAAACCCGGGCATTGTTGATGTAGACCGTGAGGTTGACCGGGGCGGGGGGCCTCGGCCGGTTGGCGAACGTTCCGCCGCTGCTACCGCAGGCGGAGAGGCTCACCGCGATGGCCGCGAGAATCCCGAACGTCGTGCTGCGCATCGTCGGCTTGGCTCTCCTCTCGAAAGTCCGTAAGGCGCGCGGCGCGCGCCTCAGGGGCTCGTCGTCGCGAACCCTAACCGACCGGATCGTGGTGCGCGAGTAAAGCTCACGGCGCTCAGCGGTTCCCGGCCCGAGCGGCGCAGGCTCAGTCCGCGGCCTGATCAAGCGTGCGCCGGGCGCTGTCGAGCCGGGTCAGCTCGGTCTGGAGCTCGGCCCAGGACTCGTCTTCCGCCTGCTCGTATTCCTCGCCGCTCAACTCGCGTAGGCGCTCGTTGTACGCCGACCAGGCACGGCGGGTGTCGGCGTCGAGCTCGCGCAGCTTGTCGGCGTCATGGGCGATGGTGGTCACGGGCGACTCCTCTCAGGCGTCTGTCGGGAGCGATCCTACCCCGGCGGGCGGTCGTCAATGCGCAGCTTCTGCAAGCCCGCCGTCATGCCGTCCGGCGCGCGGCGTATCACGCATCGCTTGGAACTTCTGAGCCAACCGATCGCGACCGCCGAGTTCATCGTGGTCGACACTGAGACCAACGGCGTTGGCGGCGACGCCTGCGAGATGACCGAAGTGGGCGCGGTGCTGGTCGGCGGAGGCGAGCTGCACGATCGCTGGGAGTCACTCGTGCGCACGAACCTTCCGCTGCGCCGCGGGATCCAGCGGTTCACCGGGATCACGCAGGCGATGGTCGACGACGCGCCGCTCGCCGAGGATGTGCTTCCGCTCCTGCAGACCCGTCTGGAGGGGCGGGTGATGGTCGCCCACAACGCCCCGTTTGATCGCCGCGTGCTGCGCCAGGCCTTCGCTCGGGCGAATCTCGAGTGGCCGGATCCGCCGATCATCTGCACCGCCGCCGTGGCGCGCACGCTGCTGCCGCTTCAGCGCGAGCGAAAGCTCGGCGCGCTCGCCGATGCGCTGGGCATCGAGGTCGCGCTGGCCCATCGCGCGCTCGCCGATGCGGAGACCTGCGCCCGCGTGCTATGCGCGCTGTTCCCGCGGCTGTGCGCCAACGCGATCACCGTCGCCGACGCGCTGGCGCTGCTGAAGCCACGTCGCTCCTCGCGTCGCCGGCTGAACGCAAGCGGCGCGACTCGCGGCCGTCGCGGGAGCCGGGAACCACAGACTTCCAACCTCCCGCAACTCGACTTCGGCGAGTTGCCGCGCGACCCGGGCGTCTACCTGTTCCGCGACAGCGCCGGGCACCACGCTGTACGTGGGGAAGTCGGTGTCGATACGCAGCCGCGCCCGCGCGCACTTCGCCCCCTCGACGCCACAGGCGGACTGGACGACCCACGCGGCGCTCGTCGATTACCGCTCGACCCGCTCGGAGCTGGGAGCGCTCGTGCTCGAGAACCGGTTGATCAAGCAGCTGCGGCCCCCCGGCAACGTCCGCCTGACGCGGACCGACGATCGCCTGGTCTACATCCGATGCCGGTTGGACATTCCGTTCCCGATCCTCGAGGTCGCTCCTGCTCCGGCGGCCGGGCACGCGGTGAGCATCGGGCCCTTGCGCGGCCGCCGCCTGGCGCTCGAGCTGGTCGAGCAGCTGGATTCGCTGTTCGGACTGCGCCACTGCGGACGGCGGATGCCGCGGCGCGAGCATCCTTCGGCCTACGGGCAGATGGGGCGCTGCCTCTCGCCCTGCCTCGGCGACCTCGATCCGAATCTCTACCGGCGCCGGCTTGATGCTGCCCTGGCGGCGTTCCTCGGCTCCCAGGGAGGCTCGGCCCGGCGTCTGCTCGATCACGTGCACACCCAGATGCGAGAGGCCGCCGCCCACCAGCAATATGAGCGGGCGGGTTGGCTGCGCCGCAGGGCCCGGCGACTCCAGATCGTGCTCGGCCGGCTCGACGGTGTGCTGGAGGCCACCCACGTCAGGCCGCGGCTGATCCTGGCCCAGCATCCGACCCAGGCGAGCTTCGATGCCTTCTGGATGGTGGGGGGGAGGCTCGTCGACTGGGGTTCCCTGCCCGAGACCAGCGCCGAGCTCACGGAGCGCACGGCGGCAGCGCTGCTGCGCGCGGGCCGGGTCGGCGAGCTCGGTGCGCACGTGCCACCGCTGGAGATCGACGAGGTCCGGATCGTCGAGACCTATCTCGTCTCGCATCCCGACACCAGGCAGCTGGCACTCGATCCGGGCTTCGGATCGCGACCGCGTGGAGAGGTTCGTCGCGGAGGCGGTGACCGGCGCTTCGGAGCGTGCCGGCGGTGCTCGGCGAAGGGGAGGTCGAGCACCTCGGCCGAGACGCCGTTGGAACCAACGGCGACGGTCGAGCCGGGCGGGGCCTCCCGCCTGATCAGCGACAGCGCGATCGAGCCCAGCCGAGGTGAGATCGCGGCGCTGCCGATCTGACCCACGGGCCGGCCCTCGAAGGTCACCTCGTCACCCTCGCGGACGCTCTCAGCGCATTTGAGTCCTCGCAGCTGCCGGTTGGGCTTGCCCCGGTAGTACAGACGGGCGACGGTTTCCTGCCCGACGTAACACCCCTTGGTGAACGACACCGCGCGCTCGTTGAGCCCGGCCTCCTGCGGGATCACGCTGTCATCGAGGTCGACTCCGTATCGCGGCCGCCCGCGTTCGATCCGCAGTGCCTCGACCGCGGCCTCCGCCACGGCCACCGCGCCGGTCTGCTCGAGCGCGGCACGCAGGCTCAGCGGTGTGGCCGGAGTCGCACAGGAGATCGACGCCGAGGTCGGTGCGGATCGCCAGTGCCGGGATCTCAGCGATCGTGACGGGCACGTGGCAATGCTCCACCTCCAGTTCGCCGGCGCCAGCCACATCGGCTGCGTCGGGACCAACCAGCGACAGGAGTCCGCGCTCGAGGGTGCGCTTGTGCAGCTCGACCTCATAGCCGACCCGGAAGCGGCGGATCATGTTGAACAGCTCCTGCAACGCGACGCGCTCGGTATCGAGCAGCAGTTCGTCGCCGGCGTCCAGGACACGCAGGTCGCCGAGCATCTTGCCCTTCGGGGTGAGAAACGCGGCATAGCAGCCCTGGCCCGGCTCCAGCGCCTCGATGTCATTACTCACCTGCCCCTGCAGGAACTCCTTGGCCTGGGGGCCACTGAGCGCGAGCTTGCCGCGCTCGGAGCGGTCCAGCAGGCCACAGGCCTCGGTGATCGTGCGGTAGTCGCTGGCCGCAGAGGCAATCGAGCTCACGTCTACAGAATAGGAAGTTCGGCACCGGTGCTGGTGGGCTAACCAGAACAATAAATTAGGCGTGCCATAATTCGTCTCGTGGCCCACCAACAACATCCCGGTATCTCACCGGCCGTCGAGGATTACGCCAAGGCGATCTATGCGCTGGAGATGCGTCGGCGCGAGCCGGTGAGCACGACAGCCCTGGCCGAGCGCCTCGGCGTCACTCCGGCCTCGGCATCGGGGATGGTCAAGCGGCTCGGCGAACTCGGCCTGGTCGAGCACGAGCCCTACCGCGGGGTCACCCTGACCGAGGGCGGCCGACGGGTGGCGCTGGAGGTGATGCGCCATCACCGTCTGCTCGAGCTGTATCTCGTCGAGAGCCTGGGCGTTCCATGGGATCGCGTGCATGCGGAGGCCGAGGTCCTCGAGCACGTGCTCTCAGAGGAACTCGAGGAGCTCATCTCGGCCAAGCTAGGCCATCCGACCCGCGATCCGCATGGCGACCCGATTCCCACGCGTGAGTTGACGATCCAGGAAGCGCCCACGCTCAGCCTCCAGGCGCTGGACCGGGGGGCGTTCGGGCGCTTCGAGCGCATCTCGGACTCCGATCCCGACATGCTCCGGTTCCTGGCCGAGCGCGGGATCGCCCCCGGGGACGAATTCGAGGTCGTCGAAAAGCAGCCGTTCGAAGGTCCTCTGTTCGTACGGTTCGGCAGCGACGTGCACGTCCTCGGCGGCGCCCTGGCGCGGGCGATGAGGGTTGAGCTAGCGACGTGAGCGCCCCGCCTCGGCTGCAGGCTCCTCCCGCCCCGACCTCCGCCAGCGGACCGGTCGAGGCCCCCGATTCGCCGGCGCCGGAGTCCCCGCTCGAGCAGCTGCTGGCCCGGGGACGGCTACGGGCCACCCTGACGATGCTGGGCCCCGCGTTCGTGGCCGCGGTGGCCTACGTCGATCCAGGCAACTTCGCCACCAACCTCCAGGGGGGCGCGCAGTTCGGCTATCTGCTGCTCTGGGTGGTGCTGGTGGCCAACCTGATGGCCATGCTGGTCCAGTATCTGTCGGCCAAGCTCGGGCTGGCCACCGACCACAATCTGCCGGAGCTCTGCCGCCTCCATTTCCCGCGCTGGACCTCGGTCGCGCTCTGGATCCAGGCCGAGGTGATGGCCATGGCCACCGACATCGCGGAGTTCCTCGGCGCGGCTCTCGGCCTCAACCTTCTGTTCGGTGTGCCGCTGCTGCCGGCCGGTCTGATCACCGGGGTGGTGACCTTTGGCATCCTCGAGCTGCAGGCGCACGGGGTTCGTCGCTTCGAGCTCGCGATCACCGCCCTGCTCGGCATCGTGTTCGGCGGTTTCCTTTACGAAGCCCTGCGGATCGGCCCCTCCGTGCACCAGTCGCTCGACGGGCTGCTGCCCGGCCTGAGCGGCACGAGCTCGATCTACCTGGCGGTGGGGATCATCGGCGCCACGGTCATGCCCCACGCGATCTACCTGCACTCGGAGCTGATCCAGGGCCGGATCGAGATGCGTGACGACGGTGAGCGCCGCCGCGTGATCGGCTTCGAGCGACTCGACGTGATCATCGCGCTGGGACTGGCCGGAATCGTCAATCTGGCGATGCTCGCGGTCGCGGCCAAGCTGCTGCACGGCTCGGGTGCCGGGGCGCGACGACGATCCAGCATGCGCACAGCGAGTTGGAGCGGATGGCGGGCGGCGGCGCAGCGATCATCTTCGCGGTCGCCCTGCTGGCCTCAGGGCTCTCCTCCTCGAGTGTCGGCACCTACGCCGGCCAGGTCGTGATGGCCGGATTCATCAATGTCCGGATTCACGTCCTGCTTCGCCGCGCGGTCACCATGATCCCGGCGCTGATCGTGCTCGCGGTCGGTGTCAGCCCCACCTCCGCGCTGGTGCTGAGCCAGGTCGTCCTCTCGTTCGGGATACCCTTCGCCCTCGTGCCTCTTGTGATCCTCACCGGCCGCCGTGACGTGATGGGCGTCCACGTGAACAACGCCGTGACCAGTGCGCTGGCCTACGGCGTCGCGGCGCTGATCAGCGTTTTGAACGTGTTCCTGATCGTCAAACAAGTGAGCGGTTGAGCCATGGCGCTGGCGGAAACCTTCAACTCGATCCTCGGATCGCTTCCGGACGACTGGACCGACCTCGAGTTCGACCTGCGGATCGCCGACGAGCGCCAGTACGTCGACGCCGCCGTATTGCTGGTGACCTGCAACGCGCAGCCTAATTCCAAGAGCGACTGGCACTGGCGCGTGCTTGTAGCTCACCGCTTCGGCCACGCCGCCGCGGCGCCGGTGGTGCATGCTGCGCTGAAGCTGCTCGACGACGCCGAGATCCCCGGCGAGCTCGCCGTCCGGGAAGTCCGGACCGGGCGGGTCGAGGTGACCCAGATGTGGGGCCGGCCGGAATCGGTGCGCCGGGACTTCAAGCGCCTGCGGGCGCAGTAGCCACGTGGCGCGCGTCGTCGCGTACGTTCCAGACCTGCTGTTCGGCTCCAACGTTCTGGGAATGTTGCAGGCCGGTGGCCATGCGACCGAGCTGGTCAGCCAACCAGGCCCGGTGGCCGACGGGGTCGACGTCCTCGTGGTCGATCTGACCGCTGACGCACCCGCACGGATCGCCCAGGTCGCCGCGCTGGAGCTGCGCGGCGCGCGCGTGCTCGCGTTCTACTCCCACGTCGAGGCCGACGTGCGTACCGAGGCCGAGCAGGCCGGGTTCGACCTCGTCGTGCCCCGCTCCCGGATGGCTCGTGAGGGAGCTCAGCTCGTGCAGCGACTGAGCGAGCGCTAGCTGCCCACCAGCGACGCTGTGCCCGCGACGAAGCGGGGATCGAACATCTTGAGCACGTCGGGCGGGCGAGGCACGATCCCGAACCTGGCCTCCCAGCGCGCCCACCGCCTCAGCGTGGCCAGGGTGAGCTCGCCGAAGTTGCCGTCGGGGGCCACGAACGCCCCGCCCTCGGCCGTCAGCTGCGCGGAGACCAGCCTGGGGTCAAGCCCGGGGACCTGTGACTCGAGGTCCGCGGCGCTGCCCTCGGGGTCGGTCAGCGTGACGCCGTAGCC
Source organism: uncultured Solirubrobacterales bacterium (assembly GCA_963844475.1). Taxonomy (GTDB): domain Bacteria; phylum Actinomycetota; class Thermoleophilia; order Solirubrobacterales; family Solirubrobacteraceae; genus Palsa-465. The sequence continues at coordinate 654,159 of CAWJOL010000004.1, read as the reverse complement.
ACGGACCAGCGTCCTGACCACGGCGCGGGCCAGTCCCGGGTCCTCCCGGAGGCTGGAGCGGGTCGCGCACAGCACGAGCTCGGGATAGGCCGGTGCCCCGAACTGGTCGACCTTGAAGATGTGGTAGCCGGGGTGGTGGCGCTGCAGGGTTACGCCCTCGTCGTTCCAGAACGCGGTCACCGCCGACACGCGGTGGCTCAGCAACGCAGCCACGGCGTTGAAGCCGATCGTCACCTTCGAGACCTTGCGCGGATCGGCGCCGGCTCCGGCGAGGACCGAATCGAGCACGGCCGTATCGCTGGGCAGACCGCTGATCCCGACCACCTTGCCCCCGAGCTGCCGGGGGCTGGTGATGTTGGGGGCCGCGATCACCGCGGCCAGCGGGCGCTCGACCAGCGCCATGATCCCGACGATGTCCTGGTGACGCTCGCGGGCGATGGCCAGGTCGTGGATGTCAAGCACGGCGAAGTTGGCTCGCCCGGTCTGCAGCAACTTGATCGAGTCGGTGCTGGCGCTTGGCGCGACCACGTGCAGGTGAACGCCCTCACCGTCATCGAACGTGCGCGCGACCGCGCTGTAGATCCCGGAGTGGATCGGATTGGGCGTGAAGTCGAGCACCAGTGTGGCGTCCTGGCCCTGCGGCGCGGAGGAGTTTCCGGTCGCGCACCCCGCCACGGCCAGGGTGAGGGCCACGAGGGCAAGGGCGACGGCGGCGCGGGACATCAGCGGGGCCAGCATAGGGGCCACCGGGCGTGCTCCGTAGAATCGTGGCACCGCATGCGCCGTCGCGTCACGTTCAGCCGAAACCTCACGCTCTCCCTCTCGCGGACCTGCCGCTGCTACTGCAAGTACTGCGCGTTCGCCACGCACAAGCCTCATCTGTACGCGCCCGCGGAGGTCGAGGCGATTCTCGACCGTGCCGTCAAGCGCCACCACGTCAAGGAGCTGCTGGTCCTCACCGGGGAGCTGCCAGAGGTCAACCGCGGCGTCGCGGCCCGGCTGGCCGAGTACGGGCACCGGGACTTCACCTCATACGTGGTGTGGACGTGCGAGCGGGCACTCGAGCGAGGGCTGCTGCCCCACACGAACCTCGGAGCGCTACCGAAATCGGACCTGGCCCGTCTGCGGGAGGTCACCGCCTCGCAGGGGCTGATGCTCGAGTCGATCTCGGAGCGGCTGATGGAGACGGTCCACGCCGGCTCGCCGAGTAAGCACCCCGCTCGCCGGATCGAGACGATCAACGCTGCCGGCGAGCTGAAGGTCCCCTTCACCAGCGGGATCCTGGTCGGCATCGGGGAGACCGAGGAAGAGCGGATGGCCTCTGTCGAGGCGCTGGCCGAGCTGCACGAGCGTCACGGGCACCTCCAGGAGGTGATCCTGCAGAACTTCGTGCCCCACGAGAGCTACTACGGGCGCGAGCCGGCCCAGATCGCCGATCAGGCCGCTCAGGAGTACTGGCGCACCGGGGTCGCGCAGGGACCGCAGCAGGACGCCCCGTCGTGGGCCTGCGAGGTGACGATCGAGGACATGAAGCGGTTGATCGCCCATGCGAGAGCGCTGATGCCTGACGTCGGCATCCAGGTGCCTCCGAACCTGTCCGACTGGTGGGTTGAGCTCGTACAGGCGGGCGCGACCGACCTGGGCGGCCTGAGTGCGAACGGCGATCACATTTCCCCCGAGCACCCGTTCCCTTCGCCGAACCTGGTGCGCAAGCGTCTGCAGGCCGAGGGCTTCGCGCTGACCGAGCGGCTGTGCGTGTATCCGGAGTACATCGACCAGAGCTGGATCGCGCCGCCGGTCATGGACGTGATCAAGCGCGTCTACTGGTCGTTCATCCCGCGGCGCGGCTCGGGGCGCCGAGACGAGGTGGCGGTGTCAGCGGCTGCGGCGCCACGCGCGATCGAGCGCGCGCGTGAGGGCAGCGCCCTGAGCTCCGAGGAGCTCACCGCCCTGTTCGCCGAACGCCGGCCCGAGGTGATCGAGGAGATGCGCGTGGCCGCCGACGAGCTGCGCAGCGAGCTGGCCGGGGAGACGGTCACGTTCGTGGTCAACCGCAACATCAACGTGTCGAACATCTGCATCGTCGGCTGCGCGTTCTGCGGCTTCGGCCAGGCACGCCGCTCGCCGGATGCCTACGAGCATTCCGAAGTCGAATTCGCCCAGCGGGTCCAGGAAGCCGTCGACGCCGGAGCGACCGAGATCTGCATGCAGTCGGGGATCCATCCCGAATGGGGGATCGAGGAATACGAGCACTGGTTGCGCTTCGCCAAGCAGCTCGCGCCTGAGCTTCACCTGCACGCGTACTCGCCGATGGAGATCGCCCACATGTGCGACGTCAGCGAGCTGCCACCGCGGGTAGTGCTCGAACGCCTGCGTGAGGCGGGCCTGGGCTCGACGCCGGGAACCGCGGCGGAGGTCCTGCACGACGGCGTACGTGAGCGGATTTCGCCCAACAAACTGCCCGTCGCCCGATGGGTCGAGATCATCGAGGCCTCGCATGCGGTCGGGTTGCGGTCGACCGCCACGGTGATGTTCGGCCACATCGAGGAGCCCTGGGAGCTGGCCGAGCACATGCGGGTGGTGCGAGAGCTACAGGAACGCACCGGGGGCATCACCGAGTTCGTCCCACTGTCGTTCATCCCGTTCCACACCCTGCTCGGGCGTACGCACGGCGTCGAGGAGATCTCCCGCGAGGAGAACCTCAAGCACACCGCGGCCTTCAGGCTGGCGCTGGGCAAGTCGGTCCGCAGCGTCCAGGCAAGCTGGGTGAAGATGGGGCTCGACGTCGCGACCGAGGCGCTGCGCTGGGGCGTCAACGACCTGGGCGGGACGCTGATGGAGGAATCGATCTCGCGCATGGCCGGCAGCTATCACGGCGTCCGGCTCGAACCAGAGGATCTGGTAGCGGCGGCGCACCGGGCGGGGCGTCCGGCCGCCGAGCGAACGACGCTCTACGACATCCGCCGCCGGTACGAGCTACCGGTGGCTGCGTGAGTTTCTCGGGGACTCGGGCAGGATCCCAGCGCCCCGGCGCGGCGGAGCACACGCCGGCGCTGTTCGCCGGCGTTGAGCCGCTCGAGGTGTTCGTCGAGCTACTGGCCGACATCGATACCGACACGTCCTCGACGGAGTTCTATGACCGAATCTGCGAGGCCATCTGCCGGCTGACCACGATGCGGCGGGCGGCGATCTTCATGGCCGACGCAAGCCGGAGCCGGGTGCGGGCGGTCGGCGCTCACGGCACTTCATTCGAGCAGCTCGCGGAGCTGCGGCCGACGCTGGTCAACACGCCGATCGCCCAACGAGCACTGCTCGAGGACGAGGTGGTCGTGGTCTCGGAACGAATCGAGGAGGCGGTACCCGCGGAATACGCCGAGGTCCTCGGCATCACCACACTGGTTTGCACGCCACTGAGCGCCGCCGGACGAGCCTACGGCGTGATCTGCGCCGACCGCGGCGGCGGTCGCTTCGAGCTCTCCGACGGGGAGCGCCATCTGCTGTGGACGCTCGGCAAGACCGCCGCGCTGGTGGCGACCGCGCGCAACGCCACGCGCCAGCAGGAACGCAGCCGGCACCTGGGCGAACGGCTGGATCTGGCCCGGGAGATTCATGAGCGGGTGCTGCAGCGGCTGTTCGGTGTGTCCCTGGCCCTGAGCGCGGAGCAGCCGCTGGATCCGGGCGAGCGTGAGCGCTGCCGGGTGGAGATGCAGGAGGCGATCACCGACCTGCGCCGGGCGCTGGAGCGACCGTTGGCCCCGCTGCCCCCGGATACCGGGGTCACGCTGGCCGAGGAGGTCGAGCGTCTCCAGAGCTCGATCGGTGCGCCGGTGGTGGTCGACTGGCCGGACGGGGTGACGGTTCCGCTTGACCTCGAGCCGCTGACGCAGTCGGTGCTGGGCGAAGCACTGCGCAACATCTCCAAGCACGCCAGTCCGTCCTGCGTCGAGGTGACCGTGGCCCGGGACGCCGACACCTTCACCCTGGAGGTCCGAAACGACGGGGTCCGAGCCCCGGGCCGGGGCGGCGGGATGGGCCTGCGGCTTGCCGCCTTCGAAGCGCTCCAGCAGGGCGGAGTGGTGGAATTCGGGCCCTATGACACCGGCGGCTGGCGGGTGCGGCTGGTCGTACCGCTAGAGCAGGGGCCGCGCCCGTGAGCGAGCCCGGCGGATCGAAGACCCGCCCTGTGGAGGCAAAACCCGACGAGCGTCGGCTCCGGGTCCTGGTCGTCGACGATCACGACGTCGTGCATTGGGGGTTCAGGGTCTTGCTGGGCGAGCAGCCCTGGGTCGAGCGGTGCCTGGCGGCTCGCAATGGCGCCGAGGCGCTCGAGCTGACCAAGGCGTTCACGCCGCACGTCGCCCTGGTCGATCTGTTCCTGGCCGGCGAGTCCGGTGCCGACGTGTGTGAGTCGATCCGCCAGACCTCGCCCTCGACTCGAGTCCTGCTGATCTCCGGCGCCGGACGGATGTCCCCGGCCGCCGCGCGTGCGGCGGGCGCCTCGGGCTTCGTCTCCAAGGACTGGGATGCAAGCGACGTGGCCCGGGCGGTCCGGATGGTCGGCCTGGGGATGACGATGTTCCCGCCCAAGGCCGACCAGCCGGCGCCGCTGCTGACCGAGCGCGAGCGGGAGGTGCTGGAGTTGATCGCGTCCGGGTCGACCAACCGGGAGATCGCCGAGCGACTGTATCTGTCGCCGCATACGGTCAAGGAGCACACCAGCGCGCTCTACCGCAAGCTCCGGGCGCGCAACCGAGCCGAGGCGGTTCAGCTGGCTCAGCGAATCGGACTGCTGGGATAGGGTGGAGCCATGCTGATGGTGCTCGCCTGCCTCGTCGTGATCGTCGGTGTGGTGATCGGCTGGTACACGGTCGCGGGCAGCGGGATCTCCAAGCGACCGTACGAGCGGGGGGACGCCCCCGGCGCGGGCAGGCTGGACGGCGAATCGCCGCTGGATTCGCCCTGGGCGATGAAGGACTGGAGCCGGGGTACGCAGTCGCGCCGGCGACGCCGGCCAAAGCCCTAGTCAGCTAGCCAGCCAGCCAGCCAGGTAAGCTGTTAAACGGCAGGTAATTGCACGGGCCGTCCCCGCTGGTGGAAAGGAGTCTCGGCGTGACGATCAGGGAAGTTGCGCGCCAGTCGCTGGCGCAGCTGATGCTTGTCTCGCTGCCCAGGCGCCAGGGCGCCCCGGAGGCCGGGTTCTACGTGCCGCCGTCACCGTTGCCCGATGGAGCACCGGGCGACATCATCCGCGCCGAGCCGGTCGATGCCTATCTGGTCCCGGGCCTGCGGCTGCGTGCCCGCGCCTGGCGGATCCTCTACCGCTCCACCTCTGCCACCGGGGAGCCCACCGCGGTATCCGGGATCGTCCTGCTCCCTCGCGGGCGCAGCCACGCGCCGCGCCCGCTGATCGGCTACGCGATCGGGACCCACGGGATCGGTGACGCCGCCGCTCCCTCGCGACTGCTGACGCGGGGACTCGACTGGGAGGCCGGGCTGATGGCGATGGTCCTGGCCCGTGGCTGGGCGGTGGCGATCACCGACTACCAGGGGCTCGGGACCCCGGGCGACCACACCTACATGGTGGGCCGGGCGCTGGGCCCGAACGTGCTCGACTCGATGCGGGCGGCTCGGTCCTTGAGTCCAGAGGAGCTCCCGGCCGACGGGCCCGCCGCGATCATCGGCTACTCCGAGGGAGGAGCGGCAGCCGCCTGGGCGGCCCAGCTGCAGCCGAGCTACGCCCCCGACCTGCCGCTGGCCGGAGTCGTCGCGGGAGCCGCGGCCGCCGACGTGGAAACGGCTGGCCCGAGCCTCGACGGCACCTTCTTCTCGTTCTTCATGGCCTACGGGGGGATCGGCTACGCCGCGGCCTATCCCGAGCTCGAACTCGACCCGTATCTGACCCCGATGGCGGCGGCCAAGATCGAGGGACTGCGCCAGTCGACGATCGTCCAGGCCGTGCTGCACGGCCCGCGGTTCATCCACGCCTCCGATCTGACCCAGCCCAACGTGCTCGAGATGCCGGCATGGCGCAAGCGTCTGCGGGAGAACCGGCTGGGCACGATCGCTCCCGAGGCGCCGGTGCTGCTGCACCACGCCCGGCGAGACCAGATCGTCTCGTTCGTCCAGAGCGTCAACCTTCAGGACGACTGGAAGCGCATCGGAGCCGACGTGCGGCTCTACGTCACCCGCGGCGGCGTCGATCACATCAGCGGCGCGGTGGCCGGAACACCGGTGGGACTCGACTGGCTGAGCCGGCGCCTCGGGCGGGCCCAGCACCAGCCGCCGGTCGAATCGGTGCTCGAGAAGACCGAGCAGGCCGCGGCCTAGCGCCCCGGGTCAGGCAGACGCGCGTCCCAGCCCTCGGCCAGGGCCGATCGGGTCAGCTCTCGCCACGGTGCCGTCGCGCCGACCCTGGCGATCGCCCCGAACAGCGCCCCCACCGCCCGGGCCGGCCATAGGTCCTCCGGGAGCAGCGCCCCGGCCAGCATCAACTCGAGCAGCTGCCGCGGGCGCTCGGCTGCACGCTCGCCGGCCGCGCGCACCGCGCCGGTGTCCAACCTGACCGCGTCGGGCCCGGCGAGCTCGCCGAGCACATGCTCGCCCAGCTCCAGTGCGGCCTCCGCGTGCTCGGGGGCCAGCCACCCGAGCCGGCCGAGCGCATGCCCGAGCGACTGCGGATCGGCGGCCACGAACGCCTCGACCGCCGCCGCGGTCTGCTCGGCGCGGGCGCGGTCGACGACGCGGCTGGCCCCGAAGTCGACGATCGCCAGTCGGCCGTCGTCGAGAACCAGGACATCGTCGGGATCGATGTCGGCATGGACCATGCCCGCACGCAGACCGCCGAGCACGAACAGGACCAGGCGGGATGCGGCCGCGTCGCGCTCCACGGCGTCGGCGAGCGCGACGCCGGTGACCCATTGGCTGACCAGAACGTTCTCGTGCGAGAGCCCGGTGAGCGGTGCGGGCACGGTGAACAGCGGGTGGTCTCGCAGCGCGCGGTGAAACCGGCGCTGCGCCGTGGCCTCCTGCTCGAGGTCGAGCTCGTCGAGGACCCGCTCGCGGACCTCGGCCATCAGGGCTCCCGGATCCAAGGACGGGAAAGCGGCGGCGAGCGGTCCGGTCAGGCCCTCCAGCAACGACAGGTCCTGACGCACCGAGCCCGCCACGCCGGGGCGCAACACCTTGACCGCGACGTCGCGGCCCTCGTGGACGCCGCGGTGAACCTGGGCGGTAGGGGTGACCGCCACCGGGGTGGGGTCGAGTTCGTCGAGCTCGTCGGTCGCCCGCACGCCCCACGCCTCGCGCAGGATCCGTTCGACGACCTTGACCTCCAGCGGCACGCAGGCGTCGGCGCGGGCAGACTCGAGTTCAGCCAGGAGCGTCTCGCCCCAAGGCATCGGGATCCAGGCCGGATCCAGCGAGCGGGCCAGCTGCGCGAGCGCGATGCGTCCGCTGGGTGCGGACCGCGCGAGGCGCAGGGCGATCTGGATCAGGGCGTCGATTCGCCCGGCGGCCCCTTCGGTCATGCTCAGCCAGCCGCTCTCAGCGGCGGCGCATGATCCGTTCGATGGTCGGAAGCTTCAGCGCGTGGGGGAGGTAGCGCGCGGCCTGCATGGCGACCCGCGTGGGGAGCCCCGGCACGACGACCCGGGCGCCGGAGGCGAGTCCATCGATTCCCGCCTTGGCCGCCTGCTCGGGCGTGATCATCGCGGGACTCGGCACCGAGTCCTCAAACGAGTTGCCGCCGGCTACCTCCCACCGCGCGATCTCCCAGAAGTCGGTCTTGACCGGACCCGGAGCCAGTGCGGTGACCACGACGCCATGCGGACGAAGCTCGTAGTGAAGCGCCTCCGAAAACGAGAGCACATAGGCCTTGGCTGCCGCATAGCCGGCCGAATAGGGCATCGGCTGCATGCCGGCGGTGGAGGCCACATTGAGGATCGCGCCGCGGCCGCGCTCGACCATCGCGGCGGAGAACATCGAGGTCAGCGCGACCACGGTCTCGACCAGCAGCCGTACCTGCTGAAGCTCACGGTCGAGCTCGGCCTCGTGAAACGGCCCGCCGGTGGCGAAGCCGGCATTGTTGATCAGCACGTCGATGTCGACGCCCAGCTTCTCGACTTGGCCAGGTAGCCGGCCGCGCGAGGCCGGCTTGGTCAGATCGCAGGCGATCACCTCGGCGCGAACGCCGTGCTGGTCCGCCAGCTCCGCCGCGAGCGCCTGGAGGCGCGGCTTGCGGCGGGCCACCAAGACCACGTTGTGCCCGCGGGCTGCCAGCTCGTGCGCGATCGCGCGTCCGATGCCGGCTGACGCGCCGGTGACCAGTGCCGCGGAGGTGGGGGAGGGTTCGGGCAGGGCCAAGGCGCTCAGATCTTAACCGCAGCGACGGCGAGGCCCGCGTCCCCCCGATCGGGGGGAACTCCGACGCCGGGCTGTATCCGTGCGTGGGTGGGCGAGTATGCCTAGGCGGATGGCACTCTCCGCAATGCTCTTCCCCGGACAGGGAAGCCAGACGCCCGAGATGCGCGACACCGTCGCGCGTGAGCGCCCGGACCTGCTCGAGCAGGCAATCGAGGTGGTCGGCGAGGATCCCTTCGCACTGGTCGACGCGGGGACCAGATACGCGCAGCCGGCGATCTTCTGTGCCAGCCTGGCGGGCTGGTCGGCGCTGGGCCGCCCCGAGGCCGAGTTCATGGCCGGGCATTCGCTGGGTGAGCTGGCGGCGCTGGTCGCCGGCGGCGCGCTGGCCGAGCGTGACGGTCTCGAGCTCGTCGCCCTCCGCGGACGGTTGATGCAGGAATCCGGTGAGCGCGCGGGGGACGGGGGCATGATCGCGCTGCTCGGAGCCGGGGCCGCCGAACAGGCGCCCGCCCTGGCCGACGCACTCGGGCTGTCGGTGGCCAACGACAACTCCCCCCAGCAGGTCGTGCTCTCAGGCGCTCGGGATGCCTTTCCCGCGGTGTCCGGCGCTGCGCGCGAGTTCGGGCTCCGGGCCATGGAGCTGCCGGTCACCGGCGCGTTCCACTCGCCGATGATGACCGAAGCGGTGCCCGAGTTCGAGGCGGCCCTGGCTGCGGTGCGCGTGCAGCCGCCGCGGGTCACCGTGCTCAGCGCGGTCACCGCGTCGCCCTTCGACGACGTGCGCCGGCGGCTCGCCGACGCGCTGATCATGCCCGTCCGCTGGCGCGAGACGATGCTGGCGATGCAGGAGCTCGGTGCGACCCGGTTTGTCGAGGTCGGACCCGGACGGGTGCTCACCGGGCTGGCCAAGCGAACCCTGAGCGATGTGGAGCTCGTGCATGCTTGAGCGCGCGCTCACCCCGATCGCGCCGATCTCCACCATCCGTCGCTCGGCCTCCGTCCTGTCGGTCAGCACCGAGCTCCCGGAGGACCGCCTGACCAGTGCCGAGCTGGCTGCACAACTGGGCATCACCGAGGAATGGATCCTCTCCCGGACCGGGATCCGCGAACGGCGTCGGGCTCGGCCAGACGAGCGGCTGTCCGACTACGCCACGCGCGCCGGAGTAACCGCGCTGGAGCGCGCCGGTGTGGCTGCGGCCGACCTCGACCTGGTGATCGTGGCCACCCTGACCCAGGACGAGCTGACGCCGAACACCGCCCCGCTGGTCGCCGACGCGCTGGGGGCGCACCGAGCCGGTACCTTCGACGTCGGTGCCGCCTGTACGTCGTTTCTGACCGGCCTGGCGATTGGCGCCGCGCAGATCGAGAGCGGGCGGGCGCAGCGGGTGCTGCTGGTGGGCGCGGATTTCGTCACCCGGATCACCGACTACACCGATAAGCGCACGGCGCCGCTGTTCGCGGACGCGGCCGGCGCAGTGGTGCTCGGCGAGGCACACGCCGGCGGGGGGGTCATCGGGCCGATCGTCCTCGGCGCCGACGGCTCTCACGGCAAGACGATCGTGGCCCCCCACAGCGATAGGTTGATCCGCATGGACGGTCCCGAGGTGTTTCGCCACGCGGTCAACCGGATGAGTGAGGTGACGCTCAGCGCGGTCGTCCCGCGCCGGCCTGACGATGGAGGACATCGACCTGTTCGTCTACCACCAGGCGAACGCGCGGATCACCAAGGCTCTGGGGGAGCGGCTCGGACTGCCCAGCGAGCGCGTGGTCGACTGCATCGAGTCGCTCGGGAACGCGTCCGCCGCGACGCTACCGGTGGCGCTGTCGCAGGCCGAGCACGATGGTCGGCTCAGCCCGGGAACCCGCGTGCTGCTCAGTGCGTTCGGCGCCGGCTTCACGTGGGGCGGCGGCGTCCTCGAATGGGGAGCGGCGCCCGATGGCCGATGAAGCCGGACTGGCCGCGAGCGGATCTGCGTTGGTGACCGGCGCCTCACGCGGGATCGGGGCGGCGATCGCGCGCGGGCTGGCACGGGACGGCTGGCGCGTCGGCGTCAACTATCGCTCCGACCGGGAGGGCGCGGAGGCCGTGGTGGCGTCGATCGAGAACGCCGGCGGTCGGGCGGTGGCGCTGGCCGGCGATGTCGCTGACCGCGGAACGCCGGAGAAGCTGTTCAGTGCGGCCGAGTCCGAGTTCGGCGTGCCGGTGCTGACCCTGATCAACAACGCCGGGATCAGCCGTGATGACCTGACGCCATCGCTGGGCGACGACGAGTGGGACGCCGTTCTGGCGACCGATCTGAGCGGAGCGTTTCGGATGACCAGGCGGGCGCTGAAGCCGATGCTGAGGGCGCGGTCCGGCCGGATCGTCAACATCTCCTCGGTGGTGGGCCTGCGCGCAAACCCCGGCCAGTCGAACTACGCGGCGGCGAAGGCCGGACTGATCGCATTCACCAAGACGGCCGCGGTCGAGGTGGCGCGCCGGGGGATAACCATCAATGCGGTCGCGCCCGGCTGGATCGAGACCGACATGACGGCCGGCGTCAACACCGATCTGCTGGCCGCGGTCCCGGCCCGGCGGGCCGGTACCCCGGACGAGGTCGCCGCCTGCGTACGCTTTCTCGTCTCCGAAGCAGCCGGCTACGTCACGGGCGCTGTGCTCAGCGTCGACGGCGGCCTGGCGGCCTAGCGAGCAGACATGAACCGAAACAACCGACAGGAGCTGAACATGGCCACAGTGACCACCGAGCAGGTACAGGCCCGCGTCGTCGAGGCGCTGGCGAGCTTCGGCCCCGACGAGAGCCAGATCACCCGCGAGGCGACGTTCGAGGCCCTCGACATCGATTCGCTCGATCTGGTCGAGCTGGCGCAGATCGTCGAGGACGAGTACGGCGTGATCCTCAAGGGCGAGGACATGAAGGAGCTGAAGACGGTCGGCGACGCCGTCGATTTGATCACTGAGCGCGCATCGGCGTGAGACGAAAGGTCGTCATCACGGGGCTGGGTGCCGTCACGCCGCTTGGGGTCGGCGCGGGCTCGCTGCATCCCCGCTGGGCGGCGGGGGAGGTGGGCATCGTCGACGGGCAGGCCGCCTGTGACGATTTCGCGGCCAAGGAGTTCCTGTCGGTCAAGGAGGCGCGGCGGCTGGACCGCTTCTCGCAGTTCGCGGTGGTGGCGGCCGGCGAGGCGCTCGAACAGGCCGGCTGGGGTGAGGAGCTGCCATATGACCCGATGCGGGTGGGCTGTGTCGTGGCCACCGGGATTGGAGGGATCGACACGGTCGAGACCCAGCACGACGTGATGCGGGACAAGGGCGCGAAGATGGTCTCGCCGCTCGGCATCCCGCAGTACATGCCCAACGCCGGCGCCGCCGCGGTGTCGATGAAGTACGGACTGCGCGGTCAGATGTTCGGGGTCGTCTCGGCGTGCTCGAGCGGTGGGCACGCGATCGGGATGGCGCTGCGGATGATCCAATATGGCGACGCCGACGCGGCGGTCACCGGAGGCGCTGAGGCCACGCTGACCGAGTTCGGCTATGCCTGCTTCAACTCGATGCAGGCGCTCTCGGACACCGGCTTCTCGCGGCCCTTCGACGCTCGCCGCGACGGTTTCGTGATGGGCGAGGGGGCGGGGATGCTCGTGCTCGAAGAGGAGTCCGCCGCGCGGGCGCGGGGGGCGACGATCCTGGCCGAGCTGGTCGGCTACGGCTCGACCTCCGATGCCTATCACCTGACCGCGCCCGATCCGGACGGGGCCGCGGCTTCGAAGGCGATCGAGCTGGCTCTGGCCGATGCCGACCTGACCGGAGCGGAGATCGACTACATCAACGCCCACGGCACTTCGACCCAGCTCAACGACGCCGCCGAGACGGTGGCGATCAAGCGAGCCCTGGGTGAAGCCCGGGCGCGGCAGATTCCGATCTCCTCGACCAAGTCGGCGATCGGCCATCTCCTCGGTGCCGCCGGAGCCGTTGAGGCGGTGGCCACGGCGCAGACACTGACCAGCCGGATCATTGCGCCGACGCTCGGCTACGAGGTTCCAGATCCCGAGCTGGATCTGGACTACGTTCCGGGCGAGTCGCGACTGCTGCACACCGGTAACGGACGCGCACCGGCGGCGATCTCCAATTCGTTCGCCTTCGGCGGGCACAACGTCGCGCTGGTGCTGCGAGGCGCCGAGGCATGAGCGTTGCCGCCACAGTCCAGCGTCGCACTCCCCGCCTCGCTCCGCTGGAGCGCTTGGAGGCACTGTGCGATCCCGGCAGCGTTCAGGTCCTCCGCTCACGGGTCAGCTCCCCGCGCCTGGGCGCTCGTGCGGTGCCCGGCGACGGGGTGGTCGGGGCGACCGGGACCGTGGCGGGACGCCCGATCGCCTGCTACGCCCAGGACGGCAGCTACCTCGGTGGCTCGCTGGGCGAGCGTCACGCCGACACGATCGTACGCGTGCTGCAGATCGCCGGTCGGGCCCGGATCCCCGTGGTCGCGTTCGTGGAGTCCGGCGGCGCCAGGATGCAGGAGGGCACCGCGGCGCTCGCCGGCTATGGCCGGATCTTCCGTCACACGGTCGGGCTCAGCGGGGTCGTCCCGCAGCTCTCGATCGTCACCGGCGCCTCCGCCGGAGGCGGCGCGTACTCGCCCGCGCTGACCGATCTGATCGTGATGACCGAGGACGCGGCGATGTTCCTCACCGGCCCGGGCGTGGTCCAGGAGGCCCTGGGTGAGGAAATCGATGCCGCCGGACTGGGTGGCCCGCGGGTTCACGATCGAAACGGTGTCTGCCATCTGGTAGAGCCCGATGTGGCCGCCGCCGCCGCCCGCGTGCGCCAGCTGCTGGGTTACCTGCCCAGCGCCGCCGGGGAGCCGGCTCCGCGGGCCGAGCCGGTCGGGCCGGAGATTCCCGATCCCGGGACGGTCGTGCCTGACTCGCCCCGCCGAGCCTACGACGTCCGGGATGCGCTGCGTGGCGTGGTCGACGCAGGCTCACTGGTCGAGGTCTTTCCGCGTTGGGCGCGCAACGTCGTCACCACTTTCGCCCGCCTCGACGGCCGGCCGGTTGCTGTGGTGGCCAACCAGCCCAGGCACCTGGGCGGGGTGCTCGATGCCGAGGGCTCGGAGAAGGCGGCTCGGTTCGTCAGCTGCTGTGACTCGTTCGGACTGCCGCTCATCGCCTTTGTCGACACGCCGGGGTTCATGCCCGGCAGCCGTCAGGAGCGAGCCGGCGTCATCCGACGGGGGGCGCAGCTGGTCCATGCGTTCGCCGCCGCTCGGGTGCCGAAGCTCACCGTCGTGCTGCGCAAGTCCTACGGCGGCGCCTACATCACGATGAATTCGCGTGACCTTGGGGCCGACCTGGTCCTCGCCTGGCCCGACGCCGAGCTGGGGATCATGAGCGCCCGCGCCGCGGTCGGGATCGTCAACCGCCGTGACCTGCGCGTGGCGGCAGACCCGGAGGCCGAGCGGACCCGCCTGGCGGATGCCTACGCCGACGAGCACCTGCGAGCCGACGCGGCGGCTGCCGCCGGGTTCGTGGACGAGATCATCGCGCCGGCCGAGACCCGCGAGCGGCTGTGCTGGGCGCTGTCGACCCTGGCAGGACGCCGGTTGTGATTCTGGCCGGCAAACGGCTGCTGATCACCGGCGTCATCACCAAGGACTCGATCGCCTTCCACGCCGCCGAGCAGGCCCAGCGCCAGGGGGCGAGCGTGCTGCTGACGAGCTTCGGTCGGGTTCGCCGGCTCACCGAGCGCGCGGCCCAGCGGCTGCCCGAGCCGGTTGAGGTGCTGGAGCTGGACGTCAATGCGGAGGCGGATCTGGCGGCGCTGACTGAGACCTTGTCCGATCGCTGGGGCGGGGTGGACGGTGTGCTGCATGCGATCGCGTTTGCGCCCGAGGACGCGCTGGGTGGCCGCTTCATGACCACGCCGGCCGACAGCGCCAGTCAGGCCTTCCAGACCAGCGCGTTCTCCCTCAAGGCGCTGGCGGCGGCGGTGCAGCCGCTGATGAGCCCGGGTGCCAGCATCGTCGGCCTCGACTTCGACGCGGCGGTGGCTTGGCCGATCTACGACTGGATGGGCGTGGCCAAGGCGGCGCTCGAATCAGTCTCGCGGTATCTGGCCCGGGACCTCGGCCCGAGCGGGATCCGGGTCAACCTCGTCTCGGCCGGCCCGCTGGGCACGGTGGCGGCGCGCGGGATTCCGGGCTTCGAGAGCCTGGCCGCGCTGTGGCGCGCACAGGCCCCGCTGGGCTGGGACGTGGGCGACCCCGGCCCGGTGGCGGATGCGATCTGTTTTCTCTTCTCCGATCTGGCCCGGGGGATCAGTGGCGAGATCCTTCATGTCGACGGCGGGTTTCATGCCATCGGCGCGCCGGGGGACATCGGCGGTCGATAGCCGCGGCCAGAGGTACCGGCCGGGGGTCCGATTAAACCCCCACGTACGCTGCAGCCGATGGAGCGCTGGCTCACCTCGGAGCGCAACGTGCGGATCTGCGCCGTGCTGGGTGCGGTGGCGATCGCGTTCTCCAGCATTCTCGTGCGGCTCAGCCACGCCTCACCGTCGACCGCGGCCATCTTCCGCTGCGTCTACGCCCTGCCGTTGCTGTGGTTGATCGCCCGTCGCGAGGACCGCAAGCTCGGACCGCGGCAGTGGCGCCAGCGCGGACCCGCGATCGCCTCCGGAGTGTTCTTTGCCGCCGACCTGCTCCTGTGGCATCGATCTATCGCGGACGTCGGCGCCGGGTTGGCGACGGTGCTGGCCAACATCCAGGTGGTGCTGGTCCCGCTGGTCGCGTGGGCGATCCTCTCCGAGCGGCCGGGCAGGCAGGTTCTGGGAGCGTTGCCGGTATCGCTGATCGGCGTGCTGCTGATCTCCGGGGTGCTCGAGCAGGGCGCCTACGGCCGCAACCCGACCCGGGGCACGGTGTTCGGCCTGGGCGCCGGAGTGGCCTACGTCGGCTTTCTGCTGCTGCTCCGCCGCGGGGGCGCGGACCTGCGCCGCCCGGCCGGGCCTCTGTTGGACGCCACGGCGACCGCCGCCGTGCTCTGCGTGGTGGCTGGGGTGCTGATCGGCGATGCCAGGCTCGTCCCGGTGTGGCCCGGCGCGGGTTGGTTGATCATTCTGGCGTTGACCTCCCAGGTCCTGGGATGGCTGTTGATCACCTCCTCGCTGCCGCGCCTGCCGGCCGCGCTGACCTCGCTGCTGCTGACCGTGCAACCGGTCGGGTCGGTCGCGCTTGGGGCGCTGATCTTCAGCGAGGCGCCGAGCGGACTTCAGCTTGCCGGAGTCGCTCTGGTGCTGTTGGCCCTGTTGGGCGCGACCCGCCCGCGCTCCGCTCAGGCGATCGCGGGTGCATCGGGCAGCCGCTCGAGTGCCGCGCGCATATCGTCCTCGGAGAACTCCGGGTCCTCGAGTTCGCCGGCCAGGAACGCATCGTAGGCGGCCAGGTCGAAGTTGCCGTGACCTGAGAGGCCGAACAGGATCACCCGTGGCTCTCCGGCCTCGCGCGCGGCTTCGGCTTCCTGGATCGCCGCCCGGATGGCGTGCGCCGGTTCGGGCCCAGGGATGATCCCTTCGCAGCGGGCGAACTGGACCGCGGCGGCGAATGCGTCGTTCTGGCCGTACGCGCGGGCCTCCACCAGTCCGGCCCGGACGAGGCCGCACAGCATCGGAGCGTCGCCGTGGTAGCGCAGACCGCCGGCGTGCACCGGCGGTGGGACGAAGTCGTGACCGAGCGTGTACATCGCCATCAGCGGCGTCAGCCCGGCCGTGTCCCCGAAGTCGTAGCGATAGACGCCACGGGTCAAGGTCGGGCAGGCCGCCGGCTCCGCGGCCAGAAAGCGCATCTTCGCGCGGCCCTGCAGCACCTCCCGGACGTAGGGGAAGGCCAGCCCGGCGAAGTTCGAGCCGCCGCCGACGCAGCCAATGACCACATCGGGTTGTTCCTCGGCCATCGCCATCTGCGCGATCGCCTCCTGCCCGATCACCGTCTGATGCAGGCACACGTGGTTGAGCACCGAGCCGAGCGCGTAGTTGGTGTCCTCTCGTGCGGCGGCCATCTCGACCGCCTCGGAGATCGCGATCCCCAGGGACCCGGTCGTATGCGTGGAGTTGTCCCGCCCCGCGGTGGTCAACGGGCTGGGCGAGCGGTGAACGGTCGCGCCCCAGGTCTCGATCATCGAACGGCGGTAGGGCTTCTGGTCAAAGCTCGAGCCGACCATGAACACCTCGCACTCCAGCCCGAACAGGGAGCAGGCGAACGACACGGCAGACCCCCATTGCCCTGCTCCGGTCTCCGTGGCGAGGCGGCGGATACCCGCCTGCGCGTTCTCGTAGGCCTGCGCCACGGCCGTGTTGGGCTTGTGCGAGCCGGCGGGAGAGGTGCCCTCGTACTTGTAGTAGATGTGGGCCGGCGTATCGAGTTCCCGTTCCAGGCGTCGAGCGCGCATCAGTGGCGTGGGGCGCCAGAGCTTGTAGACCTCGCGGACGGCTTCGGGGATCTCCACTTCGGGGTCAGATGAGACCTCCTGCAGAATCAACGCCATGGGAAATATCGGAGCCAGGTCGTCCGGGCCGGCCGGCTGCAGCGTGCCCGGGTGCAGCGGAGGCAGCGGCTCGCCGGGAAGATCCGGCAGCAGGTTGATCCAGTGCGTGGGGATGTCCTGCTCGCGCAGCAGGTACTTGACCGTCTCCTCGCTCATGCTGTCTCCTGGGCTGGCCGCGGGTTCGCCGCTGACCCTACCTGAACCACCGATGAGTCCCGGGCGCCCGACCGGTCTCAGAGGCCAAGATGACCCAACCCAGCCCAAAGGAGATGGCTATGTTCGAAAGCACCAAGGCGTTCAGCGGTTTCGCCGTGGACGACCTGCCGGCAGCGAAGAAGTTCTACGGGGAAACGCTGGGACTGAGGACCTCAGAGCAGAACGGACTGCTGACGCTGCACATCGCCGGCGACCGCGACACGCTCGTGTACCCGAAGCCGGGTCACCGGCCGGCCGACTACACGATCCTCAACTTCCCGGTCGATGACATCGAGCAGGCAGTGGACGAACTGAGCGAGCGAGGCGTGCGCTTCGAGCGCTATGAAGGCATGCCGGTCGACGAGCGCGGGATCATGCGTGAGGGCGGCCCGCTCATCGCCTGGTTCAAGGATCCAGCCGGCAATACCCTGTCGGTCCTGGAGCGCAGCTAGACGCCGGACGAAGGCAAAGCGCCGAGCTACCGGAACAGGTCCTCGGCCTCGGGCCGCAGGAGCGCAAGCGCGCCGGGACCGTCCTCGGCGCTGACGTGACGACCGGCGCCGCGGATCGATACCACCGGCTGCTGGCCGTCCTTGCGGCGAGCCAGATCTGCGGCGGCGGCGAGCTCGTCGGCTACCGCGATCCAGGTGGCGTGTAGCTCACGTCCATGCGCGTCCCCGCGGCCCCGCCAGTCCTCGAGTGGCGCCAGTCCAGCGCAACCGATCGTCACATCGCACTGCCCGACCCGCCAGGCACGACCGAACGAGTCGGTGATGATCACCGCCGGCGCGACGCCGGTGAGCTCACGGAGGCGCTGTCGCAGCCCTCTGGCTGAGCGATCCGGATCGACCGGGAGCATCAGCACGGTGTCCTCGCCGGGGACGTTGGAGGCATCGACGCCAGCGTTGGCGCAGACGAAGCCGTGGTGGGTGAGGCAGATCATCACGCCGCGGCCGGCACGCAGCACCTCGCGCGTCTCGTCGAGCACTACCTGCACCTGCCGAGGGTCTTTGTCCAGCTGCGCTGCGAGCTCGTGGGCCCGGGCCTGGGGCTGAACCTCCGCGAGTGACCGGATGCGCCCCTCGGCTTTGGAGACCACCTTGTGCGCGATCACCAGCACATCGCCCTGACGCAGGGACTCCTCGCTCCCCAGCCCGCCGACGATGATCTGAGCCAGGTCGTCCCCAGCACCGATCTCCGGCAGGCCCTCCACGGGCGTGAGCGTCAGGGTCATCCAGACGCGCTGCGGTTGAGCTGGCTGAGCATCCCCCGGGTATGGGCTGCGCCTCCGTGCGCCGTCCTGAGCTTCTCCTGGAGCGCCTCGAGATCCTCGGGGGTGTCGATGTCGAGCGCGAGCGACGGAACGTGGACGACCTCATGAGCGGTTCCCTGCCCGCGGGCCCCGGCGGCGTGGCGCTCGCAGCTGCCCGGTCCGAAGGCGGGCTCCAGCGAGTCCGGCGGGGTCAGCAGCAGCGCGTTGGTACCGGTGCCGTGCCGGTCGGGGACGATCAGCGCCGAGCGCGACGCAGCGCGACGGCCGAGCAGGCCCTCGAGCTCCTCGTGATCTAGTAGTGGGCAGTCTCCAGGCACCAAAAGCACGCGGCGCGCGCCGGACTGCATCGCCTGGGCGATCCCGAGCAGGGTCGCGGCGCTGTGACCACGGCGCTGGTCATCGAGCACGCCCGCGCCGTAGCCGCCGGCGATCTGCTGCGCTCCCTTGTCCCCGCTGACCACCAGCACGCGATCGAGCGAGGAAGTGCGCCGCAGCGCGATGAGCACGTCAGAGAACATCGCCTCGGCCAGGGCGCGGCGCGGCCCGGGCCTCAGCTCGTGAGCGAGGCGCTGCTTGGCCTCGCCAAAGCTCTTGACGGGAAGGATCGCGACCGTCGTCATCGGTTCATCCCGCAAGCGCGAGCGCGAACCGGAGCGTCTGCTCCGCCAGCTGCCGCCGTCGCTGCGGGGTGTCCATCAGCATCTCGGTTTCGAGCACCGGCAGCCGTTCGGTGCGCTCGTCGGCCACCAAGCCGTTCAACAGCCCAGCGTAGAACTCCGCGACCCCGTCGCTGCTCAACGGCTGCCCTGCCCACTGCATGAACGCTGCCGTGGGCCCCTTTATCACCTCGCCGCCGACGAGTGGACTGACCGCCACCACGGGCGCGGAGGCTTCCTCCAGCGCGCGTCGCATCCCCTCGGCGGCCAGGATCGGACCGATCGAGACCACGGGATTCGATGGTCCGATGACGATCGCATCGGCTGCCGTGATCGCGCGGAGCACCTCGGGAGTCGCGGGGGCGGCAACCGCGCCGCGGAAATCCACGTCCTGTACCGGCCCCTGTGCGCGGCCGCGGATCATGAACTCCTGAAAGCCCCACCATTGGTCGCCCGCCATCACTCGGGTGCGGATCGGCTGGTCGGCCGCCGGCAGCACGCTGGCGCCGACGCCCAGTGCCGACATGATCGCGGCATGCGCAGCGGTTAGCGTGGCGCCGGCGCGGAGCGTCCGCGCGCGCTCGAGACCGATGGCCAGGTCACGGTCGCCGAGGTTGAACCACACGTCAACGCCGAGCTCACGCAGGCCGTCCATGACCGCGAACGTGTCGCCGTCGAGCCCCCAGCCACGCTCGTCGATGCGGTCGGCCAGCCAGAACGTGACCAGGTCCGGATCAGGAGAGACGTAAGCGCCATAGATCTCGATGTCATCGCCCGTGTTGGCGATCACCGTCAGCCGTTCGGGACCGACGACGTCGAGCATGCCGCGCGCGAGCTTGGCCCCGCCCGTGCCGCCCGCCAGTACGACGACCGGACCGCTCAACCCAGATCCAGGCCGGTGATCCTGATCCCGGCGCGCGTCTTGTGGCGCACGTTGATCGAGATGATCAGCGCGGTCAGCCCTTCGACGATTCTGGCCATCTCGAGCGGGCCGCAGTCGACGGCGCGCAGTCCCGGGATGGTGTTGACGAGGTCCCTCACCCGGGCCTTGTCATCGCGCTTGTCTCCGCACAGGAGAACGTCCTCGTCGAGGGCGTGATCGAGGTCGGACAGCAGCGCGGCGCTGATCGTGTGAAAGGCGGAGACGACTCGTACACCGTCGGGCACCATCTCCTGGGCCTGCTGCGCCGCCGAACCCTGCCAGACGCCGAGTGTCCGGGTGGCCTTTCCGCTCACCGCGGCGGCCAGGGGGACGGTCGCGTCGATGACCAGATGGCCTTCGTGCAGAGCGCTCTTCAGGTTGGTCAGGGTCTCGGACTGGTTGCGGAAGGGAACGCTGAGGATCACGATCTCCGCTTCGGCCACCGCCTCGGCGTTACCGGCCCCGGAAAAGCTCCCGGTGGCGACCAGCTCGCCCGCTCGCTGGGCGGATTCTCTGGCCCGGTCGGCGTCCCGGGAGCCGATCACGATCGGCACGCCCTCTCGGCCAAGCCGCAGGGCAAGGCCGAAGCCGAGGGCGCCGGTACCTCCGACGATGCTCACGGGGCTGCTCACGGCGGTGGAGTGTATGGGCCGAGGCCTTCAGTAGGCTGCCGCGGCAATGGGCTCAGTGCTGGAGGCGGGACTGCAGGCCGCGGACGACTTCGTCGTGGAGGGGCGGCTGCTGACCGACGTGGGTGGGACGCTGTCGGCGACCGTGCTCTCAACCCCGGGAATGATCGGGATGATGGAGCGCACCGCCGCGATGATGGTGTTCCCACTGCTCGGTGAAGGCCGCGCCACGGTTGGGTTCGAGGTCTGCGTGAAGCACGTCGCCGGGGCCGCCGAAGGGACTCGCTGCACGGCGCATGCGAGGCTTGATGAGATCATCGAAGGCCGGAAGCTGCGATTCGCGGTTGAGGTGGTGGCGGAGGACGGGCGGACTATCGGTGTGGGCACGCACGAGCGACGGGTGATCGAGGTGAGCGCGGCTTGAGGTTGGGGCGGACTGTGGCTCCGGCGATACTGGTGCTGCTGGCGCTGCTCGCCGGGCCCGTTGCCGCCGGCCCCGCGTCCGCCGGGCCCGCGCCTGGTTCGCCGCTGTCGGTGCGGGCGACCTCGCTCAGCCAGGACGGCCAGCAGCTCGTCTGGAAGGTCCGGCTCGACACCCGGCTCTCCGCCGGCACTCTGGTCCGCCCGCACCGCAGCCTCTGTCTGCTCCGAGAACGCGCGGGGACCGGAAGCGTTGCCGGAGTGGTGTGCGTGGAGCCCGGCTCCAGAGGATCGTCGCTTCGGCTCGTGTACATGCCGGTGAGCGCTCGTGGTCGCGGCCCCGGCCGAGTCGTCACCGCGTCTATCGCGCGGTCGGGCACGACGTTCACCGCCCGTTTTCTGCCCGCCCAGATCGGTGCGGGCTACCGGCCCCTGCGCTACCAGGTCCTGAGCACGGTGATCGCGCCCGGGTGCGCTTCCGGCGCCGCCGGCAAGCTCGGCTGCCAACGGCTGTTCCCGGTCCGGCCGCGAGCAATCACGCTACATACACCGCGAGCCGTTGGCTGCGTGCCGAGCGGACCCTCCTTCGTCACCAGCGGACCGCCCGGTCGCCACGTGGTGGCGCTGACCTTCGACGATGGTCCCTGGCCGGACACCCCGCAGTTCCTCTCCGTGCTCGAACGCGAGCACGTCAACGCAACGTTCTTCCAGATCGGAATCCAGGAGGGCACGTACGGGCCCGCGGTCGATCGGCGGATGCTCGCCGATGGCGACATCATCGGCGATCACACCTGGAATCACGCCAACGTGTCCGGCGGCGGCTCGTTTGCCGCGGGCGAGCTCTCAGCCGCCCGCGCGGCGATCGTGCGTCAGAGCGGCTTTACGCCTTGCCTGTTCCGGGCTCCCGGAGGCGCGGTCAGCTCGGGCCTGATCTCGCTGGCCCGCTCGCTGGGATTCATCACCATCCAATGGGACGTTGACCCGCGCGATTGGTCGCGTCCGGGCACCGGTGCCATCTACGCCAACGTGACCGGCAACGCGCACGACGGGGCAATCATCATCCAGCATGACGGCGGCGGCGACCGCTCGCAGACGCTGGCTGCGCTGCCACAGGAGATCCACACTTTGCGCAGCCGGGGCTACCGGTTCGTAACCATCCCCGAGCTGCTCGGACTGCGCGTCATCTATAAGTAGGGCATGAGCAAAGCTCCCAGGCGCGTGCGGATCCGGGAGGTGGGACCGCGCGACGGGTTCCAGAATGAGCCCGAGGTCATTCCGACCGCGGAGAAGATCCGGCTGATCGAACTGCTGGGCCGCACGGGCCTTCGGCGGATCGAGGTGACCAGCTTCGTCCGCGCTGACGTCATTCCGCAGCTGGCCGATGCCGAGGAGGTGCTCGACGCCGTCAGACTGCCGGAGGACCTTGCGGTCAGCGTGCTGATTCCGAACCAGCGCGGCCTGGAGCGAGCGCTGGCGTACCGCTCTCGCTTTCAGGAGATCAACGGCTTCCTGTCGGCCTCGGAAACCCACAACGAGAAGAACGTCGGCCGGTCGATCGAGGAGTCGCTGGTCGGCCTTGAGCGCACCTTCGAGCGTGCCCGGAGCGAACAGCTGCGCTGTGAGGGCGTGGTCTCAACGTCGTTCGGATGTCCGTATGAAGGTCAGGTGCCGGTCGATCGGGTGCTCGCGATCGCGCAGCGACTGATCGATGCCGGAGCCGAGGAGGTCGGCTTCGGTGATACCACCGGGATGGCAAATCCGGTTCAGGTGCGGAACTTCTTCCTCGCTGCCCGAGAGACGCTCGGGGACCAGGTCGAGTTGACGGCTCATTTCCACAACACCCGCGGCCAGGGCCTGGCCAACGTGCTGGCGGCACTCGAGACCGGGATCGACAGCTTCGAGTCGAGCTTCGGCGAGCTCGGTGGGTGCCCCGTCCCCGCCGGCGCGACCGGGAACATCGCCACCGAGGACCTGGTCTCGATGCTGCACGAGATGGGGATCGAAACCGGGATCGACCTCCAACAGCTGCTCGCGGCGGCCCGCGCGGCCCAGGAGCTCTTGGGTCGCCCCCTCGGCAGCCATCTGCTGTCCGCCGGTCCGGTGCAGTGGTGATCGGGCGGCTGCGGCCGCATCCTCACCGCGGGGACGTGATCGCCGCCGGCGCGGTGCCCCTCTCGCTGGCTGCATTCGTGATCGATTTCCGCATGATCCAGTGGCCGCTGGGCGCCAAGTTCGCGATCGTCGCGCTGATCACCGGACTGCTGCTGGCGATCGGGGGGCTGGCCCGGCTGGAGCAGGACACTCCGCGGGCCTACCACACGGTGCTGTTGATCTCCGGCCTGCTGCCGCTGGTCCTGGCGCTCGTCTTGTTGGCCGAGCTCCTCGGTGCCTCTCGCCCCCCCGGCGTCGGCGGCTGGGCCTGGATCTTCGCCCTCGAGGCCGCGGTCGCCGCCGCCGCTGCCCGTCGCTCGAATTCCGCCGCGTGCACGCTGATCGCAGCGCTGTCGTCCGGGATCGCGCTGCAGGCACTGGTGCAGTGGATCTTCAGCCCGCACGGCGAGGGCACCCTGCGGGCGATCCTGGTCACGCTGATCCTGGCCTACGCGGCGGCCGCGACCGCTCTGCGTGAGCGGCGCCGCCGTCATTCGGTGGCCTTCGTCAATGCGGCCGGTTTGGCGGCGCTGGTCCTCGCGGGGACCTATCTGGTCAGGCTCACGGCGGGCTTCGGGCGGGGGCTGGGTGCACCGTTCGGTTGGGAGCTGTTCCTGCTCCTGATCGGGTTCGCCCTGGTTGCCTACGCGGCCATCGACAACGAGCCCGGGCCGGGTTATCTCGGTGTCGCCGTGCTGGCGGCCTTCGTGCTCCTGGCCGGCACGCCGATGGCCGCGCGAGGTTCGCTGGCCGGCTGGCCGCTGTTCCTGCTCGTGGTCGGCGCAGCCGGAATCGTGATCGGTCTGAGACCGCGCCGACCACTTCCGCCTTCGCCGGATGCGAACATTCCTCGTCCGGCGCCGACGGTGCCGCTGCACTCAGAGAGGCCACAGTGACCGATCTCGACCACACCGAAGCGCTCGAAGACGCGGTGTCACGGGCGATTGCCGGAGGACCGGACCACCACCGCGAGCGCGTCGTGGAACAGGGGAAGCTGCCGGTCCGCGACCGCGTTGCCCGGCTGCTCGATCCTGACTCGTTCTCCGAGGATGGGCTGCTGGCCGGCTGGGAACAGGACGGCCTGGGCGCCGAAGGAGTCGTAACCGGCTTCGGCACGATCGCCGGACGACCCGTGGCGGTGATGGCTAACGATCCGGCGGTCAAGGCCGGATCCTGGGCGCCGAAGACAGTCGAGAAGATCCTGCGCGTGCAGGAGCGAGCGCTGGCGCTGCGTGTTCCGATCGTCTACCTGGTCGACTCGGCCGGCGCCCGGATCAACCAGCAGGTCCAGATGTTTCCAGGGCGCCGCCACGCCGGACGGATCTTCTTCAATCAAGTCCGGATGTCCGGAGTCGTGCCGCAGGTTTGCGTCCTGTTCGGCCCGAGCGCCGCCGGCGGCGCCTACATTCCGGCGTTCTGCGACATCGTGATCATGCGGGACGGGAACGCATCGATGTACCTCGGCTCGCCGCGGATGGCGGAGGTGGTGATCGGGGAGAAGGTGACGCTCGAGGAGATGGGCGGGGCACGGATGCACACTTCCAAGAGCGGATGTGGCCACGTGCTCGTGCGCAGTGACGAGGACGGCATCGACTTCGTCAAGCGCTATCTGAGCTACTTCCCGGAGCACTTCGAGCTCGATACACCCACCAGTCCTCCCGTCCCTGCGCCGGTGGGCCGGCCGCTGCGCGAGCTGATTCCGGAGGATGAGAACAAGCCGTTCGACATGAAGGAGCTGATCGAGCTGCTAGTCGACGAGGACTCGTTGCTCGAGATCCATCAGCGTTGGGCCAAGGAGGTCATCGTCGGCTACGCCAGGCTGGACGGACGCGCGATTGGGATCGTGGCCAACCAGCCCAAGCACAAGGGAGGCGTGCTGTTCGTCGACTCGGCAGACAAGTGCGCGCGATTCATCAAGACCTGCAACGCATTCAACATCCCGCTGCTGTTCCTGGCCGACGTGCCCGGGTTCATGATCGGCACCCAGGTGGAGCGGGAGGGGATCATCCGGCACGGGGCCAAGATGATCAGCGCCGTGTCCGAAGCCACCGTGACGAAGATCTCGGTGATCGTGCGCAAGGCCTACGGGGCCGGCCTGTACGCGATGGCGGGCCCTGCCTTCGATCCTGACTGCTGCCTGGCCCTACCCAGCGCGTCCATCGCCGTGATGGGACCGCAGGCGGCGGTGAACGCCGTCTACTACAACCAGCTCCAGGCGGTCGAGGACCCTCAGGAGCGGGCCGAGCAGACCGACAAGCTCCGCCAGGAGTACGCCGAGGACATCGATGTCCTGCACCTTGCCTCAGAGCTCGTCGTCGACGCGGTGATTCCACCCGAGGACCTGCGCACTGAGCTGATCAAGCGGTTCTCGATGGCCGTCCTGAAGCAGCGGGTCTGGCCGCCCAAGCACAACCCGGTCACTCCGGTCTAGCGACGGACCGCTGCCCGAGACGGCGATCGAGCGCGTCCACCACCAGCAGCCCGAACTCGACCGCACGACCGACGCTCGCCTCGTCTACGCGCTCGAGCGTGTCTTGAGGATCGTGCGAGCGCGTGACCAGACCGCGCTCGTCAAGCGTGCCGATGGCCAACGCGGGGAGTCGACCGGCCGCGGGGTGCGCGGGCGAGCCGCCACGTGAGCGAACCGATCGCGCGCCCAGGTGCGGCGCGTCGCCGGCGACGTCGGCGGCCAGCCGGCGCAACTCGGCGAAATAGCGACGCGGGACGAGCTGGCCGTCGCTGATCCACCATCGCGGGGATCCGGTGGCGCATGGGGAGATACCCAGCACGACGGCGTTGGCTGGTTTCAGCTCTGGCCTGCGGGCGCGCAGGTAGCGCCGCAGCCCAATCGCGCTGCCGTCGCCGGCTCCCTGCAGAACCAGCTCGACCGCGGCGTGGCGCGGGGGGCCCGCGGCCAGAGCGCGCGCGATCGCGACTGCCGCCGCGACACCGCTGGCGTTGTCTCCGGCGGCCGGCCCGAAGTCGGCGCTCCCCTGCTCGAGCAGCAGGGCGAGGGCGAGCACCAGGACCACGGTGGGGATCAGCTGCGCCAGTCCGACCGCGGTACCTCGGCTTCCCTCCAGACGCGCCACCGCGGTCCCCTCCAGCCAGATCAGGGCGATGGCCAGCCAGCCGAGCCACCCGGGCAGCCGTCCGCCGCTCAGCCCGCGCAGTCTCGCCGCCGCGCCTCGCAGCGGTCGCCGGAAGCCGAGCCCGACGCGGCCGGCGTCGAGGTTGGCCGTGATGATCAAGCGGACCGGCGATGCTGCATCGGGGCTGGCGGCCGGCAGAATCACGTTCTGGCTGGCCCGCTCCGGGGTCAGGCGGCGTCCCAGCGAGCTACCGAACGCGACATCGGCCAGCAGCGAGAGGAGCGCGACCAGGATCAGGGCGCCCCCAACCCGCGGAGAGCCGACGGAGACGAGACTGCCGACCAGGCCGATCAGCGCGTGCCAGGCATGAGCAAGCGCCCAGTTGGGGCGACACCAGAACGTTTCGACCCGCGCCTGGCCTCCGCTCGCCCCAAGCTCGCGCGCGAGCCAGTGCGCGGCGCGGCGCTCGGAGTCGGTGCCGGCTCCGCGTCCCGAGAACGAGGTCAGCCCGCTGAGTGTCTCGGCGACGGCCATGCCGGAGCATCATCGCAAGGCCTCCGATGCGGAGCACCCGATACAACCCAGTCCATGACGATGCCGAGCCAGACGGAGCTGTTGGAGATCGCGGTGGAAGCAGCCAACGCCGCGGCTGACGAGCTGCGTCCGCGGTTCGGTGACCGGGCGCTCGGCGTTCGCTCCAAGAGCACCCCGACCGATCTGGTCTCAGATGCCGATCTGGCGGCCGAATCGGCAATCCGCAAGGTGATCGGCCGCCGGCGTCCGGATGACGCGATCATCGGCGAGGAGGGAGGGGAGACCGGTGCCGGTGAACTGAGGTGGGTGGTCGACCCGCTCGACGGGACGGTCAACTTCCTGTTCGGGATTCCCCAGTTTGCGGTCAGCGTCGCCTGCGAGAACGCCTCGGGGGGCCTCGCCGGTGTCGTGCTCGATCCGAACCGTGAGGAGTGCTTCACCGCGACACGGGCGGGCGAGCCGAAATTGAACGGCCTGGCGATCGCCGCATCGGGTCGAGACGATCTGGCTACGGCGATGGTGGCCACCGGCTTCGCCTACGACGCGGGCGTGCGTGAGCGCCAGGCGGCGGTCCTCGCGGGAGTGCTTCCGCGGGTGCGGGACATCCGTCGCGCGGGAGCGGCCGCGCTCGACCTGTGCTGGTGCGCGTGTGGACGCTACGACGCCTACTACGAGCGCGGACTTCACGACTGGGACCTGGCGGGCGGCGGGCTCATCGCGGAGCGGGCTGGGCTGCTGGTGCGCAAGCTCCCGGCGAATGGCCCCGATCCCTGGGGAGTCGTTGTCACCTCGCCCGCGTTAATCGACGAGCTCTACGCCCTGGTCAGCGATCCGCCGCGATAGCGCCGCGGACGCTCCCCGAACTAGACTGGGGCCGCACGCGGCGGTGGTGGAACGGTAGACACGATGGCCTCAAAAGCCATTGTCCTTCGGGACGTGTGGGTTCGAATCCCACCCGCCGTATCGGTCCTGGAGACGTACCCGCGGGCGGTAGGCCGCATCTGCTTCAGGGGCTCGCCAGGCAGCGCACGGCTTACCTCGAGCACCCGCCGGAGAGGGACCAAAGTGCGCACTGTCCACGAACCCGGATTCGCTGTGCGCGATTTTGGCCCTCAGAGGGCGCTTCTGCGACAGGCCCGTGTTCGACCGCGGGGCGGTGTGCACTTTTGTCCCTGGCGCCAGGCGCCCAGAGCGGGCTGCTAAGCCGGAGCGGGCTCGGGTGAGGAGGGCTGCGAGGGCTTGTGGCCGCGCTTGCGCGCCTCCTCCTCGGAGACCTCTAGCTCGACGTTCCAGCCCTGGGCGAAGCCCTGCATGGAGAAGAAGATGAGCAGCACCTGGACGGGGGCGAGCAACAGGGTCAGCAGGCCGAGCGCGTCTGGTCCGAGGCCCTTGCCGCCAAAGATCGTGTCCGCGCCCGCATAGCCGACGTGGTTGCGGTCAAACCAGCTCGTTCCGGCCGCGCCCGTTCCGGCGATCACCGAGAGGATCAGCAGGAGGATGGCCAGCGCCGCCGCGAGCGGCAGCAGGCCTCGGTTCCAGCGCGAGATGTAGAAGGCGGCGATCAGGTAGACCAGCGCCCAGGCGATATTGACCGGCTTCAGACCCTGGAGCTTGCTCCAGCCTGCCAGGGTCACGACCAGCATCAGCACTACTGAGACCAGCAGCAGCAAAATGACGATTGATTTCGTGGCCTTGCTCGCGGCCTTGCCACGGTTTGGATAGATGACCGTGTAGCCGGGCCGCAGGTTCCTGACGGGAGGCACGTAGCGGACCATACAATCTGAACCGGCCGCGTGCAGCAGTTTCTCGGCGGGCGTGGCGGAATTGGTAGACGCGCCGGCTTTAGGTGCCGGTGGGCTTACGCTCGTGGGGGTTCGAGTCCCTCCGCCCGCATGCAGCTCCCGGCCTGGGCCAGCGCCCGATGAGGGGTGCCCGATCGCTACCATCGCAGCCCCCTGGGGGAGTGAGTTAACGGCTATGCGCGCGGTCTCCAAAACCGTGAATCCGGGTTCGAATCCCGGCTCCCCCGCCTGATGTCGAGCGTTGCTCCGGCCGGTTCAGCCGGTCGCTCACGCGGATCCCGGCCATGAAATCCCACACCGTCTATCGCACCTTCCAGACCGAGCGACGGCGTGAGTTCGTCCGCATCACCGAGGATGTCGACCAGGCCGTGGAGGAGGCGGGAATCGCCGAGGGGATGGCGCTGGTCTGTGCCATGCACATCACCGCCGGCGTGTGGATCAACGACGACGAACCGGGAATCCAGGCCGACGCGCTGGAGTGGCTGGACAAGCTGGCGCCGCCGAGCTGGAAGGAGCCGGACGGCGAGGTGGCCCGGGAGCTGCTTCCCCAACCCGGTGACTACCGTCACCACCGCGGCGGCGAGGACAACGGCGACGCCCACCTGAAGAACCTGCTCGTCCATCACCAGGTGATCGTTCCGGTCACCGAGGGTCGCCTCGATCTGGGTCCGTGGCAGCAGATCTTCTATTGCGAGTTCGACGGCGGCCGGCCCAAGCGCTTGGTCATCAAGGTGCTGGGGGAGTAGCGATGGCTGCCTCGCGGGTGTTTGCCGAGGGCGCACTGGAGGGCACCGTTGCGCTGGTCACCGGCGGCGGCACCAACCTGGGAAAAGCCGCAGCGCTCGAGCTGGCTGTGTGCGGGGCCGATGTGGTGATCGCGGGGCGCCGCACCGACGTGCTCGAGCAGGCCTCAGAGCAGCTCGGCGAGCGGTGCACCTGGACGGCCGGCGACATCCGCCGGCCTGAGGAAGCCGAGCAGATCGTCCGCGCAGTCCTGGAGCGCCACGGGCGCCTCGACTTCCTGCTCAACAACGCCGGAGGGCAGTACTTCGTGCCCGCAGAGGGGATCGCAACCAAGGGGTGGCGCGCGGTCCAACGATTGAACGTCGGCGGGACGCTGAACATGTGCGAGGCCGCCTACGAGCTGGCAATGCGCCCAGCGCGTAGCGGCACGATTGTCAACGTCACCGTATCTCCTCACCACGGGATGCCGGCGATGGCCCACACCGGAGCGGCACGCGCCGAGGTGGAGGCGCTGACCCGGGAGCTGGCCGAGCGCTGGCGGGCCCAGAATGTCTCGGTCGCAGCGGTGGCGATCGGGCGGTTCTCCACCGAGTCCTTGCGCAAGTACCCCGCTGAGTTGTGGCGCCGCGCCGCGGAGTCCGTGCCCATGCAACGGCTCGGCGAGGTCGAGGAGTACGGCTGGCTGGTGGCGCTGCTCGCATCCGAGCTCGGGCGCGAATTCTCGGGGTCAGTGGTGACGATCGACGGCGCTCTTGACAACTGGACGGGCCCCTGGCCGCCACCGGAGCTGACGCGGGAGGGAGAGGTCCCGACCGAGGAGCGCCAGCCGAGCGCGGGACCCCGTAGTTAGCCGCTCGCCGGGTACCATTTCCCGTGTCCCGCGGGCGAAGTGTTGTGGTTGCACAAAAGCCTTCCAAGCTTTTAGGGCGGGTTCGATTCCCGTCGCCCGCTTCTAACCGGCCGCTGCCAGCACGACCGGCAGCCACAGGCCGACCTCGCTCTCAAGCGTGCCCAGGTCGCTCCTCAGGCTGTGGTTCCCGTTGACCGTGACGACGGCTCGCCCGGGCGCCTGTGAGGGCACTCCGAACGGGTCGCCGGAGCCCTGCACGATGAGGATTGGCACCGGCACCCCCTCGAGCTCGTCCAAGCGGCTGGGACTGGGGTTGGCGGATCCTCGGCGGCTCGGCGGTTGCAAGGGAAACGCCAGGCAGAGCACGCCCCGGGCACCAACGGTCGCCGCGGTGCGGCAGGCCACGCGCGCTCCGGAGGAGCGGCCCCCGACGACGAGCGGCAACGGCCCGAACTCGTGCTCGCGCAACTGTTCGATCACCGAGATCCAGGCCATGTCCAACTGACGCGCGGGTGCGGGCGAGCGGCGTCCGGCGACCCGGTAGGGCTGCTCGACCAGGGCCACGGCGAGCCCAGCGGCAACGCCTGCGCGCTTGGCCGCTTGGAGGTCCGGAGCGTTGATGCCGCCGCCCGCTCCGTGTCCGAGGATCAGCGCTCCGCGGACCTGATCGGGCGTCTCCAGGTTGACTCGGGCCAGCCCGTGCGGCGTCGCGTACTCGGCTACTTTCATCGGGCTCGCGCCTGGTTAGGAGCGGGCGCCCGGCTGAGTCTTATTCCACTCCGCCTTGTGCACGCGCTTGGTCGCTTGATAGTCGGCCAGCGCCTGTGCGGAGTCGACATCGCCGAGTGTCGGGTGCCAGGGGACGAGTTCCTGTGCGGCGGCGACATCGAAGCGCTTTGCCAGCACCGATCCCAGCGATTTGACCTTCATCTCTCCGTACCCCGGAAGCGCCTCCAGGTTGGCGCGCAACGATGCGGCGTCGGAGGCATCGTTCCAGACCCTCGCCGCGTCGCCGTCGTAGCGGTCGCGGATGTGCACGGCGAGGTCGTGGACGCGCTTGGCCATCGATCCCGGGAACCGATGGATGGCCGGACGCTCGCGGAACACGGGCTCGAGGTCGGCGGCGGCGACGGCGGCTGCGTCCAGTGAGCCGATCCGCTCCCGCAGTGCCAACGGGCCGGCGAACGCTTTCTGGACTGTCACCTGCTGGTCCAGCACGAAGCCGATCAGCAAGGCCATCGGGTCCTGCGCGATCAGTTCGTTGGCTTCGTCGGACGCGGTGAAGTAGAGGCGGTCGGGCACGGCCAAGCGTATGGTGCCACGCCGCAGGCCCGGAGCGGGGTCAGGCCAGCTGCGACGCCGCCGGCGACGGATCGGCGCCGCGCCGGGCGAGCTCTTCACGAACGAGCGGCGCGACCTTGGTTCCGAACAGCTCAATGGAGCGCATCACGTCACTGTGGGCCACGGCGCCGACACTCATCTGCCCGACGTAGCGCTGGTGGTGGAACAGCTCCTGCTCGAACAGGATCTTCTCGGCGACCTGCTCCGGGGAGCCGGCGGCTAGCGCACCGCGGGGCGAGCGCAGCGCGTCGTACTCCGGCCGACCCGACGGTGGCCAGCCGCGCTCGCGTCCGATGCGGTTCATCATCGCGAGATACGGGGCCGCGAATGCGGTGTCGGCCTGCGAGGAGGTGTCGCCCACGAACGCGTGGGTGTTGATCGCGACCTTCAGCTGCTCTGGATGGTGGCCGGCGGCGGCGCCGGCCCTTCGGTACAGGTCAACGAGCGGCACGAAGCGCTCGGGCTGTCCGCCGATGATCGCGAGCGTCAGCGGGAGCCCAAGCGTGCCGGCACGGACCACGGACTCTGGGGTGCCGCCGACCGCCACCCACACGGGCAGGGGGTCCTGGATGGGCCGCGGCCACACGCCCGCATTGGTGAGCGGCGGGCGCAGCCGACCTGACCACGTGACCTGAGCGGACTTGCGCAGCTCAAGCAGCAACTCGAGTTTCTCAGCGTAGAGCTCGTCGTAATCGTCGAGGTCGTACCCGAAGAGCGGGAAGGACTCGACGAACGAGCCGCGGCCGGCCATGATCTCGGCGCGGCCACCGGAGAGGAGGTCAAGCTCCGCGAACTGCTGAAAGACCCGCACCGGGTCGTCGGAGCTGAGGACCGTCACGGCGCTGGACAGCCGGATGCGTTTCGTCTTCATCGCGATGGCCGCCAGGACGACCGCGGGGGAGGAGACCAGGAAGTCGGGGCGGTGGTGTTCCCCGAGGGCGAACACGTCGAGACCGAGCTGGTCGCCCAGCACCGCCTCTTCGATGAGGTCATGCATGCGTTGCTCCGGAGAGACGCCTGAGCTGAGGTCGGCGAAGGTGGCGAGTCCAAGTTCCATCGTTTACAGCTTAGCAGATAGTTGCCTGCACAACTACTTTGGACGGATGTACGAGGGGTTGCGTGCGGTTTGACACATATGCGGTGGGGTAGCACCGAATTACCAAATCCAATGGGGTAAGGAGAGAGGTAAACATGCTTGTGACACTCGTCGTTGTATTGCTCGTCCTCGCCGTTGTCGGTGGCGTCGCCGTGCACCCACTGCTGTTCCTGCTCGCGCTGCTGGCGCTGATCATGTTCTTCAGCGGCCGCGGCCGCTCCGTGGCCTAGCCCGCCAGTCGCAATGGCATTCGCATTGAGACAACCGCGCCGCCGGGTCGACGGAGGCATGGCCGCTGATGACGCCGTCAGCGGGCGTGGTCCCCGCAGGGCCGGACGCGGCCGCGTAGCTGCCGCTCGCGGCGCCTGGGCGGTCGGGTCGGTGATGCTGCTGATTGCACGCCTGGTCCGTCTGATCGTCGGCATCATCGTGCTGCTGATCGTCGCGGCGATCGTGCTCCGCGTGCTTGACGCCAATGCGTCGAACACGGTCGTGCGGGATGTTCATGACGTCGCCAGGGCACTGGTCGGCCCGTTTGACAATCTGTTCACCATCAGCAAGCCGAAGTTGGCGATGGCGGTGAACTGGGGAATCGCGGCGCTGGTCTACCTGTTCGTTGGGGGTCTGATCGCGCGCCTGTTCGCGCGGGCGGCGCCGACCGGCGTCGGCCCGGCCGAGCCCGTCGTCTGACTCCTCTGGGAGTCGTCAGCGCCTCGCGGCGCTGACGACATCCCGGTTGCCGCATCCGCGGCCATGTCCCTCGTCTCGACTTAACCGGGAAAGGGACTAGGCGACGTGAGCCAGCTCATGCCGGCCCACAGTCGAGGTGACATGCGTCATCGGGACGCCAAGAGCGCGGACCTTGCTCGGTAGGTCAAGCCGCATCCAGCGCGAGACGCGCCAGGGCAACGTCGAGAGGATGATCTCATCGAAGCCACGGAGGTGGAGGGCATCCTCGATCGCCGCCAGCGGATTGGCGTCCCCGACGTGGCCGGTGACGGTGGGTCCAGCCACCTCGCGGAGCGTGGACAGCGCTAGCAGCAGACGCTCCTGCGCGGCCTCGCCGCCGGCGACCTCGGGGTCGACCAAACGGTGGAGCCCGGTTGCCGTAGCCGGGACCAGCAGGTGAAAGCTCGCGGGTCCGCGCTGGGCGCGCATCCGGACGGCGTCGATCAGAGGGGGATCGGTCGCGGTCCGATTGGCCACCAGTAACACGTGCCTCGGCTCGACGATCCTTGTATCAATTGCCACAAAGCTGATACTGCCGGTTAGGTCATCGTTCTACCATCGGGATTTGCCGCGCACCGATAGAAATTGCTATCGGTTTCCCCCTCGGCAACGTGGTTCGCTACGCGCCGGCCGGGGATGGGACTCGACCTTCCCCTTCCCGGTCGACCCCGTCCTCAGTTCCGGCGGCGTCGTTGCTGCGCGCACCGGCTCCGCCGAGGGCCACCGCCGCCTTGGCGGTGATCAGGTGATAGAGGATCATCAACTGAACGAGCGCGAGCGACTCAGAGCGCAGCAGGTCCGTGCCGATCGTGAACTCGCCGAGGCGACGTGAGCGCAGGTGGGTGGCGAAGTGCAGGCGAGCCCAGATCGCCTCCTCGACGGCGGCGGCGTGCTCGGGGTCCATCCGGCCGGGGATGCGAAGGATCCGCGCCGAGCCCTCCTCCACCAGCGTCAGCCCGTCCGGACTGCCATTGACGAACGGGCTGAGGTCGGGGTGGTGGAGCCCGTCGGAGAGCGTCAGCTCGGCGTCGAGGTGCATCTGGTCCTGTCCATCGTCGCCGTCGGGGAGACTGAATGACACGACGATGTCCGCATATCGGCGTTGCGGGCGGATGAAGGCCTCCGAGTCCGGCTCGCGCCGATCGAGCTCGGCAAGGACCTGATCGGTCGTATACCCGCGGCGCGAGCAGTCGCGCTGCACCTTCCACCGGCGGCGCAGCTGCTCCGGTGGGCTGAGAAATACGCGCACGTCGTACACGTCGCACATCTCCGGCAGGTAATAGCCAAGCAGCCCTTCGATCAACGTGAAGCGCTCGGGCATCACATAGACCGGCGGTCCGAAGGTGCCGTCGTGGTGGCGATAGACAGGCTTGAGGATTGCCTCGCCGTCGCGCAGGTGAACCAGATGCTGGGCGATGATCTCGAGGTAGTTGCAATCCGGATGCAGTGGCGTGATCGCGCGTTCGGCTCGCTGCCGTCGGTCGTAACGGTGATAGTCGTCGGTGCAGATGTGCGCGACGTGCTCCTCCCCCAAGATCCGAACCAGCCCGCGCGTGATCGTGGTCTTGCCGGCGGCGGAGTCACCGACGACGCCAAGAATGATCGGACGAGAGTTCACGGTTCGCTCTCACCGAACACCGAGCTCTGGCGAATGTCGTCCGCTTCGATGGTGATGAGATCGTGACGGGTCAGCTTGCGGGGAGCCGAGAACAGCCGCGTGGCCTGGCGCATGCGCGCTCGCTCGACGGCGTTGCGGATGCTTCGCCCGGCGGCAAACCGCGGCTGACGCAACCGGCGCTCGATGTACTCGCGCAGTGCGCCGGCGGCCTCCGCGCTCATCGTGTAGCCCTGGTCGGCGACCATCAGCTCCGCGATCGCGAACAGTTCGTCGACGCTGTAGTCCGGGAACCGGATGTGATGGGCCACGCGTGATCCCATGCCCGGGTTGGCGCGGAAGAACTCCTCCATCCGATCCTCGTAACCGGCCATCACCACGACCAGGTTCTCCCGCTCGGACTCCATGACCGCGAGCAGCACCTCGATCGCCTCCTGGCCGTAGTCGCGCTCGTTCTCCTGGCGGTGGAGGTAATACGCCTCGTCGATGAACAGCACGCCGCCCAGCGCCCGCTTGACCACATCCTTGGTCTTCGGTGCCGTGTGTCCGACGTACTGGCCGACCAGGTCATCGCGGGTGACGGAGACCATGTGGCCCTTCTCGATGTAGCCGAGGCGGTGAAGGATGCTGGCCATCCGGAAGGCGACGGTGGTCTTGCCGGTGCCCGGCCGACCGGTGAAGCTCATGTGCAGCGTCGGAGGTCGGGACCCCAGGTCCATCTGCTGACGCAGCCGGTCGATGACCAGCAACGCCGCGATCTCACGGATGCGCGTCTTGACCGGCAGCATGCCGACCAGATCACGGTCGAGATCCTCGAGTACTTCTTGTAGCCGCGAGCCGGCGACCACCGATTCCACATCCACCTCGCCCGCTCCGACCGCGGCGGAGAAATCCACGTCGGCGATCGCTGACCCGGACTTCGCCCCACTGTCGGGGCGAACCACGTGACCGGCAAACTCGTCGGCGAAGGACGGCGAGCCGCGGTCGTTGGGATGTAGCCCGCGGCCGCGGCCGGGGGCGTGAGGATCAAGCGGGCGCCCAGTGGTATCGAGGCCGCGAGGAGCCATCAGGACTCTCCGAGTCCATCGTCGGTGGAGATCGGTATTCCGTTGTGCGAGGAACTGCCGTTCACGGCCAGTGGCGAGTCCCGCCCCGGCGTCGCGTTCTGCACCGCGGCCGGGTCACGCGTGCTGGCCAGATCGCCAGGGTTGCCGTACCGCCGTCCCACCGGCTGCTCTGTCGCGTAGGACGAGATCGTGTACCGGACCTGGCGATCGGCCTTCTCCTGACGCTCGAGGCGGAATCCCGGCTCTTCGGCGGGGCGGTTGACGATGAAGCTGAGCCTCGACGACTGCCGGCCGAGCGAGCTGTCGTAGCAAACCAATTTCACGTAGTGGTTGGGATACGCCTCACGACAGGATTGAACGTCGCGCAGCGCGACGTCGGCCTCGTCGGGCCCGAGGTCGAACTCCGGCTGGTTCCACATCTCCCAGTAGTTGTTGCGGGGATGCGGGTCGTCGGTGTACTCGACCATGATCGCCCAACCGTTTTCCAGGCCGTAGCGGATCTGAGCCTCGATCTCCTCGTCGGTCAAATCGGCGAGGAACGAGAAGGTCCCCTGGGTGACTCTCATGGTTATCCCTTTCGGGCCGCGGGCTATCGGCTGACCGTGGGCGTGGCCACGGCGTCGGGGGTGTCGGTTGACTCGAAGTCGAAGGTGATGTCCTTCCAGACTTCCAGGGCGGCGTCGAGCTCGGGACACCCATGTGCTGCGTCGCGCAGGATGTCCGGACCCTCCGAGTAGTAGTCCCTGCCCTCGTTGCGCGCCTTGATCATCGTCTCGACCGCGACGCGGTTGGCGGTGGCGCCGGCGGCGATTCCCATCGGGTGTCCGATCGTCCCGCCGCCGAACTGGAGCACGACGTCTTCACCCAGGTAGTGCAGCAGTTGGTGCATCTGGCCGGCGTGGATCCCCCCGGACGCCACCGGCATCACGGGGGCGAGCGACGCCCAATCCTGATCGAAGTAGATGCCTCGCTGCGGATTCACATGATTGAACCGCTGGCGGCACACGTCGTAGTAGCCACGGATCATGTCGGGGTCGCCCTCCAGCTTTCCCACCACGGTGCCCGCGTGGATGTGGTCCACGCCGATCATGCGGCACCACTTCGCGATCACCCGGAAGCTCACGCCATGGGTCTTCTGGCGCGTGTAGGTGCCATGGCCGGCGCGATGCAGGTGCAGGAGCATTCCGTTGCGCCGAGCCCACTTGGACATCGACTGCATCGCCGTGTAGCCCACGGTCAGGTCCATCATGATGATCACGCTGCCGATCTCCTTCGCGAATTCGGCGCGCTCGTACATGTCCTCCATGTCGCCGGCCGTCACGTTCATGTAGTGACCCTTGATCTCGCCGGTGGCGGCTGAGGCTCGGTTGACAGCTTCGATTGCGTGCAGATACCGATCGCGCCAGCGCATGAACGGCTGCGAATTGATGTTCTCGTCGTCCTTGGTGAAGTCAAGTCCTCCGCGCAGCGCCTCGTAGACCACCCGGCCGTAGTTCTTGGCCGACAGCCCGAGCTTGGGCTTGGTCGTCGCCCCGAGCAACGGCCGGCCGAACTTGTCCAGGTACTCGCGCTCCATGACGATCCCGTGGGGCGGGCCCTGGAAGGTCTTCATGTATTGCGTGGGAATACGCATGTCCTCGAGCCGCAGGGCCTTCAGCGCCTTGAAGCCGAATACGTTGCCGATGATCGAGGAGGTCAGGTTGGCCACCGATCCTTCCTCGAACAGGTCGATGTCGTAGGCGATCTTGGCGATGTACTGGCCCTCGACGCCGGGCACGGGATGAAGCTCATAGGCCTTGGCCTGGTAGTGCTCGTGGGGGGTAAGGCGATCCGTCCAGACCACCGTCCAGGTCGCGGTGGAGGACTCACCCGCTACCGCGGCGGCAGCCTCGATGGCGTCAACCCCGGGCTGGGGGGTGATCCGAAAGGCGCACAGGATGTCCGTGTCCTTGGGCACGTAGTCGGCGTCCCAGTAGCCCATTTCCGCGTACGGAGTCACTCCCGCCGCCCAGCGATCGCGTTTGGGGCTGGTGTGAACCTCGTGCGTAAGCGTCATGTGACCCGGCCCTTTCGTTTGCTCTCACCGGCTAGCTAAGCGAGGCCAGACATAGGCGTCAAGTAATAAATTC
The DNA here is from genome assembly GCA_963844475.1 of uncultured Solirubrobacterales bacterium. GTDB lineage: Bacteria > Actinomycetota > Thermoleophilia > Solirubrobacterales > Solirubrobacteraceae > Palsa-465. The sequence continues at coordinate 616,018 of CAWJOL010000004.1, read as the reverse complement.
GAGATAGCGCATTGAGTCAAACCTATGGTTCGTACTGTCGAGCACTCTTAGCCAAAGCTCTATGCATGGGATCCATCTTTCGCTCGCAGGCTGGCCCCCGCCGGGATAGTGTGGTCGCGCATGAAGCTCCCCTGGGCGTCGAGGGCGGCGTGATCGACGTCGCGTTCACTCGCGCCGAGATACGCCGATCTGACGTCGCGGTCGTCATCGACGTCCTCCGGGCCACGTCCGTGGTCACTGCTGCCCTGGCCGCCGGGTATCAGGGCGTGCTGTGCGCGGAGAGCATCGAGCTGGCTGAAACCCTGCGGGGCCCGGGGCGGGTGCTGGCAGGCGAGCGGCATTGCCTCAAGCCGGCGGGGTTCGATCAGGGAAACTCGCCGGGTGAGGCGTTGCGAGTACGCGGCGAGGAGCTGGTACTGGCAACCACCAACGGCGCTCCAGCCATCGTCGCGGCGACCGTTCTGGCCCCAGAGGTTCTGCTGGCCAGCCTGCTCAACCTTGACGCCGTGGTGGAGCTCCTGAGCGGCCACGACCTCGTGGCCTGCGACCTCCAGCTCGTCTGTGCGGGAACCAACGGCGCCGTGGCCCTCGAGGACACGTATCTCGCCGGGCGCCTGAGCGCCGCGCTCAGCGGACCGCGAACCGACGCGGCGCGGGTAGCGGAGGCGGCGGCGCGCGGATTCAGCTCGGCCATGCAGGCGTTGGCCCAGAGCCGAGATGCGGAGCTGCTCAGGGCGTCCGGGACTGGACGCTGACATCGCGCTCTGCGCCCGCGAATCCGTACTCGATCTCGTTCCCCGGGTGGTCTCGGCCGACATCGGCGTTTCGCTCGTCGTCGGCCGCGCACCATCGCGCCCGACCCGCCCAACGATGGACATCGGCGCTACCGTCGAAGTCTGATGGCTCGTCCCATCCTCCTCGGCATCGTCGGAGACTCCGCCTCCGGGAAGACGACGCTGACGCGCGGCCTGGTGAGGATCCTGGGCGAGGCTCAGGTGACCCACATCTCGGCCGACCATTACCACCGCTACGACCGCCAGCAGCGCGCCGAGCGCGGACTCACGCCGCTGCATCCAGACGGAAACCATCTTGATGTGCTGACCCAGCATCTCAGGCATCTACGAGCCGGGAACGCGATTCTCAAGCCGGTCTACAGCCACATCGACGGAACCTTTGGGCCGGCCGAGTACGTCCAACCGGCGCAGTTCACGATCGTCGAGGGGCTGCTCGGGTTTCACACCCAGGACATGCGCGACGTGTACGACGTGCGCGTCTATCTCGACCCGCCGGAGGACGTGCGGCGCAGATGGAAGGTCCAGCGCGACTGCTCACGTCGCGGCTACACGACCGACCAGGTGTTGGCCGAGCTCGACCGTCGCGAGGGCGACGCGGAGGCCTACATCCGCCCGCAGCGACGCCGGGCCGATCTGGTCATCTCGTTCATGCCGGGCGACCGCGGGGATCAGGAGCATCTCGACGCCAAGGTCGAAATGCGGCCCGGGCTCGTGCATCCGGATCTCTCATCGCTGGTCGGTGGCGGGACTGGCGGAATCACGTTGGACCAGCGCGGCGACGAGCTCTCGCTGTGGATCCCGGGCACGATCGATCCCGGCTTGGGCGCGACGATCCAAGAGACGGTCTGGGACCGTATGCACTTCGCCAGCCATCTGCGCACCGAGCGGCTGGGAGAGTTCACCGTGGGTACGGAGCTGAAGCGCTCCCAGTCGCTCGCGCTGACGCAGCTGCTGGTCCTCTATCAGCTGGTCAGCGCTCGCGCCGCGGTGGCGGTTGGAGGCAGCGGGGCCCGCACCGATCGTCAACCGGCGACGGTAGCCGCAGCGCCCGAGGCATAGACCGGGCCGAAGGCGCCGGCCGCGGCGCTTGACGGCTGCCCCCGCGCTGGTTAGGCCGCTCGGCTGCGCGCGAGGTTTTGGCGCGCCCAACGTGGGAAGCATCGTCCCGCGGGGCACGATCTGAACGGCGTGCAACTCCCGCACGAGCCGCAGTGGGACCACACGAGCCAGTCGGTGTCGGTGAGGACCTTCGAAACCGATCTGAGGAGTCAAGCCCAGCCAGGGCGAGCGCCCGCAGCGCACGGGGAAGCTGTCCTATCTCGGCACCCACCGCTTGCTGCTGGCCGTGACGCTGGCCGCGCTGCTGACGATCGCCGCGATCATCTCTTTGGCCACCGGTAACTGGTGGCTGTTGCCCCTTGCCCCCGGCGTGCATGCGTTGGGGACCCTGACGATCGTGACCTTGGCCGTCAGCCTGACCACCGTCAGCGAGCACGCATCACCAACCACCACCGCCTTACTCGAGGAGGAAGGCATCCCCAACCCCGATCGCCACTTCTCCGAGCTGGTCGCTGAGTTCAGCGGGACCGATCAGGCGGGCCTCTGAAGTCGTCTCGCCCGGGAAGAACGAACGCACGGCGCCGGCCGAGGAGGCGCCCGCGAGGGCTGCAGCAGAGGAAAGCGCGGCGATGACTCCCACGGCCGAGCCGTCGGAACCGGCTGGGGAGGGCGGTGTTCCGGACGTCATGATCTGGTCAACGGCACTTGCGCTGCTGGCCCTGAGCGTCTTCATTCCGGCTGTGGGGGGTGGCGGTCGGCTCTGGCTGTTGACGGCGGTGATGGTTCCGCTGCTCGGCGGATGGATGCTCATCCAGCGCCAGATGGCAACGGCGAGCACGGCCGGGGCTGAGGCTCGCCGGCGCCGCTTGGTCGTGATCGCCGCCTGCACGGTGTTGGCGGTCATCGTCTTCTGCCTCGTTGTTGCCCTCGGTTTCCAGCACTGACGCCAGACCGTGAGCGCGATCCCCGCTCGGACGGTGGTTCCGGGGGGTCCCCTTCGCGGGGTAGGTCAGCGGGTAGACCCGTCTCGGGTCGAGGGGGAGGGCCGGTGGCGCTGGATCCGCAGACACGTTACGTTGACATCGACGGGTACTCCCTCGCTTACCAGGTTCTCGGGGGCGGGCAAGGGGCCCATGCGGTGTGGTACCAGGAACTGACGCAGCACCTCGATCTATGGTGGACGGATCCGAGCGTCGACGCGGGCGTTGGGGAGCTGTCGCGGGATGTGACGAGCGTCCTGTTGCAGCGGCGGGGCGTCGGCCTGTCGGCTCCCGTTGACCACGTGCCGACGGTTGAGACCCAGGCCACGGACCTGCTTGCGGTGATGGATGCGGTGGGAGTTGGACGGGCAACGCTCTGCGGCGTCTTCTCGACCGCCCCGGCGGTGTGCCTGGTGGCCGCCCGAACCGAGCGGGCAGCTCGTGGCAGCGGCGGCGCCAGCGCCACGCGGCAAGCCGAGCACGCTCGTAGCGCATGCGACCGAGCTGCGACCGTTGGCGCAACGGCGCAACGCGGCTACACGACTCGAGGCGGCAACCTGATCGGGAGGCTCTCGGCTGTTTCAGCCACGCGTGATCTCCCGCAAGTCGTCCGTGAGGGGGAGCGCAGGGTCAAGACGCTCGACCGCCCGGCCGAGCAGCTCCTCCAGCACGTCTGGGGCTCGCGGGTTGTAGATAGGTCCAGTTCCGTCGCTGATCAGACGACGAGCGATGGCGACGCCCTGCGCCAGTACAGGTCCGTCGGCGCGAAGCGCCTCTATGACGCGCCGGATCTCGGGCTCGACGCGAAGGACTCGCTCGCGCTGGATCGGAACGCGCAAGCGCGCTCCGTCCGGGTGGGCGCGGACGAGGAGGAGTAGGCGCTCCCACGCTTGTGCGAGCTCCGAACGGTGGCTAGGAGCGGAGAGTTGACGCGCGCGTAGCGCATGCCGAGGACTCATCTCGGGCGCTTGACCGCCCGCGAGGTCACCGTCAAGCCGGGGAGCGATAAGGGTCACAAGAGCTCGGTTCAGCACGCGTTGCATGCCGTCGATCATCACTCGCAGACCGCTTGCGGAAAAGTGGCATCATTGCCAATGTGGCTGACAAAGCTGCCAACGTTGCGATCGTCGCCGCAGGTGGGCTGTCCCTTTTCGGGCTCTCGGTGGCCATGGAGGTGTTCGGCATCGATCGTTCGGCCGACTACGGGGTCCCGTGGTATCGGCTCACGGTCTGCTCGCCGGGCGCTCGTGCAGTGACGGCTGAGGGCGGACTGCGGCTAGCCGGCGCGGGGGGGCTGCGCGCTCTGCGCAGCGCGGATCTCATCGTCGTGCCAGGGCTTGACCTCCGCGCGCCCCCTCCCGAGACGCTGCTGCGAGAGCTGGCACGAGCGCATCGGGCCGGCGCCCGCATCGCCTCGCTGTGCACCGGCGCCTTCGTCCTCGCGGCGGCCGGGCTACTTGATGGACGCCGCGCGACGACCCACTGGGACGAGTGTGTTCAGTTCGCCGCCGCCTACCCGCGGGTGAAGCTCGATCCGGAAGTGCTTTACGTCGACGAGGGCGACATCCTCACCTCGGCCGGCAGCGCGGCGAGCATCGATCTCTGCCTTCATATCGTGCGGAGCGACTACGGCAGCGAGATCGCGGCCCGACTGGCACGCGACCTCGTGATGCTCCCGTTTCGCGAGGGCGGCCAGGTGCAATACATCGAGACGCCGCCCCCGGCGCTCGATTCACGCGATCCGTTCTTCGAAGTTCTGACGTGGATCCAGGCGCATCTCGATGAGACGATCACCATCGAGGACCTCGCCAAGCGGGCGGCGATGAGCAAGCGCAACTTTGCTCGGCGCTTCGTCTCAGTTCTTGGCACCACTCCCTACCAATGGATTCTCCATCAGCGTCTGCAGCTGGCCCAGCGACTATTGGAGACCACCGAGCTCTCGATCGAGGCTGTCGCCCACGCCAGTGGGCTCGCATCGGCCGCGAACCTGCGGGCCCGCTTCGCCGATGGGTTTCGCACGACGCCGAGCGCCTACCGCCGCGGCTTCCGCGGCGATCGTCATCAAGCCGTGCTCGCTGGCGCCAGCTCCTTGAGCGGAGACGCAGCTGAAGTCGCTGGCACAGCGGCCTGACCTCGGCCTCATCTCGCGGGAGTGCGCCATTGACCGTGGGTTCGACAGCTGCGCAAGTCCTCGTCTGGCATGCATCCGGCCGATCGGTCACGTGGATGGCGAGGCGGTCTTGAGCTCGTCGAGGACCGCAGCCATCCGCTCAACGGCGCCATCCAGCGCATCACGAGGCACGTCAATGCCGGCAAAGACTGTGACGAGAGGGGAACCGTCGGGTGATTCCCAGGTTCCTACCACGCGGCCGTCGAGAAGGACAACCGGCGAGATCCACCCGCCCGCACGGCTCACGAGGTGGCGGTGCTCAGCGGCCACTACCGGCCGGTGATTGGTCCCAGGGCCGAGCAGATACTGGTCGAAGGCCGGCAAGAGATGGACACGGGACGCGAGCGCTCGGGGGCTGCGCAACTCGTCGATCTCGGCGCTGAGCATCACCGCGCGCTGGCCTTCGAACTCGACATCGACCGTCTCGTCGGCGAGGGCGGCGAACCATTGACGAAGCTTCTTTTTCGGGGTCGCGCCACGCAGCAGCCAGGCGTCGAAGGCTTCGGGACTGGCGGGGCCGTAGGCGGCGAGGTAGTCACGCACGACAGCATGCCCAGCCTCCTCAGGGTCGGCCAGGCCCCGCCAGCCGGCGACGAGATGCTCGGGTCGAGCGAAGGTCACTTTGGAGCCGCGTGATGGGCCTTGGCAGAGCACACCCTGCCAGGCCAGTGGTTTGAGGAGCGCGCTCCACCCCGATCGCAGATGATCACTGACCGTCGGATCGTCAAGTCGAGGCTCGACCGCTGCCACGAGCTCCTCGCGAGTGAGCGGGCCAGATTTGAGCGCGGCGGCGACCTCCTGCGCGAGTACGGCCATAACGGAGATCGGAGCGAACGCGCGCTGCCAGCTTCCCTTCTGCCAGGTGCGCGCGTCCGCCAGCAAGGAGAGCTGCCGCGCTGCGACGTCCGGGGGCAGCAGGTGCAGCGTGCCGCGAACCGCCCATGTCCGCAAGAGCCGACCGTCGACCAACGCGCAGCGCAGATCGGCAACAGCAGCGTTAGGGGACAGCGCCCGCGCCGCGACGGCCAACTCGGCGGCCGAGGGAACTTGCGCCTGGATCCCACAAAGGCGCCGCGCGACCTCGACCGGCTCCTGATCGCTCACGGGGTCGATCAGAAGTCGGCGCAAGCGCCAACGCAGGACGTCGGCCTGACCGAGCGTGACAACGTCAGCCATGCGCCCTCAGGGGGTGGTGGTTCACTTAGGCTCTCCCGCGACGACATACTTTCATGCGAAGCGGCGGGTCGGGAGGTCGGACCCGCGGCCTGCCGGCAGGTAACCGGAAACCGCGGAGCAGCCGCGGCGCGGACTACCCGTCTCCATCCCCGTCGAGGACATGGAGCGAGCCAGGAGCGACGGCAGTTGCTCGAACGGACGGCCCCCGTGAGCGCGGTATCGTGAATGTTCGGCGTCGAGCTCCGCGAGCTCAGATCGTCTGGACGGAGCTGCAGCGAAGTCGGTGCGCTCGAAACTGCTGTCGGTGTTGGTCATGCAGGCAGCGTGAACGAGGATCCGCGCGGGCGCTTGGACAAATACGACGGATCTCGCACAGAAGTGATCGCCGAGCCGGCGAAGATGTGTGAGCGGCCACGCTGAGCAGCGTTAGCGATCCTCGGCGCCGAGCACGGCCTTGACGTCGAGGATCGGCGTGCCGTCCACCGCTTCGAGGCCTGAGACACGAACGCGGCCTCCGGCGAGCTCCAAGAATGCGGACTTCATCGCAGCAACCGGGCCGCGTACCTCACCAAGGACCCATCGCCGGTCAGGGAGCCTAAGCCGTATCCGTGGTCGCGAGCAGTGAGCGAGCGTTGTCGTGCAACCAGGCTCGAAGGACCTCCGGGGCAACCGGCAGCGCCCTGGCTTCCTCACAGAGCGAAACGTACGGACGGTTGATCAGAAACGCGCCGGTGCCAAAGAGCACCTTGTCCCGGATCGTGGTTTGTCCGAAGCGCAGCAGCGCGTCCCAACCGGCGCCGGGTGCGGCTAGGTACTTGGGACGATGGGCCCCAAGCTCGAGGTAGACGTTCGGATGCTTCCAGGCAACGAGGCAGGCCTCAAGCACCCAGGGGTAGCCGCCGTGACTCATGATGATTCGGAGCTCCGGGAACTGGCAGGCGACGTCGTCGATGTAGCGTGGATGACCGAGCTCCGAGCGACGGGTTCGGGTCCAGTTGGCCGAGGTATGAATGCTGAGCGGGATCCCCAGCTCGACACACTTCGCGTAGAACGGGAAGTACGCGCGGTGGGTGGCGACCTCGCCGATCATGAAAGGCCGCAAGCTGAGTCCCCGGAAGCCGTGCTCGGTCACCAATCGCTCAAGGTCCGCCAGCGCCTCGCTGCCGCGCATGATGTCCGCGCCGGCGAAGGCGACGAAGCGCCCGGGGTGGCGATTGCGCAGCGCTGCCACGGCTTCGTTTGAGACGAACCTCACCCCGCAAGTCGAGCGCTCGTCGAAGCCCGTGATCAGCGAGCGGACGATGCCCGCGGCATCGAGGTCTGCGAGCAGCTGCTCGTCGGTCCGCTCGAGCGTGGCCGCATAGCCGACGAACTGCTCAGGACTCACCCGCTGCTTGGTGAAGATCTCCAGGTAGGCGAGTTGCTCGGCGGGAAACCCGGCGCGCAGATCCGCGATGATCTCCGACGAGGGGAGGATCGGAGACCACATGTCGATGATCGGCAGTTTCCTCACGCGGCTCGACCCTACTAGAGAAGATCTCTAGAAAAGGGAGCCGCACTGCGTGAACTCCGACGGCGCGAGCGTGGGCGAGTGGCGTCGCTCGACGCTCTCCGAACATCGGTGTTCGCCCGGGCCTAGAGGAGCCCGTTTGACTACAGCCCATCGAGAGCGGCTTGGCGCTTCTCTCCCGAGAGAACCCCTCTCCAGCGAAAGACAAATGGAATCCACCGACTCCGCCGAACCCTAGAACGGCGATTGAGCCCGAGCCAGCTCGCCGCAGCTCCGGACATCTGCGCAAAGACGTAAACGCCGTCGACATCCTCCAGCTGATCGAGCTCTTCGGTCGTGCGTTCCCGCCAGACGGCGACGTCCACGAGAACGCAACGCGCGCGCCAACTCGCCATCGCGCCCAGCGGTCCCGCGGGAATCTCTGCCGCGCCCCTCGATCGGTGCCGCAGGCGATTCGAAGGATGCGTGGGAGGGGGCGGGATCCTCCGAATCCGAGTCACCGGCTAGGGCCAGCTTTGCAAGCATTTGGGCCGTCGCGGATCGCTCCCGCGCACTGGAACAGCCGGAGACCGGCGGCACAGGGCGTCCGGTGGTTGAGCCCAGTCGAACGTGTCACATCGCGGGTTGGTGCTGCGTCTTAGAGGGAGTAGCGATTCCTCGATGAAAGGACCAACGATGAGGGTGTTCGTGGCAGGAGCAACAGGAGCGATCGGCCGGCAGCTGGTGCCGCGGCTGGTTGGGGCGGGACATGAGGTTCATGGCATGACGCGCAGTGAGTCAAAGCAGGAGATGCTGTTCGAGCTGGGTGCGGTACCGGTGGTCGCGGACGCGCTTGATCCCGGCCAGGTCGCTGAGGCCGTGGCCCGAGCGAAGCCGGACGTCATCGTCCATGAGCTGACAGCGATCGGACCCATCGACATGCGTCACATGGACCGCGATTTCGCGATGACGAACCGGCTGCGGACGGAGGGAACCGATCACCTGCTGTCGGCTGGCCAGGCGGTCGGTGTGAAGCGGTTCGTGGCGCAGAGCGTCGCGAGTTATGGAGCGTACGAACGTACGGGCGGCGCGATTAAGACCGAAGACGACCCGCTCGATCCGGGGCCCGTGCGCGAGACACGCCGAATCCACGAGGCGATCCGCCGCCTGGAGAACGCGGTTCTCTCAGCGAGGTGGACCGAGGGCATCGTGCTTCGCTACGGCGTGTTCTACGGTCCGGGTACGTCGATGTCTCCGGGCGCTGATCAGCTGGAGATGATCCGCAAGCGCAAGTTCCCGCTGGTCGGCGACGGCGCCGGCGTGTGGTCGTTCATCCATGTCGCCGATGCCGCGGAAGCGACGGCGGCAGCAGTCGAGCGCGGCACCCGCGGCGTCTACAACGTGGTCGACGACGATCCCGCCCCGGTCGCCGAGTGGCTGCCGGCGGTCGCGCAGACGCTCGGGGCGAAGAAGCCGATGCGTGTGCCGCGCTTCGTCGGGAGGCTCGCCGCCGGTGAGGCCGCCGTGATGATGATGACCGAGGTTCGCGGCGCGTCGAATGCGAAGGCCAGGCAGGATCTGAACTGGCGTCCAGCGCACTCGAGCTGGCGGGAGGGGCTCGTGGCATGACCGACCGTGAGCGGCTGCTGGAGGGCCTGCGGCCCGTCGCATTTGCAATCGCCTATCGGATGCTCGGCAGCGTCTCCGAGGCGGAGGACGTGGTCCAGGAGGCGCTGTTGCGGGTCCATCGATCGTTGGATGGCGGCGAGGAGATCGCATCGCCGCGGGCGTTCGTGGCGACCGTGACCACGCGGCTGGCGATCAGCGAGTTGCGCTCGGCGCGGGCTCGCCGAGAGCAGTACGTCGGCGATTGGCTGCCCGAGCCGATCATCACCGATGGTCACGATGACCCGGCGCAGCACGCGGAGACGGCGGATTCGCTGTCGGTGGCGATGTTGGTGCTGCTCGAGAGCCTCAGCCCAGAGCAGCGCGCGGTACTGCTGCTGCACGACGTTTTCGACTATGGATACCGGGAGATCGCGGCGATCCTCGGCAAGAGCGAGGACAACACCCGCCAGCTCGCCGCGCGGGCCAGACGCCACGTCGAGCAGCGCCGACCACGCTTCCAGACGACGCGCCAGCAGCAGGACGAGTTGACGGGGCAGTTCCTGGCCGCCGCGCAGCATGGCGATCTCAAAGGGCTGGAGGCGCTGCTGGCTCACGACGTCGAACTGACTGGCGATGGCGGCGGCAAGGTGCCGGCGCTCGCTCGTTCGCTACACGGACGTAACCGCGTTGCGCGCACCCTGATCAACTGGTTCCGCCTCGCCAATCGACTTCCGGAGGTCTCAGTACGGCCGGTCGAGGTCAACGGCGGCCCCGGCGCGCTCTACCTCGACGGACAACAACGGATCATCGGTGTTCTGGCACTTGAACTTGCCGAAGGCCAGATCACCAGCATCAGCTCGATCGTGAACCCCGACAAGCTCGCGCACCTCGGGCCGGTGGCGGACGTCGCGTCGCTGCTGCGGTCGGCAGGGCGATGGTGAGCTCCGGATCGGCCTCGTTTGGCGGGAGCGGATGATCGGAGATCGGTGGGGTGCGACCCAGGCGGAGCTCGAGCGCCTGTATCCCTGCGACGATCTGGTGCCCGATCCGGTGCTTGCGGCATGGCGAGAGGCCTGGCGCGTACTCCTACGCTCCGGCATCGCGCCGCAGCCCTCGCGATCCGGCGCAAGGCAGGTCTGGCGAAAAAATTGGACTGAAGCCGGACCGTCGCGCCTGGTTAGGCACTAGCGGCGACCGACCAGAACGTCACGATTAGCAGGGTGACTGTGAAATCGGGGAGACAGGATTTGAACCTGCGACCGCCCGGCCCCCAGCCGGGTGCGCTACCAGACTGCGCCACTCCCCGTGGTCCGTCGATCATATCCCGATGGTCCGCGGTGCCGGAGTTCGCCCTCAAACTGCATCGGCGCTGATCCGGGAATCGCGAGGATGCGTAGAAGCTGTCAGCTGCGGGAGGATCCCCCTGCCGTGAGCCAAGCCGGGAACTAGCCGAAATTGTTCAAGACACCTGTCAGCGGCCGCCGCCGCGAATTCGTCAGCCTCGCGGACGAAGACCTCATGGATCTCGTGGGCAACGGGGAGGCACGCGCGTTCGAGGTCATCTTCGATCGCCATAGCGGCCCGGCATTCTCGTTGGCCTATCGGATGTGCGGCCGCCGGGCGATGGCTGAAGATGTCGTCCAAGAGGCGTTCCTGTCGTTGTGGCGCAGTGGCGCCCGCTACGACCGCCGACGCGGGAGCGTCCGTACGTGGGTGCTGGGGGTGGTGCACAACCGCGCCATCGATGCGTTCCGCCGTGGCGTCGTCCGGGAGAGTCGCAACGTCAGCGACGACGGATTGGCCGAGCTGCTGCCCTCCACCGAGCGAACGGAGGTCGAAGTCGCCCGTCGCGACGAGGCCAGTCAGGTGCGCGGGGTGCTGGGTGAATTGCCAGCCGAGCAGCGCCAAGTGATCGAGCTGGCATATTTTGGAGGGTTCACCCACACCGAGATCGCCGACATGCTTGCGCTGCCGGCGGGGACCGTGAAGGGCCGGATGCGGCTGGGACTGACAAAAATGCGGATCGCCCTTGGTGATCCGGCGGGGTTCATGGTATGAGCGACCGCGATCAGATGACCGATCACCGGGACTGCGGCGCGGACGCCGCCGCGTATGTGCTGGGCGCCCTCGAGCCCGCCGAAGCGGAAGCGTTCCGCGAGCATCTCGCGACGTGCGTGGTCTGCCGAGATGAGGTGAGCGCGTTCGGCGCGGTGGCCGAGGTGCTGCCCCTGGCCGCGCCGGCGCAGCCCGTCCCGCGGGCGCTCAAACGCCGCCTGATGGCCGACGTGCGCTCCGAAGCGCGGCTGACTGAGCGCAGGCGCACACCCGCCCGCGGTCGCTCGGGTTGGTGGCTCGCGATTCCCCGGCCGGCTTTGGCCGCGGCGGCAACGGCGATGGTCGTGGTCGTGGCCGTCGGCGGGGTGCTGCTCGGCTCAGGCGGCGGGCCCCGGGTGATTCATGCCAGCGTGTCGTGGAAGTCGGCGAGCGCTGTGCTCAGGATCGACCGCGGGCGTGGCGAGCTGGTCGTGCGAGGCATGCCGCGTCCCCCGACGGGCCAGGTGTACGAGGTCTGGCTCCAGCAGGGGTCGCGTCGGCCGGTCCCCACGACCGCGTTGTTCAGCACCACGGCGGCCGGTTCAGGGACCGTCGACGTGCCGGGCAATCTTCACGGCGTGACCCAGGTGATGGTTACTCCGGAGCCCGCGGGCGGCAGCAAGGTGCCGACGCACGCCCCGGTTCTCGTCGCCCAGCTCTGATCTCTGAACGCCTCGCGCGGCCGCGACGATCCGGGCTAGCTAGACCGGATCGGCCGGGCCCACGGGAGGTTCGTTCTGCCAGGGACGCGAGCTGACCAGCCACGCTACCCCGCCCGAAAGCAGCACTGCGCAGAGGATCCAACCGAGCGCGGTGGTTCCAACGCCGACATATTTGAGGCCGGAGGCGAAGATCACGAACGCGATCACCGGCCTGATGTAGCGATCGGGAACGCTGGAGGAGAGCAAGGACCCGACGAACACCGCCGGGACACTGCCCAGGATCAGCGAGCCGGTGAGCCCGAACTGGACGTGCCCGAAGGCCAGCGCCCCCAGCGCGGCGGCCGTCGTCAGCGGTACGGCCTGGGTGAGGTCGGTGCCAACGAGCTGCTTGGCCCCGAGCATCGGGTAGACGAACAGCAGCAGGATGATCATCAGCGAACCAGAACCGACCGACGTCAAGCCGACGATCACACCGCCGCCGATCCCGATGGCCACGGTCGGGAGGGGGCGCGGGATGACGTCGGCCACCGCCCCGGTCCGCTGGTGTCCCTGGTATCGATCAAGCATGAACCGCAGCACCATCGCCCCTGCGCCGACCAACAGCGCGGCACCGAGCGCGACCTCGATGTTCTGCTGCGCGCTCTTGGAGTGACCCATCAGGCGCAGCAGATAGGAGCCGAGGAACGCGGCAGGCACCGAGCCGAGCACCATCCATTTGACCAACCGCAGGTTGACGGTGCCCGCTCGCAGATGGACCGCGGCACCGATCGGCCGCATCAGCACTGCTGCCACCAGATCGCTGGAGATGGCGGTCGACGGCGTCACCCCGAATAGCAGGATCAACATCGGGGTCATCAACGCGCCGCCGCCGGCGCCGGTCATTCCCACGAGCAGGCCGACGATTGCGCTGCCCAGAACGATGTAGGGATCGATGTGCATCGTCGCGGGTTTCTAGCGACGATCGGCGAGCTCCGCTGTCTGGTCAGGGCGCGAGGCCCGTGTCGTCAGCCCAACCGGGCCCGCTGAGGCTCTGCGCACGCTGAGGGGCCTGGCCTGAGAGAAGCCACCCATCGGCCACGGGACTGACGAGTCCGCGGCGACCCAATTCCGACAAGGCGCTAGTCACCGTGGGCCGCTGCGCCGCCACCAGATCGGCCAGGACAGCGTGGGTGAGGCGCAGCGGCAGCAGGGTTCCATCGCCGCGAACGCGCCCCCAGCGGGCGGCGAAATGCCAGAACAGCATGTGCAGCCGATCGTCGACCCGCGCCTGATGGATGATCGCGATGTTCGCCACCAGGCGCCGTGAGCGCCTTACCGCACGCTCGAACAGGCGCGCCGCCAGCTCAGGGAATTCGCCGGACAGCCGCGTGAAGTTGCCATCCAGCATCGCCAGCCGCGTCGGCTCGAGCACCGACCAGCAGCCTTCAAGGGGCAGCGTCTGGGCGTCCTCATCCTGCCAGGGACGAAGTAGGTCACCCTCGCCGATCAGCTCGACGCCGAAGCGGCCGTCGATTCCCACCCGCCGGATCATCAAGCCCTCCAGAACCAGGAATCCGATTCCGTCGCCCGCCAGTGCGGCGACGGCAAACGCGTCCACCGCTCGCGACGTTTCCGACCCCGTGGGGAGGTGGAGCGTAGGAACGACACAGCGCTCGACCGCCTGCATCGCGGCGCTCGCTCGGGATGGCCTCGGCCAAGTCGGGATCTTCGACGAGGACGTGGCAGAGCGGTGGGGAGCCTGGACGTGAACCCACGTTCATTCACTCTATGACGCGCGGCACGCGCTCTGCCGCGCCGAGACGAAATCGCACTGAACCGGGGATCGGCTCAGGCCGTCACGGACCGGGCCCGCGACGCGATCGCCGCCAGCTCGGCGAGCTCGGCGGTGATCTCCTGCGGGCGCTCCAGCGGCCCCATGTGGCCGGTCCGCTCGAGCACGACGAGCTTGTGAAGCTGCGGGACCATCTCGGCGATCCGGCGGGCGTGTGACGGCGGGGTGAGGCGATCGTTTTCGCCGGCCACCACCAGGGTCGGGACCGTCAGGCGCTTCAGTGCATGGTGGAGGCTCATCTCGGACATCGCGATCCCGACGTCGGCGCGGACATCGGGCGGAGTGGCGATGAGCATCCGTTCGTAGAACGCCACCTGGGCCGGCGTCGCGTCCGGGCCGAACGCGGCGTAGCGAATCGCCGCGTGGCTGAGCGGGGTGGAGAACCGCGGGAGCGGCGCGCGCGAGCCGAGGAACCCGCGCACGGCGATCGTCTGGTTGAGCGCCTGCGCGATCTTCGGCACCGGGACCAGCAGCGATTCGGCGATCAGATCACCGACGCCGGTGTTCAGCAGCGCCGCCGCCCTGACCCGGCGCGGCACCTCGTGATGCTCCGCCCACGCCGCGATCGACATGGCGCCGAGCGAATGACCGACCACCACGGCGTGCTGGCCGTGGGTACGGAAGCTTCGAGCACCGCCTCGAGATCCTCGCCGAAGCGGGCCAGCGAGTAGTCGCCGCCGGCGGCACGGCCGCTGGCGCCGTGGCCGCGGAGATCGACGGCCACGACTCGGAAGCCGCGGGTCGCGAGCTCGCTGATCACCGGAGTCCAGTAGCCGATCGTCTCCGTCCAACCGTGCAGCAGGACGATCGTGTCGCCCTCGGGCGAGCCGAAGTGCTCCACGTGTAGCTCGGTGCCGTCGGCTGAGCGCACCGTGCTCGGGCGTCCCGGAAGCCGGCACGCGCAGGAGCTCGTTCTGCGGGTCAGCGGCGATCCGGCGCCGCAGTCCCTGCTGCGCCGCCAAGCCCGCCGCGAGCGCGGCGGCGAGCCCGGCACCGGCACCCCATAGCACGTCGTCGACGGGCGGTCGTCATCGCGACGGCAATCCTACATTCACGTAGCAATATTGCGAAGCGCACGGACGCATAGGATTCGCAATCGATGCGGATCGGCTTGCTCACCGGAGGCGGAGACTGCCCTGGCCTCAACGCGGTGATCCGGGCTGTGGTTCGGAAGGGCATCGACGCGTACGGCGATGAGCTGTTCGGCTTCAAGGACGGTTGGCGCGGCGTGCTGGAGGATGCGGGCGAGCCGCTGACGATCGAGTCGACCCGCGGGATCCTGCCTCGGGGAGGAACCATCCTCGGGAGCTCGCGGACCAATCCGTACAAGCGCGAGGACGGGCTCACGCGCGTCCAGGAGACGTTCGCCCGCCGCCGGCTCGACGGCCTGATCGCCATCGGCGGCGAGGACACGCTGGGGGTGGCCAACCGCCTGTACCGCGACGGGCTACCGGTCATCGGGGTGCCCAAGACGATCGACAACGACCTCGGCGCCACCGACGTCACGTTCGGGTTCGACACCGCGCTGCAGGTGGCGACCGAGGCGATCGACCGGCTGCACACCACCGCCGAGAGCCACAACCGGATCCTGGTCGTCGAGGTGATGGGCCGCAACGCCGGCTGGATCGCGCTGCACTCGGGCATCGCCGGCGGGGCGGACGTGATCCTGATCCCCGAGATTCCGTTCGACATCGACGAGGTCTGCCGCCTGATCCGCCGCCGCCACGAGCGCGGGCGCTACTTCTCGATCGTCGTGGCCGCCGAAGGCGCCGTGCCCCAGGAGGGGACGATCGTGCTCGATGCCGGCGGCGTCGACGACTTCGGGCACCCGCGCCTGGGCGGAATCGGTTATGTGCTCGAGCGGGAGATCGAACAGCGGACCGGCTATGAGACGCGGGCGACGGTATTGGGACACGTTCAGCGCGGCGGGACGCCGACGGCGTTCGACCGCGTACTGGCGACGCGCCTCGGCTCTGGCGGCGATCGACGCCGCCCACCAGGGCGCATGGGGAACGATGACCGCGTTGCAGTCGACCCAGATCGAGCTAGTTGCACTCGAGGACGCGGTCGCCGAGGTGCGGCGCGTCCCGGTGGAGGAGTATCAGCGCTACGGAGTTCTGTTTGGCTAACCGGCCGGTAACCACATCGCTGTTTAGGGAAGAGAGGATCTGTCTATGCTGCCTGTAGTGGTCTTGTCCGAACGCAACCTCCTCGTTCCATGACCGCGACCGACAGCGCCACCGCGCTTGACGAGCTGTGCGTGAACACGATCCGCACGCTGTCGATGGATGCCGTCCAGAAGGCGAATTCCGGCCATCCCGGCACGCCGATGGCGCTGGCGCCGCTGGCCTACGTCCTCTACACGCGCATCATGCGCCACAACCCGGCCGACCCGGACTGGATCGACCGCGACCGCTTCGTGCTCTCGGCCGGGCACGCGTCGATGCTGCTGTATTCGATGCTCTACCTGACCGGCTATCCGATGACCCTGGAGGACATCGAGAACTTCCGCCAGGTCGGCTCGCCGACGGCCGGACATCCTGAGCGCAAGTACTCGCCGGGCATCGAGGCGACCACCGGCCCGCTCGGACAGGGGATCTCGATGGCGGTTGGCCTCGCGCTGGCCGAGCAGATGCTGGAGGCGCGGTTCAACGCGGACGGCCAGGAGATCGTCCACCATCACATCTTCACCATCGCCTCCGACGGCGATATGCAGGAAGGCGTCGCCTCCGAGGCCTCTTCGCTGGCCGGCCATCTCGGGCTCGGCCGCCTGATCGCCTTCTACGACAACAACAAGATCCAGCTCGCCGGCCCGACCTCGCAGTCGTTTTCCGAGGACGTCGTGAAGCGCTACGAGGCCTACGGCTGGCACGTCGAGGACGTCGGCGAGGACATGTCGCTGGACCGGCTCGAGCAGGCCACCCGCGACGCGATGGCGGTCGAGGACCGTCCGTCGCTGATCCTGGTCCGTTCGCACATCGGCTACGGGAGCCCGCACAAGCAGGACACCTCGAGCGCCCACGGCTCGCCGCTGGGCGAGGATGAGGTCCGCCTGACCAAGGAAGCCTATGGCTGGGATCCGGACAAGCATTTCTACGTGCCCGAGGAAGCGCTGGCGCACTTCCGCGAATGTTGTGAGCGCGGGCGAGAGTTCGAGTCGGAGTGGCAGGAGCGCTTCGACGCCTACGCGCAGGCCAAGCCCGAGCAGGCCAGGCTGCTGGAGATGATCGCCGGTCCCACCCCCGAGCTCCCGGACGGCTGGGACAAGGACCTGCCCCGGTTTGACCCGAGCGATGATCCGGTCGCGACCCGGAAGGCGTCGGGCGACGTGATCCAATGGGCGGCCAAGGCGATTCCCCAGCTGGTCGGTGGGTCCGCCGACCTGTCGACCTCGAACAACACCGACATCGAGGGCGCAGGGGACGTTGAGAAGGGCCAGTACGACGGCCGCAACCTCCGCTTCGGCGTGCGCGAGCACGCGATGGGGGCGATCGTCAACGGCCTCGGCCTGCACGGCTTCCGCGCCTACGGCGGGACCTTCCTCACCTTCTCTGACTACATGCGCGGCGCGGTCCGCCTGTCGGCGCTGATGAAGCTGCCCGTCGATCTGGATCTACACGCACGACTCGATCGGGCTCGGCGAGGACGGCCCGACCCACCAACCGGTCGAGCATCTCGCAGCGCTCCGCGCGATCCCGCGGCTGAACGTCGTGCGGCCGGCCGACGCGAACGAGACGGCGCTCGGGTGGCGCTTCGCCCTGCGCAACGCCGAGGCGCCGACCGCGTTCGCGCTCTCCCGCCAGAACCTCCCGATCCTCGACCCCGACGTCGATCCCCGACGACGCGATCGAACGGGGCGCCTACGTCCTGCGCGACGCAGACGGCGGAGAACCGGAGCTGATCCTGATCGGCACCGGTTCCGAGGTCTCGCTCTGCCTGGAGGCCGCCGACGCGCTGAGCGACGTCAAGGTCCGCGTCGTCTCGATGCCGTGTATGGACACCTTCACCCAGGCTGATGAGGCCTACCGCGAGCAGGTGCTGCCCGCGGCCTGCCGCGCGCGGATCGCGGTCGAGGCGCTGAGCCCGCTCGGCTGGGACAAGTGGATCGGCGAGGACGGCGTGTTCGTCGGGATGGAGACGTTCGGCGAGTCCGGGCCGGCCAAGGAGGTCTACGAGCACTTCGGGATCACCGCCGAGCGCGTGGCGCAACTGGGACGGGAACTGGTCGGGAGGTGAGCACGACCGCGGAGGTCAACGAGCGCCTGGCCGCGCTGACAGCCGCGGGCACCAGCGTCTGGCTCGACCAGATCCGTCGTTCGCTGATCGAGGGCGGAGAGCTGGCGCGGATGGTCGCACGAGGAATCGCTGCGCGGCGTCACCGCGAACCCGTCGATCTTCGAGAAGGCGATCCTCGGCTCCGATGACTACGACGAGGACCTCGAGGCGATGGCCCGCGAGGAGCCTCGACGCGCAGACGATCTACGACCGGATCGCGGTGCGCGACGTGCAGCTGGCGGCCGACGTGCTGGCGGAGGTTCACCGCGAGACGCACGGGCGCGGACGGCTTCGTCTCGCTCGAGGTCGCGCCCGACATCGCTCACGACGCCGAGCGGACGATCGCCGCGGTGCGCACGTACTGGAAGGCGCTGTCCCGGCCGAACGTGATGATCAAGATCCCCGGCACGCCGGAGGGCGGCGAAGGCGATCCAGCAGGCGATCTACGAGGGCATCAACGTCAACGTCACGCTGCTGTTCGCCGTCGAGGCCTACGAGCGCGTGGCCGAGGCGCTATCTGCGCGGGCTCGAGCGCCGTCAGGCCGAGGGGCTGCCGCTCGACGTCCACTCGGTGGCCAGCTTCTTCGTCTCCCGGGTCGACACCAAAGTCGATCCCCAGCTCGAGCAGCTCGGCCGCAGCCGATCTCGCCGGACAGCGGCGCTGGCCAACGCGCGCGCCGCCTACCGCCGCTTCCAGGAGATCTTCTCCGGCCCCTCGCTGGGACGGCGCTGCGACACGCCGGGGCTTCGGTTCAGCGGCCGCTCTGGGCCTCGACCGGCGTCAAGAACCCGGCCTACCCCGACACGATGTACGTCGACGGCCTGGTCGGCCGCGACACGGTCAACACGATGCCGATGGCGACCCTGCACGCCGTGGCCGACCACGGTCACGTCAGCGGGCCGACGGCCGAGCACGATCCGACGCCCGATCTCGACGCGCTGGGGGAGGCGGGAATCGACCTGCAGCAGGTCACCGACGAATTGCTGGTCGAGGGCGTGCAAGCAGTTCGAGCAGGCGATGGACCGCCTGCTGGCCGGGATCGAGGAGCGCCGGGTGGCGGTGACCACCGGCCGGCCGCCCACGATCGAGGGAAACCTCCCGCCAGAGCTGGCAGGAGCCGGTCGCCGCGCGCGTCAAGCGGGCGGTATCCGAGCGCGTCGCCGAACGGATCTGGCGGCGCGACCCATCGCTGTGGGGCGGCCCGGGCGTGCCGGAGATCGAGAATCGCCTCGGATGGCTGACCGTGGCCGACACGATGCTGGAGCATGCGTCCGAGCTCAAGCGGTTCGCCCAGGAGGTCCTGGCCGAGGGCTTCACCGACTGCGTGCTGCTCGGGATGGGTGGCTCCTCGCTGGGCCCGGAGGTGATCCGGCGCTCCTTCGGCGAGCAGCCGAACGGGCTGCGCTTGCAGGTGCTCGACTCGACCCACCCCGATGTCGTGCTCGGTGTCCAGGAGTCGGTCGACATCGAGAAGACGCTGTTCATCGTCTCCTCGAAATCCGGTGGCACGATCGAGACGCTCTCGCACTACCGCCACTTCAAAGCGCTGGCCGGTCCGCACCAGTTCGTCGTCGTCACCGATCCCGGACAGCCCGCTCGAGCAGCTGGCCCGCGACGAGGGTCTGCGCCGGACCTTCTTGAATCCTCCCGACATCGGCGGGCGCTACTCCGTGCTGTCGTATTTCGGGCTCGTCCCGGCCGCGCTGATGGGAGTGGACATCGAGGTTCTGCTGCATGGCTCGCCAGGTCGCCGAGCAGAACTCGATGCACTACCACTCCAGCGAGTCGAACTCCGGACTGTGGCTGGGGGCGGCGATCGGCGAGATGGCGCTTCAGGGTCGCGACAAGCTGACCTTCCTGGTCTCGCCGCCGATCGAGAGCTTCGGCCTCTGGGTCGAGCAGCTGATCGCGGAGTCCACCGGCAAGCACGGGCGCGGGATCCTGCCCGTCGCCGATGAGCCGGTCGGCGAGCCAAGCGTCTACGGCGATGACCGCGTGTTCGCCTACCTACGCGACAGCGAGAACCCCGACGAGCGGCTTGAGCAGGCAGTCAAGGAGCTTGCCGAGGCCGGACACCCGACCGTGACGCTCGCTACCAAGGGGCCGACCGATCTCGGCCGGATCTTCTTCCTGGCCGAGTTCGCGGTCGCGGTGGCGGGGTGGGCGCTTGAGATCAATCCGTTCGACCAGCCGAACGTCCAGGAAGCCAAGGACAACACCAAGCGGGTGCTGGACTCCGGTTCGGTGCCAGAGCTCGCCCCGGCCGATGACGAGGCGCTGCGGGCCTTGCTCTCCGACGCGGGTCCGCCGCACTACGTGGCGATCAATGGGCTACGTGCCCCCGTCGGCCGCCTTCGACGAGGCGGTGTCGGAGCTCCGCGCGGTGATCCGGGAGGTCGCTGGGCCGGCGACGACCTACGGCTACGGGCCTCGCTTTTTGCACTCCACCGGCCAGCTGCACAAGGGCGGCCCTCCCACCGGCCGGTTTCTGCAGTTCGTCAACGACCCCGAGCGCGACGCCGAAATCCCCGGCGCCGACTATTCGTTCGGCAAGTTGATCGCCGCGCAGGCGGCGGGTGATCTCCAGACCTTGCGAGGTCATGGCCTCCCGGCCGAGCGCGTGAAGCTCGAGGGCGACACAGCCGGCGCGGTGCGCAACTTGAGTAAGCGGATCAGGGAACTACTCAACAGGAGCTGACACGTCCATGCAGATCGGGTTCGTCGGGCTGGGCAAGATGGGCGGCAACATGGTGCACCGAATCAAGCGCGACTCCGAGCACGAGGTCGTGGCGTTCGACTTCAGTGCGGACGCGGTGCAGACCGCTGAAGCAAACGGAGCCGCTGGGGCGGGGTCGCTGGAGGAACTGGTGCAGAAGCTGGCCGCACCACGGGCGGTGTGGATCATGGTTCCCGCAGGCGATCCGACCCAGAAGACCGTGGAGACATTGCTCGACCTCCTCGAACCCGGCGACACGATCGTCGACGGGGGCAACTCCAAGTGGACCGACTCGATCGCGCGCTTCGCGCAATGCAAGGCGAGGCGCGTAGGCTTCATCGACGTCGGCACCAGCGGCGGGGTATGGGGACTCGAGGTCGGCTACTGCATGATGGTCGGCGGCGCCGACGAGGACGTGTCCAGGCTGGCACCGGTGCTTGACGTGCTCGCACCGCCGGACGGCTGGGGCCACATGGGCGGTCCCGGCTCGGGCCACTACGTGAAGATGGTCCACAACGGCATCGAGTACTCGTTGATGCAGGGCTACGCCGAGGGGTTCGAGCTCCTGCACAAGTCCGAGTACGGGCTGGATGTGGAGAAGATCGCCACGCTCTGGGGGCAGGGATCGGTGATCCGTTCCTGGCTGCTGGAGTTGGCTGCGCTCGCCTTCAAGGCTGACGGCAACGACCTCAGCAACCTCGAGGGCTACGTTGAGGACTCGGGCGAGGGTCGCTGGACGCTCGGCTCGGGCATTGACCACGACGTACCGATGCCCGCGCTTGCCGCGGCGCTCTTCGCGCGCTTCCAATCCCGCGACAACGGTGACTACACGGCGAGGATGCTGGCGGCGCTGCGCAACCAGTTCGGCGGGCACGCGGTCAAGAGCGTGGGCAAGGGGGGAGCGCAATGAACGCCGCCATCGCCGAGCAACAGCAAAACGACGAGAACAACCCGCTGATCGCGGGGCTCGAGCGGCTTCCGGTCGCTCCGACGGCGCTGGTGATCTTCGGAGCCACCGGTGATCTCGCCCACCGCAAGCTGCTGCCTGCGCTCTACAACCTCGCCCACGAGGGAGCGCTGCCTGAGCGCTTTGAGCTGATCGGAGTGGCTCGCCGCGATCAGGCCGACGAGGACTTCCAGACCGTCGCCCGCAAGTCGATCGAGAAGTATTCGCGTCGCAAGCCGGATCCCAAGGTTCTCGAGGGCCTCCTGGAGAACATCCGCTACGTAGCGGGAACGTTCGACGACCCGAACGCCTACCGGGAGATCGGTGAGGTCCTGGGCGAATTCGATCAACAGGCCGGGGAGCCGTTGAATCGCGTGTTCTACCTCTCCACGGCGCCCGAGTTCTTTCCCGTCATCTGCCAGAACATCGGCGACGCCAAGCTTCACCAGTGCGAGCACGCGGAGACCCGCGTGGTGATAGAGAAGCCGTTCGGCTACGACCTCGCCTCCGCCCGCAAGCTCAACGAGCAAGTTCTCAGCGTGTTCGACGAGTCGCAGGTCTTCCGTATCGACCACTACCTCGGCAAGGAGACGGTGCAGAATCTGATGGCGCTGCGCTTTGCCAACGCGCTGTTCGAGCCGGTGTGGAATCGCAACTACATCGACAACGTTCAGATAACTGCTGCCGAGGACATGGGCATCGGCGGACGAGCGGGCTACTACGAACGTGCGGGGGCGCTGCGAGACCTGGTGCAGAACCACATGCTGCAGCTTCTCGCGCTGCTGACGATGGAGCCGCCAGCCGCGTTCGAGGCCAACCGGTTGCGCGACGAGAAGCTGAAGGTGCTGGAAGCGATCGTGCCCCCTGCACTCGCCGATGTGCCGTCGATGGCGCTGCGGGCCCAGTACAGCCGTGGGGTGGTGGCCGGAGAGGAGGTTCCGGGCTATCGAGAGGAGGAGGGCGTCGATCCGAACTCGCGCACCGAGACCTATGCGGCACTGCGCCTGCACGTCTCGAACTGGCGCTGGGCCGGCGTCCCGTTTTACCTGCGCACCGGCAAGCGCCTGGCCCGCAAGGTCACCGAGATCGCGGTGACGCTGAAGCCGATCCCGCATCTGGCCTTCCAGACCGAGGGATCGGTGGGCGTTCAGCCCAACCAGATCATTCTCACCGTTCAGCCCGATGAGGGCGTCTCGGTCTCCCTGGGAGCGAAGATCCCGGGGCCGACGATGCGGATCCGCCCGGTGATCATGGAGTTTCGCTACGGCACCTCGTTCATGTCCGAGTCGCCCGAGGCGTACGAGCGACTGATCCTCGATGCAATGCGCGGCGATGCCACGCTGTTCACCCGCAACGACGAGATCGAGGCCTTGTGGGGCATCATCGACCCGATTCTCACCGCGTGGGAGGAGGACACGACGTCGCCGATCCCACAGTACGAAGCGGGCTCGCAGGGGCCGACCGAGGCCAACCAGCTGCTCCAACCCGGCCACAAGTGGCGGCGGCTGTGACGGCGACGTCCTCTCCGGGTCCGCTGGACGCCGAGCAGGGGTCAACCGGCGCGAGCACCGACTATTGGTCTGAGTCGGACACCACCCCGGAGCAGATCGAGGCGGCGCTGCGCAGGCTGCTGCGCGAGCGACACGCCGCCAATCCGTCCTTGGCGCCGGCCCGAGTGTTGAACCTTGTCGTCGTGGTTGACCGTGATTGGAAGGGCGAGATCGCCAACCGGCTGGCCCGAGTGGGTCGCTACCACGCGTCTCGCACCGTTCTCTGCGCCGTCGAGGAAGGCCGGACAAAGCTCGATGCCCGGGTGACCATGTCCTATGACGAGCCGAGTTCAGGCTTGGGCGTGATGATCGAGCACGTCGAGATCGACGTCGGCCCCATCCATCTTCCTCGGCTCGACACGATCATCGACCCGCTGGTCGTCTCGGACCTGTCGACGCTCCTGTGGTCTCCGCACGGCCACGAGGACGCGGTCAACCCGCTCCGGCACATGATTGACGCGATGTTGCTTGACAGCGACGACTCAAGCGATTCTTCGGAATCCCTGGAGTACGCCGCCCAGATGCTCGAGTCCGCCTACGTGGTGGATCTGGCCTGGCTGCGCACGACGCCGTGGCGGGAGCGGCTGGCGTCGAGCTTTGACCCTCCGCGCCGGCGCGCCGCGCTGAAGCAGGTGGACGCCGTGACGGTGCGCCACCGTGACGGCTCGACCTCGTCCGCGCTGCTGCTCGTAGGTTGGTTGGCCTCCCGTCTGGGCTGGAAGACGAGCAAGTTTGAGCTGACAAGCCGTGGCTGCTTGAAGGGCACAGCGCAAGATGGCGATCGCCGGATAGTGATCGAACTCGAGACCGTGGACCAAGATGCACGCGGTCTTGGCGGGGTAACCGTCGCCTGGGACGGCGACTGCTCGCTGTCGCTGGACCGCAGCGAAGGCGGACTGTGTGCACGCGAGCGCCACCACGGCGAGGAGCGTGTGTGGAAGGTGCTGGGCGCGTCCCGGGGGGAGGGCGGGATTCTGGGTGAAGGCGTTCGGCAGGCGCTGCTACGCGATCCGACCTACGGCCCGTCGCTGAACCTGGCGCAGGATCTCTGCCCGGCATGAGCGTCGAGATCGAGGTCTTGGAGGATCCCGCACGGGCGTGCGCCGCGATGTTGCTCGGGGCCGCCGCCGAAAGCGGCCACGTCGTGCTCACGGGCGGCTCGACGCCCCGCGCCGCCTACGACGAATTCGTCACCGCGGTCAAGGCGGTCGAGCTCGACCTGTCGCGCACGACGATGTGGTTCGGGGACGAGCGCTGCGTGCCGCCTGAGGACGAGCGATCCAACTTCCGCCTAGCCAAGGAGTCGATGTTCGACCCACTGGGTGAGGCCGGTCCGGGTTCTGTTCGCAGGATGAAGGGCGAGCTTGGACCGTCCGAGGGGGCCGAGGACTATGAGCGTGAGCTCCGCGAGGCCGGGCCACCGCGGTTCGACCTCCTGCTGCTGGGCATGGGCCCCGACGGACACTGCGCCTCGATGTTTCCCGATCAGCCCTCCCTGGCCGAGCGCGAGCGCTATGTGGTCGGGGTACCCGAGGCCGGCCTTGAGCCGTTTGTTCCGCGCGTGAGCCTGACCCTGCCGGGACTGGCCTTGGCCCGGCACGTCGTCTTTCTGGTCACCGGTGGGTCGAAGGCGGACGCGGTCGCTGCCGCCTTCGGCCCGAACGCTGTACCTGATCCTCATATTCCGTCCTCGCTTGTGCCCTCGTGGGTCGATGAGATCACCGTGCTCCTCGATCCTGCTGCCGCGGAGCGTCTGTGACGCGGTCGGTCGTCGGCGTAGACCTCGGCGGCACCAAGATCGCCGTCGCCGCCAAGCGCGGCCAGGAGCTGGGGGAGTCGCGGCTTCAGCCCACCCGGTGCACGAACGCGCACGAACTGATCGACCAGGTCGTGGAGATGGTGGAGGCCATCAAGCCCGAAGGGCTGGACGGAGTCGGCGTCGGGGTGCCGTCGGTGGTCGAGTTCGCGACCGGACGCGTCCTGTCATCGGTGAACATCCCGCTGGCCGAGGTCTCGCTGCGCGAAGTCCTGGGGGAGCGCCTCGGGGTGCCGGTGTTCGTCGACAACGACGCCACCGTGGCGGCCTTGGCAGAGGCCCACGATGAAGAGCTCCGGTTGGTCGCGCAGAACCTGGTGATGATCACGGTCGGCACCGGAATCGGGGGGGGACTGGTCCTGGGCGGCCGGATCTACCGCGGTGCCACAGGTGGCGCGGGCGAGCTCGGGCATACCCTTGTCGGGCTCGACCTGGCCGGCGCCGCCCCCGCGCCGGTGAGCTTTCCCCAGCTCGGATCCCTGGAGTTTGTCGCCTCCGGCCACGCACTTGACCGCCTCGCCGCGCAGTCCGCCGGATTGCATCCACTGTCCGCGCTGGGCGAGTTGCATGCGGCCGGCAAGCCGGTGCTCGGGCCCGACGCCGTGAAGGCCGCTCAGGAGGGCGATCCCGAGGCCCGTCGGACGGTGGAGATCTGGGGACAGCGCGTCGGCATCGGAGTGGCCAACGCCATCAACACCTTTGATCCCGAGGAGGTGGTGATCGGAGGCGGCGCCGCCCAGGCCGGAGACCTGCTGCTTGAGCCGGCGCGACGTGTCGCTCAGGGCTTTGTACTGCCGGGCCTGGGTGGCAAGACCACGATACGTCTGGCCAGACACGGCGTCCGCGCCGGCGTGCTCGGCGCCGCGCTGCTGGCCGAGCATGAGCTGGAGACCCGAGCACCGGTCGACCCTCCGAGGACCGAGGTGCCTTCTTGATCATCGCGTGCGGTTTCGACCACGCCGGTTTCACGCTCCGCGAGCGGCTGCTGCCCGTTATCGAGGCTGCCGGCCACGAGGTGCTCGACCTCGGCACCGACAACCCCGAACCGGTCGACTACCCCGACAAGGCCCTCGAGGTCGGCCGGGCGGTCCTGTCGGGGCAGGCGCAGCGGGGGATCCTCGTTTGCGGCTCCGGCGCCGGGGTGTCAGTGGCGGCCTGCAAGATCCAGGGGATCCGGGCCGCGACGGTCCATGACACCTATACGGCGCATCAGTGCGTCGAGCACGACGACGTGAACGTGATCTGCCTCGGCGGTCGGGTGATCGGGTCCGAGGTGGCGGCGGAGATCGTGCTGGCCTTTCTGGGTGCACGGTTCAGCGGAGATGACCGTCATTTGCGCAGACTGGCGAAGGTGGCTGAGATCGAGCGCACCGGTGGGCAGCTTCGACGGCGGTGAGTTGAGCTCCGGTGGTTGACCAGATCGTCGTCGTCCGCCACGGGGAGACCGAATGGAGCGCCTCCGGCAAGCACACGAGCTCCACCGATCTACCGTTGACCGACGAGGGTCGGCGTTTGGCGGCCGCCTTGGCGCCTCGTCTGCAGCGGTACTCGTTCTCCTGCGTACTGTGCAGCCCGCTGCGGCGCGCTCGGGAGACGTGCGAGCTCGCCGGCTTTGGCGACCGGGCGCAGTTCACCGACGACCTGCGGGAGTGGTCCTACGGCGAGTACGAGGGGCTGACCACCCCTGAGATCCGTCAGGACAATCCGGACTGGAATCTGTGGCGCGACGGGTGCCCGGGCGGGGAATCGCCGGCTGAGGTCGGCGCCCGCGCTGACCGCGTACTCAGCCGGCTGCACGAGGTCGAGGGCAGCGCGTTGGTGTTCGCCCACGGCCACATCCTCCGCGTCCTCACGGCCCGGTGGCTCGAAATGGAACCGGCGGCAGGGGCTCGCTTCAGGCTCGAAGCGGGCGCACTCGGTGAGCTCGGGTTCGAGCGCGAGACGCGGGTCTTGACCGGCTGGAACTGGACGCCCTGAGCGCCTCCTGCGCGTAGCCGGGGGTGACAGATGTCACCCGTGATTTCGGTCGCGCAACACTTACGCTGAGCGTCGGCGCGACTTACGCTCCCAGCATGAGATCAACTTACTACAGCGGCAGCGCACCGGTAATTGAGGTGCGCGAGTTGCACAAGGCCTACGGTGCGACCGAGGCCGTTCGCGGGGTGAGCTTCGAGGTGGCCCGCGGCGAGGTGTTCTGCCTGCTGGGACCGAACGGCGCGGGCAAGACCACGATCGTCGAGATTCTCGAGGGCTACCGGGCCCGGAGTGCGGGGGAGGCCCGCGTGCTCGGTTTCGATCCTGCTGACACCCCGCGCGCGTTGCGTGAGCGCGTCGGCATCGTGCTTCAGCAGTGCGGCGTCCAAGGCGACCTGACGGTGGCAGAACTGATCGAGATGTACGGGCGCTACTACCGGCGTGGCCGTCCGGTGGATGAGGTGATCGCGCTGGTCGAGCTGACCGAGAAGCGCGACGAGCAGGCGAAGAAGCTCTCCGGCGGCCAGCGCCGCCGGCTGGATCTGGCGCTCGCCCTCGTCGGGGATCCCGATCTGATCTTCCTCGACGAGCCGACGACGGGATTTGATCCAGCGGCCCGCCGGCAGGCCTGGAGCACGATCCGCTCGCTGTGCGAGCTCGGCAAGACGATCTTCCTCACCACCCACTTCATGGACGAAGCTCAGCACCTGGCAGATCGCGTCGCCGTGATGAGAGCCGGTGAGATCATCGCGATGGGCGCTCCCGAAGAGCTGGGCGGCCGTAATCTGCGTCCCGCCGAGGTCCGCTTCTCGCTGCCCGCGGGCTGGTCGCTGGGTGACGTGCCGGAGGTTCCGCTTCAGCAGCGCTCGATCGACGGTGAGCACGTGCTGATCACGACCACCGATCCCGTGCTTGCGGCCCAGAAGATCACCACGTGGGCGCTCGACCGGGACATCGCGCTGGAACACTTCTCGGTGGCGCAGCCAACCCTCGAGGACATCTACCTGGAGTTGACGGCCTCTGGCGGATCGCCGGAGCGAGAGGAGGCGACGCGATGAGCTCTGCAGCCACCGGAACGCTGGGACGGGACGTCGGGCTGGTCGGATGGCAGATCCGCTACGAGCAGCGGGCGTACTGGCGCAACCGCGGACGCGGGATCTTCACCTTCGTGTTTCCGCTGATGTTCCTGGTCATCTTCGCCAGCCTCAACCAGGGTCAGCACCTGGGCACGCGCGGCAACATCCCCTACAACGACTTCTTCGTGCCGGGGATCCTGGCCTACGGCCTGATCGCCACGACCTACGTCAACATGGCGATCGGCACGGCGATCCTCCGCGACGAGGGGATCCTCAAGCGGATGCAGGGAACGCCGCTCCCCCGCTGGGCCTACATCGCGGCGAGGATCGGATCGACGTGCCTGATTGTCGGCATGATCACGGCGGCCACCATCGGGCTGGGCGTAGTCGCCTATGGCGTTCATCTGCGCGTCGGAGCCATTCCAGCGGTGATTCTCGTGCTGCTGCTGGGGACGGCCGCGTTCACCACGCTGGGGATCGGCATCACCCGGTTCATCCCCAACGCGGAGGCAGCACCGGTGATCGTCAACCTGTCGATCCTGCCGTTGACCTTCATCTCGAGCATCTGGTTCCCGTCGGACACCATGCCCGCCTGGCTGAAGGACATCGCGAAGGTCTTCCCGATCCGCCCGCTCGCCGATGGCCTGCAGTACGCATTCGACCCCCGGCACACGGGGGCCGCGCTGAACGGCCAAGACATCCAGACCCTCGCGATCTGGACTGTCGTCGGCGTCGTGCTGATGCTCCGCTTCCTCCGACGGCCGCAGGGTGAATGACGGTGCGGCGCCGGCTCGGCCAGTGGAACGGACCTTGGGGCCGGTGGAAGGCCGGCCCCGGTGTCCGTCTGGGCTCGTCGCTCATCTGGCTTGGCTTCATCCTCTTTCCGCTGGTCAACGCGTTCACCAACCAGGGGGCGGCGATCCGGCACGGGCTGGTCATCCTGGGGGCGCTGGTCTTCATCGCCGCATACGTCGGGTTGGTGTTCGCCGCCCGAGCCCGCCGGTCCGATCGGCTGGTTCCCGCGCTGTTTGTCGTATTGATCGCCGTGGCTGCCGCATTGACGCTGGCCGACCGCCCGAGCTGGGGCTTTTTGTTCATCTACTGCGCAGCCTGTACTGCGTTCGTAGCGACGGCTGCGTTGGGGTTCGTCGGGGTGATCGGCTGCACCGCGCTGGCCGGCGGGCTCACTGCCCTCGCCGGCGGCAACGGCGGAACCGCGTTCGGGTTCGTCACCAGCTCGTTGGGCATTGGCCTGTTGATGCTCCTGATGCGCGATTTGCGGATACGAAACGACGAGCTCAATCAGGCCCGGGCCGAGCTTGCCCGTCTGGCGGTGGCTGAGGAGCGTGAGCGCTTCGCCCGGGATCTGCATGATCTGCTCGGGCACACCCTGTCGGTGATCGCACTGAAGGCCGAGTTGGCGGGCCGGTTGCTGCCCGATGACCCGCCAAGCGCTCAACGTGAGATCGCCGACGTCGAAGCGGTCGCCCGCGGAGCTCTGGGCGAGGTCCGTGAGGCGGTCAGCGGCTACCGCCAGCCGACGCTCGACGGGGAGCTGGCCGGCGCGCGCATGGCACTGGACGCGGCCGGGATCGAGGCCCGGTTCGACCGGCCCGCGGTGACGCTTGACCCCGCGGTCGAGGCCGTGCTGGCGTGGGCCGTACGTGAAGGCGCGACCAACGTGATCCGCCACAGTCGCGCGCGCCGGTGCTCGGTGAAGATCAGCGCCGGCCTGTCCGAGGCCGGAGTCGAGATCGTCGATGACGGGGTCGGCGCGCGCAAGGACGCCGGCTTGGTCGCCGAGGGAAGCGGGCTGCCGGGACTCACCGAGCGAGTGCTCGCAGTGGGCGGCCGGCTGCAAGCGGCCAACGCACCCGAGTGCGGGTTCAGGCTCGCGGTCACGATTCCGACCTCGCGGTCGGATCAGACGGATGCAACTGCCGGCGCGTCCGCCGGCGACCCCGCATCCCAACCGCTCGCGGCGCCGTGATCCGGGTCCTGATCGCCGAGGACCAGGCGATGGTACGAGGCGCCCTCGCGAGTCTGCTCAACCTGGAACCAGACATCGAGGTGATCGCCCAAGTGGCGCGAGGGGACGAAGTGCTCCAGGTCGCCCTCGGGTGTGAGCCCGACATCGCGCTGCTGGACATCGAGATGCCGGGGCGGAGCGGTCTAGAGGCGGCGGAGGAACTACGCCGTGAGCTGCCAGGGTGCCGGATCCTGATCCTCACGACCTTCGGACGCCCGGGATATCTGCGCCGCGCGATGGAGGGTGGCGTGGCCGGATTCCTGCTCAAGGACGCCCCCGCCCCCGAGCTGGCGGCGGCGATCCGCCGCGCGATCGCCGGTGAGCGAGTGGTTGACCCCGGGCTCGCGGCGGCCGCCCTGAGTGAGGGGGAGAGCCCCCTGACCCGGCGTGAGCATGAGGTTCTGGCGGCGTCCCGCGCGCATGCCACCGTGGCTGACCTCGCGCAGGCGCTGTTCCTATCGCCGGGTACGGTGCGCAACCACCTCTCCTCGGCGATGCAGAAACTCGACGCCCGCAACCGCGGCGAGGCGGTCAAGCTGGCGGAGGAGAAGGGCTGGCTGTGAGGGTCGTGCGGGCGCTGGACGGAGGCTGGCTCGGGTCCGCACGAGTTGATGCGGCTGAGAGGACTTGAACCTCCACGCCCCGAAGGGCACAGGCACCTGAAGCCTGCGCGTCTACCAATTCCGCCACAGCCGCGACGAGCGATTGAAATTAGCAAGTGTCCGGCGGCGCAGGCGGCTGGCGGGAATGCCGGCGGTCGGCTGGAACGTCGATGTCGTCCCGGCATGTCCGGCAGCGTCCCGCTAGCCTTGGAGCAAGGAACTTCTGCTGAGCCGCCGTCGCGGGCCACAGGTTTGCCGGTGGTGCCCTCGGTGGCGAGGCAAAGTCCCTGTTAATCCTCGTCACGCCGCTATCGTCTAGGGGACTAGGACGCCGCCCTCTCACGGCGGAAACCCGGGTTCGAATCCCGGTAGCGGTACTTAAAGAGCCCCGTAAAACGGGGCTTTCGTCGTTCTGGGGACGGCGACTCTAACGGCCTACGCCACCGCCTCCGCTACGGGCCGGCGCGGAACTACGGCAGGAGTACGCTTCAACCATGTGCGCAGGGTGCGTGATGGCAGCGGCAGCAGGAGCAACCGGGACGCGCTCCTGGCTGCAAGCGCGCCATACCACCTGGCTGACGCCCCGACGACTACGCGCCGGCACCATCGCGCTGTTCGTCGCCGCGTTCGGGTTCTCATCGATCACGCTCAGCGGCTCCACGCCTGCCCAACATTCCGTCACGCAGACCGCGATCCCTCAGCGTCGCTGAACCGGAAGCGACTCGCCGCCCACCCGGAGGAACACGTCGAGCCGCGCTGAGGCAACGCCGGCATGTGCAGAGCGTCGCCTAGAGCGTCGCGACGGCGTCCCGGCCCCGAGGCCTGGGGGCATCGATGAAGGATGCGTCATCGCCGACTGGCACGCGATCCTGAATGCGTGGAAGGTGCTCGCCGAAGAACAGGGTTGCCGAGAGCTCGCCGCGGGTGCGAGCACCGGTCTTTTCGTAGATGGCCTTGATGTGGTCGGTGATGGTGTGCGGCGAGATGGCGAGCTGACGAGCGGCCTGGATCGTGGTCGCGCCTCGGAGGAGCAGTTGGGTGACCTGCTGCTCGCGCGGGGTGAGTCCGTAGGCCTTCAGTAGCAGGGGTGCGACGACCGTGGGATGAGCGCGCTGGATGAACACGGCCACCGCACCAGAGCGCACTTCACCCAGCAGCCCGCCGTGCAGGACGAGCCAGTTTCCGGCAGCCGTCTTGACCGCCGCGCTTGGTAGCTGTGGTGCGCCTCCGGTCCCGGCAGCGGCGATCGCGCTCCGCGTCGCGTTGGCCACAGCGTGGACCGACGGGGCTGTGACCCCCGCCGCAACCTCGCCTCCCGAGAGCTCGGCCAACAGGGGCTCGGCCGAGGAGGACGCCCGGATCAGGTTGCCCGACGCGTCGATCTCGACCACCCCTGGCGCGTCGGCCTGGCCCGGGGGGGATTCGCAGGCCTCAACGATCAGACCCCGGCGAACGGCCCGCGCGAACAACTCAGAGGCGTCGGCCAGGAGGCTGACCTCAGGTTCTCCGAACTCCGGCTCCCCGGCCCGGCGGACAAGAATTAATGCGCCCCACGTGGCGCCGTCGGCGACGAACGTGCTCCGTAGTTCCGGGCCCAATCCGGCGCGACTGAGCAGCTCCCGGAAGCGAGGGCTGCGCTCGGGGTGCCCTCCCGTGGCTTCGAACAGCGTCGCGGCTTTGCGCTTGGTGTGGGCGAGCTGCTCGAACTTGTTCACGTCCTTGACCGCGTACTCGTTGTTGGCCAGCACGGGGAAACGGTCGGGGAGATCCTGAAGGCGGTGCTGGGTGATCAGGTCCGATCCCGGATCCAGCGTGTGCCAGCACGCGCCGTCGAACGGGACGGCCCGCTTCAGGCGGACGGCCGCCTCGTCGAAGAACTCCACTCGGCTGGGCGCGCGGAGGGCAAGGCGCTCGAGATCAGCGAGCACACGGTCTGGCGCCCATCTTGCTCGGGTGGCGGTCATCGTCGGTCGCGGAAGCCTGGAGCAGCAAGCGTACACCCGAGCCCGCGACGTTCATCCGCCTAGCCAAAGATCCTCAAAACACGATTGACGGCAGCCACGCGCCCGCTGGCTCGTTGTAGAGGCCGATCGTCATCAGCGTGCTCTGCTGCACGAGCCGCAGGCCGTGCTCGAGGCACCAGCGCATCAGCTCGGCGTTGCGCGACGGGACCAGAATCCCAAGACCCATGAAGGCCGGCGCGGAGCTGAGCAGCGCGATCAGGTCCTCGTTGGTCTCCGCCACAGCATGCCATCCGTAGCCAAAACCGGTGGCATAGCCGCAGATCCGCTCGGGCCGTTCCACCACCCGGGCGGTGCCGGCGGCGATCGCCTCCGAGAGCTCGACGGTGCGCTCGTGACCATGCACGCGGACGCACAGCTCGCCGCACGCGGCCAGGTCACCGTCACGGGCCAGACGGACTCCGCGGCCGGGGACGCTCAGGGCCGGCGGGGCTCCTTGCATAACCGACAGGGGCTCGCGGACGGCGAAGCCGAGCTTGGCGTACAGCGCCAGCGAGCGATAGTGGTAGGCGGTTTGAACCAACCTGATTCCCGCGGCTCCGCGCGCGCTCTCGCGTTCCAGCACGAACTCCATCAGCGCCCGGCCGACGCCGTCGTCCTGGGCGCCCGCGTCGACGGTCACCGGGCCGACCCCGGAGATGACGGCACGCTGGTCGACGAACGCGCTGCCGAGCACCTCGCCGTCGCGTTCGGCCACCACGCCGGCGAATCCAGCGCTGGCCAGCATCTCTGACACCTTGAAGTGGGTGAAGTCCGGCGAGCTGGGCTCGACCGGCAGGTTGTGGCGGGCGGCGATCGACGCGAACGCGTCATAGAAGATCCGTCCGCAGCTATCGGCGTCCGCGTCTGTGGCGGTGCGGACGGAAACCCGGCTCGCGCTTGGCTGTGTCAGTGCTGTTTGCATGCCGCACCTTTCCTCGGTTGTGGCAGCGATCGTGATCGACCAAGGCCCCGATGGACATCCCCAATCTCCGGGGGTCCGGTGCGCGAGCCTCATCACCACCGACGGTGCTCACCCGGCCACCCCTCGGCGCCGCGACCTATCGCAGCAGCTTGGCGAAGTGAAACGAGACGATCGGCATCCGCTCACGCAGGTAGAACCGATGGGCATCGGCGCGGTGAAGCGCTGAGTCCAGGTCGATCGCGCTGCATCCCGCCGCCCGCGCGCGCTCGCTCAGCTCGGCCAGCAGCGCTGCCCCAACACCGGTGCTGCGCCGGGACGGGGCGGTGACCAGGTCGTCGACATAGAGCTTTCGCAGCGAGACGGTGGTGGCGATCACTCGCCAGCCGGCCGCGCCAACGGGGATGCCCTGATCGTCGTAGGCGACCGTGAAGCGCAGGCCCTGCGGATAGCCCTCTTCGTATACGGCCGCGAACTGCTCCGGCGTGAGGTCGGTTCGCAGCTCCTGGAGTACCGGGAGGAGGTCAATCTCCAGCCGCGGGTCGCCCGGATCGAGGTCGACGAACCTGATGGATGAGCTCGGCTGGATGGGGTCCGATGCTTCCACGACTGCGATTCTCGCAGCCACGACCTGACGGAGCTGGGCGCGGCGTGGGACGCATTCCCGGTTGCAGGCCTACCGGGGGGACGTTGCGCGCGACCGCCGCTTCTTCGCGGACGAGACGCCGCCGTCGGCTCGTAGCCGGTAGCCACTTCCACGCACCGTCTCGAGGCTGACTACGTTGAACGGCTCGTCGAGCTTCTTGCGCAGCGTCCGAATGAACACGTCGACGACATTGGAACGGTTGTCGTAGTCACCGTCCCAGCCCTGGTCCAGCAGCGCCACGCGGCTGAGCACTTGTCCCGGGTGCCTCATGAAGATCTCCAGCAGGTTGAATTCCTTGGCGGTGAGGTGAATCTCCACGTCGTCGCGCCAGGCCTGCCGAGTCGACTGCGCCAGCCGAAGGCCACCGACGCTGAGCACGGGCAGCCAGGCGGCCGGCCCGCGGCGGGAGAGCGCCCGCGCGCGGGCGGTGAGCTCAGCCAGGGAGAAGGGCTTGGTCAGGTAGTCATCGGCTCCGCCATCCAGGCCGGCCACTCGGTCCCGAACGGCGTTTCGCGCTGTGAGCATCAACACCGGCGTCCGGATCTCACGCTCACGCAGCAGCCTGCAGGTCTCAAACCCATCGATGCCCGGGAGCATCACGTCGAGCAGGATCACGTCGTAGGGAGTGGCTGCCGCCATCCACAGGGCGTCCTCGCCCTTGCTCACCACGTCTGCGGGTTGGCCGTCTTCACGCAGGCCGCGCCGGATCAGCGCGGCGAGCTTCACGTTGTCCTCGACGATCAGGACCTTCATGATCGGCGCCGGACGCCGGAAAGCCGCGCGCGAGCGAACTCACGCGCGGCTGCCCGGGCGCCATTGGCGGGGCTAGTTCTGCCCCTGCTGCTGGTTGTTGACGTTGCCGGCCGGGTCAGCGTGGCCTCCGGGGCCGTCACTGGGCGTCGAGCTCTCGCTCGTCGACTCTCCGGGGGTTTCACTCGTGCTGGTTTCGCTGATGTTGGTCTCGGCGGCTTTGCCGGCCTTCGTGCTGCTGTCAGGGGTCGTCTGGTCGCCGCTCTGGACGTTGTCCGTGTCGGCTCCAGTCGCCTTCGGCTCTGCGGCTGCCTTAGCGGCCGCCGTTGCCGGAGTGCCTGAGGTCGCGCCTGCGATGGCTGAGCCGCCGAGCGCGAGCGCAGCAACCCCAAGCACTGCGCCAGCGGCCGTCTTGAATCGTCTGGGCATGGGTGTGTCCTTTCTGGTGGGGGGACCATGCTCAGGGCAAGGTAGGAGGGTCGGATGAAACGTCGATGAAGGCCAAGGCGAGACCTAGATCCCGCCGTTCGGGGTGGAACCGCCTGGGTCCGGTATGGCCAGCCACACGTCGGTCCCGCGCTCGGTGTTCGCGGCCCCGGCCGTTCCGCCGTGGGCGGCCGCCACGGAGGCGACGATCGCCAACCCCAGGCCGGTTCCCTCGGTGCTGCGTCCGGCCTCGCCCCGACTGAAGCGATCGAACGCGCGCGGAAGAAAGCCGTCAGGAAAGCCCGGTCCCTCGTCCTGAACATGGAACTCCAGCGTGTCCCCGGTCCGAGTGGCGCGGAGCAAGATCCCTCCGCGTCCGTACCGGAGCGCATTGTCGACCAGATTGATCAGCGCGCGCTCGAGCCCGCCTCGGTCCGCGGTCACTTCGAGCCCGTCGGCGTCCGATATCACCAGCTTCCGACCGAGACGGCGCAGCTGAGGGTCGTGCCGCGCCTGGACGGCGGCGAACAGCTCGTGGACCGGCGTATTCGTACGGTCGCTCGCGGTGTGTCCGTCCCGGGCCATCAGCAACAGGTCTTCCGCGAGCTGACCGAGGCGCTCGGTCTCCTCGGAGGCCGAGAGGAGCGCCCGTTTCAGTGCGCCGCGGTCTGTATCCGACCCCAGCGCGAGTTCGAACTCGGCTTTGAGGATCGAGATCGGGGTCCGCAACTCGTGGCTGGCATCGGTGACGAAGGTGCGCTCGCGGGTCAGCGCCTCCTCGAGGTGGTCGAGCATCGAGTTCAGCGTGGTCCCGAGGCGCCCCACCTCATCGTCGGCCGGCGCCACGGGTAGCCGCAGGCCGGGTTGAGCCTCGTTGATCTCCTCAGCTCGCCGGCGCATCGACTCGACCGGCCGGAGCGCGGCTGCCACGGCCAGGTAGCCGGCCAGCGTGGCCAGGATCAGCGCCCCCGCACCGGCCAGCAACAGCAGTGCCCGCAGGTTGTTCAGCGCGGTATTGCGCTCGGTCAGGCCGGTCCCGACGACGACGATCAGCGATTTGCTCTGGGCGTGGACAGGTACCGCCAGCAGGCGAACCGGGCCGGCGACGCCGGACACCGAGCCGTGATCGAAGAACTTAGCCGCGTGGGCCGCTGCCGCGCGCTCCTGGGCAGACAGCACCGGCACGCGTCCAAGCTGAGGGGTGGCGTCGAAAATGGCACCGCGGCTGTCGAGGATCTCGGCAAAGCCCGCGCTGGCGTTGCGCAGCGGCGACCTCGACGAGCGCAAGCCAGAGTCGGCCTGGCCCACAAGGGCGACGACGTCGCCGGCGCGCGAGCGCAAGCCGTCATCCACCGTGCCCTTGGTCACGGCCGCAAAGCGCAGATCCAGGAACAGCCCGCTGGCCAGCAGGACGAGCGCCAGCACGACACCCAGGGTCAGGCTGACCCGGACCCGGATCGGTATCCGACGCATGGAGGATGTGAACGCCACGATGTCCGGCCGAGCGTAGGCGCCGTCCCTAACGGTCTCCTGATCGGCGCGCCGCACAGGCGAGTGCGGTCATCCCGGCGGAGGCGCTGACGTAGAGTGCAGCCATACCGGTACGAGCGGCGATAGCGATGATGATGCTGGGCATGGCCGGGTGCGGTTCGGCTGCGGTCAAGCCCAGCCCCAGTTCGACCACCGGGCAGACGTCAACTCGGCCCGTGGCGATCGCCGAGGCTCACCCGCAGGCGGTCGAGCCCGTCGCGGGTCAGGTGGGCAAGCGGGCATCGACGGTCTCGACCTCAGCCGCCGTCCTGACCCCGTCGAAGGGCGCGCCGCTGGCTCCGGCCAGCGTCACCGCGCACGTCGCCAAAGGCGCGCTCACCGACGCGCAGGTGAGAAACGCGATCGCGCGGTTCCGGCTCGCCGTCGCCCGGTATCACCTGGATCGGCTCAATCTGGCGGGCGCCCTGCTCAACCCGGCGCAACTTCCGCCCGGCCAGTACAACGTCAGCATCGCGTCGGTCTATACCGACTACGGCCTGCCGATCGCCTGCGGCGGCGTTCTCCACGTTCCGCAGCTCGGCGTCGCCAATAAGACGCTGCCCTGCGGAACCATGGTCACGTTCCGCTACGGGGGCCGCGCGATACGCATCCCGGTGATCGACCGTGGGCCTTACATCGCCGGACGCGAGTGGGACCTCACCGGCGCGGCCGCCGAAGCCCTGCATTTTCCGGGCCTTGGGCCCATCGAATGGAAGATCGGTTGAGTCTCTAACCGGCCGTGGCGGGACTCAGCGCGGAGTAACATCAGCCCAACGTCGTCAGGAGCTGAGCCATGATTTCCCGCCTTTCTGGATTGGGCTGAGCCAGATGGTCGCGCTAGGTCTCGTCTGCGTAGCCGCCGCGCTGATTCTGTTGCTGATCGAGGCGCATCTATCGACCGGAGGTTTAGTGGCCGCGCTGGCCGTGGTCGCAACCGTGGGTGGGGTCGCGCTGCTGCTGGGCGGGGCCGCAGCCGGGCTGATGCCCGTGTTGGTCGTCTCCGGAGGCGTGTGCCTCGGCGGGATCGGCGGGGTCGTGCTGATGCGACGAAGCCTGGCGGGCACGAACCGAGTACGCCCGCGCTCGGGCAGCCAGGCGATGGTGGGTCACCTCGGCGTGATGCGCGTCGACGACGTTGCCGCCTGCGTGTTCGTCGACGGAGGCCTGTGGCGCGCCGAACCGAGCGCGCTGGCTGAGGCAGAGAATCTGAATGACGGTGATCGCGTGGTCATCGAACACGTCAATGGTTTGACCTTGCATGTGCGCAAGGCCGAAGAACTGGAGTTGAACTAGTGATCCTCACCGCCCTCCTCATCGTCGTTGGTGTGATCGTCCTGCTGGCCTTGGTCCTGACCTCGGCGTCCGTCCGAGTCCTGCGTGAATACGAGCGCGGCGTCGTCTTCCGCCTGGGCCGGCTGGTCGATGAGCGAGGGCCTGGCGTCGTCTTCCTGCTGCCGTTCGCCGAGCGGCTGGAGCGGGTGAGCCTGCGTACCGTCACCCTGCAGGTACCGCCCCAGGAAGTGATCACCCGTGACAACGTGCCGGCCCGGGTGACCGCCGTGGCGTACTACCGGGTCGTCGATCCGAATAAGTCGATCGTCGAGATCCAGGATGTCCTCTCGGCGACGTCCCAGATCGCCCAGACGACACTGCGCTCGGTGCTCGGCAAGGCGGAGCTTGACACGCTGCTATCCGAGCGCGAGCAGCTCAACGCGAGCTTGCAGCACATCATCGACGACCAAACCGAGCCGTGGGGGGTCAAGGTGCTGGCCGTCGAGATCAAGGACGTGGAGATTCCACAGAGCATGCAGCACGCGATGGCGCGCCAGGCCGAGGCCGAGCGCGAGCGACGGGCGAAGATCATCGACGCCGAGGGCGAGTTCCAGGCGGCCGCCAAGCTGCTGGAGGCAGCCGAGCTGATCAGCCGCAACCCGGTGACCATCCAGCTGCGCTACTTACAGACCCTGCGGGAGATCGGCGGCAATGAGAACTCGACGATCGTGTTCCCGTTCCCGCTCGACCTGCTGCACAAGCTCCAGGGCGCCGCGTCCGCGCTCGGCGAGGCGACGGCCCCGCCCGCCCCGAGCGCCACGTCGATTCCGGAGCCGGCGTCAAACGGAGGTCGTACTCAGCTGCCCGAGGGAGAGGCGGAGACCGACGCGGTCTGAGCGACCGGTCCGCGCGATCGTGCTGGATTTCAACGGCACGCTGGCGCAGGACGATCCGTGGAGCCCGAGCGCCGGGACGGGCCTGATCAGAGCCCGGCTCGAGGGCTATGACCCGGCGAGTGGGATCGCTGAGCTGGTCATCGAGGGGCTGGACCCGGATGCGCTGGCGCCGCTGCTGGCGTTGGGTTCCTTCCGATCAGGCTGAACGGCTCGGACAACGACAGCCCTTCGGCCAGCAACGCCGCCGGACCGGTGTCGACGGCAAAGCTAACCGTGGCCGGGTCAAGACCCGCGCGCTCTAGGGCGAGCGCCCCGGCGGTCAGCATCGGCGGCCGAGACACGGAGTGAGCGTCGGAGGCGAGCACAAAGGGGATGCCCGCGCCGACCAGCTCAAGCGCGGTGCGCTGGGGCCGCGCTCCGTGACGACCCAGCAGCGACGACGCGTTGATTTGCACCATCGCGCCGGCCGCCATCAGCGCGCTCAGCTGGGCCGGCTCGAGTTGCGGTGAGCGTTCGGGATGGCCGAGGAGCGCTTGAAACCCGCGTCGTCTGAGCTCGGCACTGGCGCTGTCTAGATCAGGGCGGGAAAATCCCAGGGGCGCTTCGAGGAGGACCCAGCGACGGCCTGCGGGTCCATGCGCGATCAGCTCGAGCTCGGCGTCGCTGAGCCGTGCCACGTCACCGGGGGCGAGCTCGCCGCCGGCCTGAACCTCGAGCTCGATTCCATTGCGGTCCAGCAGCGCCCGCAGCCGCTGGACCCGGTCGCCTAGCTCGCTGAAATCCACCATCCGCACGTGCGGGGTGAGGACCACGCGGGCGGTCCCGTCTTGGATCGCGGCGCGGGCCAGCGCGAGCGCGTCGCCGTCGTTGCGAGGACCGTCGTCGATGTCGGGAAGAAGGTGGAAGTGCAGCTCGGTGCGCGGTACGGACATCCTCTACAACCATAGTTCGGAGATTTGGGTAGCCCAACACAAACAGGCCGCAGACGCGTTGCCGTGCGTGTCATGATCAAGGGCGGCCCCAGCCCGACAGGAGAACCCAGATGCCCACACCGCTGCACGACCTTCAACAGCACGGTCAAAGCCCGTGGATCGACTTCGTATCCCGGAAGTTCATCCGTGAGGGGGACCTGGCCGGGCTGATCGAGCAGGGGATCGTCGGAATCACGTCCAATCCGACCATCTTCCAGGGCGCGATCGCCGACGGAGACGCCTATGACGATCAGCTACGCGAGGTGCTGCGGGAGGAGAGCGATCCGAAGGAGGTGTTCCTGGCCCTCGCCCAGCAGGACATCCGCGACGCCTGCGACATGTTGCGCCCCGTGTTCGAACGCGGTGACGCCACGCGCGACGGCTGGGTCTCGCTCGAGGTGGACCCAAACCTCGCCTTCGACGCTGAGGCAACCACCAAGGAGGCCAGGCGCCTTCATGGGTTGATCGACCGTCCCAATCTCTTCGTGAAGATCCCCGGCACCGAGGCGGGGCTCCAGGCCATCGAGGACACGATCGCCGGAGGGATCCCCGTCAACGTGACCCTCCTGTTCTCCCTGCAACGGCACCGCGACGCCGCCGAGGCCTATTTGCGCGGCCTAAAGCGCCTGCGTGAGGGCGGGGGGGATCTGGGCACGGTCGCGTCCGTCGCCTCATTCTTCGTCTCCCGAGTGGATACCGAGGCCGACAGGCGCTTGGACGAGATCGGCGGCCACGACGAGCTGAAGGGAAAGCTCGCGATTGCCAACGCCAAGCTCGCCTACCAGACCTACAAGGAGCTGTTCTCCGGTCCGGAATGGGAGGCGCTCGAGCGTGAGGGCGCCTCACCCCAGCGGTGTTTGTGGGCGTCGACCTCGACCAAGAACCCGGAGTATCGGGACGTGATCTACGTCGAGGAGCTGATCGGGGCCAACACGGTCAACACGATGCCGCGGGAAACGGTCGAGGCATTCATCGATCACGGTCGCGTCGAGGACACCCTGGAGCGCGACGTCGACGGCGCGCGCAAGGTCCTCGAGGACTTTGCCGCGGCCGGGATCGACTACGACGATGTCGTGGCCGTCCTTGAACGCGAGGGTGTGGAGAAGTTCGCCGATTCCTTCCGTCAACTGATCGACGTCGTGGCGTCCAAGCGCGACCAGCTGGTCGGGGCCTAGGGCCCCTGCTCGTCCGGGACGTGGTCGCGCAGCTCGCGCAGCCACGTCTCGGCGGAGCTGTCGCTGGGCGCCCGCCAGTCCCCGCGGGGGGAGAGCGAGCCGCCTGAGCCCACCTTGGGGGCGTTCGGAAGCGCCGAGCGCTTGAACTGGCTGGTGCGGAAGAAGCGATCGAGGAACACCTCGAGCCAGTGCTTGATCTCGCCCAGCGAATATTCGTTGCGGCGCTCCTCGGGGATCAGCTCGGGCCACCCGCCCGCGTCGCGCCGGCTCCAGACGTGCTTGGCCAGGAACGCCACCTTGCTCGGCCGGTAGCCGAAGCGCAGGATGTAGTAGAGGAAGAAGTCCTGGAGCTCGTACGGGCCGACGACGCTTTCGCTATCGGCGCCGGGCGAGTCGGCGTCGGGATCATCGCGCGGGATCAGCTCGGGCGAGATCTCGAGTTCGACCACTGAGCCGAGCACCTCGCTGGCCTGAGCGCCAAACTGGTCGGTGTCGATCGCCCACCTGAGCAGAAACTGGATCAGCGTCTTGGGGACCGAGGCGTTGACGTTGTAGTGGGACATCTGGTCGCCCACTCCGTAGGTGCTCCAGCCCAGCGCCAGCTCGGACAGGTCGCCGGTCCCGAGCACCAGCCCACCGTGGAAGTTGGCGAGCCGGAACAGGTGCGAGGTGCGCTCGCCGGCCTGCACGTTCTCATAGGTGATGTCGTAGACCGGCTCGCCCCGGGCCGCGGGGTGGTCGAGGTCCCGGAGCATCTGCATTGCCGCCGGGCGGATATCGATCTCGCCGCTGGAGACTCCGAGCGCCTGCATCAGGCGACGTGCATTCTCGAGTGTCGTGGTGCTGGTGCCAAAGCCCGGCATCGTGTATCCGAGCACGTTGGTGCGGGGCAAGCCGAGCCGATCGACGACTCGGGCGGCGACGATCAGCGCGTGGGTCGAGTCAAGGCCGCCCGAGACACCGATCACCACCTTCTCGATCCCGGTGGCCCGCATGCGCGTCTCGAGCCCCCGAACCTGGATGTTGTAGACCTCCTCGCATCGCTCCGTGCGGCTCGCCGGGTCGGCGGGCACGTAGGGGAACCGCTCGATCCGCCGTCGCAGGGGGACCGCATCATCATCCCCGAGGCCAAGGTCGAACTCGATCCTGCGCATCGCGTGCAGGGCTTCGCGGTAGTCGTGGACCGCGTCGGTGAAGCTGCTGGTGCTCGCCCGGTCGGCGACGATCCGGTCGAGGTCGATGTCCGCGTAGATCAGCTGCTCCTGCTTGGCGAACCGCTCGGCCTCCGCCACCAGATCCCCGTTTTCGCAGATCAGGGCCTGTCCGTCCCAGGCCAAGTCGGTCGTCGACTCGCCCTCGCCGGCGGCAGTGAAGACGTAGCCGCTGAACGTGCGGCCGGACTGCGACTCGCAAAGCAGCCGGCGGTAGTCCGCCTTGCCGACCGTGATGTTGCTGGCCGACAGGTTCGCGATCACGGTTGCCCCGGCCATCGCCCCGAACGTGCTGGGCGGGATCGGCGACCACAGGTCCTCGCAGATCTCAACGTGCAGCGTGAAGTTATCGATGTCGCGGCAGGCGAACAGCAGCTTCGAGCCGAACGGAACGTCCTCTCCGAGCAGGGGGATGTGATCAACGATCGCGTCACGGGCAGCGCGGAACTGTCGCTTCTCGTAGTACTCGCGGTACTCGGGTAGGTAGCTCTTGGGCACCACCCCGAGGATCCAGCCGCGGTGGATCACCACCGCAGTGTTGAACAGCGCCTGTTCGACCATCAGCGGAGCGCCGACGACCAGCACCGGCAACAGCTCCTTGCTGGCCTCGACGAGCTCGCCCAGGGCGCCCAGCACGCCGTCGCTCAGCGCCTGTTGGTGAAACAGATCCTCGTTGGTGTAGGCGGAGATTCCCAGCTCCGGAAAGGCAAGCAGACCCGCACCGGCATCCGAGGCCTGCCGCGCGAGGGCGATCGTCCGCTCGACGTTGAAGGCCGGTTCGGCGACCTTGACGGTGGGGACGGCCGCTGCGACGCGGACGAAGCCGTGGCGGTAGAGAGAGTTGAATGAGGGCATGCGATTCTGGGGTTCTGATCAGTTGTGTGCCGATGCTGTCCGGACCGGGTAGACACGAATCATGGCTGCTGACGCGA
Source organism: uncultured Solirubrobacterales bacterium (assembly GCA_963844475.1). Classification (GTDB taxonomy): domain Bacteria; phylum Actinomycetota; class Thermoleophilia; order Solirubrobacterales; family Solirubrobacteraceae; genus Palsa-465. Next base: position 572,439 of record CAWJOL010000004.1, on the reverse strand, counting down.
ATTCTCCCCGAACCGGCGTTCCCCTTTCGGAGCTGGCCGAGGAGCTCGCCGCCCGCGGCGAGGCCGAGGGGCGGCACTGTGTCGACCTGTCGGAGCTGGGGGAGGTGGTTCAGGAATCACAGCTCAGCGACGACGAGCTCCAGGCCCTGCAGGACATGTTGGAGGAGCGGGGAGTGGATCTCCGGGATGACTGCGGACGGGACCGCGTCGAGCAGACGAGCTACGTCAACGACGATCTGTCCGGGAGCACGACCGATGCGATGTCGCTGTTCCTGCAGGAGGTCAGACGCTATCCGCTGCTGACTCGGGAGGAGGAGGCAGACCTCGCTCAACGGATCGAACGCGGGGACCTCGACGCCAAGGCGCAGCTGGTCAACTCCAACCTCCGGCTGGTGATTTCAAATGCGCGCAAGTACCAGGGGCACGACCTGCCGCTGCTGGACCTGATCCAGGAAGGGATCCTCGGACTGATCCGGGCGGCAGAGAAGTTCGACCACCGCAAGGGGTTCAAGTTCTCCACCTACGCCACCTTCTGGATCCGCCAGGCGATCCAGCGGGCGCTCGACAACCGCGCCCGCACGATTCGCATCCCGGTCCACCTGGGACAGCGGGAGCGCAAGATCAGGCGAGCCGAGCGGGAGTTGACCGGCCGGCTCGGCCGAGAGCCGACCGAGGAGGAGCTCGCGCAAGCGGCGGAACTCTCGCCGGAGGAGGTGCGAGAGACGCTCGACGCGGCCCGCGTGGTGACCAGCCTCGACCGCCCGGTAGGTGAGCAGGAGGAGACGTCGCTCGGCGCGCTGCTGCCCAGCGACGCCCGCGGACCCGAGGAAGAGGTCGAGATCTCGCTGCGGGGTGACGCCCTGGGCCGCGCGCTGAATCGACTGCCCGAACGCGAGCGTGAGGTGCTGAAACTGCGCTACGGCGTCGGTGGCAGCGAACCCACGCCCCTGACTGAAACCGGCCGGCGGCTCGGTATCTCTCAGGACGCGGTGCGCCGGCTTGAGCGCAAGGCCCTGTCTGAGCTGGCCGCGAGCCGAGAGCTCGAGGGGCTCCGGCCCGCCGCCTGACCGAGCGCAACAACTAGGATGATCCGGTGAGGCGAGGACGGCTGCTGGCCGCGGTTGGCTTGGTGTGCACGCTCGGCGTGGTCGGTGCGAGTGCGCCGCTCGCCGTCGCGGCAGACCCGCTGTGCCTGGGGTCCTACGCCAACGTCGCCGCCCGCCGAGGGCCGCCGCTGCGCTTCGGCGTTGACCCGGGACTCGCCGGCAGCGTCGGCGGAGCGCAGCTCCCGGCCGTCCCCGATGACCCGGCACGTGACCGGGCGTCGGTCACTGCCCTGCGCCCGCGGGGGAAGGTCATGGTTGTGAGGCTGAACCGGCTGTTCTGGTCTGAGGGTGCCGCCGGGATCGCTCGCTTTCAGCGATTGGCGGCAAGGTACGCGCGGGCCGGTCTCGACGTCGAGATCCAGGTTCGCTACCACCCCGGCCCCGGTCAGGCCGGTGACATCGCCGCATGGGACCGCTACGTCCGTCGGGTGGTCACCGCGTTCGCGGGGAATCGCCGCGTCGTCGCGATGACGATCACCAATGAGGTCAACGTCTCGTTTTCACCAAACACCTCCGACGGCTATTACCCCCGAGCGCAGGACGCCTTGATCAACGGGATCGAGGCTGCCCATGACCAGGCTCGGCGCGAGCATCTGTCGTGGCTGCGCTTCGGCTTCACCTACGCCTATCGATTCGTTCCCACCCAGGACGCCGCCTTCTTCTCCAGTCTGGCCGCCCGCGGCGGGGCATCGTTTGCGCGCGCGCTGGGATTCGTCGGTCTCGACTTCTACCCGGGCAGCATCTTCCCGCCCGCGATGCTCCCCGGGAGCAGCTACCGCGCCGAGCTAGCCCAGGCGGCCGGGGTGCTCAGGCGCTGTCTGGCCCCGCTCGGTGCGATCAGCTCCCGGGTCCCGCTGTGGATCACCGAGAACGGCGTCCCGACCGGGATTCTGTCCGAGGCACAGCAGGCCAGCGCGCTGCGCGAGCTCGTCCGGGCGGCCTCCGACTACTCGGGCACCTTCGGCATCAGCGACTACCGCTGGTTCAACCTCCGCGACTCCGTGAGCGGAGGCCCCACGGGCCTGATCGGCCCCATCTTCGCCACCGACGGCCTCCTGCGCTCGGACTACACGACCAAGCCGGCTTTCAGGGCCTATCGGACGCTGATTAATCAGCTCGGCGCCGCCCTCCCACGGGCGCTCCGCCGGCGGTCAGCTGCTCAGCACCACCACCGACGCGTGCGTCGTCGCGTCGGGGTCGACGATCCAGCGCAGCGCGCCGTCTCGGAGCATCAGCTTGCGCCCCGGCTGTGAGGGCGTGCGAAATTCCATCTCGGCGTCGAGCGTCACGGGCTCGCGGCCCTCGAGCAGAAACTCCTCCTCCAGTGGTTGCCAGTAGTTGGAGTTGTTGACGTGGCTGGCGATGTCGCATTCGGTGGCTCGGAACGTCCAAGGCGAGTTGGCCGCCTGCTCCGGCGCGCGCGGGTGCCTGAGCCGGGCGGTCACCCGCCGGGCCAACGCCGCGTCACCGTAGAAGGCGATCTCCTCGTCGGCGAACGGCGTCGGATGCCACGTCTCTCGGTCGAGGTGAACCCACAGCGCGACGGTTTCCACACAGGGTGACCCCGTGGCCGACTCGGGGGCGATGGTCGTTCGGCGTTCGGCCCACATCCTGCCCACGCCGCTGCAGAATGTCCTCACCTCGAAGTGCTCGGCAAATCTCGGGAATCGGAGGACCTGGATGCGTGTGCGGCGCACCACCCAGACCGCGTGGCCTGCCACGCCGGCATCCTCCACGTCAGCGTAGGCGACATCCTGGAGCCATCTCGCCAGCGCGTCGAGCCGGATTCGGCCCGTGGGCGCACAATCCGCCAGACCCGGGCGCATGGTCAGGGCGAACTCACGCGCGTCAGCCGGCGGTCCGACCAACTCGGTGAACTTCGGTGCTTGCATGCCGTGGAGGTTAGGACGCTTCCGCCACGCGCCCGGAGCCCAGAAGGGCGCGAAACGGTTTTGGACGGCTGCTAGGCTCTCTCCAAGCTGGTGCGCAATGTGCAACGCTGTTGCGCGATCAGCAACGTAAGTGCTCTCGAGAGTTCCCGATGAGACGGAGCAATGTATGACTGACGCTCGCACCGACGGCCTGCTGACCCGCCTGGAGAGAGGGCCCGTCATTTGCGCGGAGGGCTACCTGTTCGAGCTCGAGCGGCGCGGCTATTTGCAAGCCGGTGCGTTTGTGCCCGAGGTGGTGCTCGAGCACCCCGAGCTCGTGTCGCAGCTCCACGAGGAGTTCGTGCATGCGGGCTCCGACGTGGTGGAGGCGTTCACCTACTACGCCCATCGGGAGAAGCTGCGTCTGGTCGGCAAGGAGGACGCGCTCGAGACCATCAACCGCCAGGCGTTGGAGATCGCGAGCGGAGTCGCCCGCCGACACGGTTCGCTGCTCGCCGGCGATATCTGCAACACGAACATCTACGACCCCTCCGACAGCTCCGCGCAGGCGACAGTCCGAGCCATGTTCGAGGAGCAGGTCGCCTGGGCCGTCGAGGCCGGCGTCGACTTCATTATCGGCGAGACCTTCTCGTGGGCCCAAGAGGCTCTCTTGGCGACAGAGGTGATCCGCGAGACGGGACTGCCGTCGGTAGTGACGCTGGCCATCCACCGGGAGCCGGAGACCCGCGAGGGTTGGACCGCCGAGGAGGCGTGCCGACGCCTCGAGGCGGCCGGTGCGGATGTAGTGGGCCTCAATTGCATCCGCGGACCGCGCACGATGTTGCCGTTCCTGAAGCCGATACGCGATGCCGTGAGCTGCCACGTCGCGGCGCTTCCTGTGCCCTACCGCACACACGAGGCCGAACCGAGCTTTCAGTCGCTGACCGATGTCGGGTGCGACTGCATCCCCGGGGGCAGGCCGTTCCCGACCGCGCTGGATCCATTCACCTGCAATCGCTATGAACTCGGCGAGTTCGCTTCTGCGGCCCACGAGATCGGCGTCGGTTACCTCGGCGTGTGCTGCGGCGCGGGTCCGCACCATATCCGCGCGGTGGCGGAAGCGCTGGGCCGCACGCCCCCCGGAAGCCGCTACAGCCCGGACATGTCCCGCCATGCGTTCCTGGGCAAGGACCCGAGTCTCAAGCAGGGAAATCTGGACTACGCAGACAGACTCTGACGTCTGGGCCGGTTCAGTAGTCTGGCTCGCTGTGACAAGGGCCGTTGTTGACTTCGTAATCACCGAGCATCCGGCCGCGATAACCAGGCCGTTGAAGCGCCATTACGAGGTCATCCGCATGCAGCTTGAACGGCTTGCCGGGGTGACGGTGCGCAGCCGGCCGTACGTGGAGGCGGACGAATTCTCGGCCGCTGCGGCTGTCGTGCTCAGCGGCTCGTTTGCGCCGTGGGCACTGCACGACTGGGCTGCGCTGACTCGGTTCGGGAGCAACTTGGGGCGCTTCGACGGGCCCGTGCTCGGGATCTGCGCGGGGATGCAGCTGCAGATGATGTTCGCCGGCGGCACGATCGCCCAGCGCGAGCGACCGGCCGTCGGGTACGCGACCATCGATGTTCTCGACCAGGACGGTCTTCTGGGTGGTCTGGGCCTCGCCGCAGACGTATACGAGCATCATGCTTTCAACGTGCTGGCGGCGCCTGAGGGATTCGTTGTGCTGGCGCGGAGCGGCGACTGCGCGGTGGAGGCCATTGCGGCCCCTGAGAGACGCTGGTGGGGCACCCAATTTCACCCAGAGAGGTTCGACGAACGGCACCCGGCCGGCGCCCAGGTGCTGCGTAACTTCTTCATGCTTGCCGGACTCGCGGCCTAGCCGCCGGCTCGGCGTCAGCTACACCGCGCTCGCTTCCATCCCGGTCACGCGTTCGGCGTCAGCCACACCGGGCGTCGAGAAACGCCGTCCGCCGGCGCCGACCTTTAGGCCGGCGGGCGTGAGCAGCCGTTGCAGGAGCGCGAACAGGCCCTGGACCAGCAGCGCGAGAGCGGACACCCAGAGCGACGCGGCGAGGACCCCCGGGAATCCGTAGCTGGCCTGGTTGACGATGATCTCGCCCAGACCAGCTCCGCCGGCAATCGCCGCCAGGGGAGAGGCCCCGATGATGAACAGCACCGAGGTGCGGATTCCGGCGAACATCAGCGGAAGCGCCAGGGGTATCTCCACCCTGAGCAATACCGCCAGTGGGCCCATGCCCATCCCGCGTGCAGCGTCGACCACGTCGGGCTCGACGCCATCGACCGCGGTGAACGCGTTGGCCAGGATCGGTGGGATGCCGACGATAACCAGAGCCCACATCACGTTGAGGAAGCCGATACCGAAAAACGCGAGAAAGATTGCGATCAGCCCCAGCTCCGGGAGAGAGCGTCCGAGGTTGGCGGTGCGGATGGCCAGCCCCGACCCACGATGCAGATGGCCGAGCCACACGGCGGGGGGCAGCGTGATCACCAGTGCCACCGCGAGGGCCGCGCCGCTGAGGGCGATCGTCCCGAGAGTGTCGTGCAGCAGACGACTCAGGTTGTGCCCCATGAACGTGAATGAATCCAGGAACTGCTGACCCAAACCGGCGTCTGCGATGGGCATCAGCGCTCAGGCCTCCCGTACGGTGGAAATCGGGCGGTGACGCCGCGTGACCGCGCGCACCACAGCCCGGGGAACGATCGAGGATCGACGGCGCGCCGCCCAGGGCGCGACCAGGCGCTGAAGCACCACCAGCAGCAAGTCGGCAACCCAGGCCAGGGCAATCGCCAGGATTGCTGCGGCGATGAACTCGGTCTTGAAATTGACCCGCTGGATCGCGTCGAAGATCGGCACGCCGAGCCCCTCGTTGATGCCGACGATCGCAGCCACCGTGGCAAGGCTGATGGTGGTCACGGTGGCCACCCGTAGGCCTGCGAAGATCGCGGGAACCGCGAGTGGAAGGTCAATCCGCAACAGGATCTGGCGCTGCGTGAGGCCCATCCCACGCGCTGCGTCGCGCACATCCTGAGGCACCTCCCGAAGCCCGGTCACGATGTTGCGGAAGAGAAGCAGCAGCGTGTAGGACACCAGCCCGATCTCGACCGTCAGACGGGTCAACCCGGTGAACGGCACGAGCACCTGAAACAGGGCCAGGCTTGGAATCGTGTACAGCAAGCTCGAGATGCCGGAGATCGGGGACTCCAACCACCGCACACGATAGGCGAGCAGCGCGAGCGCGAAGGCGATCACGAACCCGACCCCGACCGCGATCAGCACGAGCACGATGTGCTGGAGCAGCGCGGGCTGGAAGGTGCTGCTCCAATGGTCGGTGAACCAGTGCCAACAGAACAGGCCGTTGGTCCGCTCGCAGTTACCGCTGCTGCTCGCGAAGTTGGGAAGCACGGGTGCCGCTCCGGCGGCGGCGATCCCGAGTCCCATCAGACGCCGCCGGGTTCCGCGGCGTGGTTGCCGTTGCCGATTGCCAGTGCCCCGGCGATCACCTCGATCCGCGCCAGCCCGGCCACCACCCCGTCGGCGTCGACCACGACGAGCGGACGATTGCCATCGCTCATGATCAGCGAGAGGGCATCCCGCAGAGAGGTGTCCGGATCGCCGACCACGCCGATCGGCTCAGGCTCGCCGTCAGCACCCAGGCGGCCCACGGGACGCCCCTGGTCATCAACAAAGACGATCCGATCCCGCTCGGCGCGTCCGGCAGCCGGGGTGCCATCCGGCAGGCACTCCGCCGCTTCGAGCGACAGGTCGCTCAGCGTGTGCAGAGACAGGCGCTTGAGGCCTCGGTCAAGCCCGACGAAGCGAGCCACGAAGTCGTCGGCCGGCTCGGCCAGGATGCGTTCTGGGGTGTCGAACTGCACGAGCACCCCACCCTCACGCAGGATCGCGATCCGATCGCCCATCTTGATCGCCTCGTCGATGTCATGGGTGACGAACACGATCGTCTTGCGGATGTCCTCCTGCAGGCGCAGGAATTCGTTTTGAAGGCGCTCACGCGTGATCGGATCGATCGCGCCGAATGGCTCGTCCATCAGCATCAGGGGCGGATCGGCGGCGAGCGCCCGGGCAACCCCGACCCGCTGGCGCTGACCTCCGGACACCTCCGCCGGATATCGCTCGCGCGTCTCGGAGGGCAGCGAGACCAGTTCGAGCAGTTCCTCCACCCGGGCCTCGATCCGCTTGCGGTCCCAGCCGAGCAGACGGGGCACCGTCGCGATGTTGTCGCCGATCGAGAGGTGCGGGAACAGGCCAATCTGCTGGATCACGTAGCCGATGTGACGTCTGAGCTCGGCGGGATCCCGCTTCTTGACGCTATCGCCGTTGAGCAGGATGTCGCCCTCGGTGATGTCGATCATCCGATTGACCATCCGCATCGCGGTGGTCTTCCCGCACCCCGACGGCCCGACGAGTACGCAGATCTCTCCTGCGGGGACCTCGAACGAGAGGTCGACGAGCACCGGCTTTTCCGCGCCCGGATAGCGCTTGCTGACGTTCCTGAACTCCAGCGATGCCGCTGAGGGGTTCGCCTCGGTCTTTGCCGGGCCGGCCGGAGGCTGATCCGTCATCTGGACCAGCCTCCTACCGCGCGCCGGTACTCGGCAAACATCCCGAACATGTCGGCGGCGCTACTTCAGTCCGTTGGCCTGCAGGAACTTGCTCGCCACGGTGGCTGGATCCACCTTCTGGATATCGACCGCGGCGTTGAGCTGCTGCATCACGTGCGTTGTGAGCTTGGCGCTGACCGCGTTGAGCGTCTGAGCGAACGCCGGACCCTCCTTCGCCAGCAGTTTGCTCGAGACCACCGGCGCGACGTTCTGATAGCCGTAGATGTGCTTGGTGTCAGTCAGGATCACGTACTTGCCGCTCTGCAGCTGCCCGTCGGTGGTGAAGACGTTGGCCGTGTCGACGCTGCCCTTGTCCAAAGCGGAATACTGGAGCCCGATGGTGAGCGGGACGAAATTGACGTTGGTGATCCCGTAGGCCTGCTTCATGCCGACTAGGCCCTCGTAGCGGGTCTTGTTCTCGGGCGGCGCGCCCAGCGAGAAGGACTTGAGCTTCTTCAGGTCTCCAAGCGTCACGAGGTGGTTCTTGGTCGCGAACGGCTTCAGCGTGGCCATCGCGTCGGCGTCAAAGAACGGCGTCTTGTCCAAGAGCGTGTAGCCCCGACTGTTCTCGAACTTCTGGGCCGCGGCGTAGGCAGCATTCTCGCTCGCCGGCCGACGGGTCTGCATAGCCAGCACGCTGAGGATCACTCCCGTGTACTCGGGGTACATGTCGATCTGTCCCGCCCTCAGCGCCTTGTCCGTCAGCTCGGAGCTGCCGATGTTCGGCTTGAGGTTGACGGTGAAGCCCTTGGCCCGAAGGGCCTGCGCGTAGAGATCACCGAGAATGAACTCCTCGGTGAAGTTCTTGTCGCCGATCGTGATCGGGGGCTTGCCCTTGCCCGGTCCCGAGGCGGCTGACCCCGATGAGGAACCCCCTCCAGACGAAGACGCCCCCGAGGATGAACTCGAGGACGATGAGCTCCCGCAGGCGGCCAATGCCACCACTGCACAGATGGCTCCGACCGCGGTCAGCCCGCGTTTCACCAAAAATTCCATGTCATCTCCTCGACGTCGCCGGATCATGTCGTACTCACCCAGGTGCCGCCTGATTCGATGAACTGTCGCGGCCACCCCCTCATGCTTTGCGGCACCTTACCGGACGCGGAGGACTGCCGTGAAGCAGGTGTGAAATGACGTCCGGTCGCAGCTGGGGAACAGTCACCCCGCCGCCGCTCGCTGTGGGGCGAGCGCACGGGCCACCGGCTCGCGGAACCGCTCAGCCGTGGCGCGGGCGGTGGAATCGGCCCAGCGGGTCGTGCTCAGCAGACCCAGCACCAGCACGATCAGGCCAAGGCCGGCGAGGATCCACCAGCCCGGATGGGTGGCCGCCGCGAATCCGGGACCGAGGGCGCCGCTGATGCCGCCGCCCGCGACGGCGCCGACAATCGCGACCCCCAGGGTCTGTCCGACCTGACGACTGGTGGAGGCGACCGCCGCCGCCACACCAGCCTGCGATGCCGGCATGCCCGACACGGCCGTGTTGGTGATCGGAGGGTTGACGAGGCCGAAGCCGATCCCGAACACGACGTAGGCGACGAGCAGGTAGCCGTAAGAGGTGTGCGGCGTCAGGCGGGTCAGCATGACCGCGCTCGTGGTCAGTCCGACGCCCGCCACCAGCAGCGACGGCCGCGCGCCCCGCCGGCCCACCAGGCGCCCCGACAGGGGTCCGAAGACCAGCGTCATGGCCGCCATCGGCAGCATGTACAAGCCCGCATGCAGGGGTGAGAGGCCACGAACGTCCTGGAGATAGAGGGTGTTCAAGAACAGGAACCCGCCCAGGGCGGCGAACGAGCAGACGGCGATCACGCTGGCGCCGGAGAACGGCGCGCTGGCGAAAAAGCGGACCTCGATCAGGGGCTGCTCGCGACGCAGCTCGTAGCGGACGAGCGCGATCAGGCACAGGAGCGCCAACGTGAACAGGGCGATGATCTCGCCAGACACCCAGCCACTCTGGTGACCTTCGATGATCGCGTAGGTCAAGGACCCGAGACCGACGATGACCAACAGCTGGCCGACCGGATCGATCCGGCGCGGGTGGGGTGCGCGGGACTCCGGCACGAACCGTTTCGTCATCATCCAAGCCACGAGCCCCACGGGCAGGTTGACCAGGAAGACCGCCGGCCAGCCGACGGAATCCACCAGCACCCCGCCGACCACGGGACCCAGGGCCATGCTGATGCCCACCACGCCGCCCCACACGCCAATCGCCTGGGCGCGCTCACGCGGATCCTCGAACACATTGCGGATGATCGACATCGCGACTGGGTTGAGCATCGACCCGCCGATGGCCTGGATCACCCGAGCCGCGACGAGCAGCTGCAGGCTCGGGGCGAGAGCGCACAGCAGCGATCCCAGGGAGAACACCACCAGACCGATCTGGAACACCCGGGCGCGCCCCACCCGGTCCGCGGTCGAGCCCGCAAGCATCAGCAGGCTCGCGAGCACGAGCGTGTAGGCATCGATAGTCCACTGCAGACCCGAGAACGAGGCGTGCAGCGAGGAGCGAATCGACGGCAGCGCGACGTTGACGATGGTGTTGTCGAGCCCCACCATCAGCAGGCTCATGCAGCAGATTCCGAGAATCAGCCGCCGTCTCGACCGACTTAGCTGCTCGTTCTCGTCGTCGCTCATCCGCGTTTCGATGCTAGCTACGGCAGAATCTGAGCCGGGACCCAAGCCGCCACGAACTGCCGCGCCGCTTCGATGTCAGGATGCAGCGGGCGATCGCTTAGATCGGGATCCAGGCGGGCGGCCGCCGCTTCGAACAGCGGCCTGGTACCTGCCCCCACCGGTTCATGGCCGGCCAGACGCAGCGCCCGGACGGCGATCACCAGCTCGGTGGCGATCAGCACGCGCAGCGCCTCGAGGGTTTCCGCCGCGCGGCGGGCGGCGATGGGGGCGAGGCTCGAATGCGACTCGACGCCGCGGGACACCGACACAGTCTGCGCGGCCACCGGAGTGACCAGCGAGCGCACCTCGGCCGCTGCCGCATGCGCGGTGTATTCGACCACGAGGGCGCCCGACTCAGGCCCCGGACGACGGGCTAGGAACGGTGGCAACCCAGTAAGGCTCGCATCGAGCAGCGTGCTGACTCGCGCAGCGATCAGCGCCGAGGACTGCGCCAGCGCGGTCCGAAGATGGTCGATCGCGCCCGCCAGGGGCGCCGCATGCGGATTGCCGTTGGGCAGCGCGGCCGGCGTGCTGGCATCGATCAGAGCGTTCTCGCCGCGGAAGTTCAGCTCGTGCTCGACTGTGTCGTGCAGGCTCCATAGGGCGTCACGGACCGCGCCGTCGACCTGGGGCAGGGCGCGAAACGGATATGGATCCTGCACACCGAGCGGCCCGGGTTCACGAGTTCGATCACGCACGCCCGCGAGGAGGTGGCGCATCTTTGCCGCCACCGCGGCCTGACCGGGGCGATGACGCTCGGAGTGAATCCGCGGATCGAGCACGATCGGGTCAGCCGCGGCCGCCTCGAAGGACAGCGCCGCCACCGACAGCCAGGCGTCGAGCAGACGCTCGACGTCGACCACGATCAATGCCGCATGACCGATCGACACTGCGTTGCTGCTGATGAACGCAAGCCCGTCCCGCGGGCCGAGCACTCCGGGGATGATCCCCGCGGTTTCCAGCGCCTCGCGCGCGTCGACCAGCTGACCTGCGCGCCACATCTGACCCTCCCCGAGCAGCGCCAGGCCGATATCCGCCAGCGCCGTGAGATCGCCGGTGCCGAGCGAGCCCAGCTCACGGGTGAACGGGGCAAGGTCCGCATTGAGGACGCCGACCAGGGCCTCGAGGAGCTCACGCGTAACTCCGGCACCGCCCGCGCCGATCTGATTGGCCCGCGTGGCCATCGCGGCGCGTACCAACTCAGGGGCCAGCGGCCGCCCCGCGCCGCACGCGTGACTACGCAGCAGCCGCACCGAGTAGCCCTCGCGGTCCTCCTCGGCCACACGATGACCTCTGAGCGCGCCGACCCCGGTGCTGACTCCGTAAATGTCCTCGCCGCCCCGCAACAACCGCGCGATCGCCTCCCGCGCGCGATCGTTCTCCGCGTGAGCCTGCGGGGCGAGTGCAACACGGGTGCCGTTGCGGGCGATTGCGGCCACCGCCGCGGGCGACAGTGTGGATCCGTCGAGAAGGAACGAAGTGGCGCCCATGCCGTCACTGTATGACTCGTCACGGCACGCGGCCAGTGCTGAGCGCTGGCAGTCTCTTCATCCGTCAGCCGGCAGTCGAGGATGCAGACCATCGAATCGTCAACTCGCATGAAACGGCAGCGTGCCGACAAGCACGCGGAGGAGGGGCACGCTCCACAACCAGCGCGGCCGCGTACTCGAGGAGGTCCTGAAGGGCCGCGGCAGCGTGGTGGTGGACACGCTCCCGTTCCGGATTCACGACTGACCCGAGCGGTCCTGACCGCAGCACTAAGCTACGCACCGATGCCGCAGCGTCCCCAGCAGGTACATGAGATGTCAACCCGCGTGATGTCGATCCTGATGATCATCATCGGAATCGTGATCGTCGTCCGGACCCTGATCGCGGGCGGCGGCGCGCTGGCCACGGGAATCCTCATCGGGCTGCTTTTCATGGCGGCCGGCGCGGCGCGGCTGTATCTGCAGTTCAGAGGGCCGTGAGGAACCCGTCAGACACCGCTAAGTGAACGAGCGTCCCTTCAGCTACCGCGCGCTGTTCGCGGTCGTTTACACAACTTCGATCAGCTCCGTCTATTTCGCGCTGGGGATTGTGGCCCGGCACGCGAACGGCCTGACGCCGGTCGTCTTCCTGGCCGGCGGGCTGTTCTTCCAGCTCACCGCGATGACCTACGCGGAGGGTGCGTCATTGCACTCCGAGCGGGGCGGTTCCGCGGTGTTCGCCCGCTACGCGTTCAACGAGCTGGTCAGCTTCATCGCCGGCTGGGCGATCGTGTTGGATTACACGATCCTGCTGGCCGCCGCGGCTCTGACCGTGCCGGCTTATCTCGGCGCGTTCTACTCTCCGCTGGGCCACGGCACGTTGCAGGTCGTGGTGGCCCTGGGCGTGATCGCCTTCGTGGCGGTCGACAACCTGACCGGGGTGACCTCGCGCCGGCTGCGCCGGCGGATCATCGTCACTGGCGTAGATCTGGCGCTCCAGGCCGCGGTGATCGTGCTCGGCCTGGTCCTGGCCTTCCATCCGCACCGGCTGATCGACAGCATCCATCTGGGGAGCGCGCCGACACTGTCGAACCTGGCCTTCGCCCTCCCGGTCGCGGTAATCGCCTTCACCGGTCTGGAGGCGGCGGCGTCGATCGCCGGGGAGGTGAGCGTCAGCGCGAAGCAGGTCAAGCGCCTCGTCGTTCCCGGCTCCGGGATCATCGTGCTGATCTACGTCGGGATCGCGCTGATCGGAATCACGGCGCTGCCTGTCCACCACGGCCTGAGTGATCTCGGTCAACGCCACCTCCAGGCTCCAGTGCTGGGCGTCGTGGAGTCGTTCCGTCCGGTCTGGGTCTCCGATGTCCTCAAGTACGCGGTGGCGATCGGAGGCGCGCTCGGCCTCACCGCCGCGGCGGGCTCCTCGATGCTCGGGGTCTCACGGGTCGGCTACTCGCTGGCCACAAACCGGCAGATCCCCAGCCGGATCGGCCGTCTGAGCAGCCGCTGGGGCACGCCGTTCGTGGTCATCGGGGTGGCGGCCGTCGCGGCGGCCGCGCTGGTCCTCCCGACCGACCTCGAGCTGCTGATCGGGATTTATGCCTTTGGCGCGCTGCTGGCGTTTACGATCGCCCACGTCTCGGTGATCGTCCTGAGGTTCCGAGAACCCACACGCGAGCGCGGCTACCGGGTGCCGCTGTCGGTGCGGATCCGCGGCGCCGCGGTCCCGATCCCCGCGGTGATCGGTGCGGCGCTGGCGGGCGCCGGCCTGATCTCGGTGATGATCTTCCACTCCGGGGCCCGGTATGTCGGGCTGGGCTGGCTGCTCTCGGGCCTGGTGCTCTATGTGGCCTACCGCAAGACCCAGCAGAAGCCTCTGCTCAAGCGGGTGACGATCCCGGAGCGGGCGCTGCGCCACGAGACCCTCGAACCGGAGTTCGGTTCGATTCTCGTCCCCATCTTCGGAACCCCGCTCGACGACGACATCGTTCAGACCGCCGGCCGGCTGGCCGGCGAGACCCGGGACGACGTGGTCGAGGAGGGCGCGGTGATCGAGGCCATCTGGGTGTTTGAGATGCCGCTCTCGCTGCCGCTTGACGCCCCGCTTCCGGAGAGCCAGGTCCAGCGCGCACGCCAGGCATTGGCCCGGGCGAAGGCGGTGGGGGAGGAATACGAGGGCGTCGAGGTGGCCACCGCGACGGTCCGGGCGCGCCGCGCGGGTCAGGCAATCGTCACCGAGGCCAAGCGGCGCGGGGTGGAGGCAATCGTGCTGGCGGCCGAGGAGCCGTCCCGGGTCCGCGGCGGTGCTCTGCTCGGGGGCTCGGGTCCGCTGGAGAACTACGTCGGGGAGATCACCAAATACGTGATCAACAAGGCACCCTGCCGGGTGATCCTGACGGCTCCGCCGGCGGACTGGCGGGCCAGGTTCGAGCGCGAACACGCCGGCGTGGACTCGGCCGAGCTGGCCGGCGACGCGGCCAAGGTACCCGACCTGATCGTGCCTCCGAGCGAGGTCACACCGGGCGGCGACGCCTGATGGCCCGCCGGCATCTACCAGGTCTGCAGCGGGTTCTCGGGGTCAACGCGCTGTTCTCGACCGCCTACGGAAACGTCGGCTCCTCGATCTACTACGCCCTCGGTCTGGTCGCGTCGTTCGCCCTGGGCCTCACCCCGGTGGTATTCATCCTCACCGGCGTCATCTTCTACCTCACCGCCGCGACCTACGCCGAGGCCACCAGCATGTATCCCGAGGCGGGCGGATCGTCGAGCTTCGCGCGTCACGCCTTCAACGAGTTCTGGTCGTTCTTCGCCGCGTGGGGCCAGATGCTCAACTACGTGATCACGATCGCCATCTCGGCGTTCTTCGTACCGCACTACATCGGGGGCCTGTTCTTCCCGTTCCTGAAGACCTCTCCGGGGGACATCTTCTTCGGGATCGGCGTCGTGGCGCTGCTGTGCGCGATCAACGTGGTCGGGATCACCGAGGCGGCCAAGGTCAACATCGTCCTCGCGCTGACCGACTTCATGACCCAGTTGCTGCTCGTCGTGGTCGGTGGGATTCTCGTGTTCTCACCGCACGTCCTGATCAGCAACGTGCATCTCGGTGTGGCCCCGCACTGGAAGGACTTCCTGGTGGCCATCCCGATCGGGATGATCGCCTATACGGGGATCGAGACCATCTCGAACATGGCCGAGGAGGCCAAGGACGAGGCCAAAACGATTCCCGCGGCGATCAATCGCGTGGTCATCGCGGTGTTCGCGATCTATGCCCTGCTGCCCGCCGTGGCGCTCTCAGCGCTGCCTGTGACCTGCCGGGGCGGCCACTGCCAGACACTGCTGGGACTGCCGGAGTCCAAGGGCGGCTTCGCCGGGGACCCCGTGCTGGGAATTGTCAAACACCTACATCTGGGGGCGCTGCAGCACGCGGGGGAGATCTACGTTGGACTGCTGGCCGCCACGATCTTGTTCATTGCCACCAACGCCGGGATCATCGGAGTCTCGCGGCTGGTCTATTCGATGGGCCTGCACCGCCAGGTCCCGGACGGCCTGCGGCGGCTGCATCCCCGCTTTCGCACGCCCTGGATCGGAATCGTTGCGTTCGGCGGGATCGCTTGCCTGACCCTGATCCCCGGCCAGGCGGACTTCCTGGGCAACATGTACGCCTTCGGCGCGATGCTGTCCTTCACCATCGCCCACATCTCGGTGATCCGGCTGCGGCTGACCCAGCCGGACGCCAAACGGCCGTATCGAGGCCCGGGCACCCTGACGATCGCGGAACGCCAGCTGCCGCTGTTCGCGGTCCTCGGCGGGCTGGGCACGCTCCTGGCCTTCGTGACGGTGACCGCGCTGCACGTGGTGGTGGCGGCGGCGGGGGTGGCCTGGCTGACCATCGGAGTGTGCGTCTA
Organism: uncultured Solirubrobacterales bacterium; assembly: GCA_963844475.1. Classification (GTDB taxonomy): domain Bacteria; phylum Actinomycetota; class Thermoleophilia; order Solirubrobacterales; family Solirubrobacteraceae; genus Palsa-465. The sequence continues at coordinate 556,773 of CAWJOL010000004.1, read as the reverse complement.
CGTGGTCTACCGCCGCCGCCAGGGGCTGGACCTCACCACGACCACCAAGGTCGAGATCGCAGGTCCGGCCACCGACACCGAAGCCGAGTACGACTCGGTGCTGGTCGCCTTCACCGAACGCGCCTACTCGCCCGAGGTGCTGGCCACCGCGGCGAGGATGGCGGCGCGGCGCCGGCGCGGGATCCACGTACTGGTGACGATCTCTGTGCCGGCCAGCAGCCCGATCGACGCCGCGATGCCCGAGCAGGAGGCCGCCGCCGCGTCCATCATCGAGGAGGCGAAGGTCCAGGTCGGCCGCCGGGTGACTGGGCACTACGAGAAGGTGCGCGCGGGGCAGACCGGCCGGCGGATCGTCGACGAGGCCAAGGAGATGCGAGCGGGAGCGATCGTCATGCCGATGCCCCGCACCGGAAGCGGCTTCGGTCGCGCGCTCGAGACCGTGCTTCGCGAGCGTCCCTGCCGGGTGATCATCGAGTCGGTACCCGACGAGCGGGTGCAGGGGACTCGGGCGGCGGCGTAGCCCGCCAGGCTGTGAATTAGGAAGGAGTCCGGGGCCGCGGGGCGAATCGCAGGACATGCTCCTCAGACATCGCCCGCCCCGCATCGAGCCCGGCCCCATGAAGCCCACCCGTGGCTTTGAACATCTCGACGAGAATTGGATTGCGGTCCTGCGCTGGCTGCAGGCCAGCCGGGTCGAGTTCGTGCTCGTCGGTCCCGTCGCCAGCGCGGTTCGCGGCGAGTCCGGCGCCCGCGGCCCCGTCGCGATCGTTCCGGCCCCGTACGGGCGCAATCTCGACCGGCTCGCCCGAGCGCTGTGGTCCGCGCACGCGCGGCTGCGGATGGACACCGGCTCCCAGGGAGAGTCCGGTGCCGACACCGTCCCGGTCAAGCTCAATGCCGAGAAGCTGGTGCGCAGCCAGCGTTGGACCTTGCGCTGCGGCGAGCACGACATCGACGTCGAGGGCCGTCCGGCCGGCGTTCCTCGCTATCAGGAGCTGCTCTACGAGGCGGGACGATTCGACCTTGCCGACGATGTCAGCGTCGAGGTCGCCTCGCCCGAGGACGTGGAGCACTACGCGCACATCCGCCGCACCGGGCTGTCTCCGGAGATCAAGATCAGCCGCAAGCCCGCGCCCGCGCCCCAGTAGGCCTCCCGCGGGTTCATCGCTGCGCCTCACGGCGCCTTTAGTAGCGAGTGAGGCCCCTAAAGTAGCCTGAAAGCATGCCCAGACGTGCCGTGCTCGCGCTGCGCGGCGCAGCAGCCGGAGTCGCGCTGCTGACGCTCACCTGGTTCCTTGCCTTCCACGTGGGGATCGTCGAGCGTGCTGATCAGTCGATCTACGCCGGCTTCGGCAGCCTCGGACAGCACCCGCGGTTCAGCTCGCTCGCGTCCTTCCTCGCCCATCTCTGCAACCCGTCGCCGTACGTCTACTTGGCCGCGGTGCCCGTTTTGATCGCCGTCGCCCGGCGCCGGGTCTGGGTGGCGTTGACGATCGGGGCAATCCTGCTCGGGGCCAACGTCACCACCCAACTGCTGAAGCCGTTGCTGGCGACCCATCGCGCGGCTGATCTACTCGCCGCTGGTACCAAACCAGTTTCGCCGGCCTCCTGGCCCAGCGGCCATGCCACCGCGGCGATGGCGCTGGCACTGTGCTGCGTCCTGGCTGTCCCGGCTCGCCTGCGGCCGCTTGCCGCCGCCCTCGGCGCGGCCTTTGCGGTCGCGGTCAGCTATTCGTTCCTATCGCTGCAGTGGCATTACCCCAGTGACGTGATCGGCGGCTTCCTGATCGCCACGATCTGGTCGCTGGTTGGCGTCGCCACGGTGTTGCTCGCCGACTCTCGCCGGCGCCGTCCCGCTGACGGCGAGGCGGCCGTCAGGCTCACACTGCGCGAGACGCTTGGACCGCCCGCAGCAATTCTGGCCGGGGCTCTCCTGCTGGCTCTGCTGGTCGTGGTCGCCCGGCCGCACCAGCTGGTCAGCTTCGCGCGGCTGCATCACGCGTTTGTCGTCGGCGCGGTGGCGATCGCCGCTCTGGCGATGATGCTGGCCACTGGCGTCACCCTGGTCCTGCGCCGCTAGGCGCGGCAAAGCCCTAGCGGTAGCGGCCGGGCTCCCACAGCGGCTCCTCGCCGCGGTTGGCCGCGCGGCTGAGGATGAACAGCAGGTCAGAGAGGCGGTTGAGGTATCGCACGACCTCGGTGCCGACCTCGTCGCCGCAGGCGACGGCCAGTCGCTCGGCGCGCCGGCAGACGGTCCGGCAGACGTGCAGATGGGCCCCCGCAGCGGAGCCACCCGGGAGCACGAACGATTTCAGTGGCTCAAGCGTCGCGTTGACCTCGTCACATCGCTCCTCGAGCCAGGCCGTCTGCTCGGGCAACACTCGCAGCCGCTCTCGGTCCGGGTCCTCCGGCGCTGAGATGTCAGCCCCGACGTCGAACAGATCGTTCTGGATCCGGCGCAGCCACGGGTCGTAGGCCGCAGGCAGGCCGTCAACGGTCAGCGTCACACCGATCTGGGCGTTGAGCTCGTCGACGGTCCCGTATGCCTCGATCCGCGGATGCGTCTTGAGCACCCGGCTCATGTCGCCGAGATGAGTCTCGCCGTCGTCGCCGAGGCGGGTGTAGATGCGAGTCAGGTTGACGGTCATCGCCTGCCGCCTCAGTCTACGTGCTCCCCCGGGGTTCGCGGTAGGATGGCCCGGTTCAAGGTCGGTGGAGATGGGAAGCCGGTGCGATTCCGGCGCGGACCCGCCACTGTGACCGGGGAAGCCGTCCGCATGGACGCCACTGGCGAGCATCGCTCACCGGGAAGGCGCGGTCGGTAGGCCCGGGAGCCAGGAGACCAGCCTCCGACCACAAAGCCGATACGCCCTCGCGGAAAGGGGTGGCCCTTTTGCATCGAATTCTCACCGGCTCCATGACTGGAGCCTTGCTCTGGCTCGCTTTGCTGGCTCCAGCGTCAGCCTCCGCGGCGACCACGCCGTCAGCCTACGTCCGGGTCGAAGGGGCGGGCGCGACGCTGCTCCCCTCGACGCTCGTCAACACCACCAGCGCCACCACGATCAAGGGCAGCGCGTGCGCGGGAGCAACCGCCACCGGCGTGCTGGATCTGGGAACCGCAGGCAATTGGAGCGGGTCCTACAGCAGCTCGTTCAAGGACTATCTCGTCGGCTCGATCCTCGGCGAGACTCCGAGCGGGAACAACTTCTGGACGCTGTGGGTCAACGGGCGTCTGTCGCAGACCGGCGGGTGCGCGACCCACCTCCACCCTGGCGACCACGTGCTCTGGTTCGACTGTCAGGCCGACTCCAACTTCAACTGCACCAACAACCCCCTATCGCTGAGTGCGCCGGCGAGCGTGCGGCGCGGACGTCCGTTGGCGGTGACCGTGACCCGGCTTGACGGAGCGGGCCACGCCACCGCGATGGCGGCCGCCGCAGTCAGCGGGCCCGGCGCGGCCGGACTGAGCAACGCTTCCGGTGCGGCGACCCTGACCCCGACGCGGACCGGGCTGATCGCCCTCCAGGCTCACAAATCCGGCGCGACGCCGTCTGAGCCGGTGTATGTGTGCGTGTACGCCAGCCGCGCTTCGGATTGCGGCAAGACCGGGGCCAACGGTCCGGCGGTGCACGTGGTCGGCATCCACGAGCAGCAGGTGTTCGGGCGTGGTCCCCGATTGCTGCACGGGACGGCCGGCCCGGATCCGTCCGGCCTGACCGATGTCAGCCTCAGCCTGTCTCGCCGGGCGCCGAGCGGGCGCTGCTCGGTCTACGACGGAGCCCGCGGGCGCTTCCGGGCGGCCAAGTGCTCGGCCAGGGCACCGGCGTTCTCGGTCGGGGCCGACAGCAACTGGTCCTACCTCCTGCCCGCCGTGTTGCCTCAGGGTGCTTACCGCCTGACGGTGCTCGCCAGCGATGGCAGCGGGCGTCAGACCAACCGGGAAGTCGGCGTCTCGGTGCTGGACTTCAGCGTGACGGCCGGAAAGCGATGAGGCGACGTCTCGCCTCTGGGGTGATCGCGGCGGCGCTGGTCGCCGTCGCGGCCACGACGCCCGCGGTCGGCTCGCCGGGCCGGCGATCTCAGGCAAGCCAGTCCCGCTCGACCCCGAGCGTCCAGATGATGATCGTCGGGCGGGCACGGACGCTGTCGGGCGCGCGCAGTGTGCGCCTGGGCAGCCGCGCGATCAGGATCGGACGCAAGCACTGCTCGGTCCCGGCCGCCACCCCGCTGGCCGGGCTCCTGGCGGCCCGGCTGCCCGTCGTCGTCACCGACGCGTCGGGCTGTGACCCGGCCGCGATGTTCGTGCGCCAGGTCGGTCCCGACCGCAACCACGGAATCGCCGGCTGGGAGTACAAGGTCGGCGCGGCATCGCCGTCCTTCGGGGCCGGCGATCCGGGTCAGCGGTTGCGGGCTGGCACTCGGCTGCTGTGGTTCTGGTGCCGGCGCGCCACGGCGTGTCAGCACACGCTTGCGCTCAGGGCAACGCCCGCGGCACCGGCCCGCGGGACCGCATTCACGGTCACCGTGCTCGGCTATGACGACAACGGTCACGGTGCACCGGTGAGCGGCGCTGTGGTGGGCTTCGCCGGCCAGAGCACGACCAGCGGCGCTGGCGGCGTCGCGACGCTCACCGCGCCGGCCACGCCTGGCCGTTACTCGCTTTCCGCCGGCAAGCCAGGCCTCGTAGCTCCGTTTCCGCTGGAGCTGAGCGTCCGGTGAAGCTCGGTCTGAGGTTGGCCGGTATCGCGGCTGCCGCGACCATCACAGGCTGCGGGCTCGGTCCCGGCGCCGGGACGAGCCAGGTCAGCCTGACCGTCACGCGTGGGTTCGGCACAGACCGCCTCGGAGCTGTCACCGAACGACGTGTGCCGGGCGCGGAGACGGTGATGCGGATGCTCGAGCGCTCGTTCCACGTACAGACGCGCTACGGCGGCGGCTTCGTGCAATCAATCGCCGGGCGCGCCGGCGACTCCTCGCGCCACGACTGGTTCTACTACGTCAACGGCGTCGAGGCTGCCCAGGGCGCGGCGGGCACGAGCGTTCACCGCGGAGACCGGATCTGGTGGGATCTGCACGACTGGAGAGTGACCAATTCGGTGCCTGCGGTCGTCGGTTCGTTCCCGGAGCCGTTCGTGCACGGCATCGCCGGGAAGCGGTATCCGACCGTGATCGAGTGCGCGCCGGGCGAGCGCACCGCCTGTACGCGCGTCGGTGCCGCCCTGAAGGCGGTGGGCGTGCCCGTGGCCAGCCAGCTGCTCGGCACCGGCTCGGGGACCGACTCGCTCGGAGTGGTGGTCGGAACCTGGGCCCAGGTCCGCGGCATCGTCGCCGCGGCGATCATCGCCCGAGGGCCCGGCCGCAGCGGAGTCTATGCGCGGTTCGCCGGCCCGGCAGGGCAGTCGCTGCAGCTGCTCGACCCGGCGGGCCACGTCACCCGGACACTCAGGGCGGGCACCGGTCTGGTCGCCGCAACCCGTGACAACGTCTCGGCGCCCGTCTGGCTGGTCACCGGAACCGACGCCGCGGGTGTGGCCGCGGCCGCCGGCGCGATGACCCCGGCCCGCCTGCGCGATCACTTCGCCCTGGCCACCCAGGGCGGCGCTGACATCCCACTTCCTGTGCGGGGAGGCGCGTGAGCTACCGGCACCGCCGCACGCCGCTCCACGTCGCGCGCGCGGGCGCCGGATGTCTGTACTGCCTGGCCCTCGCCCTCGCCGCCCTGGTGTTCTCCAATCCGCTGGCACTGGTGGCGGTTATCGCGGCCGTGCTCGGAGCGGGGATCTCGGCCCAGGTCTGGCCCCAGCTGCGCCGGGCACTGCTGCTGGCGCTTCCTCTCGCGCTCCTGATCGTGCTCGTCAACGCGCTCGTCACCCGCGACGGCCTGACCGTGATCCTGCGCCTCGGCGACCTGCCAGTGCTCGGGCAGACCGATGTCACGCTCGAGGCGACGGCGTACGGAGGAGTCCTCGGCCTGCGGGCGCTCGCCCTGATCCTGTGCGGTGCGCTCTACACCGCTGCAATTGATCCCGACGAGGTGCTACGGCTGTTCCGCCGGGTGTCGTTTCGCTCCGCCCTGACCGCCACGTTGGCCACCCGCATGGTGCCGGTGTTGCTGCGCGACGCTCATCGCCTGGCTGACGCACAACGCTGCCGCCCCGGGGCCCCACCCTCACGCATGGCTCTGATGCGCGCCGCCAGTTCCGGGGTGCTCGACCGCGCGTTGGATGTGGCCGCCGCACTTGAGGTCCGCGGCTACGGCGCCGCGCGCCGGCCGCCGCGGATGCGCCGGCCCTACAGCCGCCACGACCTGTCCTTCGGCGCCAGCGCACTCGGGCTGCTGGCCCTCGCCGTGGGGGCCCGGATCGGTGGGCTGGTCCCGTTCCAGGCCTACCCGGCGCTCCACGCGCCGATCGACGTCGGGGTGCTGGCCGTGGCGGTCGCGGTACCGCTGCTGGCACTGCTTCCCTTCGCAGAGCGCCGGGGGATCGGCCGATGAGCGTGCTCGAGCTCGATCGCGTGAGCTACCGCTACCCGGGGGCCACCGCGCCAGCGCTGACCGACGTCTCGCTGACGCTCGAGCCGGGCGAGCTGGTGGTCGTCGCCGGCGCGTCCGGCTCAGGCAAGTCGACCCTGCTCGGCACTGCGAGCGGCTTGGTTCCGCACTTCCACGGCGGCGATTTCACCGGCCGGGTGACGGTCGCCGGGATGGATACCCACGACCACGGTCCCGGGGATCTGGCGCATGCCGTGGGCACGCTGTTCCAGGACCCCGAGACCCAGATCGTGATGGGAACGGTGCGGGCCGAGCTGGCCTTTCCACTCGAGAACCGCGGCGAGCCGGCGGGAGCGGTGGCGCGCGGGGTGGAGGAGGCCGCCCTGGCGCTGGGGATCGCCCACCTACTGGAGCGCTCGACCTCGGAGCTCTCAGGCGGGGAGCTGCAGCGCGTGGCGCTCGGCGCCGCGCTCGCGGGGCGCCCGCAGCTGGTCGTGCTCGACGAACCGACCTCTCAGCTGGATCCGGTGGCCGGGGACGAGCTGATCGGGCTGCTGCGGCGACTGAACGAGGACTCCGACACCACCGTGCTGCTCTCCGAGCACCGGCTCGAGCGATGCCTGGGCGCGGCCGACCGAGCGATCGCGATGATCGGCGGGCGGATCGGGTTCGACGGCACGCCGGCCGACTTCCTTCAATGGGCCGTCGAGGCCGCTCCGAGTCTGGCCACCCCAGGCGCGCAGCTGCTCCAGCGGCTGGGGCTGGCGCCGCTCCCGGGCGTCAAGGCTGCGCGGAGCGCGCTGCGTACACGCGGTCTGCTGCCCGAGCCGCGGTCGGCTGACCACGCCGACCCACCGCGCGCAGCCAAGCCCACCGGCTCACTCGCCGCGCTCGCGTTCGAGCGCGTCTGGCACGAGCTTCCCGACGGCCCGACGATCCTCCGTGACGTCAGCCTCCGCATCGAGCCCGGCGAACGAGTGGCGCTGATGGGACGAAACGGGGCCGGCAAATCGACGCTGCTCCGTCACGCCTCGGGCTTGACGAAGCCCACCCGGGGTCAGGTCCGCTCCGCGGGCCGGGTTGCGCTGCTGCTCCAGAACCCGAATGACTACCTGATCCACGAGCGGGTGAGCGACGAGGCCTCGGCGGCGTCGCTGGACGCGGTCGGGCTGGATGCGGCCGGTCTGGCGGACCGCCATCCGCGCGAGCTCTCGGGCGGCGAGAAGCAACGTCTGGCGCTGGCCATCGTCCTCGATGAAGATCGGGAAGGGGGAGCCCGCGCGACGGTGGCCTGCCTGGACGAGCCGACGCGCGGCATGGACCGGGGGGCCAAGGAGGCGCTGGCCGAGCTCCTGCGCAGCCTGCAGATCGCCGTCCTGGTGGCGACTCACGATCCGGAGTTCGTCGCCGCGTTCGCCGAGCGGGTGGTACTGCTGGCCGACGGCGCGCCGATCGCCGACGGACCCGCCGCTGAGGTGCTGAGCGGCGGCACCTACTTCGCCACCGAGACGGCGCGGATTCTTGGTGGTGCGGGGAGCGCGATGCGCCCCGAGGACGGCGTCAATTTGATCGGGCAGGCGGAGGTGAGGGTATGAGCTGGCAGATCGGGGCGTTCGCCATCCTGGGGCTCGCGCTGGCCGGAGGTTTCGCCTGGTACGAGCGCACGCGGCCGGACGCGCGGATCGTCGCGCTGGTCGGCACGCTCGCGGCGCTGGCGGCGCTCGGTCGGATCGCCTTCGCGGCATTGCCCAACGTGAAGCCGACCACCGACATCGTGCTGATCGCCGGCTACGCGCTCGGCGGCGCCCCGGGCTTCGTCGTCGGCGCGCTGGCCGGCCTGACCTCGAACTTCTTCTTCGGTCAGGGTCCATGGACGCCGTGGCAGATGGCAGGCTGGGGAGCGGTCGGTCTGTTCGGCGCGCTGCTGGCCCGTGGCACCCGCGGCCGGATCGGGCGCTGGCCGCTGGCGCTGGTCTGCGGGGTCGCCGGGTACGCATTCGCGGCGATGCAGGACGTGGGGGACTGGGTCAGCTTCAGCGATCACAGTTCTGCTCAGCTGGGCGTGTACGTGGGCAAGGGCACCGGCTTCGACTTCATCCACGCCGGTGGCTGCCTCGTTTTCGCACTCGCCTTCGGGCCCGCGCTGACGCGCTCGATCGCCCGGTTTGCCGAGAGGTTGCAGGTGACGTGGCGCACCTTGGACGGTGCGGTTAGGCCGACCTTGGTCATGGTCTGTCTCGTAGCCGCCGCCGGTCTGGGCGCCGCCGCGCCCGCACGCGCCGCCGGCACTCCGGCCGGGTATCTGCTCGGCGCCGAGCACCGGGACGGCGGCTTTGGCTCCTCGCCCGGCTCATCCTCCTCAGAGCTCTACTCCGGCTGGGCGGCGCTGGGGCTGGCTGCGGCCGGGCACAATCCGCTCGACCTCCATCCCGGGGGGCGCAGCCTGCTCAGCTACATCCGTGCGGGGGCAGACTCGTACGCCGATATCGGCGCGATCGAGCGCACGATCCTCGTGGCCCGTGCGGCTGGAGTCTCGGCCCAGAGCTTCGGTGGGCGTAATCTGCTGGCCCGCGTCCAGAACGCGGTCCAAAGCGACGGATCGGTCTCCGGCCAGGTCAACCTGACGGCGTTCGCCGTGCTGGCCTTGCGCTCTGCGGGCGTTGCCCCCGCAGCTCGCATGCTGTCGTGGCTGGCCCGGCAGCAGAACCGCGACGGCGGCTTCAGCTTCGCCACCGTGGGCGGGGCCAGCGACGTCGACGACACCGGTGCTGCGCTGGAGGCGCTCGGACGGCGCGCCCCGGCATCGGGCCGAGCGATCACCTTCATCCGCCGCCAGCAGAACCTCGACGGTGGCTTCCCGGCCCAACCGGGAGCGGGATCGAACGCGCAGTCGACTGCGTTCGCGGTCCAGGGGCTGGTGGCTGCCGGCGTCGATCCTGGCACGCTGCACCGCCGCGGCTCGATCTCCCCGCTTCGCTACCTGGGTTCGCTGATCGCCTCCGACGGCCACGTTCGCTATTCGCGCTCGTCCGATCACACGCCCGTGTGGGTGACCTCCGAAGCGCTCATGGCCCTCAAGCGCGCAGCCCTGCCGATCGCCCGGGTGGCCCGCGCTCACCACGCGTTGCGCTCGACGGCCAACGCGGCCATCGTCGGTGGGCCTGCGGCGAGCGCGAGTGCAGCCGGTTCCGCCGCCTCCGGACGCGCCCAAGCCCGGGCCCGGGCGGCCCGCCATCGCCGCTCGGTCGGGGGCGGGCTGTCCGCCGGCGCTGCTCAATCGCTAGCGCGTCTGGCGGCCGACGCGGGACTGCTGAGCGCGCTGGCGTTCGCCCCCGTCGGGCTGGCCTGATGCAGCACAGGACGCGATCGGCACTCACGCGATAGCCTCTCGCGCCGCAGATGCAGATCGGAGTTCCAAAGGAGACGGCAGACGGAGAGCGGCGCGTTGCCCTGATCCCCGAGGTCGTGGGCAAGCTCGCCGGTCAGGGTCACGAGATCGTCGTGCAGCGGGGAGCCGGCGCCAACGCGCACATCCCGGATGCCATGTACGAGGAGGCTGGCGCCAAGCTGGTGGATGACGCCGCCGCCGTCTACGGCGCGGATGTGGTGGTGAAGGTCGCGCCCCCGAGCGCTGAGGAAACCGGCCGTCTGAACTCAGACGGCGTGCTGATCGGCTTCTTGGCGCCGCTGAGCAATGGGGACGGCATCCAGGCCATCGCACGTGCCGGCGTGACGAGCTTCGCGATGGAAGCCGTGCCGCGGATCAGCCGCGCCCAGTCGATGGACGCGCTGTCCTCACAGGCCAACATCGGCGGCTACCGCGCGGCGCTGATCGGCGCGCAGGAGCTCGGCCGGTTCTTTCCGATGCTGATGACCGCCGCCGGCACGATCCGTCCCGCCACGGTGCTGGTGCTCGGCGCCGGCGTGGCCGGCCTGCAGGCAATCGCCACGGCTCGCCGATTGGGCGCGGTGGTCCAGGGCTTCGATGTCCGCTCCGCGGTCAAGGAGCAGGTCGAGTCGCTCGGCGCCCACTTTTTGGAATTCGACCTCGGCGGCGACCTCGAGGGGTCCGGCGGGTACGCCAAGGAACTGACCGCCGAGCAGCAGAGCCGCCAGCAGGAGCTGATGGCCGAGGCGATCGGCAAGGTCGATGTTGTCATCACCACCGCAGCGGTCCCCGGTCGCCGCGCGCCGATTCTCGTGACCGAGGACGCGGTCAGGAAGATGAAGCCCGGTTCGGTGATCGTCGACCTTGCCGCCGAGAGCGGCGGCAACTGCGAGCTCTCGGAGCCCGGTCAGTCGATCGTCCGCCATGACGTCAAGATCCTCGCGCCGCTGAACGTCCCGTCGACGATGGCCGAGCACGCCTCGCAGCTCTACGCGCGCAACATCTCGGCGCTGCTCGGACTGATGATCTCCGAGGAGGGGACGCTGAGCTTGGATTTCGACGACGAGGTGATCGCCGGAGCGTGCATCACTCGCGGCGGAGAGATCGTCCACGAAGGCGCCAAGGCTGCGGCCGCGGCCGCCGCCTAGCCCAGGAGACTGACGATGGACAGGCTGGTAATCGATATCGCCGTGCTCGTGCTTGCGGGTTTCGTCGGCTTCGCCGTGATCTCCAAGGTGCCGAACACGCTGCATACGCCGCTCATGTCCGGCACCAACGCGATTCACGGGATCGTCGTGCTGGGAGGGCTGTTGCTGGTCTCCGAGTCAAGCGGCGTGCTCGAGAAGATCCTGCTGGTCATTGCCGTGGCCTTCGGCACGATCAACGTGATCGGCGGCTTTCTGGTCACCGACCGGATGCTCGGCATGTTCAAGCGCAAGGACCCGCCCAAGACAGAGGATTCGGCTGAGGAGGTCAAGCAGCCGTGAGCGCGCTGGGGACGATCTTCCTGCAGTACCAGAACTTCATCGATGTTCTGTACATCATCGCCTTCTCGCTGTTCATTTACGGTCTGATGGGCCTGACCGGGCCGCGGACCGCGGTGCGCGGCAACAAGATCGCCGCCGTCGGTATGGCGATCGCAGTGATCGCCACGCTGCTGCACCAGCACGCCCTCTCGGGCTCCAGCACGCCGTGGCTGATCCTGCTCGGCGTCGCCATCGGAACGGCAATCGGGGTTCCCGCTGCGCGCAACGTGAAGATGACCCAGATGCCACAGATGGTGGCGCTGTTCAACGGCGTGGGCGGGGGCGCGGTGGCGATCATCGCCTGGGTCGAGTACCGCCATCACTTCGGCGGCGACTTCCCGCTGCGGGTCGAGATCCCGTCTCTGTTTGCCGCGATCGTGGGCTCGATCTCCTTCTGGGGCTCCAACATCGCTTTCGCCAAGCTGCAGGAGATCCTGCCCGGCAAGCCGATCAAGCTGCCGGGGCAGTCGGTGCTCAACGCCATCCTGTTCCTCGTCGCCGTTGCTTCGGCGATCGCACTGGCCGCCGGAACCCACTCCGAGGCACTGTTCATCCTCGGCATCCTGGTCGCCGGCGGAGTCCTCGGGAATATGGTCGTGCTGCCGATCGGCGGCGCCGACATGCCCGTGGTGATCTCGCTGCTCAACGCGTTCACCGGTCTGTCCGCCGCCGCCACCGGCCTCGCGCTGGGCAACACCGCCCTGATCGTGGCCGGAATGATCGTCGGCGCCTCGGGCACGATCCTCACCAACCTGATGGCCAAGGCGATGAATCGGTCGGTACCGGCGATCATCGCCGGCGGCTTCGGCGGCGCCGTCGATGCCCCGGCAGCTGCGGGACCGGAGGGCGGGGGAACCGTGCGCTCGACCAGCGCGCAGGACGTCGCCATCCAGCTCTCCTACGCGCGGCTCGTCGTCGTCGCGCCGGGCTACGGGATGGCCGTGGCACAGGCGCAGCACGCGGTGCGCGAGCTCGAGCGCGCGCTCGAGGCCAAGGGAGTCGAGGTCAAGTACGCCATCCATCCCGTCGCCGGGCGGATGCCCGGACACATGAACGTGCTGCTGGCCGAGGCCGACGTGCCGTACGACCTGCTGCGGGAGATGGACGACATCAATCCCGAGTTCTCACGCACGGACGTGGTGCTGGTCATCGGCGCCAATGACGTCACCAATCCCGCGGCCAAGAACGAGCCCGGCTCGCCGATCTACGGCATGCCGATTCTGGAGGTCGACCACGCCGCGGCGGTGATCGTGCTCAAGCGCTCGATGGCCTCCGGCTTCGCCGGCATCGACAACCCGCTGTTCTACGACCCGAAGACTTCGCTGTTGTTCGGCGATGCCAAGGCGTCGGTGAGCGAGATCACCGCCGAGGTGCAGGCGCTCTGACGCGCCCGAGCCCGGTTTCCCGGCCTCCACTCGGGGTTCTGGGTGCGATTGATCACGTAGGGGTTTCCACACCGGCTTCCGGCGGATAGAGTCGTGGCTGCCGCGGAGCGCGCCACCCGAGCCCTGATTTCGCTCGGTGCCGGCCGGCCGCCCCTGTGACACCAAAGACGAGGAGCGACCATGGATCCCAACCGGCTGAAGGCCATTCCCCTGTTCTCCCATCTCGGACCCGACGAGGCCAAGCGTCTGGCGGCCTTCGCTACCGAGACCAGCGTTGCCGAAGGTCAGATCCTGATGAAGGAGGGCGACTACTCGACCGAGCTCATCGCGATCGAGGAGGGCACCGCCGACGTCATCAGGGACGGACAGAAGATCGCCTCGCTCAAAGCGGGCGACCTGATCGGGGAGATGGGCCTGCTGTCCCGCGAGCCGCGCAACGCCGACGTGATCGCCACGTCCCCGATGCGGGTGATCAAGCTGACCCACTGGGAGATCCGGAGGATGTCCGAGGACACGCTGAACCGGATCAAGGAGATCATCGCCGAGCGCCAGCAGGCCGGCGTCGCGGATCCCGCGCACAAGTCCTAGCGCGTTACCGGGCGCGGGCTGGCCGGCCCGGGTCTGCCGTCGGCGCCAAAGCGTCCAGTCCTGCCCTTGCATCGGAAGTTTCTGATAGCTTTGCCCCCGCCGAGTCCCCGGTTATGCCGTCCCGGGGAGCGGGGAACCCAAGAACGTTTGGGGCGAGTCTCGCGGTGATCCGTGAGAAGCGCGGCAGGAATGCGCGCTAGCCCGTCAGCTAACCCCGCAGGCACAAGGCGCGTCGTGCAACACCGCACCCGCGGAGGGTTCCTGCGTGTTCGCTTTCAGCAGCTTTCAACTCCACAGGATGCGCAACCACGCTGCTCGCGGGGGCGTGAGCGCGGGTGCAGTCGAACTTCGTCAGGCAATGTCTCGTTCCCGACGCCTGCTCGTGCTGATGTCGCTATGCCTGCTTGTGCCCGCGGCCAGCGCCGCGGCGGCCTCGGGTGGCGCGGGGATCGCGCCCACACAGAAGCCTCGCGGCTTCGACAGCGCGGCCGTCGTGTACTCAAGCTTCGCGCGCACGCTACGCAAAGGCCAGAGCGGTCAGGACGTGAAGACATTGCAGACCTGGCTCAGCGAGGTGGGCTTCAGGGTGTCGGAGACCGGCTACTTCGGGAGCATGACCCAGGCGGCGGTCAAGCGCTTCCAGCGCGCCAACGGGCTGGTCCCCGCCAGCGGCGCCGTGGGGTCGAGGACTGCGGCAACGCTGCTTGCCGCGGTCAAGAAGCTGACCAAGAACTCCGGTGTGTTCAGCGCGACCTCTGGGAGCTCCGGCAGCTGGGTGTTTCCGCTGCGGCCGATCTCCCGGGTGGTGTCCCCAAGCTCCTGGTCGCTCGACCAGGGTGTCGACATCGCCACCAATGGCGGGGCCTGCGGATCGAAGGTGGTTGAGGTCGCCGTGACCTCAGGCACGATCGTCCAAGAGGGCATCAGCGGCTTCGGCCCCGACGCGCCGATTCTCAAGGTTGCCGGCGGCCAATACGCCGGGCGCTACATCTACTACGGCCATGCCGCGCCGGCTCTGGTGCCGGTCGGTGCTCACGTTGTGGCCGGCCAGCCGATCGCCGAGGTCGGCTGCGGCCAGGTCGGCATCTCCTCCGGACCCCACATCGAGATGGGCATCAGCGACCCCGGCGGTCCGACCTGCTGCCCTGGCGGCGAGACCGCCCAGGCGATGCAGACCATCCTGCTGGGGCTCTACCGCAAGGCCGGCGGAAGATAGCCGCGCCGCGCGTACGGCTCAGGGGCTCGCGGGCCCGAGGCCGGACGGGGCTCGCAGCGATCCAAGCCGCGCAGCGCCCCAAGTAGGCTCCAGCACATGATCACCCGGGAGCGCGCGATCGAGGCGTTGACCGGCGAGCGCTTCGACATCGTCGTGATCGGGGGCGGGATCACCGGTGCCGGCGTGGCGCTGGACGCCGCGTCCCGCGGCTACAGCGTCGCGCTGGTCGAGAAGGCGGACTTCGCCTCCGGCACGAGCAGCCGTTCCTCGAAGCTCGTCCACGGCGGGCTGCGCTACCTGCAGAACTTTGACCTGGGCCTGGTCCGCGAAGCGCTCCTGGAGCGCCGGCTCATGGTCAGGCTCGCTCCCCACCTCGTCCGGCCACTGCAGCTGGTAGTGCCGGCCTTCGACGGCGCTCGCCCAGACCGGATGGTGGGCATCGGGTTGAACATGTACGACGTGATGGCGACCCCGCGGCTGCGCGGGCGCCGCGCCAACCGCCGGGCTGCCGCGGCAGCCGGTGAGGAGTCCGACAGCGATTGGAGCCCGGCCCGGCACCGGGTCATCTCCGGTGAGGAGGTGCTCGAGCTGCTCCCGGCCCTAGCCGGACGCGAGCCGAGCGGCGGGTACCTGTTCTACGACTGCCAGACCGACGACGCCCGGCTCGTCCTGACCGTGCTCGGAGAGGCTGAGCGCTTCGGGGCGATCTGCGTCAACCGCATGGAGGTGACCGAGCTCATCCCCGAGGACGGTCACGGGGCCGGGGTCACGCTTCGCGACCGGGAGGCCGGGACCGAGTACACCGTTTACACGGACAACGTGGTCAACGCCACCGGCGTCTGGGCTGACAGGATCAGACCGGAGGAACTCCACTCCGAGGCCGAGCTCCCGCGGATCACGCCCAGCCGTGGCACCCACGTAACGATTGCGCAGGAGGACCTGCCGCTGGTGTCGGGGGCGATCGTCCCGGCGGGGGAGGGGCGCTCGATCTTCGCCTTGCCCTGGCTGGGGCGCAGCCTGATCGGCACCACCGACAACAACTACGACGGGGACATCGACCACGTCCAGCCCTCGGACGCGGACATCGGCTACCTGCTCGAGGCGACGAACACGTTCTTCGGCACCGACCTCGGGCCGGGTGATCTGACCGGGGCGTACGCCGGGGTCCGGCCGCTGATCTCCACCGGCGACACCCGCAAGTCGGTCGACATCTCCCGTAAAGCCGAGCTGTATGAGACCTCGAGCGGGCTGATCACGATTACCGGCGGCAAGCTGACCACCTGGCGGCGCATGGCCAAGCTGGCGGTCGACCGGGTGGTCGAGCGCGACGGACGTCAAGCACCATGTCGAACCCACGAGATCCCGCTCGGGCAGCCGATCGATCCTGATGGTCTCCCGCGGGTCGAAGGCGTCCGCGAGGATGCCTATGCGGCCCTCGCGGGCCGGTATGGATACGCCGCCGAGCGCGTCCTTGAGACTGCCGCCGAGCGCGGCGAGCTGGCCCAGCCGATCGTTGAGGGGTTGCCGGATCTGCTGGCCGAGGCGTCGTTCAGTGCGCGTCATGAGCAGGCCCGCACCGTCGCCGACGTGCTGCTGCGGCGGACCCGCCTCGGGCTCCTGGCAGGGCGAGACTGTGTGCCCCCGGACACCAGGCCCCCGTGCGGGTGGCGCGGGCGATGGGATCCGAGCTCGGCTGGGATCAACCACGCGTGGCCCGGGAGCTCGAGGCCTTTGCCGCCGAGGCCGCGGCCGAGGGCCTCGCGCCCAGGTGTCGGTTAAGCTCAGCCTGTGGACGAGGTGCAGGAGTTCTGCCGCCGGGTGCTGGGGCCTGGGCCGGGGGCCGATGCGGCGGCGGCGCGCGCGCGCGGTGCGGAATCCGCAGATCGGGTGACCCTGCTGGGGGCGGCGGCACGGGAGTGCCGCGCGAGCGCCGAGCACCATGATCCGTCCAACCCTCCGACCGAGGAGCCCGGCGGCGACCGCGGCGTGCTCGCCGCCGCGGTGGCGCGGGAGCTGGCAAGCGCCACCGCCGCTCTGCCCGAACGCCAGCGGGAGGGGCTGGCGCTGCGGGAGTTGTTCCGCCTTTCCTACGAGCAGATCTCGCAGGTCATGGACATCGAACAGGCCGCGGTCGCGCCGCTGCTGGCCCGGGCCCGCTTGCGGTTGCGGGTTGAGCGCCGGGGCAGTCCGATTCACGCGGCTGAACCGTGCGGGGAGGGCGAGCGGTCGCTGCGCCTGCTGGCGCACCGGCAGGATTCCGAGCCGCTGACCGGCGAGGATGACGAATGGCTGCTCTCGCATCTGGCCTCATGCGCGGCCTGCGAGGTGGCGCATGCGGCGATGCTGGAAGCATCGGTCTGCTACCGCGCCTGGCCGCAGGCGCCGTCGACCGAGGGGCTCCCGGCCGAGCTTGATCCATGAGCGCGCCGACGCTCAGGCTGCGGACCAGCACCGGCGTGCTGGACCTCGGCCCGCGGCCGTGGCTGATGGGGATCGTCAACGCCACTCCAGACTCGTTCTCCGACGCCGGCCTTGGCCAAACTCTGCAGGCGCGCCTGGAGCGCGCTCGCGCCCTGCTGGTCGCTGGGGCGCAGATCATCGACATCGGCGGTGAATCCGGCGTGACCAACCGACCGGCCGTCGAACCGCAGGAGGAGATCGAGCGGGTGGTGCCGCTGATCCGCCGGGTCAGCGGCGAGCTCGGGGCGATCGTCTCGGTCGACACCTACAAGCCCGCGGTCGCGCTTGCGGCGATCGAAGCGGGAGCGTCGATCGTCAATGACGTGAGCGGATTGCGAGATCCGCAGCTGGCCGACGTGGTCGCCGCGACCGGTGCCGCGCTGGTGATCATGCACACGCGCGCCGCGCCCAAGCAGAAGCTGCTTGATCCGGGGTTGGACGGTCGCGTCGCCGCGGATGTGCCGGGGTTCCTGCGCGAGCGAATCGAACTGGCCACCGGACGCGGTGTGGCCTTCGAGCAGCTGATGCTCGACCCGGGACCGGACTTCGGCAAGACGCCGTCGCAGACGGTCGAGGTGCTGCGCGAGGCTCGGCACCTGCAGGCTCTCGGGCGGCCGCTGCTGCTCGCGGTCTCGCGCAAGGACTTCGTGGGAGCGATCACCGGCCGCGGCCCGCGTGATCGGCTTGCGGGCACGCTGGCGGCAGTGGCCCACGGGGTCGATGCCGGCGCCCACGTCCTCCGCGTACACGACGTCGCCGAGACCGCGGATTTCCTCGCCGTCAAAGCCGTGCTGGCCGGCGAGCAGGAACTCGACAGCGACGCTCGGGTCGGCGATACGCTGCGCTGGGCGCAGCCGACGACATCCGTCCACGACGCTCAAGCACGCGGGAGCACCAGCCGATGAGCACTGCGCAATGGGAAGCGGACCTCGCAGGTGGCCGTACGCGCTCGCCGCGCTCGGGGCGGCGGGCCTGCTCGCCAGCCTGTGGCGGCCGTGGTATTCGTTCACGATCCCGCCCGCCTTCATCGACCAGGCCGAAGGGGTGGCCGGTCAGTTCGGCGCCCTGGCGCCGCTGATCACCCAGGGCGCTGAGATCGCCCGCCATCTCGGCGTACTGCAAGTGTCCGGATGGCAGGTGCTCAATCAGATCGACATCGTGCTGGCGCTCCTGGCCGGTGCGGCCGGCGGCGCCTCGCTGGTGTCGATCGGTGACCGAGCGCGTGGCGCCGGGCGACTGATCGCCGGGGCGGGCACAGTGGCAGCGCTGCTCTGCGCCTACCGGACGATCGTGCCCCCGGGCCCGACGGACCTGCTGCACCCGGCCACCGGCGCCTACCTGGCGCTGGGGTGCAGCGTGGCCGTGATTGCCGGGGGGTTGCTCGCCTCTGGCGAGGCGGCTGGGCACCATGCGCAACCTGCGCTGGGGTGGGAGACCGGTGCCTACTCCGCGTGGTCGGCGTCGACATCGGTCGCCCCCCCGGAACGTGCGGTGGCGCCGCCGGGCATCTGAGCGCAGGCGTCCCCGGCTCTGGCCGCTGAGCTGCGGTCGTCCCCGCCGCCCGCTAGATTGAGCCCTGAACATCGCCGGTTGCTGCCTCAACGCGACCGGAGCCCACCGATACAAGCCCATTGGAGGTTCCATCATGTCCGTACTGGATCGTGCCGCTCTCGAAGAGAGTCCCCTCGCCGACCTACATACGATCGCGTCAGAGCTGTCGCTCGACGGCTACCGGCGGCTGCGCAAAGCCGAGCTGATCGACGCGATCCTCGGCCGTCAGGCTGGAGAGGAGAGCAGCTCCGCGCCGGACGACGACTCGGGCGCCACCGCTGCAGCCGACGCCGACTCCCCCGCCACTGAGGATCAAGCTGACGACGAGCCGGCTGGAACCCGTCGGCGCCGCAGCCGCCGCAGCGGACGCACCCGCACCGGCGCCGGCGAAGAGGAGGGCCCCAAGGACGAGGAGCCCGCGGCGGAGACCAAGGATGAGGACGATGATCGTCCCGCGCGGGCACCGAAGCCGAGGACACGTTCCCGGTCGCGGTCGCGCGATCGCGATCCTGAGCAGGACCGGCCGCGTGATTCGGAGCGCTCGCGCGGTTCTGAACGCTCGCGTGACTCCGAGCCCATCGCCGACGAGGAAGAGCTGACCGTCGAGGGAGTGGTCGACCTGCTGCCCAACGGATCCGGGTTTGTTCGGGTCGAGCCTCCCGAGCCCTCGGACGAGGACGTGTACGTGTCGGCGGCCCAGGTCAAGCGCTGCGAGCTCGTCTCCGGCGATCGGGTCACGGGCCCGCGCCGCTCGCCGCGGCGCTCCGAGCGCTTCGCCTCGCTGGTCCGCGTTGACACGATCAACGGGCAGCCCGCATCCGAGCTGGCCTCGGGCACGCGCTTCGACGATCTCCCGGCGGCCTTTCCGACCGAGCGCTTCCGTCTTGGCTCCGAGGATCCAACCGTGAAGGCGATTGAGTGGCTGACGCCGTTCGGCAAGGGTTCACGCGTGACCGTGGCGGGCGGGTCCCGGTCGGGCAAAACCGAGGCGCTGCGACGGCTGGCCTCGGTGCTCGCCGCGCAGGAGGAGCTCGAGGTGTCGCTCGCGCTGGCCGGCGTCCGGCCTGAGGAGATCGGCGTCTGGAGCGAGGACGGACCCCCACCGGCAGCCGCGGTGAGCTTCGCCGCTTCCTCCGACGCCCAGGATCACGCCGTCGAGCTGGTCATCGACCAAGCGCGGCGGGTCGCGGCGCGCGGCGCGGATGCCGTGGTGCTGATCGACACGCTCGACGGAATGCATCCCCAGGCCGCGCGCAAGGCGATGGCCGCGGCGCGGAACATCGTCGACGGCGGCTCGCTGACCGTGATTGCGACCGCCTCGGCAGAGATCGGCGGAGAGACCACCGTGATCGCGCTCGACGTCGGTCTGGCGAGCACGGGCAGGTTCCCGGCCGTCGACCTTGCCGCCAGCGGCACGGTCAAGCCTGAGTTGTTGGTCGGCGAGGCGGGCGCCGAGGCGATCGCGCGCGCCCGAGCCGAGGCGCTCGAGGGCTGAGCAAACCCCACGGGGTGCCGTCGCCGTCGCGAGCGTCAATACGCGGTGCAGCGCGAGCGGTGGCGGGGGGAGGCCTTGTAGTGAGGCTGCTGCCCGCGCCGCCACAGCTCCTGATCGATCTCGGCCGCACAGCTCCCGGGCCGCGCGGCGACGAGCAGTTCGACCGCGTGCAGCGCGCACGCGCGGATCTCCACCTCCTCCGGGCTTTCGTGCTCGATCAGCTCGCCGCGGTCGATCCGCTGCACCAACCCGGCGTCGAAGCCGAGGATGCCGTCCAGGCGAAGCACGTGCGGCACGAGGTTGTCGGCGAACATCGTCAGCCCGCTGAGATCGTTGGGCTTGATCACGCCCGCCCTGGCCAGGTCTGCGGCGGCGATCTGCGCGCGCTTGAGAAACGGGACCTCGGTCCCGTCGTAGGACGAGCGGTCGGCGAAACTGGGCCAGCGGCCCAGCCGCCGGGCGAGCTCGACCGCTGACCCATCGGTGGAGCTCGCGAGCTCGCCGAAGCTCCCGTGGTGCTCTGCGAGTACCCCCGCACCGAGGCCGCGCAGCGAGGCGGCGAACAGCGCCATCAGCTCGTGCCGAGGGTCCTGCCCAAGCGTCTGCGCGACCGCCACCGCGTCGATGGCCGAGAGGTCCGCCGCGCTCCACGCTCCCTCGGCGGCAAAGCGCCGGCCGAGGCCGGAGGCCACCGTCTGATAGCCCGAGCGCCCCGGGGACTTGCGCAGCGTCGGAAACCAGCCCGAGCCGAAGTTGATCGCATCGAGCGTCAGCCAGAACGCCGCGCGCGCCTCCGGAGAGGGGTCGACAAGCTCGGGGGCAGCGTCGTCCTCGGCCTCGGTGTCCCCCAGCCGCAGGCCGGAGGCGTACCCCTCGATGGCCGTGAAGTCGATGGTCACGAAGCGTGCGCGTTGTGCAACCTCGGCGCAGGCGGTCCGGAGCTCATCCATGGCCAGAGCATGACGCCGACCCCGCCGACGCGGGCGCTACCGTCCCATAGAGCACAAATGACCGAGACGACGACCGAACTCGACGCCCTTCTCTCCGGCCTCAACGAGCCTCAGCGCGAAGCCGTAACCCACGATGAGGGGCCGCTGCTGATCCTTGCCGGAGCCGGATCCGGCAAGACCCGGGTGCTGACCCATCGGATCGCCTACCTGGTGGCCACCGAGGCGGCGAAGCCGAACGAGATCCTGGCCATCACGTTCACCAATAAGGCGGCGGGGGAGATGCGCGATCGCGCGGGCATGCTGGTCGGCGCCCGGATCCGCGCGATGTGGGTGATGACCTTCCATTCGGCCTGTGCGCGGATGCTCCGCGCCCACGCGGACAAGCTCGGCTACACCCGCCAGTTCACGATCTACGACCAGGCGGACTCGCGGCGGCTGGTCAAGCGCTGCTTGGACGAGCTCGGCGTCGATCCGAAGCGCTTCACGCCGGGGGCGATCCAGTCTCAGATCTCCGACGCCAAGAACAAGCTCCGGGACGCCGACGACTACGCTCACCAGGTCGGCTCGTTCTTCGAGCAGACGGTGGCTGACGTGTACGGCAGCTACGAGCGCGAGCTGCACCGGATGAACGCGATGGACTTCGACGATCTGCTCGTCCGCGCGGTCAACGTCCTCGAGCTGTTTCCGGAGGTCCGCGAGCGTTACGCCGAGGGCTTCAGGCACGTGATGGTCGACGAGTACCAGGACACCAACCACGCGCAGTACCGTTGGCTGCAGCTGTTGGCCGGCGAGCATCGGAACCTCGCCGTGGTGGGCGACCCGGACCAGTCGATCTATCAGTTCCGCGGGGCTGACATCACCAACATCCTGGAGTTCGAGGACACGTTTCCCGACGCCAAGGTGGTCAAGCTCGAGCAGAACTATCGCTCAACGCAAACCATCCTCGACGCCGCCAATGCGGTGATCGTCAACAACCGCGGTCGCCGGTCGAAGCGGCTGTGGACCGACCTCGGTCAGGGCGACCCGATCAAGGTGCGCGAGCTCGAGGATGAGCACGCCGAGGCGCGGTTCGTGACCGGTGAGATTCAACGGCTGGTCGACGAAGGCGTCTCGCGCGCGGAGATTGCGATTTTCTACCGCACCAACGCCCAATCGCGCGTGCTGGAGGACACGCTGGTGCGGGCGGAGATCGGCTACCAGGTGATCGGCGGGACGAAGTTTTACGAGCGGGCCGAGATCAAGGACGCAGTCGCCTACCTGACCGCACTGATCAATCCGCAGGACGTGGGAGCGTTCACCCGGATCGTCAACTCCCCGCGCCGGGGGATCGGTTCGACTTCGCTGTCGCGCCTACTCGCCTTCGCCAACACGATGGGGATGTCGATCTGGGATGCGGCCTCGGATCCCGAACAGGTGCCCGGGCTCGGATCCGCGGCGATCAAGGCGATCGGGCGGTTCATGGCCACGATGCACGTCCTCCGTGAGCGCGCGCAGTCGGGCGCGCCGGTGGCCGAGCTGCTGCAGGAGATCCTCCAGGAGACGGGGTACACGGAAGCGCTTCGAGGCCGAGCGGACGATCGAGGCGCAGGGGAGGATCGAGAACCTCGAGGAGCTGGTCAACGTAGCCGTCGAGTACGACGCTGCCGAGGTGGCTGAGACCGCCGATCCGGACGAAGCACCGCTGCCGGCGTTCCTGCAACAGATCGCCCTGGTGGCCGACGCCGACGGGCGTGACGACGACGAGGGCCTGGTCACCCTGATGACTCTCCACAACGCCAAGGGACTCGAGTACCCGATCGTGTTCATGATCGGCCTCGAGGAGGGCGTATTTCCCCACTCACGGGCGCTCGACGAGGGCGGCCTCGAGGAAGAGCGGCGGCTGGCCTACGTCGGCATCACCCGTGCCGAGCGTGACCTGTATCTCACCTACGCCCGGACCCGGACGGTGTTCGGGGCGCGCAGCTTCGGCGCGCCGAGCCGGTTCATCGGCGAGATCCCGGCGTCGTTGACCGACCGTGAGGAGCAGACGCTGCGCCGGGGAACCGGGACTCTGGGGGGGTTCCGAGCCCGCGCCACGTCCTGGGAAGCTTCGGCGCCGCCCGAGCGCCGGACGCAGCCCGTGACGGCCTACCGGATGGGCGACGATGTCAGCCACCCCAGCTTCGGCGAGGGTGTGGTTACCGGGCTCGAGCCCGGTGGGATCGTGGTCATCCGCTTCAGCAAGGACCGCTCGGAGCGCAAGCTCGTGGCGGACCTCGCACCGATCACCAGGCGTTGACCAGGCGTTGGCCGCGAATCCTCTAGCGTGCAAGCAATGAGCGCGACGATCATCGATGGAAAGGCGGTAGCGGCACGGGTCAGGGCCGACGTGGCCGAGCAGGTGTCGGTGCTGGCGGAGCTGATCGGACGACCGCCGGGACTGGCGACGATTCTGGTTGGCGAGGATCCCGCTTCGGCGGTTTACGTGGCCAACAAGCGCAAGGCCTGTGCCGAGGCGGGGATCGCCGATCACCACCGTCACCTGGACGCCACCGCCTCGCGGGATGAGGTCGCGGCGCTGATCGAGGAGTGCAACGCCAACCCCGAGGTCAGCGGCATCCTGCTCCAGCTTCCGCTGCCGGCCCACCTCGACGCTGCCTCGCTGACCGGGCTGATCCTTCCCGAGAAGGATGTCGATGGCCTGACGGCGATCAGCGTCGGGCGACTGTGGAGAGCAAGCCCGGGGCTGCGGCCGTGCACTCCGCTCGGGGTGATCGAGCTGCTCGATTCCTACGACGTGCCCCTCGGGGGGGCCGAGGCGGTGGTGGCGGGACGTTCTGACCTGGTCGGCAAGCCGGTGGCGGCGCTGCTGCTGGGCCGCAACGCGACGGTCACGTTCTGCCATTCCCGCACTCGGGATTTAGCGAGGGTCTGTGCGCGGGCCGATGTCTTGATCGCGGCCGTCGGGGTGCCGAGGCTGCTGGGGGCGGAGCACGTCAAGCCCGGGGCGGCGGTTATCGACGTGGGCATCAACCGTCTCCCTGAGGGCCTCGTCGGAGACGTGGACTTCGACGCGGTCCGTGAGCGCGCGGGGTTGATCACGCCGGTCCCCGGGGGTGTGGGACCGATGACCATCGCGATGCTCCTGCGCAACACCGTCAGCGCCGCCCGGCTGCAGCACGAGTTCGCGCGCGCCGCGGGCTGACCGTGTCCTCCGGCGAAGCGCCGCAGGGGCCCACCGCGTCGTCGGCATCGCAGGCGACCTCGGTGCTGCCGACCACGCCGGCCCCGGAGCCGGGCTCGGACTGGCAACCCGTTCGAAAGGTCGCGCCGCGGGTGCACACCGGCGAGGTGATCAGCGCCAGCAGCGCGCTGCTGCTGGTCCCGATCATGTTCGCGCTGGAATGGTTCGGCAAGGTCGGTGTCCCCGAGGTACGGCGGTCGGGAACGACCGGGGTCGAAAACGCCTGGAACGGGATGTCTCTGGTGCGCTGGCTGATGCTGGCCGCGATCCTCGTCGCGCTGGGCTCCGTGGTGCTCCACGCCAACCAGCGCGGCCACGGCACGCGTACCGCCACGGGCGCACCGGTGGCGGCGCTGGGCACGCTGCTGGCCCTTTCGGTGGGCTACCGGGTCCTGCTCGTCCCCCCGAGCCCGGACTCGGTGGTGGACGTGAAGCTCGGGGCCTTCCTCGGGTTGCTCGCCGCGATCGGAATCGCCCTCGGTGGGTTTGAGTCCGCGCGGGAGGAGCGGGCCCATCGTAATGACGTCGTGCAACGCTCCAGCAGGGTGCGTGCGGTCGCATCCGGCCCGGCCGAACGATAGGGTGGGCCGCAATCCCCCGTGAAGGCTCGCCACGGGGAGGAGGGCGGCCTCGGACCTAGAACTGTGAGCTAAACACGTGGACCTATCTTGGAGGGCTCAGTGAACCTGCAAAACGTCACGCGAGAAGAACAGATAGTTGGGGTGCTCGCGCTCCTGCTGGCAATCTTTCTCCTGATCCTGCCCTGGTTTGACGTCAGCGTGGGCCCGTTCTCGGCCACGTTCTCGGCGACCAGCGCGCCGGACGGATGGCTCGGCATCCTCGCGTTCATCGTCGCGCTGGCGATCGTCGCCGACCTGGCCGTCGAAAAGTTCTCACCGCAGACGACCGTCCCGGCCATCGGCGGCGGACGCTCCCACACCAGGTTCATCCTCGCGGTCGTCGCCGCCGCGTTCCTGGCCCTGAAGTTCCTCTTCCACATCAACCACTTCAGTGACCTCGGCTGGGGCTTCTACGTCGACGTGATCGTCACCGCCGCACTGGTGTACTTCGCCATGCAGCTGCGGACCGTGGGCGCCCCGGCGGGTGTGAGCCGTCCGGCACGTCCGGTCGCGACCCCGCCTGCCGGCCCCGGCGCCGGCCCCGTCAGCCCCGGACCCGGGAGCGCCCCGGGATCGGTTCCGCCCGAGGGCCCCGGCGGGTCCACGCCGCCGCCCCGCGTCTAGTCACCGCTGAGCGTCCGGCCTAACCGGCGCCGCAACGGAGTCATGAATCTCGATCCGTCGAGGCTCCGCCCCGGAGAGTTGATCGTGGGCGCCAGCGCACTCGTGCTGCTGGCGTCCATGTTCGTTCTGGACTGGTACGGGCTGACCGGCACGTTCGCGCCCACCGCCCAAGGCCTGGGGGTTGCGCCCGCGGTCAACGCCTGGGACGGCTTGACCGTCCTGCGGTGGCTGCTGCTGCTGACGATCGCCGCGAGCCTCGCCCTGGTCTACTTCCAGGCCAGCCGCCGCGCACCGGCCCTCCCGGTGACGCTGAGCGCGCTGGTGATGGTGCTGTCGCTGATCACCGTCCTCGCCCTCATCTACAGGGTCCTGATCAACCAGCCCGGGCCCGGGGACGTGGTTGAGGCTCGGGCGGGCGCGTACGTGGGCCTCCTCAGCGCCCTGGTGCTGTTCTACGGCGCTTGGCGCTCGCTGCGCCAGGAGGGCATCGCCGAGCGTGACGGGCCCGGGCCGATCCCGGTGGAGCAGCCGGAGAATGCCGCGGCCGGGTCGGGGAACCTGATGGAGCGACCGGGGAACCTGGGCTGATCCTAGAATCAGCCCCATGCTCGACCGATCACAGGTTCTCCACGTGGCGCGGCTCGCTCGCCTGGAGCTCTCTGAAGCTGAAGTGCAGCGGATGGCAGGTGAGCTCTCGAAGGTGCTCGACCACATCGAGAAGATCCGTGAGCTCGATCTCGAGGGCGTACCGCCGACCTCACACGTAGTCGAGCTGGTCAACGTCCTCCGTGAGGACGAACCGCGACCCTGCCTCCCGGTCGAGGTCGTGCTGGCGTCTGCCCCGGAGCCGCTCGAGGGTGGCTTCGGCGTGCCGAGCCCGGGCGCGGCATGAGCGAGCTCGTTGAGCTGAGCGCCACGGCCGCCGCCGCGGCCGTGCGAAGCGGGGAGGTCTCGGCCGAAGAGCTGTTCGAGGCCTACCGGGAGCGGGCGGCCGGCGATGAGCTCAACGCGTTCACCTGGGTCGCGCCGCAGGCGCCGCCGGGTCGCGAGCTAGGCGACGCGCCCCTGGCCGGGGTGCCGCTCGCGGTCAAAGATCTGTTCTGCACCGAGGGTGTCCCCAGCCAGGCGGGCTCGCGCATCCTCGAGGACTACCGCCCGCCCTACACGGCCACCGTGGTGCAGCGGCTGCTCGAGGCCGGTGCACCGCTGCTGGGCAAGACCAACCAGGACGAGTTCGCGATGGGTTCCTCGAACGAGAACTCGGGCTATGGCCCCGTGCTGAACCCCTGGGACCGCGGGCGCGTACCGGGCGGGTCCTCGGGCGGCAGCGCGGCCGCGGTCGCCGCCGGGATGGCTCCCTGGGCGATCGGCACCGACACCGGCGGCTCGATTCGCCAGCCCGCGGCGCTGTGCGGAATCGTGGGGATGAAGCCGACCTACGGGGCGTGCTCGCGCTACGGGATGATCGCCTTCGCGTCCTCGTTGGACCAGGCTGGGCCGCTGACGCGCGATGTCACCGACGCGGCTCTGCTCCTGCGGCACATGATCGGCCAAGACCCATGCGACTCGACGTCGGTCGCGTTTCCCGGCGAGATCGCGACGCCGTCGGCCGAGCACCTGCGCGGCATCCGACTCGGTGTGCCGGAAGAGCTGACGGGCGAGGGCGGCGGCGTCGAGGCGGGTGTGCGAGAGCGCTTCGAGGCGACGCTCGCGCTGGCCGAGAGCCTGGGGGCGACGGTTGAGTCCTGCCGTCTGCCGCACGCTCCGCACGCACTGTCGGCGTACTACCTGATCGCTCCGGCGGAGGCATCGGCGAACCTCGCGCGCTTCGACGGGGTCCGCTACGGACTCCGGGTCGATGGAGACGCCGACCTGACGACGATGTACAGCCACACGCGCGCGGCCGGGTTCGGAGCTGAGGTCAAGCGGCGGATCATGCTCGGTACCTACGCCCTCTCCAGCGGCTACTACGACGCGTACTACGGGACGGCGCAAAAGGTGCGGACCAAAATCACCGAGGACTTCCGCGGAGCGTTCGAGGACTTCGACTTCGTGGTCACTCCGACCAGCCCGTGGACGGCGTTCGAGCTCGGCGCCAAGACCGACGATCCGCTGGCCATGTACCTCAACGACTTCTGCACAGTGCCGATGCCGCTGGCCGGCATCCCTGCGATCTCCATCCCTTGCGGGCTGAGCGACGGCCTCCCGGTCGGCTTTCAGCTCGCCGGTCCGGCGTTCAGCGAGAGCCGGATGCTCGATGCCGCCTACGCGCTCGAGCTGGCGATCGGCTTCGACGCGACCCAGGCGCGGCGATGAGCGCGACCGTCGCCCACGAGTACGAACCGGTCATCGGCCTGGAGATTCACGTCCAGCTGAGCACCAAGACGAAGATGTTCTGCGGCTGCGCGCTGTCCTTCGCCGACAGGCCCAACTCGCACACCTGCCCGGTCTGCCTCGGTCTGCCCGGGTCGCTACCGGTGCTCAATGCCCGAGCGGTTGATTTCGGGCTGATGATCGGTCTGGCGCTCGAATGCGAGATTGCCCCCCGGTCACTGTTTCATCGCAAGAACTACTTTTATCCCGACCTGCCGAAGGGCTACCAGATCTCCCAATACGACGTCCCCCTGTGCCGCGGGGGCCGGCTCGGGGACGTGCGGATCCATCGGGTCCACCTGGAGGAGGACGCCGCGAAGCTCAACCATCTGGGCCAGAGCGGAAGGATTCACGGGTCCGATCGCAGCTGGGTCGACTTCAACCGCGGCGGCACCCCGCTGGTGGAGATCGTCACCGAGCCGGATATCGCCTCGCCGAAGCAGGCCCGCGAATGGCTGACGTTGCTCCGAGCGACCCTCAAGCGCCTGGGTGTATCCGACGTGAACATGGCGGAGGGATCGCTGCGCTGTGATGCCAACGTCTCCGTACGGCCGCGGGGAACGCACGAGCTGGGTACCAAGACCGAGCTCAAGAACATGAACTCGTTCAGATTCCTCGAGCAGGGCGTGAGCGCGGAGATCGAACGTCAAATCGCCCTGCAACGGGCCGGTCAGAGCGTGATCCAGGAGACGCTGCACTTCGATCCGGCCAGCGGTGCGCTGACGCCGCTGCGCTCCAAGGAGGAAGCGCACGACTACCGCTACCTGCCGGAGCCGGATCTCGTCCCGCTGGTGGCCACTGAGGAGATGGTCGCGGCGGCCAGAGCGCGCCTGCCCGAGCTACCCGCCGAGCGGGCGACGCGGTTTGAGGATGCGCTCGGGCTTCCGGCCGAGCGCGCGCGTGAGCTGGCGTTTCGCACCGAGCAGGCGGACTACTACGAGCACGCGCTGGCCGGCGGCGGGGACCCCAGTGCACTGGCCAACTGGCTCCCGCAACTGGTCGAGCGGATTGGCTCGGACGCCGACCCGGCCGAGTCGAAGGTAGCCCCGGAGGCATTTGCGTCCCTGGTTGCCCTGGTCAGCACCAAGGCGATCAGCCGGGATGCCGGCCGTCAGGTGCTGAGTCGGCTGGTGGCCGAGGGTGGGACGCCTGAGGAGATCGTTGAGCGCGAAGGTCTACAGGCGGTCAGCGACGGGCTGGTCGAAGTGGTCCAGCTTGCCCTTGCCGCCCACCCGGACGCGGCGGAAAAGGTGCGCGCAGGCAACGCCAAGGCGATCGGGCCGCTGGTCGGCTTCGTGATGCGTGAGACCAAGGGGCGAGCGGACGGGGGAGAGGTCACGCGGCTGATCCTCGAGCAGGTGCAGGCCAGCGGCTAGATGTGAGCAGGCGCGACGGGAGAACTGACGCATCGCTCGGCGTGGGCGAAGGCCGCCGTTCCGCTTGCCTGCGACTGCCGCATGGGTGCTGACTGCCACGTCGATTGAGCCGTATGAGCCTGGATCGGCCGGCGGCGGACGTTGATACGCCCGGTCGTGCGGTGGACCGCCAGCGGCTTGCGCAGCAGCATTGCCACGACCGTCCAGCCGATGACTGCGCAATCGGCACGGAAGCTGTAGGACCGTGCGTACAGGGTGTCGAGGGTGATCTTCTGCGGAAGGATCCGCGCCACGTAGTCCCCGAGCAGATCGTCGGCCTTGAGGATCTCGTGCTCCTCGGCGTAGGCGAGCTGCGACAGGCCCGTCATTCCCGGGCGAACGGTCAGGATCCGCTCGTAGGCCTCGGGGTTGAGCTCGACGAAGCTCTGGTCCTCGGGACGGGGGCCGACCAGGCTCATGCGCCCGCGCACCACGTCCCACAGCTGCGGAAGCTCGTCGAGCCGGGTACGCGTCAGCACCTTGCCGATGCGAGTGAGCCGCTGGTCATCCTTGGCGGTGAGCGGAATCCCGTGGGCGTCGTGCGCCATCTTGCGGAACTTGAGCATCATCAGCGGAACGCCGCGGTAGCCGACCCGGCGAACCCGGTAGAAAACGGGACCGCGCGAGTCCAGTTTGATCGCCAGCGCGATCAGCACCAGCAACGGCAACAAGGCTGCGATCATCAGCAATGCAATCGAGGCATCGAAGACGCGCTTCGTGGCGGGCCTCAGCCGGGACTGCGTCAGCCTCGCATGAAATTCATCCTGCACGACCGGAGTCGACCGGCTCGTATACCCACCCGTTGGCGTGGTCGTCATCGACCCCATGCGCGTACTCCTTTGAGGCACCCCGAATGCCTTCTTGAAACGAATCCGTTCACCGACAAAACGCACCCGCCTCTGTGCAGAACCCCGGGCGGGGTGCACGATGCGCTCCTGTTCCACGGCAACTATAACGCGTTTCGTTGCTCGAAGTTGTGCATAAGCTGCAATTGCCCGCGCTGCCTCGCCGCAAACCTCTCCCGCCGTGAACTTTGGTCGTGCTTGACTGAGTGCGTGACCACCCGCTTCGACACGGCCGTCGTCGGCGCGGGGATCCTCGGATTGGCCGTCGCCCGTGAGTTGCTCACCCGCCGCCCGGATGCTCGCATCCTGGTGGTGGAGCAGGCGATCGCGGATCGCTGCCCACCAGAGCACTCACAACAGCGGGGTGATCCACGCCGGGGTCTATTACGCGCCTGGGTCGCTGAAGGCGCAGCTGTGCGTAGAGGGCGCCGCGCGCATGTACGCGTTCTGCGAGCAGACCGGCGTCGACGTCCGCCGGCTCGGCAAGCTGATCATCGCTACCGGCGCGCATGAGCTGCCGGCGCTGGATGAACTCGAGCGGCGCAGCAAGGCCAATGGAGTGCCGGGGATGCGCCGCCTGGCGCCCGAGGAGATCGCCGAGATCGAGCCCCACGCCGTCGGAGCCGGTGCACTGCACTCACCGCATACGGGGATCGTCGACTTTGGCGCCGTGAGCCTGCGCTTGGCTGAGGAGTTTCGGGCCGGGGGTGGCGAGCTGCGCCTGCGCTGGAAGGTAGACGACGTGGTCAGCACGGATCGCGGCATCCGCCTGATCGGGCCCGAAGGCGACGCCGTGGAGGCCGCCCGTGCGGTGTTCTGCGCTGGTCTGTGGTCAGATCGCTCGCCACAAGGGCAGGGGCGTCGCCTGATCCGCGGATCGTTCCCTTTCGTGGTGGCTACCTGCGCTTGGTCGATCAGCGACGGGACCTGGTCCGCGGCCTCATCTACCCGGTGCCCGACCCGAGCCTGCCGTTTCTCGGCGTTCATCTCACGCCGCGGGTCGATGGCGAAGTGCTGGTGGGCCCGTCGGCGCTGCTGGTCGGCGCCCGGGATGCCTATCGGATTGCGCGGGTGCGCGGCCGGGACGTGGCTGAGATCGTGACTTGGCCGGGAAGCTGGCGAATGGTCAGGCGGTGGTGGCGCACGGGGCTCCACGAAATGCGCCTGGCCGCCAGCTCCCGGGCCTTCGCCCGGCAGACGGCCGCCTACGTCCCTGCACTTCGAGCCCGAGACATGGTGCCGGCGTTCGGAGGCGTACGGGCGCAGGCGGTGGCTCGAGATGGGACGCTGGTCGATGATTTTGTGCTGTCCTGCACCCCGCGCGCGGTGCACGTGCGCAACGCTCCGTCCCCCGCGGCCACCTCCTCGCTGGCGCTTGCAGCGCGGATCGTCGACACCGCCGATCGTCACTTCGGCTGACTGCGCCCGCGCGCGACCTGGCCAATTTCCGCCCGGGGCGCGATCGGCCCGGGTTTGCCGCCGCACCACGTGGTTGGTATCGTGGACGTTTGGGTAGGCGAAGTGTTGCGAAACACAATCTGGAACGGAGCGGTTCTGTAGATGAGACTCAAGCTGTTGCTGGCGATCACTTGTGGTCTGTTGCTTGCCTTTTCGGCGCCAGCGCTGGCGGCCGGAAACCCCACCACAAGCGCATACTCTGGGGTTCCCGACGGGCCCACCTCGGACGGAACACTGCCGTTCACCGGCGTCAACGTTGGCGCCCTGAGCGCGATTGCGTTTGTCCTGCTGGGCACGGGAATCGTGCTGCGCTGGCGCATCAAGCCCCACGCGGACTGATTCGCAGTGATCCGACGCGAGCCTGACCGCCGGTCACACCGGCTGGCGGTCTGGTTCCCCGGTCAGGAGCTCGCTGCTGCGGGACCGATCAGGGACTCGCGACCCGAGACACCAACGCGAGCTCGACCGCGGCGATGACCTGATCCTGCTGCGCTTCGGTCATGTGCGCGTACATCGGCAGGGTCACGGTCCGCCGCGCATAGTCGTCGGTGACCGGAAGCCCGGCCCCCGCGCCCGCATAGATGGAGAAGCGGTGCACCGGCGGATAATGCATGCTCGTCTGGATCCCCTCAGCGGCCAGCCCGTCCCGAAACGCCTGTCGATCGGTGCCCGGCGCCAGCAGGATGCAAAATAGGTGATGGGCGGATTGCACGCCGGCGGAGGGGCTGAGCGGACATTCGATGCCGAGATCTGCGAACCGCTCCCGGTAGCGCGCGGCGAGAATCGCCCGCTGGGCGTTCTCGCCGTCGAGCCGCTGGAGCCGGTGACGAGCCAGCGCCGCTCGCGGTTCGTCGATCCGGTAGTTGAAGCCGAGCGCCACGACGTCATAACCGGTGGCGTGGCCCTTGTGCCGATCCCAGCTCAGCGACGTCATCCCGTGCGAGCGCAGCAGCCGCACGCGGTCGGCCAGCTCGTCGTCGTCGGTGACCATCGCTCCGCCTTCGCCGACCGCCAGGTTCTTGTTGGAGAAGAAGCTGAATGCGCCCATCGCGCCGAAGGTGCCCAGGTGCCGCTCGTTCAGCCGGGAGCCGAGGCCGTGGGCGGAGTCCTCGAGCAGTTGCAGTCCATGGTCGGAGCAGAGCTGAGCGATTTCGTGCAGCTCACCGGCGTGACCGCCATAGCTCATCGTCATGACTGCGCGGGTGCGGCCGGTGATCGCCCGCCTCACCGACTCGGCTGACAGCCATGGCTCGAGACCCGAGGCGATGTCCGCGAACACCGGCTGCGCGCCGACGTAGGCGATCGCGTTCACGGTGGCCACGAACGTCATCGAGGGGACGATCACCTCGTCGCCGGGCCCGAGGCCCGCGGCCAGACAGATCAGATGCAAGCGCCGCGGTGCCGCTGGAGAGCGCCACGGCGTGGCGGCTGCCGACGTAGTCTGCAAGCCTCTCCTCGAGGCGCTTCGTGCAGGGGCCAAGGCTTAGCCAGCCGGATCGGAAAACGTCGGCCACCACGGCGATGTCCTCATCAGTGACCACCACATCTGACAGCGGCACCTTCCAGGAGCTCATTCCGTGACCGTACCAACCGACGCCCGCTCAGAGCGCGTCAGCGATCCGCTGACCGCGGGGCTCGCCGCCGCTCTGCTGGCCCTGTGGATCGTCTG
The DNA here is from genome assembly GCA_963844475.1 of uncultured Solirubrobacterales bacterium. GTDB lineage: Bacteria > Actinomycetota > Thermoleophilia > Solirubrobacterales > Solirubrobacteraceae > Palsa-465. The sequence continues at coordinate 523,494 of CAWJOL010000004.1, read as the reverse complement.
GATCGGGGCCAGCGGGGGCTACTACGGCGACGTCTGGTACCCGAGCACCCTCGCGCTCGGCTCGGTCGCGGCCCTGTTGGTGCTGGTCGCCCGCCGACGGCCCGCGCTCCCGCGCGCACCCCGCATCGCGCTGCTCGCGTTTTTCACCCTCGTGGCGCTCAACTACCTCTCGATCCTCTGGGCAAGCTCGCCGGGAACCGCGCTCGAGGCATCGAACCTCCTCGTGCTCTACGCCCTGGTTGGGCTGGTGTGCTCGTGTTTGAGCTGGACCCCGCGACTGCTGGGGATGATGATGGGACTGTGGGCCGTGGCAATCGCGGCGTTCTGCGCCGTCGGGCTGATCGAGGCCACATCGGCGACGAGCCTCGATCGGTTCTTTGTCCAGCTGCGGTGGGCCACACCGCTGCACTACTCCAACGCGACCGCGGCGCTTGCGGTCATGGGAATGTGGCCCGTGCTGATCTTCAGCTCGCGCCGCGAGCTGCCCCCGTGGCTGCGTGCGCTCTGCCTGCCGGTGGCCGTATTCCTGGCGGAATTTGCGTTTCTGCCGCAGACGCGGGCGGCGGTCCTCGGCCTGGTGCTGACCGTCCCGATCGTGGCGGTCTTCGCCTCCGACCGGCTGCGGCTGCTGGCGCGAATGGCGATCGTGGGGGGGGCTCTGGCCGTCTCGATACCCCGCACGGTCGCCGTGGACGACGCGATCACGGCCGGGCACCACGTCGGCCCGGTGCTGCAGCGGGCGGCCGACGGGATGCTGATCACCAGTCTGCTCGCGCTCGTACTGGCTGGAATTCTGTCCGTCGTCGAATGGCGCTGGGACCGGTCGGTGAGCGTACGCCGCCCGGAACGCGCCTCAGTGACCCCCCGGCCCGTCCCTGCCGCGCGAGGTCTGCCGGGGAGCCGGCGCTCGCGCTGGATCGCCGGCGCGGTGCTGCTATGCCTGGCCGTGGGCGGGGCCGTCCCGGTCGTCGTTCACGAGACGAGAAAGCTCTACAACACCGCCAGCCACGACTCCGGCTTCGGGCCGACACGGATTCTGTCCGCCTCGCCGGAAGAGCGTCTTGACTACGCGCGGGTCGCGTTGCACATGTTCGCCGGCCAGCCGATCTTCGGCGCCGGCGCGGGCAACTTCGGACCCCGCTACGACGCGCTGCGGCGCTATGACAAGCATTCGAAGTACGCCCACGACCTGGCGCTGCGGGCCCTGAGCGAGAACGGGATCGTGGGCTTCCTGCTCCTGGTGGCAGTGATCGGCGGGCTGGCCTACGGGCTGATTGCCTCCGCACTGCGCAGTCGAGGGCTCGCGCGGGCCTGCACGGTTACCGCGTTGGCCATAGCCGCCTATTTCCTGATCCATGACTCCCTGGATTGGGTGGATCAGTTTCCTGCCCTGGCCGCCCCGGCCTTGGGGTTCTCGATGGCCGCGATGACGCTCAAGCGCCCGCCCGCGCCGCTCGTTCAAGCGGCCGTCTCAGGCCCGGCCGTGCTGACTCCGCGGCCCGCACTGCGCGCGATCGCGATCGCGGCCGCGGCGCTGGCCAGCCTCGCCGCCCTGGTCGCGGTGGCCGGCGGCTACGTGTCGAGCCGGTACCGCGAGCGGGCCCTAGCGACGTTTCGGACCAACGCTGCGGCCGCCTACGCCGACCTCAATCGTGCGGAAAAGCTGAATCCGTTCGACATCAACGCGGACATCACCGAGGGCACGATTGCGCTCGACCTTGGTGACAGCGCACGGGCGCGCGTGGCATTCGAGCGTGCCCTGAAGCGGGAGGACAACTGGTATCCGCACCTTCAGCTCGCGCTGCTCGATGCCCAGGCGCGAGAGTTCCCCGCTGCCGCTGTCGAGCTCGCGCACGCCAGGCGGCTCGACGCCGACGATCCGGTCATCGCACAGGCGGAGGTAATGCTCCGCCAGCGCCTGCCGATCGACCCGGTTGACTTCAACCGCCTGCTCACCACGGCCGGCAACCAGAGTCAGTTCTTCCGTCCCCAGAACATCAAGTAACGTGGCCGCCAGCATGCCGAAGCGGCCCGTAGACGTGAGCGTCCTGGTGCCGGTTCTCAACGAGGAGGGGCATCTGCGCGAGGCCGCCGCGGCGATGCTCGCTCAGGACTTCGACGGTGTCGTCGAATATCTGTTCATCGATGGTGGTTCCTCGGATTCATCGCTGGAGATCCTCGGTCAACTGACCGGAGCCGATCACCGCGTCAGAGTGTTGAAGAACCCGGCGCGGCGAACGCCCAGCGCGCTCAATATCGGCCTGCGTGCCGCCCGCGGCGAGTTCGTCGCCCGCATGGATGCCCACACTATCTACCCGGCGCGGTACCTCGCCGCCGGCGTGGCCCGGCTGGAGATGGGCGGCGCCGAGTGGGTCAGCGGGCCGCAGCTCGCGGTCGGCACGAGCCGCGGCTCGCGCCTGGTCGCGCGGGCGCTGACCACCTCGCTCGGGACGGGAGGCGCCAGCTTTCGCCGCGAGTTGCACGAGGAAATCGAGGTCGACACCGGGTTCACGGGCATTTGGCGCCGAGCCACCCTGCTCGAACAGGAGGGCTGGGACGAGGAATGGATCAACGACCAGGACGTCGAGCTGGCCGCGCGGATCCGCAAGGCCGGCGGACGTATCGTCTGCATCCCCGCGATGGCCGCTGAGTATGTCCCGCGCGACTCGATGCGCAGGCTCGCCCGTCAATATCTGACCTACGGGACCTACCGGGCAAAGACCGCCGGGCGACACCCGGAGAGCATGCGGCGCTCGCAGCTGCTCCCGGCCGCGCTCACGCTGACGGCGGCCCTCGCCGCCGGGCCGGGGCCCCGGCGTGCGCGGGGAATCGCGCGGGCGGGAGTCGCGGCCTACGTCGCGGCGATGGGCACCGCGGGCGCCCGCGCGGCGCGCGCGGGCGAGCCCGGCGAGGCTGCGCTGCTGCCGCTGGTGTGGATGACCATGCACCTCAGTTACGGATTGGGCTTCTGGCGAGGCTCCCTGCGCTACGGAGCGCCGCTGGAGGCGATGGTGCGGGCCAGCGGGCTTCCGCGGCCGAGGAACTCAGAGAACTGATGCGCCTGGCGGTCTATACCGACTACACCTACCGCCGCGACGGCGGCCGGATTTACGCCGAGCGCGCGTTCGCGCTGTTCCTGGGTGAGCTGGCGGAGCATCTGACCCGAGTCACGATTGTCGGCAAGGTGGACCCGCAGCCGGGGCGGCTTCGCTACGCGCTGCCGGGGCGCATCGAATTCGTCGAGCTTCCCTACTTCCAAAGCCTGACCCAGACCGTCGGAGCGGTGCGCGGGATGGCTCGTTCACTGGCCGCTTTCTGGCGGGTGCTGGGCCAGGTCGACGGCGTCTGGCTGCTCGGCCCGCATCCGCTCGCCCTGCTGTTTGCCGGTCTGGCGCTCGCCCGGCGCAAGTCGGTCGCGCTCGGGGTGCGGCAGGACTTTCCTCGCTACGTACGAGCGCGCCATCCAGACCGCCGCTGGGTCCAGCAGGCAGGCGACCTGCTCGAGTTAGCCTGGAGCACGCTGGCTCGGTTCGTGCCCCTGATCGCGGTCGGCCCTGCCCTGACGGCCCAGTATCCGCGCCCACGCGTGCTCGAGATGGCCGTGTCGTTGATCCGTGACAGCGACCTCGAGGCCGCAGCGGCCTCCGCGGACCGCTCATACGATGGCGGGGAGTTGAACGTTCTGAGCGTCGGCCGGCTCGAGCAGGAGAAGAATCCGTTGCTGCTGGCGGACATCCTCGCGCAGCTGCGCCGGCAGGACGCACGGTGGCGGCTGCGGATCTGCGGCGAGGGGCCGCTCGAACAATCGCTGAGCCAGCGCGTAGAAGAGCTTGGACTCCGTGATCACGTCGACTTCCTCGGCTACGTGCCGCACGACGCCGGGCTGGCGGAGATCTATCGCACGAGCCATGCGTTGCTGCATGTCTCCTGGACGGAGGGACTGCCGCAGGTGCTGTTCGAGGCGTTCGCCGCTCGTCTGCCCGTCGTCGCCACCGCGGTCGGGGGTGTCCGGGCCGCGGCCGAGGGGGCGGCACTGCTCGTGGCCCCGGGGGACGCTCATGCGCCCGCGGCGGCGCTCGAGCAAATCGGATCAGACGCCGAGCTCCGGCGAGCGCTGGTCAGCGCGGGAATCGGCAAGGCCTCCGAGCACACGCTTGACCGCGAGGCTGGCCGGGTCGCGGCATTCCTCCGCTCCGGCGGGCGTCACGAGCGATGATCAGGGTTGGTCAGCTTTAAAGATCGCGGGGGAGGCGCCTTTAATGGCCGCCTCTGCCACACTAGCCTCGCATGCGACGAGCGGCAACGGCAGTAGCACTCGCCGTGCTTGCCGTGGTGTTGATTGGTCAGGCGGCGTCCTTCGCCTCCCGCTCGCACCACACCAGGCATGGGCATCAGCCCCGGCGACCGCGGACGTTTTTCGTCTCGCCGGGCGGGTCTGACCGCGCTCCGGGAACCTCGGCGCGCCCATGGCGGTCGCTGTTGAAGGCGGTCCGCTCACCGCTGCCGGGCGACACGGTGGTGTTCGAGCCCGGCACGTACGGCGGCTACGGCAGACGCACCGAGTGGCCCGCCAGCGGCCGCTCACGCGCGCCGATCATATTCATCGGGCAAAGCGGGCAGGCGCGGCCGGTGATCCTGGGTTACAACAAGGTCTCCGGCGCGCACCTGCGTCTGCGCAATCTGGTGTTCAAGGGGCCGACCGGGGCCGTGCATCCGACCAGTTCTCAATACCCCACAGGCGAGGAGGTGTTGATCTGGATCGCCGGCGCCGACGACGTGCTCTCCGGCTCTGAGGTCGCCGATGGGCGCTGGCACGCCGGCATCTACGTGGATGGACCGGGCAACGACCGGCTGATCGGCAATTACATCCACGACAACGGAGACTTCTCCCAGGCCGCGCAGGCCAACATCGACCACGGCATCTACTGGGGATCCGGCCGCGGCGGACTGATTGCCAACAACCTAATCATCCACAACCTCGCGCATGGGATCCAGCTCTACCCCTCCGGCAGCCAGGTGACGGTCGAGCAGAACACCATCGTGGACAACGGCAAGTCGGGAGTGATGATCGCTGGGAGCGCCAACCACGACACGATCATCGACAACATCGTTGCCGGCAACGGAGACAACAGCATCCGCAGCTTCGAGCCTCAGGGCGCCCACAATCTGGTCGAGAACAACCTGGTGTGGGGTAACGGCAGCGGCAACATCGGTACCGAGACCCGCGGGCTGAAGCTCTGGCACAACATCACCGCCGTGCCGCAGTTCGTCGGCCCCGGCGACTATCGGATCGCTCCCTGCAGCCCCGCGGTCGGCCGCGGATGGCGGATCAAATCGACGCTCAACTATGACTTTGCCGGAGCGAGCCGTGCAGCTCGGCTCGACATCGGCGCCTATCAGAGCCCGGTGGCGCCGTGCTTGATACCGCGGGCGAAGGGCAAGAAGTGACGCGCCGGCGTCAATTGCGGTAGCTGGGTGAGAAAGGGTCCGGGTAGGTCCCAGCCGACAGAGCCGCGATGACTTCCTCGATCCCATCCGGGACCGTCCTCAGAGTCTCGAAGCCAAGCCGCTCACGGATCCGGTCGAAGCTCACCTTGTAGTCGCGGGGATCCTCGTCACGTCGGACGTAGCTGACCGAACCGGTGTCGACTCGTTGCTGAATCTGCTCGACCAGGTCGAGCTTCCGATAGTTCTCGCCTGAACGTCCCACGTTGAAGACCTGACCGGCGACCTGCTCGAGCGGCGCGTCGAGCACGGTCATCATGGCGCGTCCCGCATCGCGAACGTGGACGTAGGGCCGCCAGAACTGCTCACCGAAGACCTCCAGATCGCGACCGGCCCAGAGGTCCCGGGTGAACTCGTTGACAGTCAGATCGAAGCGCATCCGGGGCGCGACGCCGTAGACGGTGGCAAAACGCAGACAAGTGTTCGCGATGTCGGAGTGCTCTCCGGCCAGGAGCATCTGCTCGATCTGCACCTTTTGTTCGGCATACAGCGACACTGGCGCAAGCTCGCCGTCCTCGTCGATCGGCGTGGTGGGATCGGCCATGCGGCCATAGTTGGAGCACGTCGAAGCGAACAGGAAACGGCGTACCCCGGCGGCGCGGGCATCGCCCAACAGTGCGCGGGTGCCGACGACGTTGACCTCATGCGATAGAGCCGGATCACGAGCGCACGCGGGATCGCCGACGATCGCCGCCAGGTGTACCACTGCGCCGGCGCCATCCACGGCGGCCGCGCGCAGCTGTGGATCGCGGATGTCGCCGCGAATCAGCTCGACTCCGGCTCGCTCGAGGCTTTCGGCCACGTCGTCCTGGCCGTGGGCCAGGGAGTCGAGGGCTCGCACCGTGCGTCCGCGATCAATCAGGAGCCGGCACAGGGGAGCGCCGACATAGCCGCTTCCGCCCGTGACGAGGATCGGCCGACCGGTCACGGTACGGGGAGCAGGCGATGTTTCATCCGCTCGAACTCCGCGATCGCCGCCTCGTAGTCGTCATGCTGGCCCATGTCGAGCCAGTAGTCCTGCGACGGCCGGGCTCGCACGGTCTCGGCGTTGGCGACGAGCCGCAGCAGTAGGTCGGGAAGATGCAGATGCTCGCCGGGCTCGATGTAGCTCACGGCGCGCGAGGATAGACAGAAGACGCCCATGCTCGCCTCGTAGCTGATCCGCGGCTTCTCGATGAAGCCGGTAATCAGCGTCGCGTCGTCAATCGCGTCGAACTGGGGTACCCCCAGCGAGATTTCGACCTCGCGAGTGCGGGTGGCGATCGTCGCCACGGCGTCGTTGTCCAGGTGATCGGCGAAGAAGGCCCGATAATCGAGATCGGTGAGGATGTCGCCGTTCATGACCAGGAAGTCCTCGTCCAGATCGGGGATCAGTCCCAGTGAACCCACGGTGCCCAGTGGCTCGCTCTCCCGGAAGTAGTCGATTGACACGTCGTACTTCGCGCCATCGCCGAAGAACACCTCGATCAGCTCGGCGAGGTAGCCGGTGGACATCGTGATGCGCTCGCAGCCGGCGCTCTTCAGCTGCCGCACGATGATGTCGAGCACCGGTCGGTCGCCTACCGGCATGAGTGGCTTCGGAAGGACGGCCGTGTACGGACGCAGCCGCGTACCCAGCCCCCCCGCGAGCACGATTGCACGCATAAAGCTCGATTCTATAGTCGGCTCTTGGCCCGGAACGCGTCCGTGTTTTTGTGGAGGATTGCCCACCCTAGGTCCGGGTCGTCCTGCACAAAACCTCCAGGCGCGCGCGCTTGTTGACTAGAACGCGGTGGCGCCGCCCGCAATTGCCCCGGCCGTGCCGTTGGCCGGGCTTGAGGCCTGGAGGCCATAGTTGCCGGCGAACTGGGGGTCGGTTTGGGTGTTGTGGCTGAGGGTGAGGCCTTCGGCTTCGGTGCCGATGTTGCCGGTGCCGTTTTTCCAGACGATGTTGTCGTGGGCGGTGTTGCCGGTGCCGGTGAGACTCCAGCTGCGGATGCTGTTTTCGGTGTTGTTGGCGACGATGTTGTTGGCGACGGTGTTGTTGGCGGCGTTCTCGGCGATCATGACGCCGGCTTTGCCGTTGTCGGCGATGGTGTTCCATTCGACGTTGACGCCTTGGGCGTCGGGGTAGAGCTGGATGCCGTGCGCGAGGTTGTGCACGATCAGGTTGTTGGCGATCACGCCGCCGTTGCCGCTGTCCCAGTAGATGCCGTGGTCGAGGTTGGCCTGGGCGGGGTCGGCGCGGTTGCCGTTGTCGTGGATGTAGTTGCCGATCAGCTTGTCGGCGTTGCCGCCGGTGACGTAGATGCCGGCGTGCCAGTGCGCGTTGCGGATTTCAGAGTCGTTGATCTGAATGTCTGGGGCTTGCAGCCAGAGCATCACTTCTTCGCCGCCGGAGGGGTTGGGGCCGACGTTGCCGGTGGGGCCGTCGAAGAGGAGGTTCCACACGCGGACGTGGGCGCCGTAGAGGACGTTGTAGCCAAGGATGGTGGGGCGGGTGCCGCTCGGATCGCCGATGAAGTTGATCGGTGCGGCCGCGGTGCCGGCGGCGTTCCAGTTGGTGCGGGTGCCGCGGGCGCCGTAGGTTCCGGCTTCGAGCACGACGGTGTCGCCGGGAGCGGCCGCGGTGGTGGCCTTAGCCAGCGTGCGCCAGGGCGCTGCGGCGCTACCGGGATTGGCATCGTCACCGCTCGGTGACACATACCGAGCCGACGCAGGAATCCCCGGCAACGCCACGGCGACGCCCGAGGGGCCGCCCGAGGAAGGCGAGCCGGGCGTGGGGGCTGGCGGGGCCGGGATCGGGGCCGGGGGCTTGGTCGGGGTCGGGGTCGGGGTCGGCTTCACTGGGGGTGGCGGTGAGGTGGCCACGATCAACACGGGGGGGCGGTTGCGCCTAGCCGCTGAGGCGCGAGTCAGGTGGACGCGCAGATGTCCGTGGCGGGCCGCGGTGCGCAGCTGCCGGGCACGCACCAGCGACGTGCGACGGCCTACGAGCACGCGTCCCCACGCGATACGACCGTGACCCAGTCCCCAGAGATGGAAATCGACCAGACCGTTGCGGCCGACCCCACGGAACTTGTGCAGGCTGTCCTTCGCACCCGCCGCGGGCGCTGCGACCCCGAGCGAGAACACGCACGAGGCGATCGCCAGGACAGACGCCGCGCCCGCTGCTGACGGCCGTAGACGTGCCAGAGCATGCCGAAGGGCACGGCTTGTAGACATCTTGTCCTCCGAGGGTCCGCGGCGCGAGGGAGATGGTTCTGGCTCGACTAACCGGCGAGCGTCCGGCGCCTGGTGATTTCCAAGTGGTGCTCTACGGTTCGGGCGCTGAGGCGAGTTTGCGGAGCTTGGCCGCTCAGGCTGGACGCATATATGAACCTCGGGTCCACGAGTCGCGTCAGCCGAGCGCAGCGGGCGCGACGCTTGATGCGCAGCCCGTCAGCCGTGGAACCGGTTCCCGGCCTCAGGCCGGGCTCAGGCTGCGCTGCATCTCAGCGGGTGCCCCCGCGCTCGCGCCGGCGAACTGGGGGTCGGTTTGGGTGTTGTGGCTGAGGGTGAGGCCTTCGGCTTCGGTGCCGATGTTGCCGGTGCCGTTTTTCCAGACGATGTTGTCGTGGGCGGTGTTGCCGGTGCCGGTGAGACTCCAGCTGCGGATGCTGTTTTCGGTGTTGTTGGCGACGATGTTGTTGGCGACGGTGTTGTTGGCGGCGTTCTCGGCGATCATGACGCCGGCTTTGCCGTTGTCGGCGATGGTGTTCCATTCGACGTTGACGCCTTGGGCGTCGGGGTAGAGCTGGATGCCGTGCGCGAGGTTGTGCACGATCAGGTTGTTGGCGATCACGCCGCCGTTGCCGCTGTCCCAGTAGATGCCGTGGTCGAGGTTGGCCTGGGCGGGGTCGGCGCGGTTGCCGTTGTCGTGGATGTAGTTGCCGATCAGCTTGTCGGCGTTGCCGCCGGTGACGTAGATGCCGGCGTGCCAGTGCGCGTTGCGGATTTCAGAGTCGTTGATCTGAATGTCTGGGGCTTGCAGCCAGAGCATCACTTCTTCGCCGCCGGAGGGGTTGGGGCCGACGTTGCCGGTGGGGCCGTCGAAGAGGAGGTTCCACACGCGGACGTGGGCGCCGTAGAGGACGTTGTAGCCAAGGATGGTGGGGCGGGTGCCGCTCGGATCGCCGATGAAGTTGATCGGTGCGGCCGCGGTGCCGGCGGCGTTCCAGTTGGTGCGGGTGCCGCGGGCGCCGTAGGTTCCGGCTTCGAGCACGACGGTGTCGCCGGGAGCGGCCGCGGTGGTGGCCTTAGCCAGCGTGCGCCAGGGCGCTGCGGCGCTACCGGGATTGGCATCGTCACCGCTCGGTGACACATACCGAGCCGACGCAGGAATCCCCGGCAACGCCACGGCGGGATTGACTGAACGGCCGGGCAGAACGAGCCGAGCCACGGTGCGCCGGGGAGCCGTTGCAACGATCAGCCACGGGTGTACGCCCGCGCTGAGATGCGCCGTTCGCCGGCCGCGGCGCCCGCTAACGAGGTGCATGCGCAGTACACCGCGCGCGGCGGCGCGGCGCAGCCGCTCGGCTCGCACGGAAATCGATCGGCCCCGCCACAGCAGACGGCCCCAGCGGATCGGCTGGTGGCGCAGCCCACGGAGATGAAACACGACCGCGCCCCGCGTCTGCACGCCGGAGAACGAATGCAATGTCCGCGTCGCGCTGGCACTGGCCGGCATCATCACCAGCATCCCAGCGAGGACCGCGGCGGCCACGGCCGCTCGATGTAGTTTTTGTCTTCCCCTGCACATGCACGAACCCCTGTCCGCTGGGGACTGAAGCTATGGACGCCCCGGCAAAACTTGAGGGTGTGCGCCACGACCGCAGCGGTTGAGACGGCGAATCCCCCACAAAACTCCCTTTTAGCCGCCTATTGCCCACCGCTGGGCCCGCATCAGGCCGCGCCGTCACCCCTAAGCTGTGCACGAATGACGTGCCGCGATCTACGAAAGCCTTCGCCGTGAGCGTGCTTCGCGGGTCCGCCCTCGGACCTCGGAGAACAAGGCAGTCGGGTCCGCCGGTGCGGGCACTGGCCGTGCTGGCGAGCGCCGCCGTCGGGGGAGCGCTGATCTTTCAGCTGAAAATCGGTCTCGCCCTGTTCGTGGCCCTGTGTTATGTCCCGGTGGCCCTGACCGATCTGGGGGCGGGGCTGGCGGTCTGGATCGCCTTGCCGTTCCTATCCGGGATCAGTGCACTCAACCTCGCCGGCAAGGGCGCGGGCCTGCTCGTGGCCGGCGCGTGGCTGGGCGTCGTCGGGCAACGTCGCGCCGAGCTCTGGCGGGCGATCAGGATCAACCGCCGAGCATTCTGGGCGGTAGCGGGCCTGATGGTGTGGGTCACCCTGTCGACGGCCTGGGCCAGCGATCCCACCACCGCTTTCAAGGACCTCTGGCACTGGTACGCCGTGGCCCTGATCTTCGTCATCGTCGTCTCGACCATGCACTCACGACGCGTCGCGCAGATGGTCGTTCTCGCGTTTGTCGTCGGCGCCGTGCTGTCGGTGGCCTACGGCCTGGCGGGCGGTGTCTCGGGATCGCAGGCGGCAAACGTCGCCAGCTACGGCGGTCGTCTGGGTGGCGCAAACGGGGATCCGAACTTCCTGGCCGCCGGCATCGTCCCGGCGATCGCGCTGGCCGCCGTGCTGATCGCCGTCGTCAAGGAGATACCCGAGCGCTTTCACACCGTGGGGCGCACTGGGCTCGTCCTCGCGCTGACGATCCTCACCATCGGGCTCGTGGCCACGGCGTCGCGGGGTGGACTGGTCGCCTTCATCGTCGGTCTGTTGCTGTCCTTCGTCCTGTTCCCCGGGCAGCGGCGGTGGGTGATGTCGGTCGTGCTGATTCTCGTGGCCGTCGTAGCCGTGGGCTTCACCGCCTACCCGTCGGCGCTGGACCGTGTCACCAGCGTGGGCAACGGCAGCGGCCGGACCGATCAGTGGACCGTCGCCTTGCGTATCGTCCGCGCGCACCCCATCGGAGGAGTCGGCGACGCAAATTACGTGGTCGTGGCTCGCGACTACACCCGTCAGCCCGGCACGTTGACCGAAGCGCGGTACCTGGTCGACTCGCCCGAGGTGGCCCACAACACCTATCTGCAATTCGTCTCGGAGACCGGAATCATCGGGCTGCTGCTGTTCGTTGCGGTGGCGGTCCTATGTCTGGCCTCAGGGTTTCGGGCCGCCCGGCGATTCCGCGCGCTGGGCGACCGGGTGATGGAGAACGTGTCGCGCGCCGTGGTGGTGGCTTCGGTGGCGATGCTGACCGCTTCGGGCTTCATCTCCGCGGGCGTCGATCAGCGTCTCTGGGCCCTCCTCGCGCTCGGTCCGGCGATGTTGACGCTCGCCAGTTCCTCGGCGCGCGGGCTACACCGAGCGCTGCCCGCTGGGTTTCGGCCGAACCGCGGCGGCAGCGGCGCGGGATGCTCGCGCAGACCGCGCGTCCGGCTCACGCGGGACCCGGCCGCACCGAACAGCAAGATTCCCGGTCGGCCGCACGCCGGCGCGCAACAGCGACTGCAGCGTCTCGACGAGATCTGCTCAGACGTTCGCTCCAGCGCGACCACCACGAGCACGGCCTCAACCGCGACCGCAGCGCTCAGGGCGTCACGGCTCATGCTCAACGACGGCGTGTCAACGACGACCCGATCGGTGATCGACAGCGTCCGCGTCACCGTCGCGCTCAGCTCGGCGCTGGAGACGGAGCCGACCGCGCCGACCAGTAGCGACCGGGCGCTGGCGGCGGGAAGCAGGGGGTGATTGTTGCCGCTGCTGCCGCGCGAGGAGGCTGCGGCGGCGTGGCTGACGCCGAGTCGCCGCTGCGCGTCGAGTGTGCGCCAGTCCAGGTCCAGTAAGGCGACGGATTCCCGTCGCCGCGCGAGATGCACGGCCAGCGCGGTCGCCACGGTGGTCTTTCCGTCCCCGGCGTCCGGGCTCACCACCGCGATCGTCTCCGGAGCGGCCCGGCCGAGCTCGAGCAGCGTGACCAGCCGCTGGAGCTCCGGCGCATTCCATGCGTCCTCGAGGCCGGCGGAGCGCCAGCCGGCGGGGAAGCGGGCAAGGATGGGCACGCCGGTCAGCTTGGCCAGGCGCCGTTCGTCGCGCACCGCGCGTCGTCCGAGGCGGTCCGCGAACCAATCACCGCCCAGCCCGAGGAGTGCGCCTGCGACCAGGGCCAGCAGCACCAACTCAGCATCGTGGGTCGGACCCTGGCGGGAGCCGACCGTCGCCGGACGCGCCGCGCGGAGGCTCGGGTCCCCGGTTCCACGGAGCGCGAGCAGGGCGGCCACCCGGGTGGCGGCCGCGGCGCTCGCCCGGGTCGTCGCCGGCCCCAACTGCGCAGGTCCGGCCTGCGCGCGAGCGAGTTGCGACGCGATCGCCGGTTGCAGCTGTGCCCGGCGCAGCGCCAGCGCGTTGGCCGCGAACACGTTGGCCAGCCGGATCGCCTGCGCCGCGGAGGATGCCGGTGGCCTTGACATCGAGCAGGTTCGCGGCCGGAGTCGGCCACCACCAGCACGTGGGAATCGACTCGCGTCGGGGACCACTGCGGTCCCATGTCGCGCGCGGTCAGTGCGGTCACAGATGGCTGTCCGAGGATGGCCGCCGCCGTCTTGAGCACTGCCGCAGAGTCGCCGCTGGAGTGCAGCACCGGCAAGCCGGAGTAGTTGGCGTCGGCAGCTCTGAACGGGGTCACCAGCACGAGTGCGGTGGCTTGATAGTCGTGCGAAGCGGTGAGGCACCCCGGCGCCGGCGACCAGTCCCGCCGCCAGCGAACACGCCGCGGCCAGCCGCGCGGGCCGGGGAACGTCATGGAGCCGGCGTTGCGCACGCGAGCGCAGCCGAGCCCAGCCTGATCGGCGCGGCCCGAGCACTCGGCGCGCGCGGTGGCAGCGGCCCGCTGAGGCGGCCGCACGCTCCGAGGCGGGGCCGCCCACGATCAATGGGCGGGAGACGCGCAGCGGTGCGGGGAGCGCGATCGGCTGTGTTCCCTCGGCCGCTATCTCAAACGCGTGCCTTCGGCGTCGGTGTCGGTCATGGTGTCGGCCAGGGCCGACTTGCGGACCGCAAACGAGACCCACCAGTGGACTCCATCTTCAATCGTGGTGGCGGTGGACGAATCGCTCTGGGGAGCGACCCGAGCGACCTCGCTCGCCGTCACGCTTGACTACGAGTACGGCGGTGTGCGCGAGCCAGTGAGCGTGCGTCTTCGATGAACCGCCCACTGAGAACGAGATGCGTGGTAGCGCCACTGTCGCTGCGCTCGAAGTGGCCAAGCTCGAACCGCGGCGCACCCTCCTGCGTGGACAAGGCCTACCGCGGTGCTTCGTGAGGCCCAGCGGAGCTCACGGTGGCATCCTCATCCGGGCTTGTACGGGCAACAGCGTCGGCGTCAGCGCTTGGGCGGGTTGGCGCCGCTGCGCGGCGGGAGCATTTGGCCCCGGAGTTGTTCTCAGCCGGACGCCGCTGCTCATTCTGGTCGGAGTAGTTGTAGCCATAGCCAGGGGCGTGCCGAGGACTCGAGCCGATCACCACGTGCCCGGTGGGTAGACGGCCGGCGCGATCGAGCAGCTCGCGGGCGACTTCCAGGGGCCCCATGGGTGTTTGTCCGAGACGAGAGACCAAAAGGACGTCATCGACCACGCCAATGAACCGCAGCACGTCCGCCACCTCGCCCAGCGGTGGCGCGTCGAGGATCACGTAGTCGGCCTCCTCGAGGCCGCGATCGAGCGCAGCGGGCAGCGCGTAGGCAACTCGATCGAGGCTGTTGAATTGCGGATCCGACCACGATGGCAGTACCCGCAGCGATGGCAGGCTGGGCGGTGCCAGGGCGTACGAGAACGGCTCGTCGGACTCCAGCGCCTCCGGGAGCCCGATCACCGGCTCGATGTCAAGCGAGGGCGCCAGATCCGGCTTGCGCATGTCGGCATCGACCAGCAGCACACGAGCGCCGCTTTCGGCCATCTCGCGGGCGAGATTGATCGCCGTGGTGGTCTTTCCGTCACCGTGAAACGCACTGGTGATCAAGATCGTCCGGTGTCGGCCGTGCAGTAGATCAAGTTGGATGCGGATGCCGCGAAGCGCCTCGCCGACTGCGCCTGGTAGCGGACCCTTGAGCAGTGTGCGGCTCCGCCGCAGCCGTCTGGGCAGCAGCGGTATGCGTGCCAGGACGGGCACCGGAATCAGCGCGAACAGCTGCTGCTCCTGCATCAGGCGGCGGGTTCGCAGGAGCTCGATGATCAACACCGCCGCGGAGGCAAGCGCGATTGCGGCCACCAGACCGAGGGCAATGATCAGCGACGGCGCCAGACCACTGGGAGCCGAGGGCAGCAGCGCGGCCTGAGAGAAGGACAGCGTCGGGTCCTGGCCGTTGCTCAGCGAGTTGAGTTGACTGAGCTTGGCCTCGAGATCCGCGCGGGTGATGCTCGATGGGTTGCGATTGCCGGCGAGCTGTGCCTGCGTGCTGAGGACCGCCTGATGCTACGAGGCCCTTGAGTTGCTGCGCCCGCGCCGCCAGGGCCGACCTGGCGTACGTGTTGGCCAGGTCCGCGGCCGCATGTGCGCCCGGGTCGGTCGCGGTGATATCGAGGATCTCACTCTGCCCCTCCGGCTGCACTGACACGGCCGACTGCACACCGCGGGAGGTCAATCCGTGGCCAAGCGTCGACGCGGTGAGCTGAGCCGCCTGCGGAGAGTCGACCAACGTGGCCGCCGTCTGCATCGTCCGGGTCGGGTCCCCGGAATCCCGGATCAGCGGCAAGCCGATGAACGTCGTATCGGTCTGCGGAAGCGGGTTGACCAGCAGCCGTGCAGTGGCCTGGTATGAGCGCGACCGGTCAGCGCGATACCCAGCGTGGGCGCGAACACCAGCAGGAACAGCAAGGCCGCGATCAGCTTGTGGCTGCGAAGGGCCTGGGTGTATGAGCCGAGCGGCGAACCGTCAGTGGGTGTGGCGGCCGTCGGTGACGGCGGGGATGTCCAGTTCGTAGCCACAGAAGAAAGCGAGTCTAGGCCCTATCGGCGGTGCAAAAGCCGTCCGCGAGCATAGATGGCAGCGACTACCGAACGCTAACGCTGACCGCGGAGGCCCGGGCAGTGCTACGGCTTGTGGACAGTCCCCAGGGCGCGATCCTCCAGTCATCCTCCATCGGACCCGCGACGTCATCTGCTCTGATCTGAGGCCGGAGCCTGGACCAGGATGTCAAGATTGGGCAATGAGTCAATCGCGGGGGCGCGCTCGCGGGGCGGTAATCCTGCTGTACCACGTGGTCGCTGACCTGGCCGCCGATCCGTTCAGGCTGGCCGTAGGGCCGGACCGTTTCGCCGCGCACATGGAGATCATCTCCACGCAGTTCCGGCCGCACACGCTCACCGAGATCGCCGACGGCCTGGCCGCCGGGACGCTGCCACCGCGGTCGGTGGGTGTCACCTTCGACGACGGGTACGCCAACAACCTGACGCAGGCCCTGCCCCGGCTCGCCCAGGCAGGGGTTCCCGCGACGGTGTTCGTGGCCACCGGGAATACCGGAAGCGATCGTGAGTTCTGGTGGGATGAACTCGAGCGCCTGATCATGGGCGGCGCGCGCGACCCGCTCTCGGGTGACAGTGAACGGAGATGGGTTCAGCGCACCCATGCACAAGCCGGAAGTCAGCTTGGGGCGGCTGTGGAGCTGGCTGCACCGGCGCGAGCACGTCGAGATCGAGACTGCGCTCGAGCAGGTCCGACGGTGGGCCGGAATCGAGCGGCCGCTACCGGCACGGGAAAGCCGGCGGGCGATGACCATGGACGAGCTTGTGAGCTTGGCCGGCAGTGGACTGGTGGAGTTGGCCCCGCACACGCGCTCGCATCCGGTACTGGGCGCGAGGTCGAGCTCCGTCCAGCGCGAGGAGCTTCAGTCCAGCCGGGCCGATCTGGAGGACTGGCTCGGACGTAGCTCCGAGAGCTTTGCCTATCCGTTCGGCAATCCGGCCCGCGACTACTCGCGCACGACCGTTGAGATCGTGCGCGAGCTCGGCTTTCGCCAGGCGGTGGCGACGACCTACGGCCTGGCCACCGCCTCGAGTTCTCGCCTGGAGCTGCCGCGATTCTTCGTTGCGGACCAGGAGGAGGGCGCGTTCGAGAGCTGGTTGCACGAGCGGTTCCTCTCCCACCGCGTCCGCATCTCACGTCGGTTGACGCGCCGGCTTCAGCGCAGCTGAAGCTAGTGCCGCAGGAGCCGCTCCAGCCTGGTCACCAACCCCAACGGTGGCCGCCACCCGTACACGATCGGGTACAGCCACGTGGCGAGGAAGCCAAGGTCGGTGTCACGGCGATGGCGTCGCAACTCGGAGTACAGACGAGGGTGGAGCGTCCTCAGCGTGGCGTAGAGCTCGACATGGTGCTTCGCCGCTTCGCCAAGCATCCGGCTCCCGTGTAACCGGCGCCGGAACGACACCCCCCGTTTCCAGTGAACGGCCTCGGCTCCTCGCTCAGCGAGGGTCATCCACAGGCTCCAATCCTCGTACCCGGTCCCTCGTCCCACCGCCTGCCATGCGCCGACCGACTCGAGCACGGTGCGCCGGAACAGCGAAGCGACCGGATAGTCGTTCCGGTAGGCGACCCGGTATGGGTCAAGCCGCGCCGGGACGTGCCGGACGCCGCTGCCGGTGCCGAAACTCGAGTAGTCGCCGAAGCACGCGGCAACCGCCGGACGGCTGTCCAGCCGGTCGGCCATCGCCGAGAGCGCGCCGGGGACGAGGAGATCGTCGGCATCGAGCGGAAACACGTAGCGCGCGGTCGTAGCGCTCAGGCCGGTCCGGCGCGCGGCGGACAGCCCCCGGTTGACGTCGTGGCGGATCACACGTGTCCCACGTCCGCGCAGTTCCTCGAGTACCTGCAGCGTCGACTCGTCCGACGATGCGTCATCGACGATCACGAGCTGAACCGGCTCGGGCTCGACGATCGAGTCCACCGCCTCGAGGACCAGCGGTCCATCGTTGAAACAGGGAACGATCACCGCGATCCGGCTCGTCGTCTCGGCTCCCTCGAGACGCTCGGGCGGGAGCTCGAGCTCGGGCTCGGACCGCGACGGGGGCGGCTCTGACACGGGAAACCGCCGGAGCCGCCCAGCCACGTGTGAGGTTCTGGCCGCGAAGCGCAGCCTCGTGTCACGCGAGGAGATTTCGAGCCTCGGCCAGTTGAGCGCCAACGGAACGTGCGGGCGGCGCTGAGCCAGCCCGGCTGCCGCCACGTAGCCGGCCGCCGCTGCCGCCGCCATGACCCTGGCGTCCGTGGCGCCCTGCGGATAGGCGAGTGCCCGGCACGGGACTCCCAACCGGCGCTCGCACTCCGCCCGCGAGGCCCTCAGCTCCTCGCGCAGCCGGGCGTCCTCCAGCAGGGTGAGCACGACGTCGCTCTGGGTCTGGGAGCCGATCTCCCAATCCGCGGCGGCCAGCTCCGCCAGCTCCTCCCAGCTCATCACCGGGTCGGCATCCTGGCCGCCGGTCGAGGCCAGCATGGTCGGGACGAAGATCGTGGCCGGCACGCTCAGCCGCTGTAGGACCGGGAAGGCCCGTTGGAGCACCGAGCGGCGAGCCTGGTCGAAGGTCACCGCGAGCGTGGCCGCCGCGGGGCGCGCCGTCACGGCGCCGGTGAACCGGGCACCCCGGTAACCCCGCTCGAGCAGGTAGCTGATCTGACGCTCGAGCTGGCCTGGGCTGACCGACCGGCGAGACCGGCCGCCCTCGGCGACGGCGCAGTAACGCAGAACGAGCAGTTCGCTCACGGGCCGCCCGCGACTGACGGTCCGAACTGCTCGCCCGAGGTCACCTCCAGAGCGCCGCGCTTCTGCTCCACCATCCAGGTGAAGGTGGCCCCGAGCGTCTCGAGGCGCCACAGATGGAGTCTGCCCGGCCACGGCCGTCCCGAGTTCCACCAGCTGCGCGACCGGGCGATGGCGTAGGGCAAGGTTGAGCGCCCGGCGCGCAAGCCACGGCAACCCTCCCTCCATGAACGTCGCATCGATTGCCGGAAGCACATCCGGATGGGCTCTATGGACGAGGATCCGGTTGCGCCCTGAGCTCCGAGCATCACGGAGAAACCCCGATCGGTCGCGCTCGTAGAGATGACGGGCCCGCAGCGAGGGATCGAACACCGCGTGAAAGCCCTGTTCGATGCAGCGGGCGCCAAAGTCAAGGTCGTAGTGATAGCCCTCGACGAACTGCTCGACCGCGCCCATCACCTGCAGGTAGTCGCTGCGTCGCATCGAGATGAACCCGCCCCAGAGGTTGCGCAGAATCGTTTGAGGCTCGCGCACGTACGTGCCGCAGTCCGCCTCGTAGGCCTTCGCGTACTTGTAGCGGGTGAAGTCGCCGGGCCGGCGGGCCGGGGGCAGGGCCATCTCGACATAGCCGACGACCACCAGCCCACAGGTCTCGGGCTGGTGATGGCGCAGGTGCCCGGTGATCGTGCCGGCATCGACGATCTCATCGTCGTCGAGTATCACCAGGATGTCGCCGTGGGCGGCCTGCGCCCCGGCCAGCAGGGCCCGCGGCGCACCGCCATTGGGGACGAACAACGGTTTGACCCGCGGATCCTCGGCGGCCATGGCCTGAAGGAGCTCCAGCGACCCGTCGAGCCCACCGTCGACGACCACCACTGCCTCGCCGGTGGCCGGATCGGCCAGGATCGGCGCCAGGACAGCCGGTAGCAGCTCCCGGCGGTGGTAGGTGGCGAGCAGGACCGACGCGGTCTGCTCAGCCGGGGATGGCGCCTTCATCTCCGGCCAGGCGTCGCGCCTCGGGTACGGCACAAGCCCGACCGGACTAGAGTGATTCGCTGGCGGGTCATTTTAGGCGCGGGTCCGCCGGTGCGCGGAGTCTGGGGAGCATCGCGCCGGAAGTACTATCAGGGACGCCCCGTCCGAGGAACTGATCGCTTGGAAGACAAAGCCATACGCGGGGTGCCTTGGACGTTGCTCTCCTACTCGGGGAGCAAGGTCGTCTCGGTGATCGGGACGGTGGTTCTGGCCCGTCTCGTCGTGCCGGCCGATTTCGGTCTGCTGGCCATGGCCACGCTGGCGACGAGCTTTTTGAACTGGATCGCCGACATGGGGTTTTCGGGAACGCTGGTTGTACGCCAGGATCTCGATCAGCGCGGGAAAGGGACGCTGTTGACCTTGATGGCGCTGAGTGGCGTGGGCGCCGCGCTGATCGCCGTCGCGCTTGCGCCGCTGGCCGCGGCCGTATTTCACGCCCCTCGGCTGATCGGCATTCTCGCCGTGATCGCCCTGCTGCTCCCGCTCGGCAGCATCGCAGGTTTCTGGGAGGCGATCCTGCAGCGCGAGCTTGAATTCCGTCGGCGCTTTGCCGGGCTGATCGTGCAGAGCACCGTCACCGCCGGCGTATCAATCGCCCTGGCCGCAGCGGGCGAGGGTGTCTGGGCGCTGGTCTTCGGCCAGATCGCCGGCATGGCGGCGCTCGGGCTGGTCCTGTTCGCGATGGCGCCCTACCGGGTGCGCCCGACCTTCGACCGTGAGATCGCTCGCAGCGCACTTCGCCACCAGTCGCGGGTTCCTGGGCCAGGGGCTGGCCATGTACATCCGTCAGAACGTCGACACCGTCGCCGCCGGCGCGGCGTTCGGCTCAGCGCGGCTTGGCTTCTACTCGATGGCCAACCGGCTCGGGGACCTTGTCTACTGGACGATCGCCCATCCCGTCGCCAAGGTGACGTTTCCCAGCTTCGCCAAGAGCCGGCACGCCGGCGAAGACGTCCGACCGGCCTTCCTCGGCGTGCTCGGGCTGGTATCGCTCGTGTCGTGTCCGGTGGGGATCCTGATGAGCGCGGCGGCGGAGCCGTTTACCCGAGTCGTGTTCGGAAACCGGTGGCTGCCGATGGTCGGACCGCTGGAGATCATGGGGCTGTGGGCGGCAATCCGGCAGATCGATCAGACGATCGGCTGGCTGTTGAACTCGGTCGATCGCGCGGGAGCCCTGGCCTGGCTCTCGGTGTTCGTCCTGCTCCCGCTGATCGGCGGGTGCGTGCTGGCCACGCAGATCGGGGGTCTGACGGCCGTGGCCCTGGTTCCGCTGGCCGACACGATCCTCTCGGCCGTAATCTCCTCCGCGTCTGGTCAGGCGCTATGTCAACGTGAGCTTCGGGGCGCAGTGGCGCGCGGCGCGGCCGGCCGTGCTGGCCTCGGTCCCGACCTGGTTCGCCACCTGGGGGGTGGGGCAGCTGCTCGGCCCCCGTCACGCGCTGGCGGGGCTGGTGCTCTCGCTCTGCGCCGGTCTGCTCGTGTTCGCCGCGACCGTGTCCGTGCTCGACCCCGGTGTGCTCCGACGCGCCGCCGGTTATGTGTTCCGGATGATCGGCCGTTCCCCGGCCCCCGCGTCCGCCTGAGGCTCCTGGGATGCGTTGGCAGGTCAAAGCGACGGTGCAGAAGGGCCTGGACGTGCTGCCGACGTCGGCCAGCGAGCGCCTGATCTACATGCTGCAGCGGCGGGTCACGCGCAGCCAGCCGATCAACGACAAGCAGTTCCTCCTGCACTTTGAGGAGGCGTTGGGCCATGTCCGCAACTACGAGCGTCAGGCGCAGCCATCGGCGAAGCCGCTGGACGAGGTCCGGGCGTTCGAGTTCGGCGCCGGCTGGGACCTCGTGGGCCCGCTGTCGATGTACGCGCTCGGTCTGGATCAACAGGCGCTTGTCGACATCCGGTGTCTGGTCCGCTGGGAGCTGGTCAACCACGTGATGAGCCTGTTCGCGCGCCACCACGGGACGCTCGAGCGTCGCGCCCAGCGCTCGCTGCGGCGGCTGGGTGAGGATCGGGTCGGCTCAGCCGAGCAACTTCAGCGTCGCTTCGGTATCGGCTATCACGCGCCATACGACGCGCGCCACACCACGTTTCCCGACGCGTCGTTCGACCTGATCTCGAGCACCTTCACCCTGGAGCACATTCCCGGAGCGGACATCGTCGAGATCCTGCGCGAGTGCGGCCGGATGCTGGCTCCCGGCGGGGTCATCAGCTCGTCGATCGACATGCAGGATCACTACTCGTTCGTCGATCCGAGCATCTCCGCCTACAATTTCCTGCGCTACTCCGATCGAGTCTGGCGGTTGATTAACTCGCGCTCGCACTACCAGAACCGCCTGCGCGCCCGTGACTACGTCGAGTTGCACCGGCGCGCGGGGCTTCACGTCATCGATTGCCGGATCGCCGCGCCAGCCGGAGGGGAACAGCGGCGATTGGCCGCGTTGCCCCTCGCCGGACGGTTTGCTCAGGGCTATTCACGCGACGAGCTCGCGGCGACGACGATGTCCGTCTCGGCACGATGAGCACGGGTTCAGATCCCTCACCGCAACGATTGCTCAACGAGCGCTTCTGGCGCGCGGGCGAGCACGTCGCCGAATACGAAGGACGTCGTCTGGCGCCGGTTGAGGTGATGCTCCTGGTGCGCTACCGGGAGCTGCTGTCCGGCCGGGTGCTGGAGCTCGGCTGCGGCGCGGGTCGCCTGCTCGGCTACCTGGCCGCGCTGGGGGGCGAAGTACATGGCGTGGACCTCTCGGAGGCGATGGTGGAGCGCTGCCGCCAGATCTACCCCGACGTGAAGGTGGAGGTTGGCGACATGGGACAGCTCGGCGCTGTCGTGCAGGGGCGCTTCGACGCGATCTTGGCCGTCGGGAACCTGCTCGATATCTACGACGACGACGAGCGTCGCCGGGTGCTGGCCGGCCTGCGGCCGCTGCTGGAGCCCGACGGCAGGCTGATCTTCTCCTCGCACAACCTTGCTCATCTCGACCGCGCCGACGGAAGCGGCGGCGCAGGGCACAGCCGCGCAGGCGCCGGCGCGGGCCGGGCGATGGTCAGCCGGCTGTCCGAGCTCTCCGTGCGGCGGGTGGCAGGCGCCGTGGTGCGCGGGCCGCGCCGGGCCGCCAACCGGCGACGCCTGCGGGGGCTCGCCCACCGCGGAGCCGGCTACGCGATCGTCAACGACGAGTCCCATGACTACGCGCTGCTCCACTACTACGTCGGCCGGGACGAGCAGCAACGCCAGCTCGCGGAGCTCGGCTACGAACTGCTCGAGTGCCTCGACCCCGATGGCGTTCCCGTCGGGTCCGGTGATTCCGGCCGGGGGCCATGGCTCCATTACGTGGCGCGCGCGGTAGAGCTTCCGGGCGCAGACCCAGCGCATCACGGCTGACGACGCCGGGGCGGCGAAAGTGGCCGTAGGCTTTCTCCGGTGCAGATCGGGATCGGGATCGACCTCGTAGACCACGAGGAGGTGCGCGTTTCGGTGCGCCGCCACGGCCGGCGGTACCTGGAGCGCGTGTACACTCGGCTGGAGCTTCAGGAGTGCGCGGGCGAGGCTTCGAGGCTGGCTGCGAGATTCGCGGCCAAGGAGGCAACCATGAAGGCGCTGCGAGGTCAGGAAGAGCCGGTTGATTGGCGCTCGATCGAGCTGCGCCAGGGAGAGAGTGGAGGCCCATCGCTGGAGCTCAGCGGCCAGGCGGCAGCGCTGGCTCGCCGGCGGGGTGTGACCAGCTTCGCGGTCAGCGTCACACAGACCACTACGACAGCGGCGGCAGTAGTGTTGGCACGGAGGCAGGGATGAGCGAAACGCTAAAGGTGGACATCCGGCGGGTCTTGCGCGAGCACGCGCGGCTGCCGGTGGACCCAGATTCGATCGATGACGACGCGGATCTGTTCCAGTCCGGAATGAGCTCGCACGCGAGCGTCAACGTGATGCTCTCCCTGGAGGACACGTTCGATGTCGAGTTTCCGGACGACATGCTCAAGCGCAGCGTGTTCGAGAGCGTGTCAGGTATCGCTGCCGCGATCACGGAGCTGACGGCGTCAGCGCGATGATGCTCACGGTCGACCGCGACCACGCGTTCCTGGCCTCCGTGCGCCGGGTGGCCAGCGAGGTCGCCGCGGTGAACGCGGACGCTGTGGACCGGGAGGCGCGGTTTCCCCGCGAGGCGATCGACGCGCTGCGCGAGCTCGGGGCGCTGTCGGCGTTCGTCCCGGCCGCCCTGGGCGGGGGCGAAGTCTCGCTGGAGGCGGTGGCCGGCGCCTGCTTCGAGCTCGGACGGCGCTGCTCGGCGACGGCGATGGTCTTCGCCATGCATCAGATCCAGGTCGCGACGATCGTTCGTCACCTGGACGCCGGCGACTGGTTCAGCTCCTACCTGCGTGAGCTGGCAGCCGACCAGCGCCTGATTGCCTCGGTGACTTCGGAGATCGGGACCGGTGGTGACATGGGCCGTTCGATCGCTGCGGTGATGCCAGGCCAGAACGGCCGCCTGCATTACGAGAAGCAGGCTCCGACGGTCAGCTACGGCGCGCATGCCGACGACCTGTTCGCCACCCTGCGCCGGTCTGAGTCCGCAGAGGCCGGGGATCAGGTGCTGGTGCTCAGCCGGGCCAGCGAGACCGAGCTGGAACCCGCGGGTACCTGGGACACGATCGGGATGCGGGGAACCTGCTCGCCCGGATTCGTCGTCAAAGCCAGGTTCGCGCCCGAGCAGGTGCTGAGCGCCCCGTTCTCGACCGTGATGAACGAATCGATCGTTCCGCTCTCGCACATCCTCTGGTCCTTCGTCTGGCTCGGGATCGCCACCGACGCGTTCGACCGCGGACGCCGCTTCGTCAGGGCGGCCGCGCGGCGCAAGCCGGGCGAGCCGGTGCCGGCCGCCCACAGCCTGTCCCGGGTGATGAGCGAGCTGTCGATGCTCCGGGCAGAGGTGCAATCAGCGCTGCAGGAATTCCTGCAGGCCAGCGAGGAGCCGGGGCGCGAGCGGTTGTCGACGATGGCCTCGGTGCTGCGGTTCAACAACCTCAAGCTCGCCGCCTCCGAGCAGGCTCCGCGGGTTTGCGCCGGTGTGCTGGAGGTGATCGGCATCGCGGCCTACAAGAACGACTCTCCGTTCGGCGTAGGGCGGCACCTGCGTGATTCGCTTTCGGCCCGCCTGATGGTGGCCAACGAGCGCATTCACTCCGTGGACGCCGGACTGCTGCTGATCGCCAAGGACGTGTAGGCATGAGTGCCGTTCGTCCCGCCAGCGCCGATCAGGCCGAGCTGCTCCGCGCGCTCGTCGACCATGGTCTGTTGATCGAGACCGGCGTCCCGGGGATCTACGGACACGGCAGCGAATTCGAGTCGGTGCGCGCCCGGTTGGACCGCAGGCTCAGCGACGAAGCGGCCGCGCGCGGTGCTCAGGCGATGCGGTTCCCGCCGCTGCTCCCGCGCCACCAGCTCGAGCAGAGCGGGTACCTGGGATCGTTTCCGCACCTCGCGGGGAGCGTGTTCGCGTTTGAGGGAACCGAGGCTGAGGCGGCCACTCAGGGCGAGCGGGCCGGCCGTCACGA
Source organism: uncultured Solirubrobacterales bacterium (assembly GCA_963844475.1). Classification (GTDB taxonomy): domain Bacteria; phylum Actinomycetota; class Thermoleophilia; order Solirubrobacterales; family Solirubrobacteraceae; genus Palsa-465. The sequence goes on along the minus strand of CAWJOL010000004.1, from coordinate 498,621 downwards.
GGACTGGAGCGAGTTTCAGGAGATGACCGAGCTCGCGCTGATGCCGGCCGCCTGCTATCCGGTCTACCCTGCCATCGCCGCCCGGGGCCCGCTCCCCGTGGGGGTGTGTTCGTCGACGCCGGCGGCTCCTGGGTCTTCCGGCACGAGCCCTCCCACGATCCAGCGCGGCGCCAGATGTTCCACCAGCACGAACTGGTGCGGATCGGCGAGCCCGCCGCGGTGCTGGCCTGGCGGGAGGAGTGGTCGCAGTTCGGACTGCGGTTCCTGCGCGGGCTGGGGCTGCAGGCCGAGCTGGACACCGCCAGCGATCCGTTCTTCGGCCGGCGCGGTCGTATGCTGGCCACCAACCAGCGCGAGCAGGCGCTCAAGCTGGAGCTGCTGGTCCAGATCGCGGGACCGGAACCCACCGCGCTGGCCTCGTTCAATCACCATCTCGATCACTTCGGCAGCACCTTCGGGCTGCAACTGTCCGACGGGGAGACCGCCCACACCGCCTGCCTCGGCTTCGGCCACGAGCGGATCGTGCTGGCGCTGCTCCACGCCCACGGGCTCGATCCCGGCGCCTGGCCGGACACCGTGCGCGGAGAATTGGGATCAGCGTGAGCGTCTCCGTCGCCAAAGGCGTGAGGAGCCTCAGCGGCAAGGATCCCGCCGGCTATCAGCCGCACCGCCTGCACGCGCCCGGGCGGACCTACCTCGAGAGCAACTGTTACACGGACATCATCGTCGAGCTCCTGCACGCCTGCGGGTATGAGCCGCTGGCGGTGTTCGGGCACCTGGTGCGAATGGACTTCGAGGGTGACCAGTGGACCTTCTTCAAGCCACCCCCGGAGGACCTCGAGTCACTGTTCGGCATCGACATTCACGAGATGCAGCCCTACCGCCCGCTTCCGGAGCAGATCGCCGAGCAGATCGCCCGCGGCCGCACCATCATCGTCGAGCTGGACTCCTGGTACCTGCCGGACACCGCGACGACGAGCTATCGGCGCGAGCACGTGAAGACCTCGGTCGCCGCGGATGCAATCGACCCCGAGCACGAGGCCCTGCGCTACTTCCACGGCCCCGGCCTATACGAGCTCGGGGCCGAGGACTACCGCGGCGTGTTCCGCCTCGACGGCGGATGGTCCCCCGATGTGCTGCCGCCCTACGCCGAGCTGGTGCGCTTCGACGCTGGCCCCCGGCTCGAGGCGGAGGCGCTCCGTGAGGCGTCGCTGGGCACCCTGCGCCGGCATCTGACCCTGCGTCCCGCTGGGAACCCGTTTGAGCGCTTCGGTGCCTCTCTCGGCGCTCAACTTCCGGCGCTGCTCGAGCAGGGGCTCGATGACTACCACGCCTATGCGTTCGCCACGGTTCGGATGGCCGGGTCGGCATTCGAGATTGCGGCCACCTACGCGGAGTGGTTGCTCGGCACCGAGGCCGAGACCGCAGTTGCGGCCATCGGCGAGCTGGTCGACGGGTGCAAGGCCCTGTCGTTTCGGCTGGCGCGACGCCGGCCGTTCGAGCCCGCGGAGCTCGTGGGCGCGATGGCGCAGGCGTGGACACGCGGGATCGAGGCCTTAGCTCAGGCCGCGGGCTGACGGTGGCCTGGCGCCCTCCTCAGCCAGAGACCTGGCAGGTACGCGAGCTCTCCGCCGGCTGGGAGCTCGCCGGCTGCGCGCCCGGGGCGTGCGCGGATCCGGCCGCGGCCGCAGAACTCGATTGGATCCCCGCCACGGTGCCGGGGACGGTGGCGGCGGCGATCGATCCGGCGGGCGACTGGCGCACGAGCCCGGCGCCGGCGCCTGCGCTCGACGAGCAGGATTGGTGGTTCCGCGTGCGCTTGCAAGAGCCGCCGCCCGAGGACGGCGAGCAGCTCGTCCTCGCCCTCGACGGGTTGGCCACGGTGACCGAGGTCTATCTCGACGGCCGGCTCATCCACGAGTCCAGGTCGATGTTCGCTCGACACGAGATCGATGTGGGGGAGTCGCTGCGCGGCGCGAATGAGCTGGCCGTCTGCTGCCGGGCGCTGGCGCCGCTCCTGCGCGAGCGCCGGCGACCGCGCGCCCGCTGGCGGACGCGACTGGTGGCCGAGGGCAACCTGCGGTTCTTTCGCACCATGCTGCTGGGCCGGGCCCCAGGCTTCGCCCCCGGGCCGGCCGTCGTGGGTCCGTTTCGACCGGTGCGGCTCGAGCGCCGGCGTGGCCTTGCCGTCGACGAGTTACAGCTGCGTCCGCGCCTGGCGGGCGAGCAGGGGACGCTGTGCGTCAGCGCCCGTCTACGCGTGCTGGCCCCGGGAGCCGAGCTCGGCCGAGTCCTGATCGAGCTCTCGGGGCCGAGCGGATCACACCGGACCGAGCTAAGCCTCGGTGCCGAGGGGCGGGTGCGCGGCGAGCTGATCATCGACCGTGTGGCTGCGTGGTGGCCGCATACGCATGGTGACCCGGCGCTGTATGACGCCCGGCTGCTCGCCGAACTGTCCGGCCGTGAACAGGTGATCGGGCTCGGACGCGTGGGATTTCGCCGGCTTCGTTCCCAGGGCGCCCTCGCGCGCGACGGACTTTCGCTGGAGGTCAACGACGTACCGGTGTTCGCCCGGGGGGCCGTGTGGACCCCGCTCGATCTGGCCGCGCCCCACGCCCCGGAGGCGGCTCTGCGGTCGACGCTCGAGCGCGTCGTCGATGCGGGCATGAACATGCTCCGGGTACCGGGAATCGGCTGCTACGAGAGCGACGCCTTCTACGATCTGGCCGACGAGCTGGGCATCCTGATCTGGCAGGACTTCATGTTCGCCAACCTCGACTATCCCGATCAGGATCCGGCGTTCATGGCCGAGGTGCAGGAGGAAGCCGACGCGGTGATGGCGGCTCTGGCTCCCCGCCCAAGCCTGGCCGTGCTGTGCGGCGGCAGCGAAGTGGCTCAGCAGGTCGCCATGACCGGGCTTGATCCGGAGCTGGCCAATGGCCCGCTGTACACCGAGCTGCTGCCTGCGGCGGTCGAGCGGGCAGGTGTTGACGTGCCCTACATACCGTCGACACCGTGGGGCGGCGAGCTGCCATTCCGGCCCGACCGCGGCGTGGCGCACTACTACGGGGTCGGCGCCTACCTGCGCCCGCTGGAGGACGCGCGCCGCGCGGAGGTCAAGTTCGCCAGCGAGTGCCTGGCCTTCGCCAACGTGCCGGATCAAATCGCGCTCGAAGCCCTGGCGGCGCCGGGGGGCACCGTGGTCCATCACCCGGCCTGGAAGGCCGGGGTGCCGCGCGACGCCGGCGCGGGCTGGGACTTCGAGGATGTCCGAGACCACTACCTGGGGATCCTCCATGGAGTCGATCCGGTTGGCCTGCGCAGCATTGACCACGCTCGCTATCTGGAGCTCTCGAGGACCACGAGTGGTGAGGTCATGGCCGAGACGATCGGGGAGTGGCGCCGCGGCGGATCTCCGTGCACGGGCGCGATCATCCTGTGGCTCAGTGACCTCCGCGCAGGTGCCGGCTGGGGCCTGCTCGATCATCGCGGTGAGCCGAAGGTCGCGCTGGCTCACCTGCGCCGCGCGCTGGCGCCGGTGGCGGTGTGGAGCACCGACGAAGGCCTCGGGGGGGTCGCGGTGCACGTCGCAAACGATGGCGCGGAGCGCTTGGTAGCGAGGCTGCGCGTCGCCCTGTACCGAGACTTCGAGCTCCGGGTCGAGGAGATCGAGACCGAGCTCGAGCTCGAGCCTCACAGCGGCGCCACCTACGACGTGGAAGGGCTGCTCGGCCGCTTCGTCGATCTGTCCTGGGCCTACCGCTTCGGAGCGCCAGGCCAAAACCTGATCGTCCTCAGCCTGGAGACCGAAGGACCGGACGGGACGCAGCTGCGTTCTCAGGCGTTCCGGATGCCGGCCGGCCGTCCCTCGGAGCCCGAGCATGCGGCTCGGCTCGGGCTGGAGGCCCAGCTCGCCGCCGGCGCTGCAGACACGGCCACGCTTGTCGTCACCAGCCGGCGCTTTGCCTACGGCGTCCGCCCCCACGTCCCGGGGTTTGCCGTCGCCGACGACGCGTTCTGTGTCGAGCCCGGCCACACACGAGTGATTGCGCTGCGGCGGATCGGCCCCTCGCCGGCGCCCGACGCCGAGGGCTCGGGCGCAAGCCTGACCGCGATCAACCTCGCTGGGCGGGTCCGCATCGCCGAGGGGGCTCGGGGTTGAGCGCTGATCCCGCAGCGGACGAGCTCGGCCAGGCGATCTGCCTGAACCTGGAGCCAGACGGCGTACTGGCGTTTCTGCACTCGCCGGCGCCGGTGGCCTCACGCGACGTTGCCGTGCTCCTGTGCCCGCCGTTCGGCTGGGAGGAGGCGTGCTCCTACCGTGGGCTGCGCACGTGGGCGGCGACGCTCGCCCGCGATGGATATCACGCGGCGCGGTTGGCGCTGCCCGCCGTGGGAGATGGCGCGGGGAGCCCACGCGACCCCGGGCGGCTCGCGGCCTGGAGCGAGGCAGTCGCGGGGGCGGCGGGTTGGCTGCGTGAGGTGAGCGGGGCGGCACGCGTGGCCGCGGTGGGCATCGGCCTCGGCGGGGCGGTCGCGCTGAAAGCGGTCGGCGACGGCGCCGCTGTCGATGAGCTCGTGCTGTGGTCGGTGCCGGCCAGCGGACGCCGCCTGATCCGCGAGATGCAGATCCACGCGAACATGGTGGCAGCCGAATTTCCCGAGGACCAGCGCTCCCCGGCAGCACCAGGCGAGGATCTGGAGCTGATCGGCTACGTGCTGAGCGCCGAGACTGCGCGGGAGCTTGGAGAGCTCCGATTGGATCAGCTCAACCTGCCCGCCGGCCGGCTGGGGCGGGCCCTGTTGCTGGGTCGCGATGGCCTCGGAGTCGACACGCGGCTGCAGGGCCACCTTGAGCAGGCCGGCGCCGCGGTGACGGTGGCCGACGGCACAGACTACGTCGGCTTGATGGCCAACCCGCAGCAATCGCAGGCGCCTCGGCAGACCGTGGCGCTGACCAGTCGCTGGCTCGGCGAGGGCCACGGAGTCGGCGCACCGGCAGCTACCGCCTCCGCGCCCCGAGCCTCGCCCACGCTGCAGGTACGGCGCGGAGACGCGGAGCTCAGGGAGACTCCGCTGCGCGTTCACGGGCCCCGGGGACGAATCTTCGGAGTGCTCTGCCAAGGAGCCGACGGGACTCGGACGGACCTCTGCGTCATCCTCCTGAACGCTGGTGCGCTGCCCCACGCCGGGCCCAACCGGGCCTGGGTCGAGCTGGCCCGCTCATGGGCGGCACGAGGTGTGGCCAGCCTCCGCGTCGATCTGGCCGGAGTGGGGGAGGCCGACGGCGATGACCCGGCACTGCTGTCCGATCCGAGCCTTTACGCCGAGTGGCGCGACGCGGAGGTCAGAGCCATCCTGGATGAGCTCGATCGTCGCGACGTCGCCGATCGCTTCGTCCTCGGGGGGCTGTGCTCGGGTGCCTACCGGGCGGCGCGCCTGGCCCAGGTGGACCATCGGGTGGCCGGAGCTCTGCTGATCAACCTGTACACGTTCCGGTGGAGCCAGGACCTGGTCTCCGAGCGGGGACGACGCCGCGAGCTGGCCGGAGGACTGCCGAACATCCGCGCCCAGCCGGTGGGTCGCGCGCTGGTGGCCAAGGCCCTGCACTATTCGCGGCCTGACCGTGCGTGGCGGATGTTGCGCGGGCCGGCCGAGCGCGCCCAGAAGGCTCACTCAGCCCAGGCCCTAGATGCGCTGCGGGACCAGGGCGTCGAAACGCTGCTGTTGCTCGCACGCGGAGAGCCGCTTTACGACCAGCTGGCCCGGCACGGCCTGCTCGATCAGCTCCACCGCTGGCCCAACCTGACCGTTCAGCGGGTCCCGTCGCGGGACCACATGTTCAGGGCTCTCTGGCTCCAGCGTGAGGTCTACGCCGCGCTTGATCAGTCGCTCGAGCGGATCCGCGCAGCAGCCACCCGAGGGCCAGCAGCGACAGGGCGACGGTGAGGATCGACGGGACGGAGATTCCGGTGACCGGAAGCGTCGGGGTCTGCGACTGGGCCGGCGCCGACGCTGGTGCGGGGGTGGACGAAGCAGGGGTAGTCGATCCGGCTTGCGCAGTGGTGGGGGTCTGGGCGGCGGCCGGCGGCGTGCTCGCGGCCGCCAGGACGACCACCGTCCCCTTCATGAACGGGTGAATCTTGCAGATGTAGGCGAAGGTGCCGCTGTGGGTGAAGGTGTGCGATGCGCTGGCGCCCTTGGCCAGCGTCCCGGTGTCGAAGCTGCCGTCGCTGGCGGTGGCGGTATGCGGGCTGGGTCCGCTGTTGGTCCACGTGATCGCGTCGCCGACGTGGATGGTGGTGGTTCCCGGGGTGAACTTGAAGTCGCTGATCGTGTTGGCGGGATCGCCGGCCGCGTGGGCCCGGGGCCCGGAATGGTGGCGGGCTCTCGCATCGGTCACGCCCTGAGGCTTCAGGGCGCGCTTGGGCCGAGGGGAGACCTTCAGCTTGACCCGGATGTCGTGGCCCACCGACGGGCGTTGGGCGGCCGTCCACTGCCTTCCCGGCGCGGTGCGGTGGACCCTGTGGTCCAGGCCGTGGTCAGCCTTGGCGCCGTGGTTCCAGGCCGGGAGCGGGATCGGAGCGGCGGCGAGCGCGAGGCTCGCCCCGGCTGAGGCGATGCGAATCGGTGCGGGCATCTGCAGGGTGATGACGCGGGAACCGCCGAGAACCTTCCCGGCCGGGGCGTACGATTGAGCCTGGAACCGACCCAGGAGGCGAGATGTCCCGACTCATTCGCATGGACCAGACCGGCCACACCACGCTCGCAGAATGGACCGTCGAGGACGGGGAGGCGGTGCAGGCGGCCCTGGACGCGTTTCGCTCGCAGCTCGACGAGGGCTACTTCGCCGTGGTCTCCCGGGGGGAAGGTCACGCCGAACAGGTCCACGAGCTGCCGCTCGATGAACCGCTGGTGATCCTCCGCCGGCCGATCGCCGGTGGCTAGCTCGCCGACCGCCGGCCTGCCGGAGTGCTCAGGCGGGCTGCCCGAGCTGGCAGCGGTCTACTGGCGCCCACGGGCCACCCGGCGATCGCTGACGCGGACCGGAAGGCTGTGGACGCTCAGCACCGTGTCCCAGACCATCCCGTTCGTTGCCATCGCTCTGCTGCTGGGCGCGCTCAAGCCGATCACGCTTCCCGTCGGCCTGATCCTGCTCGCCCACGCCTGGATCATTCCCGAGCTCTACGCGGCCCGCGGTGCGAACGTCCTGACCCCGCACAGCGGCGATGCGCCGGTGGCCGAGCAACGAGCGATGCTGCTGCTCGGCGACCTCATCGGCGATGACGCCCGGGCCCTCTACACCCGCACCGGCCTGGTCCGCGAGCGCGGGCAGCTCGGGGTCTGGCTCGTGGGACAGGCGGGGGCCCTGCTGGTCGCGCCGGGCGCCCGACGCGTGTACTGCCTGTGCGTGAAAGCCACCGATCCCAAACTGCCCTCGGCTGACCGCATCGCCCACCTGCTGCTGGCCCTGCGCGCCGATGAGTCCGGATTTGCCACCCTGGCCAATCTGGCCTTCTCGGGCGCGCGCTGGCGGATGCGGCGCCGGCTGCCACCGCCCGCCCGTGAGGCGCTGGATCAGGCTGCGGCGGCCGACCGCGCCAGCCGCGCGGCCCACGCGGGCTGAGGATGTTTGTACCGCGGGCCAATGTGGGCTTTAGCAGGGAGGATCATCATGCTCGCCATGACCCGCCCCACAACATCCAAGGTTTTGCTCATCGCTGATCGCCGCCCGCCGGCGACGGAGGCCGGCACGGCGGCAGTCCGCCGGTACCGGCTCGCCCGGCTGCGCTTCGACGGCCGTGATGCCGAACCCGCATCGCGCTTCGATCACCTCAAGCGCGTCTTCGACTGAACCGGCCAAGGCCGGCTGCCGGCTTTGGCCGCGCGGTACGCTAGTCGTATGCAAACCCAACTAGAAGGTCGTCGGGAACGGACACCGATCGTGCGCAAAGCGGTGGCCGGGGTCGTTCTGATCGCGGCCGTAGCGCTGGCGATCAAGCTGGTCGTCGGGATCGTCACCGCCGTGTTCTGGACCGTTGTCGCCGTGGCTGTGGTGATCGCGGTGCTGTGGGCAGTAAAAACGCTCGTCTGGTGAGTCGCTAGCCATGGCGGGTGGCGGTCTCCTGGTGATCATGCTGTTCTTCGGGCTCGCCGGCGGGCTGATCGGCCGGATGAAGGGCAGCTCGTTCTTCATCTGGTTCATGATCTCCGGGTTGATTCCGTTCCTGGGTCTGCTCAGCGCGATCTTCTACCGGTTCGAGAACCAGGAGCTGCGGCGCGAATGTCCCAGCTGTGGCCGAGTGATCAAGCTCTACGACACCGTTTGCATGCGCTGCGGGGCTGAGCTGGAGTTTCCCGAGGTCGCGCTGGCGCCGGAAGCGTCGATGCAGCACCGCGCCGCCTGATCTGCCGCTACCCGGGCCCCTTCCGGGCGGCCAAGGCCGTTGCTAGACTCGCCGTCCCGCTGCGCGCGGAGCGGCCGCGCGCACCCACATGCCGAATCGTTGGAAGGAGGAAGCGCTATGCGTGCAGTCGACGCTTTGATGGAATGCCTGAAGGCCGAGGGTGTCGACGTCGTATTCGGGCTTCCCGGAGGCGCCAACCTTCCGACCTACGACGCCTTTTACGACGCCGGTATCCGCCACATCCTGGTCCGCCACGAGGCCGGCGGCGGTCACGCTGCTGAGGGATACGCCAAGGCGACCGGCAAGGTCGGTGTCTCGATCGGCACCAGCGGTCCCGGCGCGACCAATCTGGTCACGCCGATCTGCGACGCGATGATGGACTCTGTCCCGGTGGTGTTCCTGACCGGGCAGGTCCGCACCGACCTGCTCGGAACCGACGGGTTCCAGGAGGCGGACACGATCGGCATCACGATGCCGATCGTCAAACACAGCTTCATGATCCAGAACCCGCTGGAGCTACCGCGCTCGATCCACGAGGCATTTCACATCGCTCGCACCGGCCGTCCCGGTCCCGTGGTCGTCGACATCCCGCAGGATCTGAGCCGGGCCGACATCCCGTACGAGCCGGTGAGCGACGTGCATCTGCCCGGTTATCAGCCCACCACCGACGGCAACCAGAAGCAGATCCGGTTGGCGGCCAAGGCGCTGGCCAACGCGCGGCGCCCCGTGATCTACGCGGGCGGCGGCGTCGTCAACGGCAACGCATCGGCCGAGCTGGTCGAACTGGCCACGGTGGATCGCTTTCCCGTGACCTGCACGGTGATGGGACTGGGAGCATTCCCGGCTCCGCACGAGCAGTGGCTGGGAATGCTCGGTATGCACGGTACGCGTGCGGCGAACTACTCCATGGACGAGGCGGATCTGATCGTGGCGATCGGCGCCCGCTTCGACGACCGGATCACCGGCAAGCTGTCGGAGTTCGCCCCCCGAGCCAAGTTCATCCACATCGACATCGATCCAGCCGAGATCTCCAAGAACGTCCCGGCGCACATCCCGATCGTCGGCGACGCGAAGAACATCCTCCCGCGGCTGACGGCGGAATATCGCGCCCTCGGCGCGGATTCGGAGCGCCTGCAGGACTGGTGGTCACGCATCGGCACGTGGCGCGAGCGCCATCCACTCGGCTACCAGGACTCGACCGACTCAGAGATTAAGCCCCAGTACATGATCCAGGCGATGTACGAGGCCACTGGCGGCGACGCAATCGTCACCAGCGATGTCGGTCAGCATCAGATGTGGGCGGCGCAGTACTACGACTTCCCCCAGCCGCGCCGGTGGATCAACTCGGGGGGCCTGGGGACGATGGGCTTCGGCCTGCCGGCGGCGATGGGCGCCAAGGTCGGGTGCCCGGATCAGACGGTGGTCTGCATCGCCGGCGATGGCTCGGTCCAGATGAACATGCAGGAGCTCGCCACCTGTGCCCAGGAGGGCATCGCGATCAAGGTGTTCATCATGAACAACGGCTATCTCGGCATGGTCCGCCAGTGGCAGGAGCTGTTCTGGGACAAGCGCTACAGCCAGGTCGAGACCGGCCGGTGGCCGGACTTCGTCAAGCTGGCCGAGGCGATGGGCGCGACCGGGATGAGGTGCACCGACAAGCACACCCTGGTCAAGGACATGAAGGAGGCGCTGGCCACCGAGGGTCCGGTCGTCGTCGACGTCAGCGTGACACGCGAGGAAAACACCTATCCGATGATCCCGGCCGGCCAGGCCGCCCGGGACATGGTCGGATGAGGGGGTCGCTGATGGGCGAACCAGGAACCAAGGAAGTCCTCTCGCTCGAGGATCTCGAGGCGGTGTCCGGCCTGCGGACGGGTCGTAAGCACATCCTCGCCATCCTGGTCGAGAACAAGCCCGGTGTCCTCACTCGGATCGCCGGGTTGTTCGCGCGGCGCGGGTTCAACATCGACACGCTGGCCGTCGGCCCCACCGACGACGAGCGCGTGTCAAGGATCACGCTGACCCTCGACGGCGCGGTGCATCCGATCGACCAGGTGACCAAGCAGCTGCACAAGCTGATCAACGTCCTGAAGATCCGCGACCTCGAGCCCGAGGAGACGCTCGCGCGTGAACTGGCGCTGTTCAAGGTCTCGGCCGACGGGGCCAGCCGCGCCGAGGTGATGCAGATCTGCGAGATCTTCCGCGCGAAGATCGTCGACGTGAGCAAGCGCTCGGTCGTGGCCGAGATCACCGGAACCTGCGACAAGGTCGACGCCTTCGAGCGGCTGGTACGTCCGTTTGGGTTGATCGAGATGGCCCGCACGGGCGAGATCGCGATCTCCCGCGGGCGCGGCGAAACCTAGCCACTACGCTTCCCTGACATGGAAGCCGTCGCGTCTGCGCGTTCGTCGCAGTGGCTGGATCAGGCCGCCTGGAAGCGGTTGACCGCCCGGCTCGAGCAGGCGCTGCAGCAGGTCCGCGCCGACGGCGGCTCGCGGCTGGTCAGCGTCACCTCGGCCTGCGACCGTCCGGTCGATCCCGCGGCCGTGGTGACCCGCTCGCGCCGGCGCGCGGAGGCCTGGTTCTGTCTGGAGCAGCCCGAGCGGCGATCAGCATCGCTGGCCGCGCTCGGGTGCGTACGCAAGCTTTCCGGTGACGGGGACGAGCGCTTCGCCTCGACGTCCGCGGCCTGGCGTGAGCTGGCTGCCCGCGCCCGCAGCGACTCTCCCGCGGGGGTTCCCGGCTCGGGGCTCGTGGCCGTGGGTGGCTTCGCCTTCGCGGCTGAGGGAGGCGCCTCCCGCGACTGGGCCGGGTTCGACGCGGCCTCGCTCCAGATCCCGGAGCTCTCCCTGGCCCGCCAGGGGGACGAGACGCTGATCACCGTCAACGTCGACGTAACTCCCGACGACACGCTCGATTCGCTGCGGGCCCGCGTATCCGGACGCCTGGAAGAATTGCTCGAAGGTCCGATCCCGCTGCTGGACCCGGCTCCGACGGGCGTGTTCGAGGTCCGCAGCACGATGCCGCCCTCGCACTACGAAGAGGCGGTGGCACGCGCCGTCCAGCGCATCGGCTCAGGCGAGTTGGAGAAGGTGGTGCTGGCGCGCGAGGTTGAGGTGCTGGCTCCGGCCGACCACGATCCGGCCCCGATCTTTGGGCTGCTGCGGGACGCGTTCCCGTCCTGCTTCGTGTTTGCGGTCGGACGGGGCGAGGCGACGTTCATCGCCGCCAGCCCTGAGCTGCTGGTGCGCCGCGAGGGTGCCCGCGCCAGCACCGTCGCCCTAGCGGGCTCGACCCGGCGCAGCGCCGATCCCGCCGTCGATGACCACCTCGGCGAACAGCTGCTGCGCAGCGACAAGGACCGTGAGGAGAACGCGATCGTCGCCCGACGGATCGCCCGGACGCTGCGGCCGCACGCGGTCTGGGTCACCGCCGCCTCGGAACCGGTGCTCGTGCAGGTGGCCAACATCCAGCATCTGGCGGCGCCGATCCGCGCGCAGCTCGCGCGCCCGCTCGGCGCGATCGATCTCGCCGGTCTGCTGCATCCGACCCCGGCCGTGGGGGGTGAGCCGCGCGCGGCGGCCGAGCGGCTGATCCCGGCGCTGGAGGGGATCGATCGAGGCTGGTACGCCGGACCGGTCGGCTGGACCGATGCCACCGGGGACGGCGAGTTCTGCGTGGCGCTGCGGTGCGCGCTGCTGCGCGGCCGCCACGCGCGGCTCTACGCCGGAGCCGGCATCGTCCGGGACTCCGATCCCGCCTCGGAGCTGGCGGAGACCGAGGTCAAGCTGCAGGCGCTGCTACCGGTGCTCGCCGGCTAGCCGGTGGGCGCGCGTTCGGGCTCGCGCAGGGCGGACAGCGCCGTCGCAGCCATCCGGCGATGCAGCGCGAGGTTGGCCTCGCGATCGGTCCTGATCTCGATGATCGTGGTGCCGGGGGCTTCGATCGAGGACATCACCGCGGCGTGGAGGGCCTCGAGGTCCTCTGGCCGCTCGTAGCCGCAGCCGTACAGCGTGGCCGCGTGGGCGAAGTCGAGGCCGTGCGGCGTGGCGACGTGCTCCTCGAACGCGTCCCGCTGCCCGGACACGGGGAGGAAGTGAAAGATGCCGCCGCCATCGTTGTTGAGGAGCACGATGGTCAGGGCGAGGCCCAGCCGCCGCGCGGCGAGCAGGCCGCCGATGTCGTAGGCCAGCGCGACGTCCCCGACCAGCAGCGTGACCGGACCGTCGCTGGCCGCCGCCGCCCCGAATGCGGCCGAGACGGTGCCGTCGATTCCGTTGGCGCCCCGGTTGGACAGGATCCGCGGAGCGTTCTCCGACGCCGGCGCCATCAACTCGACGTCGCGAATCGGCATCGAGGACGCCACGAAGAGGGTTGCGTCGGTCGGAAGCCACTCGGTCAAACGGGCGGCGACGAGCGGTTCGGACAGCTGGTCGCCCAGGACGGTGGCCATCCCCTCGGCGACGGCCTCGTCGGCCGTGCGCCAGTCGGTCAGCCAGCCGGGGTCGGTGATCACGGCCGGTGGTGCGTCGGTCGCGCCGCCGTCCGTCAACAGCGCGCTAAAGGGGGCGGCAATGCGGATGCCCACGACCGCATCGGGATCCTGCCAGCCGGCGTCGGGATCGATCGCAATCTGGGCCACGCCGTCGAGTCCGGCCAGCCAGGCCCGCAGCGGCTTGGAGGTGGGTAGATCACCGGTGCGGATCACGAAGTCCGGGCGGTGGGCGGTGGTGAATTGAGGGTCACGCAGCAACATGTCGTAGTGGGCGATCGCCGCCGGCCCCCGCCGGGCTCCCGACAGCGGGTCGGCGAGCAGCGGGATGCCCGCCCGGGCGGCGTAGGCCGCCACGCGTTCGCCTTCACCGGCAGGGCCGGGTTCAGCGCCGGCCACGATCACCACGCGACCGCTCGGCGGATCGCCCCCGGCGGGCGCCGCCCTGGGAGGGGAATCGAAGGTGACGAACGGGCGTTCAGCTGCCCGGCCGGTCGGGTCCTCGGGCAGCTCCGTTTCGAGGACCAGCGGCTCGCGCAGGGGAAAGTTGAGGTGCACGGGTCCGGGGCGCCCGCTGAGCGCGGTCCAGTAGGCGCGGCAGGCCAGCGTACGCATCCACCGCAGCCGCTCCGGTGTGGCCTCGTGGACACCGACCTCGAAGAACCACTTGACCGCGCGGCCATAGAGCTCGACCTGGTCGATCGTCTGGCCGGCGCCGACCTCGCGTAGCTCGGGCGGTCGGTCGGCGGTGAGGACGATCAGCGGCACGCGCGCGTGGTGGGCCTCGATGACGGCCGGCGCGAGGTTGGCGCCGGCAGTGCCCGAGGTGCAGGCGAGCGCGACCGGCCGACCGGAGGCCTTCGCCGCGCCCACGGCAAAGAACCCGGCACAGCGCTCGTCGATGTGCGAGAAGCAGCGGATCCGGGGCTCCCGGACGAGCGACAGGACCAGCGGCGTCGAGCGCGACCCCGGAGAGGTGCAGCCCTGGGTCATCCCGCAACGCGCGAGCTCGTCGGCCAGCGCACGCAGCAGCATGTAGGTGTCGGTCGCGGTCATGATGGTCTTCGATGGCCCTGTTGCTGCTCCACGGCTTCACCCACACCGGCGCGAGCTGGGGGCGGGTCCGAGCAGCACTGCCCGAACGCTACCGGGCGCTCGCCCCCGACCTCCGCGGGCACGGGTCTGCGTCGCAGGCGCGGCCGGTGACGCTTTCCGCCGTGCTGGAAGATCTGGCGGCCCTCGCGCCCGACGGTCCGCTGACGCTGGGCGGGTACTCGATGGGCGGGCGGATCGCGCTGCACCTCGCGCTCGCACCCGCGCTGGCGGGGCGGGTGACGCGGCTCGTGCTGATCGGGGCGAGCCCCGGGATCGCCGACGACGCCGAGCGCCTGGCCCGGTTGCAGGCCGACCAGCGGGTCGCGGCTGAGCTGCAGCGTCTGGACATCGAGGCGCTGGCTCGCCACTGGGCCCGGACGCCGGTGCTGGCGGGACTCCCGGAAGATGTGGCCGCCGAGGTCCATCGAGACCGGCTGCGCAGCACTCCGGCGGGCCTCGCCACCGCGCTGCGCGGGATCGGGACCGGCGCGCTGCCGTCGTTGTGGGAGCGCCTGGGGGAGATCCAGGTGCCGGTGACGCTGGTGGCGGGAGAACGCGACGAGAAGTTCACCGCGATCGCCGAGCAGATGGCGGCCGCGCTCCCGGATGCTCGGATCGAGATCGTGCCGGGCGTCGGTCACGCCGTTCACCTCGAGGCGCCGGAGCGGGTCGCGGCGCTGCTCGTACCGTCCAGGGCTAGCGGTACCAGTCGACGAGCCCGGTCCCCAGCCCAGGACCCACCGGCATCGTGATCCGGCCGAACAGCGGGGCAAACATGTTCCCGCGTCCCTGGAAGATCCCCAGCGTGGCCAGGCCGCAGGCGCGGTCGGGGGTCAGCGCGGCGGCCGCGTGCAGCCCGGCAGCGATGCCCAGTGGGCCGTCGTAGGTGGAGGCCAGGTACACCTCGTAGCCGACCGCGCGGGCACGGCGCGCCGCGTCAAGCACCCCGCTGATCCCGCCGGCGCCGGAGATCTTCAGGCAGACGGCGTCGCACACCCGTGCGGCCAGCGCTCCGGGCTCCCGCACGCTCTCGTCGAGGGCGACCGCGACGGGGACCTGGGCCGCGACCTCGGCGATCGCCTCGACCCCTGAGGCGGGTTCTTCGCATAGCTCGATGCCGACCGGACCCAGGCCCCGCAGTGCCGCGACCGCCTCCGGGACCGACCAGGCGCCGTTGGCGTCGATGCGAATCGCCATCGCGGGTCCGGCGAACGCCCGGACCGCCGCCAGGCGACCGGCGTCGTCGGCCAGCCCGACCTTGACCTTGACGGCCCGGAATCCGGCATCCCGCGCCTCGGCGGCGGCGGCTGCCGCGCCCGAGCGGTCGGCCACCGCGACGCTCGCGTTGACGTCGATCGCCGAGGGCGAAGTGGCACCCAACAGCTGCCACACCGGCTTGCCGGCCCGGCGACCCTCCAGATCCCACAGCGCCAGATCGACCGCGGCAACCGCCTGGGGCAGCACGGCAGCACGCGTGCAGGCGGCCAGCGTTGCCGCGCGCGGGTTGCCGGCAGGGACCTGGGCCAGGACCTGGCGGCAGTCTTCCAGCGCAGCCACTGCGTCGTCCACGCCGACGCCGTCATAGGACTCAAGCGGTGCTGCTTCGCCGTAGCCGGTCACGCCGTCATCGTCGGTCAGCGACGCCAGGATCAGCGGGCGAGCGCTGACGGAGCCGTGAGACGACACCACGGGCGCGCGCATGCGCGCCTCTAAGCGGCGCAGCGTCAGCTTCACCGGCTGAGCAGCAGGCCGGCCGAGAGCAGCATGCAAAACGCGAGCTGCAACATGCCGGTTTGGGCCAGGGCCTGGTTCAGCGACGGACCGTCGGTGTGGTTGCGCACCAGGCGCACCAGGGGCGCGGCGCCCGGCAGGGAGAGCCAGGGCAGGAGCACCCACGGTTTGAGCGGACCGAACAGCCAGGTCACGGGGACGAGCGCGTAGGCCAGATAGATCATCACCGCGAACAGGTTGCGCGTCCGCTCGCGACCCAGGCGCACGGCCAGCGTGCGCTTGCCCGCCCGCCGGTCGGTGTCGATGTCCCGGAAGTTGTTGACCACGAGGATCGCCGCGGCGAGCAGTCCGACCGGGACGGCGAGCGCGAATGCCTCCCAGTGGAGGTGATTGGTCTGCACGAAGTAGGAACCGGCGACGGCAACGATGCCGAAGAACAGGAATACGAACACCTCGCCGAGACCCTCGTAACCGTAGGGCCGGGGGCCGCCGGTGTAGAGCACTCCGGCCAGGATCGACGCAGCGCCGACGACCAGCAGCAACCACCCCGCCACCACGACCAGATAGATCCCGGCCAGGACGGCGACCCCGAAGGAGACATAGGTCGCGATCAGCACCTGCCGCGGGGGCACGAGGCCGCCGGCGGTGACCCGCACCGGTCCGAGCCGGTCCTCGGTGTCCGCGCCGCGCCGCGCGTCGGAATAATCGTTGCTCAGATTCGTCCCGACCTGGATGAAGATCGCTCCGAGCAGCGCGGCGATGAAACGCAGCGGGTGGAAGACGTGGGCGAAGCCCGCCAGCGCGGTTCCGACCAGCACCGGGGCGATCGCCGCGGGCAGGGTTCGCGGACGCGCCGCCATCAGCCAGATGCGAACCCCGTCCGGGGTGGCCACGGCGGCGCGCGAGCTCACGGGTCAGGCCCGCCGGGGGAACTGGGAGAAGTCCGGCACGCGCTTCTCGAGGTAGGCGCGCCGTCCCTCGGCCGCCTCCTCGCTCATGTAGAAGAGCAGGTTGGCGTCGTGGGCCAGCTGCTGGATCCCAGAGAGGCCATCTTCGTCGGCGTTGAAGCTCGCCTTGAGCAGGCGCAGCGAGAAGGGGGAGAGGGCGAGCATCTCGCGGCACCACTGGACCGTCTCCTCCTCGAGGCGCTCGAGCGCGACCACGGCGTTGACCAGGCCCATGTCGAGCGCCTGCTGGGCGTCGTACTGCCGGCACAGAAACCAGATCTCCTTGGCCTTCTTGGGCCCGACCAGGCGCGAGAGGACGCTGGCGCCGAAGCCGCCATCGAACGAGCCGACCTTCGGTCCGGTCTGGCCGAAGCGGGCATTGTCGGCAGCGATGGTCAGGTCGCAGATCACGTGCAGCACGTGGCCTCCGCCGATCGCGTAGCCCGCCACCATCGCCACCACCGGCTTGGGCATGCGGCGGATCTGCACGTGCAGGTCGGTGACGTGGAAGCGCCCGACCTGCTTGTGCCCGGCCGCGGCTGCCGCGGGGTCGGCGCCGGTGACGTAGCCGCCGCGTTCACCGCGCACCCGCTGGTCGCCGCCCGAGCAGAACGCGTCCGGGCCCTCCCCGGTGAGGATGATCACGCCCACGGACTCGTCCTCGCGGGCGCGATCGAAGGCATCGATCAGCTCGACCACCGTCTCGGGACGGAAGGCGTTGCGGACCTCGGGGCGATTGATGGTGATCTTGGCGATGCCGGCGTCATCGCCGGCCGAGAGCTCGTAGCGGATGTCCGCATACGCGCCCTCGGATTGCCAGGTGACGGACAGAGCAGATCCTCCTGGTGACGTGGGGGCGGCGCCTGAGACTACCGTTCGGTCATGCCCTTCTGGCTCCTCCTCGCTGCGGCCAAGCATCCCGACCGGGTCGCGATCGAAGGTCCCGAGCGCACCCTCACCTATGCGGAGTTGTCGCGGGCAGCCGTTTCGGCCGCCGGCGCGCTGGAGCGCCTTGGCCTCGAGCCGGGAGCGCGGGTCGCGCTGGCGCTGCCCCCGGGAGAGGCGTTCGTGAGCGCGGTGCACGGCGGCCTGCTCAGCGGCCACCCGATGGTGCCGATCGACCTGCGGCTGAGTCAGCGCGAACGCGAGCAGCGCCTGGCCGGTGCGGATGTCGTCGTGTCCGAGCCGCTGCAGGGGTCCGCGTTCTCCGGGATGCCGAGCGGGTCCGGCGAGGATCCGGTGGCGGCGGTGATGCACACCTCAGGCACGACGGCGGCTCCCAAACCGGTAGAGCTGACCTACGGCAACTTCCTCGCCAGCGCGCTCGGCTCGGCGGTGGCGTTGGGTCTCGACCCCGCGGAACGCTGGCTGTGCCCGATGCCGCTGACCCACGTCGGCGGCCTGTCGGTCCCGATCCGCAGCGCGATCTACGCCACCACCGCCGTGATCCCGGGCCGCTTTGACACCGATCGGGTGCTGAACGAGCTGATGGATCCCGCGCGGAGGATCACCCTCGTCTCGCTGGTGCCGACGATGCTGGTTCGACTGCTCGACGCGGGCCTCGCGCAGCCGCCCGCGCTGCGCTGGGCGCTGCTGGGCGGCGGACCGATCGCCCCGGCGCTGCTGGAGCGCGCCCGGACCGCCGGCGTGCCGGTCGCTCCGAGCTACGGGATGACCGAGGCGTGCTCGCAGATCGCCACCTTCGGCTGGCCGCTGCCCGGGGTCGAGCTGCGGACGAGCGAGGGCGAGATCCTGGTCCGCGGGCCGATCGTCTCCGCGAGCTCGCAGGACGAGGAGGGTTGGCTGCACACCGGCGACCTCGGTCGCGTCGACCAGCGCTCGCGCCTGGAGATCATCGGCCGGAAGTCCGACACGATCGTCACCGGAGGCGAGAACGTGGCCCCGGCCGAAGTCGAGGCCGTGCTGCTCGAGCATCCCGACGTGGCCGACGCTGCCGTGCATTCCCGGCCCGACCCGGAGTGGGGCGAGGCGCTGATCGCGACCGTCGTCCTGCGCGAGGGTGCCTCAGCCGGCGCCGGGGAGCTGCGTGAGTTCTGTGCCGCCCGGGTGGCCCGGTTCAAGGTGCCGAAGGCCGTCGAGTTCACCGCCGAGCTTCCGCGGACGGCGTCGGGCAAGCTGTTGCGGCGGGAGCTGAGCTGAGCCGTATGATCGGCACATGTCCTCGGTCCGCCGGCTAGAGGTTGCCGATTCGCCGAACCAGCTGACCATCGAGCAGCTGGCCGCCGAGTCCGGGATGTCGGTGCGCAACATCCGTGCCCACCAGGCCCGCGGGCTGCTGGCGCCGCCCGAGGTTCGTCTGCGCGTCGGCTACTACGGCCCCGAGCACGCGGCCCAACTGGGCCTGATCCGCGAGCTCCAGGATGACGGCTTCAATCTCAACGGGATCAAGCGCCTGCTCCAGGACACCCAGGGAACGGCGGAGCGACTGCTGCGCTTCAAAGAGGCGCTGAGCGCGCCCGTCCCGTCCGAGCGCGCGGAGACGCTGACGCTGGCCGAGCTCGGGCAGCGCTTTCGCGTCAGCGCCGAGGACGCTCCCGAGGTGCTGGCCAAGGCCCAGAAGCTCGGCGTCCTGGTTCCGGTGGGCAACGACCAGTATGAGGTCCCGAGCCCATCGCTGCTGGCGGTCGCCGAGGAGGTGGTGAGCCGGGGAATCTCGCTGCAGAGCGCGCTGGCGATCCTCCAGGAGATTGAGCGCCACTCCGATTCGGTCTCGCGCTCGTTCGTCAGGCTGTTCCTGCAGGAGGTGTGGAAGCCGTTTGAGCAGGCGGACATGCCACCGGAGCGCTGGCCGGAGATCGAGAAGGCAGTCGAACGCCTTCGCCCGATCGCCTCCGAGGCGCTGATGGCCATCTTCGGCCAGCGGCTGAGCACACAGATCGAGGATGCGTTCAAGGAGATCACCCGCCGGCTGTCCGAGGAGAAGCCACGATGACCGAGACCGAGTCAGACCCCGACAAGATCCGGGCGGTGATGCAGGACATGTGGGAGCAGGCAGCTCCCGGGTGGGGGCGGCGGGCGACGCAGATCCGGGATTGGGGAATGCCCGTCTCGGCCTGGCTGATCGACCACCTGCGCCTGCAGCCGGGTTGGCGGGTGCTGGAGCTCGCCGCCGGTCCCGGGGATACGGGATTCCTCGCCGCCGAACTGATCCAGCCCGGGGGCACGCTGATCTCCAGCGACGGCGCCGAGGCGATGCTCGAGGTGGCTCGCGCCAGGGCGCAGGAGCTGAAGGTGCCGGGCGTCGAGTTCCGCCAGCTCGGGCTCGAGTGGATTGACCTTCCCGCCGCCGACGTCGATGCGGTCCTGTGCCGCTGGGGGCTGATGCTGAGCGTCGACCCGGAGGCCGGCGCCCGTGAGGCGCGGCGAGTGCTGCGGCCGGGCGGCCGGTTCGCGCTGGCGGTGTGGGACGCTCCGGCCGAGAACCCCTGGGCGACGATTCCCACCGAGGCTTTGGTGGCGATGGGGCGCGCCGACCCACGCACGGCCGGCGGTCCCGGCATGTTCGCGCTGGCGGCTCCGGGTGCCCTGACCGAGCTGCTGCGGGGGGCGGGGTTCCTCGAGGTGGTCGTCGAGTCGGTCGCGCTCGAGCGCGCCTATGCCGATGTCGAGACCTATGTCAACGAGACACTCGATCTCTCCCGAGCGTTCAGCGGAGTGTGGGTCGAGCTGAACGATGACGAGCAGGCCGAGCTAGAACGTAGGATCGGTGAGCTGGCGGAGCCCTACACCGCCGCGGACGGAACCATCCGGCTGCCGGGAAGATCGCTCGTGGCAGTGGCAAACGCCTGAACGTGATCTTGCACACTGAAAAAAGGAGTGCAGTGGTTCACGGCGACGGCTTTGCCCGCAAGACTGCCGGGCATGCACTCGCGAATGCTTCTCCCGCTCTCGGCCGCGTTAGCGCTGGCCGCTCCGGCCGCCGCTTCGGCGTCGTTCGCCCATACCGTCGTTGCCGGTGAGTCGCTGTACTCGGTCGCCGCCGCCGACGGCATCAGCGTCGCTCAGCTCGCCGCGGCCAACGGCGTGTCGGTCGACTCGCAGATCACCACTGGCTCGACGCTGACGATTCCGCCGCAGTCCGGCGCGTCCGCAACCGCGGTCACCGGAACCTCCAGCGCTGCTCCGGTCAGCGGCGACGGTGATGGCGACAGCGACGACCCCGCGAGCACCAGCACCTCAGCGTCCGGGTCCTCGAGCGGGGGAGGCGGCTATGTGGTGCAGCCCGGCGACACCCTGTCGGCCATCGCCGCCCGGGCCGGAGTCAGCGTCGCTTCGCTTGCGGCGGCAAATGGCCTGGATCCGAACGGAGTCCTGCCGGCGGGGGGAACCCTGTCGCTGGCCGGCGGATCCTCGAGCTCCGGCGCAACCGCGGTCCCGGTCTCGAGCGCGAGCAGCTCCGCGCCTTCAGGTTCTGCCGGCGCCTATGTGGTGCAGACGGGCGACACGCTGTCGGCCATCGCCGCCCGGGCCGGAGTCAGCGTGGCCTCGCTCGCGGTCGCCAATGGCCTGGATCCCAACGGGGTCCTCCGCGCGGGGACCACGCTGGCGCTTTCGAGCGGATCGTCCAGCGGGACCGCGCTGCCGGTCTCGACCTCGCCGAGCACGGCCGCCTCCGCGGCCGGCCAGCCTGTGGGCCCGGCCGCGCAGGGCAGCGCCAGCAGTCCGCCGTACCCCACGCCGGAGACGGTGACCGCCTCTCAGGTCGGTCAGATCGCCAGCGCCAACGGGGTCTCGCCGTCATTGGCGGCCGCCATCGGCTACCAGGAGAGCGGTTTCAACAACGATCTCGTCTCGAGCGCCGACGCTCGCGGCGTGATGCAGATCCTGCCCGGCACGTGGGACTGGATCAACCGGACGCTGACCGCCGGCACGCCGCTGGCGCCGGCCTCGGCCTCCGATAACGTGCGCGGCGGCGTGCTGCTGCTGCATTCGCTGCTGAACTCGACCGGCGGCGACCCGGCGATGGCCGCGGCGGGCTACTACCAGGGCCTCTCCTCTGTGCGCGCGAACGGCATGTTCAGCGACACCCAGGGCTACGTCAACAGCGTGATGGCGCTGCGCCAGCGCTTCGGCGGAGGGTGAGAAGTCGCCCGCTAGC
Source organism: uncultured Solirubrobacterales bacterium (assembly GCA_963844475.1). GTDB lineage: Bacteria > Actinomycetota > Thermoleophilia > Solirubrobacterales > Solirubrobacteraceae > Palsa-465. The sequence goes on along the minus strand of CAWJOL010000004.1, from coordinate 476,829 downwards.
GATCAACGGCTACGCTGCGGATCATGTTCTATGACGACGATGCAGACCTCCACAAGCTCGACGGCAAGACCGTCGCCATCATCGGATACGGATCCCAGGGACACGCGCACGCGCTGAACCTGAAGGACTCCGGAGTAAACGTCGTCGTCGGCCTGCGCGGGTCGTCGCCGAGCGTCGCCAAGGCCGAGAGTCACGGCCTACGCGTGCTCGAGCCCGCCGATGCGGCCAGCGAGGGCGACCTGGTGATGATGCTGACGCCCGACGAACTGCACGCCAAGGTGTGGGAGGACGGCGTCAGGGACGGGATCGCGCCCGGCAACATGCTGCTGTTCGGTCACGGATTCTCGATCCACTACGAGACGGTCGTGGCGCCGCCCGACGTCGACGTCGCCCTGGTCGCGCCCAAGGGCCCCGGTCACCTCGTCCGTCGCCAGTACCTCGAGGGCTCAGGCGTGCCCTGTCTGGTCGCGGTCAACCAGGACGCATCCGGAGACGCTCTGGGCCTGGCGCTCGCGTACTCCAAGGGCATCGGCGGGACCCGGGGCGGCGTAATCGAGACGTCGTTCAAGGATGAGACCGAAACCGACTTGTTCGGTGAGCAGGCCGTGCTGTGCGGAGGCGTCACCGAGCTCGTCCGGGCCGGCTACGAGACGCTCACCGACGCGGGCTACGACCCGCGGCTGGCCTACTTCGAGTGCCTGCACGAACTCAAGCTGATCGTCGATCTGATGTACGAGAAGGGGATCGCCGGGATGCGTTACTCGATCTCCAACACCGCCGAGTACGGGGATCTGACCCGCGGCAAGCGCGTGATCAGCGAGGAGACCCGCCAGGCGATGAAGCAGATCCTCGGCGAGATCCAGTCCGGTGACTTCGCCCGGGAGTGGATCGCCGAGAACAACGCCGGCCAGGAGAACTTCCAGCGGATGCGCAAGGAGCAGGCCGGCCACCAGGTCGAAACGGTCGGCAAGGAGCTTCGTTCGCAGATGGACTGGATCGACACGTCGTTTCACGAGTAGGTCGTTCGCTCTTTGTCGCTCCGCGGGGCGGCTCGGTAGAATCGAGCGTGCCGTCGTGACTGGCGCGATCGGGTGGAGCAACACCACCGGGGAGCGACGGATTTCTGTTCGCCGCGCGCCTGGGCATGTGGACCCCGCTACCTTCGAGAGGCGAGCATGACCCAGACTTCGACCGCCCTGCAGATACCCCGCGAGCTCAAGCCCGCCGACGGTCGGTTCGGCTCGGGACCATCCCGGGTGCGTCCGGAGCAGCTGCTGGACCTCGCCGACACCGGCCGCAGGCTGATGGGCACCTCCCATCGGCAGAAGCCGATCAAGCAGCTGGTCGGCCAGGTGCGCGAAGGCCTGTCCGAGCTGTTCGCGGCTCCGGACGGCTACGAGGTCGTGCTCGGCAACGGCGGAACCACCGCGTTCTGGGACGCGGCCACCTCCGGCCTGGTCCGCGAGCGGGCGCTCCACCTGACCTACGGCGAGTTCTCGTCCAAGTTCGCCGCCTGCACGCGCGGCGCGCCGTTCCTGGCCGACCCGATCGTGATCGACACGCCCGCCGGGGACGCGCCGACGCCGCAGTCAGATCCCGCTGCCGATGTCCTCGCCTGGGCGCAGAACGAGACCTCCACGGGCGTGATGGTCCCGGTGCAGCGGCCGGCCGACGCCGGCGATGCGCTGGTGTTGATCGACGCCACCTCGGGGGCCGGCGGGCTACCGGTCGACGTTTCCCAGGCCGACGCCTACTACTTCGCTCCGCAGAAGGGCTTCGCCGCCGATGGCGGACTGTGGCTGAGTCTGCTGAGCCCTGCCGCGATCGAGCGCATCGAGCAGATCGAGCGCGATCGACCGTCGACCGGACCGGCTCGCTGGATTCCCGACTTCCTCTCGCTCAGCATCGCCCTCGATAACTCGCGCAAGGATCAGACGTACAACACGCCGGCCATCGCGACGCTGTTCCTGCTCGGCGATCAGCTCAACTGGATGCGCGAGCAGGGTGGCCTTGATGCGATGGTCGTCCGGACGAGCGAGTCTGCCCGGACGCTCTATGGCTGGGCGGAGGCTCACGAGTTCGCCACTCCGTTCGTGTCCGACCCGGCGAAGCGCTCGCTGGTGGTGGGCACGATCGACTTCACCGACGACGTCGATGCGGCCGGCCTGGCGGCGACGCTGCGGGCCAACGGAATCGTCGATGTCGAGCCCTACCGCAAGCTGGGGCGCAACCAGCTCCGCGTGGCCATGTTCCCCGCCACCGACCCCGCCGATGTGAAGGCGCTGACCGCCTGCATCGACTGGATCCTGGAGCAGAGTCGATGAGTGCCGGCAACGGACAGGGCCAACCCCGGGTGCTGGTGGCCGAGAAGATCGGGCAGTCGGGAATCGAGCTGCTGGAGGAGCACTTCGACGTCGAGGTCGGCGCGGGTTGGAGCCGGCAGGAGCTGGCCGCGCAGATCGGCCGCTACGACGGGATCCTCATCCGCTCGGCCACCAAGCTCGATGCCGAGCTGATCGGGTTGGCCACACGCCTGCGCGCGGTCGGCCGGGCCGGGGTCGGTGTCGACAACGTCGACGTCCCGGCCGCCACCAAGCGGGGCATCGTCGTGGCCAATGCGCCGCAGTCCAATGTGATCACCGCCGCCGAGCACACGATGGCGTTGCTGCTGGCGCTGTCGCGGAACATCCCGCAGGCCCACGCGTCGCTGACCGCGGGAAAGTGGGAGCGCTCGAAGTTCTCCGGCGTGGAGCTCTACGAGAAGACGCTGGGGATTTTGGGCTTCGGACGGATTGGGCAGCTGGTCGCTCAGCGCGCCCGGGGCTTCGGAATGCACGTGATCGCCTTCGATCCGTACGTGGGGGCCGAGCGCTACCGCGAGCTCGGGGTGGAGAAGGCCGAAGCCTCCGATGACGTCTATGCCAGCGCCGACTTCATCACGCTGCACCTCCCCAACACTCCGGATACGGAGGGATGGCTCGATGCCGACGCGCTGTCCAAGTGCAAGGACGGCGTCCGCATCCTCAACGTGGCGCGGGGACCCCTCGTGGTCGACGAGGACCTCAAGGCCGCGCTGGATTCGGGCAGGGTCGCCGGCGCCGCGCTCGACGTGTTCCGATCCGAGCCGGTGACCGACCATCCGCTGTTCGGCTACCCCAATGTGATCGTGACGCCGCACCTTGGCGCCTCGACCGCCGAGGCCACCGACCGTGCCGGCTACCAGGCCGCAGAACAGGTGGTCGCCGCCCTGACCGGCGGTGTGGTGACCAGTGCGGTCAACGTCCCGGCGATCCCGGCGGAGGACATGGAGGTGCTGGGGCCATTCGTGCCGCTGTGCCGCTCGCTGGGTCGGATCGCCATCGCCCTGGCCGAGGGCTCGTCGGTCGATGCGGTCGAGACCGAGTTCCTGGGGCGGATCGCCGAGCGCGATACCCGGCTGCTCTCGATCCAGGCGCTGCTCGGCGTGCTGCGCGAGCACACCGAAGAAGAGGTCAACGAGGTCAACGCGCCCGCGCTGGCAGAGGAACGCGGGATCCGGATTGCTGAGACCAAGAGCAGTGGCGTGCGTGACTACACGGATCTCGTGCGGGTCACCCTTCGCTGCGGCGATACGCGAGTGCGCGTGGTCGGCACGCTGATCGGGCACCGGAACCGCCCGCATCTGCTCGAGGCCTGGGATCAGCGCTTCGATGTCCAGCTGGAGAACCACATCACCTTGTTCCGCTATCAGGACCTTCCGGGAATGATCGGGCGCGTCGGCACGACGTTCGGCGCGCAGGGCGTGAACATCGTCTCGGCAGCCGTCGGCCGGCAGCCGGGCGAAGGCGAGGATGGCGACCGGCGCTTCGCCGCGATGGCGATCACCACCGACGCGGCGGTGCCGCGCGAGGTGATCGATGAGATCGTCGCCGGTGAGGGCTTCGAGGCGGGACGGACCGTCAGCCTGTAGGTTCGGCGCATGCGCGCCGTCGTGATCACCCGCCACGGTCCGCCCGAGGTGCTCCAGGTTCAGGAGCGCCCGGGCCCTCGGCCGGGTCCGGGAGAAGTGCTGATCGACGTGGCCGCGGCAGGAATCAACTTCGCCGATCTGATGGCCAGGCTGGGGTTCTATCCGGATGCCCCAAAACCACCCTGTGTCGTCGGCTACGAGGTCTCGGGAACCTTGGCCGAGCTGGGCGACGGGGTCGATGGGGGCCTCGAGATCGGCCAACGAGTGATCGCGCCGGTTCGCTTCGGCGGATACGCCGAGCGCGCGGTGGCTCGTTCCGATGGCGTCGTGGCGCTCCCGGATGGTGTCAGCTTCGAGCACGGCGCAACCATCCCGATCGCCTACGCGACGGCGTGGGAGGCGTTGATCCGCGCCGGCAACCTCCAGCCGGGCGAGCGCGTGTTGATCCAAGCGGCAGCGGGCGGGGTGGGAATCGCCGCCACGCAGATCGCCAAGCGTGCTGGTGCGGAGATCTGGGGAACCTCGTCGCCTGGCAAGCACGAGGCGATTCGCGGCTTCGGCGTCGATCACCCGGTCGATTACACGCGCTCGGGTTGGGAGCGTGGGCTGCCGAAGCTGGACCTGGTGATGGACGCGCTCGGTGGTGCGAGCTTCCGGCGCAGCTACCGTCTACTGCGGGCCGGCGGCAGACTGGTGTGCTTCGGAGCCTCCGGCGTCGTCTCCGGAGAGAGCCGCAACCTGCTGGCCGCAGCCAGAACCGCGCTGCAGATGCCCCGGTTCAACGTGATCAAGCAGATGTCCGATTCCAAGACGGTGATCGGTCTCAACGTGCTGTCGATCTGGGATGAGTTCCAGTCGGCCGATCGCTGGAGGAAACCGCTCGACCGAGCTGCTGGCCGACGGCACGATCCAACCGGTGCTAGCGGAGGCATTTCCGTTCGCGCGGGCGCCTGACGCCCACCGCTTCATCTCCGAGCGGCGGAACGTCGGCAAAGTCGTGCTCACGCCCAGCACCTGAGAACGCCCCGAACCCTGGTTATTGCCCGCCGCGGGTGATAGACGTACACACCACGATGGAGGGCGCACTCGAGATTCGGCCCGACGAAGCCGTCGCGCGCTCGCTGCAAGCCCGCAGCATGTGTGAGGCGTTTCAGCTCACGGCCGGGGCGCGGCCAGAGATGACGGCGCTGCGCACGATCGGCGACGCCGTTTCGATCAGCTTTGGCGAGTACTCCGACCGGGTCCGCCGGCTGGCCGGCAGCTTCCACGCGCTGGGAGTCCGCCGCGGCGACACCGTGGGCTTCATGCTCACCAACCGCCCCGAGTTCCACCTGCTGGACACCGCGGTGATGCATCTGGGTGCCACGCCGTTCTCGATCTACAACACCTCCTCACCGGAGCAGGTTGCCTACCTGCTGGCCGACGCCGGTAACCGGGTGATGGTGGTCGAGGCGGCGTTTCTGGACCGGGCACTGGCGGCCATCGAGCAGGCCGATTCGGTCGAGCATCTGATCGTCCTCGACGGCACGAGCGCCAACGCGATCTCGCTCTCCGAACTCGAGGCGCTGACTCCCGATCCGGACTTCGACTTCGAGGCGAGTTGGCGTGCGGTGGCTCCGGAGGATGTGCTCACGCTGATCTACACCTCCGGCACCACCGGCCCGCCCAAGGGAGTTCAGATCACGCATGCCAACGAACTGGCGCAATGCCGCGGCCTGTATGAGGCGACCGGTTGGGCGGCGGGCGGTTCGATGGTCTCGTTCCTGCCCAGCGCCCACATCGCCGACCGTGGGGTCCTGCACTACGGCCAGATGATCTGGGGCTTCACGCTCACCGATTGCCCTGATCCCGCGCAGGTGTTCAAGCACGTGGCCGAGGCCCGGCCCACCCGATTCGGCAGCGTGCCGCGGATGTGGGAGAAGCTGATGGCGGCGCTGCAGGCCGGGTTCGCGGCCGAGCCCGACGAAGGCAGGCGCCGGGCGGTCGACCGGGCGCTCGAGCTCGGACTGGCCAGAGTCCGCTCCCAGCAGCGCGGGGAGACTCAGGCCCCGGAGCTGGAGGAGGCCTACCGGCGGGCTGAGGACCAGATCTTCGCGGCGGTCCGGGCCAAGCTCGGGCTCGACCGCTGTGAGCACTACATGATCGGCGCGGCCCCGGCTCCGCGCGAGGTGTTCGAGTTCTTCGCCTCGCTGTCGATCCCCATCTGCGAGGTCTGGGGAATGTCGGAGCTCTCCTGCGTGGCCACGCTGATGCCGGCCGACGGACTGCGCTTCGGGACCGTGGGAAAGCCCTTACCGGGGGTCGAAATCATGATCGCCGGGGACGGTGAAGTGCTGGTCCGGGGCGAAATCGTGATGGGTGGCTACCGAAACCAGCCCGAGAAGACCGCTGAGACGATCGATCAGGACGGCTGGCTGCACACCGGCGACATCGGCGAGCTCGATGACGAGGGCTACCTGAAGATCATCGATCGCAAGAAGGAGCTGATCATCAACGCCGCCGGCAAGAACATGTCACCGGCGAACATCGAGCAGCAGCTCAAGCAGGGCAGTCCGCTGATCGGGCAGGCGGTTGCGGTGGGCGATAGCCGCCCTTACAACGTCGCGCTGATCGTGCTCGATCCCGATGCGGCCGCGGGATTCGCGCAGCGGCACGGCCTTCCCGACGCCTCGCCGCAGGCGCTGGCCGGCGAACCGGCCGTGCTCGAAGAGGTGAGCGCCGGGGTGGCACGGGCGAATTCACACCTGTCTCGGGTCGAGCAGATCAAGCGATTCACCGTGCTGCCGTGCGACTGGGCTCCCGCCGGTGACGAGTTGACGCCGACGATGAAGCTCAAGCGCAAGCCGATCGCGCAGAAGTATTCGCGGGAGATCGAAGCGCTGTACGCAGAGCGCTGAGGCCTTGCGCGCCGCGGGCGCGCTGCTAAGGTTTGGCCGGCATGTCTGTTCGTCTCGCTCTTCGACTTCTTCTCCTCCCCCGCAAGGGGGAATAGCGCGCCGGCGGCCGCACGTAGCCGCAAACCAGCACCGAGAAGAAGCCAAGTTCGAGACAGAAGGGAATTGACATGACCCAGCCCGAAGATCCCAACCGAGTACTGGTCTTCGACACCACCCTGCGCGATGGCGAGCAGTCGCCGGGGATCTCGCTGAACGCGCAGGAGAAGCTGGAGATCGCGCAGCAGCTGGCCCGGCTCGGCGTCGACGTGATCGAGGCCGGCTTCCCGATCACCTCGCCCGGAGACTTCGAGGCCGTGCAGGCGATCGCCCGGACGGTCGAAGGACCGGTGATCGCCGGCCTGGCCCGGACGCACGTGGCGGATATCGACGCCGCCTGGAACGCCGTCAAGGATGCCGTCCGTCCGCGGATCCACACGTTCATCTCGACTTCGGACATCCACATCGTCCATCAGCTCCAGACCACCCGTGAGGACGTGAAGGGGCAGGCTCGCGCGGCCGTCGTTCACGCCAGGCAGTACGTCGACGACGTCGAGTTCTCACCCATGGACGCAACCCGGGCTGACCTCGAGTTCACCGCCGAGGTGTGTCAGATCGCGATCGACGAAGGTGCCACCACGATCAACATCCCGGACACCGTCGGCTACACCATGCCGCATGAATTCACCGGATATCTGGAGCGGCTGTACTCGCTGGTGCCCGATCTGCGAAACGTCGTGCTCTCGGTCCATTGCCACGACGACCTCGGCCTGGCCGTCGCGAACTCGTTCGCCGGACTGATGGCCGGCGCGCGCCAGGTTGAATGCTCCATCAACGGCATCGGCGAGCGCGCGGGCAACGCCTCGCTGGAGGAGATCGTGATGCTCCTGCACACCCGGCAGGCGGACGTCGGGCTGCACACCGGCGCGGTGACCCGCGAGATCGCCCGCACCTCACGGCTGGTTTCACGGCTCACCGGATACGCCGTCCAACCCAACAAGGCGATCGTGGGCCGTAACGCGTTCGCCCACGAATCCGGGATCCACCAGGACGGCGTGCTCAAAGAGCGCACGACCTACGAGATCATGGACGCGACCACGGTTGGCCTGGAGAACAACTCGATCGTGCTCGGCAAGCACTCGGGGCGCCACGCGCTGCAGCAGGCGCTGTCCGAGCTCGGCTTCGAGGTCAGCGGTCAGGTGCTGAACACCGCGTTCAAGCGCTTCAAGCAGATCGCGGACAAGAAGAAGCAGGTCACCGCGATGGACCTGGAGGCGCTCTTGACCGACGAGCTGCGCGAGGAGGTGGCGGGATTCACGCTGGAGTGGTTCGACGTCGAGGCTTCCTCGAGGCGGCCTCCGCACGCGACCGTGGGCATCAGCGGACCCGCGGGCGAAGATCTGACCGGAGCCTTCACCGGCGACGGTCCGATCGACGCGATCTTCCACGCCATCAATGTCGCCGCCGGAATCGACGCGAGGCTGCGCGAGTTCCGGGTCGACGCGGTCACCGGTGGTCAGGACGCGCTGGGCGAGACTTCGGTGGTGCTGGAGGTCAAGGGCATCACCGGATCCGGCCAGGGAGTGTCGACCGACATCCTCGAGGCGGCAGCCCGGGCCTACGTGCGCGCGCTCTCCAATGCGGTCCGGCGCCGCGGGATCATGGCTGAGGCCGAAGCGGCTACCGCGGCTGCCGCACAGCCGGTGCAGACTCCGTAGCCAAAGACAGTCCCTGGCGATACCCCGCGGCCAGCACCCGGCCGCGGGGCTCGCGATCCATGAAGTTCGTCCCCATCGCCAGGGCGCTCTCGGTGTTGGGGGCCACCGTCGCAACGGCGGCGCCGCGTCGGCGCAGCGCCATCGCCTCGATCGATACCGCGGAGCGTGCGACATTGCGGATCAGCGCCAGCACGCTCTGCGTTCCGACGATGTTCGCGGTCGGGTTCAGGCACAGGACATGAGTCTGCAGGCCGGCCGGAGCGGCATCGAGATTGGTCGCGCTCCAGACGCCGCCGTCGACGTACTCACGCCCGCCGATCCTGACCGGCGCGAACAGCCAGGGAACGCTGCAGGACGCCGCGACCGCCTCGGCCGCGGTGGCGCGCGGAGCGCGCGGGCTTCCGAACATGACCCGCCGGCCGTTGCGGCGGTCCACTGCCGAAACCCGCAGGCGACCGTCGAACCGCGCGCCGGACTGCTCGATGTTGCGCTGCAGATCGTCCAGCGTGTCCTGGGGGTGGGGGAGGGCCCGCAGCATCCCGGCTCGCACCAGTGCCCCGCCGGGCGCGGCCAGCCCGAGCGCGAGCGGCGCGAAGGATGTGCCCGCGGCCAGCGCCCACGCGCCCGCTCGGCGCGCGGCGCCGATCGCCACGTTGGCCAGGCTGTTGACCGGCCGGGACGCGGCGGCCTCGATCTCGGTCCCGATGGTGGCGGGACGGCGCGGTGAGCGGCCGGCGACCAGATGAGCGGCGACGATGGCACCGGCCGATGTCCCGACGAAGTACTCGCAGCGGCGCAGGTCGAACCCGGTCGCATCCTCGACGCCGGCCAGGACGCCCATCATCCAGGCTTCGCCCAGCACGCCGCCCCCACCGAGCACCAGAACATCAGGACGCGAGATCACGGACCTGAGGCTACAGACCGGTGCCGCTGGGCCCCCGCCCAGCTGATGTACGTGATAGCGTACGCACGTATGCCACCGGTGACCGAACTCGCGGGACCGATCGACACCCTGGGAACGCGCGTCCGCGCGCTGCGGGAAGCGATGGACCTGTCGCTGCGGGATCTCGCTGAGCGCTCAGGCGTGAGCGCGCCGATGCTCTCGCAGGTCGAGCGTGGTGAGACCAGCCCGACGCTCCAGGTGGCCAACCGGATCGCCGCCGGACTCGAGCTCCGGCTCTCGCAGCTACTCCGGCTCGATGAGAGCGGCGCGGTGACGATCGTCCGCCGCACGGAGCGGCGCAAAGGCCCGGGCCGGGCCAAGGGCCACAGCTACGAGATCCTGACGCCGCCGCTGCCCGGCCAACGGGCGGAGCTTTCGCGTCACGTGCTGGCCCCAGGGGCGGTGACCGGCGGTCCGGGTGACCCGCCGATGCACGAGCCCGGGAGCCGCGAGAGCGCGCTCGTCGAATCGGGCACCGTCGCGCTGGTCTCCGACGGGCAGCGCTTCGAGCTCGCCGCCGGCGACTGCGTGACCTTCGACGCCGATCTGCCCCACCATTTTGAGAATTCAGGACCCGATGAAGCCGTGTTGCTGGCTGTGGTCAGCGCCGGACTGAGGAGGAGCTAGCCACATGCCCGAGACCCTGTTCGACAAGATCTGGAGTGCGCATGAGGTCGCGCCCGGACTGCTGTACATCGACCTGCACCTCGTGCACGAGGTGACGAGCCCGCAGGCCTTCGACGGACTGCGGCTGGCCGGCCGCCAGGTGCGCCGGGCTGACCGGACGCTGGCCACCGCGGACCACAACGTTCCCACCGACGGGACGCCGGTGGCAGCGCGAATCCGAGATCAGCTCTCCCGGGTGCAGGTGCAGACGCTCGAGCGCAACTGCGCGGAGTTCGGCATCCCGGTGTATTCGCTGGGCTCCGAGCATCAGGGAATCGTGCACGTGATCGGCCCGGAGCTGGGCGTTTCACAGCCGGGCATGACGATCGTGTGCGGGGACTCCCACACCGCTACTCACGGCGCCTTCGGCGCGCTGGCTTTCGGGATCGGGACCAGCGAGGTGGAGCACGTGCTGGCCACCCAGTGCCTGGTGCAGTCCAAGCCGAAGTCGATGCGGATCAGCTACGAGGGAGAGCTCGGGTTCGGGGTGACGGCCAAAGACCTGATCCTGGCCACGATCGGTCAGATCGGGGTCTCAGGCGCGGTCGGGCACGTCGTCGAGTTCGCCGGCCAGGCGATCCGGTCGCTGTCCATGGAGGGCCGCATGACGGTGTGCAACATGACGATTGAGGGCGGAGGCCGGGCCGGGATGATCGCGCCTGATGAGACCACCTTCGAGTGGATGGCCGGGCGCCCCGGTGCGCCCCGCGAGGTCCCGGACGCGTGGCGTTCGCTGGAGACCGACGAGGGCGCCACGTTTGACCAGGAGGTGGTGGTCGACGCCGATGCGCTCAGCCCGATGGTCACCTGGGGAACCAACCCTGAGATGGTCGTGTCGGTGACGCAGGCCGTGCCCGATCCAAGCTCCGAGCAGGACGAACGCGCACTGGAGTACATGGGACTGCAGGCCGGGACCCCGATCAGCGACATCAAGCTCGACCGGGTGTTCATCGGTTCGTGCACCAACTCACGGATCGGCGACCTGCGGGCCGCCGCCGCGGTGGTGGACGGACGCAAGGTGTCCGCCGACGTCTACGCGATGGTCGTGCCGGGCTCCCAGCAGATCAAGGCCCAAGCCGAACGTGAAGGCCTCGACGAGGTGTTCCGCCGCGCGGGATTCGACTGGCGCGGCGCCGGCTGCTCGATGTGCCTCGGGATGAACCCGGACATCGCCGCTCCGGGCGAGCGGGTGGCCTCCACCTCAAATCGCAATTTCGAGGGGCGTCAGGGCCGCGGTGCCCGCTCGCACCTGGTCTCCCCGCAGATGGCGGCTGCGGCCGCCATCGAAGGCCGGTTTGTCGACATCAGGGAGTGGCAGTCATGAAAGCGATCGAGACGATCACCGGACGGGTGTCGGTGCTGAACCGCGACGACATCGACACCGACCAGATCATCCCCAAGCAATTCCTCAAGCGGGTGGAGCGGACCGGCTTCGGCGAGTACCTCTTCTACGACTGGGCCAAGGAGCCGGGTTGGGACCTGCCGCGCAACCCGATCCTCCTGGCCGGCCGCAACTTCGGCTGTGGCTCGAGCCGGGAGCACGCCCCTTGGGCACTGGAGGATTACGGATTTCATGCGATTATCGCGCCGAGCTTCGCCGACATCTTCCGCTCCAACTGCACGAAGATCGGATTGCTGCCGGTGCAGCTGAGCCCCGATGAATGCGCGGCGATCGCCGATGCCGGCGAGGCACAGGTCGACCTGGCCGCGCAGGAGGTGCGCTGGCCGGGTGGAACCGCCCGGTTCGAGGTCGAGCCGGAGATCAAGCACCGGCTGCTCAACGGTCTGGACGACATCGCCCTGACGCTGGGTGAGGACGAGGCGATTTCAGCCTACGAGCGCAGCCGCGAGCGGCCGGGCCCGGTCACCACGACTCTATGAGCGCCCCGGCGGCCGGCCGGGACTGGGATGCGGAGACCTACGACCGGATCTCCGATCCGCAGCTCGGGTGGGCGCGCGAGCAGCTGGAGCGGCTGGAGCTGGGCGGCGAGGAGGTCGTCCTCGACGCCGGCTGCGGATCGGGCCGAGTGACCGAGCTGCTGCTCGAGCGGGTGCCTCAGGGCCGTGTGTATGCGGTCGATGCCGCTCCCTCGATGGTCGAGCACACCCGGGTGCGGCTCGGCGATCGGGCCACCGTGCTCTGCCAGGACCTGGCCGAGCTCTCGCTGCCCGAGCCCGTCGACGTGATCTTCTCCAACGCGACCTTCCACTGGATTCCCGATCACGAGGCGCTGTTCGCGGCACTGCGGCGCAATCTCAGACCTGGCGGCCGGCTGATTGCTCAGTGCGGCGGCCGGGGGAACATCGATGCCTTCCGCGCGCGGTCGGACGAAGTGGCGGCGGAAGCCCCGTTCGCCGAGTACTTCGAAGCGTGGCGGAGACCGTGGAACTACGCCACCGCAGAGAAGACCTCAGCTCGGCTGCACAATGCCGGTTTTGCCGACGTCAGCTGTTGGATGCAACCGCGCTCGGTCACCCCGCCCGATGCGCGGGCGTTCGTCCGGGCGGTCTGTTTGGTCAGACACCTCGACCAGCTGCCGGAGGAGCTGCGGCAACCGTTCGTCGATCGTGTCATCGAGCACACGGGCGAGCCCCTCGTACTCGACTACGTCCGGCTCAACATGACCGCGCGCAAGCCGGCCGCTGAGCCCTACTTCGGCGGCAGCGATCGAGCGTAGGCCACTCCCCGCTCGACCCAGCGCTCAAGCTCGGCCTGGGTCGCGGCGCCGACGGGGTCGACCCGCAGCCAGCCTTGCATGGGCCGCCCGCGCATCACAAACGGCTCGGCGTGGCGCTCATCCACCAGCTCGTCGGTCTGTGCAGGGTCGACGCGCAGCAGCAGGCCCCCTTGTCCGCTCGCACTGACCGCCATGTTGCCGCCGATCAGGAAGGCCAGTCCGCCGAACATCTTCTTCTCGGTCAGTCCGGCTTCGCCTCTCACCAGTTCCCGGATGCGATTGGCGAGGTCCTCGTCGTAGGCCACATCCTCATTATTCCCGTTCGCCGTGTAGCTTGCCGACGATGACGCAACGGATCGTGCTCCTGCCCGGGGACGGAATCGGCCCGGAGATCATTGCTCCCGCGCTCGAGGTTCTTAGCGCGGTGGGGACGCAGTTCGAGTACGAGGAGCATCTGTTCGGTGGCGCCTCGATCGACGCTCACGGGACCGCGCTCACCGATGAGACACTGGCGGCGTGCCGCGCCGCCGATGCGGTCCTGCTGGCTGCCGTCGGCGGCCCGAAGTGGGACTCCACCGACCCGGCAAAGCCCCGTCCCGAGCAGGGCCTCCTCGGTCTGCGCAAAGGCCTCGGTCTGTTCGCGAACCTGCGCCCGGTGCGACCGTTGCCGCCCCTGTACGACGCCAGCCCGCTCAAGCGCGAGCTGATCGAGGGCACCGACCTGCTGGTCGTGCGCGAGCTGACGGGTGGCATCTACTTCGGCGAGAAGACCCGGACCGCGGACTCCGCCTCTGATGCCTGTGTCTACACGCGCGCGGAGATCGAGCGGATCGCGCGCGTCGCGTTCGGCGCGGCCCGATCCCGCGTCAGCAGCGTGGACAAGGCCAACGTGCTCGAGACGAGCCGGCTCTGGCGGGAGGTGGTCCGGGACGTGCACGCGCGCGAGTTCCCCCACATCGAGCTCGAGCACATCCTGGTCGACAACGCCGCGATGCAGTTGATCTCGGCGCCGCGGCACTTCGAGGTGATCCTCACCGAGAACATGTTCGGCGACATCCTCAGCGACGAGGCCGCGATGCTGACCGGCTCGATCGGGATGCTGCCCTCAGCCTCACTGGGCGAAGCCGGCCCTGGAGTGTTCGAGCCGGTTCACGGCTCGGCGCCGGATATCGCCGGGACCGGAAAGGCGAATCCACTGGCCATGTTCCTCTCGGCGGCGATGATGCTTCGCCACGGACTCAATTTGGAAGTGGAGGCCACGGCGATAGAATCGGCGGTCGACCAGGCGCTCGCCGAGGGGCTGCGCACGGCCGACCTCGGGGGCGACGCAGACACGGCAGAAGCCGCCGAGGCAGTACTCAAACACCTCTAAGGAGCAGCTTTGGAACAAGCGGACCTCATCTGGCAGAACGGAGAGCTCGTCGCCTGGGAGGACGCAAAGGTCCACGTATTGACCCACGGTCTGCACTACGGCACCGGTGTCTTCGAGGGCGAGCGGGCCTACGAGACCGCCACCGGCCCGGCGATCTTCCGCCACCGTGAGCACCTCGACCGGCTGTTCAAGTCTGCCGAGCTCTACTACATGCCGATTCCGTTCACGCCCGAGGAGCTCCGCCGGGCGACCCATGAGCTGATCACCGCCAACGACCTGCGCGAGTGCTACATCCGACCGATCGTCTACCGCGGCTACGGTCAGATGGGCCTCTATCCGCTCGACGCCCCGGTCGAGGTCTCGATCGCCGCCTGGCAATGGGGCGCCTATCTGGGCGAGGACGGAAAGCGCGACGGCATCCGGGCCAAGGTCTCAAGCTGGAGGCGGATCTCCCACGACTCGCTGATCCCCCACGCGAAGGCCTCCGGCCAGTACCTCAACAGCGTGCTGGCCAAGGTCGAGGCCTCCAAGGCCGGCTACCAGGAGGCGATCCTGCTGGATCCCCGGGGATTCGTTTGCGAGGGCTCGGGCGAGAACATTTTCGCCGTCCGCGACGGTCAGCTCCTGACGCCGCCGCAGACGGCCGGAATACTCGACGGGATCAACCGCAAGTCGATCATCAAGATCGCTCGCGACCTCGGCCACGAGGTGGTGGAGCGCGACATCGCCCGCGCGGAGCTCTACCTCGCGGACGAGGTGTTCATGTCCGGGACGGCAGCAGAGCTTGTGCCGGTCCGCGAAATCGACGACCACAAGATCGGCGCCGGCGAGCCGGGTCCGGTGACCTGCGAGGTCCAGCGCATTTTCGACGATGCCCTGCACGGCCGCGACCCACGGTACGCGGACTGGCTGGACCACGTGAAAGTGCCGACCAAGGCCGTCTGATGGGCTCGGCGGAGCAGCTGCGGTGGAGCGGGCGAATTACGGATGCGGTTGGCGCGTCGCGCTGATCGCTGCCCCGTAATTCGCCCCCCTTTACCCCAGGAGACCGCCCCATGACCAAGATCCAGCTCTACGACACGACCCTCCGCGACGGCATGCAGGGCGAGGGTATGTCCCTGTCCGCCGAGGAGAAGGTCCGCGTTGCCCACCGGCTCGACGAGGTCGGTATCGATCTGATCGAAGCCGGGTTTCCGAGCTCCAACCCCAAGGAGCTCGAGCTGTTCAAGCTGCTGGCCGCCGAGACATTCGACCACGCCGAGATCGCCGCGTTCGGCATGACGCGCCGCCGGGATTCGCGTACGGCGGCTGAAGACGCGGCGCTGCGGACGATCGCCGAGTGCTTCGCGCCGGTGTGCACGATCGTCGGCAAGACATGGGGTCTGCATCTCGAGAAGGTGGTCAGGGTCGACCGCCGGGAGAACCTCAGGATGATCGCTGACTCGGTCGCCTTTCTCGTCTCCGAGGGCAAGCGCGTGATCTACGACGCCGAGCACTTCTTCGATGGCTTCGACGACGACCCGGACTACGCGCTGCAGTGCCTGCGCGCAGCCGCCGAGGCAGGGGCCGAGTCCGTCGTCTGCTGTGACACCAACGGTGGCACGCTGCCCCACCAGGTGGAGCTCGCCATGGGCCAGGTGCTCACCGCGTTTTCCGGATCCGCGCTGAGGGTGGGGATCCACTGCCACGACGATGCGGGGTGCGGGGTCGCGAATTCGCTCGCGGCGGTGGCCCGGGGCGCGACCCACGTGCAGGGAACCATGAACGGTTACGGCGAGCGCTGCGGTAATGCCAACCTCGTCTCGATCATCCCGAATCTTCAGCTCAAGCTCGGCCACGATTGCGTCTCCGCCGCTCAGCTGGCCTCACTGACCCCCGCGGCCCACTTCCTCGACGAACTGCTCAACTTCACGCCGGATCCTGATCAGCCGTACGTGGGCCGCAATGCGTTCGCACACAAGGGCGGTATGCACGTGGCCGGGGTCAACGTCGATCCGAGCACGTTCGAGCACATCGACCCGACCGTGGTCGGCAACACGCGTGAGTTGCTCGTGTCTGAGCTGTCCGGCAAGGGGACGGTCCACGCCCGAGCGGCCAATGCCGGGATCGAGCTCGACGACGTGAGCGCCGGCCGCGTGATCGAGCGCGTCAAGGAGCTCGAGCACCTCGGCTACCACTACGAGGCAGCCGACGGATCGTTCGAGCTGCTCCTGCGCAAGGAGACCGGCGAGTACGAGCCGCTGTTCGTCCTGGAATCGTGGCGGGTGATCGCGGAGAAGCGCGCCGACGGCCGGGTCGAGACCGAGGCCACGATCAAGATCTGGACCCCACCTGGCCCGGACGGGGAGCGCTACGTCCGCACCGCCGAGGGCAACGGCCCGGTGAACGCGCTCGACAGGGCGCTGCGCGACGCGCTGGTCGAGATCCATCCCCACCTGGCAGACATCGATCTGGTCAATTTCAAGGTGCGCATCCTCGACGAAGCGAAGGGCACCGGTGCGGTCACACGGGTGCTGCTCGACACTTCCGACGGTGACGAGGTGTGGGGCACGATCGGCGTCTCGGAGAACGTCATCGAAGCCTCGTGGGAGGCGCTGGTCGACTCACTCGAGTACGGCATGCAGGTGGTTCGACGTCACCCGCGCTCGAACGTGACCCCCGCGCGCCCATCGTGACCCAGGAGGCGATCCCGCTCGCGCGGCCGGTGCTCGGTGACGCCGAGGAGCAGCGCGTGCTCGAGGTGCTGCGCTCCGGCCAGCTCTCGCTCGGGCGGACCGGTCCGGAGTTTGAGCGCGCGTTCGCCGGTTGGACCGGCGCCGCCCATGCCAGCACGGTGTCAAGCGGGACGGCGGGGTTGCACCTGGCGCTCCGCGGAGTCGGCGTCAGCGACGGGGCCGAGGTGGTGACCTCGCCGTTCTCGTTCGTGGCCAGTGCCAACGTCGCCCTGTACGAGCGCGCCACACCCGTGTTCGCCGATATCGACCCGGTGACCCTGAACCTCGATCCTGATGCTGCCACCGCCGCGGTGACCGAGCGCACCGCGGCGATCCTGCCGGTGCACGTGTTCGGCTACCCGGCCGACATCCCCGCCTTCGAGCGCCTCGGCCTACCGATCGTCGAGGACGCGTGCGAGGCGCTCGGCGCGATCCACTCCGACGGGGCCAAGGTCGGCGCCCGCGGGCACCCAGCGGTTTTCGGCTTCTACGCCAACAAACAGCTGACCACGGGGGAGGGGGGCATGGTGACGATGGCCGACCCGGCGCTGAAGCAGCGGATCGACTCCGAGCGCAACCAGGGCCGCGCTCCCGACATGGGCTGGCTCGACCACGACCGGCTTGGCTTCAACTACCGCTTGTCAGATCTGGCCTCGGCTCTGGGGCTGGCGCAGCTGGACCGGCTCGACGAGATGCTGACCGGCCGCGCGCGGGCCGCGGCCCTCTACCGCGACGCACTGGCGGGAATCGAAGGGTTGCAGCTCCCGTGCCCCGACGCGGGTGGCAACCGCCGCGGCTGGTTCGTCTTCGTCGTCCAGCTGCCGCCTGAGGTCGATCGCGACGAGACCGTGCGGACCCTGCGTGAACGTCACGGGATTCCCAGCAAGCCCTACTTCCCCGCCGTTCATCTGATGAGCTATTACCGGGAGCAGTTCGGCCATCGCGAGGGCCAGTTCCCGGTGTGCGAGGACGTGGCCGCACGGTCGATTGCGCTGCCGTTCTTTCCGGCGATGACCGAGAGCCAGGTCGACCGTGTGGCCGCCGCGCTGGGAGAGGTCCTCGGGCGTTAGGCCGGGTGGCGCCACGCGGCCACCTAACATGCTCGCTCCATGTCCCGCTTCGCCCAGCCCCAGCACGCGACCTTCCGCCGCCTGAACGACTCGATCGGCTTCGACTGGCGACTGGGGCCCTACGACGTCGAGCAGTCGCGTGCCCACGCGTCGATGCTGGCCGAGCGCCAGATCATCTCGACCGAGGACCGTGACGAGCTGCACCGGGCGCTGGATCAGGTCGGCCGGGAGCTGGGCGATGGCTCCTTCCCGTTCGCCGACGGTGATGAGGACATCCACATGGCGATCGAGCGGCGGGTGACCGAAATCGCCCCCAGCGCCGGCGGCCGCCTGCATACCGCGCGCTCGCGCAACGATCAGGTCGCCACCGACATGGCCATGTTCGTGCGCGCCCATGCGGTGGAGGCGATCGGGGCGATCGGAGAGCTGGGCGCCACCCTGATCGAGCTGGCCGAGCGCCATCTGGACTGGCCGATGCCCGGCTACACCCACCTGCAGCGCGCTCAGCCCGTCTACCTCTCTCACCACCTGCTGGCCTACGTGTGGATGCTGGAGCGCGATCGCCGGCGGTTCATCGCCGCAGCCGGGGAAACGTCGAGGCTGCCGCTCGGGGCCGGGGCCCTGGCCGGAGTGAACTTCGACACCGACCGGGCTTACGTCGCCCGGGAGCTCGGATTCGCAGAGGTGGCCGAGAACTCGATCGACGCCGTGTCCAATCGTGACTTCGTACTCGATTACCTCTCGGCCGCTGCGACCTGCGCCACCCACCTGTCGCGGCTGGGGGCGGAGGTCGTGCTGTGGTCCAGCGAGGAGTTCGGGTTCTGCGAGGTCTCCGACGCGTGGGCGTCGGGGTCGTCGATCATGCCGCAGAAGAAGAACCCCGACGCGGCTGAGCTGCTGCGCGCCAAGGCCCCGCGCATCGCCGGGCATCTCGTCGCCCTGCACGGCACATTCCACGCGCTCCCGCTGACCTACAACAAGGACATGCAGGAGGACAAGGAGCACCTGTTCGACGCGGTCGACACACTCGAGTTGTCGCTCGCCGCGGCCCGGGGAATGATGGAATCGATCAACTTCCGTCGCGAGCGCCTGGCCGCCGCCGCCGCCGACGAGTTCCTCGCCGCAACCGACATCGCCGATCTGCTGGTTCGCCGCGGGATGCCGTTCCGCCAAGCCCACGGGGTCGTCGCCGGTTTGGTCCGCCTGGCCGTCACCGAGGGCCGCGCGCTGTCGGAGCTGACCCGTGAGGAGCTGGCCGCGCAGTCAGAGCTGCTCGACGAGGACTTCTACGCCGTACTCGGTGACGGGGCGTGGCTCGAGTCGAAGGTCTCACAAGGTGGCACCAGTCTCGCGCGGGTGCAGGAGCAGCTGGAGCGGGCGCGCGCGGCATTGCGGTGAGGCGGGAGTTCTATGACCGCCCGGTGCTCGAGGTCGCGCGGGACCTGATCGGCTGCGTGGTCAGCCGCGACGGCTGCTCGGGGGTGATCGTCGAGACCGAGGCCTATCACCACACCGAGCCCGCCTCGCACGCATTCGTCGGGCTCACCCCACGAACGGCGACGCTGTTCGGTCCCCCCGGCGTCGCCTACGTCTACCGCTCCTACGGTATCCACGCCCTGCTGAACGCGGTCGCAGAGCCGGAGGGCGTTGGGTCGGGGGTTCTGATCCGCGCCCTCGAGCCGCTGAGCGGGGTCGAGACCATGCGCCGGCGACGCGGGCTATCGAAGCTCGAGGCGCTGTGCTCCGGCCCGGGAAAGCTGACTCAGGCGCTGGGAGTGGAGCTGATCCACAACGGAGGCGACCTGCTGGATGGGCCGGTGAGGATTTCCGGTCGGCCGGCCGGTTGGGAAGAGGTCGCCCTCAGCGTGGACCGGCGGATCGGCATCACCAAAGCGGTCGAGCTGCCGTGGCGCTTCTCCGTAACCGGCAGCCCCTTCGTCTCACGTCGCGCGAGGGAGATCAGCGAGGAGCCTGGAGGTTCCCCATCGGGCGCCCCCCGCCAGATCAGTGACCGGTGATGCCGGCGCCGCCGGTGCCACTGGAGGCACCACCGCCGGTTCCGCCACCGGCTCCGGTTCCGCCGCCCGTGCCGGCACCGGTTCCGCCGCCGCCGCCGGGCGAGCCGCCACCGCCCGCGGTCCCGCCGCCGGCGCCGCCGCCGCCGCCCGTAGCCCCACCACCGCCCGCGGTCCCGCCGCCGCCGCCCGTAGCCCCACCGCCGCCGGTCGCGCCGCCGCCTCCAGGCGTTGCGCTGGAGCCAGAGGATCCGCCGCTTGATCCGGTGCTCGAACCTGTGGCGCTGCCGGCGCTGGAGCCGGAGCTAGCGCTGGAGCCGGAGCTGGAGGCGCTGCTGGCCGACGCGTTGGGGTTCTGGCCATAGCCGGCCTGGATCTGCAGCGCCTGGGTCATGAAGTTCTGCCAGATGATGGCCGGGTAGGTGCCGCCCTCGACCGGGCCGCCGTTGTACATCGTGGCCATCGAGACGAGCTTGGTCGGGAAGCCCACCCACACCGCCGTGGTGATCTGCGGCGTCCAGCCGACGAACCATGCGTCGCCGTAGTTGGAGGTCGTGCCCGTCTTGCCGACCACGTCGACACCCGAGATCGCGGCCGCGGTGCCGGTGCCGGAGGAGACGACGCCGGCAAGGATGTCATGCACGCTCTGGGCGATGCTGGCCGGAATGATTCGGCGGTAGGTCGGCTTGTCGATCAGGTCACGCTTGCCGTTGCAGGCGACCACGTAGCAGTGGATCTCCGCGATCCCGGTCGGCCCCTGGTCCTGCGCTCCCAGCTGCGGGTTGTAGACGCGGTTGCCGCCGGTGGCGAAAGTCTCGTAGGCGTGCGCCATGTCGAGCGGTGTGACCCCCTGCTTGAGACCGCCGAGGATCATCGCGTAGTTGTGGGAGACGGGGGTGCGGATGCCCATCCGCTTGGCCAGCCGGGCGATCTTCTTCACCCCGACGTTGATGCCGACCTGCGAGTACACGGAGTTGTCGGACACCGCGGTCGCGTTGGCCAGGCTGATCGAACCTGAGTAGCTGTTGCCGAAGTTGTGGACGATGAAGTGCTCTTTGCCCCCGCTGTTGGGCACGATGAAGTCCTGCGGGGCCGAGGTGATGACCGAATCCGGCCCGTACTTGCCGGAGATCAGCGCTTCGGCGAGCGTGAACGGCTTGAACGCCGACCCGGGCTGGCGCTGCCCGTGGGTCGCGAGGTTGAACGGGAAATGCGTGAAGTCCTCCTGACCGTTGACGATCGGTCCGCCGACCATCGCCCGCACCTCCCCGGTCTTGTTGTCGATCGCCACCAGTGAGGCGCTGGGCAGCCCCGAGCCGGTCGGAAGCTCGGCGCTGACCGCCTGCTCGGCCGCCTTCTGCATCTCGAGGTCCAGCGAGGTGCGGATCTTGAGGCCGCCGAAGTAGGCCCGGTATTCGGCCACGCTGGCCGGCACGCCGTGGCCGAGACCCATCGCGGCGAGGATCTGGGGCCGGAGCCAGCTGGTGAAGTACGGAGCAGCGGTCGGCTCGGATGGCTGCTGGATGTCGGCCTCCGTGGGCGTCGGCTGGGCGATGCCGGTGTTGTATTGCTCGCGCGTGATGTAGTGCTGGTCGAGCATGTTGCGCAGGACCAGGTTGCGCCGGTCCATGGCCGCCTTCGGATGCGCGAGCGGGTCGAACGCGCTGGGGGAGGCGACCATGCCGGCCAGCAGCGCCGCGTCCCAGGGTGTCAGCTTCGATGCGCACTTGGGACGCGGGACCGCGGCGGTCGTGTCCCCGCAACCGGTGGCGGACTGGGCCGCCTGGCTCGGGGAGACGGTGTTGTCGAAGCCGTACTTCTTGCCGAAAGTACACGCGGGCGGCGGACTCGACGCCGTAGGCGCCGTTGCCGAAGTAGATCGAGTTGAGGTACTCCTGGAGGATCTTCTGCTTGCTCCACTTGCGCGTCAGGTGGTAGGCCAGCGCCGCCTCGCGCAGCTTCTCGAGGATCGTCCGGTTGTTCTGCTGGGAGAGCGCGTTCTTGACGAACTGCTGGGCGATCGTCGACGCGCCCTGGCGGGAGCCGCCGGTGATGTCGGCCACGAACGCGCGGGCGATGCCGCGGATGTCCACCCCCGGGCTGCTGAAGAAGCGCTTGTCCTCGATCGCCACGATCGCGTACTGCATGGCCGGCGAGATCTCCTCCTTGCCGCCGGTGATCTCATCGATGACGACGTTGTTCGGAGGCGCGAAGATCCCGATCGGCCGCCAGCGGTCGTCGTAGAGGAAGGAGTTGGCCTCCTTCTTGTACTGCTGCTTGTTCTCCAGCTGGGGGAGGTCGGAGGCGACCGCCATCATCATCCCGAACACCGTCGAGACGAAGGCCAGGGCGCCGAGACCGACGAGGATCAGGAAGAAGCGGAGCTTGCGCAGCCGCGGCTTCGGCGGGCGCTCGCCGCCGCGTCCGCGGCGCGGCCACCGGCGCCGTGGCGGAGCGAACGGGATGGGCGCAGGGAAATCGTCGCCCTGCTTGGGGATGTCGACGTCGTCGCTCAAGCGATCGCAGGCTGGTAATCGGCTGCGGCTGGCAACCTCGCGGCCGGACGGCCACACAGGGGAAACCTCGAAGCCCGGACGGCACGGGCGGAGGGTCCCGCTGGGGGCGAGAGTCTAGCATTGCGCCGGATGGATTCCGACCAGCCGGAGGGCCGCAGCGGCCCCCCTTCGACCCCCGCCGAGGCCGCCGCCTGGCTGGCTCGCAACGCCGTCGACTGCCTTCCCCGAGGCGGGCTCGAGGCCAAGCTCGCCCTGGACCGCCCGCTGCGCGTCAAGCTCGGGATCGACCCGACCGCACCCGACATCCACCTCGGGTTCACCGTCGTGCTGCAGAAGCTGCGGGAGTTTCAGGACCTCGGCCACACCGTCGTGCTGATCATCGGCGACTACACCGCGCGCGTCGGTGACCCGAGCGGCCGCTCGAGCACCCGGCCCGGTGCTCGACCCGGCCCAGATCGAGGCCAACGCCAGCACCTTCCAGGACCAGGCGCTGAAGGTCCTCGACGCCGAGCGGCTGGAGGTTCGCCACAACAGCGAATGGCTCGACATGCCGATGGAGGAGCTGTTCGGGCTGCTGCGCACCACCACGGTGGCCCAGCTGCTCGAGCGCGACGACTTCGCCAAGCGCTTCGCCGCCAACGCCCCGATCTCCGTGCTCGAGCTGCTGTACCCGCTGCTGCAGGGCTACGACTCGGTGGCGGTCCGCGCCGACGTCGAGCTCGGAGGCACCGACCAGAAGTTCAACCTGCTGCTCGGGCGCGACATCCAGCGCGCCTATCGGCCAGCCCGAGCAGGTGATTCTCACCCTGCCGCTGCTGACCGGCACCGACGGCGAGCGCAAGATGTCGAAGTCCTACGACAACTACATCGGGGTCAGTGAGTCGCCCGAGGAGATGTACGGCAAGA
Organism: uncultured Solirubrobacterales bacterium; assembly: GCA_963844475.1. Classification (GTDB taxonomy): domain Bacteria; phylum Actinomycetota; class Thermoleophilia; order Solirubrobacterales; family Solirubrobacteraceae; genus Palsa-465. The sequence continues at coordinate 453,349 of CAWJOL010000004.1, read as the reverse complement.
CGCTCAGCATTCCCGACTCCTCGCTGCCGCTCTGGTACTCCCTGCTGCTGGGCGCGCGACGTGCCCGAGGAGCTCGGTCCGCGCGACGCCAAGCGCGCGCTGGCCCGCGCGCTGGTCGGCGCGCTTTCACGGCGAGGCCGCGGCGGAGCAGGCCGAGCGGGAGTTCGACCGAGTCCACGTGGAGCACCGAGCGCCGACGGAGATCCCGGAGGTGCGCTGGGAGCCGGCGGATGACCCGGGCGCGGCGGCGGGTTCAGCGACCGTCCACCTTCCGGCCCTGCTGGCGCAGGCGTTCGGGGTCTCCACCTCGGAGGCGCGGCGGGCGCTGGCGCAGGGCGGCGTGAAGCTCGACGGAGAGCCCGGTCCCCGGCGGCTCCCTTGACCTCGAGTCGCGACGCAGCTCGACGGCCGCGTGCTGCAACTCGGCAAGCGCCGCTTCGCGCGCGTGCGGGTGGGCTGAGCGTGGCGGTCGGCGGCGGGGTGCTTCGCCTGCAGACCCCGGGCAACGGGGCGATCGTCGACCTCACCGAGGGCGTCATCCGGGTGGTGAGCACGGCCGGCGTGGAGCGCGGGGTCGTGGTCGTGTTCGCCCTCGGCTCGACCGTGGCGGTCACGACGATGGAGTACGAGCCGGGCGGCGTCAGCGACCTTCAGCAGCTGCTGGAGCGCCTGATCCCCTCTGGCGGCGACTACGCGCACAATCGGCGCAACCACGACACCAACGCCCATGCCCACCTGCGGGCGGCGCTGATCGGGCCCTCGGAGTCGATCCCCGTCCTCGACGGCCGGCCGGCGCTGGGAACCTGGCAGCAGATCGTCCTGGTCGACTTCGACGACCGCCCGCGCCAGCGGACGGTCCATGTCCAGGTGCTTTCCTAGGGCGCGCGGCGCAATCGCCGCCGGCGTGCATATACTGGCGAAGCGGTCGACCTTCCGGGGTTGGCCGTGGCCGAGGAGCAGTTCATTCAGCAACTGGGGCTTTTCAACCTCATCGCTGTGGCGCTATACTCATCGGTCCGCTTCGGGATCCGAGTCCCGGTTCCCGGACGCCCCTGAGAAGGACACCCCTTCTCGAGAGGTGCGACGGTCTTTGAAAACTCAACAGCATGCGCACCCTTCGACCGATCTTCGGTCGAGGAGTGTGTCCAGGTTCGACGCCGTCGCCTAGATCGGCCCGCTTGCGGGTTCGCGAAGGGACGACGGTGCCAAGATTGACCCCGTCGTGCATCCTGGAGCCCACCTGTGTACTCGGGCTCCGAAGTAGTGGTGCATGGGTCTGATCCTGCCAAGGACAGGCCCGGAGTTCGCCCGCTGTCTTCACTGACAGTGGGTGACAATTCTCTGACGACTCTTTGTGATGGTGGAGGGTCTTTGACCAGTCACCTGCAGTTCTTCACGGAGAGTTTGATCCTGGCTCAGGACGAACGCTGGCGGCGTGCCTAACACATGCAAGTGGAGCGACGAACCGGGCTTCGGCCCGGGGCAAAGCCGCGAACGGGTGAGTAACACGTGGGTAACCTGCCCTGATGATCGGGACAACCCGAGGAAACTCGGGCTAATACCGAATGTGCCCTCCGGCCATAAGGCCACTGGGGAAAGGAAGCTTCGGCCTCCGCATCGGGATGGGCCCGCGGCCCATTAGCTTGTTGGTGAGGTAACGGCTCACCAAGGCAATGATGGGTAGCTGGTCTGAGAGGACGATCAGCCACACTGGGACTGAGACACGGCCCAGACTCCTACGGGAGGCAGCAGTGGGGAATCTTGCGCAATGCGCGAAAGCGTGACGCAGCAACGCCGCGTGGGGGAAGACGGCCTTCGGGTTGTAAACCCCTTTCAGTTGGGACGAAGCTTCGCCGGTGAATAGCCGGCTGGAGTGACGGTACCTTCAGAAGAAGCCCCGGCTAACTACGTGCCAGCAGCCGCGGTAATACGTAGGGGGCAAGCGTTGTCCGGAATCATTGGGCGTAAAGAGCGTGTAGGCGGCTCGGTAAGTCCGCTGTGAAAGTCCAGGGCTCAACCCTGGAATGCCGGTGGAAACTGTCGAGCTAGAATCCGGAAGAGGCGAGTGGAATTCCTGGTGTAGCGGTGAAATGCGCAGATATCAGGAGGAACACCAATGGCGAAGGCAGCTCGCTGGGACGGTATTGACGCTGAGACGCGAAAGCGTGGGGAGCAAACAGGATTAGATACCCTGGTAGTCCACGCTGTAAACGATGGGCACTAGGTGTGGGGGGTGTCGACTCCCTCCGTGCCGACGCTAACGCATTAAGTGCCCCGCCTGGGGAGTACGGCCGCAAGGCTAAAACTCAAAGGAATTGACGGGGGCCCGCACAAGCAGCGGAGCATGTGGTTTAATTCGACGCAACGCGAAGAACCTTACCTGGGCTTGACATGTCTCTGACCGCCGTGGAAACACGGCTTCCCTTCGGGGCAGAATCACAGGTGGTGCATGGCTGTCGTCAGCTCGTGTCGTGAGATGTTGGGTTAAGTCCCGCAACGAGCGCAACCCCCGTCGTATGTTGCCAGCATTTAGTTGGGGACTCATGCGAGACTGCCGGTGACAAACCGGAGGAAGGTGGGGATGACGTCAAGTCATCATGCCCCTTATGTCCAGGGCTACACACGTGCTACATTGGCGCGTACAGAGGGTTGCAAGACCGCGAGGTGGAGCGAATCCCTTAAAGCGCGTCTCGGTTCGGATTGCAGGCTGAAACTCGCCTGCATGAAGGCGGAGTTGCTAGTAATCGCGGATCAGCATTGCCGCGGTGAATACGTTCCCGGGCCTTGTACACACCGCCCGTCACACCACGGGAGTGAGCAACACCCGAAGCCGGTGGCCTAACCCTCAAGGGAGGGAGCCGTCGAAGGTGGGGCTCGTGACTGGGGTGAAGTCGTAACAAGGTAGCCGTAGCGGAAGCTGCGGCTGGATCACCTCCTTTCTAGGGAGCCCTCATACAACCTGAGGGCACCGATCGCCAGCAGGATCGTCGTCTGACTCCTCGGAGTCCGCGGCGCTCTCCTCAAGTGCGATCGGCCACTAGACATGTCGACCGGACCTGACAGGTGTCACACGTTCGTAACGAACGTGTAGGCGCTCTCGCATGCTGTTGAGTTTTGAGAGACCGGCCCGCCGCCGGCCGCTCGAGAACGAAAGTTCCGAGTGTCTGAGTGGCGGTCACGCCTCTTCGCGGACCTTGAAAACTGCACAGTAGCCAATGAAACGGGTATCACCGGGCAAGAACCGCAAGGTTCTTTACCCAAGATCACCGTCAAGATAGTAAGGGCACATGGTGGATGCCTTGGCACCAAGAGTCGATGAAGGGCGTGAACGGCTGCGATAAGCCGCGGTGAGGCGCTGAATAGCCAGTGACCCGCGGATGCCCGAATGGGGAAACCCAGCACCGGTAATGCGGTGTTATCCCGCGCTGAACACATAGGCGCGGAGAAGACAAGCGGGGGAAGTGAAACATCTCAGTACCCCGAGGAAAGGAAATCAAACGAGACTCCCTGAGTAGTGGCGAGCGAAAAGGGATCTAGCCCAAACCTGGCGTGTGTAAGCGGTCACGCGTTGCATGTCGGGGGTTGTAGGGCGCCTGGTCCGGGTTGTGACCAACCCGGCGGAAGTTACAAATTCATGTGATAGTCGAAGCGTGTGGAACCGCGCACCATAGAGGGCAATCGTCCCGTAGACGAAATCGCATGAGCTTCTGCAGGCGTTCCTGAGTAAGTCCGCACCCGTGAAACGCGGACTGAACCTGGGGGGACCACCCTCCAAGGCTAAGTACTACTTGGTGACCGATAGCGGACTAGTACCGTGAGGGAAAGGTGAAAAGTACCCCGGAAGGGGAGTGAAATAGTACCTGAAACCACGTGCCTACAAGCGGTGGGAGCGGACTTGTTCCGTGACCGCGTGCTTTTTGCATAACGAGCCGGCGAGTTACTCGTCTGCGGCAAGGTTAAGCGATGAGCGGAGCCGTAGCGAAAGCGAGTCCGAATAGGGCGACATAGTCGTAGGCGGTAGACCCGAAGCTGAGCGAGCTACCCATGGGCAGGTTGAAGCGGGGGTAAGACCTCGTGGAGGACCGAACCGACCTAGGTTGAAAACTGGGCGGATGACCTGTGGGTCGGAGTGAAAGGCTAATCAAGCTCAGTGATATCTGGTTCTCTCCGAAATATATTTAGGTATAGCCTCGGATAAATTCCGTGGCGGCCGTAGAGCACTGTTTGGACTAGGGGCCCTACCAGGTTACCGAATTCAGGCAAACTCCGAAGACCGTCACGGTTACTCCGGGAGTCAGTTGCTGGGGGATAAACTTCAGCGTCAAGAGGGAAACAGCCCAGACCGCCAGCTAAGGTCCCTAAGTACTAGCTAAGTGGTAAACGATGTTCGAATGCACAGACAACCAGGAGGTTGGCTTAGAGGCAGCCATCCTTGAAAGAGTGCGTAACAGCTCACTGGTCAAGTGTTCGAGCGCGGACAATGTAACGGGGCTCAAGCTAGTCACCGAAGCTGCGGGTGCGTGAGATCTTCGGATCGATCGCGCGGTAGGAGAGCGTTCCGACGCCAGTGAAGCGGCGGCGTAAGCCAGCCGTGGAGGCGTCGGAAGTGAGAATGCCGGCATGAGTAACGAAAGAGGGGTGAGAATCCCCTCCACCGATTGCCCAAGGTTTCCTGAGTAAAGTTCGTCTGCTCAGGGTTAGTCAGGACCTAAGGCGAGGCCGAAAGGCGTAGTCGATGGCCAACGGGTTGATATTCCCGTACCACGTCGCTTCCGTTTGACCGATGGGGGGACGAGGAAGGCTATGGGATCCCAGGCGATGGTTGTCCTGGGGTAAGCATGTAGGGGTGGCTCTAGGTAAATCCGGAGCCGCATAACCCGAGGTGCGATGCCAGCTGGCTCTAAGCCGGCGAGTCCCGGATGCCATACCTCCAAGAAAAGCCTCTAGGGAGGAAGCGCGTGCCTGTACCAAAACCGACACAGGTGGGCAAGTGGAGTACACTAAGGTGATCGAGATAACCCTCGTTAAGGAACTCGGCAAAATCGCCCCGTAACTTCGGGATAAGGGGCGCCCCAGTAGGGTGAAACTCTTCGCGAGTGGAGCCCGAGAGGGCCGCAGTGAATAGGTTCAAGCGACTGTTTACCAAAAACACAGGTCTCTGCTAAGTCGTAAGACGACGTATAGGGGCTGACTCCTGCCCGGTGCCGGAAGGTTACGTGGAGGTGTTAGGGCTTCGGCTCGAAGCACCGAAACTAAGCCCCGGTAAACGGCGGCCGTAACTATAACGGTCCTAAGGTAGCGAAATTCCTTGTCGGGTAAGTTCCGACCTGCACGAATGGAGTAACGACTTGAACGCTGTCTCAACGAGGGGCTCGGTGAAATTGCAGTCTCGGTGAAGATGCCGAGTACCCGCGGCTAGACGGAAAGACCCCGTGAACCTTTACTACAACTTGGTATTGGGGTTCGATGCATCTCGCTCAGGATAGGTGGGAGGCTTGGAAGCACCGGCTGCGGCTGGTGTGGAGCCAACCTTGAGATACCACCCTTGATGTATTGGATCTCTAACAGTGCGCCGTGAATCCGGGCGCTGGACAGTGACAGGTGGGTAGTTTGACTGGGGCGGTCGCCTCCCAAAATGTAACGGAGGCGCGCAAAGGTTCCCTCAGCACGGTCGGAAATCGTGCGTAGAGTGTAAAGGCAGCAAGGGAGCTTGACTGTGAGACCGACAGGTCGAGCAGGTACGAAAGTAGGCCTTAGTGATCCGGCGGTAGCAAGTGGAAGCGCCGTCGCTCAACGGACAAAAGGTACTCCGGGGATAACAGGCTTATCGGGCCCAAGAGTCCACATCGACGGCCCGGTTTGGCACCTCGATGTCGGCTCGTCGCATCCTGGGGCTGTAGTAGGTCCCAAGGGTTGGGCTGTTCGCCCATTAAAGCGGTACGCGAGCTGGGTTCAGAACGTCGTGAGACAGTTCGGTCCCTATCTGCCGTGGGCGTTGGAGAGTTGAGAGGATTCGTCCCTAGTACGAGAGGACCGGGATGAACGCACCTCTGGTGTATCTGTTGTCCTGCCAAGGGCACCGCAGGTTAGCTACGTGCGGATCGGATAACCGCTGAAAGCATCTAAGCGGGAAGCCGGCCTCGAGATGAGCTCTCCCATCCCCATTGAGGGAGTAAGACCCCTGGTAGACCACCAGGTTGATAGGCCAGATCTGGAAGGGTGGTAACACCTGTAGGAGACCGGTACTAATGGGTCGAGGGCTTGACGGATATTTGATATCCGTGCATTGGCACTGTGTAGTTTTGAAGGCCCGCGGAGGGGTGGTCTCTCACCTTTTTCCGGTGGCTATGGCGAGGGGGAAACACCTCTTCCCTTTCCGAACAGAGCAGTTAAGCCCCTCAGCGCCGATGGTACTTGGCCCGCAAGGGCCTGGGAGAGTAGGTCGCCGCCGGTTCTTCTTCAGACCCCGCCGTCTCGAGCCCGAGGCGAGCGGGGTCTTTTCTGTGCCCGGTGACACCCTCGCCGAGCCGAGCCGAGTCGTGGGCCGAGTCGGGTGCGCGCCAGCCGAGAACATCCGTCATGTGCGCCGTCGCGTGGGACGATGGACGACGAGATGAAGGACATCGTCCGCTTCTTCCGCGCCAACCCGCAGGTGCTGATCCTGCTGCTGATCTGCCTGGTCCTGGGGCTCGGAACGTTCCTCGCGTCGTCTTCGGCCTGGCCAGCTCGGGACCCGGCCACGTCACCGGCGAGCCATCCGGGGTCATCTTCGGGTTCTGAGCCGCGCCCGGTCTGTCTAGCGCGTCGAAACGCTCCGCTCCGTCGGACGCTCGGGCCGCGCGGACGGGGGAGATGCAGTGCGCCGGGCGCGCGGCTACGGTTCCCGGACGACGGGCGCGACGCGAGCGCAGCGGCTGACGATGCGGGTGGGTGCGGAAGTCGTGTTCATCTGGCCGCGCCTCGTCGGGATGGTCGGCGAGCAGGTCGTCGAATCGGCTCACCCAGGCGCGCAGACGGCTTTTCGAAGACTGGAACATATGTTCGTAAGGCTACGGGCGCCATCGGACGGAAGCCCCGGATTCCTGCAAGTTTGCTTGCATCACCTCTGAAACCCCGGTGCGGCGGGCGAATGAAGCTTCGCCCGGACTCGCTCGATCGTCGCGCTGGTGAACTCCGAGGTCCCGGCGTGCCCGCCCAGATCGGGGGTCTTGACGCCGGCGGCCACCGTTTCGAGCGCCGCCTCGTAGATCGCCCGCGAGGCGCGCTCGGCGTCCGGGCCGTGGCGATCGGCGGCGTGGTGGAGGATCGCTCCGCAGGCCAGGATCATCGCCAGCGGATTGGCCAGGTCCTTGCCCTGGAGCGCCGGAGCGGTGCCGTGGGGCGCCTCGGCCATCGCCACGGTCGTCTCGGTAGTCCTCATCGAAGGCCAGCAGCACCGACTCGGCGCCGGCGATCGAGCCGAACATCGGCAGCACCAGATCGGACAGGCAGTCGCCATCCCGGTTGAGCGCCGGAATCACCAGCGGCACATCGGTCGCCCCGGACAGCAGGCCGGCATAGGTCGCGTCGATCAGGACCGGCTGGTAGGACACCTCGGGATGGCGGGAGGCGGCCTGGTCCATCTCCTCCTTGAGCATGCCCTCGTACACCGGCGAGACCGTCCACTTCGGACCGCCGTAACACGCGCGCCCGGGCGCCGGCGGCGGTGCGAAACGCGTACTCGGCCACCGCGCGGCAGGTCGACCGGGTGATCCGCTCGGTGCGGAAGGCGACCTCGTCCCCGGCGCCCGGCTCGCCCTCCCGCCACTGCTCTGCGCCGTAGGCATCCTCCACCGCCATCCGCACGATCGAGATCGGGTGGTGGACGCCGGCGATCGTGGTGATCCCCGGCAGCCGCCGGCCGGTGCGGACGATCACCTTGCCGTCGACCGCCTCGCGCAGGATCCGGTTCGGCGAGCCGACGTCGTCCGCGCCCTCGGGCGTGATCGTCGCGGCCTTCAGGCCATAGCCGGCCTCGCGCATCGCGCTCGGCCGCCTCGGTGACGACCCGGTTCGCGGTGGCCCGGCGGTGCTGGAGCGAGAGGTCGAAGCGCTGCAGCTCGAGCTCGATCCCCAGCAGCTCTGGGTTCGAGCAGTCGCATGGCCTGCTCGAGGAGCTCCTGTCCGGTCTCATCGCCTTCGAGAACCACGATGCTCAGCATGGGCGTTCGGAGCTACCCCGCGCCGACGCCGAGCAGCTCATCCTGGCGCTCGGTCAGCGCTCCGATCACGATCGCCAGATGCTCGTCGAAATCGACCCCGAGCTCCTCGGCGCCGGCTCGCAGCTCCTCGCGCCCGACCGCGGCGGCGAAGCTCGGCTGCTTGAGCTTCTTCTTGACCGACTTCGGCGTCATCCCGGTCAGGCCCTCGGGGCGAACGTAGGCCACCGCCAGGACGAATCCCGACAGCTCATCGACGGCGTACAGCGCCCGCTCCATCGGAGTCTCCCGAGGGACACCGAGATAGTCGGCGTGCGAGGCGACCGCCCGGACCAGCTCCGGCGGATAGCCGCGTTCCTCCAGCTCCCGCATGGCGTAGCGCGGGTGGCCGTCCTCGAGGTTCGGATAGCGCTCGTAGTCGAGGTCGTGGAGCAGGCCGGTGAGGCCCCAGAGCTCCACATCGCCGCCGAAACGCGGGGCGTAGGCGCGCATCGCCGCCTCCACCGCGAGCATGTGCCGCCGCAGCGATTCGGACTTTGTCCACTCGCAAAGCAGGGTCCAGGCCTCCTCGCGCGAAAACTGTCCTGGCATGGCTGTTACCCTAGCTGAGCGCTCGGGGCCGGACCACGCGCCTGACGGTTCCGGCCAAGCGGATCGCGAGCGGCACCCGTCGCTCGCTGCGGCAGCACCAGAGTACGCTGCAGACCGCTCTTCCCACGACCCCGGCGCCCCCGAAACCGATGGAAAAGTTCGTAATCGAAGGCGGCGTGCCGCTGTCGGGCACGATCGTGCCGGCCGGCAACAAGAACGGCGCCCTGCCGATCCTCGCCGCCTGCCTGCTCACCGAAGACGAGGTCATCCTCCGCAACGTCCCGAACATCAGCGATGTCGTGGCGATGACGCTGCTGCTCGAGTCCCTCGGGGCACGGGTGCAGTGGCGCGGGCCGAGCGAGGTCTCGATCACCACCGCGGCGGTCGAGTCCCAGGAGGTCGACCGGCAACTTGCCGAGCGGATCCGGGCCTCATTCCTGCTCGCCGGGCCCCTGCTGGCTCGCTTCGGCCGGGCGCAGATGCCGCCCCCCGGCGGCGACGTGATCGGCCGCCGCCGCCTCGATCCCCACCTCGATGCCTTCCGCGCCCTCGGCGCCACGCGTCGACCACGGTCGGGACATCGTCATCGAGGCCCCCACAGCGGGCCTGCGACCGTGCGACTTCCTGATGGACGAGCCGTCGGTGATGGCCACCGAGAACGCGCTGATGGCCGCCGCGCTGACGCGCGGGCCCGACGGTGATCCGCAACGCCGCCTCCGAGCCGCACGTTCAGGACCTGGCGCGGATGCTGGTGGCCATGGGCGCGCAGATCGACGGCATCGGCTCGAACGTGATGACCGTGCACGGCACGAGCAGCCTGCGCGGGTGCACGCACACGATCGCGCCCGATCACATCGAGATCGGGTCGTTCATGGCTCTGGCCGGGGTGACCGGCGGCGAGCTGGTGATCAAGGACACCAAGCCGCAGGATCTGCGGATGATCTGCCTCGTGTTCGACCGGCTCGGGCTGCGCAGCGAGTTCCGGGGCAACGACGTGATCGTGCCGGGCTCCCAGCAGCTGGTCATCCGCAACGACGCCGGCGACTACACGCCGAAGGTCGAGGACGGCCCGTGGCCGGCATTTCCCGCTGATCTGACGAGCATCGCGCTGGCACTGGCAACCCAGGCCGAGGGCTCGGTGATCATCCACGAGAAGATGTTCGAGAACCGCCTGTTCTTCACCGACAAGCTCCAGTTGATGGGGGCCGCGATCACGATCTGCGATCCGCACCGCGCGATCGTCGTCGGACCACGGCCGTTGCGCGGGGAGCGGGTCGAATCGCCTGATATCCGAGCCGGCATGGCGATGCTGATCGCCGCGCTGTGCGCCGACGGCGTCACCGAGATCGGAAACGTTCGTCAGATCGATCGCGGCTATGAGCGCATCGACGAGCGCCTGCGGGAGCTCGGCGCCCGGATCGAGCGCGTCGACGACGTACCCGCGCACGTCTGAGTTCTGGCGTAACCACTAGCCTCAGCGCCGATGATTCACCGGATTCCCAGCGGAACCCGCGACGTGCTCCCGGACGAGATGCGGGAGCTGCGGCTGGTCACCGACCGTGTGCGGTCGGTGTTCGAGCAGGCCGGCTACGGAGAGGTGTGGACGCCCGCGCTCGAGTACGAGGGGACGTTCGAGCGCGCCGGGATGACTGCCACCCAGCCGGCCTACCGCATGTTCGACGAGCAGGGCAACGTGCTTGTGCTGCGCTCGGACATGACAGTTCCGATCGCCCGACTGGTCGCCACTCGTTACGCGCAGGTGCCGCCACCGCTGCGCTTCAGCTACTTCGCCCACGCCTACCGCGGAGTGCGCCCGCAGCGCGGACAGTCGCGGGAGCTCCTGCAGGCGGGGGTGGAGCTGATCGGTAAGCCGGGGTCGGCGGGCACCGCGGAGGTGCTGAGCACTCTGTGCGCCGCGCTGGACGCAGCCGGACTGCGCACCTACCGCGTCGGCCTGGGCGACGCTTCGCTGTACCCGGCGTTGCTGGAGACCCTGGGAGTTGAGCCGGAGCGCCGCGAGCGGATCCTCGGCGAGCTGGTGACCGGCGACTTCGTCGGCCTGGAGCGTGAGCTGCAGGAGCTCGGCCTCGGAGCCGAGGCGTTGGAACTGCTGCTGCGGGTCCCGCGGATGCGCGGAGGACCCGAGGTGCTCGACGAGCTGAGCGGCCGGCTCGAGTCAGCCGGACAGGGGATGCGTGAGGTGCACGCGCTACTGGCCCCCGAGGTAGCCGCGCGGGTGATCTTCGACCTGGGCCTGGTCCGTAACCTCGGCTACTACACCGGCGCGGTGTTCCAGGTCTACGACCCCGCCTACGGAGTCCCGATCGGCAGTGGTGGTCGCTACGACGAGCTGCTGGGGCGCTTCGGACGCTCGCTTCCGGCGGTCGGCTTCGCGCTCAACGTCGAGCGGCTTCACATCGCGCTCACCGGCGAGGAGCGTGGGCTCTCGTGAGCGGCCTGCGGATTGCCGTGCCCCGGGGCGCGCTGTTCAACGACACGCTGGACCTGCTGGACCGGATCGGGCTGGACACCCGCGAGGTGCGCGAGAACGATCGCAAGCTGCTGTTCGAGGACTCCGGCATCGTCACGATGCGCCCATCCGACGTACCGACCTACGTCGAGGCGGGCGCCGCGGACATCGGAATCACCGGCAAGGACGTTCTGATGGAGCAATCCGAGCGCGAGGTCTACGAGCTGGCCGACCTCGGCTACGGGCCCTGCACGATGGTGGTGGCCACGGAGGCCGGGGAGGATCGCGCTGCCGAGGCGCTGCGGCGTCTGGGCGTGGTCAGGATCGCCACCAAGTATCCGCGGATCGCCGCCCGGCATTTCCTGGAGACCGGCCGCCAGGCGGAGATCGTCGAGGTCAAGGGCTCGGTCGAGCTGGCTCCGTTGACCGGGCTGGTCGAGGGCATCGTCGATCTGACCGCGACCGGGACGACGCTGCGCGAGAACGGGCTGGTGATTCGCGAGGAGATCGCCCGCTGCACGGCGCGCCTGATCGCCAACCGCGTCGCGCACAAGCTCAAGGCGCGGGAGATCGACGCGCTGCTGGAGCGCGTCCATGCAGTGTGAGCGCCAGCGGCTGCAGCGTGAGCCGGCGGCGGCAGCAGCGGGCCTTCGCCAGCTGATTCCCGACCCCGCCTCGGTTCGGGATGCTGTGGAGGAGATCATCGCCGCGGTCCGCGCCGGCGGCGACGAGGCGGTGCGCGAATACACCCGGCGCTTCGATCGCGGCGAGCACGGCTCAGCGCCGCTCAGAGTGCCGCAATCCGATTTGGCAGCCGCCGCGGCCCAGCTTCGGCCTGAGCTCAGAGCTGGCCTGGAACTGGCAGTCGCCAACGTCCAAGCCGTGGCGACGGCGTGGGACCTGCAACGCGAGCGAACCGTCGACCTGCGCACTCATGAGGTTCGCCTGCGCCGGGCACCCGTCACGCGGGCGGGGGTCTACGTCCCCGGAGGCCGGGCCCCATACCCGAGCACGGTGGTGATGGGCGTGAGCACCGCGCGGGCGGCGGGAGTGGAGGAGATCGCCGTGTGTGCGCCCCCCGGCGCGGGCGGGGAGATCGATCCGGTGATCCTGGCCGCCTGCGCGCTGACCGGCGCCGCCGACGTCTACCGCATGGGCGGCGCCCAGGGGATCGCAGCGCTGGCCTACGGCACGGAGACGGTCGCCGCGGTCGACGTGATCGTCGGTCCGGGCAATCTGTACGTGCAGGAGGCCAAGCGCCAGGTCTTCGGCCAGGTCGGGGTGGATGGCTTTGCCGGTCCGAGCGACCTGTTGCTGATCGCCGACGGCGGCAGCGATCCGCAGTTGCTGGCGCTGGACCTGCTCGCGCAGGCCGAGCATGGTCCGGGCACGCTGGTGGGGCTGGTCTCCACCTCGGCGGAACTGCTCGATGCGGTGGAGCCGCTGCTGGCCGAGGCGCCGGAGACCGGCGCGGTCGCCGCGCTGATCGAGGTCGATGATCACGAAACCGCGCTGACCCTGGCTCAAGCCTTCGCGCCGGAGCACCTCGAGCTGGTAGGTGCGGGCGCCGAGGCGCTGGCGCCGCGAGCGACTCGGGCCGGCTGCGTGTTCGTCGGCGCGGCCGCCGCCACCGCGTTCGGTGACTACATCGCCGGGTCCAACCACGTGCTCCCGACCAACGGCGCGGCTCGGTTCGCCTCCGGGCTCTCGCCGGCGCACTTCCTGCGCAGCTACACCGAGGTGCGGGTCAGCGACCCCGCTCCGCTGGCCGCCGCCGCGGCCCCGGTGGCACGGGCCGAGGGTTTCGAGCTTCACGCCCGGTCGATGGAGGCGCGCATCCGGGACAATGGAGCGACGTGATCCGCACCGCCGACATCGACCGCCAGACCGCCGAGACCGAGATCCACGTCAGCTTGACGCTGGATCGTGCCGGCACGGGTGAGCGGCTCACCGGCGTGGGCTTCCTGGACCACATGCTCGACCTGCTCGCGCGCCACGGACGTATAGGGCTGGCGGTAACGGCCCGCGGGGACCTCGAGACGGGCGCGCACCATACCGTCGAGGACGTCGGGATCTGCATCGGTCAAGCACTTGACCGCGCCCTCGGCGATCGCGCCGGGATCGTGCGCTACGGCCACGCGGTGGCGCCGATGGACGAGGCCCGAGCCGCGTGCTCGATCGACATCTCCGGCCGCGGTCTGTGCGTGTTCGAAGCCAACCTGCCGCCGGGGGCGATCGGGAACTTTGACCACGAGCTGGTCGAGGAGTTCTTCCGCGCCTTCGCCAGCAACGCCAGATTGACGCTGCATCTCACCGTGGAGGCGGGCACCAACGCCCATCACATGATCGAGGCGTTGTTCAAGGCGCTGGCCCGGGCGCTGCGAAGCGCCACGACGATCGATCCGAGCGAGCAGGGAGTGCCCAGCACCAAGGGAACGCTGACGTGAGCCATCTCGGCGACCGGCCGCGGATCGCCGTGGTGGACTACGGCATGGGTAACCGGCGCTCGGTCCAGAAGGCGCTCGAGCACGTGGGGGCGGATGCCGGCATCACTCGCGATCCCGAGGAGCTGATGGCCGCTGACGGCCTGGTCGTGCCGGGCGTCGGAGCCTTCCCCCTGGCCATGCACAACCTGCATGAGCTCGGTCTGAGCAAGCTGCTCATCGCCGCGGCGCGCTCGCGCACGCCGCTGCTCGGCGTGTGCCTTGGCATGCAGCTGCTGTTCGATCGATCCGAGGAACTCGAGCAGACGGCCGGCCTGGGACTGATTCCGGGAGCTGTGACACCGCTGCGAGCGACCGGCCTCAGGGTGCCCCACATCGGCTGGAACGAGGTCGCCTTCTCGCAGGACTCGCCACTGACCGACGGCCTGCCCCAGAACGGGTGTCCCTTCTACCACGTGCATTCACTGGTGGCGCGCCCCGACGATCCGAGCCTCGTGGTGGGCAGGACCGAGTACGGCGAGGAGTTCGCCACGATCGTGGCCAGCGGGTCGGTGTTCGGCGTCCAGTTCCACCCGGAGAAGTCCTCCCGCCACGGTCTGCGGATGCTGGAGAACTTCGTGGCCATCACCCGCAGCGCGTCCTCGGCTCAGCCGCGACCGGCTGCCGCGCGCGCATGATCCTGCTGCCGGCGATCGACATTCTCGAGGGCAAGGCGGTTCGGCTCGCCCGGGGCGAGTTCGAAGCCAAGACGGTCTACGACGAAGACCCGCTGGAGGCGGCCCTGCGCTGGGTGCGGGCCGGAGCCCGAACCTTGCACATCGTCGATCTCGACGGTGCGCGGACCGGGACGCCCTCGAATCTGGAGCATGTCGCGCGGATCGCCAACGCGGTCGACGTCCCGATTCAGGTCGGCGGCGGCCTGAGAAACGCCGACGCGGTCCAGGCGACGGTCGAGGCGGGGGCCCAACGCGTCGTGCTCGGAACCGCGGCGTACAACGATGTCGACTTTCTCGACGGAGCGCTCGAGCGCCTGGGCGACCGAGTCGTCGTCTCGGTCGATGTGCGCGGCGGCAATCTGGCCGCCTCGGGTTGGACGCAGCAAACCGAGATACCGGCGGAGGTGGTGATCGAGCGGCTGGCGGGCCGCGGGGTGCGCCGGTTCGTCTACTCGAGCATCGAGCGAGACGGGATGCTCGAGGGCCCCGACGTGGACGCGGTGCGGAGAATCGCTGGAGTCGTGCGCGGAAGCTTCGTCTACTCCGGCGGCGTCTCCTCGCTCGAGGATCTCAAGGCGCTGGCGCTGCTGCGACAGGTGAACCTGAGCGGGGTGATCGTCGGCAAGGCGCTGTACGAGCAACGCTTCGAGGTAGGGGAGGCCCAGCAGGTGCTTGACCGCCACCGTCAGGCAAAGCCCAAAGCTTGATGCACTACAAGCGCATCATCCCGTGCCTGGACGTCAGCGGCGGCCGGGTGGTCAAGGGCGTCGGCTTTCTGGACCTGCGCGACGCCGGTGATCCGGTCGAACTGGCGGCCCGCTATGACCTGGCCGGCGCCGACGAACTGGTGTTTCTCGACATCACCGCCACCTCCGACAAACGAGACACCGTGGTCGCCCTGGCCCGCCGGACCGCCGACGAGGTGTTCATCCCGTTCACGATCGGGGGCGGCATCAGATCGGTGGCCGACGCCCAGGCCGTGCTCGACGCCGGCGCAGACAAGGTCTCGATCAACTCGGCTGCACTGACGCGCCCGGAACTGATCGACGAGCTGGCACGGACCTTCGGCGCGCAATGTGTGGTTCTGGCCATCGACGCCAAAGCACGCGGGGACGGGGGCTGGGAAGCCTACGTGGCCGGCGGCCGAACGCCTACGGGCCGCGACGCGGTCGGGTGGGCGCGGGAGGGCGTGCAGCGCGGAGCGGGCGAGATCCTGCTGACCAGCATGGATCGCGACGGAACCAACGCCGGCTACGACCTGGCGCTGACCCGTGCGGTGGCCGAGGCCGTAACCGTCCCGGTGATCGCCTCGGGCGGGGCTGGGGAGCTCGACCATCTGACTGAAGCGGTCAGCGCCGGCGCCGATGCGGTGCTATGTGCATCGATCTTCCACTACGGCCATCACACGATCGCGGAGGCCAAGCAGGAGATGGCGGCAGCGGGCGTGCGCGTGCGCCCGATCTAGTCCGACCAGGACAACGGTCAGCGCACCGGCGCTGGCGCGACGGCGAAGCCGATCGGACCGAGCGAGGAATCAGAGTGCGCCGACCGCCTTGAGCAGCCTCGAACGCGCCGTGGAAAACCCCGGCCGGATCCGGCAATCATGCAGTTATATGAGTGCCTGGGCGGTGGGGTGGCCGCGGTTAAGCGGCTTCTTCCACGTATCCCGCAGCAGCGCACGTATCGCAGTACGCGGCGGGGGGAACGCGAGGCTCGTAGCAACCGGGACGGCAACACGTGGACGACCTCTTGGGGCGGCCGCGACCAATGCGGGCTGCGGCTGCATCCTTGAGCTCTTCGCGCATGCGATCGAGCTCCGCCGAGTGATCCGCGCAGAACCGTCGACCCTTCAGGGCCGGCTGCTGACAATGACTTCCACTACGACAACGCATAGACCGGTAAGCATAGCAAGACCGGCCGAACGCACGTTCCGTGGGCGATTACTTGCGCCGCGGCCGGCGTTTGGCCGACGCTGCGTGGTGTGTGATCTTACGCCGCTTTGGCGGCGGCGCAACCGCCGGCTTGCGCTGCGGCGAGCGCGGGAGCATCTGATAGATCACCGTGTAGCCATCCAGGTAGATCGCTCCGGGATCGGCGATCACCGGGTTGAACGCGCCATCAGGGAAGAAGAACACCTGGTGGCCGGTGCGAACGTCGAGACCGAGGGTGTTCTTCGCCCCCAGTACGGAGAAATACAGGACGTTCCCGACGATCGTGCCGGCGCCGGAGATCTTTGCTCCGGCGTTGTGGGTCCAGCGCACCGCACCCGAGCGAGCATCGAAGGCGTACATGTTGCCGTCGTAGGATCCGATGTAGACCGTTGGCCCAAGCCCCGGCGTGTTGGCGACCGCGGGGGAGGCGTAGACGTACGCCCCGGTGCTCGTGGCCCAGGCCAGCTGGCCGGTACGCGCGGCGAACGAGTACACGCGGCCATCGGTGTTGCCCATATAGACGCGGCCGAAGGCGACGGCCGGCGAGGAATAGAACTCGCCCGAGCCGAAGCCGAAACGCGCGCCGGAGGTGCTCACCGCCCAGGCCTGGTGACCGGTGTCGGCGTTGACGGCATAGGCGCGGCCGGCGTAGTCACCGAAGTACAGAAGCCCATGGTCCAGTGCGGGGCCGCCCTTGATCGCCGCACTGGCCCGGTAGCTCCAGTATTGATGGCCATCACGGGCGCGCAGCGCATACATCCGCCCGCTTTGATCGCCGAAATAGACCACGGACCCCCAGACCATCGGTGAGGACTCGGTGCCGGCACCGACGGGTCGTGACCAGACGATCCGCCCCGTTTTCATCGACAGGCCGACGATCCGCCCGTTGCCCGGGCTGTGGCCGCTGGTCGAGAGCACGGGGATGAAGATCATCCGCTCGTGTACGCCGATCGCCGGCGAGGCGGCGGCCAGCGTCCCGACCTTGTGAGCCCACAGGACCCGGCCGTTGAGCTTGTTGATCGCCTTCGCGGACCCGTTGTCGTCGACCAGATACATGGTGTTCTTGTAGATCACGGGGGGAAACTCGAGCAGCGCGAAGTCGTTGAAGCGCCAACCCACGCGCAGCGGCGGCCCGAGCCGAGGGCTGGCAGAGAACACGCGGGTCCGGCCGGCGTCGAAGCCGTAGCGTGGCCACTCGAAGTTGTTGACGACCACGGGCCGCTTGGCCTGCGTGGTCGTGCTCGAGCTGGTGGTCGAGCTGGTGAACGACAGGTTCGGATGTGACACGTTGCCGGGGGCGTGGAGCAAGACGAACGCCACCGCGCCGCCCGCCAAGAGCAGCAGCACGACGGCGGCGATGCCCCAGCGCAGCAGGCGCCGCTGACCGGGACTCGGCATGGCGGTCATGCTAGAGCCCCCAAAATCGCGTTGCGGCGCTCCGACCGCGAAGATCTAACCGTGGAGATTCCGCCCCCTCCTGAGCTAATGGCCCAGATCCGTGCGCTGCCGGCAGCTGCGCCGCTGCTGGAGCGCCTACCAGACCAGCCCCCGGTGTACCTGGTAGGCGGTGCCGTGCGGGACCTGCTACTGGAGCGCCAGCCGCGCGAGCTCGATCTGGTGGTAGAGGGCGATCCTGAGCTCGTGGCCCGTCGGCTCGGCGGCACGCGCCGCGTCCACGATCGCTTCAAGACCTCCTCGGTGGTGCTTGACGGGTTCCGCTATGACCTCGCGCAGGCCCGTGCGGAGTCCTATTCACGTCCCGGGGCGCTTCCCGATGTCGAGCCGGCCGGCCTGGCCCAGGACCTCGGGCGCCGGGACTTCACCGTCAACGCGATCGCCGCAGCGCTCGGCGGCCAACGGCCGGGTGAGCTCGTAGCGGTGCCGGGGGCGATCGAGGATCTCGAGGCCGGCCGGCTTCGCGTCCTGCACGATCGGAGCTTCAACGACGATCCGACGCGGCTGCTGCGGCTGGCGCGCTACGCGGCACGACTGGGTTTCGCCGGGGATTCGCACACCCTGGAGCTGGGCCGCGAGGCGGTGAACAGCGGCGCGCTGGCAACGCTGAGCGGGTCACGGCTGGGCGCCGAGCTGCGGCTGCTCGCGGCGGAACCCGATCCGGTGGCCGCGATGGCCACGCTGCGCGAGCTGGGGCTCGAGACAGCGATCGACCCGGAGTTCGGACTCGAGGATCCGGCGCTGGCCCGCCGGGCCCTGGCGCTGCTTCCGCCGGACGGGCGCCGGGATCGGGTAGTGCTGGCGCTGGCCGGCGCCCGCATACCGGCAGCGCGCCTGGCCTCCCGGCTGGAGTCGCTGGCATTCAACGCCGGTGATCGCGACGCGATCCTGGACGCGGCGTCCCGGAGCGAGGCGGTCGCCGCCGCGCTGGCACGGGCGGCCCTTCCATCCGAGATCGCGGAGGCCGCCGCCGGCGCCTCGGCTGAGCTGCTGGCGATCGCCGGAGCCCTCGGTCCCGAGGCTCAGGCGCGAGATTGGCTTAGCCGCCTGCGAGAGGTAGAGCTCGAGATCGACGGATCGGACCTGCTCCAGGCCGGTATTCGGAGCGGCCCCGCGATCGGCGTAGGACTCCGTGCCGCGCGCGCCGCCAAGCTGGATGGGCGGACGACCGGCCGGGCGAGCGAGCTGGCCGAGGCCCTGCGGGCCGCGGAGGCGAAGGGATAGCCTGCGCCGATGCTCGCGCTGCCGAACTCAGTGCAATGGGACGGCGAACCCGGCCACTACGAGGTCTATTACCTCACGCTGACCGACCCGGCGAGCAGCGTGGGGGTTTGGCTTCGGTTCTCGCTGCTGGCTCCCAACGACCCCGCCGAGGCGCCGACGGCGGCGCTGTGGCTGCTGGCGATGGATCCCCGAACCGGCCGGCGGCCGGTGTTCGGGGCCAAGCAGACGTTCTCGATCGAAACGCTGCGCTCAGAGCGCCACCCGTTCGCGCTGCACATCGACAACGCGGTGCTGACGGACGCTGGGAGCAGCGGGTCATTTGCAGAAGTGGAGTGGGATCTACGCTGGGCGCCCAACCAACACGGCTACGAGCACGTCCATCCGATTCTGCGCCGCGCCGCGATCGCCAAGACCGTGCTGGTGCTGCCCCACGCCGATCTCGAGATCGAGGGGACGATCAGGTTTGGCGCCGAGCGGCTGAGACTGACCGGAGCTCGCGGCGCACAAGCGCACCTGTGGGGCTCCAAACACGCCAGCTCGTGGGCATGGGTGCACTGCAACGACTTCACGACGCTCGGCGGCGAGCGCGCGCCGGGGGTATTCGTCGACGGGGTCTCGGTCAGAGTGCCCCGCGCAGGCCGCGAGTTCGGGCCCAACACGCCGGTGGTGGCCCGCGTCGATGATCACGATTTCCACTCGACCTCGCCGCTGCGCGTCGTCACCAACCCCAGCACGTTCGCCCTCACCGGCTGGCGCTTCGAAGCGATCGACGGGACGCGAAAGCTGATCGGTCAGGTGGACGCTGAGCGCTCACAGCTGGCCGGTGTGACCTACCACGATCCCGACGGGGAGCGTGCCTACTGTTACAACAGCGAGACCGCCTCGATGCGCCTGCAGCTGCTCGAACGCACTTCGCGAGGGGGCGCGTGGTCGCTGCGCACAACCTGGACGGCGCCCGGGCGCACTCACTTCGAGTACGCCCAGCGAACGCCGATCCCGGGCCTCGAGCTGCTCACGTCGTGAACCTGCCCGCCCCGTTCTTTGCCCACGGCCAGCATCTGGCAATCGATCTGCCAGGCGCCCGAGCCGTCTTCACGACCCGCCGCGGAGGGGTCTCCACCGGGCCCTATGAGAGCTTGAACCTCGGGCGCCTGACCGACGATGTCCCCGCCGCCGTGGAGCACAACCGCGCCGCGCTGGCGCAGTCGCTGGGCGTGCGGTTCGCGTTCGGGCGCCAGGTGCACGGCGATTTCGTGCAGCGCGTGCTCACGACGCCGCCCGCTGAGCGCCCCCCGGAGTCAGCACCGCCTGCCGACGCCGACGGTCAGGCGACGACGCTGCGCGGCGTCGCGCCCCTGGTCCTGACCGCCGATTGCCTGCCGATCGCGGTGGCCGGTGCAGGCGCAGTGGCGATGGTGCACGCCGGCTGGCGAGGGCTGGCGGCCGGGATCGTGGGGGAGGGGGTGGCGGCGGTCCGTGAGCTCGCCGGCCAGACGCCGCTGTCGGCCGCGATCGGTCCCGGTGCCGGTCCGTGCTGCTACGAGGTCAGCGACGAGGTCCTCGGCGCCTTCGCGGATCGGGGCGAGGACGTGCGCAACGGGCAGAACCTGGATCTCAAGGCGGTGGCCGCGGTTGACCTGGCTCGTGCGGGCGTGACGCAGGTTCATGACCTCGGCCTGTGCACCATCTGCTCGGAGCCTTCGCTGTTCTTCTCGCACCGCCGAGATCACGGTGTGACCGGGCGCCAAGCGGGTGTCGCGTGGTTGACTTGATCACCGACATAGACGCTGACTCGGTGCGGCGCAACCTCGAGCGCGTGCAGGATCAGATCGCGTCCACCGGCCGTGACCCGGACGAGGTTCAGATCCTGGCGGCGGTCAAGTACGTGCCGCTCGCGGCGATCGGCGAGCTCGCCGAGGCCGGAGTGACGCTGGCCGGCGAGAACCGCGCTCAGGAGCTCGAGGCCAAGGCGCAGGCCTACCCCGGCCGCTTCACCTGGGACTTCATCGGTCACCTGCAGAGCCGCAAGGTCAAGCAGGTACTTCCGTTGGTGCGCTACGTGCACTCCGTGGCCAGCGACTCCGTGCTCGAGCAGCTCGGGCGCCACGGAAGCGCTGACACGGCGGTGATGGTGGAGGTGAACGTCGCCGGCGAGCCAGGCAAGAGTGGCGTGGCGGTCTCCGAGCTCGAGGCGTTTCTGGCCCGGTGCCCGGTCAAGGTCGTGGGTCTGATGACGATGCCGCCGCTGGCTCGCGACCCGGAGGGGAGCCGGCCCCATTTCGCCGTCTTGCGTCGCCTGGCGGAGCGACACAACCTGCCTGAGCTGTCGATGGGGACCAGTCAGGACTACCTGGTCGCCGTGCAGGAAGGGGCGACGATCCTGAGGCTCGGAAGCAGCCTCTACGCGCGCAGACGTTGAGAGCGACGCTCGGAGCGTCATAATCAGGGCAGGGAATTTCCCGAGCTCAGCGAACCTTCCCCCCAACCATGGCCTTTCGCGATACCTGGCACCGCACGCTTGTCTACTTCGGCCTCGCCGAAGACGCTGCCTATGAAGAGGACGTGGAGCCGTACACGGCGGAGCCCGAGGTGGAGCTGCAGGACACCTACCGCGAGCGCCCCAACGTGCGCCGACTCAGCGCGCGTCGGCGCCGAGACGAGATCGACGACATCTTCGCCGACGATTCGGTGGCCGACCGCCGGACGACCGCGCTGCGACCAGTGGGCGGCGGACGCGGCAACGGGCGCAGCGCGAGTGGCGATGTGCGGGTGCACTTCGTCGCCCCCAAGAGCTTCAACGACGTTCAGGATGTGGCCGACAAGTTCAAGGACACCATCCCGGTGATCCTCAACCTGCAGAGCACGGACACCGATCTGTCCAAGCGGTTGATCGATTTCTCCAGCGGACTCACGTACGCGCTCGACGGCGGCATGCAGCGCATCGCCGACAAGGTGTTCCTGCTCACGCCGCGCAACGTCGAGGTCTCCGCCGAAGAGCGTGCTCGGCTGGTGGAGAAGGGTTTCTTCAATCAGTCTTAGCTCCGTCCGGGTGCGCCGCACACGGACGCCGCTAACGTTCTGAGCATGCAAGTCGGTCTGATCGGGGCGGGGAACATGGCGCGCGCCCTCGCGCGTGGCTGGGGCGATCCGGTCCTCTGCTGCGACGCCGGGTCCGGACGTGCGCGGGCCCTGGCCCAGGAGCTGGGGGGCGAAGCGGTAGCGAATCCCGCGGCCGTCGCCGAGCGCGCGGATCTCGTCGTGCTCTGCCACAAGCCGGCACAGCTGGACGTGGTGGCTTCCGAGGCAGCCCCCAGTGGCAAGCCGATCGTCTCGGTACTGGGCGGGGTGAGCATCGCCGCGCTTCAGAGCGCCTATCCGGGGGTTGGCGTGTTCCGGGTGATGCCGAACACGCCGGTTGAGGTGCGCCGCGGCGTGAGCTGTCTGGCCGCCCCCGCCGACATCGACCCGGATCTACGGGCTGAGGTCATGCAGCTGTTCGGGCGCGTCGGCCTGGTGGCGCCGATTGAGGAGCGGCTGATCGAGCCCGCCTCGGCGGCGATGGGCGTCGCCCCGGCGTACGTCGCGCTGCTCGTGGAAGCGCAGGTCGATGCGGCGGTGCGCCACGGTCTCAAGCCGGCCCTGGCCAGCCAGCTCGTGGTCGAGACGATGTCCGGAACCAGCGCTCTGCTGGAGGCCCGGGGGTACGACACCTTGGCCGTGCGGCGCGAGGTCACCTCGCCTGGCGGGAGCACCGCCAAGGGTCTCGCCGCGCTCGAGCGTGCCGGTGTCCGGGGCGCCTTCCAGGACGCCATCGATGCCGTCCTGGGCGCGGAGCCGGCCTGATGCTGACGCTGGCCCTGACCCGGGCCGACATCGCCCAGTACGTCGACGCTCTGTTCGAGGTCTACATCATCCTGATCCTCCTCTACATCGTCTTCAACCTGCTGTTCTCCTTCGGTGTCCGGCTGCCGTATTCGCGCTGGTCGGACGCGCTGCTGAATTTCCTGCGTGACGTCTGCGAGCCGTACCTGCGGATCTTCCGCCGGTTCATCCCGCCGATCGGCATGATCGACATCACCCCGATGATCGCGATCATCCTCCTCGGGGTCCTGCGCTCGCTCGTGCATACCGCCATCGCCGGCTGAGTCAGCGGGTGTCGACGGCATTGCAGGCGACCACATCGCCAACGATCAGGACCGGCGCGTTCGCCCGCGCGGGCGCGGTGCTGCTCGCGGTGATCGCGCTCGACCAGCTGACCAAGCACACCGTGGCCACGAGCACGGCGGCCGTTGAGGGGCGCAGCGTGTTCCTGGGCATCAAGCTGGTCCACGTCCGCAATCACGGCGTGGCGTTCGGCTTCCTCTCCAGTGGCGGAACGATCGTGCTGGTGTTCACGCTGGCGGCATTGGGGGCGCTGCTGCTGTACTTCGCACTGCGTCCGCAACGGCCGTGGCTGTGGCTGCCCACCGGGCTGCTGGTCGGCGGCGCGATCGGCAACCTGATCGACCGCGTCGCCCACGGCGCGGTCACCGATTTCATCAAGCTGCCGCTGTGGCCGGCGTTCAACGTCGCCGACATGGCGATCACGTTCGGGGTGCTGGCGCTCCTCTGGGTGCTGGAAGGCCGGCGTAGCCATGCAGGCTGAACAGGTTCAGATCGAGCTCGAGGTTCCCCCTGAGGCGGACGGGGTCCGCCTGGATCAATTCCTGGCCGGGCCGCTGGGCTCACGAGCCCGAGCGCAGCACCTGATCGAGGCCGGGCGGGTCCACGTCGACGGCCGGCAGCGTCTCAAGCGCCACGCGGTCGCTGCCGGGGAGCACGTGCGCGTGAGCGAGGATGCGCCGGTACCCGAGCCAGAGGCAGACGTAGACGTCCCGTTTTCGGTGGCCTACGAGGATGAGCACCTGCTGGTAGTCGACAAGCCTCCGGGCGTGGTCGTGCACCCGGCCCGGGGACATCGCACCGGCACGCTCGCGCAGGCCCTGATCGGCCGCGGCGCCGGCGGGGAGGAACCGTGGCGCGCCGGCATCGTGCACCGCCTCGACCGCGACACCTCGGGATTGCTGGTCGTGGCCAAGAGCGATCCGGTGCATCGAGCGCTCAAGGAGCTGCTCGCCCAGCGGCTCCTGCAGCGTGAGTACCGGGCGCTGGTTGACGGCCGGCCGCAGGCGCGCAGCGGAACGATCGAGGCGCCAATCGGGCGCGACCGACGCGAGCGGACGCTGATGTCGATCGATTCAGAGCACCCGCGCGAGGCCCGCACCCATTTCGAGATCCTGCGCGCGCTCCCGGAGTCGACCCTCCTGCGGGTGGTCCTCGACACCGGCCGGACGCATCAGATCCGGGTACATCTCGCCGCGATCGGCCATCCGGTGAGTGGCGACAGGACTTACGGGGGCAGCCTACGCTACGGACTGGAGCGCCAGTTCCTGCACGCTGCGCGGCTGGCGTTCCCCCATCCGGTGAGCGACGAATCGGTTGACCTGGCCTCGCCGTTGCCGGCCGACCTGGCGCAGGCGCTGGTCGCCGCCGAGCATCCGGGCGCTCCGGCGCGTTAAAGCGATCGGCGGGGCGACCCGTCCAAAGCCGCCCCGCCGACCTATTGCGAACCGAGCCACCGGAGGTAGGGGAAGGGAGGTCCGGTCCGCGGAGCGAGCGTCACCGAAGTTAGGGGAAGGGTGACGCCCGCTGCAGCTGAAAACGTAGCGTGTTCAGGAAACTTGCGTAAACTTTTTTCTTCACCCCAATCCTCAATCCCGTCATCACGGACCGCGACCCCTGCCTCGTGCGCATCACGAGGTACGCGAACCCCGGCTGACGGGCCTTCGTTTCTCACATTGACAAGGGAGTAGCAACCGTGGCTCAAGTCGGAATCAGGGAGCTGCTGGAGGCCGGAGTCCATTTCGGTCACCAGACGCGCCGCTGGAACCCCAAAATGCGCCGCTTCATCTTCGGAGAGCGGGACGGCATCTACATCATCGATCTCCTCCAGACCGAAGCGCTGCTGGAGAACGCCCGGCGTTTCGCCGCCGACATCGCCCGTCGCGGCGGGACGGTGCTGTTCGTCGGGACCAAGAAGCAGGCCCGTGACGCCGTGCGTGACATCGCCACCGAGGCCGACATGCCGTTCGTCAACCATCGTTGGCTCGGCGGATTGCTGACCAACTACCAGACCATCTCGTTGCGGATCAAGCGTCTTCACGATCTCGAGCGTTACGAGACCGAGGGCCAGCTGCAGCTGCTGCCGACGCGTGAGCGGATGGCGGCCCAGGCCGACCTGGCAAAGCTGCGAGCCAACCTCGGCGGCGTCAAGAACATGCAGCGCGTCCCCGACGCGGTGTTCGTGATCGATCTGAAGACAGAGGCGATTGCGGTGCGCGAGGCCCAGCGTCTGCGCATTCCGATCATCGGACTCGTGGACACCAACTGTGATCCCGACGGGATCGACTACGTGATCCCCGGCAACGACGACGCGATTCGTTCCTGCAAGGCGATCACGGCCGCGATCGGGGATGTCGTCTCGGAGGGCCACAACCTGTTTAGGGCCGAGGAGGAGCGGGCTCGCCAGGAGCGCGAGCGGCGTGAGACCGAGGAGCGCGAGCGGCGGGAGGCCGAGGAACGCGCCCGGCAGGAAGCCGAGGAACAGGCCCGCGTGGAGGCTGAGGAAAAGGCCCGGGTGGAGGCCGAGCAGGCCGCCGCCGCGCAGGCCGCGCAGCAGCCGGCGGCTGAAGGCGCCCCAGCTGCGCCGCAGCCGGCGGCCGAGGCTTCGCCAGCCGCCCCGCAGCCTGAGGCGGCCGTCCCGCCCGGCCGCCGAGCCCGAGCCGGCGCAGACCGGCGCCGCGCCGCCAGCCGGAGGCCGCGCCGGCGCCCGAGCCGGAGCCGCGCCGGCGCCGAGCGCCGCCGGCCCCGGAGCCGGAGCCCGCCCGCCACCCGCGGAGCCGGAGGCGGCCGCTACCCGGAACCCGAGGCCGGACCGGCGGCGGAGCCCGCCGCAGCCCCCGAGGCGCAGACGGGCGCCGCACCGCAGCCGCCGGCCTCCGCCGAAGAGGAGAACGCATGAGCGAGATCAGCGCGAAGGACGTGAAGGCGCTCCGGGATCGGACCGGCGCCGGCGTGCTGGCCTGCCGTGAGGCGCTGGGCGAGGCGAGCGGCGATCTTGACCGGGCGGTCGAGATCCTCCGCACCCGCGGCCAGGCGCAGGCGGCGAAGCGCTCCGGTGCCGAAGCCCGCGAGGGCGTGGTCCAGAGCTACATCCACGCCGGAGGCAAGATCGGAGCGCTGGTCGAAGTCGACTGCCAGACCGACTTCGTCGCCCGCAACGAGAAGTTCGTCGAGTTCGCCCGCGACGTCGCCCTCCATGTGGCAGCGGCCAATCCGCTCGCCCTCAGCGAAGAGGACGTGCCGGCTGAGGATCGCGAACGCGAGGAACGGATCGCCACCGAGCAGGCCGCCGACCGCCCGGAGAACGTGCGCGAGCGGATCGTCACCGGGAAGCTCGACAAGTGGCTCGACGAGGTCGTGCTGCTACGTCAGAAGCACGTGAACGAGGACAAGCATGGTGGAAAGACGATCGAGGAGCTCCGCGCGGAGCTGTCCGCGGAGACGCGCGAGAACGTCGTGATCCGCCGCTTTGCTCGTTTCGCCGTTGGCGGCTGAGCCGGTGAGCGGAGCCGTCGCCAAGCCTGCGCCCGCTTACACGCGTGTGCTGCTGAAGCTCTCAGGTGAGGCGCTGATGGGTGAGCTGCAGTACGGCACCGACCCCGATCGGGTGGCGGCGATCGCCTGCGAGGTCGCCGCGGTCCAGCGGCGTGGGGTGGAGGTGGCAATCGTTGTCGGTGGCGGGAACATCTACCGCGGTCTGGCAGCGGCCGCGGAAGGGATGGATCGAGCCACCGGCGACTACATGGGGATGCTGGCCACAGTGCTCAACGCCCTGGCGCTCCAAGACGCGCTGGAGAAGGAGGGAATCCCCACCCGCGTGCAATCTGCGATCACGATCTCGGAGGTCGCCGAGCCCTACATCCGCCGCCGCGCGATGCGCCATCTGGAGAAGGGGCGGATCGTCATCTTCGCCGCGGGGACCGGCAATCCGTTCTTCACCACCGACACGGCTGCCGCATTGCGGGCAGCCGAGCTGCACGCTGAGGTGGTGCTGATGGCCAAGAACGGCGTCGAGGGTGTCTTCACCGCCGACCCGGCCCGGCACGCCGACGCCGAGTTCATTCCCGAGATCACCCACAAGGACGCGCTCACCCGCGGTCTCCAGGTGATGGACTCGACCGCGTTCGCCCTGTGCATGGACAACAACCTGCCGATCGTGGTGTTCAACATGGCCGACGGGCGCAACATCGACAAGATAGTGTCCGGTGAGAGAGTGGGGACGTTGGTGCAGACATGAGCGAGATGACAGACGAGCTGGTGGCCGATGCGGGAGACCGCATGACCAAGTCGGTTGACGCGATCCGCCAGGAGTTCGGGTCGGTGCGCACCGGCCGGGCCAGCCCGGCGTTGCTGGACCGCATCAACGTCGACTATTACGGAGCGATCACGCCGCTCAAGCAGTTGGCGACGATCAGCGCACCGGAACCGCGGCTGTTGACCGTCCAGCCCTACGACAAGAGCTCGATCAAGGCCATCGAGCGCGCAATTCTGGAGTCCGATGTCGGGCTGACGCCGAACAACGACGGCAACGTCATCCGACTCGGCGTACCGGAACTGACCGAGGAGCGCCGGCGCCAGATGGTCAAGGTGGCGCGGCAGATCGCCGAGGAGGGCCGCGTAGCGATTCGCAACATCCGGCGCGACGTGATGCAGGACCTGCGAGAGCTCAAGGAGGCTGGCGAGGCGGGCTCAGACGACGAGCATCGCGCCGAGGTCGAGCTGCAGAAGGTCACCGACGCACGGGTCAGCGAGCTCGACGACGTTCTGAAGCACAAGGAAGACGAGATCCTCGAGGTCTAGTGCCGGCCGCCGTCGGCCAGGACCCAGACGCGACGCACGCGCGCTACGTCGCGATCATCACCGATGGCAACGGGCGCTGGGCCAAGGGCCGGCGTCTGCCGGTGGTGGCCGGCCACGAGGCGGGAGCGGACACCGTCAAAGCGCGCCTGCGCGACGCGGTCGATCTGGGGATCGACGAGCTCACCGTCTACTCGTTCTCGACCGAGAACTGGAACCGCTCAAAGCGCGAGGTGGCCGCCCTGATGGCAATGTTCGGCCGGCGGATCAAGGGGGAGACGCCCGAGCTGCACGACCAGGGCGTGCGAATGCGGTTCATCGGCCGCCGCACCGCGCCCGTGCCGCCGAAGCTGGTGGCGCAGATGGAGTGGGCCGAAAACCTCACTGCGGCCAATACGCGGATCACCCTGTTCGTCGCCTTCAATTACGGAGGCAGGGCGGAAATCATCGATGCGGCGCGAACCTTTACCGGAGGCGACGAGGCGGAGTTCCGCGCTCAGCTGTACGCACCCGACATGCACGATCCCGACCTGATCATCCGCACCAGCGGCGAACGGCGAATCTCGAACTATCTGCTCTGGCAAGGCGCGTATTCGGAGTTCGTGTTCCGAGACGAGCTGTGGCCGGACTTCTCACGACAGGCCTTTGAGGAAAGCCTGGAGGAGTTCGCCAGCCGCCGCCGGCGCTTCGGAGGCCGCTGAGCATGCCGCCGGCGCGCCGCGCGAACCCGCAGGCGCGGTCCTCCTCGTCGGCGCGCTCCTCGCGGCCTCGCGCCGCACGTCCTCGGTCCGGTGCCCCGCCGCGGCCTCCGCGCCGGCGCTCGGACCTGTTCTCCCGGGTCCTGGTCGCCGTACCGGCGGCGATCGTCGCCATCATTTTCATCAACCTCGGCGGGCTGGCGTTCTCGCTGTTCATGATCGCCATCGGCTGTGCCTGCCTGCACGAGCTGTACCGGCTGCTGGCCCGCTGGCGGCCGGTCCCGCTGGTTGGCTTCGCGGCGCTGGCCGGCATGGTCCTGGCGGCCCGCTACGGCGGCCAGCGCCAGGTGATGGAGGTCGCCGCTGCCACCGTCCCGATCCTGTTCCTGGCCGTGGTGATGCGCGGCCAGCGCGGCGGCGCGACCGTGGCGATCGCCGGCACGCTGCTCGGCGTGTACTGGATCGGCTTCGCCTTCGCCCACGCCGTGCTGCTGCGCGATCTCCACCACGGGAACGCGATCATCATCGATGTCCTGGTGGGAACGTTCCTCGGCGATACCGCCGCGTACCTCGGTGGTCGCCTGTTCGGCCGCAGGCCCCTGGCGCCCGAGATCTCACCGAACAAGACGGTCGAGGGGTTGTTCTGCGGGATGCTGATCGCGATCCTGTCGGTGTTCTTCGCCGGGCTCTACCAGGACTGGCTGACCCAGGGAGACGCCCTGGTGTTGGGCTTGGCGATCGCTGTCCTGGCGCCGCTCGGCGACCTGTTTGAGTCGGTGGTCAAGCGCGACGCCGGCAGCAAGGACGCGGGCACGCTGTTCGGGCCCCACGGCGGCGCACTCGATCGGCTCGACGCCGTGATCTTCACGATCGTCGCCGGCTACTACATCTGGATCGCGGTAATGCCCTGATCCGAGGCGCGAGGTCCGCTTCCTACAATCGGCGCCATGCCTCGCCGCGTCGCCATTCTCGGCAGCACCGGCTCGATCGGCGTCCAAGCGCTCGACGTCGTCGCGCGCGCGGACCCGGACGAACTCGTCGTCGTGGCCCTGAGCGCTCAGTACGGCTGGGAGCAGCTGCTGGAGCAGGCGCGGGCTCACGGCGTGCGCCGCGTCGCCCTGGCGGACGCCGACTCGGCCGCGAGGGCGGCTGAGGCGTGGACGGACGGGCAGGTCCTGACCGGCCCCGACGGACTGGTGAAGCTCATCACCGAGGGCGAGTGCGACATGGTGCTCAACGCGGTCGTCGGCTCGGCCGGGCTCGTACCGACGGTGGCGACACTGGGCGAGGGCATCGATCTCGCCCTGGCCAACAAGGAGTCGTTGGTGGTCGGGGGAGAGCTCGTAACCACGCTCGCCGAGGCCACCGGGGCGACGATCATCCCGGTCGACTCCGAGCACTCGGCACTGCACCAGCTGCTGGCCTCCGAGCCACCGGGGACGGTCGACCGGCTGACCCTGACCGCCTCGGGTGGCCCCTTCCGGGGACGTTCCGAGGCAGAGCTCGCCGAGGTCACGGTTGAGCAGGCCCTGGCCCATCCGACCTGGGCGATGGGTGGCAAGATCAGCATCGATTCTGCGACGCTGATGAACAAGGGGCTCGAGGTGATCGAGGCTCACCATCTGTTCGGCACCCCGTATGAGCGGATTGACGTCGTCGTGCACCCCCAGTCAATCGTGCACAGTCTGATCGGGCTCTGCGACGGGGCCAGCCTCGCGCATCTCGGCTACCCGGACATGCGCGTGCCGATCTCCTACGCCCTGCACTATCCACAGCGCGTCGACGTCCCGATCGCCCCGCTGGATCTGGCCACCGTGGGGGCACTCACGTTCGAGCCCGTCGACGAGCGGACCTTCGCCTGCCTGGCCCTCGCGCGCGCTGCGGCGCGGGAAGGCGGAACCGCCCCGTGCACGCTCAACGCGGCCAACGAGGTGGCGGTGCACGCGTTTCTGGACGGCCGTCTGCGCTTTCTCGAGATTGCGCGGGTGATCGAGGAGACCCTGAGCGAGGTCCCGGCCGGCCCGGTGCACTCGTTTGAGTCGCTGGGCGAGACCGATGCGCGCGCGAGGGCGGTCGCGGCCGAGCTGATCGCCGCTCGATCGGCCGCCTGAGCAGCAAAACGGCGCGTGCCACACTAAGGCTGCATGTCCTACGTTCTCGCCTTCCTGGGCTTTGCTGCCCTGATCATCCTGCACGAGGCCGGCCACTTTGTCGCCGCCAAGGCCCTGGGCATGCGCGTGGAGCGATTCTCGCTGTTCTTCGGACCGCTGCTGGTCAAGTTCCGACGCGGGGAGACCGAGTACGGGATCGGGCCGATCCCGCTCGGCGGCTACGTGAAGATCACCGGCATGAACCCCAAAGAGGACATCCCGCCGGAAGCGCTCCCGCGGGCCTATTACAACCAGCCCGTCTGGAAGCGCGTCGTGGTGATCCTGGCCGGGCCGGCGGTGAACCTGTTCATCGCCTTCGCCCTGATCATGGGCATCGTCTGGTCAAACGGCCGAGTGGCCACCAGCCATGGTCAGCCTCAGTACAAGATCACGCAGCTCGCCTATCCGGCCTCGCAGTACCTCAAGCCGGGCGACAAGATCGTTGGCGTCGACGGCAGGCAGAACCTGCCCGTGGCGCAGGTGACGCAGCAAATCGCCTCCCACCGCTGCGCCGGGACGCCAGCCGCCGGATGCAAGGCCACGACGCCGGTCCGGCTGGTCGTGCTCAGGGGAAAGCAGCGACTCAGCTACACGATCTACCCCCGCTATGACGTGGCGGCGAAACGCGTGCGCGTCGGCTTCGCGTTCGTGCCCGAGCTGCAGCCGATCGGGCCCGCCGCGGCCGCCTCGACCAGCGTCAGCGAGATGTGGAGGGTGACGCGGACCACGGTTTCGACGATCGCCACGCTGTTCGAGCCGAAGTCGCGCAGTCAGGTCCACGGCGTGGTCGGTGGCTTCACGGTCACCCAGCAACGCTTCGCCTTCGATTCCACGCAGGCGCTGCTGACGCTCGCGCTGATCTCGCTCTCGCTGGCCGTGATCAACCTGTTCCCGTTCCTGCCGCTGGACGGTGGCCACGTCTTCTGGGCGCTGGCCGAGAAGGTCCGCCGACGGCGCATCCCGTTCGAGGTGATGGAGCGGGCCGGGATGGTCGGGTTCGCCCTGATCCTGGTGATCTTCGTGATCGGGCTGAGCAACGACATCACGACCCTGACCGGGAGCGGCTTCAACGTGAGGTAGCGGCCGTCCGCCCCTCTGGGGGGATGGCTGCGCTAGCTTTAGCCGCGGTTCATCCTGACGAACGCGGAGGCGAGTATGGAGAGCAGCACGATTAGTCCGGCGGCTGGACGCGCCGTCGACGCGCCGACGGTTACCGAGGCGCTGCGGCGGACCGCGGCCAACCATCCGGAGATCGTCGCTGTGCGGACAGCCGATGACGGCGTGTCGCTGACCTGGGGCGAGCTGCTGACTCGGGTCGATGCCGTGGCCGGCGGCCTGGCCAAGCTCGGGGTGGGGCGTGGCAGCACCGTCGCGATCATGCTCGGAAATCGTCCGGAGTTCCACATTGTCGATCTCGCCGCGGCGATGCTGGGGGCGACGCCGTTCTCGATCTACACCACATATCCGGCCGAGGAGATCCGTTACCTGTGCACCGACGCCGGCACCCGGGTGGCGATCGTCGAGCAGGCGCTGCTGGCCCCGATGCTCGAGGCGCGAAAGGACCTGCCGGACCTCGAGCACGTGATCGTGGTCGACGGGGAGGCGCCGCCCGGCACGATGTCCCTGGCTGAGGTCGAAGGCTCCGCCCCGGATTTCGACGTCGCCCGCGCCGCCGCAGCGGTCGGCCCGGACGATGTGCTGACCCTGATCTACACCTCGGGGACGACCGGGCCGCCGAAGGGGGTCCAGCTCTCCCATCACAACATCATGGTCTCGGCCAAGGCGATCGAGCAGATCATCCCGCTCGACCCGGGAGGCAGGCTCATCTCCTGGCTGCCTGCGGCGCACATCGCGGAGCGGATGGCCCATCACTACATCCCGATCATCTATGCCGGCACGGTGACCTGCTGTCCCAACCCCCGCGAGGTCGTGTCCTTCCTGCCCCAGGTGCGCCCGACCTGGTTCTTCGCGGTTCCGCGGATCTGGGAGAAGCTGAAGGCCGGACTCGAGACGATGCAGGCGGCTGCTCCACAGGAGCAGCGCGAGCCGATCCAGAAGGCCATCCAGGCCTCGATCGAGCGTGTCCGCCTGCTCCAACGGGGAGAGCCCGTGCCCGAGGAGCTCGAGGCGGCCTTCGCCCGGGCGGACGAGCAGATGTTCTCCAAGCTGCGGGAGATGCTCGGACTCGACCAGGTGGTCGCCGTCAACGTGGGGGCCGCGCCGACGCCGGTGGATGTGCTCGAGTTCTTTCATGCCCTGGGGATCGAGCTGGCCGAGCTGTGGGGGATGTCGGAGACCTGCGGGTTCGGCACCTGCAACCGCCCGGGTGAGGTCAAGATCGGAACCGTCGGTCCCCCGTCGCCCGGAGTCGAACTGAAGCTGGCCGACGACGGCGAGGTGCTGGTCCGCGGTGAGTTCGTGATGCTCGGATACCGCAACCAGCCCGAGAAGACGGCTGAGGCGGTGGATCCCAACGGATGGCTGCATACGGGCGACATCGGCGAGGTCGACGATGCCGGCTACCTGAAGATCGTCGACCGCAAGAAGGAGCTGATCATCAATGCCGCCGGCAAGAACATGTCCCCGGCCAACATCGAAGCCGCGGTCAAATCAGGCAGCCCCCTGATCGGTCAGGCGTGCTGTATCGGTGACCGGCGTTCCTACAACACCGCGCTGATCGTGCTCGACGCGGACTACGCCCCGCAGTGGGCGGCCCAGCAGGGGATCGAGGGTGAGACGCTGGACGACCTGGCGGCGCAACCGGCGGTGATCGCGGCCGTCCAGGCCGGCATCGATGAGGCCAACACGCATCTGGCCCGGGTCGAGCAGATCAAGAGGTTCCAGATCATCCCGGGCGACTGGCTGCCCGGCGGGGACGAGCTCACGCCGACGATGAAGCTCAAGCGCAAGCCGATCGCGGCCAAATACGAGGCCGTGATCGAATCGATGTACGGATAGCTCGCCGCGGCCGCTAGCGCGCAGCCTCGATTGAGCGCCAGATCAGCTCAATCGGGTGATGCACGGGCAGCGGATGGCCCAGCTCGCGCAGGTGCAGGTCGAGCTGGGCGGCACAGCCGGGGTTGCCGGCGGCGATCGCCTGCGCCCCCGTATCGATCAGATTCTGAGCCTTGATCGCGCCGAGCTCGGCCGCCGCCTTGGGCTGAACGAGGTTGTAGATGCCCGCTGAGCCGCAGCAGACCTCAGGTTGGATGGGGTTCTCGATCAGCTCAAGGCCGGGGATCGCCTGCAGCAGCTCGCGCGGGGCCGAGCGGACGCCCTGCGCGTGGGCGAGGTGGCACGCGTCGTGGTACACGACTCGCAGCGGCAGCGGCTCCCCGGGGTGCTCGGGGCTCGATCTCCGCCAGCAGCTCCGTGATGTCCTGGGTCCGCTCGGAGAACGAGACCGCCTCCGGCGTCCGCAGCAACTCGCCGTACTCCTTCATCGCGGCACCGCATCCGGCTGCGTTGACGACGATTCGGTCCAGCGGCCCGAGCGCGTCGAAGGCGGCGATGGTCGCCGCGGCGCGGGCCACGGCGGCCTCCTCCTCGCCGGAGTGGAGCTCGAGCGCACCGCAGCAGTCGGGCATCTCCGGCGCCAGCACCTCGAAGCCCTCGGCGGCCAGCGTCTGGATCGTGGCCCGGTGGACGTCGGCGAAGAACACGCGCTGGACGCAGCCCAGCAGCAGGCCCACCCGGCCGCGCGACGGGCCGACCGGCGCCGTTCGCTCCGGCACGCGAGAGTGACGGACCTCGCGCAGAGTGGTCCGCGGGGCGACCTTGGCCAGGATCGAGACGCGCTGGGGCAGCCGCTCGGCACCGAGCTTGCGACCCGCGGCCAGCATCGGCGCCAGCTTGCGCAGACGCTTGGGATGGGGGAGGGTCTCGAACAGCAGCAGTCGCAGCGCCTGCTCGGCGCCGCTGCGGCTGTGATGGCGCTCGACCTGGGGCCGCACCCGCTCGATCAGCCGGTCGTACCGGACCCCGGACGGGCAGGCGGTGACGCAGGCCATGCAGCCGAGGCAGCGATCGAAGTGCGTGACCATCTCGTCGGTGAGCTCTTCGGTCTCGATTGAGGCCGGCGTCCATCAGCACGATCCGCCCGCGCGGGGAGTCGGCCTCCTCGGCCCACAGGACGTAGGTGGGGCAGGAGTCCAGACAGAAGCCGCAGTGCACGCAGTCGTCGATCATCGACTGCTCGGGCGGGCGGTGGGCGTCGAACGCCGGCACGCTCAGATGCCTCCCACGAAGACGCCGGGATTGCACGCCTGGGCCGGATCGAAGCGCTCCTTGACTCGCTGCATCAGGCTCGAGCGCCACCGGGTCCGGCGGCCCCCAGGCGTCGAGTTCGGCGCGAGCGGCCGCCGGAGCGTCGAGCACGACCGAGTACTCGCCCGGTCCGCAGCGCTCCGCGCAGGCGCGCCACCGCGTCCGGATCGACCTCGACGTAGCTCGTGCCCAGGGCGGCGCGACCGACGAGCGTGCCGCCGGCGTCGTCGACCGCGCGCAGCATCTCGGCCAGCCGGCTCGGGCGCGCGGCCAGCTTGACCAGCGCGCGCCGGAGCGGAGCGCTGCCCGGCCCGCTGACGCGCCCACAGTTCCGCGTCCGACTCGGCCACGTCGGCATGCTCGAGTCCCAGCTCGCGCATCAGCTGCGCGACCCGCTTGGCCCGGCGTGCCGCCTCCGCTCCGCCGCACGCAGGCCAGCAAGCCGCCCCGGCCGCCGCGCCAGGCCACGTCCAGCGCCTCGAGCTCCAGCGGCGCCGCGGCCAGCGCGCCGACGGCGGCGGCCAGCGCGTGCCGGGATCCGAGCTGGCGCCGAGCGCGGTGGCGGTGGCCGGCGGGAGCGGATGCAGGCGGACGCTGACCGACAGGATCAGCCCGAGCGTGCCGAACGAGCCGCAGAACAGCTTGGCCAGGTCGTATCCGGCGACGTTCTTGATCACCTTGCCCCCGGAGCGGGCGATCGTCCCGTCGCTGAGGGCGACGGTCATGCCCAGCACGAGATCCCGCGGGCGCGCCGTAGCGGTGGCGCAGCGGACCGGAGTCGGCGGTGGCGATCACGCCGCCGACGGTGGCCTGCCTGACCGGGATTGCCGAGCGGCGGGTCGATGGCCAGCATCTGCCCCTCGGCGGCCAGCTGCGCCTGCAGCCGGGCCATCGGCACGCCGGCCTGGACGACGGCGGTGAGATCGCCGACGTTGTGCTCGAGCACACGGTCCAGCGCGGTGGTGCGCAGCTCGGCGGCGGCGGGCCGTGCCGCCGCGCCCCAGCCGAGCTTCGTGCCGCCGCCGCGGATCCGCACCGCCTCGCCCGGCTGCGGCCGCGGCGGCCAGCGCCGCGGCAGCGTCCTCGAAGCTGTCCGGGTAGAACGTGCGCGCCATCAGAAGCGCTCCGCCACGCCGGCACGCTCGAGCGGATGCTCGCGGTAGGGCCCCGGGACCTCGCCGCACAGCCGCGGGGTCGGCATCACCTTGCCCGGGATTGGCCAGCCCGGCCGGGTCGAACGCGCAGCGCAGGCGCTGGAAGGCCTCGAGGTCGGCCTCGGAGAACATCGCCGGCATGTAGCCCTTCTTGTCCAGGCCGACGCCGTGCTCGCCGGTGATCGAGCCGCCGGCGTCGACGCAGGCCTTGACGATCAGGCCGGCCAGCTCCTCGGCGCGCTCCGGCTCGCCCGCGCGGCCGCGTCGTAGCAGACGAGCGGATGGAGGTTCCCGTCGCCGGCGTGGAACACGTTGGCCACCTGGAGCTCGTACTCCGCGGCCAGCGCGTCGATCTGGCGCAGCACCTCGGCCAGCCGGGTGCGCGGGATCACGCCGTCCTGGACGTAGTAGGCGGGCGCGATCCGCCCCATGGCGGCGAACGCCGCCTTGCGCGCCTGCCAGATCTGGCTCGCGCTCGGCGGCGGTGAGCGCCACGCGGACGTCGGCGGCGCCGGCTCGCGGCGCAGAGGCTCAGCAGCTGCTCGAAGCGGGCGTTGCACTCCTCGCGCGGGCCGTCGAGCTCGACCAGCAGCGCGGCGCCGGCATCGAGGCGGTAGCCGGCGCCGGTGGCCGCCTCGGCGGCCCGGATCGAGAGGCGGTCCATCATCTCGATCGCGCCGGGGATGATCCCGGCGCCGACGATCTCGCTGACCGCCTCGCCGGCGGCGCCGGTGTCCTCGAAGAAGGCCACCAGCGTGCGCACCGTCTCGGGCACCGGGCACCACGCGGAGCTCGATCCGGGTGGCGACGCCGAGCGTGCCCTCGGAGCCGACGAACGCGCCGAGCAGGTCGTAGCCCGGAGCGTCGCGGTCGCAGCTCGACCACCGTGCCGTCGCTGCAGCACGACCTCGAGGCCGGTGACGTAGTTGGTGGTGAAGCCGTACTTGAAGCAGTGCGCGCCGCCGGAGTTCTCGGCCACGTTGCCGCCGATCGAGCAGACGATCTGGCTCGAGGGATCCGGCGGATAGAAGTGGGTGGGGGCGACGGCCCGGGAGACCGCGAGGTTGGTCACGCCCGGCTCCACCACCACCCGGGCGTTGTCGAGGTCGACCTCGAGGATCCGGCGCATCCGCGCGAGCACGATCAGGACGCCCTCGGCCACCGGGATCGCGCCGCCCGAGAGGCCGGTGCCGGCGCCGCGGGCCACCCACGGCACCCCGGCCTCGTGGCAGGCGCGGACGACGTCCTGCACCTCCGCCGCGTCTGCCGGGCAGCACGGCCGCGAGCGGCGTCTCTCGGAGTGCTCCAGCCCGTCGGAGCGGTAGGTGGCCAGCGCGTGGGGATGGGTGAGCACGTGCTCGGCACCGCAGATCGCCTGCGAGCCTGGCCGATCAAGTCTCGCGCCGCTGCGCCATGCGCCGCGCAGTATCGCCACTGCTGTGCGGACTGCCGCTGGCCGGCTCAGCGGACCGTGATCGTGCACGGAGCGGCTGGTGCACCGCGTGCCGGAGCGAGCAGCGGATCGTCGGGCGGGTAGGTCCAGCGTCAGGCGGACCGTCCCGCTGGCGGGGAAGCGTGCACGCGGGTGTCGAAGTAGCCGTGCGGATCGGTGACCGCTGACCGTCTGTCAGCGTCGTGAACGTGCCGCCGCGAGTCCGCGCTGGAACTGGATCTGCACCGTCTCCGGGCGTCGCCGGTGACGTCCTGCGGGCGAAGAACGCCGGACGGGCGCAGCCCCACACCTCCAGGCTCGCGCCGCGCCGGGCGCGTGGTCACCGGCAGATACAGCGGCAGCCGCCAGGCGTCGTAGGTCGGCTTCGGCTTGCTGGTCGAAGGTGATCAGCCCGCTGGCGAAGCCGCCGTAGTCGTTGGTCGGCGTGGCGGGCAGCGGGTCGTAGAGCAGGTACTGCATGAACGACTCGATCCGCGGGTTGCGCCAGGAGATGTACTCGGCCTGGTTGAGGTACGTCGCGGCCGTCGGCGGTCGAGATGTAGGGGACCGCCTTGGCTGCGGGTGCTTGGGCGGGCTCGGTCATGTAGCCGTACTCGGTGTTCCAGATCGGCAGCCGCAGGTGGGAGCCGTAAGCGCGCTGGAGGCGGTCGAGCGCGCGCTCGAGCTCGACCGATGTCGGCCAGCGAGGCGTAGTCGGGGTTGTTGGGTCTGCTCGACGTTCGGGCGGATACCAGCGCGAGTACGGGTGGTCGGCGAAGCCGCTGGCGGTGAACAGCGCCGGGATGCGCGGCCGCGGAACGCCGCGCGAGCCGGCCGCGCTCGTCGGGCAGCCGCGCGAGCCGCCGCGGCTGCCGCGCAGCGGCCGGTAGTGCGAGTCCACGCAGTACAGCGCGCGCAGGAACGACAGCGGCTGCATCCCGCAGAACACAGCCCGAACGGTTGTCGTACCCGCGCGGCGCGAGCTCGCCGAACAGGATCGTGTCGTGGCCGTGGCCGGTCTGGTGCAGCGCCGCCAGGCGGCGTCGACCAGCCCCCGGTACAGCCGGGGGCTGTCCTCGATCGTCAGGTTGCCCGGCACGCCCTGCGGGGCGAGGCTGGGGCCGTAGTTCGGCTCGTTCCAGATCGACCAGAACGTGACCGCGGGGAGATCGTCGGGGTTCCCGGGCGTGGTGCGCCGGGTGTCCGGGTCGTAGTTTCCGCTGTAGCGCGTGCCCAGAGCACGGACGAAGGGCTGAACTCCTTGGCGGAGGGCATCCCAGTTGGGATGGGGCTTGTCCCGCGGCGCACCGGGGCCGGTGGCCCACAGCGGCGCGCCGCCGCCGACGTTGAAGTTGATCGCTGATCCCGCTGGCCTGCGCCTGCTTGACGACTCGATCCAACGGCGTCCAGTTGGCTGCCGGGTAGGCGGCCGGGTCGGCCGCGTTGAAGTGCGGGCCGCGCGTGGGACCCCGGACGCGGGGCGATGGCCATCCAGCGCACGCCAACCCGGGCCCGCGTGACGCCGAGC
Organism: uncultured Solirubrobacterales bacterium; assembly: GCA_963844475.1. Classification (GTDB taxonomy): domain Bacteria; phylum Actinomycetota; class Thermoleophilia; order Solirubrobacterales; family Solirubrobacteraceae; genus Palsa-465. The sequence continues at coordinate 414,134 of CAWJOL010000004.1, read as the reverse complement.
ACGCGCAATTGCGCAAGCGCGCGAGACGTATCGTTGAGCAGTGCCGTGTCGTCCTGAAGCCATGCCTCCTGACCAGTGGAGGCGACGGCTGAGCCCGTGCCGAGTGCCATGAGCCAACTCGCCACGAGGACGGCCAGGCTCACGGCCACTGTGCTGCGGCGGATCACCGGAGGGTGATCCGCTGTGACCGGCTGTACGCCGTGACTGCACCGGGACGCGCAGTCCAGGCGAGACGGACCGTGCCGCTGCCTGAGAAGGCGACCTTGGTGTCGAAGTAACCGCGCGAGCTGCTCACCCTGACCGTCTTGGCGGTCAGGAACGCTCCGGATGATCGGGGCTGGATCTGGATCTGGACGGTTTGGGAACGGCCGCTGTCGATGCGGGCATAGCGCGCCGGCCGAACGGCACCCCAAACCTCGAGTTGACGGCCCCGCCGGCCAGAGGTGGCGGGGAGGTACATCGGCAGTCGGTATGAGTCGAGCATGCTGAGACCGCCGCCGATTGGCTTGGGGTTCGCACCGAAGAACTCCAGCCCGCTGGCGAACCCGCCGAACTCGGGAACGTTCACCGAGGGGTTGGGGTCGATAAGCAGATATTGCATCGTGGTGGCGATACGAGGCTGGCGCCAGGACAGGTACTCGGCCCAGTTGTCGTAGAACGCCGCGGTCGCCGGCGAGGCGTAGTGATTGCTGCGGTTCGGCGGATTGGTCACGTACCCGTACTCGGTGACGTAGATCGGGAAACGCTTGTTCGAGCCGTAGACGCGCTGGACCTTGTCCAGAGTGCTCTCCAGGCGCGGCAGCTCGCTGAACTCAGCGTAGTCAGGGTCCCTGGAGGAAGCCCGTGTTGGGTTCTGGTTGATCGGGTACGGATGATCGGCAAACGCGCTGGCACGGAAGAGACCGGGATGGGCAGAGCGAAACGCCCGGGTGCCGGCGGCATTGTTCGGACAGCCGGTCAGCGAGGCCACTGATCCGCGCACTGGGCGCAGCCGGGAGTCCACGCAGTAGAGCGAGCGGATGAACTGCAACGGCTTGGTGGTGGCGAAGTTACCTGGCAGGCCCTCGGGCGCTCCGGCGCGGGGGCGCCCGTTGGCTCCGCGTGCGGCCAGGCTTCCAATCAGAATCGTGTCGTGGCCGTGACCGGTGGCCTGGAATGAGTTCCAGGCGGCGTCCACGAGGCCGCGATAGACCATCGGCGAGTACAGGACGGTCGAGCGGTTGATGGCCTGCGGGCCAATGTCCTTCCCGAAATTGGGCTCGTTCCAGATCGCCCAGGTGCTGACCCGCGGCAGCCCGGCGTAGCGACCGCTGTAGCGGCTCGCCACTGCGTGTACGAATCGGCCGAACTCGCTCGCGGAGGGCTTCCAGACTCCCAATGGCGCATCGGCAGGGGCACCTTGGCCCAGTGCCCACCGAGGGGCGGGCGCGCTCAGTGTGAGGTCGACGGCGATGCCTCGCTGAGCGGCCGCTTGGACAATGCGGTCATAGGTCGCCCAGTTCGAGGCGGGGTAGGAGGCCGGATTCCCCAGGTCGCCGCCGGGGTGCACAGCGGAACCAGGGTTGGGCGCAATCGATTGCCACGGCACATAAACCCGGACGATTCCGACGCCGAGCGCCCGAAACGTATCCAGCGTCGCCTCGGGGTTCAGCTTCAGCTGGACGTCATCCTCAAACATCGACAGCTGCTGGGTGCTGGCCAGAGCGGACTGGGAGGCGGGCAACAGGGTCAAGCCGGAGACCAGCACGGCCAGGGTGATCGCACGTCGGAGTGGGTTATGCACGGGAAGTAGAACCTCCGTTGCCGTGAGAAGTTGCGCGGGCGGCGGGATTCTCCGCGGGCCGGCGGCGGACCTCAGGCAGCCTAGCGAAGCTCAGCCGGAGCCGAGCGCAGCCGTGCGGCTGTGGATCGTGGCCCCGTGTGGATACGCCCAGGCCAGGCGCAGCTGGCCCGAATGTCCGACTGAGACGCTGACATCGAAATATCCGCGAGGGTCGGTGACCGTGACCGTCTCGACCGTCTTGAACGCGCTGGAGGCCGCCGGGCGGTACTGGATCCGGACCGGCGAGGCGGAGTTTAAGGGCACGTGCTGGACGGGTCTGACGCAGCCCCAGACCTCGACCCGTCCCCCGGAGCGGGAGGGAGCGGGAAGGAAAATCGGCAGGCGGAAGGCCTCGTAGCTCGGTTTTGGCCGACCGTCGCTGAACAGCAGGCCGGTGGCGAAGTTCCCTGATGGTGGATCGGTGAGCAGGAACTGGTCGTAGGACCGCACGCGAGGGTCGCGCCAGGACAGGTACTCGGCCCAGTTCAGGTAGCGCGCCGCCAGGCCTGGGCTGGTCGTGCGTTGGATGTTCTCCGGGGGGTTGGTCTGGTAGCCAAATTCGGTTGAGTAGATCGGCAAGCGCGGATATGAGCCATAGGCCGACTGCGCTCGGTCCAGCGTCTGCTCGAGCTTGGGCAGCGAGGCAAGGTCCGCGTAGTCAGGCTCATACGGGGCGACCTGGTTGGGTGGGAGCCCACCCTGGGAATAGGGATGGTCGGCGAAACCCCCGGCCCTGAACAGTGCCGGGTGCTGGCGCGGGAAGGCAGCCGAGCCCGGGGCGCCGGCCGGGCACCCGCGCATGCTGGCCGCAATGCCGCTGAGCGGCCGGAAGTCGGCGCCGACGCAGTACAGCGCCCGAATGAACCGCAGCGGGACCATGCCGGAAAAGTTCCCCGGGTTGTCTCCCGTGGTGATGCCGCGGGGAGCGGTTTCGCCGATCAGTACCGTGTCGGCGCCGTGCCCCGTGCCCTGCAACGCGCTCCACGCCGCGTCGAGCAGTGCGCGGTAGAGCATCGGTGAGACCTCGACGGTCGAGCGGTCGATCGCCTGAGGGGCGAGATAGGGACCGTAGTTGGGCTCGTTCCAGATTGACCAGAAGTTGACCGCGGGCAAGGGGGCCGTCGCTCCGGCGGGCTTGTAGTGACCGCTGTAACGCGTCCCCAGCGCCCGCATGAACGCGCCGAAGGCGCGCGCCGAGGGCCTCCAAGAGAAATAGGGGCTGCGTGGCGCGCCATGCCCGAGCGCCCACGCCGGCACGGGCGCTCCGACGGTGAGATCGACGCCGATGCGCCGCTGTGCGGCTTCTCGGACGATGCGGTCGTAAATCGCCCAGGCGACCGCCGGATACGCGGCAGGGTCCGTGGCCGTGAAGTTCGCCGGCGCACGGCGCGAGGTGGCGGCGGGGGCGAGCGACTGCCACGGGACGAAGACGCGCACCCGGCTGACCCCGAGGTGCACGAGCAGGCTGAGCGTGCCGGCTGGATCGGCGTGCAGCCGGCCCTCGTCCTCGAAGATCGTCTGCAGCGTGCCCTGCCTTCGCTTGGCCGCCGCGGCGTGGGAGCTCGAGCCGCAACCGGCAAGCAGCGACACCATGATCAGCAGCGCAACCAGGCGTGCCACGGGTTCTCGGATCCCGGACAAGCGCCGCAGAATACGGCTTTACACTCGCCACGCATGCTCGTGCCCGCTCGCACCGGTTCGCTCTCCGCGGTCCGGCCCGACCGACTCGCTCGCAGGGTCGGACCCGCACCCGAGGTCATCCTCGTGGTGGCCCTGACTGTCGTTGCCGCGACGATTCGCCTCGGTTCGCTCGCCACCCAGAGCTACTGGGTCGACGAGGCGACCACCGTCCATGAGCTGCACATGAGCTTCGGCGGCCTGCTGCACGCGCTCAGCGTCAACGAATCGACACCTCCTCTGTACTACATCCTCGCGTGGGTGTGGGCCAAGGCGTTCGGGAGCGGGGAAGCGGGTCTACGCTCGCTGTCCGCGCTGGCCGGCATCGCGCTGGTGCCGGTCAGCTACCTGTGCGGCCGCGAGTTGGTCTCCCGCGCGGCGGGCCTCGTGGCCGCGGCCCTCGTCGCTGTCAGTCCATTCATGATCTGGTACGCCCAGGAGGCCCGGGCCTACATGCTGTTTGCGCTGCTGTGTGGACTGTCCTTGTGGTTCTTCGCCCGCGCCCGTTCGGAACCCAGCCGCGGCAACCTGATTGGCTGGGCCGCGTTCTCGGCGCTTGCGCTGATGACTCACTTCTTCGCCGGCCTTCTGATCGCTCCGGAAGCCGGGCTGCTCCTGGTGCGAAACCGCAGTCGCGCGGTGGCAACTGCGGCGGGATCGGTGCTGGTGGTGCAGGCAGCCTTGATCCCCCTCGCCGTCAACGACACCTCACATCCGTTGTTGGGCTGGATCACGGCCTTCCCGCTCTCGATCCGGATCCAGCAGATCCCGGTCGACTTCGGTCTCGGTGCGCTCTACCAGAGCTCGGTCGTCACGCACGGCTTGCTCGGGGCCGGCGTGCTGGCGGCAGTGGTGGCGACGCTGCTCGCCCTCGGAGGATCGTCGTCTGAGCGCCGGGGCGCGATGCTCGCGGGCATCCCGGCCGGGGTGGTGATCCTCGTGCCGATCCTGCTCGCGGAGCTCGGGCGGGACTACGTGGTGCCGCGCAACCTGACGCCGGCGTGGATCCCCCTCGCGGTGGTGTTGGGCGCCGCGTGCACGGTATCCCGCGCCAGGGTCGCCGGCTCGGTCCTGGCCGTGGTGCTGCTCGGCGGCTTCCTGTGGGCGGACGTACGGATCGCACAGAACCAGCAATACCAGCGCCCGAACTGGCGTGCCGTGGCGTCCGCGCTCGGCCCGGCCAGGTTCCCTCGGGTGATCGTCGCCTACGACGGTGGCTTTGCCGCGCAGCCGCTGGCTGTCTACATGCCGGGCATTCCCTGGGTTTCGCTGCCCACTGAGGTCGTGAGCACGTCTGAGGTCGATGTCGTCGGCAGTACGTGGCAATCGACGCCGAGTCGGCTGGCGCCGGGAATCAGCCTGCTGTCGCGCCGCACCGTGAATGGCTTTCTCGTCGATCGGTTCCTGATCCGGCCCGGCTGGCGCCTGTCGCTGGCCGACATCGGCCGGCGCGCCGGAGCGTTGCTCGGCCCCGGCCCGGCGAACCCCGCAGTGCTCGTTCAACGACCGTCGGACCCAGCCACCTAAGCTTCAGCGCCAATGGCCCGGGTTCAAAAACTCATGGTGCTGCTCGCCGCGCTCTGTGCGTGCGTGCTGGCGTTGGCCTTGCCGGCCGCTGCTGCCCAGTCGCACGTGGTCGCGGACTGCAACGCGCATGGTCGTCTCACCGGGCATTACACGACGGCGGAGCTGCGCAATTCGCTCAGCACAATGTCCGCCGACGTCAAGGAGTACACCAACTGCTACGACGTGATCCAGCGCGCTCTGCTCGGCCAGATCGGCTCCTCCCACGTTGGTGGTGGCACGCCGACGAGCCAGAGCTCCAGCGGCTCCTTCCTGCCCGCCCCGGTGATCGTGGTGCTGATCCTGTTGATGCTCGGCGCGGCAGCGTTTGCCCTGATGGCAGTCCGCCGCCGGGGCTCCGACGGCGGACCGAATCCCTGAGCCGACGACCGTCCTGACTTAGTGCAGCGAGATCGACTGGGTGCGGCTGAGGATCACTCCGACGCCGGGCTGAGTCCAGGCCAGGCGGACTGAGCCACTGCCCGGGAAGGATTGGCGGACGTCGAAATAGCCGTGGCGGTTGGTGAGCGCGACGTGGCTGAGGGAGACGAAGGGCCCCCTGGAGCCGGCCTGGAACTGAATCGCTACCTGCTGCCCGCCGGTGCCGTAGAAGGCCGGTCGCGCGTCGCCCCAGACCACCAACGAGCCGCCGCGCCTGCCTGAGGTCCGCGGGAGGTAGAGCGGCAGCCGGTAGGCGTTGAACACGGGCTGCTTGGGCACCCCGCTGCTGAACTCCAGTCCGCTGGCGAAATTGCCGGCCGGCGGGTCGAGCAGCTCGTACTGCATGAAGCTGCGGATCCGGGGGTTGCGGTAGGAGATGTACTCCGCCCAGTTGAGGTAGTAGGCAGCGGTCGTCGGGCTCAGCGCCCCCGCCTCGGGAGGGTTGGTCTGATAGCCGTACTCCGTGTTCCAGATCGGCAAGCGAGTGCGTGAGCCGTACGCGCCGTTGACCCGGTCCAGGGTGTGGGTGAGCTGTCCGGTCTCGGCCAGGTCGGCGTTGCTCGGATTGGGCAGCAGCGACCGGTTCGGCGGTGTGCGCTGGGCGTAGGGATGAGCCGCGTACCCGCTGGCCCGGAACAGGCCGGGGTGCTGCGCACGGAATTGACGCGAGCCCGCGGCCGTGGTCGGACAGCCGCGGGCGCGGGCCGCCGGCCCGCGGTACTGGCGGTAGCCCGAGTCCACGCAGAACAGCGCGCGGATGAAGCGCAGGGGGCGCATCACGTTGTAGTTGCCGATCGGATGGTCGTAGCCGTGCGGGGCGAGCTCGCCCCAGAGGAAGGTGTCATGAGAGTGGCCTGTGCGGGCAAGGGCGGTCCAGGCCGCGTCGACGAGACCGCGGTACTGGCCCGCCGCCACCTCCACGCTGTCGTGGTTGGTCGCCTCGGGCGCGAGATAGATCCCATAGTTGGGCTCGTTCCAGACCGAGAAGAAGCTGATTTTCGGCAGCCCCTGATAGCTACCGCTGTAGCGCTTGCCCAGTGCGGTGACGAAGGAGCCGAACTCCTCGACCGAGGGCTTCCAGGGACCCGGAGGGCCTCCGTGGGGCACGCCGGGGCCGACCGCCCAGCGAGGCGCGGGCCCGACGATGACGAAGTACAGGCTGATGCCCTCGGTCCTGCCGGCTCTGACGATTTCGTCATAGGTCGACCACTGGTAGCCGCGGGCAGCGGGATCGGAGGCGTTGAACCCTGCAGGGCGCCGGGTGGAGGACCCGTTCGGGGCGATCTGGCTCCAGGGAATCCCCACGCGCACCCGGGTGACCCCGAGGCTGCGCAGCTGCTGCAGCGTTCCGAGCGGATTGGCGCGCAGCTGGCCGTCGTCCTGAAAAATCGCGTCCTGGCCGGTGCTGGCAGATGCGGCGGGGACGTAGCCGGCCGCCGCAGCGGTCAGTAGGACAACTATGGGGAGGAGAAATCTGAATCGGGGCATGACCCCATGGAACTACACACGTGCTTCAGAGTTGCGGCCGCCCTGCCTCTCTACACTCCCCGGTATGCCCTCCCAACGGCAGATTCACGTTGGTTCCGTCCCCATCGGCGCCGGGGCTCCGGTCGCGGTTCAGACCATGACCAAGACGGAAACCGCCGACCTGAGTGCGACCCTGGACCAAATTCGCCGCGTCGCCGAGGCCGGTGCAGACATCGTCCGCCTGGCCGTCCCGCGGGAGAAGGACGTCGAGGCACTGAAGACGATCGTGCTGGAGTCGCCGATTCCGATCATCGCCGACATCCACTTCAATCACACCCTGGCGCTGAAGGCGATCGACGCCGGCGCTCACTGCGTACGCCTGAACCCCGGGAACATCGGTGGTCCGGACAAGGTCGCCGAGGTGATCGCTCGCGCCAAGCAGGCCGGTACACCTCTGCGCGTGGGGGTCAACTCCGGTTCGCTCCCGGCCCACCTGCGCCAGCTGGAGTACGACAACCCGGTAGAGGCACTGGTGACCGCTGCCGTGGAGACGGTCGAGCTGATGGAGCGCCTGGACTTCCAGAACTTCAAGGTGTCGATGAAATCGACATCGGTGCCCAACACGATCGCCTCCAACCGCCTCCTGGCCGCGCGGATCCCCTATCCGCTGCACCTCGGGGTGACCGAGGCGGGGACGAAGTGGTCCGGCTCGCTGAAGTCCGCGGTCGGGCTCGGCACGCTCCTAGCCGATGGGATCGGCGACACGATCCGGATCTCGCTCTCCACCTTCCACGCCGAGGAGGAGGTCAAGGTCGCCTGGGAGATCCTGAAGGCGCTCAAGCTGCGCGAGCGGGGGCCGGTGCTGATCGCCTGCCCCACGTGCGGCCGCCTGCAGTTCGACATGGACTCGGTGGTGGCTGAGGTCGAGCGTCGCCTCGAGGCCTACGAGGATCCGATCGAGGTCTCCGTGCTCGGCTGCGCCGTGAACGGCATCGGCGAGGCACGCCACGCCGACTTCGGGATCACCGGAGCCAAGGACATGGGCATGATCTACTCCCGCGGCGAGCCGCTGAAGAAGGTCCCGACCGACCGGCTGGTCGATGAGCTGTTCGCGGAGATCGACCGCTACTACGCCGCCGGCAAGCAGGTCATCCGTGACGAGGCCAAGGCCGCCGACGCCCGCGCCTGGCTGGCCGAGAACGAGGACGAGACCGCGATGACCCCCGAGCGCCTGGCCGCGATGGAAGCGGCGGCGGCGCACGCGGACGACGTGCCGGCTCCGGCGGCTCCGACTCCGATTGACGAAGAGCTCTCCCCGGTCGCGGGCCGGCGCTTCACCCGGGCCTAGACCAAGCTCTCTGGACTGGCGGCGCAAAAAAAGGGCGCGCCCCGAAAGGCGCGCCCCTATAAAACCTGCTGGTGCTACCTGGCGCTCGAGAAGCCGTCGGCGACCTTGGCCCAGTTGACGACGTTCCACCACGCGTCGATGTAGTCCGGGCGCTTGTTCTGGTACTTGAGGTAGTAGGAGTGCTCCCACACGTCGACGCCCAGCAACGGCGTCTGGCCATCGGTGGCCGGGTTGTCCTGGTTGGCCGTGGAGACCACGGCGAGACCCGAGCCGTCGTGGACCAGCCAGGCCCAGCCTGAGCCGAAGCGGTTGACGCCGGCCTCCTTGAACTTGGTCTTGAAGTCGTCGAAGGAGCCGAACGCGGAGTCGATCGCGGAGCGCAGGTCGCCGTCGGGCTCGCCACCACCGTCCGGTGACATCCACTCCCAGAACAGCGAGTGGTTCAGATGGCCGCCGCCGTTGTTGCGCACGGCGCCGCGCTTGTCCTCCGGGATCGAGGAGAGGTTCTGAACCACCTCGAGAATCGGCTTGTCCTCCCATTCGGTGCCCTCGAGCGCCGCGTTGACCTTGTCGACGTAGGCCTGATGATGCTTGTCGTGATGCACACGCATCGTCGCCTCGTCGATGTGCGGCTCCAGCGCGCTGTAGTCATAGGGGAGCGGCGGTACAGAATAAGCCATGCGGGGTCTCCTGGCGTGCGATTTCTTGGGGTGATTGCACTTCTATCAGACAGGGTGCGGCAGAGCCCGGGATTTCAGCCACGGGTAGGCTTCGCGCTCGGTCATGACCCGTCTGAGTACCTACTTCCTACCCACTGAACGCGAGGCTCCCGCGGACGCGGAGGCGATCTCGCACAAGCTGATGGTGCGCGCCGGGCTGATCCGCCAGGTCGGCTCGGGGCTGTGGTCGTGGCTGCCCGCCGGGTGGCGGGTCCATCAGCGAATCGTGCAGATCGTGCGCGAGGAGATGAACGCGATCGGCGGCCAGGAGATGCTGATGCCGGTCATGCATCCGGCCGAGCCATGGCGGCGGACCGGCCGCTACGACATCGACGAGCTGTTCAAGCTGCAGGATCGGCGCGGCGCGGAGATGGTGCTGGCGATGACGCACGAGGAGATCGTCACCGGGCACGTCGCCTCGGCGGTGCGCTCCTACCGGGATCTGCCGATGATCCTCTACCACTTCCAGATCAAGGAGCGCGACGAGCCGCGCCCCCGGGCCGGCGTGCTGCGCACCCGGGAATTCATCATGAAGGACTCTTACTCGTTCGATCGCGATCAGGAGGGTCTCGAAGTCTCCTACCAGCAGCACGTCGAGGCCTACGACCGGATGTTCGACCGGCTCGGGCTGGAGTGGTACCGCGTCGAGGCCGACGTGGGAATGATGGGCGGGATCGGGGCCCACGAGTACATGGCTCCGTGCGCTGCGGGCGAGAACGAGGTGGCGCTGGCCCCGGGCTACGCGGCCAACGTCGAGGTGGCCAGCGCGCAGCCCCAGCCGGTCTCCCTCCCGCCGGCACCGGCGGCGCCGGAGGAGGTGCACACCCCGGGGATGACGACGATCGACGCGGTCGCCACGGCACTCGAGCTTCCCGCCGGCGCACTGCTGAAGGCGTTCCCGGTGGTGCTCGACGGAGGGGAGATGAAGCTGGTGGTCGTGCGCGGCGACCACCGGGTCAACGAGATCAAGCTCCAGCTCGCGTTGGGAGCAAGCTTCCGTGCGGCGCGCACTGAGGAGATCTCAGAACGACTGGGACCGCCGGGCTTCATCGGGCCGGTCGGGGCTCAGATGCCGGTTCTGCTCGACCAAGCGGTCGAGCCGGACGGCGGGTACGTGGTCGGAGCAAACCGGCCCGATCTGCACCTGCGCGGGGTGGTTCCAGGCCGGGACTTCCAGTTTCTGACCGGCGACGTGCGCAGCGTGGTGGCCGGTGACACAGTGCCCGGCGGGACGATCAGGATCGAGCCGGCGATCGAGCTCGGGAACCTGTTCAAGCTCGGCACGCGGTACTCCGAGCCGTTGCGTGCGACCTATCTCGACCAGTCGGGCGCCGAGCGCCTGATCTGGATGGGCTCCTACGGATTCGGTCCTGCACGTGCGGCGGCCGCGGCGATCGAGCAGTTCGCCGACGAAAAGGGAATCTCCTGGCCGCGGTCGATGGCGCCTTTCGACGTGGAGCTTGTCGTTCTGGGCAAGGAGGGCAGCGAGGAGCGGACGTTCGCTGACCGGCTGTACCAGGAGCTCCAACAGACCGGTCTCGATGTGCTCTACGACGACCGGGACGCGGGACCGGGGGAGAAGTTCGCCGACGCCGAGCTGCTCGGTTGCCCGGTCCGGCTGACCGTCGGTCGCCGGACGCTGGCCGCCGGGGAGATCGAGGTCCAGATCCGTCGCGGGCGTGAGTCCCGTGCCGTACCCGTCGACGGCGCGGCGCACGCAGTGGCCGAGCTGTGGCGGGAGCTTCCCTGAGCCCGATCACCAAGCGCCGCCTGTTCGGCCTCGATCGCTCCGGGCCGCCGCCCGTTGCCACCGGCTCAGACCAGCCGTTGCGGCCGTGGACGATCCCCAACGCGATCGGGTACCTGCGCTTGGCCGGCATCCCGGTCTTCCTGGCCGTGGCGCTGTCCAGCCGCACCGGTCGGGACGCGCTGGCCGTGGTGCTGTTTGCGGTCATCGGTTGGAGCGACTACCTCGACGGCTTCACCGCGCGGCTGACCGGCCAGTACAGCCGGATGGGCGCGCTGCTCGATCCGATCGTCGACCGCCTGTTGGTGATCTCCGGGATGGCGGTGGCGTGGAACTTTCACCTCCTGCCCAGGTGGGCGCTGCTGGTGGTGGTGGCGCGCGAGGTGTTCATGCTCGCCCTGAGCCGTTACGGGCTCTCGCGCGGGGTGGAGCTGAAGATAAATTGGGCGGGCCGGATTGGCGTCGCCCCGACCATGGGCGCACCGTTCTTCGCGATGGCGGGCGTTCACTGGCTGGCCCTGGTGCTGCTCTACACCGGGATGGCACTGGCGCTGCTGGCCACGGTGCTCTACGTCCAGGACGGCCTTCGGCAGACCCGGAGCCGGGGCCAACTCTCAAGCTCAGATTGACCCTCCGAGAACCGCCGGTATACTCGCGCTTCGGCCTTTTCAAAACCGCAGTACGGATGGGGGTATCGCTTCAGATGGACACGTTCCCGGACCTCGGGTCCCTCAGCGATCAGGAGCTGAAGGACCTGATCAAGGAGCTCACGGATGAGGAGATGGAGATCTCCTACAAGCGGCGGATCCTTCACGGCAAGATCGACATCTTGCGTGCCGAGCTGGTCAACCGGCTCCGTAAGAAGGATGAGAGCGGCGAGCTCGTGATCTCCGGCGCCGACGTGCAGCAGCTGACCGACATCCTTTCCGGGCGAGTGTCCGGGACGGAATCCGAGTAGGCGGGCCAGGCGCTTAGGTGGCTCAGCACTGCCCCGAGTGCGGCTTCGCCAATGCCGACGGCGCGAACTACTGCCAGCGCTGCGGTGCATTCCTGACCGGCTCCGAGCCGGCTCCGGGAGCCACCACGGCGACGTATCGCGTCGGCGAAACGGGTGAGATCGAAGAGCTCGAGCTCGAAGATGTCGTCGCCCGCGGTGCGGCGCTGGTGATACGAGCCGGGGGCGGGCGCTCGGGAGAGAGCTTTCCCCTCGCCGGCGATCGTCTCAGCGTCGGTCGCCGTCCCGACGCCGACATCTTCCTCGACGACGTCACCGTGTCCCGCGATCACGCGATCCTCGTGCGCCGAGGCGAGGACTATTACCTCGACGACTGCGGCTCGCTCAACGGCACCTACGTCAACCGCCACCGCATCGAGTCCCATCGTCTCAGCGACGGCGATGAGCTCCAGGTCGGCAAATACAAACTCGCGTACCTGCACCGCTGATGTCCGCCTCCTCCGATATCCGCGACGGCGAGCTACAGCTCCCGGAAAACTCCGCGGACGGTGCCGAGCGGCCGCGGCAGAAGGCGGTGACCATCGGCGCGGTGTGCAAGGCCCTGAACCAGGAGTTTCCCGACATCTCGATCTCGAAGATCCGCTACCTCGAGGACCAGAAGTTGGTCACGCCGCGGCGCACCCAGGGTGGCTACCGCCTGTACACGCAGAACGACATTCAGCGGCTGCGCACGATCCTGCGCCTGCAGCGTGATGAGTTTCTACCCCTTCGGGTGATCCGCCAGGAGCTGGCGGGGGGGCGCTCGGACCGCGAGGTCGCCTCCCCGGGCGAAAGCCGGACGCTGCGCCGGGCGACGGTGTCCGGGCGCGACGGGGGTGCCATGTACTCGCTGGACGACGTGGTCGAGGAGACCGGTGCCGACCCGTCGCTGGTGCGTGAGCTGGTCGACTTCGGCGTGATCAAAGGCGAGACCCGGGGTGGCGCGCGCTACTACGACGAGACCGAGCGGGAGATCGTCCGCGCCGTCTCCGAGCTGGCACGCTACGGCGTGGGCGGGCGAAACCTGCGGGTGTTCCGCAGCTCGGCTGACCGCGAGGCTCAGCTGTTGCAGAGCATCCTCGCTCCGGCACTGCGCTCTCGCAACCCCGAGCGCCGCAAGGAGGCGATCGAAGCACTCGAGAATCTCGCCTCCGTGACGACCCACCTCAAGCACCTGCTGCTGATCCGCGATCTGCGCAAAATTGCCACCTGACCTCAGTCGCTCGGGGGTCGATCTTCGGGGGTTCGTGCGCGACATCCCCGACTTTCCCCGTCCGGGCATCGTCTTCCGGGACATCACTCCGCTGCTGCTCGATCCACGTGCGCTGGACGCCGCCGTGGCCCGGCTATTCCACTTTGCCGAGCCGCTCGAGATCGAACTGGTGGTCGCGGCCGAGGCGCGTGGCTTCATCCTCGGAGGAGCACTGGCGCGGGCACTGGGAGCGGGTTTCGTCCCCGCCCGCAAGCCCGGCAAGCTGCCCCATGAGACGGTCAGCGCGGAGTATGCGCTCGAGTACGGGATCGACGCCCTGGAGGTCCACGCCGACGCCCTGGCCGGCGGGGCCCGCGTGCTGATCCACGACGACCTGCTGGCCACCGGGGGCACCGCCGAGGCGCTGTGCTCGCTGGTCAGCGGCCTGGGGGCCGAGATCGTCGCCTGCGCTTTCCTGGTCGAGCTGAGCTTTCTCGGCGGCCGAGCGCGCCTGGCACCGCATCACGTGCACGCGCTGATCGAATACGACAGCTGAGTCATGGCTCGCGCGCGTCGCAACCGGGTCGTGGCAGCCTCACCGCAGCGGGTCTGGGAGTTGATCGAAGATCCACATCACCTGCCGCGCTGGTGGCCCGGCGTCGCCCGCATGGAGGGCGTCGAGGAGGGCCGCTGGACTCAGGTCCACATGACCAAGAAGGGGCGGCCGGTGAGGATCGACTTCACACTGGGCGTCTCCGAGCCTCCGTGGCGGCGGCTATGGGAGCAGGAGATCGAGGGCACGCCGTTCGAGCGGGTGCTCGGCGAGGCGGTGACCGAGATCGTGCTCGAGCCGGTCGAGGGAGGGACCCGAGTGACGATCGAGCAGCGCCAGAAGCTGCGCGGCTACTCACGCACGGGCGGATTCCTGCTGCGGCGAGCGACCGGCGGCAAGCTCGAGCAGGCGCTGGACGGGATCGCGCGGGCCTGCGGCGAGGACGACCCCGCGCTCAGTGAATCGTGAGCGGGCCTTGAAGGACGATCGTTCCCGGCCCCGTGGGCTTGGCCTGCGTCTCGACGGTGACCAGCAACTGCTTGAAGTGTGAGGCATTCGCGGGCAGGGGGCCCTGGGTCTGGAGCACCTGGGTGGTCCCGACCCCCGGATTGACGAACCCGACGAGTTTGTCGTCCGAGCCGGAGTTGTAGAGCCACACCGCATAGGCGTTGTGGCGGGTGTTCGCGGGCACGGCGGTGGCGCGGATGACCAGGCCGGTGGTGGTGCCCTGCCTGACCACGATGGCCACGCCCTTGGCCTTGCCCCCGGTCGGGGAGGCGAGGTTGACCTGGCCGATCGGCTTGGCGGTCGCGGTGCCGGTGCTGGCCGTGGTCGTGCTGGTGCCGGCCGTGGGCGAGACGGCCGTCGAGGTCGGAACGCTCGCCGCAGTGGTGCTCGAGGAGCTGCTGGAGCCGCCGGAGCTGAGGACCACGATCAGCACGACGACCACGATCCCCGCCAGAACCGCGAGTACCGCGAGCAGGAGGGCTCCGCCTCTGCGTGAGCTGGGCGGGCCGCCGGGGCCACCGGGACCCCCGGGTCTGCCGGCACCCATCCGCGGAGCTCCGACCGGGTCGGGGCGGGCCGGCGGGGAGGCTCCGCGGGGCGGCTGGTGGCCGCGAGGCGGCTCGGGTCCGCGAGGCGGGGCGGGACGGGACGGAGGAGGCGGATCGGCGGGCTCTCGGCGCGTGGCCTCGGTGGGGATCTCCGGCAGGGACCCACCGGCCAGCGGGGTCAGCTCGGAGGACACAACCCGGGCCCAGGCCCGCTCAGCCGGCGCATCCGCGAGGCGGTTGCGGGTGTCCTCGCTGACCCGCGGTGGAAGCTGGCCCAGCAGGTAATCGGTGATCAGCGCGCGGCGCTCTGGCGGGACTCCGGTCTGCGGCCCCAGGGCGTCCAGCGCAGACAGCGCCCGCTCGCGGACGGCGGCGCGGTCGATCGACAGCAAGGCCGCGATGTCGTCATAGCTACGACCGCGCTGCAGCACGAGCTGGAGGACGGCCCGGTGATCGGCCGGCAAGCTGTCAAGAGAGGCCATCGACGCGTAGCGTAGAGAAGCTCGCCAGCTGATGACGCGCTCGCGGGAAGCAATAAGGTGCCGGAGGCAATGGACCTGCAGCTGCCCTACCGATTCGAGCACGGGTTGGACTCTCTGCTGGGGCTCGAGCTGCTCGAGATGACCGATGAGTTTGCCCGCGGACAGCTCGCCGTCCGGGAGGAGCTCAAGCAGCCGGCCGGGCTCGTCCATGGAGGGGTCTACGCGTGCGTCGCCGAGACCCTGGCATCGGTGGCCACCGGCGTCGCAGTGGCCGCGGAGGGCCGGATGGCGATGGGATTGTCCAACCAGACGAGCTTTCTGCGCCCGATCACGACGGGGACGCTGCACGCCGAGGCCACGCGCAAGCATCGTGGCCGCAGCACCTGGGTGTGGGAGGTGGAGATCAGCGACGATCAGGGTCGGCTGTGTGTGCTCACCCGGATGACTGTCGCCGTCCGCGATATTCCCGCAGCGTGACGGGCAATGCACGAGACAGCTGAAGACCTGAAACGCCTCCAGGAACTGCTGGATCGCAGTTTTGCCGGCGCCGGCGCGCATCTGAGCCGGATCCACGACCCCGAGCGTCGCGTGGGCGCAGAGGAGCTTGCAGCGCGCCTGCAGGGCATGTCACTGCTCGTGCTGGGTACCGTGACCGCGGACGGGCGCCCGATCCTCGGCCCGATCGACGGGATCTTCCTGCGCGGAGAGTTCTATTTCGGCTCCTCGCCGGACTCGGTGCGCCTGCGCCACCTGGCGAAGCGACCGCAGGTCAGCGCCACTCACCTGCCCGGCGAGGAATTCGCCGTGACCGTCCACGGTCGGGCGGTCCGGGTTGATCACACGGCGCCCGAGGGCGCGGAGCTCCGCCAGACGCTGCTCGACATCTACGTGCCCCGCTACGGGGCCGAGTGGGTGGAGTTCCTCGACGGCGGACCGGTCTACTCGCGAATAGAGGCCGACAAGATGTTCACCTTCCAGATGGATCCCGCGGGCTGAGCTCAGCGGGCGCCGGTACCCCGCCCGAGGAAGCCCTGCACGAACTCACGCAGGGCCGGGTCCGCGGCCGAGGCCACATGCAACATGCGGGTCCACGCCAGAGCAACCACACCCTTGGTGCCGCGCCGGCGGGCGAGGATCACCGCTTGGCCCGCAGCGGCGAGCGCCGGAGTGAACGAGGCGCCTAGCCCGTTGGCCAGTGCCGCCAGCCCGGGCGGTGGGCGGTTGGCGCCGTACATCAACACCACGTTTCCGACCTCGAGCGCCTGGAGCAGCTGATCGTTGTTGATGCTCCCGGCGTCGCGGAGCACCGGCTCCGGTACGTGGGCTCCGCTGGTCGGCGGGTCGGAGTCATAGGCCGGCCGTAGATCTCCGCGCCGCAGGTGAGCGTGTCCGAGATCTCGGAACTTCAGCCCGACCGTGGTCGCTGCTCCCGAGACGCCGGCCGGATCCTGGCTGGCGAAGAACCCGGACAGCAGCCCGATCAGGCCGATCGACACCACCAGCGCGGCGAGCAGAATCGCGACGCGCTCCAGGGCCGTGGTGGCGAACCTCACTGCACGGCGCGGATGGAACGGCGCGGCGGGGAGGACCGATGTTTGGCGCCCGGCTGCGGTCCCGCCGCCACCGCGGCGATCTCCTCGATCGCGCCGCGGAGCTCCTCGGCCAGCACCTCGACGTCGGACAGCGCGTCGAAGTCAGCCGTAAGCCCAAAGTTCAGCTGCCCGTTGTAGCTCATGATCGCGATCCCCAGGGCCGTGTTCTCGGCCAGGGGAACCATCGGGTAGAGGGCCGCGAGTTCGCGTCCCAGCACGTACAGCGGGAATTGCGGGCCCGGGACGTTGGTGACCACGAGGTTGAACAGCCGCTGACGGGCTTGCAGCCGCGCGGCCTGAGCCATGATCGTCGGCGGGGCGAACCCGGAGAGCTGCGTGAGCACCTGTGCGCCGACGGCTTGTCCGGAGTCCTTGATCCCGTCCATCGCCGCCCGGATCGTCTCGAGCCGCTCGACCGGATCGGTGATCCCGACCGGCAGCGGCGCCCACATCGCGGCAACGCGATTCCCCAGCGCGCCCTGCTCGACGTCGGCGCGCACCGACACCGGCACCATCGCCTTCAGCACGACGCCCTCGGTTGGCTCCCCGTGCAGGCGCATGTAGCGCCCGAGCGCGCCAGCCACCACGGTGAGGACCACGTCGTTCACGGTTCCGCCGAGCGAGTTCTTGACCGCCTTGAACTGGGCCAGATCACCGTTGACCCAGGTGAACCGCCGGTGGGGGCCGATCCGGGTGTTGAACGGGCTCTGCGGAGCGGCCTGCAGCCCGGCGCGGGTCACCGCGCTGAGTCCCGCGAGGGCGCCACCCATGCGCTCGGCCAGCTGCCGAGGTCCGCGCAGTGCGTGCCGGACGCCGCGGATCAGCTCACCCGGCACGGTGGCACGCTCCACCAGCGCATCCGCCAGCAGCTGCGAGGAGCTCGGCAATGGCCGTGGCAGCCACTCGTGATCGGGTGGTGCCACCGGCATCGGCGTCGGAGAGGCATCGAACAGGACGGTGGCGATGTCGACCCCGGAGACCCCGTCCACAAGTGCGTGGTGGGTCTTCGACAGCAGCGCGAAGCGATTGTCGGCAAGACCCTCCACCAGCCAGAGCTCCCACAGCGGGCGGTCGCGGTCCAGGGCCTGCGAGAACGCCCGCCCGGCCAAGCGCCGGAGTTCCTCGTCGCTTCCCGGGCGCGGCAGCGCGGTGTGACGAACGTGGTAGGTGACCTTGAAGTGGGGGTCGTCCACCCAGACGGGGCGCCCCTGCTGGAGCGGCACGAAGGCCAGGCGCTGGCGGTAGCGGGGCACCAGATGCAGTCGACTGACGATCGCCTGGACCAGCTCCTCGTAGGCGGGCGCGTCGCCGTCGAAGATCGCGCACGCGGCCACATGCATGTGGGCCGAGTCGCGCTCGAGATGCAGAAATGAGCTGTCGAGCCCGGTCAACCGGTCTGGATTGGCCACGCCGCGCATTCTTGCAGGGGCGGCCCCGGTCCGCCGCCGTCTGCGGTCGTCTGCCGTCACGCGGCGCGTTCCGGTCAAGTGTGACGGCCCTCACACACGGCCGCGCATCCGGCTGTCATCCTCCCCGAGTCGTAATTCGGCCTGCCGAATCGTTCCTGCCCGGTGCGGGAACGAACGGGGGACCCACTGCCGGGTAGTGATTCTTCACCCGGCCGGGGCGAATCGATTGCGCGGGCACAACCCGCCGGCAGTCGTAGCGACCACGGAGCACGGACCGCTCTCCAGAGCGCGCCGCGCAGTGGTCGCGAGCCCGACAGCTAACCCCGTAGGCCCCCGGTCGAACGTGAACCCCCCAGGAGGTCCCCCATCGTGAGGACTAAAACAACGCTGCGCAAGCTGCGCCCGGTACATCTGGGTGCGGGCGTGGCGATGCTTGCCATTCCAGCCTCGGCGGTAGCGCTCTCCGCCGGGAACGCAGATGCCCTGAGCGCAATCCAGATCACCCTGAAGCCCGCACACCTCGGTTTCGGACGCCATCTGGTGGTGTCCGGAAGCACGGCGGGTGCGCCCGCCGGAGCGCCGCTGCAGTTGCAGTTCGCTCCGGCCGGCTCGACTCGCTGGCAGTCGCTGGGCTCATCCGCCACGCGGCGCGACGGCCGATTCCAGTTCGTGCGCTCGGTTCGGCAGTCGGGCCTGCTTCGGGTAGTGCCCGGCTCGGGCAGCTCCGCTCCACGCCTGGCCACACAGCTCAGCGCCCCAGGCGGGGCTGCGCTCGCGCCGAGCACCGCGCACCAGGTATCCGTGGCGGCGCGGTTCGCCATGCGGCCTCGTGCGCTGGCCGTACTCGGCGGTGGGCGCGCCCACGTGCGCGGAAAGCTGCTGCCGGCACGAGCTGGGCGGCGGGTTCGCCTGCTCGGCCACAGTGCCCGGGGGTGGCACACGCTGAGCACCGCCCGGACCGGCCCGCGCGGCGGGTTCGATCTACCGGTGGCGCCCAGCGGCACCGGACAGCGGTGGCTGCGGGTCGGCTTCACCGGTGACCGCCATAACACGGGAAGCTGGGCCCACGCCGGAAGCGTCACGGCGTTCCGTGAGAGCCTCGCCTCCTGGTACAGCGACGGTGGAGCGACGGCGTGCGGCTTCCATGCCCGGTACGGCGTGGCGAACAAGTCGCTGCCGTGCGGCACCAAGGTCACGTTCCGTAGCGGCGGGCGCACGGTCAACGCGGTGGTGGACGACCGCGGTCCGTACGTTGGTGGCCGGGAGTGGGATCTGAATCAGAACACCGCCGGTGCGCTCGGCTTCGGCGGCGTCGGCATGGTCTGGTCCTCGATCTAGACCAGCCGCACTGAGCGCCAGGCCACGGGCCGGCGACCCGTCACGGGTTGTCTGGTCCGTGTCCTAGCCTCAGAGCGATGCAGGACCGCTGCGTCGCTCATCTCGACATGGACGCGTTCTATGTCTCGGTGGAACTGCGGCGCAGGCCGCAGCTGCGGGGGCTGCCCGTGGTGGTGGCGGGAACCGGGCCGCGCGCGGTGGTCACCACCGCCTCCTACGAAGCTCGGCGCTTCGGCGTCGGCTCTGCCATGCCCGCCGCACGTGCGCGCCGTCTGTGTCCCGACGCCGTGTTTCTGCCCCCGGACTTCCCCTACTACCGGGAGGCTTCGGGCCAGGTGATGGCGATCGTCCGCGCCCACGTGGAGACGGTTGAGGTGATCGGGCTCGACGAGGCGTACCTCGAGCTGAGCGGTCTGCCGGCGCCGCATGCGTCGATGCGCCGCATCCGCAGCGAGATCGACAGCCGCACCGGACTGACCTGCTCGGTGGGCATCGGGCCGAGCAAGCTCGTGGCGAAGGTGGCCTCAGACGCTGAGAAGCCTCGCGGATTCGTGGTACTCAGTCGCGAGCAGGCGGTTGCCCGGTTTGCCGGCGCGCCGTGCGGGCTGGTGCCGGGCATCGGTCCGAAGACGGTCGAACGCCTTGCCGCGCTGAGGATCACCACGCTGGGTGAGCTCGCAGCGGCCGCACCGGACGAACTGTCGTCGCGCTTCGGCGCCCGCGCCGGCGCCGAGCTACAGCGCCGGGCTCGCTTCGAGGACGACGCCCCGGTGACCCAGGAGCGCAAGGTGGTCTCAGAGTCGCGCGAGACGACGTTCGATCAAGACATCACCGATCCGGCAGAGCTCGAGCAGATCCTCGATGGCCTGGTGGACCGCCTGTGCACCGGCCTGGCCGCACAGGGCCGCTGCGGGCGGACAATCGGAATTAAGGTCCGCCTCGATGACTTCTCCACGCATACACGAGCGCGCACGCTGTCCGATCCGGTCGCCTCGGTGGAGCGGGTCCGACCCGTCGCGCTCGATCTGCTCAGGCGCTTCGCCCCAGAGCGGCCGGTGCGGCTGATCGGCGTCCGCGTGGCCGGACTGGAGCCGATCGATCCGCGGGCCGCCCAGCAGCTCAGTCTGGCGATGTGAGGGTCAGTACAGGGCCGTAGCCAGACGCCGGCGCGCGTCGCGGGCGAGTGGGTTCTCGACTCCGAGCTCGTCGAGGATCCCCACCACCACTCGGCGGATGTCGTCGCGTGCTCCGTCTGAGTTCGGCAACGCAGCGAGCAGTTCATCCAACGCTTGCTCGTGGTCCCCGGCATCGATCGCCGCGAAGGCGCGGCTGAGATCTGGCAGTTCGGGCCGGTCTCCGCTGACGGCGTGACGCTCAAGCCCGATCCGGGCTCTGAGCCCGTCGGCAGCAAAGCTCCCGGGCACGCGCCCGAGCACCTCCAGCGCTTGGTCGCTCTGCCCGCGGCCGTGAAGCATCCGCGCCAGCGGCACGGCGGCGTCGGCCCGAGTGGGCTCCAGCTCCACCGCCTGGCGAAGTGACTCCTCATCGCCCGCCTCCACCAGAGCGTCGGCTTCGGAGGGCACCAGCGAATCAAGGAAGCGCTCGACGGCTGCGGGTGGTTGCGCGCCCAGGAACTCGGCGACCACCTCCCCGTCACGGAACGCCTTGACGGCCGGAATGCTCTGGATCCTGTACGTCTGGGCCAGGTTCTGATTGGCGTCGACGTCCAGCTTGGCCAGCTCGACCTTGCCGGCTCGCGCGGCCACGGCCCGCTCGATCACGGGACCGAGCTGGCGGCACGGGCCGCACCACTCAGCCCAGAAATCGACCACCACTGGGACAGTGCGCGAGCGCTCGATGACGGCGCTCTGAAAGTTGCTCTCGGATACGTCCATACCCTGATGGTAGAAAACTGCTGTGGCCGACCGAGAAATCGAGCGAGAAGGCGTGCGGTTGTCGGGCTCGGACACGGGCGAGGGGACCCCGGTCGTGCTGCTCCACGGCCTCACGGCGACCCGTCGCTACGTGGTCATGGGCTCGCGCTCGCTCGAGCGCTCCGGGCACCGGGTGATCACCTACGACGCCCGGGGACACGGGCGCTTCCTCGCCCGCCGGTGCTCCGGACGCCTACGGCTATGCGGAGCTGGATCTCGATTTGGAGGCCGTGCTCGATGGCCTGGGCATCGAGCGGGCGGTCCTGGCCGGAGGGTCGATGGGCGCCCACACGGTGCTGGCGTTCGCGTTGCGTCGACCCGAGCGGGTGGCCGGTTTGGTGGTCATAACGCCGGCGTTCGAGCCGGGGGACGAGGTCTCGGCCAAACGGCTGGAGCGCTGGGACGCGTTGTCGGAGGGGCTGCGGAACCGAGGAGTGGATGGTTTCCTCGCCGCCTACGGGAAACCCGATGTGCCTCCGGGAATGCAGGAGACGGTCGAAAAGGTGATCCGCCAGCGCCTGGCCTTGCACGCGCATCCGGAGGCAGTCGCGGATGCACTTCGGGCGGTCCCGCGCTCGCGCCCGTTCGAGCGGCTTGATCAGCTGGGGGCGATCACTGCTCCAACGGTGGTGGTGGCGAGCAACGACGACGCCGATCCAGAGCACCCGCAGGCGGTGGGGGAGGCCTATGCACAGATGATCCCGGGAGCGCGGCTGGTCACCGACGAGCCAGGAAAGTCACCGGTTGCGTGGCAGGGGAGCCAGCTCTCCGCGCTGATCGCCGGCGTGGCGGACCGGGCGGATCGATGACCGCAGCGGGCTACTCCGGGACGCCGCTGGTGCGCAAGCTGGGCGTCAAACCGCAGGCGCGTCTGGGCCTGATCAACGCTCCTGCCGGCTTTGAGGACTACCTCGGCGAGCTCCCGCCCGGCGTCTCGGTTCGCACTCGCGCGCGGGGGCCGCTGGATGTGATCGTCGCCTTCTGCGGCGCGGAAGCCGAGCTCGTGCGCCGGCTTCCGGCGCTGAAGGCGGCCCTCCAGAGGCCGGGGGACTGTGGGTCGCCTGGCCCAAGCGCTCGTCCGGCGTCGCGACCGACCTGACGGAGAACCTGGTGCGGGAACTCGGGCTGGCGGCCGGGCTCGTCGACAACAAGGTGTGTGCGATCGACGAGACCTGGTCCGGGCTGCGCTTCGTCTACCGACTGCGCGACCGTCGCTGACCCCTCTGTGGTCGGCGGCGCTGCCACGGCGCCGGAGCTAGCAGGGGACGGCCGGGATGAGCCGAATACCTCCCCCGTAGATCGTGTCCTCCCGCGGGGGAGGAACCCGCGCCCATCCATGCCCCGAGCTGAGCTCATCAACCGCCGCCTGCTGCTTGTCTGTGGCGTCCTGGCGCTCGGTGTCTGCACGGTGGATACGGCATCGGCCTCGGCCCAGGGCTCGACGAGCCATCAGGCACGGGCCGCTGGAACCAAGCGGGCGAGGACCGACAGCCGCACCGCCGCCGCGCTCGCGCAGAGTTACCTGGTCACCGAGATGGGCCACCTGCTCGGGCACCGGCACACCCTCACCCGGGGCAGCGTGATGGCACCGCTGTTCATCGGGAGCGCCGGGGCGAGCACTTAAAGCGCCGCGCCCCGGGAGCCGGCGGAAAAACAGCGGCCGACGCTCCGGGGCGCGAACTGGGGAGGGGTTCACATAATCCCGCCCCGGGGTCTAGAAGTCCAAGACGAGTATTCGTCCGGATTGATTCGCTCTGCTTATGTGTTGTCCGTGGATTTCGCGGTCAGCCGAGCGTGATCTTTTCGGGCTTCGCATCAGCCGGCGCCAAATATCCGTTTCCGCGGAAGTGAATGAGCACGCGTAGGTGGACCTGACGGTGCTTCTTACCCCGCCCGGGGAGGCGGTTGAACACCGTCTGGGTCTTGAACGAACAATCGGGTAGGACGTCGGCCACCCCGAACCCGACCAGCCGCCGCCCGAGCATGAAGCGGACCGTGGCGTTCTGGAAGCACGACAGTGACTTCGGGGCCGCAGTCGCCCCGGTTGGCCCGATCAACTTGCCTGAGGTCGTGAACACGAACGGCTTGTTGCGATCGCGCCCTGGAGTCGTGCGGGCGGGGACCCGCGGCACGGGCCGTGGGGAGGGGAACGTCCAGAAAGTCTGGTCAGCGCCATATTGGCGAACCGATCCGCTGTGCACGGCGACGATCCGATAGTGAAAGTTGGTGTTGGAGGAGAGCCCTGAGAGGAGCGTCGAGACGTTGACGGGCGTGGTTCCGGCGGGAACGCTCTGCGAGAAGCTCTCGGACCCATAGCTCGCGGTGGGGCCGTACTGGAAGCTGTAGCTGGTCTTCTGCCCGTGAGGATTGATCACCCCGGTCAGAGTTGCGGTGCTCGCGCTCGTCACCTGCGCCGGACCCGTTGCCGTCAGGGGCGGCGGATTCCCCGCGGTGGTGAACTTCCGATCCAACCCGTTGGACCCCCCGAACTTGTTCAGGGCGACCACGCGGTAGTGGTAGACCGTCCCGGGGATCAGACCGTGGATCCTGTAGGTCACGGCTACGGGCTTGGTGCCGCTACCGGCCGCCTTGACCGCGCCGGTGATGCCATAGCCGATCGTCAGGCCCCACTCAAATCGGTAGCCGGTGCTCGACCCGTCGGGGTTCACACTCGCGTGCAGGACTGCGGTCGTCGTGGTAACCGACGAGGCGCTCCCAGTCGCCACCGCGGGCGATGAGGCAGCGTCCGCCGCCACGGCGCCAATCGCGCTGATCGATAGAGAAACGGCCAGTAGCCTCAGGGTTCGCTTCATCCCGCCTCCTCAGAAGGGTTGTCCGGGTGTTCTATACCGGACGCCTCGTTGAAGTTGCGCCGACTTCGGATCAAGACGGGTCGAACGGAGCCAGCCGGCGCACCAACGGGTCCGCCGTGGGCTGTGCGATTCTGCGCAGATGAGGAGATCGGCCGCTCGGGTGTGGCTCATCGCCGGGATCGCGCTGGCTGGGATCGCGTTGGCCGGATGCGGCGGCACATCCGCGAAACCCACCGCAGCGACCGGTTGCCAAGGTCTCCACACGGCGAGGCATTCCGTTCGGTCGCTTACGCGTTTCGGCGCCATCCGGCACCTGACGCCAGCCGGCGTCTGCGCACGCTTCGGAGCGCCGCAGAGCGTCACTCGCCCCGCCGGCGGATTCGTGAGCTGGCACTACGGCAGCGTGATCGTGAGCTTCAAAGGGGACCGCGTGTTCGACAGGGCTGGCTTTGACCACTCGCAGACCGGGTGAAGCCCTTCTATCAACGCTCGATAATCAGTCTTATGTAACCCGATAGCGAGAATGGGCTGCTGGGAGCGGTAATCGGACTCTCTGGCAGCTAGCCTGCGGCCCACGGCGTTGCGCAACCGGTCTCTCAGGCGAAGGTTGCCCCGGCGCGGCGGAGAACAGGCCTCAGTGACGTTTCCAGCTCACAGCTCAGCTCGCCAGGCCCTCTCGGCTTTGTTCACCGGCGCGCTCCTGACGCTGTTCTCGGCGGGCAACGCGACCGCAGCGGCTTTCGCGAGCCCGGCATCGTCAGCCACCGCTGCGAAGAGCCCGCCCGGTAGCGGCGGCGCTCCGGTCGGTGGACTCGCCCCGAACAGTCGCAGCCGCAAGCGGATTCCAGCCCCGCCGAGTAAGCGCAGCCACGGCAAATGGCTCTCTCAGGTGGCGATCACCGAGTACTGGCCGGCACCCGAGCGGTGGTTCACCGGAGCCCTGGTCAACACGCCCGGCCTCGCCGGCCGGCACCGGATCGACTGGCTGTACTCGGCCACGGGTGTCTCGATGGAGGGCGAAGGGATCGGGCTAGACGGGCGGCTCTACCACATCAACGCGCTCGGTGATGGCGGCTGGGTGACCGTCTCGGGAACGACGACGTCGCCGTCGGACGGATGGTCCGCCGGCCCGCCGTACTGGCGCGCGGGTGGCTACTGGCGCAATCGCGCGGGCGGCGTGACTTTCCCCCTGGCTAACGGTGGCTGGTCGGCGGGCCGAGGACGTCACTACGTGCCGCTGCGCAATGTCACCTTTGCCGCAGGTGCATCGTCGCCGTTGCGCTTCCTGCAGTCGATCGCGGTCGACCCGAGCGTGATTGCGCTGGGCAGCCGCGTCTACATTCCGGCGTACAAGCACGACGGCTACGGCGGCTGGTTCGTCGCCCAGGACACCGGCGGCGCAATCGGCGGGCGCCACGTCGATGTTTACCGTCAGCCGCCGGCCAGTCCGAACGCGTCCGGTCAATACCTGACCGGCCAGCGCATCTATGTGATCAAACCTCGCCGATAGCCAGGCTAGACTTCACCTCATGCCCAAGCAGCAGCGGATGATGCGTGTCGAGCAACGCAGCCAGCTTGCGGCCATGCAGCAACTCGAGCACCGCTCCGATGAGGAGCTGGCGGCCGAGACCAAGTTCAAATCAGCCGCTCAGGCGATCCTCGGCGCTCGCGCTGCCGAACGTTATGACGCCAAGGCGGCCCGGGCCCACTTCCAGCGCGCGCTGGCCGCCGCGCGGCCACAGGAGCGCCTGCAGCTGCGCCGCATGGCCGATGCCTCGCTGGCTCTGGCCGAGCGCCGTCCGGACGATCTCAAGCGCGCCACCGAGCGTTTGGGCGTCGAGGCCCCCAGCACCCGCCAGCTTCGCGGTCTACGGCTGATGGGCCTGGTGGCGCCGCCGGCCAGCGCGGGCACCCTGGCCCGCGTGAGGGGCATTCTGATCATCATCCTGCTCATCGTCGTCGTGCTCGCGGTTGCCTTCGGGATCGTCAACCTGATTGGCGTGGCGACCGGCGGGGTGTCCACCGACATCGCGATCTTCTACTCGCTGGTGCTGGTGCTGGTTGCCGTCGGAGCGCTCGCCTACTTCGGGCGAAAGCGCCAGAAGAAGGCGCAGGCCGAGCGCGCTGAGCAGTCCGCCAGCCGCGCGCGCTAGCCGGAGCGGGGAAACGATGTGCGGTCGCTACACGTTGGCCTCACCGAACCCGGCCGAGGTTCGCTCGCGCTTTGCCATCGGCGAGTCAGTGCCGGTACGCCAGCGTTTCAACGTCGCCCCCGGAGACGACGTGCTGGCGGTCACCACCGACCGTGAGGGCGTCCCGCGCGGGGAACAGCTGCGCTGGGGCCTCGTGCCGTCCTGGTCTAAGGACGCGACCACCGGGCTGAAGATGATCAATGCCCGGGTCGAGACGGTTACCGAGCGGCCGGCCTATCGCGGCGCCTTCGAGCGCTACCGCTGCCTGGTCCTGGCCGACGGCTTCTACGAGTGGCAGCGCGTCGCCGGCGGCCCGAAGCAACCGTTTCACATCACCCGGGACGACGGGAAGCTGTTCGCCTTCGCCGGCCTGTGGTCGATCTGGCACGCGCCCGACGGAGGCAAGCTGCGTACCTGCACGATCCTCACCACCGCCGCCAACTCCGCAGTCGCGCCACTGCACGACCGGATGCCCGTGATCCTCGCTGAGGACACCGAGTCGACCTGGCTCGACGCGGCGACCAAGCCCGATCAGCTGCTGGAGATGCTCAGCAGCCTCTCCCCCTCGGCCACCGCGCTGCGACCGGTCTCGACCGCCGTCAACGACGCGCGCTACGACGGACCGGAATGTCTGGCCGAGCCAGTCGAGGACGCACAGACCGCACTGTTCTGACGGGCTTGCCCCCGGGGGTTCACTCCCTCGCACGCCGCAGCAGCAACCCCTCCACGGCGATCCCGTAATCCAGCGACTGACCGGCCGAGCGCGGCATGCAGGTCCGCTCGTTGACGAGCACTCCCCGCTCACGCTGTTGTTGTTCAAGGCCGGCCCCACCGACCGGTCCGCACCTGGGTGCCGCCGGGATGAGACGGCCATCAGGGCGCCGGAAGCGGACCGCTCCGGGCCCGTCGCGCTCGACTTTGAATCCACCCTCGTGAACCAGACGGTGGTGGTGAGAGCAGAGCTGCACGAGGTTCTGCAGCGACGTGGGACCACCCCGCGCCCAATGGTGGATGTGGTGTGCGTGCAGGAAGCGACGGTGAACGCAGCCCGGGAAGCGGCAGCCGTCATCGCGGCTCCGTAGCGCCCGTCGCATCGCCGGCGAGATCGTCCGCGTGCGACGCCCGACCGACAGCGGCTGACCGTCTCGTTCGACGATCCGGACCACCGCGGCGTCGCATCCGAGGCGCCGGACGGTCTCGGGCGCCAACGCGGGTCCGCCCTCGAGCTCCGCCCGCTCGACGATGTGCTCCGAGGTGAGCGATTCGGCGTCGACGTGCACGACGAGCTCCCAAGAGTTGGCGCCCGCGGACTGCGCGCTGTCGGCAGACGCCTGATCCAGACCCGCACGGGCGAGCGACACCAGCGCGTCGGCCGCCCGGGCACCGGGACCGTCGTCATCGGCGTCCTCGCTGTCTCCGCTGCTCTCGAAGGCTTTGATCGCGGCCAATAGCAAAGCGCCCTGGTCGCCGGGCAGGCGCGCTTGGACTCGTAACGAGCCGTCATCCTCCCAGTCCCAGTCAAGGCAGCGGCGCTCATGCGCGCTCTGGGCTGCCGCCAGCGTGGCGCCCAAGGCGCTCTGGTACCCGCGGACCAGCTTGTCGAGCTGGGCGCCCGTCGCGTGCAACGCGAGTTCGACGAGCTTTTCCTCCGTTTCGGGCGTGGCCACTCTGGTCAGAGCCCTCACCTTGCTGTAGGAAAGCTCGCCGCGGCCGAAGTAAGTGCGTACTAGCGGCAGACCGTCCAGCTGACGGGCGACCCGCACGTGTTCGCGGGCGGTCGCCAGGCCGACCGAGCACCGCCACGAGAGCCAATGCGCGCACGATCGCACGCCCCATTCAGCCCAACCGCGACGACGATCGAACTCCCCGATGAGCAGGAGCCAGCGGCACGTTCCGGCCGCGAGGTGAGCGGCAAGCTCGCAAATCTCGCGCTCCAGCAGCTCCAGGGGGCGGCCCGGTGGCTGGTGGGCGCCCTCCTGTTCAAGCTCGTCAAACTGAACAATCGAACACATGTTCGTATCCTATGTACCCCCTCGGACAGAAGCACCCGCCCGGCACACGGAATCGAGACGCAACTCGATGGTTGCGTAACGCTTCCGCGGAAGCGTCTTTATCGGATGGCATTCAAGCGCCCGCGATAATCCGCCACCGTGTCCCTCTCCCCTCTCCTGTCCCGTTATGACCACGTGATCCTCGATCTCGACGGCTGTGTGTACATCGGGGACACCGTCGTGCCCGGAGCGCCGGAGGCGGTGGCCGAGCTGCGGGCGGGCGGCAAGACCATCGCGTTCCTGACCAACGACGCGCGCCGCTCACCCGAGGATTACGTGCGCAAGCTCTGGGGACTCGGTGTGCAAGCGTCGCTGGAGGAGGTGGTCACGGTTGGGGGGGCAATTCAGCACGTGCTGGCCGGCCGAGCACCCGGCGCCGGCGCGTACGTGATCGGCTCCTCGGCGATCTACCGTCACGTCTCGGAGTCCGGCCAGCGGGTCCTCAACGGAACCGAGACGGAGTCTGGCGCCGATGTCGTCGTGGTAGCGGCGCACGACGAGCTCACCTACGACGAGCTGCGAGTGGCCACACAGGCAGTGCTCGGCGGGGCGGAGATGATCGCCGCGGGACGCGACCGTACGTTCCCCGAGCACGGCGGTCCGTGGCCGGCGACCGGGGCAATCGTGGCGGCGCTGGAATACGCGACGGGTCGCACCGCCCGGGTGGTCGGCAAACCGGATCCGCAGATCTTCCTCACCGCCCTGGACCGGCTCGGACCCGGCCGCACGCTGGTCGTGGGCGATCGTCTCGATTCAGATCTCGAAGGCGCGGCCGCCGCCGGCCTCGACGGAGCGATCGTGCTCTCGGGCGTCACCTCCGCCGACGAGGCGGCCGCGGCGGAGAAGCCGGCGCCGGTCGCCATCGCCGCGGACCTGCGCGCGCTGGTGATCGCACGCTGATGCTGTCACTGATCGTCAATCCGCACGCCGGCGCGGGACGCGCGGGCCGGGCCCTCGGCGAGGTCCGAGCCGCGCTGGACGGGCTGGAGCTCGAACACGCGGTAGAGCGGACGCAGAGCATCGAGCATGCCCGCGAGCTGGCGGTCGCCGCGGCGAGCGCCGGCCAGATGGCGGTGGCCTTCGGAGGTGACGGGCTGGTGGGCGCCGTCGCCGGTGCGCTCAAGCACAGCAGCGGTGTGCTCGGCGTGCTGCCCGGCGGGCGCGGGAATGACTTTGCCCGGGTCCTGGGGATCCCGCTTGAGCCGGTGGCGGCATGCCAGGTGCTGGCCACCGGCACGGTGCGGGCGCTCGACCTCGGGCAGGTGGGCGAGCGGACGTTCATCGGCATCGCCAGCTGCGGGTTCGATTCCGACGCCAACCGGATCGCCAACCAGACCCGGCTCGTGCGTGGAAACCTCGTCTACGCCTATGGCGCGCTGCGGGCGCTGCTGGGCTGGCGGCCGGCTCGCTTCGAGGTCAAGGTCGACGGCGCCGAGACTCGCACGGTCCGCGGATACACGATCGCTGCGGCCAACTCAAAGGCCTACGGGGGCGGCATGATGCTCGCGCCCGACGCCTCGCTCGAGGACGGCCTGCTCGACGTGGTGATCATCGGAGAGATCTCGAAGCTGCGGTTTCTGCGCGGGTTGCCGACGGTGTTCACCGGCGAGCACGTGCATGAGCCCAACTTCGAGATGGTGCGCGGGCGGGAGGTCGAGATCAGTGCCGACCGGCCGTTCACGATGTACGCCGATGGCGACCCGATCGGCCAGCTCCCGGTTCGAGTCCGCGCCCTCGGAGCCGCCGTTCAGGTGATGGTTCCCGCGTGAGCGGCCTCAACCTGAAGATCGCAGCCGCCCGAACGGTCGGCCAACTGGCTCGACGCGCTGGACGTGGGGGTGGCACGAGCCTGCCGGGCAAGGTGCTGATGCGGATGGAGCCCCGTGCCATCGCCGAGCTGGCGTCCCGGCTGGCCCGTGGCTCGGTTGTGGTCTCGGCCACCAATGGCAAGACGACGACGGCCGGCATGATCGCGTCGATCCTGCAGCGCGAAGGCATTTCGATCGTCCATAACCGAGCCGGGGCGAACATGGCCGGCGGCATCGCCTCGACGCTGCTCGCCGCGGCCCGGCCGCGCGGCGAGATCGAAGGCGAGCTCGGACTGTTCGAGGTCGACGAGTTCTGGCTCGACCGGGTCAGCGCAGAGCTGCAGCCGCGGGCGATCCTGCTCTCCAACCTGTTCCGAGACCAGCTCGACCGGTACGGCGAGCTCGAGACGATCGCCGACCGCTGGGCGCAGGTGGTGTCCGAGCTGCCCCAGGGCGCTCGCCTGGTGCTCAACGCCGACGACCCGCTGATCGCCGACCTCGGTCGCAGCTTTCCCGGCGTGAGCTATTTCGGCGTCGAGGATCCGGCCATGGCGCTCGGGGAGATGCAGCACGCCTCCGACTCCAAGCACTGCCGTCGCTGCGGCGCGCCCTACGTGTACGACGCCATCTACCTGGGGCACCTGGGCATCTATCACTGCCCGAACTGCGGACAGCGCCGGCCGGACCCGGAGGTCGCGGCCGAGCAGATCACCCTGGAAGGAACCCGCGCCGCCCGCTTCACGCTGAGGACACCAGCCGGCTCGGCCCGTGTCCGGCTGCCGCTCCCGGGCCTCTACAACGTTTACAACGCTCTGGGCGCGGCGGCGCTGTGTCTCCAGTTGGGCGTCTCGCTGGCCACCATCGCCGAAGGCCTGGAGGCGGTCACGGCATCGTTCGGACGCGCCGAAACCGTGGTGGTGAATGGCGTCGAGCTGTCGATCCTGTTGATCAAGAATCCGGCCGGCGCCAATGAAGTTCTGCGGACGCTCACGCTGGAACCGGGAGACCTGGACGTGCTCGCCGTGCTCAACGACAACACGGCGGACGGAAAGGACGTCTCGTGGGTCTGGGACGCCGACTTCGAGCTGCTGGCCGGACGCGTGCGTCGCGTCACCTGTGCCGGCACTCGGGCGGCGGAGCTCGCCGTGCGCCTCAAGTACGCCGGCGTGCCGGTGGAGCGCCTGCAGGTGGAGCCACACCTGGCCACCGCGCTCGACCGGGCGCTCGCCGACGCCGGGGATCAGCGCCTGTTCGTCCTTCCCACCTACACCGCGCTGCTCGGGCTGCGCGACGAGTTGGCCGCACGCGGTCATGTGCAGCAGTTCTGGCAGCCGCAGGAGGCCGTGGCTCCGTGAGCGTCATCTGGCACGACCTGGAGTGCGGCAGCTACGCCGAGGACCTGGGCCTGTGGCGTGAGCTCGCCGAGGCTCACGGCGACCCGGTGCTCGACATCGGGGCCGGGACCGGGCGGGTCACACTCGACCTGGCCCGGGCGGGGCACCGCGTCACCGCGCTCGATCAGGACGATGAGCTGCTGGGCGAGCTGGCCCGCCGCGCCGAGGGCCTGCCGGTGACGACGGTGCTCGCCGACGCTCGGAGGTTCGAGCTGGGGCAGCGGTTTCCCCTCTGCATCGTGCCGATGCAGACCATTCAGTTGCTCGGCGGCGAGGCCGGGCGCAGGTCGTTCCTGGACTGCGCGCTGCGCCACCTTTCGCCACAGGGCGTGATCGCCATCGCGATCGCCGAGGAACTCGAACCGTTTGAGCTCGAGAACGGCTTTCCCGCCGTGCTCCCCGATATCTGCGAGCGCGAGGGTGTGGTGTACTCGAGCCAGCCGACGGCGGTACGGGCCAGCGAGCGAGGGTTCGTGCTCGAGCGGCGCCGAGAGGTGGTCGGCACCAGCGGCAGCCACACCGCCACCCACGACGTCATCCACCTTGATCGCGTCACGGCAACGCAGCTGGAGCGGGAGGCCGCTGACACCGGCCTGAGGCGAAACGGCCGGGCAGCGGTGCCCGAGACCAACGAGTACGTCGGCAGCGAGGTGGTGATCCTGCATGCCTGAGGAGCTGGGACACCTGCGGGTGTGCGCGCTCTACCCCGACCTGATGAACATCTACGCCGACCGCGGCAACCTATTGCTGCTCGAGCGGCGCTGCCGCTGGCGGGGCATCGGCTTCTCGGTGCAAGCGAGCGGGCTCGGCGAGCCGCTGGACCCTGACAGCGCGGACCTGTTCTATATCGGCGGGGGCCAGGACCGCGACCAGAAGCTGTGTGCGCTCGATCTGGCCGAGGTCAAGCGTGACGCCCTGCACGCCGTCGCTGAGCGCGGGGGCGTGATCCTGGCCGTGTGTGGCGGCTATCAGCTGCTCGGGCACTCCTACCAGCTCGGCGAGGAAGAGTTGCCGGGTGTCGGCCTGCTCGATCTGCGCACCGTCCGCGCCGATGGCCCGAGGTTGATCGGAAACGTCGCAATCGAGGTGGAGTTGGACCCCGGCGAGCCGCGGGTTCTGGCCGGATTCGAAAACCATGGCGGACGCACGCACCTCGGACCGACGGCGCAGCCGCTCGGTCGCGTCCTGCACGGGCACGGCAACAACGGCAATGACCACATGGAAGGCGCGCGCCGGGGCAACGTCATCGGGACGTACCTCCACGGTCCCCTGCTGCCCAAAAACGCCTGGTTTGCCGATTGGCTGATCGCGTCCGCGACCGGAATGGCGGAGCTGCCTCCGCTGGATGATGCCCTGGAGGCGGCGGCGCACGCCGATGCCCGCCGGGCCGCCGGGGTGTAGCCGCGTGGCCCGCCACAGACCTCCTTTGAGCGTCGCTGTCGTGGCCGCCGCCCTGTTCGCCGGCGTCCTCGGATGCGGCTCCGGTGAAGCCGGTAGCGGCTCCGGCAGCTCGGACCCGCCTCCAGGGTCGACCGCGACCGCGGTTACGACGACGTCAACCACGAGCACTCCCGGCGCGCTGCCCGGGACGGGCAAGCCGCAGATCACGCTGGGCGACAAGAATTTCACCGAGCAGTTCGTGCTCGGCGAGCTTTACAAGCAGGCGCTCGAGGCTCAGGGCTACGACGTCTTCCTCAATCGCAACATCGGCCCCACCGAGGTCACGGTCCCCGCCGTCGAGAGCGGAAGGGTCGACATCTATCCGGAGTACCTGGCGACCTGGGACCGTGCCGTCGCGTCCTACCGGCGACCGTTTCGGTCCGTGCTCGGCGCCTACCGTGCCGGTCAGCATTACGCGTTGGCCCACGGCCTGCAGCTGCTCAACCCGAGCCCGTTCGCGGACACTCAAGCCATCGCGGTGACCCGGGCCTTTGCCGACAGATACGGACTGCGGGAACTCGGTGATCTGCGGCGGGTGGGAGCGAGCCTCGTGCTCGGCGGTCCCCCGCAGTTCCAGCAGGATCCCGCCGGGCTGCCGGCGATCGAGCAGGCCTACGGGTTCACGCCCGCCACATTCGCTCCGCTGGAGGTCGGCGCGCAGTACGCGGCGCTTGACCAGGGAACCGTTCAGGCCGCCGAGGTGAACACGACCGACGGGCAGCTGAGCAGCGGGAAGTACGTCCTCCTGCGTGACCCCAGCCGCGTGTTTGGCTGGGGCGACATCGTGCCCGTCGTCTCAGCCCGCGCGCTGCTCGCCGAGGGACCTGAATTCGCGAACACGATCGACCGCGTCGATGCGCTGCTCACCACCCCGGTGATGCGCCGGCTGAACGCCGCCGTGGACATCGTTCACGAGGACCCTGCCGCGGTGGCAAAGTCGTTTCTGCAGTCCAGGGGCTTGATTCCCAAGACCGCCCCCTAAGGCGCTCAGGCGCCGGTCGAGCCGAATCCACCGCTGCCGCGCTCGGAGGCCGCGAGCTCGCTGACCTCTTGGACGGCCGGGGTCTCGACGCGCACGAGCACGAGCTGGGCGACGCGCTCCCCGGCGGAGAGGCTGAACGATGCCCGTGGGTCGGTATTCAGCAGCAGGACCTGTACCTCCCCGCGATAGCCGGCGTCGATCAGACCGGGGGCATTGACCACCGAGACGCCATGACGCATCGCCAGGCCCGACCGGGGAACGACGAGCCCGGCTTGGCCTGGCGGAATCTCGACCGCGACCCCGGTGCGAATACTGGCGCGCTCGCCAGGCCCCAGGACGGCGGCCTCCAACGCGTACAGGTCGAGGCCCGCGTCGTCGGGATAGGCACGGCTGGGAAGCTTCGCCTCAGGATCGAGGCGGCGCACCGGTAGCGGTTCGCTCATGCCGGGCGAGAACCGAGCGCGAACGGCCGGTAGCGTGCCGCTACCGTCGCCGGCAGACGGGCCAGCACCCTGACCCCGTCCGGGGTCTCTTCACGCTCGAGGTCTCCGGCCAGGTGATGTAGCTCGGCGAGCCGGTTGCCGTCCTCGTAGGGAATCAACAGCTCGACGCTCTGCAGTGTGCGGGCGAACTCGGATTCAATCCGGTCGGTCAGCGTTTCCAGGCCCTCCCCGGTCACCGCGGAGACGAGGATCCCGTCCGGGTGGCGGTGACCCAGTTCGGCGCGGCGCTCACCGTCGATCAGGTCTGCCTTGCCCAGCACGAGGATCCGCGGAGCCTCCTCGGCGTCGATCTCGTGCAGCACCTCCTCCACGGCGCGAGTCATCTCGTTGAGCTCATCCTCGGAGGCGGAGGCGTCGACGACGTGAAGGATCAGATCGGCCCGCCGGGTTTCCTCGAGCGTGGCGCCGAACGCCTCCACCAGCTGGTGGGGAAGCTTGCGGATGAAGCCGACGGTGTCCGTGAGCAGATAGTCCCGGCCGCCCGTGCGCATCACGCGCGTGGTGGGGTCCAAGGTGTGAAACAGCCGGTCACGCACGCCGGCCTCCGCGCCGGTCAGCGCGTTGAGCAGCGTCGACTTGCCGGCGTTGGTGTATCCCGCCAGAGCCACCGACGGAAGCTCGCCGCGCTCACGTTCGGCTCGCATGACCGAGCGGCTGGAGCGGACCTGCGTCAGCTTTCGCTTCAATGCCGAGATCCGGTCACGAGCCAGGCGGCGGTCGGTTTCGATCTGCGTCTCCCCCGGTCCGCGCGTACCGATACCGCCGTCGATGCGTCCCGCGCCGAGACGCTCGAGGTGCGACCACAGGCCCCGCATGCGCGCCAGGTTGTACTCGAGCTGGGCCAGTTCGACCTGCAGCTTGCCCTCGGCGCTGTGAGCGTGGGCGGCGAAGATGTCCAGGATGATCGCGGTGCGGTCGATCACCGGCATGCCCAGCGCAGCTTCCAGATTGCGCTCCTGGCGGGGCGAGAGCTCGTCATCGCAGGCGACGAGGTTGGCGTCCGCCCGCCCCAGCTCGGCCTTCAGCTCCTCGAGCTTGCCGGAACCGAGATAGGTGTTCGGGTGCGGTTGCTCACGTCTCTGGACCATCTCTCCGACCGCGGCGACGCCGGCGGTCCGCAGCAGCTCCCTGAGCTCGGCCAACTCCTGTTCATCTCCGTCAGGCAGCGCCGCGATCATGTACGCACGCTGACGCGCGCGCCCTTGACGGGGCTCGCCGTTAGCCGATGTCAGAGCCGAGCGCGTACGCCCGTTGCGAGATCTCTCCATACCATCCATGGTAGCCCCGCCGCGTCATCGAATGTGAACGTCCCGGACTCCGTCAATCGAGACCTTGTTGCCAGCGAGCATGTGGATGGTGATGGTCCCTGCGTGCTGCTTGCCGGTGTTCTTCTCCTGCACGACGACCTGGCAGCTGTAGCTGCCTCCGGTCTTCTGGCTCACGCCACCCGGACACTTGGCTGAGCTTAAGGTGATCTTGGCGGCGCCGAATTTCGCCACGTAGTCCTTGATCAGGTGCTCACCGGAAGCCGCGGAGTCAAAGCCGCCGCATGCGCTCAGCGTCAGCGAGCAAGCCGCGACGGCGAGCACCAGGGGCAGCTGCTTGCGTCTCATAGCTCGCGGATCCGGTGCACTGCCTCCAGCAGCCGCTCGTCCGGTGTGGTCAGGGAAATCCTGAAGAAGCCCTCGCCGCTGCGGCCGTAGGCGCCACCGGGTGAGATCACCACCGCCGCACGCTCGAGTACGTGTTCGCAGTAGTCCGCAGCGGAACTGAAGCCGTCCGGGATCGGCGCCCACACGTAGATTGTGCCCTTCGGGGTGTGACCTGCACTCCGGCTTGGGCGAGCGCGTCGCAGACCAGGTCGCGCCGGCGCGCATACACCGCGTTCATCTTGCGGACCTCGCCGTCGACCTCGGGGGCCAGCGCCGCCGCGCCGGCCAGCTGCACCGCTTCGAAGAGCCCAGAGTCGATATTCGATTTCAGTCGCCAGTAATGGGCGATCGCCTCGGCGTTGCCGACGATCGCCGCACATCGCCACCCGGTCATGTTGTAGCCCTTGGACAGCGAGAACACCTCGACGCCAACCTCCTTGGCGCCTGGGGTGGCCAGGAACGACGGAGCGACGTATCCGTCATAGGTCGTCTCGCTGTAGGCGTTGTCGTGAACGGCCAGGATGTCGTGCCGGCCGGCCAGCACCACCACGTCCTCGAACAGGCCGTCCGGCGCGATGGCCCCGGTCGGGTTGTTCGGGTAGTTGAAGAACATCAGGCGCGCTCGCTTCAGATCCTCCGCCGCGATGGCGCCCGGATCGAAGCCGAATCCGCGTTCGGGCAGGAGCGGCATCAGCACCGGCTCGCCGCCGGTCAGCAACGGGCCGCCTGTGTACACCGGATAGCCGGGATCGGCGGCCAGGGCCACGTCGCCCGGATCAAGGAAAGCGAGGTTGAGGTTGAAGATGCACTCCTTGGCGCCGATCGCGGGCATCACCTCGGTTTCCGGATCCAGAGTGACGCCGAAACGGCGTGCGTAGAACGCGGCCACCGCCTCGCGGAACTCCGAGCGGCCTCGGTTGGATGGGTAGCTGTGCGTGCTGGGATCGGCCACCGCGGCCTGCCCGGCGGCGACGATCGGCGGGTAAGTCGGCGTGTCCGGATCGCCGATGCCGAGGCTGATCACGTCGATTCCCGCTGCACGCTTCAGGGCGATCTTGCGCTCGAGCTCAGCAAATAGGTACGGCGGAATCGTCTCCAGGCGCCTACTGGATCGCATGCAGCTCCTTTGTGAACTGATCGCTGAGCGTGCCGCGGAAGAGCGGAACGGCCCAGCCGGTCAGGTTGATATGAAGTTCGTCGCTCACCTCGACGGTGAGCTCGCCCCCGTCGAGAGTGACGGTGACCGGAGAGGTGCCCCCGTCCAGCACGTACGCCACCGCCGCACCGCTGGCGCCGGTCCCGCTAGCCGATGTCTCCCCCACTCCGCGTTCGAAGATGCGTGCCCGGATCCGTCCCGGGCCCAGCGCGGTGAACCACGAGACGTTGGTCCGGTTGGGGAAGTCCGGATGGCCCTCGATCGAGGGCCCCAGGCGCCGGGAGATCAAGCGACCCGAGCTGGACTTCGTCCGCCACCGCGATCGCGCATTGCGGATTGCCGACCTGCACGTGCTGAAAGCTCCAGGTGCGCCCACCGGCTCGCAGCTGGCCGCGGCCGTCGTCAGGACCGGCGGGATAGTCCTCGCTGCGCACGCGGGCCCGCCCCATCTCGACCGTGCACGTGGTGGGCGAGGTGATCCGGGCGTGGATCCTGCCGGCCACGGTCTGCAGCGAGAACTCATCCTCCTCGGTCCATCCCCGAGCTCGCAGGTAGAGGATCGCCTCGCGGGCTCCGTTGCCGGAGAGCTCCGCTTCGGAGCCGTCCGGGTTGAAGATCCGTAGCCAGGCCAGCGAGCGACCGTCGTCCGGTTCGGAGAGCAGCAAGATCCCGTCGGCGAACACGCCGGTGTGCGGGGCGCAGATGGCGCGGATCCGCCCCGGCGTGAGCTCGAACGGGAGCGCCGCGCTCTCGATGATCAGATAGTCGTTGCCCAGAGCCTGCCACTTCTCGAAGTCCACGCGGCCGCAGTGTAGGTACCGTCGCGCCAGCATGGCCGAGCGCTTGCGCCGAACCTCCACGCCGATCTGGCTCCTGTTGGCGATTACGGTGCTCTCGCTCGGGGCCCGGCTGGCCTGGCTCGGCCAGCCGTGCCATGTGCCGTGTCGCGGCGCGCGCGATCACGTGTTGGTATTCGACGAGACGTATTACGTCAACGCCGCACGTGTGATCGCGGATGTGCGCCCGTCCGTGGGCCAGCCGTACGCCGGCGCCCCGCTCGGCGACGATCCGAATGCGGAGCATCCGCAGCTAGCCAAGCTTGTGATGGCGGGGTCAATCGAGCTGCTCGGGGACGGACCGTTGGCATGGCGTCTGGGCAGCATCCTCGCCGGGACGCTCGCCCTCCTGGGCATGTTCGCGCTCCTGCGAGCCGCCGGAGCCGGCGAGTGGCCGGCCCTCGCTGCCGCGGCGCTGATGGCAGCGGACAACCTGCTACTCGTTCACGGGCGGATCGCCACGCTCGACATCTATGTTCTGGCGGCGATGCTGTGGGGTGTCGTGCTGTACCTGCGTGGGCAGCCGCTGCGCGCCGGGGTGCTGCTCGGGGTCGCGGCGTGCTTCAAGCTCGTGGCGCCCTACGCGCTGCTGGTCCTGGTTCTGTTCGAGGCGTTCTGGCTCTGGCTCGGACCGTCGCCAGGCTCGCGTGCTGCGTGGCGGAGCGCGTTCGCTCGCCTGGCCGCATGCGCCGCCGCCGCGGCGGCCGTGGGCTTTGGCCTGTTGGCCCTGTTGGACCGGATCGCACCTCCGTATGACGCGAGTGCGGGCAAGCCGGTCGGCGGAGGCCCGTTCGGGCACCTCGGACACATGCTCAGCTACGCCGCCGCGCAGAAGAGCCCACACGGTCCATCGGGGATCGCCTCGTATCCGTGGGGGTGGCTGGTCGACTTCAAACCGATCGTCTACCTGAACATCGACCCGGCGCGACCGGCCTCTGGGTTGCGGGGCATCCATCCGCCCGCGCACTTCCTCGGCCTGATCAGCCCGCCGATCCTGTTGCTGGCCGTGCCGGCGCTGGCTTGGGTCGCGTGGACCCTTGGCGCCCGCGGGGGTGATTCCGGCCGCGCGCACGAGTTCGCCCGTGCTCCCGCGGTGGCCGTGGCCTGGTTTCTCGGGACGTTCATCCCCTTCGTGCTGCTCAGCCTGCTGTGGAGCCGCACGAGTTACCTCTACTACATGGTGATCGTGATGCCGGGTCTGTACGCGGCGGCGGCGTGTGCCGGTGTGCGGCTGGGACGAACACACCGCAGGGTTCTGGCCGCCTGGGGAGCGGCGGCGCTCGCCGCGTCGGTGATCATGTACCCGTTCACACCGTTGCCGTAGGGCGATGGCCCAGCCAGAGCGAAATCGCCTCGTCGGCCACCTGTTCCGGCGATCGATCCGTCGCGTCGATCGTGGTGGCCCCGCCCAGCTTGCGCATCCAGGTCAGCTGGCGGCGTGCGTAGTTGCGGGTGCGGCGCTTCATCCCCTCCACGTCGCCGGCTAGGAGCTCTGCGAATCCGAGTGCCTTGCGCGCCGTCCCGGAGGCCCCGCCGGCATTGGCGCGCTGCACCTCCTCACGCACGCCGGCGGCCAGCATCTCCTCCACCCGCGCATCGATGCGGGCGTACAGGCGCTCGCGCTCCATCACCAGCCCGATCAGCAGGGTTGGCCGCCGCACGCTTGCGGTCCAGAGCTCGGACTCGGCCCCCGGCGGCTCGAGCTCGCCGACGTCGAGCAGCTCCAGTGCCCGGACCACCCGCTGGCGATCGCCCGGTTCGATGTCGGCCGCTGCCCACGGCGCGCGCTGAGCGAGCACGGCGTGCAGCGCCGCCGGCCCGCGTTGGTCGAGCTCGGCCAACCAGCGCTCGCGCACGCCCTCGGGTGGTGGCGGTCGCAGACTCAGGTCGGTGAGCGCGGCCCGCAGGTAGAGCCCAGTGCCGCCGACGACGATCGGCCGCGCACCTTCGGAGACCAGGGTGTCGATCTCGGCGTGAGCGAGTTCGGCGTACTGACCCGCGCTGAACCGGCCGTCGATCGGGAGAAACGAGATCAGGCGGTGCTCGAGCTGGGCTCGCTCGGTGGCATTCGCCGTGCCGGTGATGATCTCCAGGCCGGAGTAGACCTGAAGTGCGTCGGCAGACACGGCCACCGGCCGCTCGCCCACGCCTCGCAGCCGGTTCGCCAGGGCGATCGCCACCGCGGTCTTGCCCACGCCGGTGGGGCCGAACAGAGCGATCACCTCCGGGCG
This sequence comes from uncultured Solirubrobacterales bacterium, assembly GCA_963844475.1. Taxonomy (GTDB): domain Bacteria; phylum Actinomycetota; class Thermoleophilia; order Solirubrobacterales; family Solirubrobacteraceae; genus Palsa-465. The sequence continues at coordinate 373,743 of CAWJOL010000004.1, read as the reverse complement.
GGCCATGGGAGCAGTATCGCGGCGCCGCATCGATATAGACTCCGGCGTTCATGGACCTGGCCAACGTACGAGTCCTCCTCACCGGGGCGACAGGCGGGATCGGGCAGGCCATCGCCCGGACCTTCGCCGCCCAGGGCGCGGACGTGACGCTCAGCGGCCGCCGGGTCGAGGTGCTGGAACCTCTAGCTCAGGAGCTCGGAGGGCGGGCACTCGGGTGCGACCTGGCGCAGCGCGACGAGGTCGCCCGGCTGGTGCAGGATGCCGGAGAGATCGATGTGCTCATCGCCAACGCCGCGCTGCCGGCCAGCGGCCTGCTGCTGGAGCTCTCCGAGGAGGAGATCGACCGCATGCTGGAGGTCAACCTGCGCGCACCGGTGGCTCTGGCGCGCGCCCTGGCCACCGGGATGGTGCAGCGCCGCCACGGACACATGGTCTTCATCTCCTCGCTGGCGGGCAAGGCCGCGTCGCCGGCGTCCTCGATCTACTCGGCCACCAAGTTCGGTTTGCGCGGATTTGCCCTCGCGTTGCGCCAGGATCTCGAGGCGGAGGGGGTCGGTGTCTCGGTCGTGCTGCCCGGGTTCATCCGAGAGGCCGGCATGTTCGCCGACGCGAACATCGAGCTCCCGCGCGGGGTGGGTACGCGCTCGCCCGACGACGTGGCGGCAGCGGTACTGCAGGCGGTTCAGCGCAACCGGGCCGAGATCGAGGTTGCACCGGCCAGTCTGCGCGTGGGCGCCGCGTTCGCAGGCCTCGCGCCCCAGCTGGCCGCGACGGTCAGCCGGCGGCTGGGTGGCGAGAAGACCGCCACCGACTTGGCCGCCGGCCAGCGCGACAAGCGCTAGCTCCTAGTCGGAGTCGCTGGCGCTGAGCGCGTGCTCGGTGGTCACCGAGGCCAGCGCGGCGATGATCTCGTCGGCCAAGTTGGCGCCATCGGTTGCGCGCTCTGGGGTGGCCTGGACGCGGACCACCACATCGTCTCCGTCGATCTCCTCGAGCAGGACGGCGGCCGAGGTCCGCGTCGGCGTCGAGATCTGATCGTCAAGGATCTGCTGCACGTGGCTGGGACGGATGCCGGAGCGCAGGCGCACCTTGACGTCCACCGGCTCTGGTTCGCGCAGCGGGACGACGGCGGCGCTGAGGACGACATTGTTGGGAATCTGGATCCGGTCCTCCCCGCGGGCCAGGGTGGTGTAGAGAAGTCCGAGCGAGCTGACGACGCCCTCGATCGTCCCGCCGACTGCACCGGCCTGCAGGCGAACGCGCTCGCCGACGCGGAAGGGCCGGGCGCTGAGCAGGACCATGCCGGCGATCAGGTTGCCCAGCGTCTGCTGTGCCGCCAGACCGAAGATCACGGCGGTGAAGGCCCCGCCGACCGCGACGGTCTGCGGGCCGATGCCCGCCACGGCCAGCGCGATCAGCATCGTGATTCCGAGCGTGGCCAGGCGGATCAGGAAACCCACGGTTCCGGCCGTCGCCGGGTCCATGCGGCGGAAGAAGGTGGGCGCCGCGGCACGGCCGATGTCGCGCGCCATCGCCCAGCCGATGACCAGCAGGACGAGCACGGTGACGACGCGGATCGGCAGCAGCCAGTGATCGGCCGTACGCCGGCCCAGCAGGGCGTTTCGCTCGTGGTAGAGCACGAGCACGGCGATCAGCAACGGCAGCAGGACGGCCGCCTCGCGCTGTGCGCGTCGGATCGCGCGCTGGCTGACGCTGACCGCCAGGCCGACGCGCTCCCAGGCCTCGCTGCGGGTTTCGAACATCCGCTCGAGGTGAAGATCTTTGCGTGTTTTCATCCGATTTCTTCATGGCCTCTGCGTTACCTACCACCGATCCGCCGCCAGAGTTTCAGCAGTGCCGCCTCAAGATTTCCTCAAAACAGGCTTGTCTGAACGGGCGCCTGCACGGGCGGCGGGGATTCGGCCGGGCGCAGAAACGTACCGCGCATCCGCTGTGCCGGCAGTCAGATCAGGGCCTTTGAGCAGCCTACCCAGTCGCTTGCGCTCCTCCGGCGGGGCGTATGCCCCACGGCCGTACAGCCGCTTGTATCGCGGCACCAGGTCAGGTCGATTGTCCTGCAGCCAGTCGAAGAACAGCCCCCGCACGTCGCCGCGCAGATGCAGGGCGATTCCGGTGATGTACGCCGCACCCGCCGCGGCGGCCTGCTCCAGGATTGGCGCGAGCTGCTCAGGCGCGTCGTTGATCCCGGGCATCAGCGGGGCGACGAGCACGCCGGTCCTGATACCCGGCGCGGGTGAGCTCCGCAACCGCCTCGAGCCGGGCCTTGCGGGTTCGGCGTGTGAGGCTCGGTGGCCCGCCACGCCTTCTCGTCGACGGTGGGGATCGACAGGGCGGCGCTGAACTCCGTCCGGGCCGCGATCTCCTTCATCAACGGCAGATCTCGCAGCAGCAGCGGCGACTTGGTCAGGACCGAGCACGGGTTGGCGGCGTCTCGCAGCGCCTCCCAGATTCCGGGCATCAGCCGGTAGCGGCCCTCCACCCACTGGTAGGGATCGGTGTTGGTGCCCAGAGCGACGTGCTCGCCCGCCCAGGACGGGCGCGCGAGCTCGGCTCGCAGCCGCTCGGGGGCGTTGACCTTGACGACGATCTCCCGCTCGAAGTCCTCGCCCGGCGTCGAAGTCCAGGTACTTGTGCGTCGGCCGGGCGAAGCAGTAGACGCACGCGTGGCTGCAGCCCCGGTACGGATTCACCGTCCAGCGAAACGGCATCCGCGAGGCTTCCGGCACCCGGTTGAGGATCGACTTCGCCTGGACCTCGTAGAACCGCGTCTTGACCGCGTCGGGGGCCTCGAAGTGGCGCACCACCGCCCCGTCTCGGTACCCCGGCAGACGGGCGCGCTGTCGTCCTCGAGGCTGAGGTTGCTCCAGCGCACGAACACATGTTCGCATCTGCCGCCGACGACTGTCAATATGGGCGTGCCGCCCAGGCCATCGCCCGCGTGGCGCCGGGCCATCGGCCGCGATAGCTAGGCGGAAGCGGCGCGGCTGAGGATCGGCTCGTGCCCGGACAGCGTCTGGCTCGTCGCCGCCGTGACCTCGACCTCGACGAACTCCCCCGCGCCGCGCCAGACCGCTGAAGTTGACCACCTTGTTGTGGCGAGAACGACCGCGTAGCCGGCTCGGATCTGTGCGGGAGGGGCCCTCGACGAGCACCTCCAGCGTCCGTCCGACGAACCGCTGCGCCCGCTCCAGGGCCCGGCGCTGGATCACCTCGACGCAGCCGCTCCAGCCGCTCGACCTTGACTTCGTGCGGGATCTGGTCGGGCAGCGTGGCGGCCTCGGTTCCCCGGCGCGGGGAGTAGATGAAGGTGAACGCGCCGTCGTAGGCGACGTCCTCGGCCAGCGCTCAGCGTCTGTTCGAAGTCCTCCTCGCTCTCGCCGGGGAAGCCGACGATGATGTCGGTGGTCAGCGCGCAGTCGGGGACGTGCTCGCGGATCATCGCCACCCGATCCAGATAGCGCTCGCGGGTGTAAGTGCGGCGCATGCGCTTGAGCACCGCGCTCGATCCGGACTGAAGCGGCAGATGGATGTGCTCGCACAGCGAGGGAAGCTCGGCGTGGGCGCGGATCACGTCTTCGCGCATGTCCTTCGGATGGGGGCTCGTGTAACGGATTCGCTGGATGCCGTCGATCGCGTCCAGCTGCGCGAGCAGCTCGGCGAACGAAGCCGCTGTCCGGTCGCGGCAGATCACGTCCGTAGGAGTTGACGTTCTGCCCGAGCAGCGTCACCTCCCGCACTCCGTCGGAGGCCAGTCGCCGAACCTCGGCGACCAGCTCCGATGGCGGGCGGCTGACCTCGCGGCCGCGGGTGGAGGGAACGATGCAGTACGAGCAGACGGAGTTGCAGCCCACGCTGATCTGGACCCAGCCCTGGAACTCCCGTCCCCGCTTGGCCGGCAGGTGGCCGGTGAAGCCCTCGAATTCGAAGAACCCCTGTGCGGTGATCGAGTCGCTGGTCAGGAACTCGGCCAGCTTGTGAACCTGCCCTGGTCCGAACGCCACGTCCACGAACGGAAACCGGGCGAACACCTCGTCCTTGATCGACTGCGCCCAGCAGCCGCCGACGCCGACGATCCGGTCCGGGTGCTCGCGCTTGATCCGCTTGGCATGGCCGAGATATGCGTGCAACCGCGTTGTCGGCGTTTTCCCGGATCGAGCAGGTGTTGAACAGGATCACGTCCGCCTCGTCCTGTGACGGCGCCTCGGCATACCCGAGCGACTCGAGCATGCCCTTCATCCGCTCGGAGTCGTGCTCGTTCATCTGACATCCGAAGGTCGTCACGTGGTAGCGCTTCACAGCGCCAGAGGGTACCGACGCTAGGCGGGGGCGAAGCCCGGCAGCAACAATTCCACCCGGGCGCCCGGCGCCGGCTCGCGGGCGCAGCGCGCAGACCTCACCGCCGTGGGCGTCGGCGATCGCCCGGACGATGGCCAGGCCAAGACCGGCTCCCCCGGAGGCGCGGTTGCGGGCCGGATCGGTGCGGTGAAAGCGCTCGAACACGCGCTCGCGCTCCTCCGGCGCGATGCCCGGGCCGTCATCGAGCACGGCGAACCTGACCTGGTCCGACCGCGACGCGGCTCACCTCCAGTCGCACCATCCCGCTGTCGGGCTCGGTGTGCTCGATCGCGTTGCGGGCCAGGTTGCGCAGCGCCTGGGCCAGCCGGTCCGGATCGGCGCGCAGCGTGCCCGCGGGGAATCTCGCCGAGCGAAAACCGCCGGCTCGCCGTCAGGCTGAGGCCGTCCCAGATCTCCGAGACGAAGGGCTCGAGGTCGATGTCCTCGACGCGCAGGAAGTCCGTCTGCTCGGCCTGGGCGAGGACCAGCAGGTCATCGACCAGCCGGCTGATCCGGGTCACCTCCGCCTGCAACAGCCGCTCGACGCGACGCACTTCCGTCCGGCGTCGGGGCCTCCGAGGCCGCCAGCACCTCCAGCTGGCCCCGGATCACGGTCAGCGGTGTGCGCAGCTCGTGGGAGGCGTCGGCCACGAACGCCCGCTGGCCGGCGAACGCCTCCTCGAGCCGGTCGAGCATGTGGTTGAAGCTCAGGGCCAGCACGCGCAGCTCGTTGCCCGCACCCGCGGAGGATCCATCCGTGGTGCCAGTTCGCCGGCATCGACCCGCGACGCCACCGCCGGCCAGGCGGCGCAGCGGCGCGGTGACCTGCGCGCCGGCAAGATAGGAGGCCAGCGAGGGCCAGCAGCAGCGTGATCGCGCCCGCCAGCACGAAGGCTCGGCCACTCCGTGCTGCGCCCGCTCGACCAGCGCCAGCGGCTCACCCGCCCCGACGATCACGGGCACCCCGGCCACGGTCACCCGCCGTTCGAGCACGCGGACCTGGCCGGCGTCGGCGATCCGCCGGTTCGAGTAGCCGAGCGCCGGCATGCGCAGCTGCCGGGAGCGGTCAGGTTCTCCAGTGCCTGCTCGGCTCGTGTCTCGCCGCGCTCGGCCGTGCCGGCGCCGAACAGCTCGGGATGGTTGCTCACGGTGCCAGCGCCGGGAACGAGCACGAACAGCAGGGTCGAGTTGACGCTGTAGGGCTGAGCTCGGACGTACGCGCGAGGCGAGCTTCGCGACCTCGGCGGGGCCATGCGCCCTGAGCGGCTTCAGGGCCTGCGCCAGCTGAGCCGACTCGGCCGCGATGTCACGATCGATCTGGCTGCGGATCTGCGAGCCCGTGCTGGTGTAGACGACCGTGAAGACGATCGCCGCCGAGATCACCAGCACCCCCGCGACCCATGCCGTCAGCCGCCAGCGCAGGCCGGACGGCAGCCGCGCCCTAGTCGGCATCCAGCCGATATCCGACTGAGCGAACCGTGACGATCGGCGACTGCCCCGTACCGTTGCGCAGCTTGCGGCGCAGGTAGCCGACGTAGACGTCGACCACGTTGGTTCCCGGGTCGTAGTCGTACCCCCAGACCGCCCGGAGGATCTGGTCGCGCCCGAGCGCCCGGCCGCGGTTGCGCAGCAGGTAGGCCAGCAGCTCGAATTCGGTGGTGGAGAGCCGCACCGGCTCACCGCCGTAGCGACCTCCCGGGTGATCAGATCCATCTCCAGCTCGCCCGGCCGAGAGGGCCGTTGACGGGAGCCTGGGCGGCCACCCGGAGCTGCGCGCGGATCCGCGCAGCCAGCTCGTTGAGCGAGAACGGCTTGGTCAGGTAATCCGCCGCCCCGGCATCCAGGCCCTTGACGCGGTCCTCGACCGCGCCGCGAGCGGTCAGCGCGATCACCGGGAGGCCGGGTTTGGCCGCTCGCACGTCGGCGAGCACCTCAAGCCCGCTGCGCCCCGGAAGCATCATGTCCAGCACGACGAGATCGACGTCCTCGTTGAGCGCCTTGGCTGCACCGTCCAGTCCGTCACGGGCCGAGATGACATCGAACCCGTGGGCCCGCAGTCCACGGTCGAGAAAGTCGACGATTCCCGGCTCGTCCTCGATCACCAGGATCACCTCGGGCATCCGGCGACTATATGTTCCGGATCGGCCACCGACGATGACCAAAGAGCTTTCTCATCCATTGCTGAAGTCGCGTTGAGCCCGCCGGCGAGACTCTGTGGTGGTGGAAACCGCGGGAACCCAACGCAATGAACGACTGACCGCCAGCACGGGTGTGCTGTTGATCGTGCTGCTCGCCGTGCTCGGCATCACGATCATCCAGATCGGCCAGCTGATCTGGCTGCATCTCTTCCTGGGCCTGCTGCTGGTCGGACCGGTTCTGCTGAAGCTGGCCAGCACCGGCTATCGCTTCGCGCGCTACTACGGTGGCGACGCCGCGTACCGGCGCAAGGGCCCGCCGCCGCTGTTGCTACGCCTGATGGGGCCGGCCGTCGTGCTCACCACCGTCGTCGTATTCGTCAGTGGAATCGTCCTGATGCTCCAGGGGCCGCAGGACCGCGGACTGACGCTGACCGTCCACAAAGTCAGCTTCATCGCGTGGCTGGTGTTCATGGCACCGCACATCCTCGGGCACCTGCCGGGTCTCGGTGGATCGCTGCGCGCGCCGGCGCTCGCCGGGGCGCGCCCGCGTGGGCGGTGGGGCGACGCCGGGCGCTGGATCGCGTTGAGCTGGCGCCTGCGTGGGAGGGCTGGTGCTTGCGCTTGTCCTGCTGCCGGACTTCTCGGCCTGGACCGCCCACGGCGCGATCGGGCACCACCATCACGGCTGACGAGACGCTCAGCGGGCGTATTCGACCGCGCGCGACTCGCGGATGACCGTCACCTTGATCTGTCCCGGATACTCGAGCTCCTTCTCGATCTCGCGCGCGATTTCGTGCGAGAGGATCGTCGCGGCGTCGTCGTCGATGTCCCCGGGAGCAACCATCACGCGGATCTCCCTGCCCGGCCTGCATCGCGTAGACCTTGTCCACGCCCTTGTGACGGGTGGCGATCTGCTCGAGGTCTCGCAGCCGCTTGACGTACTGCTCGAGCGACTCGCCGCGGGCGCCGGGTCGCGCGCCAGACAGCGCGTCCGCCGCCTGGACGATCACCGCCTCGATGGTCTGCGGCTCGACCTCGTTGTGGTGGGCCTCCATCGCATGGGCCACCGCCTCCGGCTCGCCGTACTTGCGGGCCAGATCACCGCCGACGAGCGCATGCGGGCCTTCGATCTCGTGGGTTACCGCCTTGCCGATGTCGTGCAGCAGCGCCGCCCGGCGCGCGGTCTTGGGACTGGCACCGAGCTCCTCGGCCATCATCGCGGCGAGATGCGAGACCTCGATCGAGTGGGCGAGCACGTTCTGCCCGTAGCTGGTGCGAAACCGCAGCCGTCCCAGGTACTTGACCAGATCCGGATGCAGGCCCTGGACCCGCGCCTCGAACGCGCCCTGCTCGCCCAGCTCGATGATGTGCGCTTCCAGCTCCGACTTGGCCTGAAAGTACATCTCCTCGATCCGAGCGGGATGGATTCGCCCGTCCTGCAGAAGCTTCTCCAGCGTCATGCGGGCGATCTCCCGCCGGACACCGTCGAAGCCGGAGAGCACCACCGCCCCCGGAGTGTCGTCGATGATGAAGTCGACTCCGGTGAGGTTCTCCAGCGCGCGGATGTTGCGCCCCTCCCGGCCGATGATCCGGCCCTTCATGTCGTCGGCGGAGAGCTGGACCACGGATACCGTCGTCTCCGCCGCGTGCCCGGCCGCCAGGCGCTGCATACAGACCGAGAGGATGTTCCGCACGCGGCGCTCGGCCTCACGCTTGGTCTGCTCCTCGATCTCCCGCAGCCGCCGGGCGGCATCGTGCTTGGCCTGATCCTCGATCTCCTCGAGCAGCATCTGCTTGGCGCTGCGACGCCGAGAGCCCGGAGATGCGTTCGAGCTCACGGGCCAGTTCTTCACGGCGTGGCTGGCCAGCGCGGCCCGTTCGCTGCTCGAGTTCGGACTCGCGCTGGACGACCGACTCCTCGCGCCGAGCCACCCCCGCCGCCCGGTGGGAAAGATCGGTCTCGGCGCCTGGTGCGACGACGACGGGCGCGGTGCATCGGACCCGTCGTCGCGTGGGCGGGGTGCAGCCGCCTGCTGACGATCGCGTACACCACGGCCGCGGCCACGATTCCCACCGCGATCAGCGCTGCGGCGGCGATGATATCCATGGTCGTTTCCTCTCCTGACGGTCCGGGGAACCGGACCGATTCACTGCTTTGGGTTTTGGAAAGCGACCGAGCGGCCCGTGCGGTATCGCACGAAGGATGCCGGGCGGGACGATGAAGTGCCGTTCAGGCGGCGGCTAGCTGGTGATTGGTCTGAGTGGTCGGGAATGGGTCTGGCGACCCGAGGTAAGTTTGCCGTCAACTTGAAAGTCCGGAATCCGATAATGGAGAAATTTGCTGGTGTTTTGCGGCCCGCGGGCCGTTCGTTCGCTACCGGCATCGTAGTACCGGGGCTGGGCGGCGCAAACCAGGACGGTGAAGCGCTCAGGCCTCGCGGCGCGTAAGCCGCGAGCGCGTCGAGGGCCAGCTCCATCTCATAGCCCTTGCGCAGCAGCAGTCCCAAGCGCGCGATCTCGCTCGCGCACGATCCGCCGGCGGCGACAGAGAAGCGCCGGCGCAGCAGCTCCAGCGCCTGCTCGAGCTCTGACTCCGATCGTCTGCTCACCCAGCGCGGTCTCGATCAGCTCGGAATCGAGACCGCGCTCGCGCAGTGACCGGCGGATCCGGTCGCTTCCCCATTGCTCCAGCTGGCGCTTGTCCTCGGTGAACAGCCGCGCAAAGCGGCTGTCGTCGAGATAGCCCTGCTCGGTCAGCGTGGCGATCGTCTCCGACACCGTCGCGCCGTCGAGCTCCTCGCGCTCGAGTCGCTGACGGACCTCGGAACGGTCCGCTCGCGCCGATTCAGGTATCGGTAGGCCAGTCCCAGCGCGTGCTGGAGACGCTCCTCGGGCAGGCCTAAGCGGCCTTGTTTCCAACTGCGGCGACCGGCTCCGCTTGCACCGCGGCGAGCGGAGTCTCCTCACGCGGCCCGTTTATGTTGTTCGCCAGCGTCGCGGTTGATCCCCAGCGCGGCGTAGACCTTTTCCTCGATCTCCCGCGCCATGTCCGGATGCTCGTCCAGGAACGCCTTGGCGTTGCCGCGTCCCTGGCCCAGCCGCTCGTCGCCGTAGGAGAAGAACGAGCCGGACTTGGTGACGATGTTGTGCTCGATGCCGAAGTCGATCAGACAACCGGAGGTCGAGATCCCCCGGCCGAACTCGATGTCGAACTCGGCCTGCTTGAACGGCGCGGCGACCTTGTTCTTGACCACCTTGACGCGGACCCGGTTTCCGACCGCTTCCGTTCCGTCCTTGAGCGTCTCGATCCGGCGGATGTCCAGCCGCTGAGAGGCGTAGAACTTCAGCGCGCGGCCACCCGGCTGCGTCTCCGGCGAGCCGAACATCACGCCCACCTTCTCACGGATCTGGTTGGTGAACACGCACAGGGTCTGGGTGCGGTTGAGATTTCCGGCGAGCTTGCGCATCGCCTGGGACATCATCCGCGCCTGCAGGCCGACCGTCTGGTCGCCCATCTGCCCCTCGAGCTCGGACCGCGGCGTCAGCGCCGCCACGGAGTCCACGGCGATCAGATCGACCGCCCCGGAGCGGATCAGCATGTCGACGATCTCCAGCGCCTGCTCCCCGAAGTCGGGCTGGGAGACCAGCAGCTCGTCGATGTCCACGCCGATCTCCTTCGCGTACAGGGGATCCATCGCGTGCTCGGCATCGACGAACGCACACACGCCGCCGAGCTTCTGCGCCTCGGCGATGAGGTGGTAGACGAGCGTCGTCTTACCGGAGGACTCCGGGCCGAAGATCTCGATGATCCTTCCCCGCGGGACCCCGCCGATGCCCAGGGCGATGTCCAGCGACAGCGCGCCCGTCGGGAATCGCGTCGACCGCCACCCGCGCGCCGGGATCGCCCATCCGCATGACCGAGCCCTTGCCGAACTGCCGCTCGATCTGAGTCAGAGCGCCCTGCAGCGCAGCCTGTCGCTTGGCGTCTGACTTGGCGTCAGACGTCGCGCCGGACTTGGCGCTGGCTTTCTCGTTCTCGCTCATCTCAGTTCGACTCCTTATCTCAAGCGCTTTGGTGATGCACGGTAGGACGGGGGGCGGACGGAAAACGCAAGCTAGACCGGGCGGCCTGTGACGAAACAAGACACGTTTGTGCCGGAAGCCGAACAATTTGGCGCTCACCAGGCTCCTGAGGCGACCGGGCGAAGTCGCCCCAGGAAGTTCCGGCGACCCGCGCCGCGGAGAGTCTCCGAGCTCCACCGAAGCCAGCGCCTCGTACGGCGCGCCCCCGGCCAGCAGCCGCGAGCGGTACAGGGTCACCCGCGCGCCGGGGAACGCGAGCGCCGGCGGATCAGCGAGCGCCCCGCGCCGCGAGGCGCCGGAAGCCGGCTGTGCGCTGCGCCCCACTCGGGCGACGGTCACGTGGGGCAGAAAACGCCGCTGCTCGGCCTGATACCAGCCGTCCGGCGCTCAGCTGATCCGAGAGCGCGGCCTGGAGCTCACTGAGCTCGCCCGGGCGTCGCGCAGCCCGACCGCCAGCACGCGCGGGCGCCGACGGGGCAGCCATACGGCCTCGCCCGATCGAGAGCCGCGGCGCCGGCAAGCCCGCGACCGCCTCACGCACGACCGTCGCGATCGGGCCGACCTGCGATGCGGGCTGCCAGCCGAGGAAGCACAGCGTCACGTGCAGCGATTCGGGCGCTACCGCGCGTAGCCCCTGCCGTCCGGGCAGAACGCGCTCTGCCAGCCCACCAGCGCCTCTCGGACGGCCTCAGGGAGCTCGAGGGCAACGAACAGACGCGCGCGCTCGTCACGCCACCGCTGACACAGCTCAGTCTTGCTGGCCGTCGCGCTGCTCGCCGGGGAGCCGCTCGATCTCGGTCTCGCCGCGCAAGAGCCGTCGCAGCAGGTGCATCGTCACGGTGGTGGAGCGCTCGCGCACGTCGGCCCGCCCTCCGGGCAGACGTACGCTCCGGGTGATCCGAGCCGCCGTGCCCGGGGGATCGCCCGAGGACCCGGGCGCAGACCGAGAAGCAGACGAAGCCGACCGGCTTCTCCTCAGTGCCCCCGTCGGGGCCGGCGATTCCGGTGATGCCGACGCCGACCTCGGCCGCCGAGGCGCTCGGCCGCGCCGTCGGCCAGCGCCTCGGCGACCTCCGTCGAGACCGCGCCGAACTGTTCGATCAGCTCCGCCGGCACGCCGACCGAGATCGACCTTCGCCTGGTTGGAGTACGCGACGACGCCGCCGGCGAAGTAGGCCGAGGAGCCCGCGCGCTCGGTCAGCCGCGCCGCCATCAGCCCGCCCGTGCACGACTCGGCGACGGCAGCGGTCCGTGTGCCGAGCAGCTCCGATCACCTGCTCGTCGACTGTCGTGCCGTCACGCGAGAACAGCGTGTCGGCGTGCCGAGCGGCCACGAACTCCAGGAACGCGTCATAGGCGGGCTGGTCAGGCGGCTCGTAGCGGGTGGCGATCTCAATCTCCCCCCGCCGCAGGCAGGTGGTGATCTCCAGCGGTGCCAGCGGGATCCCCGTCGGCTTCGGCGGCGCGCAGCGTGTTGGCGATCTCGGACTCCGGGATGCCGAACAGGCGCACGATCTCCCGCCGGTAGGTGGTGGCGCCCGCGATCGCCTCCTGGAAGGCCTGCGTGCCCCGGGCGGTCTCCCACATCGGCTGCAGCTCGCGCGGGGGCCCGGGCAGGACGACGACGGTCGGGCCCGGACCCTGAGCCGGGAGGCACGACCAGGCCCGGGGCGGTCCCCACCGGCTCGAGCACGGTCGCGCCCTCCGGGATCACCGCCTGTTTGCGGTTGGACAGGCGGATGGCGTCCAGGTCAAGCCCGGGCCAGCGGCGCATCATCGGGCGCAGGATCTCGGCGATGCGCTCCTCCAGCGGGCTCATCGAGCACCATCGGCGCGGCCGGAGAAGCGGCCCGACGACCTCGGCGGTCAGATCGTCGGCGGTCGGGCCCAGGCCGCCGCTGGTGACCACCAGGGCCATGCCCTCCCGTTCCATGTAGCCCAGGGCCGCGAGCAGATCGTCGGGACGGTCGCCCGACGATCTGGATCATCGCCGCGTCGACGCCGATCTCCCGCAGGCGCTCGGACAGCCACGGCCCGTTGCGGTCGGAGATGATGCCGGTCAGCACCTCCGTCCCGGTGATCAGGATGCCCGCGCGGGGGTTGCGTGGACGAGTCGCCGCGAGGCTCGTCGCTCATGCGCACCGCGGCTGCTTGGCCAGGGGCAGCGAGGTCGTCCCGCTTGGCTGGATCAGGTAGCCGATCGAGGAGGCCGACGGCGCAATGTGGACCGTGGTGCCGTTGACCTTCATCTGGGCGGAGGCATTGCCGAGGGTCAGCAGCAGCTTCGATGCGGTCTGTGTGGGGATGCTCTGGCCGGCGGCGAAGATCTTCCCGGCGATCAGCCGCTTGCCGGTGCCGTCGACCACGCAGACGTAGAGGCTTCCGGTGGGGACGAGTTGCAGCTTGACCGTCTTCGGCGTGGTCGCCGCGGGCGCGGCGTGGTGCGGTCTTGGCCCGGTGGCGTCTGGCTTTCGTGGTCGGGTGCAGCCCGGTCGGAGTTGGTCGGCTTCTTGCCCGTCCCGCTGCCCAGAATCGCCAGCGCGCCGACGACGGCCGCCAGCACCAGCCCGATGATCGCCCAGGGCGGAATCAGCGGGCCCTTGGCCGCGCGTTCGCGCTCACGGCCGAGCGCGGCGATCGGGCGCATCTCGTGGTCGGAGGGCCGCTCGAAGCGGCGCTTGTAGTCGTCGATCAGCAGCCGGCTGTCGAGGCCCGAGGAAATCGCCGTAGGTGCGCAGGAAGCTCTTGACGTAGACCGGGCCCGGGAGCAGATCCCATTCCTCGTTCTCGATCGCCCGCAGGTACTTGGCGCGGATCTTCGTGCGCGCCTCGACTTCACCGATATCGATGCGCGCGCGCATCCGCGCGTCCCGCAGAGTCGAACCGATGTCGGCCATCGACGGAAGGCTACAGCCGGGGCCTGAGCCCAAGCGCCGCAGACCGTCGCCCAAACGCGGCCCGAGCCCAGACTGTCGCCGGGAGCGGACGCGCTACAGATCTTCGGGGACGTCCGGTGCGGGCGGCGCGGCGGGCGGGCCACCACCGACCGGCGCGGCGCCTCCGTCCGCTTCGGCCAGATGCATGAGGATCCGCGGTACGTCGACCTCTTGGATCAGCACCTGACGGGGCTTTGAGCCCTCGTAGCCGGAGATGATCCCGCGCCGCTCCAGCATGTCGATCAGGCGACCGGCGCGGGTGTAGCCGAGCCGCAGCCGGCGCTGCAGCATCGAGGTCGACGCGGTGCCCATCTGTGCGACCAGAGAGATCGCCTCCTGCAGCAGCGGGTCCTCGTCGGGATGGAACTCCGGCTCCTCGCTCGAGCCGCCGGCATCCTCGCTCTCCACCTCTTCAAGCAGCTCCTCGTGGAATTCCGGCTCGCCCTGCCGCCGCCAGGCGTCGGTCAGCTCGAGGATCTGCTCCTCGTCGATGTAGGCGCCCTGGATGCGCTGGACCTTGCTCGAGCCGACGGGCGAGAACAGCATGTCCCCCTGGCCGAGCAGAGACTCGGCGCCGTTCTGGTCCAGGATCACCCTCGAGTCGGTCTGCGAGGAGACCGCGAAGGCGATCCGCGAGGGCACGTTGGCCTTGATCATCCCGGTGATCACGTCCACCCGGGGCGACTGGGTCGCCAGCACGAGGTGGATGCCGACCGCTCGGGCCTTCTGGGCCAAGCGGATGATCGAGTCCTCGACGTCGGCCGGGGCGACCATCATCAGGTCGGCCAGCTCGTCGATCACGCAGAGGATGTACGGCAGCGGCGGATCGCCCCGCTTCTCCCGGGCCCGGTTGAGCTCGGGCAGCGAGCGGGTGCGGGCCAGCGACATGGTTCCGTAGCGCGTCTCCATCTCCTTGACCAGGTTCTGGAGCGCGTTGGCCGCCATCCTCGGGCTGGTGATCACTGGAGTCAGCAGGTGCGGAATGGCGTCGTAGTGGTTGAGCTCGACCTGCTTGGGGTCGACGAGCACCAGCCGCACCTCGTGCGGCGTCGCGCGCAGCAGGATCGAGGACAGCATCGAGTTCACGCACGCCGACTTACCGGCCCCGGTGGTGCCGGCGACGAGCAGGTGGGGCATCTTGGCCAGGTCGGCGCCGATCGCGCGCCCGCCGATGTCCTTGCCCAGCCACACGGTGAGCGGGCGACCATTCAGGCGGCGGCTCCTGGAAGACGTCACCGAGATGAACGATCCGGCGCCGCGCGTTGGGCACCTCTACGCCGACGGCCTGCTTGCCGGGGATCGGGGCCAGGATGCGGATGTCGGTGGCCGCCAGCGCATAGGCGAGGTCGTCCTTGAGGTTGGCCACCTTGCCCACCTTGACCCCGGGCGCCAGACGGATCTCATAGCGGGTGATGTGCGGTCCGGTGACGCGCCCGATGACCTTGGCCTCGATACCGAAGTGCCCGAGGGTCTCGACCAGCGTTCGGGCCACCTGCTCCTGACCCTCGGTGTCCGGCTTGGCGGCCTCGCCGGTCGAGCGCGTGAGCGAGCGAGAGCCCGGCACGCGCCAGACGAAGTCGGGGTCGTCGGTCACCGAGGCGCGGTAGCGGCCCTGAGGCGTCAGGTCATCCGGTCCGACCGCCACCCGGTTCGCTCGGCTGCATCCGGATCGGGCTCGACGGGCTCGGGCTCGGGCTCATCGAGCTCCGGGATGCGGCGGCGGGTCTCCGAAACCGTCCTGGTCGTCGATCGGAGGCGCTTCGACGTGGGTCGCGCGGACGATCAGCTCGGCGGTGTCGGGCTCGGGCGGCAGCAGCGATTCAGGCTCGTCGTCGAGGGCCGCGATGCCCTCCCGGCCCGGGTGGCCGGAGCGAGCGTGGGAACGGGTCGCCGGGCCACGGTCGCGGCGAGGTCCTCGGTCGAGCGCCGCAGCGCCCGGCTGGTTCCCGCCACGCCCGGCTCCTGTGGCGCGGACCACCGTGGCCAGCGTCGCCCCGGAAACGAGAATCAGTCCGGCCACGAACAGGAACACGGCGAGGATGTCCGCGCCCAGCGTCGAGAGCAGATGCGAGGCCACCCAGAACTCGGCCTGACCGACGACGCCGCCGCGGGACTCGAAGGCGGCCGCGTGCCAGAACGCATGCCCGCTGAGTGCCCCGGGACCGATCCCGAGTGTTCCCGCAGCGAGGGCCAGCGTGAGCGCCGCGATGAGGCAGATCCCGCCGGTGCGCAGCGGGCGTCCCGGCGGGCGCAGCTCCCGCGCCAGAACCAGGGCGCCGCCGCCCACCAGCACAGGCGGGAATCGCATAGCCCAGCGAGCCGAGCACGAAGCGCGTGGCCTTGATCGCCCCGTCGCCGAGCGCTCCCCCGGACCAGTGCAGGTAGCCGACGCCGGCCAGGAAGATCCCGACCGCGATCAGCGCCAGACCGATGATGTCGACGTGGTGGGCCTCGAGGTTGAACACCGGCAGCGCCAGCGTTGGACGGCTCGCCATCACTGAGCGCTTGGCGCGCTTCGGGGGCGACCGGCGCTTGGCAGGGGGCTTCTTACGAGTGGCGGCCATCTCCGAGGAAGTTGCTTCGACGCCGGACGGGCAGGCTCCTGCCCTCTGGCCCGCGTCAGTCCGCGCCGCGAGCCCTCGGAAGGCTCGGACCGGACAAGTTCGGTGGGCTCAGGGACAGCCACACGAACCGAAGGCCCGTATCAACGCGCACTAAATAATCCAGAATCCGGGTCCCTGCCCCCGTACCATCGGCCAAACATGGCTGATTTCGAGCGCCCTCCCCGCGTCCTCGTCGTCGAGGACGACGACGCGATCGCCCAGGTGCTGCAGCGTTCGCTGCGCATGGAGGGGTACGACGTCCGCATCGCGGGCGACGGGATCAGCGCGCTGGATCTCGCCCACGCGTTTCTTCCGGATCTGGTCATCCTCGACCTGGGATTGCCCCGCCTGGACGGGATCGAGGTGGCAAAGACTCTCCGCGAGAACGACGATGTGCCGATCCTCGTCCTCACCGCGCGCGACGCGGTCGAGTCACGCGTAGAGGGCCTCGACTCTGGCGCCGACGACTATCTCGTCAAGCCGTTCGAGCGTCAAGAACTGCTGGCGCGGCTGCGGGCGCTGCTTCGCCGTCGCCCGCCGCGGGGCCAGGCGACGCTCACCGTCGGCGATCTCAAGCTCAACCCCGATACCCACGAGGTCACGCGCGCGGAGCGGGGAATCGAGCTGACGCAGCGGGAATTCGAGCTGCTCGAGTACCTGATGCGCAACGAGCGGATCGTCATCTCGCGACAGCGCCTGCTGGACGAGGTCTGGGGGTATGACCCCTTCTCAATGACGAACACGATCGAGGTGTTCGTCTCCAACCTGCGACGAAAGCTTGAAGCCGGTGGCGAGCCTCGGCTCCTACATACGATCCGCGGCGCGGGCTACGTTCTCCGCGTATAGGTCGCTGCCCATCCGCTGGCGGCTGGCCGGCGGCTCCGCGGCGCTGACCTTCGTGATCCTGGCCGGATTCGCGGCCATCGTCGGCGTGCTCACCACGCGCCAGGTGCGCGGGCAGTTCAACGACGAGGTCCGCTCAGCCGCCGACCAGCTCGAGCGTCAGCTGCATCTCACCTTCAGGAACGGTGTGCCTGACTGCTTTCACACCATCCACCTGAGCGAGTTCGCCAGCGCGGAGCAGGCGCAGATCCGGATCTACAACGATGCCGGCCGGCTTCTCTGTACCCAGGACTCGGTCGTGGTCAAGGGCGCGAAGCTCCCCGAGGCGACGCCGAGCTTCACTCCCCCGACCAACACCGGCACCTTTCAGGAGCTGGGTTACCGGATCGACGTGCGTGATCACGGGGTCTCCCCCTCCGGTGAGGTGAAACTGCTGTTCGCGCGGCCGCTGTCGGACGTCGACCACACGCTCGCGCGAGTTCAGTTCTTTCTCGTCCTCGGGGTGCTCGGCGGCACCATCCTGGCGCTGCTCGCCGGGCTGGCGACCGCGCAACGGGCCATCCGCCCGATCGCCGCGCTGACCGACGCGGCACGTGAAGTGGAGCGCACCCGAGACCCCAGCCGGCGGCTGCCTCGGCCCGACGCCGACGACGAGGTGGCGGAACTGGCGCGGACGCTCGAGGGCATGCTCGCCGCCCTGGATTCTGCCCGTGCCGACACCGAGGCGATGCTCGATCGCCAGCGGGAGTTCGTCGCCGATGCGTCGCACGAGCTGCGCACCCCGCTGACCAGCGTGCTGGCCAATCTCGAGCTGCTGGCCGAGGAGCTGAACGGCGAGCAGGCCGAGACGGCGCAGGCCGCGCTGCGCTCGACCCGGCGGATGCGGCGACTGGTCGGGGATCTGCTGCTGCTGGCCCGGGCCGACGCCCGGCGCGAGCAGCCGCGCCGGCGGACCGACCTCGGGGAGGTGTTGCTGGACGCGGCGGCCGAGCTGGGACCGGTGGCAGACCAGCACGAACTGACGATCGAAGCCGGCCCGGCAGTGCTGTCGGGAGTGCGCGACGATCTGCACCGGCTGACGCTGAACCTGCTGGAGAATGCCCTGCGCCATACGTCTCCGGGCACGCACGTACGGGCGCGCACCGACGTCCAGGATGGCCTCGCGGTGCTGGTGGTCGAAGACGATGGCCCCGGCATTCCCGCCGAGTTCGAACGGAGGATTTTCGAGCGCTTCGTCCGCGGCGGCCGCGACGGCGGTCGTGGCTCGGGTCTCGGACTCGCGATCGTCCGAGCCGTGGCCGAGTCGCACGGCGGCACGGTCACGCTGGAGCGCCCGCCCGACGGCGGCACCCGCTTCGTGATCAGAATCCCGACCGACGACCCGGTACCGGCGACAGCCGAGTCCGCGCCGGAGGCCGATCAGACCTCGACGACGACCGGCAGCACCATCGGCCGGCGGCGCAGCCGGTCGTAGACGAACGCGGCAAGATCGTCGTGGAGCTCCTGCTGGAGCAGATCGATCTCACGCACGCCGTCGGTGGCTGAGCGCTCGAACGACCGCTCGACCTCGTCGCGAATCTCCTGGACCAAGCTGTCCGCCTGTTCGATGAACGGCACTCCGCGGAAGATCACCTCAGTCGGCGCCACCGGCTTTCCGGACTGCTCGGAGATCGTTGCCACGACGATGAAGATGCCGTCCGCGGAGAGCATCCGGCGGTCGCGCAGCGCGACATCGGCCGGGTCGCCGATGTCGACGCCGTCCACGAAGATCATCCCGGACTGCTCGGGCTCACCAAACCGGGCCCCGCGGCTGTCGATGTCCAGGGGCAGACCGTTCTCGCCCTGGAAGACGTCGTCCGGATGCACGCCGACCGCGTCGGCCAGCTGCGCATGCAGATGGATCCGTTTGTGGTCGCCGTGGATCGGCATCACGTAGCGCGGCTTGACCAGGTTCAGCATCAGCTTGAGCTCTTCCTCGTAGCCATGGCCGGAGGCGTGGATCGGAGCTTCCCGCGGCGTGATCACCTCGCAGCCGATGTGGTACAGGCGATCGACGGTCTCGTTGACCGCGCGCTCGTTGCCCGGGATCGGCGTGGCTGAGAACACCACCGTGTCCCCCCGCTTGAGCTTGATCATCCGATGATCGTTGTGGGCCATCCGGCGCAGCGCCGAGAGCGGCTCGCCCTGGGATCCGGTCGAGATCACGACGACCTTGTGATCGGGCCAGTCCTCCACCTCCTGGGGCTGGATCAGGATGCCCTCCGGAAGGTCGATGTGGCCGAGGGAACGTCCGATGTTGACGTTCTTGCGCATCGAGCGACCGACCAGGCAGACCTTCCGGCCCAGCGCGGCGGCGGCGTCGACGCACTGCTGGACCCGGTGAATGTTCGAGGCGAAGCTGGTGACGATGATCCGCCCCTCGGCCCGGGCGAAGACCTCCTCCAGGTGCGGCCCGACGTTGCGCTCAGATGGCGAGAAGCCGGGCCGGTCGGCATTGGTCGAGTCTCCGCACAGCAGCAGCACGCCCTCGCGGCCCAGCTCGGCCAGCCGGGATACGTCGGCCGGGCGGGCCGTCAACCGGCGTCTGGTCGAACTTGTAGTCCCCGGTGACCAGCACGGTGCCCAATTCGGTTGTCAGCGCCACCGCGCAGGCATCAGGAATCGAGTGGGTCATGTGGACGAGCTCGACGTTGAACGGGCCGAGGCTCAGCTCCTCCGCGGGAGCGAGGTCCTCCAGGCGGCTGTCACGGAGCTTGTGCTCATCGAGCTTGGAGCGGGCCATCGCCATGGTCAGACGCCCGCCGTAGACGACCGGTGCGTCGGCGCCGAGCTCGCGCATGACCCAGGGCAGCGCGCCGAGGTGGTCCTCATGTCCGTGGGTGATGACGATCCCCTCGATGTCCTTGGCGCGCTCCCGCAGATAGGTGAAGTCAGGGAGTACGAGATCGATCCCCAGCATCTCCGCGGTTGGAAAGCGCAGCCCCGTGTCGACCACGACGATCCGGCTGTCGTACTCGACCACCATCATGTTCTTGCCGATCTCGCCCAGGCCGCCGAGCGGCAGGACCCTCAGAGTGCTGCTCACGCGCGAGCTGTCTGCAGGAGCCCGTGGCGCTCGAGCATCTCGCGGATCACGACGGTCTCGCGCGGATCAGGTTCCACGTAGGGCAGCCGGGGTGCCCCGACCGCCATCCCGAGCATGTTGAGCGCCGACTTCACGCTGCAGGCCAGAGGTCCGACCACGTCGCGGTAGACGTCGGCCAGGCCGCGATTGATCTCGCGACGGTGCTCGGGCTCGTCGACCATCCGGTGCATCTCTTCGCCGAACAGGTGGCTGACCACGCAGATGCCTCCCGGCTCGCCCAGGTCGAGCACGTCGGCCAGCATGTCGTCGTTACCGGCGTAGATCTCCATTCCGTCGATCTTCGCCAGGTTGTCGGGGTTCGCCTGCTTGACGCCGACGATGTGCTCGAGCTGCGCGAGCTCGGCGAGCAGGTCGTTGGACATGTCCTCGCCGGTGCGCTGAGGGATGTTGTAGAGGAGGATCGGCAGATCGGTGGCCCGGGAGACCTCCTGGTAGTGGCGCGTGATCCCGCGCCGCCCTGGACGGTTGTAGTACGGGTTGACCGACAGCAGCGCGTCCGGGCCGAGCGCGGTCGCCCGTTCGGTCAGGTGGACCGCATGGCGGGTGTCGTTGGACCCGACCCCGGCGACGATCGTGCACCGGCCGCGCATCTCCTGGACCCCGAGCTCGATCATCCTGAGGTGCTCCTCGTCATCCAGGGTCGCCGCTTCCCCGGTGGTCCCGCAGAGCACCAGCCCATCGGAGCCGTGATCGGCCAGGTGGTTCATCAGGCGGACCGCCGCGTCTTCGTCAACGCGACCCTGATCATCGAACGGGGTGACCATCGCGGTCAGGATCGCGCCGAGGTTCGCAGGCATCGGCGGGATTATCGCAGGGGCCGCGGGCGCCCGGCTCTGCGCCGGGCGCCCGGTGACCCGCGCCGGTCTCGAGCCGGCGCCCACAGTGCGCTCGTTGCGCTCGCCACTGCCGCGCACGAGGGGACCCTTGTACGGGCCGGGCTTGGGCCGCGACTTGCCGCCGGGAAACGCGAGCCGGAGGATCGTCCGCTGGACCATTCCGAGCTGCTGGTGAAACGGCCCTGAGTTGTAAGGCAGTTCGTAGCGCTCGCAGATCTCGCGCACCTTCGGCGCGATCTCCCCGTAGCGCGTGCTCGGCATGTCCGGGTACAGGTGGTGCTCGACCTGGTAGCCGAGGTTGCCGCTGATCACGTGGAACATCGGACCGCCGTCGATGTTCGCCGCGCCGGTCAGCTGGCGTACGTACCAACCGCCGCGGCTCTCGTCCTTGGTCTCCTCCTGGGTGAAGGTGTACGTCTGATCAGGGAAGTGACCGCAGAAGATGATCGCGTAGGACCACACGTTGCGGATCAGGTTGGCCACGACATTGGCGGTCAGGGTCCGGCGGAAGGGCTCCCGGAACGAGCGGCGTTCGATCAGCTGGCGCAGCACGTTGCTTCCGACGCTCTCCTGCTTGCGGCGCAGCCTGCGTCCGACTCGCTTGGCCTGCACCTTCGGGCTCTTGCTGTTGCTCTCGGCCTCCTGACGCGCGCTGTAGATCGCCACCTCGATCAGCGTCATGACCAAGCCGCTGATCAGCGGCCAGGCGATGTAGTCCTTCTGGATCTGCGCACGGGCCTTGCCACCGATTCCCTTGAGGTCCTGCAGCGCCTCCTTGTGGCTCTTCTCGCCCTTGCGGATCGCGTCCAGATCCATGTCGTGAAGGGCGACCCCCCACTCGAACAGCCACGCCAGGATGACGTTGTAGATCGGCTGCAGCAGGTAGATCGGGTGCCACTTCTGATTCGGGTCGATCCGCATGATCTCGTAGCCGAGATCTTTGTCCTTGCCGATGATGTTGGTGTAGGTGTGATGGATGTAGTTGTGCGAGTGCCGCCATGACTCGGCGGTCGATGCCGTATCCCAGTCCCAGGCTCGCGAGTTGATCACCGGATCGTTCATCCAGTCCCACTGGCCGTGCATGACGTTGTGGCCGATCTCCATGTTCTCGAGGATCTTGGCCAGACCCAGCGTGGCGGCCCCGAGCGCCCACGGCACCCGCCAGCGGGAGGCGATCAGCTCGGCGCGGCCGATCAGCGCCAAGCGTCGCTGGAAGGCGATCATCGAGCGGATGTAGGTGGCGTCGCGATCGCCGAGGTCGGCCTTGACCTGCTCGTGAAGCTCGTCGAATTCCTTGCCGATCTGCTCGATCTGCTCCGGCGTAAGCCGATGCAGCGGGTTGTCGGAGACGTCGACCGCCACGTGCCCGTTCGTGCGATGACCGTTCTGGGTTGCGGCCTCCATTGATGGCTCCCCTTCGTTCGTTCGGATCTGACTACAGATCGATTTCGACGGGGCCCTCCGGCGCGCTGATGCACGTCCGGATCATCTCCCCGTCCTGGCCATAGACCTCGCCGTTGCGCAGGTCGCGCACCCGGCCTGAGCGCAGCTCGCCAACGCAGGTGTGGCAGATCCCCTCACGGCAGCCGTAGGGCAGATCGAGTCCCGCCTCCTCACCGGCCACGAGGATCGGGATCTTCCCGTCGGACTTCGGCCTCACAGCTCGACTTGAGGAACTTGATCTCGCCGCCCTCGCCCTCCCCCGCCTCGCCGAGGCCGAGCTTGGGCTGAAAGCGCTCCATGTGGAGCCGCTCGCAGTCGGCGTGCTGCTCCCAATGCTCGGTGAAGGCGTCGAGCATCTCGCCCGGGCCGGAGATGTACGCCTCACGGCTCGGTCCAGTCCGGGCACAGCTCGTCGAGGTCCTTCGGCCCCATGCGGCCGTTGTCGCGGGTCAGCTGCTCGTGCAGCGTGAACCCGTCGTGGCGCTCGGCCAGCTCGCGCAGCTCCTGGCCGAAGATGACGTCGTCGGTGTGCCGCGCGGAATGAAGCAGCACCACGTCGCGCATCTGATCGGCGTGATCCAGGTGGCGCAGCATGCTCATGATCGGCGTGATCCCGCTGCCGGCGCTGATGAACAGCAGCTTCTCGGGAGGCTCATCCGGGAGCACGAAGTCACCCTCCACGCCGCCGAGGCCCGACGATCGATCCCGGCCGTCCGCGCCGTACCAGGTACGGCGAGACCTTTCCCTCGTCGACGTTCTTGACCGTGATCGAGATCAGCCCGTCCTCGCGCCAGGGATCCGAGGTCAGCGAGTAGGCGCGCCAGTGCCGGACGCCTTCGATGTCCAGACCGATCCGCAGATACTGGCCCGGCTTGTGCCCCGACCATCGATAACCGGGTTTGATCAGCACCGTCGCCGCGTCCTCGGTTTCGTGCTTGATCTCCTCGATCCGCCCGCGGAGCTCGCGGGTCGACCACAGCGGGTTGATCAGCTCCAGGTAGTCATCGATCAACAGCGGGGAGCTCAGCGCGCCGAGCGCCTTGAGCACGCGCCGCTGGATCGGATGGACGTTTGGGGGGGCTCCTTTTTCGGGCATCTACTGGAGGGTAATATCCTTTGGAGTACCTTTTCTAACCAGCTTTTGTCCTATCCGCGCCGAAGCCGCACCGTCCCGCCGTTCTCGAAGCCCGCGCAAGGCGGGCACGCGAGGGATGCCGCGCGCCGAGCGCGAGGCATTGATCCTCGAGGTGGCCGGCCAGGCCTTCGCCCGGGAGGGCTACCACTCCGCCTCGATGGCCGAGATCGCCGATTTGGCGGACGTCTCCAAGCCGATGGTCTACGCATACTTCGGCTCCAAGGAAGAGCTGTATATCGCCTACATCGACCGGATGGGGCGCGAACTGCTGGAGCGGCTGCTGCGTGCGATCGGCGAGCATGATCCACCGCATCGGCAGGCTGCGGATCCGCGTGGCCGAGTTTCTGGCCTTCGTCGAGGAGTATCGCGACGGTTGGCGGGTGCTGTTCACCGAGATGAGCTCGAGCCGCCCTCTGGCCGATGAGGTGGCCGGACTCCGCCGGCAGATCGCCGATGCAATCAGCCGGATGGTGCAAGTCCAGCGTGCAGCGGCGAAGGCCGGCCTGCCGCCGGCTGCGATCGACGCCATCGGCCATGCGATCGTCGGCGCCGGCGAATCGCTGGCCAACTGGTGGCTCGAGCATCCGGATGTTCCCGCGTGAGACGGTGGCCGACTGGTATGCCGGCCGTGGTCCAGGCGGCGGTCGCTGCGGTGCTCGGCGCGGCGCGCAGCGTAGGCGCGCTCAGAGCAGACGCTCGAGTCCGACCACCGGCGACTCGGTCAGCTCGCCGACTCGGCGCACCGCCAGCAGCACGCCGGGCATGAACGACTCGCGATCGATCGAGTCGTGGCGGATGGTCAAGGTCTGGCCGACGTCGCCCAGGATGACCTCCTGGTGGGCGACCAGACCCGGCAGCCGGACCGAGTGGATCGGCACGTCGTACTCCGGGCCCGCGGCCTCGCGCATCAGCGTTCGCCGTGCGTGCCGCCGTTCCGCTCGGCTTGTCGAGCTTGCGGTCGTGGTGGAGCTCGATGATCTCCGCGCGGGCCATGTGCCTGGCCGCCTCGACGGCGAACTGCGTCATCAGCACCGCGCCGATGGCGAAGTTGGGGGCGACGAAGATGTTGGCGCCGGTCAGACCGCGCAGAGCTGTCGACGTCGAACCCCGTCGTCCCGATCACCACGTGCACGCCGGCGGCGAGCGCCTGCCGCGCGTTCTCGACCGCGGTGTCCGGGATCGTGAAGTCGACGAGCACGTCGGCATCGGCCAGGACGTCGGCAACCGTGCAGCCGAGCGCCGGATCGGCGCGCCCGGACAGCCGCATGTCGTCCGCGTCTTCGACCGCACGGCACACCGTCTCCCCCATCCGGCCCGCGGCCCCGGCGACGGCCACCTTGATCACTCCGCGCCCTCGGTCACCAGCGCCGGCTCGATCGCCGCCAGCGCCTGCTTCAAAGCGTTGCTCCTCCGGGTCCGATTCCCGCCGCTGACAGCCGCTCCGGCGCCCACAGCTCGGCCACCAGGCCGCGCCAGGTCCTCGATCGACACGGCCTCGATCCGCTCCATCACCTCGTCCAGGGACAGCAGCGGCGCGGCGGCCAGCACCTCGGAGCCGAGCCGGTTCATCCGGGCGCCGGTGGACTCGAGCGCGAGCACGACCCGGCCCTTGAGGTTCTCCTTGGCCCGCGCGAGTTCCTCGGCCGTGGCCGGCTCCTCGCGCAGCCGGGCCAGCTCGGTTCCGACCACGCCCATCGCTTCGCCGAGGTTGTCGGCACGGGTGCCAAGGTAGAGGCCGACCTGCCCGGCGTCCTGGTAGGCGCTGGTGAACGAATAGACCGCGTAGGCGAGGCCGCGGCGCTCGCGGATCTCCTGAAACAGCCGTGAGGATGAGGTGCCGCCGAAGATCGTGTCCAGCACGCGCAGCGCGAACCGGCGGTCGTCGTGACGGGACAGCCCGGGTCCGCCGAGGCAGACGTGGTACTGCTCGGTGTCCTTGCGCTCGAACCGGCGCCGGGCGGCCGCCGACCGGCGGAGCCTGGTCGGACCTGACCGCCGGGGCGTCGCTGAGGTCCCGCGTCCGCTCGGACACCATCGCGACGAAGCGGTCGTGATCGACGGCGCCCGCCGCGGCGATGACGATGTTCGAGGGCACGATAGCGGGAGGCGTGGAAGCGGGCGATCTCCTCCACCGGAGTTTCCGCGATCACCGCGGCGCGGCCGATGATCGCCCGGCCCAGCGGGTGATCGCCGAACACGGCCTCGCCGAGGACGTCGAACACCTTCTCCTGCGGGATCGTCCTCGTACATGGCGATCTCCTCGAGGATCACCGCGCGTTCGGAGTCGATGTCGGTCAGCGTCGGGCGGAACACCATGTCCGTCATCACGTCGAGCGCCTCGGGCACGTGCTGGTCGATCACCCGCGCGTACACCGAGGTGGTCTCCTTGCCGGTGCCGGCATTCAGCTCGGCACCCATCCCGTCGAAGATCTGGTCGATCTCGAGCGAGGCGTACTTCTCGGTCCCCTTGAACAGCAGGTGCTCGAGCAGGTGGGACAACCCCGCCTCGGAGTCACTCTCGGCCCGCGAACCCGTGCCGATCCAGAAGCCGAGCGACACGGACCGCACGGAGGGCATTGCCTCCGTGACGATCCGTACGCCCGAATCCAGCTTGGTCAGCCGATGCTCGAAAGCCACTTCGTGCGACTACGACCGCGTCAGGGTCGCGGTCGCGGACGCGGCCGCCATCGCGGTCGCGGCCGCGATCACCGGTCCGCGGTCGCGCGGTCCGCGGCCACGGTCACGGTCACGGCCTCCGCGGTCCGAGACGCTCGCGCCGGGGTCCGCCGTCGCCGCTGCCGACGTTGGCCAGCTCCTCGACCGTCTTGCCGGCCACATCGGGATCGTCGGCCATCCGCAGGCCGATCCGGCCGCGCTCGCGGTCGACCTCGACCACGCGCACGCGCGATCTCGTCGCCCTTGTTGAGCACTTCCTCGACCGTGTCGATGCGCCGGCCCGGGGGCAACGTTGGAGATGTGCAGCAGACCGTCGGTTCCCTTGGCCAGCTCGACGAAGGCGCCGAACGTGGTGGTCTTGACCACCTTGCCGGTGAACTCGTCGCCGACCTCGACCTCCTTGGTCATCGAGCGGATCCGGTCGACCAGCGCGTCGCCGAGCTCCCGGTTCGCCGCGTAGACGAGGACCTGGCCCTCGTCGTTGACGTCGATCTGGGACTCGAACTCCTCCTGCAGAGCGCGGATCGTCTCGCCGCCCTTGCCGATCAGCAGGCCGATCTTCTCCGGGATCGATCTTGACCGAGGAGATGCCCGGTGCGTACCGGGACAGCTCGCCACGCGGAGCCTCGATCACCTTGTCCATCTCGCCGAGAATGAACTCACGCGCGACCTTCGCCTGAGCGAGGGCGTCGCGCATGATCTCGAACGTCACGCCGGTGATCTTGATGTCCATCTGCAGGGCGGTGATCCCGTCCTTGGTGCCGGCGACCTTGAAGTCCATGTCGCCGAGATGGTCTTCCACGCCCGCGATGTCGGTGAGGATGATGTAGTCATCGCCCTCCTTGATCAGGCCCATCGCGATACCCGCGACCGGAGCCTTGATCGGCACGCCCGCGTCCATCAGCGACAGAGTCGAGCCGCAGACCGAGGCCATCGAGCTCGAGCCGTTGGACTCGAGGATGTCCGAGACCACGCGGATCGTGTACGGGAAGTCCTCCTGGCTGGGGATCATCGGCACCAGGGCGCGCTCGGCGAGCGCTCCGTGGCCGATGTCGCGCCGCTTGGGCCCGCGCATGAAACCGGCCTCCCCGACCGAGAAGGGCGGGAAGTTGTAGTGATGGAAGTAGCGCTTGGTCGTCTCCAACCCGAGCGTGTCCAGGCGCATCTCCTCACGCGTGGTTCCCGAGCGAGGCAACGCTGAGCGCCTGCGTCTGGCCACGGGTGAACAGCGCCGACCCGTGGGTCCGGGGGGCAACGCTGACCTCGATCGAGATCGGACGGATCTCGTCCGCGCTGCGGCCGTCGGGGCGCTTCTTCTCGACGGCGATGCGCTCGCGGATCATCGACTTCTCCAGCTTGTCGAAGGCGCGCTGGGCGTTGGCGCGGTACTCGGCGTAGGTCTCCGAGTCCGGATCGCCGGAGTACTTCGCCAGCACGTCCTCCTCGACCGCCTTGATCGCGGCCTGACGCTCGAGCTTGTCCTCCACCTGGGTGGCGGCGCTCAGAGCCTCGCCGTACGAGGCCTTGATCTGCTCGAGCAGCTCCGGCTCGACCTGTCGGCGCGGGGACCTCGATCTTCGGCTTGCCGGCCTTCTCGGCCAGCTCGCGCTGCACGGCGACGATCTGCTTGATCGCGTCGTGGGCGATGTCGAGCGCGTCGAGGATCTCCGCTTCGGGGATCTCGCTCGCGCCGGCCTCGACCATCAGGATCGCCTCGTCGGTACCCGCGACGATCAGATCGAGCTCGGTGTTCTCGAGCAGGTCCTCCTCGTTGGGGTTGAGGACGAAGTTGCCGTCGATCTTCCCGATCCGCACCGCACCCACGGGGGTGTGGAACGGGACGTGGGAGATCATCAGCGCCGCGGAGGCGCCGTTCATGGCCAGCATGTCGTACGGATGCTCGTGGTCGACTGACATCGGCAGTGCGACGAGCTGGGTCTCATACCGCCAGCCCTTCGGGAACAACGGCCGGATCGGCCGATCGATCAGGCGCGCGGTCAGCGTCGCCTTCTCCCCCGCGCGGCCCTCGCGCTTGAAGAATGAGCCGGGGATCTTCCCCGCGGCATACATCCGCTCCTCCACATCTACGGTGAGCGGCAAAAAGTCCACATCGCGGAGATTCCCCGCGGTGGCGGTGCAGAGCACCATGGTGTCGCCCGAGCGGACGACTACGGCGCCGGAGGCCTGTTTGGCCAACTTGCCGGTCTCGAACGAGATCTCCGTTCCTGCGATCTCGACGGACACGCGCGTAACGGCGTCAGACATATTCAATTCCCTTCCGCTCCGCCCTTCGGTCGGCGGAGTGCTTTCTCTCTTTTTCGTTCCGAACCCTGTTGATGGTAGCGGGACCAGCGGCCCTCAGCCCGCACCCTGCGCCCCGCCCGTCGGGCAGCGACGCGGCGGGCGGCTCGTGGCCATAGATGTTCCGGGCCGTCGGGGCCGCGGCGAAGAACCCCTCTGCCGCCGCGTGTCCAGCCCGCCACAGAGCCTGCTTCTGGGTTATGTGCAGCTCGAACTGCAGCGCCGCCACCCCGCCGGTGGGAATCGTGATCGTTCGATGGGAGAAGGCTCGCGCGGAGAGGTCGTCCAGCTCGTTGATGCTCGTCTCAAGGATCGCGCGGACCATTGTCAGCGGCCAGCCCGCCCCCGCGATCGCCGCAGCCGGGGGGCGGGGATGCTCGTGCAGGCGGAACCCCCAGGTCGGATGGCAGGGGTCGCGGCGGTCGAACAGGAAGACCGGAAAGCTGCTGACGATCCCGCCGTCGACCAACGCGCCCAGCGTGCCCGTGGCCGCGTCACGCAGCTTCACCGGCGGGAACATGAACGGGTAGCCGGCGCTGATCCGCACCGCGTCTGCGAGCGGGAAGGCGGCGGGATCCCAGGGCTTCTCCGTTCGGGGCCAGGTAGCGCGAGGCGTGCTCAGGAAAGACAACCATTCGGCGGTGGACGAGATCGGTGGCGACGACATGCAGCCGGCCGCCCACATCCCCGAACGTTCGCGCCGGCCGCGGAGCACTCTCCAGCAGATCCGCGATCCATTGGTGCAGCGCGCGGCCGCGGGCCATGGCTTGGCGGCTCATGAGGTTCCGAAGCTGCGCCAGGCGACGCGGCCGGCCGATGTCGGCGACGGCTGCCAGATCGAACTCCATCAACCGGTCGGTGAGCGAGTCGGCATCGAAACCGACGGCGACCGCGGCCGCGGTGATCGCGCCGGCAGAGGTTCCCGCCACGTTTCTCCCACTCGGCGTACCCCGCTTCCTCGGCCGCCTTGAGCGCGCCCGCGAAGGCGATCGCCTTGACCCCGCCACCGGAGAACACCCCGTCGGCGACCAGCCGGGACTCATCGCCCGCCGCCGGTCAGGGCGAGCGGCAGGCTCGTCACCGCGCGCAGGTACGGATCGGTCTGCCATTGCGGCTCCCCGTCGAGCTCGATGCCCGGCGCGAACTCGAGCAGCGCCTGCAGCGCCACCGGTGCGACAAGACGGGCCAGTGGCGCGCCCGACGCAGTGGTGCACACCGGCTCCGAACGCCATGTGCCGGCCCTCGCGCCCGACTCCAGCTGATCCGGCGCGGCCAACCGGTCGGGGTCACGGTCGGCCGAGCCGATCACCGCCGTGACCTTGGCTTCCCGCCGAGAGCGCTCGGCCGCCCAGCGTCGTCGGTACGCCGGCGAAGCGGTCGATCACCTGCACCGGCCCGTCGAGGCGCAGCAGTTCGTCGACGGCGCAGCCCACTGCGGCCGGGTCGGCCCGCAGGCCGTCAGCGCGCCCGGGGTGCTGAGCAGCCGCCACACTCCGGTCGCGATGACAAAGGTGGTCGACAGATATCCCGCGACGAGCAGGTCGCAGAGGCTGGCCTCCAATTCGGCATCTCCCAGTCCGGCGGCCGCGAACGAGTCGCAGAGCTCGCCGATGAGCCCGGGAGCGGGAGTCTGCCGGTGGCCGTGGACCAGCGCCGAGAAGAACCCCCGAGCGCCATCGCGCAGGTCGCGCCCTGCAGGCGGATCCACGGGCGCCTGACTGCTGTCGTGGGCGACGGTGATGGCCTGCTGCCAGGCCATCAGCGATGAGCGAGTGACGGGGTCGGGGACGATCCCCAGCAGGTCGAACAGCACGTTGGCCGGCAGCGGCAATGCGTAGTCCTGGACGAGCTCGATCCGCTCGGTCAGCCCGATCGCCGCCAGCAGCTCTCCGGCATGGGCGCGCGCGAGCGCCGGCACGGCCGCCAGCGCGGCGCGCAGCGGCACCTCGACCGCCTGACGCAGCGCGGGTGCGCCGGCGGGTCGGCGCTGAACAGCCCGACGGGAGGCCGGCCTGCGCCGACATCGGCCCGAGCGGGGGCGGCGGCGCGCCCGGGTGGATGCTTCAGCCACGTCTCGTGTCCCCTCGCAGGATCTCGCGGCATTCTGCGGCGCGGAAGCACCAGAGGCTCGCGTAGGCGGCCACGGGATGCAGCGGCGCGAACTCCCGGAACCGCGCGTAGGTGGGAAACGGATCGGCGAGGAATCCGGCGTCGCGGGGGTCGAAGCGATCCGGGTCGAACGGCGACCCCGATTTCCCGTCGCAGCAGGCGACTCGCGGCCCAGGCGTCGATCACCAGATGCGGATTGTCGCTCTCACAGGCGATCAGCCCCGTGCCCTGCGGAACCGGCGTGTCGGGAGCGCCGCGAGGTCGAGCGCGCTGACCGTGGGCACCACGCACGTCGACGGCGGCTGGGCCGGGGTCACCCGCCCTCCGGCCAGGTCGACGAGAATCGCCGCCACCTGGCCCACGTAGGGCTCGCGGCCGCCGGGCATTCCGTCCCAGTTGACCTCTCCCGGCAGCTGCAAGGGCGGCGGCGCCTGGCCGGCCAGCGACCCGCTGGCCACCGGCTTCGGGGCCGCCGAGCGCCCGCAGGCTGATCTCGCCGTCGGTCCGGGCCGGACCCAGTGCGCCAGCACCTGGCCAGGCCCGCAGCGAGCAGGTTCCATCGCCGCGGCCGCTGGAGACGAGAACCCTTCGCGGCTGCTGCGGCCAGGACAGCGCCGCCAGCAGCGCTTCCGCCGGGGGTCGACCGTCGACGCCACCGTCGGGGCCCAGCACGAGCATGTCCATCTCCCGGTTGGCGCGGCGAAGCCGACGAGCTCCCGCTCCGACTCGAGCGCGGGATGCGCGGCGGCGAAGTTCTCCACGAACCACTGCACGCCGAGTTGAGTCATCGTCCCGCGGTGCGGGGTGTCCCAGGTGACCAGGGTGTCGACCCGATGCCGCTCTCCGCGAGTCTCCATGGCGGCCACCGCGATGCCGAGCCAGCAGTCCGCCCATGCTCCAGCCGAGCAATGTCACCGGCAGTTCGGTGTGCGCTGTCACCTCGGCCAGCGCGGCCTCGACCACCGCCGCGTTCTCCGCCAGCGGGCGGGTCCCGTCGTCGAGGCCGACCACCACCAGATCGTGACCTACGGCCTGCAACGAGCTGAGCAGCCCGTGCTGGGCGAGGACATCGTGGGAGAACAGAAAGCCGTGTCGGCCGGGGAAGCCCTCCACGACGACCAACGGGCAGCGCAGTGACTCGTGCCCGGCCGCCGGCAGAATCCAGGCCGTGCCGGCGTTCAGCGCCCAGGTCTCGGTGGGCAGCGGCGCCGGGGCGTCATCGAAGCTGATCCGGCAGCGCGCCACTCGACCCTCCCGGCTCACGGTGATCACCGCTTCCGGGACGGCGGGAAACTCGGCGCGCAAGACCTCGCCCGGCGAAGCCGAACGCGGACCGGCGCCGTCGCCCAGGTCCACCGCCACCTCGTGCTCGCTGACCAGGGTGAATGCCACCGACCGGCTGCGCAGCGCGGGACTCGCAGCATCCGAACTGAGGGCGCAACAGCACTCCAGCGGCGAACGTGCCGGATCGCGCCACGAGGGCCAGCGGGATCGCCTCGCCCCGTGCCTCGGCGGCCGCCGGCAGCGGGACCATCTCTCCCCGGTCGGCCAGGATTGCTCAGTACGCGGGCGAAGTCGGCGCCGTCCAGGGTTGGCACCTCGCCGAGTCCATCGGGCGGTGTCAGCCGAGCGATCAAAGTGCCTGGCTCAGGTACCGCAGGCCGCCGAGGCCGGGCATCAGGCAGTACACCGAACCGCGGGTGCGGGTCAGCGTCGGAAGGCCGCTCAGCACAATCGCCTGCCGCCGATCGGCCACTGGGATCAGGAAGTGGCCGCTGCCACCCGGCTGCGCGCCGATCAGAGGCTCTCTCGTCCCGCGCAGGCCCGGCGCGCCGATGTCCTGGTTGGCCCAAACCCGCAGCACGAACTCGTACTGGAGCTCCAGATCCGCACACATGAACAGGCCGATCAGCCCCCGCTCCACGCCGTCGTCGAGGTGCTGCGGGTCCACGGGCGGCCCGTACGGCATGCCGCGCCGCAACACGCGACGGGTTCCGCGCAAGCCCATTGCGGGCGCCGAACGTGGGTTCAGGCGCCGCACGTGGCTGCCCGCGGGACAGCGGTGTCCGTCGGCGTCGTCGTTGTACAGCGGATGCTCGGGTGAAGGCCCGTAGTCGAAGCGGTTGATCGCGCTCTGGTGCGGAGCCGGCTCCGGGCTGTCCGGGTTGGTGATCAGCGATGGCCCCGAGCGCCAGCGCCCCATCAGCTTGGCCGCGAGCCATTCGCGCTCCAGCGAGAATTGTTTTGCCCACGCGTCGAGCATGGCCTCGAACGCGGCGCAGTCCTGCTCGAGGATGCGAAACGCGGCATAGGTGGCGTTGTCCCCCAGCGCGGCGGGAATCGCATCGAGGTGGTTCCCGCCCCAGGAGTTGACCAGGCCGGCCCCGAGGAGAAAGTCACCGGCGGGCAGCGAGGGCTGCATGTCGTCCAGCTGGCGACCGGGCGCGCCGTCGATCTGGGGTTGTGAGATCCCGTCGCGGTAGCCGAAGTGCACACGCCCGTCAGGCAGCGCGTCGGCGTCGGCGTGCCAAACCTCGTGGAGGCCGTGCCGCTCCAGTGCCTCGCGCAGCGACCCCGTCAAACGCTCACGCCGTGGGCGGTGGTGCTCATCGGTGAACAGGCTGAGCACGAGGTGTACCTCAGGGGTGGCGGGACCTCCCATCGTCCATGTCTCAGGTGCGCTGTCACCGACGTCGCCGAGTCCCACGCCGCGGATCCCGTCGGGGTCAGGTGCGCTGGCCCGCGTCGCGGCGCCCTCGCGAAAGGCATCGGGGAACGCGCGCAGCACGGCATCGGGCACGCCCAGCGAGCGCAACCCGGCCCAGCTGCACCCAATGTTGAGGCAATAGTCAGGCCGCTCGCGCCAATGACTCGCATCGGTGACAGTCGGTGCGCCATCGGCCAGCAGCTCGGCCAAAAACGCGCGCCCTGACGCGGCGTCCGGCACCCCGACGGCGAGGTGGCGAGCGTTCGCGCAGCGATAGCCGCGCAGGATGTTGCCCTGGATGTCCTCAAGCGCCAGCTCGGTCATCGCGCGGCCGCGCGCTGGATCTCCAGCACGGTCAAGTCGGGATAGGCCGACCACACCCCGATCGGCATGTTGTGGGCGCGAACGAACTCGAGGAACTGACGCGGGTGACGTTGTACTGGCAGCGGGGGCGCGCCGCGGATGTAGCGGAGCACGGCGGTGAAGACATCCCCGAGCACGGCGACGAAATCCATCGTGTAGGAGCTGAGCCCGCCGTCATAGGTCGTGATGGTCTGCAGCTGGCTGAAGTCCGGGGTGGGCAAAAAGCGGGCGAAGTGCACGTAGCGCAGTGAGCGCAGCGCGGCCTGGATCTCGGGCGCGGCGTCGACGAGCAGTTTGAGCAGCGCGGGCATCTGTGCCGGTGACTTCAGGGGCAGGATCAGGTTCAACGCGTTCTGGACCTGTCCCTCGAGGGTCAGGCTGATCGGTGCGGCGACCGGCGGCACCGAGGGCATGTGCGCGGTCGGCGGCGGATGCCCGTGATGAGCGAGGTCGATCGCCCGCAGATGACTCATCTCAGCAACGCCTCGGCGCGGGCGAGCTCGCGCCCCTGGCCCAGCTCCTGCAGCACCCTGAGCGGCGCCGCGAGGAGCGCTTGACGACGCGCGGGATCGGCGCACTGCTGTGCGCGCATGATCGCCACCCGTGCCCGGTCGAACTGCTGGTCCTCACGCGCTGAACTCGCTTCGGCCTCGTCCAGATGCCGCTCGGCCGCCTGCCAGTTCCCCGCCAGCCGCGCGGTGCGCGCGCGGAGCATCAGTACCCGTGGCCGGATCCCGGCGAAGGTCAGCGACAGGCGACGCACTGCCATCAGGCCACGGCGGATGCGGCGGTCAAGGCCGGCGGCGGGGACGTCACCGATGCCTCCGGAG
This sequence comes from uncultured Solirubrobacterales bacterium, assembly GCA_963844475.1. GTDB lineage: Bacteria > Actinomycetota > Thermoleophilia > Solirubrobacterales > Solirubrobacteraceae > Palsa-465. Next base: position 339,239 of record CAWJOL010000004.1, on the reverse strand, counting down.
CGCAGCTCAAGCAGAACTTCGAGCGCCAGCACCCCGAACTCGCCCCAGACCCATCCTGTGGGCAGCCGGCTGGTCAGCATCTCGATTACCGCGTCGGCCTCGCTCACTGCCTCGGCGTGGCGCCCCTGCTGGAGCCGCGCCAGGGCGGTCGTCGCGTGGCGTTCGATCACCGTGCCGCCATCTGAGTTGACGATCGGGATCGCCACGGCCGCCTCCAGGGCGCGGACGCCGCCGGCGATGTGACCGCGCGCGAGCTCGGTCTGCGCCTCGTCCAACAGGGACCAGCACAGGTTCACCGGGCTGCCGGTTCGCTCTGCCAGCTCACGCGTATGGGTCCACGCCTGCTCGGCTGCCGGCAAGGCGCCACGGCAGAGCTGGAGCGCGGAGCGCGTCTGCCACAGCTCTGACTCGAGGTTGTAGTCCCCCACTGCTCCGAACCGCTCGAGCGCGCGATCGTTGTCGGCCAGCGCGGTGCCCCAGAGACCGCGTCCAGCGTGCATGATCGAGATCACATTCCACACGTAGGCGGCGGCCGGCGAGTGTTCCTGTTCCTCGGCCATTTGCGCGGCCCGGTGCGCGTACACATCGGCGCGGCGGTGAAGCCCGCACACCCCGGCCAGTCCCGAGGCGTTGGCCAGCGCCGCCGCCAGCTCGGCGGACGGGCCGGCCTGCTCAGCCAGGTTGAGGCCGGCGATGATCAGATAGGAGAGCTCCAGCGTCGAGGTGCCGTGGAGGTAGCTGATCTGCACAAGCTTGCGCAGCGCGTCCACCGCCGGCAGCAGGGTCGCCCGCTCGGCGGGAGACGAACGACGCAGTCCTCGGCGAACGAGGCTGTGCGCGGCTTGCGCGGCGACGCCGCCGGCCAGCCCGCGGGCCAGCTCGAGCCGGCCTCCGTGTATCGGATGGCCGAGGCGCTCGAGTGCCTGCTCCAGCAGCGCGCGGCTGCGGGGCATGTCGCCGAGGAAGTAATGGGCGTCGGCGAGCGCCTTCTCCTGCAGGGCGCGGCGCTCGGGGGCGACGCGAGGGGTGGCGCCGATCGCCTCGTCGAGCAGGTGCACCGCTTCTTTGAAGGCGCCGTGGTGAAGCGCCCGGCGTCCCGCCTCCTCTAGGTAGCGCGCGGCGCGCTCCGGTTGCTCCGCTCGGCTCCAATGGTGACCGAGGAGTTCCGGCCCCGGCCCATCTGCCCCGGGTCCCTGAGCCTCGTACCAGCCGGCGAGCGCGGCGTGCATCTGCCTGCGCTGGTTGCCGGTCAGCAGTCCGTAGGCGACCTCTTGGATGATCCTGTGACGGAAGGCGTAGGTGGCTGGCGCCTGGTCGGGTTCGACCGCGAGCAGTTCCAGGTCCTGGAGCACGCCGAGCGGATCCCGCACCGTCTCTCCCTGTGCGGTTGGATGAGCGGCCGCGACCTCGGCCTCAGTGAACGCCCGCCCGACGACAGCCGCTGCCTTCAGCGCCAGCTGCTGGGTGGCGTCGAGTCGATCCAGGCGGCTGAGCAGCGCGCTCTGGATCGACACCGGGATGTTGAGCTCTGGATGTTCGGCAAGTTGGGCCCCCTGCCCGGTGACGCGGATCGCTCCGCTCTCGATCAGCGTCTCCAGCAGCGCCTCGCAGAAGAACGGATGGCCGCTGACCCGCTCGAGCACCAGCGACAGTATCGCGGGGCTGATCTGCGTGGTGCGCAGCCGCTGGCGCACCAGCGTCGCCGTCTCATCTGAGGACAGTTGTCCGAGGGTCAGCACCTGCACCGCGGGTGCGGCTCGCAGCTGCACCCGCTCCGCGGTCAACGACTCGAGGCCTTCAGCGATGCGCTCGGTCACCACGGTGAGCAGCCGGGGCACCCGCCGGATCACGTCAAGCAGCAACCTCCAGGACATCGAGTCGAGCCATTGCGCGTCCTCGACCAGGAGCACACCCGGGGTCTGGAGTGTCTGCCCCTGGATGACGTCACTGAGCAACGCGCCGAGCTGGTCGGCCCGCGCGTCACCGCTGAGCGCCGCGGTGGCCTGGGTCTCCGGCAGGGGTGAGGCGAGAAACGGGTTCAACAGGGGTAGGAGCGGACGGCGCTGTGGGTCTCCGCCGACCGCGGCGAGTAGTGCGTCCTCGTCCTCCGCCTGGCTGAGCAGCGACGTCAGCAGTGGCAACCACGGGTGGTACGCCGTGCCTCGCTCGACCGGCTCGGCCATCACCGTGAAGACACTCAGACCAGCCTTGGTGGCCGTCTCGGCGGCACTGGCCGCCAGGGTCGACTTGCCGATGCCCTGCTCGCCCTCGATCACGACGGCGCCACCGGTGCCGCCGTCGCGCAGGCGCTCGATCGCGCCCTCCAGTGCGGCCAGCTCGCACGCCCGGCCGATGACCTGCCGCTTGGGCACCGGCGCAGCTCGCAGGGCAATCAGCCGGTGCACGCGAACCGGTTCCAGCCGGTTCTTGAGCGCCAGCATCGGGCGCCGCTCGACCTCCAGCGCCAAACTCGCCGCTTCGGAGGTCGCCTCGTCGATCAGCACCTCACGCGCGGCGACGGAGCTGAGACGGGATGCGACATTGACCGGATCTCCGAACAGCGTGTACTCCCGACGCTCGTCGATGCCGAACACTCCGCAGCACACACGGCCGGAGCTGACACCGACCCCGGTGCCAAAGCCCGCCTCCTGAAAGAGCTCATCGATCTCGCCGGCTGCCCGCAGGGCGCGGTCGGCGTCGTCGTGGTGGGCACGCGGGGGAAGCCCGAACATGGCCGAGCAGGTAATGCCCTTGCCGTCGACCAGTACCTTGACCGCGGCGTCGAAGCGAGCCACGATCTCCTGGAACCGGGTTACCACGGCATGCTGGTGCTCGAACTCCTCCTCCGTCACCGGTTCTGGCCCGGACAGCCTGATCATCAGGGCCGTGACGTGGCGGAAGTCCGCCAGCCAGTCCTGGTCGGCGGCACCCCAGCGGAGCACGGGCGCGGGCACGAGGCCTTCGATCCGCTCAAGCTGGGCGTGCGGCAGCGGCTCCGCGATCGGGGCGTCGCCGAGCCGGGCGGCCGCACTAGCCATGGAGTTCAGCTCGGCCCGGCCGTCACGATTTGGCCGGACACTGGCCGCGGCCCCGAGCGCCCGACCCGCCTCGGCGCTCAGCAGCACAACCCCGGGGGATGCGCTCTGCTCACACGCCACCACATCGGCCACGGCGGGACCGCTCGGCAGCAGCTCCCATCGTCCCCCCACTCCGCCGACGATCCCGATCGTGGCCTCGCCGGCCGCGATCCCGATCCGCGTGGGCAGCGTCGAGGCATGCTCGGCCAGCGCCTCGTGCACAGCCAGCGCCGCCCGCGCCGCTTGGGCCGTGGCTGCAGACACATCGCCGTCAGCTCCTGCCGGCCACCAGCAAAGGAACGAGTCGCCGGCGATGGTGAGGATGTCACCGTGATAACGGTGCACCGCTTTCACCAGGGCCGAGAAGTACCGGTCGAAATCGGTGATCACCTCCTCCAACCCCTGGCTGCCTCGTTGGACGAGGCGCTCGACGTGAGCCGTGAACGCCTCGATGTCCGAGAGCAGCAGCGCCCCGCGCACCGGGTGGCGCTCTGGCCCCGTGATCGGCCCTTCGGCCAGCCGGCTGAGCAGAAAGCGCGGCACAAAGCTCCGAGCCGTTGGCTCGTCGATCGCCCCGGTGGTGTGCCGAATTTTTCCTATTGAGACCGACACCCGCTCACGCTCCCGAGCGGGGAAGCTACCAGCGGCGCCCGGGCCTCACAACCCGCAGGTCCCGCATGCGCCGACCTGGAGGCCGAACACCGCGGAGGACTGGACCGCGCCTTCCTAGCTCCGAGCCAACAGCGGAACGTCGTGCTCGATCTGCGCCGGCGTGACGCTGCTCGGATAGACGACCGCCATGTGACCGGAGCCGGTGATCCCGTAGATCACCGACGAATGACCCGCCGTGACTCGGTGCTTGCCAGCGGTCACGGACACGTCCCATCGTTTCCACGTCTGCGCCAGCTGACCCGGGCTGCCCAGCAGGTAGTCCATCCGGCCGACCGCATCGCGTGCCCGCAGGAAGGCACGGATCGCCGCGGGGACGTCTCGCCGCGGATCCACGGTCACGGCGAGGATCCGCATCTGACGCGCCTTTGACCCCAAGTGCCGCTGCGCAGCGGCGAGACTGGCGACGATCAGCGGGCAGACATCAGGACAGTGGGTGTAGACGAACGTCACGAACACGGCGTGGCCGCTCAGTGCGGACAGCCGAACCGAACCGCCCGCGTAGTTGGGGAGCGCCAACGGAGGAGCGGGTCTGGCCGGGCGCAGGATGAGCCCCTGGAGCCCCGACCCCGTGCCTGTCCCTGACCCGGGTGCAGACCCGCCAGTCGACCCTCCCCCACACCCGCCCAGGACCAGCGCGGCGACGGCTGCCGCGACACCGCTCCTCACGCGTACTCCGTGCGCGGCGGCGTGGCCGGACGCTCCTCGTCCTGCCCGAGCCAGCGGTAAAGACCCAGGAACACGAACAGGGTCACCGCCAGTGAGCCGGGCCCGAGCATCACCCCGGCGGCAATGTGCTGGTCGGTGAGCTCCGAGATGCCGCCCGGGCGGTGAGCGAGCTGGGCGTAGGCCGGGTAGAGGGGGCTCGGAGCGAACGCGAGGACCAGCGACAGCAGCCAGCTGACCGCGGTGGCCGCGACCATGTAGTAGACCCGGCCGAGCGAGCTGAGCCGCACGCGCAGCGGCGGGGAGCGGAGCGCCTGGGACCACAGCAACACGCCGGAGCCCACGAACAGGAGATGCTCGAGGGCGTGGGCAGCCGGGCTGCGCAGGGTCAGGTCATAGGCGAAGGGCACGTGCCAGAAGACTAGATTGACGTTGAACAGGACCCAGGCCGGCCCGGGGCGACCGAGGATCCGCGCGAGCGTGCGCAGCGCGGCAAGGCGGGGCGAGCGGGCCACCGAACGCGCCACCCGGCGCCGCCAGGGCAGCGGCAGCGGGCGCCAGATCGAGTTCCAGGGCGCGCCGAGCACGATCAGCGGCGCGGCCACGCCGAGGAGCAGAACGTGCTGGGTCATATGGACCCAGAACAGTTTGCGGGCGAGCGAGTCGATCGGCGTGGCCAGCGCCAGAAAGATCGTCAGCAGGCCGGCGTAGAACGCGGCGGCCCGCCAGCGCGCGGTCGCGCCGCGTGGCCTGGCGAGCTTGAGCGTGGCCCGATGTTCACCGAGCAGATGCAGGGCCAGCGAGACCCAGATGAGTGCCAGCGGCAGGTCGACGATGCCCGGCACCGCGCCGCGGCCTCAGCGCCGGCTGGCGCGGCGAAAGGCCACGACCCCGAGCGCCAGAGCAATCAGCAGCAGGGCCAGGGGTATGACCAACGTCAGCACCGCCCCGGCGCCCACGTCCGAGGCCCGGTCGGCGAGGAGGAAGATTGAGGACACGCTCACTTGATCAAGTACAGCAGCACGTAGGAGACGACCTCCACTCCGGCCATCAGCGAGAGATAGACGATGGCCGCGTCGGCAGAGGGCCCCATCACGGCCAGAGGCCGCGTGATCTCGCTCTCCACCGCCTCGGGCGGGCGGCGCAGCGACTGGGCCAGAAACGTCTCGAGCCAATAGATCGCGCCGAGCCAGAAGAACAGGAACATCGCCGTCCAGCCCACGAACACGCTGGCGTAGCCGCCGCTCTCAGGGTTGAAGTTGTAGTTCGTGTACTGCAGAACCTGAATCGCCACCGCCGCGATTCCGAGCACCAGCGCCAGCGAAACGCCGGCCAGCCATCGGCCCCGGGCGCCGGCCGCCAACGAGCGCCGGGCGAACAGGAACAGGGCGGTTGCGCCGAGCACGCAGACCAGCATGGCGATCCCGATGCCGGCAGCCGGCTTGACGTGCGGGGGTCTCCACTGCCCGTTCGAGTTGACCGCCCGCAGATAGAAGAAGGCGAAGACGAAGGCCACGAACACGAAGGCCACGGCGCTCGAGAACAGCCGCACGCCCACGTTGAGGTTGGCCGCGAGGATGGCCGGCTCTTCGGCCACGGGGGCTCGGCCCTCACCGGGGACGGCGCTGACCCCGGCGGCAACGGCGCCTTCTCCCGGAACCGCACTCATCCGCTGCCCGCTTCCCCGACCGGGACGACGGGACCCACGAAATCGGCCACCGGCGGTGCGTCCGGAAGGCCGTAGCCGTACGGCGCCGAGTTGATCACCGGGATCCGTTCGAAGTTGTAGACGGGGACCGGCGAGGGCAGCTGCCACTCGAGCGATTTCGATTGCCATGGGTTCGAACCGGCCGGCTCGCGCCGGAGCACCAGCGACCAGACGAGGTTGACCAGGAACACGAACATCGAGATCCCCAGTCCGAAGGCGGCGATCGAGACGAACACGTTGAGCGTGTGGAGGCTGTGGTTGTAGGCCGACGACCCGGCGCGGCATTCCGAGCAGCCCGGCGATGAACAGCGGGAAGAAAGTCAGGTTGAAGAACACGAACATCGTCCAGAAATGGAGCTTGCCCAGCCGCTCGTTCAGCTTGAGGCCGGTCATCTTGGGCAGCCAGTAGTAGAGGCCGCCGATCAGCGCGAACACCAGACCGCCCATGATCGTGTAGTGGAAATGGGCCATCACGAAGTAGCTGCCGTGGGTACTCACGTCGCTCGGGACGTCGGAGAGAAACACGCCGGAGACCCCGCCGATGAGGAAGTTGAAGAAGAAGGCGAGGGAGAACAGCATCGGCACCGTGTAGCGGATGCGCGCCTTCCACAGGGTCCCCATCGCGATCAGGAAGATGATCCCGGTGGGGATCGAGATCAGCTCGGTGGTGAACATGTAGAACGGCCGAAGATCGGCGTTGATGCCGCTGACGAACAGATGGTGCTGCCAGACGGTGAAGCTGAGCAGTGCGACGCCGAACATGCCGGCCACCGCCACCCGGTAGCCCCACAGCGGCTTACGCGCGAACACGGGCAGGATCTCCAGCACGATCCCGAAGCCCGGCAGCGCGAGGATGTAGACCTCCGGGTGCCCGAAGAACCAGAACAGGTTGTCCCATAGGAACGGGCTTCCACCCGCACTGGAGAGGAAGAACGAACTGTCGACCGTCCGGTCCAGTCCGGCCATGAACAGCGCGGCCAGCAGCACGGGAGCGGCGAGCACAGCCAGTATCGAAGTGGTGATCAGTCCCCAGACGAAGATCGGGACCCGGTTCCAGTGCATCCCCGGGGCCCGCAACGTCATCACGGTGGCGATGATGTTGATTCCCACGAGGGCCAGCGCGATTCCGATCAGGGCGAACGAGACCAGATAGGCGTCGATGCCGCCCCGGGCCTGGTCGGCCAGCGGCGCGTAGCCGGTCCAGCCCGTCGGGAAGCCGCCGAGGGCGATGGCCGACAGGAGCACGAACCCGGCCAGCACGGTGAGCCACATGGTCAGTGCCTCGACCCGGGGGAAGGCCATTCGCCGCGAGCCGATCATCAGCGGTACGAGATAGTTGCCGAGCGGACCGAGGACGGCCGCCGACATCATCATCAGCATCATCGTCCCGTGCAGGCCGACCAGCGTCAGGTAGTTGCCCGCCTGGACGAAGTTCGGCCCGGAGCTGGTCAGCTCGGCGCGGATGAACATCGCGTTCAGCCCGGCGACGAAGAAGAAGAACAGCACGGCGACGAAGTACTGGATCGCTACGACCTTGTGATCGGTGCAGAGCCGGAAGTAGCGCCACGCGCCGTGCTCCTCGCGCTCGCGCAGCGTTGCCGGGCGACCGATCATCCGCCCCGCCGCGTAGTTGAAGAAACCGAGGCCGATCAGCCACCCGATCGTGGCCAGCAACAGCCCGAGGAAGATCGCCAGGTCATCCTGATCGGTCGCCGCCTGGGCATGGATGTGGTTGCCGATGCGCGTGCCCAGCCAGTGGCCGACGGCGTAGCCGACGATCGCCCCGACGACCCCCCAGATGACGTTGAAGCCGAGTGCCTGGCGCCACGCGCTGGGCTCGGCGAACTCGAGGTCCTGCGGAGTGCTCGGAGGAGCCCCGGTGGCCGTGGTCATGTCAGGATGCCCTCCGGAGCGGGTCGGGGTAGTAGATGTGCGAGTACGGGGGGAGCTGTTTGGTCGCCGCCGCGTTCTGGCGCTGGCGCTGCGCGATCCAGGCCGCGAAGTCGGCCGGCGTCATCACGTGCGCGGTGGTGCTCATCTCCCCGTGCCAGAGGCCGCAGAGCTCCGCGCAGCGAACCTGGATCGAGCGGACCTGCTCCGGTTTGACGTAGGCGACGTTGTCGTTGCCGGGAATCGCGTCGGCCTTCACGCCGAGCTCGATCGCCCAGAAGCTGTGGGCGACGTCGAGCGAGGTGACGTGCAACTCGATCTCCCGGCCGGCCGGCAGCGCCAGCCGGTCGGTCTCGACCCCGCCGTAACCGGGGTAGCGGAAGGTCCACAGCCACTGCTGGCCGATCACCTGGACCTCCAGCGCGTGCTTCACATCGGTGGGCTTGGACAACGGACTCGGACCCTCCCCCCCGCCCGCGCCGGCCGCGGTGCTGCTGAGCAGTCCGATGGTTCCGTACACGGCCAGCCCGAGCACGATCGTGGTTGTGGCGGCCAGCCAGGTCAGCTGGATCCGAGGGTTCCCGTCGATGTGGGGACCATCCACGATCGCTGGCCCGCGCTGACGGAAGACCAGAGCGGCGTAGCCGAAATAGACCCACACCAGCAAGACGATCGGCGTCGCCAGCGCACTGAGCGTGACGTTGACCTGGTGCTGGTCAGACGACTGCCGGCTGGCGTGCCCCGGCGGAATGCCCGGCCCGATCACGAAGATCACGACCGGGACCAGGATCACGGTGGCGAGCGCCCAGATCAGCGCGATCCGCCGGCCATGACTAGGCTCGGGTCCGGCCTGAGCCTCCAGGGCGTCGCCGGCCGCGCTCACGCCACCACCAGCTCGCCGCTCATCCAACCCAGCGTCTGCATCGGGCCGCCGTTGCCGAAGATGAAGGCCGCGCCGCAGGGGACGAAGCACTGCCAGCGATAGGTGCCCTTGCCGGGGGTCATGAAGCTGAAGCTGATCGTGGTGTGATCGTTGGCCAGCGAGCACGGCGCGACGCTGCAGGGGTTCTTGGCGTTGTCGGGGATCCCGGGCAGCGGCACGCTGACGCCCAGGCTGGGCACGGTGAACGTGTGCGATGCGTCGTCGGCGTTGACCACACTGGTCGGCTTGCCGTTGATCGTCGCCGTGGCTCCCTGCGTCCCGCGGATCTGGGCCAGAAACGGGTTGCGCAGCCCCGTCGCGGTGTCGAATTGGTAGATCGTCACGGTCACCAGGGTGTGCGCCGGCAGCTTGTAAATGGTCGTGTGGTGCCAGTGACCGCCCCCGTCCTGGCCCAGGTAGGTGACCCAGTCCGGTGCGGGATCATGGCCGTAGGCTGCGACCGTTTGGAGGGTCAGCCGAGCGCTGCCACCCTGAACCACAGCCGACACCGCGGGCGGTGCGACGGTGAGGAAAGCCGTCAGATATATGACGACGAGGGCGACTAAAAGCGCGGTGACCGCGCCGATCCCCACGATGAACCTCCGCATATAGACGCTTATATCCGCAAAACCTTCCCGAGCGCAAGTGCCAGATCGCACATTTACCTGAGAAGCACTCTTACATTCCTGAGACGATTCTCATCGGTTGGGCTGACGAAATGGGTACACCCTTAAGAGGTCCCCTACCACCGGAGCCCGCCATGACTTCAGCCCTGATTCTCAATATCGCCTTCTCCGCGTTCATCGCGGCCCTGGTCATCGGGGTCGTCGCGGCCGCCATCTTCACCCAGCATCACGACCATGGCGTGCACGTCGAACGGCGCGCCAAGCGGCGTGGCCCGGCGCGCCAGCCGAGTTTCGGCGCGATGACGCGTCGCCGCGCCTGGCCGGCCAGCTGACGCCGAAGCGCTGCCGCCGGGCTCAGCCCGATCCCGCGCTGAGCCCGGCGAGCGTCGACGAGTCGATCTTGCCCACGTGCATGCGGCCGTGGGCAAACAGCGTCGGCGTCGTCACGACTCCGGCCCGGATGCCTGAGGTGAAGTCGCGCTTGACCCTCGCGAGGACGGCTGCCTCGCGGCGCTCGCGGTCGAAGCGATCGAGGTCGAGGCCGAGCGTGCGCGCGCGCTCCCACAGGTGCGGATCCTGGAGCCGGGCCGGATCGGCGAACAGCAGATCGTGCATCTCCCAGAAGCGCCCCTGGCGGCCGGCGGCCTCGGCGGCGCAGGCGGCCGCCCAAGCTCGTGGGTGGCTCGATCGAACGGGGAAGTGCCGGAACACCCGGCGCACCGGCAGGCCGGCCAGCCGGGCGCTCAGCGCCGCGCAGTGCGGGCATTCGAAGTCGGCGTATTCGATCACCAGCGTCGCGGCCGAAGATCCCCGCGTGTGGTCTTCGCTGGTGGGCTCCGGGACCGGCGCTGAGCTGAGCTCAGTCACGTCACCCAACCGCGCCGAGTCAGGACGCCAGGCCGTCGAAGATCAGATTCGCCCCTGGGAGATCGCCGGGTGAGGGCGCTTGATAGCTCCAGCTCACGACCCCATCGGACCCGATGATGACCAGGGCGCGTTGAGGGAATCCGCCTGGATGCAGGACGCCGAACGCCCGGCAGGTCGCACCCTTGGGCTCGAAGTCCGACAGCTGCGGGATGCTCACGCCGAGCTTCTCCCGGAACGCGGTCTGGGAGTAATGGGCGTCGCAGGAGACGCCAAGGAGAACGGCTCCACGGGCAGCGAATTCGTCTCCAACCTCCTCATAGAGGTTCAATTGGTCGGTGCAGATCGGGCTGAAGGCGAACGGGTAGAACACCAGCACGGTCTTCTGACCAATCAGATCGGCGCGCGTGAACTCAGTTCCATCGTCGCGACGGAGGACGAAATCTGGAGCAGGAGTCCCGGGCGCGATAATGCCCGGCGCGCTCACCGACGCAGGCCGAGTTCGCGAATCAGCGAGCGGTAGCGCTCGAGATCGCTGCGCTGCAGATAGTTCAGAAACCGGCGGCGACGCCCGACGAGCATCAGCAGACCGCGGCGCGAATGGTGGTCCTTACGATGGGTCCGCAGGTGCTCGGTCAGCTCGTTGATGCGCTCGGTCAGCAGGGCGACCTGCACCTCGGCCTTGCCGGTGTCGGTGGGGGTGTCGCCGAACTTGGCGACGAGTTCCTGCTTGCGTTCAGCGGTCATCGTCATGCGGCGGTTGAGGCTAGCAGAGAGCCGTCGGTGGATCACTGGCAAAGGTCACGGGTTCGCCTGACGTCGTCGTCCATCTGTTCGATCAGCGCGTCGACGGAGTCAAAGCGTCGCTCCCCCCGCAGCCGCGCCAGGAAGTCGACCCGCAGATTCTGCCCGTAGAGGTCGACGTCGCGATCGAGCAGGTAGGCCTCGACCAACACCGCCCGGCCAGTCCCGAATGTGGGCCGGACACCGACGTTGACCGCAGCGCACGCGTCGTGGGCGCGAGCTGCGTAGACACCGTGGCCGGGACAGACGAGGGTCTCATCGGGAACGATGTTGGCGGTGGGGAAGCCGAGCTCGCGGCCACGCCGGTCACCGGAGACGACCTCGCCCCGCAGCTGGAAGGGACGTCCGAGAAACCGCGCCGCCTGCTCGACCTCCCCGGCCAGCACGAGCGCCCGGATGTGGCTGGAGGAGACAATCTCTCCGTCCAGCTCGACCATCGGCACAACCCGCGTGTCGAAGGACGTCTGCGGCGGCCAACAGCGCTGGATCGCCGGCGGCGCGATGTCCAAAGCGGAAGTTCTCCCCGACCGATACGCGGGTGGCGTCCAGCATGCCGATCAGCACCTCGTCGATGAAGTCCTGCGGGCTCTGATGCGCGAAGCGCTCGTCGAACGGGATCAATACGAGCTCCTGCACTCCGAGCTGCTCGATCAGCTCGGCCTTCGCCTCCAGGCTGGTGAGCAGCTTCGGCGCCGCCTCGGGGCGGACGACCTGCAGCGGGTGCGGCTCGAAGGTCAGCACCGTGTCGCTGCCGCGGATCACCTCGCGATGGCCGCTGTGAACGCCATCGAACTCGCCCACCGCGATCCTGCGAGGCCGAGGCTCGGCCTCGTTGAGCTGGCTCACCTTCATCGGCGCGGAAGCCTAGAGACTAAGCCCTGAAGCCGACGATCGGCTTCAACCAGCCGGGGTCCTGCGCGGGCTCGGCGAGGGCGATCAGGCCGTCCTCGTCGGTCAGCCGCACGACACCGCCGGCCACTCCGGGCACCGCAACACCATGTCCAGCCCGCCTGCCGTCGTCGGTGTCCAACCTCACCTCGGGCATGAAGCCGAGCGCGTCGTGGAGCGCCAACAGACGCCCTGGGTCGGCCTCAGCGACATCGAAGTCGCCTATCCGCGTGCGCCGCAGCTCCTCGCAGTAGGCGTCGCCCAGCGCAGCGATCAGAGTCCGGACGTAGGTCCCCGACGAGCACTCGATGACGAATCCCCGGCGCTCACCGTCATGCCAGAGCTGCTCGAAGCGGTGAACCTGGATCTCGCGTTCGGGGAGCTCGACGGGCGTACCCGCGCGGGCCAGCGCGTAGGCGCGCCTTCCCCCCACCTTGACGGCGGAGTACGCGGGCGGACGCTGGCGCACGGTTCCGGTCGGCAGCTCAAGCTCGCCGTCGGGGACCACTCCGGTGTGAACGATCTCACCCTCAGGATCGCCGGTGGACGACGTGGCGCCGAAGCACGCCGTCACGATGTAGGTCTTGGGCAGTGCCATCAGGAAGCGCTGCGCCCGGGTGGCGCGGCCGACCAGGAGCAGCAGCAGGCCGGTGGCAAACGGGTCAAGCGTGCCGGCGTGACCGACCTTGACCCCACGTCCGAGCCGACGCCGCGCCGCGGCCACCGCGTCATGCGAGGTGATGCCGGCCGGCTTGTCGTACAGGACGATCCCGTCGGGGACGACCCCACCCGGGGCGCTCACGAAAGCTGCTGCGCGAGCTCGTTTCGGAGGAACGAGACGAGCTCCGCCCACGGCATCGCAGTGGTGAACCCGGCCGCCTGCCGGTGCCCGCCGCCCCCCTGGGCCCGCGCGATCCGCGAGACGTCTACCCGCTCGTCGCTGGCTCGCAGCGACACCTTGCGCAGGACCGCTTCAGTGTCCTCCCCCATGCGGTCGCGAACGAGGGCGGCGACCGCGGTGCCCTGAACCGCGCGTAGGTGGTCGACGACACCCTCGGAATAGCTCTCCTCGGCGCCCGATTCGGTGAAGTCAGCCGCCGTCAGCCCGGTGACCGTCAGCCGTCCGTCGTCATAGCGCTCGATGTTGGCCAGACCCCGGGCGAGCAGCGCGAGTTTGCCGTACGGCACGCCCTCGTAGACGCGACGGTACATCTCGTGTACGTCCACCCCGGCTTCGATGAGCTCGGCGGCCATCAGGTGCGCGCGCGGCCCGGTGTTCTCGTACATGAAGCGTCCGGTATCGGTGATCAGCCCGACGTACAGCGCCTCGGCGATCGTCACCGTGGGAGAGATCCCGAGTCCGTGCATCAGATCCCAGACGATTTCGGCCGTGCACGACGCGTGCGGATCGACCAAGTTGACCGTGCCGAAACGGGTGTTGTCGTGATGGTGGTCGATGTTGAGGATCTGGGCGCCGGGGCGTTGCAGGCCTTCGCCCGAGGTGCGGTCGAGGTTGCCGCAGTCCAGGAAGATGATGGTCCGCTCGGCGACGTCCTCGGGCGGGCTGTTGACCACGCCAGTCAAGGGCAGGAAGCGGTACTCGTAGGGCAGCGGAAACTCCTTGGCGTCGATGTAGATGACGCTGTCCTTGCCGAGGGCGACGAGGATCTGCTGAACGGCGACGAGCGACCCGAGGGCGTCGCCGTCGGGATTCTCGTGAGTCACCGCGATCAGCTTTTCCGCGCGACGGATCTGCTCGAGGATCAGCTCTCTTTCCGGGCGGTTGCCGTTCTCAGTCATCGGACAGGATCTCCGTGATCCGCATGCCGTGATCGATCGAGGTGTCGTACTCGAAGCTCAGCGCGGGCGTGTGCTTGAGGGTGAGCTCAGAGGCCACCCTGCGCTGCAGGAAGCCACGTGCGGCGCGCAGGACGGTGAGGGTGGCGGTGCGTTCGTCGTCATCGCCGAGAACGCTCACATACACGCGAGCGTGGCGCAGGTCTGGGCTGGTCTTGACTCCGGTCACGGTGACGAATCCGACGCGCGGGTCCTTCAACTCCGAGGAGATCGTTTCGCTGAGGACCGCGCGAACTGCCTCATCGACGCGGCGCATGCGTCCTGTGCTCATCCTATCCACCCCGGGGTAAAGGCGAACGAAACGACGCTCACGGCAGCAGGTCCTCGACCGAGGTGACCACGCGATCCACGCGCGCGCCATCCGGGCAGCGCCCGAGCACCCACCGCTCCACCCTGTCCGCCGCGGCAATCAGGGTGGCATGGGAGCCGCCGGTCAGCGCGCCGAGCAGCTGGGCACGCTGCCACAGGTCATGGTGCCCGGTCTCCGCGACGGCGACGCCCATCCGGGTCTGGAGCTGGGCCTTGATCGAGGACAGCTCCTTGCGCTTGGCCTTGAGGCTTCCGGCCTCAGGGAAGTGAAGGTCGATCACGAGTACGGCGACAAAGCCGCTCGCGGGCACGGCACCGCTGCTCAGGCGAGCTCGCGCTCGACCTGGCGAGTGGCGTACGCCTCGATCACGTCGCCGTCCTTGACGTCGGCGTAGTCCCGGAGCACGATCCCGCAGTCGAATCCGGACGCGACTTCGCGGGCGTCCTCGTTGAATCGCCGCAGGCTCTGGATCTCGCCGTCGTAGACGACCGTGCCGTCGCGCACCAACCGGACACGGGAGCCACGGGTGATCTTTCCGTCGGTGACGTGCGAGCCGGCGATCACGCCGACGCGCGAGGCCCGGAACGTCTGCCGGACCTCCGCCGAGCCGAGCGTCTCCTCGACCTCTTCGGGCGCGAGCATGCCCTGCATTGCGCTGCGCAGTTCCTCGATCGCCCGGTAGATCACCGAGTAGTGACGGATCTCGACGCCTTCGCGCTCGGCTACCGCCCTCGCGTCGCCGACCGGCCGTACGTTGAAGGCGAGGATCACGGCGTCGGAGGCCGCGGCCAGCATCACGTCGGACTCGGTCACCGCTCCGACCGCCCGGCGGATCACGTTGACCGAGATCTCGTCCTGAGGGAGCTTCGCGATCTCGTCTTCGATCGCCTCCAGCGACCCGGCGACGTCGGATTTCAACACGAGGTTGAGCTCCTGCAGATCACTCTTGAAGATGTCCTCCAGCGAGATCCGCTTGCCGCTGCGCCGGGCCAGCGATTCGGTCTTCAGGCGAACCGCGCGTTCACCGGCGAGCTGACGAGCACGGCGATCGTGCTCGACGACGCGGACGCGCTCCCCCGCCTCCGGGACGCCATCGAACCCGAGCACCTCGACCGGCTCGCCGGGCAGCGCCTCGCTGACGCGGTTGCCGAGGAAGTCGTGCATCGCCCGCACACGGCCCCAGTGGGCTCCGGCCACGAGCGCGTCGCCGACCTCAAGCGTGCCGCGCATGATCAGGATCGTCACCACCGGGCCGCGGCCGGGATCGAGCTTTGACTCGATCACCGTTCCCGAGGCGGGTGCATCAGGGTTGGCGCGCAGCTCCTCGAGCTCGGCCATGGTGGCGATCGTCTCAAGCAGATTGTCCAGACCCTCCTTGGTGCGAGCGGATACGTCGACGAAGTCCGTGTCCCCGCCCCACTCCACCGGCTGGAGTCCGAGACCGGACATCTCGGTGCGCACCCGGGTTGGGTCGGCGCCCTCCTTGTCGATCTTGTTGACCGCAACGAGAATCGGAACGGCGGCGTCCTTGGCGTGATCGATGGCCTCCTGGGTCTGAGGCTTCACGCCGTCGTCGGCGGCCACGACGATCACCGCGATGTCGGTGGCCTTGGCGCCGCGGGCGCGCATGGCGGTGAACGCCTCGTGGCCGGGGGTGTCCAGGAAGGTGATCGTCCGCTCGCCGTGATGAACCTGGTAGGCGCCGATGTGCTGGGTGATGCCTCCGGCCTCGCCGGCGGCGACCTCGGTTTCACGAATGGCGTCCAGCAGCGAAGTCTTTCCGTGGTCGACGTGACCCATGATCGTCACCACCGGCGCGCGTTCGACCAGCTGCTCCTCAGTGTCGGCGTATACGGGCTCGGACACGGTTTCGTCCTCGGAGTGGACGATCTCAACCTGCTTGCCCAGCTCGGTGGCGAGCACCTGGATGGCGTCATCGGACAGCGTCTGAGTGAGCGTCTTCATCTCGCCCAGCGCCATCAGCTGCTTCATCACCTCGGGAACCGGGACGGAGAGGTACTCGGCGACGTCCTTGACCGTCGAGCCGGAGTTGATCTGAATCGTGTCGGGCTCAGCGACTGCGGTGCGCGAGGGACGCGATTCGGCCTCTTCGTCATAGACCCCACGCCGCCGGCGTCCACGGCGCTGGCGTCGTGGCGGCTGGTTTGACTGCGGCGGACCGCCGCCGCCTGGAGCGCGGCGGGAAGCTTGTGAGTCGATGACCACGCGCCGGCGTCCGTGGGCGGTGCCGGGGGCGCGTTCGCCCTGCAGTGAATCCCGGGTCGGACGCTCGCGCTTGGGGGCGGAATCGCCTCCTGCGCCGGCAGCGCCCTCGGCAGCGGCCGGGGTACCGGCCGCAGGGGCAGCCGGTGCGGCGTCCGCGGGCGCAGCCTGAGCTGCGGGATCGGGCGCCTGCGCCGCGGGGGCTTTGGCCTTCGGCGTCGGCTGCGGCCGCCGGGAGCGGCCTTCGCCGCGGGTGCGCTCGCCGGCGACGGCGCTGCGGTGGCCCCGCCGTTGCCGAACACGCGCGTGGCGCGTCGCCTCATCGACGCTCGATGATGCTGCCTTGACGTTGACGCCGGCCGCCCTCAGTGCGTCGAGGACTTCCTTGGCCGGAACCCCGCGCTCCTTGGCGATCTCATGGACTCGTTTACTCATCTAGATCCAGTGTACGTCGGCTAGGACGCAGCGCCTCCGGCCTCGGCTGCCGCGGTCGCGTCCGTGCCATTGGTGAGCTCGTCCCCGGCCGGCCCTTCGACCTGGTCGGTGTCCTTGCCCGCCAGTGCCTGGTGCGCCTCGATCCCGCAGTAACGCGAGCCGGGCAGCGCGGCGTTGGGACAGCGGCGGCCGTTGGAGAGGATCGCCGCACAGCGACCCTGAGCCTCCTCTTCCTCGTAGCCGTGCTCGGCCTCCTCCGCCGCGAACTCGGTTTCCGAACGGATGTCGATGCGCCAGCCGGTCAGGCGGGCGGCCAGACGAGCGTTCTGACCCTCACGGCCGATGGCCAGCGACAGCTGGTCGTCGGGGACGATCACCGTGGCCTGCTTGTTGGCGTCATCGACCAGCACCTCGCGTACGCGGGCCGGAGACAGCGCCTTGGCCACGAACCGCGCGGGCTCCTCGTTGTAGGGAATGATGTCGATCTTCTCGCCGCGCAGCTCGGAGACGACCATCCGCACGCGTGAACCGCGTGGACCGACGCACGCGCCGACCGGGTCGACGCCGTCGACGTGTGAGACGACCGCGATCTTCGAGCGGTAGCCAGGCTCGCGGGCCACGCCGGTGATCTCGACCAGACCGTCGGCGATCTCTGGGACCTCGAGCTCAAACAGCGACTTGATCAGCTCCGGATCGCGGCGGGAGACGATGATGCTCGGCCCCTTGGTCGAGTTCGAGACATCCTTGATCACGGCCTTGATCCGCTGGGAGTGGTCGTAGCGCTCCCCGTCGACCTGCTCGGATTTCGGCAGCAACGCCTCGACCCGCTCACGCAGCTGGACCAGCGTGTAGCGCGAGTCCGACTGCTGCACGATTCCGGTGATCAGCTCGCCGACACGGTCGCGGTACTCCTCGAACATCATGTCGCGCTCGGCCTCGCGGATGCGCTGCAAAATCACCTGTTTGGCGGTCTGGGCGGCGATCCGCCCGAAGTCGTCAGGGGTTACGTCCTCGGTCTCGATCTGATCTTCGAACTCCTTGAGCTTCTCGAGGTCGATCTCCGGCTCCGGCGGTTCACGCATCTCCCCGGTCTCAGGATCCACCGTCGGCTGCTGATCGGTCGTCGACTCCACCAGCAGCTGCTCCTCGAGCTCCGGCGGGATCTTCAGTTCCCAGACTCGGAAATCGCCGCTGTCGCGGTCCATCTCGACCTTCGCGTAGCGCGCGGCTCCGGGCGTCTTCTTGTAGGCAGACAGAAGCGCGTCCTCGAGCGCTTCCATCAGCTTCTCCTGCGAGATGTTCTTTTCGGCTGCGAGGCCCCGTACGGCCTCAACGATTTCACGTGACATAGGTCAGTCTCCGGGAACGAGGTTGGAGCGTGCGATCTGCTCGTAGGGGATCGTGACGACTCCGCCTCCGGACGCGATCGTGACTTCACGCTCAGAGGCGCCGACGAGTTCTCCGGTCACGCTCTTATGTCCATCTTTGGCCTCCCGCAGCCGGACACGGGCGTGCCGGCCGAGGAAGCGGCTGTAGTGCTGCGGTTTGGTGAGTGGCCGGTCCTGTCCGGGCGAGGAGACCTCCAGCGAGTACTTCTCGCGCAGGTCGCTCAGGCGCTCGGTGACCCGCTCGCACAGTGCCAGGGTCACACCGTCGGGGTGATCGATGAACAGACGCAGCGTGCCGCCGCCGAGCACCTCTGCCAGCAGCACCTCGACATCGGGCTCGCTGGCGGCGAGCCGAGCCTCGATGTCAGTCTGAAGTGCACTCACGATCTCCTCCGTCGATACTCATAAAAATCATAAAAAAAGCGGGCCAGCGCCCACTTCCAGAACCTCACCGGGAAGCGCCCGGCGCGCAAGCTTGGTTCCTCAGCGTAGCACCTGCGGCCCGGCCCACGAGGGTTTGGTGCGGGCGGTTTTGCCGACGCTTTTGGGGCGCTGACCTACTGGCCAGAGGTCCCGGCAGCTCTGCGCGCCTGGTCCCGGTAGCGCCGGTAGTCGCGGCGACCGGGCTGCATGCCTGCCGCCTGCGCCAGCGGCTTGCGAGCCTCCGCGTGGCGTCCCGAGCATTTGCAGCGATCGGCCCAGGCAGAACAGCGCGTAGTCGTTGGTCGGAGCGCGGTCGATCACCGCCTGGAACTCCTGCGCGGCCTGCTCGTAGTGCTGGGTGTGAAACAGCGCACGGCCCAGGGCCTCCCGCACGGAGGTCTTGTCCGGAGCCAGATCACGCGCCCGGGCCAGCGGGATCGCGGCCTGGTGGTGGTGTCCACCGTCGAGCAATTCGGTGCCGCGTCGGTACAGCTCGTATGCGTCTTCCATGACGACTATTTTATTCCCCTCCAGGCGCCGCTCCCGAGTCGGCTGCGCGGACGAATCCGTAGCGGCGGCAGCGCCCACAGCGCGCGCAGCCGCCCGAGTGCGCCGAGCCCCGCCCGCAGCTGCCGCCCGCAGTGCCCGCCGCCCCGCCGGAGTCGGCGCGTCGGACTTCCCGCCGAAGCGGCCCAGGCGGATCGCCCGCACGTAGGCTGCGGCCTCGGGCGAGGAGGAACCCAGCCGGCGCTCGAGTGCGGCCAGCGTGAGACCCGCCGCCGCCGGCCGTCCGGATCTGGCCAGCGCGCGCTCGAGTTCGAGGATCCAGGCCTCGTCGCCGGGACCCCGGCGCAGCGTCGTCGCCCGCGCCGTCAGGACGATTAGCCCGAGGGCGATGATGACCGCGATCACGAGCGGGAGCGAGGTCCCTCCGGCGGCGTGGCGTCCGGGCCGGGATTGAGGGGTGGCTGACGCGACATCACGGTGGCGGACCGGCGCGGCCTTCGGGGCGGTACCGAGCTTGCCGTGCAGCGCCGGGAGCGGGACGGTGCCCGCGCGGGCCGGCGCACTGGCCGGAGTGGGATCGAAGCGGACCCACCCGTAGCCGGAGAACCAGGCCTCGACCCAGGCATGGGCGTCGAGGTCGCTGACCAGGTACTGACCCGTCGTCCGGTCATAGGCACCGGTTGTGAACCCACCCACCACGCGAGCGGGGACGCCGCCCATGCGTAGCAGCAGCGCCATCGAGCCCGCGAACTGCTGGCAATACCCCTGGCGGGTGCCGAACAGGAAGCTGACCAGCGGAAGCGCACTCCGGGCCGGATTCTCGTTGTAGGTGTAGCCGTGGCGCAGGTACCCCATCACGTTCTGGATGAATCCGTAGGACGTGCCTGCGCCGGCGGCAAGGCGCTGGGCGAGGCGGTAGGCGCGTCCCGTACGGCGGAGTGCTCGATCAACTTGCGCCCGTCGCCTCCGTAGAGGCCGATCACCTGCTCGACCGGCGCACGGGCGGGAAACGCGGGGAACACCACCACCGCGGGCTGGCCGGAGGCGGCAGTGGTCGTCATCTGCATCGCGCGGTAGCCGGCGAGCTGATTGATGGTCGCGCGGACTGCGAGCCGCAGCCAGCTCGGGACCGATGGGCTGCGGCGAGTAGGTGCTGACCCGGTAGCTGTCGCCGGGCTGCAGTCCGGCCGGGACAGTCCAGGTTCCCGACATCGGCGCCCTGAGCCGGCGTTTGCGGCAGATGCTGCGGCTGCGCGGCGGAGCCGGCCGCGATCACATCATTGGACTGCATCGAGCGCAGCGTCACCTGGATGGTCTGCGTCCAGCGCTCGGCGCGCCGCCGGATCGGGACCTGGGAGCGCCGGCGCGCCGGTTCCCAGCACCCAGCGGCGGCCGTCGAACACATCCAGGTCCTCCGCCTTCCAGTAGTCCGGACGCGGGGCCTTGACGTCGAGTACCTCGCGGCCGGTGCGGGGCCAGTTCAGCGGTCCGTAGTGCTGCGAGAAGTCAAAGCGCTCGATGTGAGCAGGCGCGAGATTGCCCGCCAGTGCCCGGAAGTCAAGCCAGGGTTGGTGCGGGTCGATCCGCGGAGCCGCCACCAGGGCGGCAGCGCCGGCGAGGATGCTGACTCCGACCGCGAGCGGCGTGTCGTAACGGCGGATCCGGTCTGCCCACATGAACGTCGCCAGCAGCGCGAACAGAATCAGGCCGTGGAGATACGGCAGCTGAGGGCGCGACAGCGTGCTGGGCAGAACGGCGAGGACGATCAGCGGCAGTGCCGCGCGCGGCACGCCAGGCCTCCCCGGCCCGTTTCGGCGCGAAGCACAGGACGAGCGCGGCGTAGAGCAGCAACATCCCCGCGCCGAGCGAGACCACGACCCGGACCCAGTCGTTGATCCCGTTGTAGGGCACGAGGACATTGGGCAGCACGCTGAGACCCTGGCCGATTCCGCGGGCCGCGACAGCCAGTCGCATGTGGACGATCCAGCTCACCGGGACGCCGCACAGCGGGAAGACGGTCAGAATCGCGAGCGCCGCCAGCGCGATGGCCAGGCCCCGGGAGCGCGCGGCGAGCGCTCGCCCCGCCCCGGCCACCACAACGGCCAGCCCGAGGAGGCCGAGCAGACGCCAGATCGGAGCGGGGGTCAGCAGCGTCCCCCAGCGCAGCGCCCCGTACAGACCGAACGCCGCGAAGGCGGCGAGCGTGAGCCACGGGCGCTCCACCACCTCAAGCTGAGACCGAGTGCGAAGGCGGCGGACGCCCTTGGGCTCCAGCACCGCGACCTGCGCCGTGGTGCTCACGCCGCGTAGCTCCCCGGCCGCTGCGGCGCGCCGGTCCGGGAGGACGGTGCGCCGAGCACATAGCCGCGGCATCCGGACACCTCAAAGCTCGGAGGCCGGCCAGTCGCGGCTGGACCGCGGCGGCGGGGAGCACGATCACCGACGCGGCCGACCCGCCCGTGGTCAGCGCCGCCGGTAGCCGTTCTGCGGCCTGCGGGGCCACGTAGAACAGGGATCCCATCCGAGCGCCCGGGCCCAGGATCGGAGGCCGTGCTCCGGGACCGCCTTCGACCATCGCCAACCGCGCGTGCACCCCAGGCCAGCTGGCCAGGTCGGGGTCGATGGTGACGGCTCGACGCTCCCCGGGGAGCAGCAGCCGGCAGCCGCCACGGCGGGCGAACTCCAGGGTGAGCGAGGCCGCCGCACGCACGGCAGCATCGAGATGCTCGATCGGTCCGCTTCCGCGCGCATCAAGGACGACCAGGGGCCGGGTGTCGCCGTCGGGTTGCAGCCGCCGCTCGAGCAGACCAGCGCCGCGGGCCAGCGCCGCCCAGTGGATCCGGGATGCGGGCGTGCCGGGCCGATAGGGACGAAGCCCATCGACGTCCACCGCGGCCATCGGCTCGCCGAGCGAACGGCGACCCGCCGCTCTCGATCCGCTCGCCCCGGCCGCTCCCGGGCCACCGCACGGGCTCCGTCCGGGGCAGGATCAGCAACTCCTGCAGCGGTCCGCTGCCGACCTTGCACGACGCGCGCGAGCTCCAGCGTGTCATGAACCACCAGCGACGGCGGCGGCATCCGGTGCATCCCGCGGCGGTGCATGCGCGCGACGATCCGGACCTCGGCCCGGGAGCCGCCGACGACCAGCGACAGCGGCTGGCTCAGTGAAACCGGACCGCCGGCGAGCGGGTCGAGCACCTCGCCGCCGGGCAACCCGAGCCGCCCTCGGCGCACCTCGATCATCGCCTCCACCGGTTCGCCTTCGATCACGCGCTCAGCGACCAGCCGGCGCTGGACATCAGCGCCACGGGCGCTGGCCCACACCCAGAGCGGGGTGATCAGGCCCAGCAGCGCGAACGCCGCGCCAGGAACGAACAGCGGCGCGGCGTCGAAGGTGAAGGCGGCCAGCGTCAGCACGATCCCCGCGGCGGCGACTCCGGCAGCCCGGGACATGCTCAGCTCACCTCACAAGCGCCCGCACGGACGCGACCGCGTCGGCCACGACCTCGCGAGCCGCGGTGCGCGGGTACTCCGGAGCCATCACCAGCGCGATGTACGAGCACGGGCTCGGCCAGCGCCTGCACATCGTCGGGCAGCGCATGGTCGCGGCCCTGCATCATCGCGTGAGCCTTGGCGGCGCGGAGCAGCAGCAGTCCTGCGCGGGGGCTCGCGCCCAGCTCGACCCTCGGGTCCTCACGGGTGCGCCACAGCAGCCGCACGACGTACTCGCGCAGGCGGCTCGGAGGCCAGGACTCGGGCCGCCCCATCCTGAGCGGCCAGCACCTCGGCGGCGGTGGCCACCGGAGCCAGGGCCAGGACCTTGTCCCCGGACTCATGGTCGGCCAGCATCCCGGCCTCCGCGCCGCGCTCGGGATAGCCGAGCGAGATCTTGACCATGAAGCGGTCGACCTGGGCCTCGGGCAGCGGGTAGGTGCCCTCGTACTCGACCGGATTCTGCGTGGCCAGGACCATGAACGGGCGCGCCAGCTCATGGGTCTGGACGTCGACCGTGACGCGGCGCTCCTGCATGCACTCGAGCAGCCCGGACTGGGTCTTCGGCGAAGCGCGGTTGATCTCGTCGACGAGAACGATGTTGGCGAACACCGGACCCGGCCGGAACTCGAAGCGACCCTCGCGCTGGTCGTAGACGTTCGCGCCGACGACGTCGGCCGGCAGCAGATCCGAGGTGCACTGCACCCGCGCGAAGTGGCAGTCGATCGAGCGCGACAGCGCCCGCGCCAGGGCCGTCTTGCCTACCCCCGGGTAGTCCTCCACCAGAACGTGCCCTTCGGCCAGCAGCGCCACCAGCAGGTGACTGCAGCGTGTCGGCTTCGACCTGCACCGCGCGGGAGACGTTCTCAGCGATCCGCCGAGCGACCGCGGCGAATAGTTCAGACTCGTGCGGCGCTACCGGCGTCCGCTCTGGCGGCTCCATCCGTCTCCTTCCTGTCGATGGCCCGCAGGCGCTCGACCTCATCCAGCACCGCGGCAGCGATCTGGCGCTTGCTCGTCTGCTCGACGTGGCGCGGCTGGCCCTGCGCGGTGAGGATGCTCGACCTCGTTCTGGTCTGCGTCAAAGCCGATGCCCGGCTGGGCGATGTCGTTGACGACGATCGCGTCCAGTCCCTTCGCGCTCAAGCTTGTCGCGCGCCGTACTCCAGCGCGCCATCACCATGCTCGGCGGCGAAGCCGATCAGCAGCTGACCCGGGGCGCGCCGTGCGGCCAGCGAGCTGAGCACGTCGCGGGTTGGCTCGAGTTCCACCAGCGGCTGTGCCGCGATCCTTCTTGAGCTTGGTCTGAGCCACCTGTGCGGGCCGGAAATCAGCCACCGCGGCGGCCATCAGCAGGACGTCGGCGGAGTCGAATTGTGAGCCTCGCAGGCCTCCGCCAGTTCGGCCGCCGAGCCGACCGGGACGATGCCGCACGCCGCTGGGCGCCGGGAGCGCGTGATGTTGGCGGCGATCACCGTTACCTCGGCGCCGCGGCGCGCTGCCTCGGCCGCCAGCGCCAGACCCATTCGGCCCGAGGAGCGGTTGCCGATGTAGCGGACGCTGTCGATCGGCTCCCGCGTTCCGCCCGCGGTGACGAGCACACGCACCCCGCGCAGCGAGGGCGCGCGTGAGCAGCGATCTCGCACGCCTCCAGCAGCGCGGCGGGCTCCGCCAGCCGGCCGATGCCGTGCTCGCCGTGGGAGGCCAGGTCCCCCTCTCCCGGCGGGATGATCGCTCACCCCGCGGGCGCTCAGCAGCTCGAGGTTGGCCTGGGTGGCCGGGTGCAGATACATGCGGTGGTTCATGGCCGGCGCGATCGCCACCGGGCAGGCGGCCGCGAGCGCCGCCGTGCTGAGGAGGTTGTCGGCCTGTCCGGAGGCCAGCTTGGCAATCGTGTTCGCGCTGGCCGGGGCGATCAGGTACAGATCGGCGCGCTCGACCAAGCGCGAGGTGGCTGATCGGCGCGTGGTCGGGCAGCGGCTCCCCGGGAAAGGCCCCGCGAGCCGGGTCGGGCTCGAATTCGCCGCCGAGCACGGGGGCGCCGGTGATTGCCTCAAACGAGGCGCGGCCGACGAACCGCTCGCTGGTCGGCGTCTGGATCACGCGTACCGCGTGACCGGCCTTGATCGCCAGTCGCGCGGTCTCCAGCGCCTTGTAGGCCGCGATGCCCCCGCTCACACCGAGGAGCAACCGGGCCATCGCCTTGCCTCCGCCGGCGCCTTACCGGTAGTGGTACTTGATCTTGCCCTGGGCGACTTCCTCCAGGGCGATGGTGAGGTAGTTCTTCGACCGGGTGTCGACCATCGGCGGCGGGAACTCGTCGAAGGTGCCCTCCCCGAGATTGTGGTAGTACGAGTTGATCTGGCGCGCGCGCTTGGCGGCGACGATCACACTCGCGTAGTCGGAGTCGACGTGGTCGAGCAGCTTGTCGATGCGGGGAGAGATCAAGGCTTAGCGGTCCTTTGGGATCGGATCGGTGTCCCACAGGTTAGCGGGCGCGGGCGCCAAGGTCGGCCGTTCAGCTGCGGGCCAGCGCGTCGCGCACGATGTGCTCGAGTTCATCCGTGGCCTCCTCGAGTCGGTCGTTGACCACCGCGTGGGCGAATTCCGGCTGCGCGGCAAGCTCCTGCTCAGCGGTCTGCAGCCGCTGCTGGACCTGCTCGCTTGTATCGGTGCCGCGGCCGACCAGCCTGACCCGGAGCGCCTCCTGGGAGGGCGGGGCGATGAACACGGCGATCGCCTCCGGCATGCTCGGCCGCACCTGCCTCGCCCCCTGGACCTCGATCTCCAGCACCACTGGGCTGCCCGCCTGCAGCCGGCGCTCGAGCTCAGAGCGCAAAGTTCCGTAGCGGTTGCCCGAGTACGTCGCGTGCTCGACGAAGTCGCCGCGCTGCACGTGCCGCTCGAACTCCTCCGGGCTGAGGAAGTGGTAATCGACGCCGTCGCGCTCGCCGGGGCGCGGTCGCCGGGTGGTGGCCGAGACCGACAGCTCCAGCTCGGGCAGGCGCCCGAGCAACCCGCGGATCAGCGTGCCCTTGCCGACCCCGGAGGGGCCGGTGATGACGAACACCTCGGACATGCCTGACGCGGCGAACCGGCGGCCGCGTCAGCGGCGGCGCATCAAGTCGACCAGCTCAGCGCGCTGGCGCTCGGAGAGTCCGCCGATCGTCTTGCTCGGCGAGATCCGGCAGTGAGTCAGGATCTTGTTCACCTTCACGCGCCCGTACTTGGGAACGGCGAGCAGGAGATCGAAGACCTTCGCCGTCTCGAGATACTCGGGTGGCGACAGCAGGAGTTCGTGGATCGGCTGGCGACCTGCCTTGAGGTCACGCTTGAGCTGCGCGCGGCGGCTGCGGATGTCGTTGGCGCGCTGAAGCGCTTCCATACGCTGCACTAGAGAACGCTCTGGCGCCGCGATGAGTTTGGCGGGTGATTCACTGACCGGCGGCATGGGCGGCGACTATACATCTTGGACACGTGCGATCAAGGCAAATTCCCGCAATTCGACTCGACCTCAACTTGAGGTCGAGCATTGTCGAGGAAGGTTTGGGGAATAGAGCAGAGTTTGCAGGGGGTTTGAGCAAAGCCCCCACGCCGTGTTGAACGAATCAGGAGCGTATTGCCCCGGAAACAGCCGCAGTTTGCCAGGAGCACCCGCGGCCCGCGACTAATCCTGGGCCGGAGCAAGGCTTCGGGCGAGCTCGGCCGCGACCCGGCGTCCCGCGGCGGGATCTCTGAAGCTCTCCGTCCCCACCGCCACCAGGTCTGCGCCCGCGCGGATCAGATCTGCTGCGTGACGGCCTCGCTGAACGCCGCCCATCCCGATGATCGGAAGATCCACCGCGTCACGCACTGATGTGGATCTGCGCCAGGGCGATGGCTCGCACCGCCGGACCGGATGCGCCACCGGTGACTCCCCCGAGCCACGGCTCCCCCGGTCACGGGATCAAGCGCCATTCCGCGGATCGTGTTGATCAGCGACAGGGCGCTGGCGCCGGCGTCCCGCGCGGCGCGGGCAACGGTGGCCACGTCCGACACGTTGGGCGTCAGCTTGACGATCAGCGGCTTGTCGGTGAGCGGCCTGACCGCGCTCGAGCAGCCGTGAGAGCTCGTCCGGGTCGGCACCCATGATCATTCCCGTCTCCACGTTCGGGCACGAGACGTTGAGCTCCAGGGCGACCACCTCGTCGCGGGGCGCGAAGGCCTGGACGAGCTCGGCCACCTGCTCGGCGCTGAAGCCCATGACGTTGACGATCAGCGGCACCGGAAGCTCCGCCAGCCTGGGGAGATCCTCGCGCAGATAACCTGCGAGCCCCTTGTTGGGCAGGCCGATCGAGTTGAGCAGGCCGCCGGCGAGCTCCCACAGCCGGGGCGGCGGATTGCCCTGGCGGGGCTCCACCGTGACGGTCTTGGAGACGAAGGCCGAGAAGGGGAAGTCCTGCTGCAGCTGCGTCTCCGAACGCGCGGCGCGCCGCGATCGCGTCGAAGGTCCCCGACGCGTTGATGATCGGATGCTGAGCTCGATCCCGCAGAAGCTGACGGTCAATGCCCGGCTCCCGGGCGTCAGCGCGGTGCGTCAGCCGTGCGGCGTCAAGCACGGGGCCGTCCACGCACAGCCGCAGGTAGCCGTCGCGGGTCGCCACCACGCAGCCGAAGCAGGCGCCGAAGCCGCAGGCCATCCCGGACTCCAGGGCGAGCTGGGCCGGCGTCTCCGTCTCGCTGGCACAGGCTGCGCACGGCCTCGAGCATCGCCGGCGGCCCGCAAGCGTAGACCTCGGTCTGAGCCTCCTCAGCCAGGCGTTCGCGGCAGCAGCTCGGTGACCAGCCCGTGGTGGCCGACGCTGCCGTCGTCGGTGGCAATCTGGGCGTTGGCCAGCAGCGCCGCCCCGGCGGCGTGGGCGCCGTCACGAAACCCGAGCAGCGTGGCGTGCCCCACCGACAGCTGATCCTGCAGGATGGCCAGCGGGGCGATCCCCACCCCCCCGCCCACGAGCAGCGGAGCGCGGTGCTCCCGCGGTGAGCACCATCCGATGCCGAGCGGGCCGAGCAGCAGCAGCTCATCTCCGGGGCCGAGCTCGCACAGGCGCTTGGTTCCGGGCCCAACGTCCTCGATCAGAAACTGGAGCTCATGGCCGTCGGCCGGGGCCCGCAGCACGCTGAACGCGCGCGGGAGAAACGGTCGCTCGTCGTCTCCCCCACCCCAGCGCTCGGCCGTGCTCAGCATGTAGAACTGGCCGGCCTGCGGACGCGGGCCGGCGGGATCCTCGGTCAGCGCAGCACGACGTACGCGCCATGCTGCTCGCGTCCGCTGACCATCGTCGGCGCGGCGTCCGAACGGTGCCTGCACCCGGTCGGTGCTCAGTGCCGGCTCGGCGGTCAATGCACCCCGGAGGCGCGAGCGTGGATCTCCTGCAGCGAGATCACCTCGGGCTCGCCCCGGCGCGCGGCGGCGATCGCCCGGGCAGCAGCCATTCCGCCGGAGATCGTGGTGATGCACGGAATCCCGCGGGTGATGGCGCCGAGCGGATCTCGTAGCCGTCGGTGCGGGCGCCGGTGCCGACCGGAGTATTGATCACGAGATCGACCTCGCCGCGCTCGATGCAGTCGACGACGTGGGGCGAGCCCTCGCCGATCTTGTTGATCTCCCGTGCCGGGATGCCCATCCGGTTGAGCGCCTGCGCCGTACCGCGGGTGGCGATGATCTCGAAGCCGAGATCGTGCAGTGAGGTGGCGATTCCGGTGGCCGCGGGCTTGTCGCCGTCGGCCACGGTGATGAACACAGTGCCGCCGCTGGGCAGCCTCGCGCCGGCGGCGGCCTGGGCCTTGGCGAACGCGGTCGGGAAATCCCGAGCGATGCCCATCACCTCGCCGGTCGAGCGCATCTCCGGCCCGAGCAGAGAATCGGCTCCGGCGAAGCGGTCGAAGGGCAGCACGGCCTCTTTGACGCAGACGTGCCCGTTGGTCGTGCTCGCGCGGAAGGTCGAGGTCGGCCAGCGTCTCACCGAGCATGATCCGGCAGGCCAGCTTGGCCAGCGGCAGCCCGATCGCCTTGGAGACGAACGGAACCGTCCGCGAGGCGCGCGGGTTGGCCTCGATCACGTGCAGGCCCTCCTCGCCGTGGATCGCGAACTGGACGTTCATCAGGCCGACCACCCCGAGGGCCTTGGCGATCCCGGCCGTCTGCTCGGCGATCTGGGCCAGCATCTCCTCGCCGAGCGCGTGCGGGGGCAGCACGCAGGCGGAATCGCCGGAGTGGATCCCGGCCTCCTCGACGTGCTGCATGATCCCCCCGATCCAGACGTCGGTCCCGTCGCACAGCGCGTCGACATCCACCTCGATCGAGTCCTCGAGGAAGCGGTCGAGGTAGATCGTCGCTCCCGGCTCTGCGTGTTCCCACGCGCTCGAGGTAGCCGCGCAGACCGTCGACGCTGTAGACGATCTCCATGGCTCGGCCGCCGAGGACGTAGCTCGGGCGCACCAGCAGCGGGAAGCCGACCTCCGGAGCCCGGTCGAGTGCCTCCTGCGCCGAGTGCGCGCTCGCGTAGGGCGGAGCCTTGTAGCCGAGGCGATCCAACAGCGGTCCGAACCGGGAGCGGTCCTCGGCCAGATCGATCGCATCGATGCCGGTGCCCAGGATCCGCAGACCCGCCTCGTCGAGCCCGGCCGCCAGCTTCAGCGGCGTCTGGCCGCCGAACTGCACGATGACTCCCTCGGGCTGCTCGATCGCGCAGACGCCGAGCACGTCCTCGAGCGTCAGCGGCTCGAAGTACAGCCGGTCCGAGGTGTCGTAGTCGGTCGAGACGGTCTCCGGGTTGCAGTTGATCATCACCGCGTCACGCCCGAGCTCACGCACGGTCTGGGCGGCGTGAACGCAGCAGTAGTCGAACTCGATCCCCTGACCGATCCGGTTCGGTCCCGACCCGAGGATCACCACGCTCGGCCGCTCGCCGCGCTGCACCTCGTGGCTCGGGCCCCTGGGCCCGGGACGCTCCCAGCCGGAGTAGAAGTACGGAGTGCGCGCGGCGAACTCGGCGGCGCACGTGTCCACGGCCTTGTAGGTCCGCTCGCCGGCGAACGGGGCCTGCGGGGTCCTTGACCAGCGCGTTGAGCTCGTGCAGGAACCAGGGGTCGATGCTCGTGCGCTCATGGAGCACGGATACCGGGATCTCGCGCCGCAGAGCTTCGAGCAGATGGTCGAAGCGGGCGGCTCCGGGAGAGGCGACGAGCTCCAGCAGCAGGTCATCGTCGGCCGGACTGCGTGGCCTCCAGATCGAGCTCCCGTGAGCGCAGCGCCTTGGCGAACGCCTGCTGGAAGGTGCGGCCGATCGCCATCGCCTCGCCCACCGACTTCATGTGGGTGGTCAGCTCCGCCTCGGCGCCGGGGAACTTCTCGAACGCGAACCGCGGCCACTTGACCACGCAGTAGTCGATCGCCGGCTCAAAGCTTGCCGGTGTGGCCCGGGTGATGTCGTTGGGGATCTCCTGCAGCGTGTAGCCGACGGCCAGCCGGGCGGCGATCTTGGCGATCGGGAACCCGGTGGCCTTGCTGGCCAGCGCGCTCGAGCGGGAGACGCGCGGGTTCATCTCGATGACCACGATCTCATCGGTCTCCCGGTTGACCGCGAACTGCACGTTGGATCCGCCGGTCTCGACCCCAACCGCCCGGATCACCGCAATCGCCTGGTCACGAAGCGCCTGGTACTGCTTGTCGGTCAGCGTCTGCTGGGGCGCCACGCAGACGCTGTCGCCGGTGTGCACGCCCATCGGATCGAGATTCTCGATCGAGCAGATGATCACCACGTTGTCGGCGCGGTCGCGCATCACCTCGAGTTCGAACTCGCCCCACCCGAGCACCGACTCCTCGATCAGCACCTGGCCGATCGGCGAGGCCTCGATGCCGCCGCCCACGATCCGATCGAGATCGGCCTCGGTGTGGACGACGCCGCCGCCGCGGCCCGCCGAGGGTGAAGGCCGGGCGCACGATGAACGGCAGCCCGATCTCCTCGACCGCCGCGCGCGCGTCGGCCACGCTGTGGGCGATCGCGCTGCGCGGAACCCGCAGTCCGGCGTCGGTCATGGTCTGGCGAAAGCGCTCCCGGTCCTCGGCACGGTCGATCGCGTCGTAGTTGGCGCCGATCAGCTCGACCCCGTGCTTGGCCAGCGTTCCGTCCTCGTGCAGGGCCTTGGCCAGGTTCAGTGCGGTCTGGCCGCCGAGCGTGGGCAGCAGCGCATCGGGCTGTTCGCGCTCGATCACCTGCGCGACCGTGCGCGGGAGCAGCGGCTCGACGTAGGTCACGGTCGCGACCTCGGGGTCGGTCATGATCGTGGCCGGATTGGAGTTGACCAGGACGACCTCGTAGCCCTCCTCCATCAGCACCCGGCAGGCCTGGGTGCCCGAATAGTCGAACTCGGCCGCCTGGCCGATGACGATCGGCCCGGATCCGATCAGCAGGATCTTGTGGATGTCATCGCGGCGGGGCACTATGCCGCGGCCTTGATCTCGTCGACGAAACGGTCGAACAGGTAGAGCGCGTCGTGGGGCCCGGGGCCGGCCTCCGGGTGGTATTGGACGGTGGCTCCCGGCACGTCCTTGAGCCTGAGTCCCTCGACCGTGCGGTCGTAGAGGTTGATGTGGGTCAGCTCGGCGGCGCCGAAGTCGGTCTCCCAGCGCACCGCCTCGTCGGTGTCGATCGTCTTGGCGCCGTCGGGACCGAGAACCGCGAACCCGTGGTTCTGGCTGGTGATCTCGGTGCGGCCGGTGGTCAGGTCCTTGACCGGGTGGTTGGCTCCGTGGTGTCCGAACGGAAGCTTGTAGGTCTCGAGCCCGACCGCGCGGCACAGCAGTTGGTGGCCCAGGCAGATGCCGTAGACCGGCTTCCGGCCGATGAGCTCGCGAACTGTCTGGACGATGTAGTCCAGCGCCGCTGGGTCGCCGGGGCCGTTGGCCAGGAAGATCGCGTCGGGGTCGTCCCGCAGGAGGTCCTCGGCGCTGGCCGTGCACGGGTGCAGGGTTAACGTCGCTCCCCGCTCGCGCAGGTTGCGGATGATCGAGAGCTTCACCCCGGTGTCGATCATCGCGATGCGAGGACGGTCGTCCTCATTGAGGGTCACCAGCGACGACGGAGTCACCTCGCGGGCCAGGTCACGTCCGCTCATCGAAGGCTCGGCCGCGATCATCTCAGCCGCCTGCGCCGGGGAGATCCGGTCGGGGAACACGCCGCCCTTCATCGCCCCCGCGTCGCGGATGTGGCGCACCAGCGCGCGGGTGTCGAGATCGGTGATGGCGGGGACTCCGCAGTCGGTCAGCCAAGACAGCCAGCCCCGTTCGGCTCCCGGCGCGTCCTCACGATCCACCGCGGCGCGCATGATCGCTGCGCGGGCGTGAACGCGGTCTGACTCCATCGCCTCGGCGGAGACGCCGTAGTTGCCGATCTGGGGATAGGTGAAGATGATCAGCTGCCCGGCGTAGCTGGGGTCGCTCATCGCCTCCTGGTAGCCGGACATCGAGGTGGTGAAGACGATCTCGCCGACCGCTGCCTCGTCGGCGCCGCAGGCCAGGCCGTCGAACCGGGTGCCGTCAGCAAGCAGCACGTAGGCGCCGCGCGCGCTCATCGGCTCAGCACTCCGGCCTCGGTGAGCATCCGCTCTCGGAACGCGACCACCCCGGCCGCGATCGTCAGCACGACCTGGCCGTGCAGCGTGCGGCCGTGGAAGCAGCAGTTCTCCGAGCGGCTCGCGTAGCCGCGGGCGCCGACCTCATACTGGGCACCCAGGTCGACCAGACAGAGGTTGGCCGGCTGAGCCTGGGCGATCCGGGGCACGCTCAGCCCGTACAGCTCCCCGCCGCTGGTCATCCGCTCGACGAGCGTCTCGAGGTCCAGCTCGCCCGGAAGAACGAGCTCGGTGTAGAGCGCGGCAAATGCGGTCTCGAGGCCCGTGGTGCCCATCGGGGCCTGTTCGAACGCCACCTCCTTCTCGTGGCGCGCGTGCGGTGCGTGGTCGGTGGCCACGCAGTCGATCAGCCCGCTCCGAAGGGCCTCCACCAGCGCCTTGCGGTCCGCGTCGGTGCGCAGTGGCGGGTTCATCTTGAAGCGGCTGTCGAGCGTGCGCACGAGGTCGTCGGTGAGCGTGAGGTGATGCGGCGTGGCCTCGGCGCTGACGCGCGCGCCGGCCTGCTTGGCCGCGGCCAGGGCCTGGACCGACTCGATGCTCGAGAGATGCTGGAAGTGCACGCGCGCGCCTTCGTACAGGGCGAGCGCGCTGTCCCGGGCGACCATCGTCGACTCCGAGATCGACGGGATCCCGGCCAATCCGAGGCGGGCCGAGACGCCACCCTCGTGCATGACCCCGTCTCCGGAGAGCGCCGGATCCTCTTCATGCAGCGCGATCACACCGCCGCTCAGGCGCTGGTACTGCAGCGCCTTGCGAAGCATTCCCGCGGACACGACCGGCTTGCCGTCATCGGTGAAGCCCAGCGCGCCATCGTCGCGCAGCTCAGCCATCTCGGTCAGCTCCTCGCCCCTCAGGCCGCGCGTGATCGAGGCGAGGAATCCCACCGGCACACGGGCCTGACGGGAGGCTCCGTCGACCAGCGAGCGCAGTACCGCGGACTCGTCGACGACCGGGTCGGTGTTCGGCATCGCGATCAGGGCGACGAACCCTCCGGCGGCGGCCGCCGCCGTGCCGGTGTCGAGGTCCTCCTTGTACTCCTGGCCGGGTGTGCGCAGGTGGACGTGGGGATCGACGAAGCCGGGCAAGGCGTGCTTGCCGGTGGCGTCGATCGTCTCGGCGCCCGCCGGCGCGGTCAGCGTGCCGGGGCTCCCGAGCTCGGCGATTTCACCCTGGCGGATCAGGATGTCGCAGGGCTCGTCGAGCTCAGCGCGCGGATCGAGCACGTGCGCACCCTGGATCAGCAGTTCCGCGGGCTGTCCCGGGCGGGCGAACATCCGAGCGTGGCCGTCGTTCTGGCTCATGCGACCGCCGCCAGAACCGGCGAGCCGACGAGCAACTCGTAGAGGACGGCCATTCGCACCGAGACTCCGGCCTTGACCTGGTCGCCGATCAGTGCCTGAGGTGAATCGATCGCCTCACCGGAGAGCTCGACCCCGCGGTTGACCGGCCCGGGATGCATCAGCAGCTGTCCGGGCCGCAGGCGCTGCAGGTTGATCTGGTACCGCGTGGCGTACTCACGCAGCGAGGGGACGAAAGACTCGCGCATCCGTTCCTGTTGCATCCGCAGCACATAGACCACGTCCGCCTCGTGTAGGCGGTCGAGGCTCGAGGTCGCCTGGCAGCCGAGCGCCTCGATCCCCCGAGGAATCAGCGTCGGTGGCCCGCAGACCGTCGTGTGGGCGCCCATGCGGTTGAGCGCGAGGATGTTCGAGCGGGCCACGCGCGAATGCATCACGTCGCCGACGATCCAGATGTTGGCACCGTCGAGCGCGCCGAGTTTGCGCCTCAGGGTGAACACGTCCAGCAGCGCCTGCGTCGGGTGCTCGTGCTTGCCGTCGCCCGCGTTGACGACGCTGGCCGGAGTCCACCCCGCGACCAGCTGCGCAGCTCCGGCGTGGGGCGAGCGGATGACGATCGCGGCCGGGTCGTAGGCGGAGAGCGTCTGCACGGTGTCCTTGAGCGACTCACCCTTGTCGACGCTCGAGCCCTGCGACCGGACGCTGACCACATCCGCGCTCAGTCGCTTCGCCGCGAGCTCGAAGCTGGAACTCGTCCGCGTCGAGGACTCGTAGAAGAGATTGACCACGGTCCGTCCGCGCAGGGCGGGGACCTTCTTGATCTCCCGGCCGGAGACCTCGGCGAAGGACTCGGCCCGGTCAAGGATCCGCTCGATGCCGGCACGGTCGAGATCGTCGATCGAGATCAGGTGCCTGCCGGTTCTGGGCATCACGCTCATGCGAGCTCCGCCTCCGTTCGGGTGGCTGGCCCGATCGTGACCTCGTCGTAGCCGTCGACCTCGTCGACGCGGACGTTGACCCGCTGCGCCTGCGAGGTGGGGATGTTCTTGCCCACGTAGTCGGGCCGAATCGGGAGTTCGCGGTGACCGCGGTCGACCAGCGTGGCCAGCTGCACCCGGGCCGGCCGGCCGTAGTCGAAGATCTCGTCGATCGCCGCCCGGACGGTGCGCCCGGTGTAGAGCACATCGTCGACGATCACGATCGTCCGTGAGTCGATCTCGAAGTCCAGCTGGGTCGCGTGGACGACGGGTGTGCTGGGCCGGATCGCGAGGTCGTCGCGGTAGAAGGAGATGTCGACCAGGCCCAGCGGGACGGGCGTGTCCAGCAACTCCAGGATCAGGTCGTGGAGCCGCTGAGCCAGATGAGCGCCACGACGCTGAATCCCGACGAGCGCGATCGGGCCGTCCGGATTCTTCTCAACGATCTCGTGGGCGATCCGCACCAGTGTGCGGCGCATGTCATCGCGGTCGAGTACGACCGTTGGGGCTTGCAACGTGCTCCTTCCTAGCCTCTCGGGACCGGGTTAAAGGGGCCGACGTGAGGAGCCTAGCAGCGGGGTCGGCGCGCGCGCCGGCGCTCAGGCCTCCTCGCCGGAATTTGCGACCGAATGGAGGCGGTAGAGCAGATGCGGCAGGCCGGCGTGCACGATCCCCCGCTCGAATTCGAAGCCGCACTTCTCCATCACCCGGCGCGACGCGACGTTCTCGGGAAGCGTGAAGGCGACGATCTCCGGCAGCCCGAGCTGACCGAACGCAGCCTCCGTGGCCGCGCGGGCGAGCTCGGTGGCCAGTCCCTGACCCCAGCGCTCGGGGACGATCGCCCACGCGACCTCGACCTCGTCGACGCCCGCGACGAACGAGGTCTGGAGCCCGCCCTGGCCCAGCATCTGCCCGGACTCCCGGTCGCGGGCCAGCCAGAGCCCGAAGCTCAGGCGTTCCCAATGTGCATCCTTGTTGGCCAGCGCCTGACGGATCTCCTCGCCGCTCGGGGGCCGGCCGCCGGCTGACAGCGTCCGGGCGACGCGCGGATCTCCGAGCAGCAGCGGCAGCTCCTCGGCGTGCTCGGGCCGCAGGCGCTCCAGGATCAGCCGCGGGGTCTCGACCCACTCGAGGCCCGCATGGCTCACGGGGCCGGGTCGGGCGTGGGGGCCCGCGCTGCGCCGGAGTCCGACGCTTGGTCGGAGGCAGTCTCTGGGTCGACGGCCGCCGGCTCGCGGTCCGTCCAGCGGATCAGCTGTGGACGCCCGCGCTCGGCAACGGGTATCTCGATCTCATCGAAATCACGCGGCAGCACCGTGGGCTCGAACACGGCGCGGGCCTCCTCACGCAGGACGCGGATCGGATAACGCGTGGAGAAGTGATTGAGCGCCAGCAGCCGAACCTCGGCATCCCGCGCGACGGTGGCCGCCTGGGCCGCCGTCGAGTGGCCGGTCTCCGCCGCGCGCTCGGTCTCCTCCCGGGCGAAGGTCGCCTCGTGCACCAGCACGTCGGCGCCGTGGGCAGCGATCGTCAGCGCCTCGCAGGGCATCGTGTCGCCCGAGATGACGAGCTTGCGGCCCGGGCGGGCCGGTCCCATGACCTGCTCGGGCAGGACGCCGCCGACGCTCTCGCCTCGCTGGACACGACCGAAATCGGGGCCGGGTGTGAGTCCGAGGCTGATCGCCTGCTTGGGATCGAACACGCCCGGTCGTTCGGCTTCGAACAGGACGTACCCATAGGCCGGGCCGCG
Source organism: uncultured Solirubrobacterales bacterium (assembly GCA_963844475.1). Classification (GTDB taxonomy): domain Bacteria; phylum Actinomycetota; class Thermoleophilia; order Solirubrobacterales; family Solirubrobacteraceae; genus Palsa-465. The sequence goes on along the minus strand of CAWJOL010000004.1, from coordinate 302,793 downwards.
GTGGCGAGTCGGCACCGCGGCGACGCTGTAGCCGTCCCGCTCCAGGGTCTCCCCCGGTTCGAGCTCGATCAGGTTCAGCTCGAAGCGGACCCGGCCGGCGACGCGCAGTGCGGTGAGCACCAGCTCCCGCAGACCGGGCGGCCCGTGGACGGCCAGCGGACGTTCCCGTCCGCGCAGGTCGAAGGTCTTCAACAGCCCTGGCAGCCCGAGCCAGTGGTCGGCGTGGAAGTGGGTGAGGAAGATCTCGGTCAGATCCATCAACCCAACCGAGCTGACCAGCTGACGCTGGGTCCCCTCGCCGCAGTCGAACAGGATCCGGTCACCGCCGCGTCGCACCAGGAGCGCCGGGAGACCGCGACGAGCAGTGGGGATTGAGCCGGCAGTGCCGGCAAAGAACACCGAGAGATCCACGGCGCCGCAGTGTGTCAGTCGAGAGCGATCAGGCTGAAATGCAGCTTGCCGGCGCTGAGCCGAGCCGCCCCCATGGTGTGGGCGGGAGCTCGCCTGCGCTCGGTCGGGCTGCCCGGGTTGAAGATCTGAAATCCGTCCGCGGCGCGTTCGTGCAGAGGGATGTGCGAGTGGCCGAAGACGACGGCGTCAGCGCCCGGGAAGCGGGCACGCAGCCGCGGCAGCCGGCCGTTGGCCGGACCGGCGTCGTGGACGACGGCGAGGTTGATGCCCTCCACGCTGAGAACGGCGGTGGCCGGCAGCGCCGTCCGCACCGCGGCGTCGTCGACGTTCCCATGCACGGCGAGGACCTCGCCCAGCGCCTCGAGCTCGGCGAGGACCTCGAGCGTCATCAGGTCTCCGGCGTGGATGATCAGGTCGGCGGCCTGCAGCCGATCCACGCACGCCTCCGGGAGCCGGCGCCCTCCGCGGGGCATGTGGGTGTCCGAGATGATCGCGATCTCCATCGGTAAGCTCAGCATCTTCGCCGGTTCCGGCGGCCCCGCGCCCGTAGCTCAGGGGATAGAGCGCTCGCCTCCGGAGCGAGAGGTCGCAGGTTCAAATCCTGCCGGGCGCGCTCTCGGACGCCCTGCGGGCGGGGCCGTTCGGGCTCGAACGTACGCGCGCGGACATGGGTCGTGGGTGTCGCGCAGCGCGGCGATTAGTTTGCCGCAAATGATGATCCCGGCGTTCGACCGGCTCGATGATGGCGCTCTGATCGATCTGCTCGAGCACGAGGCGGCTGAGCGCGGAGCACAACTTCGCCGTGACCGGATCGGAGGGGTCTGGCGAGCGGCGTTCGTCTGCCGAGACGACACGGGAGCCGAGACGATCCTGCGGTCGGCGGTGGCGAGCAGCCCTCAGCGGGCCCTGCGGCGCCTGGCTGCGTCCAGCGTGGACGCCGGCTAGCGGACGAATACGCCGACGCGGTAGCCCGGATGCCGGCTGGTCTTGCCGGCGTGGGGATTCTGGCTGTTCACACGGAGCGTGTGGTTCCGGCGTGGGTGCCGGGGACGGTGGATCTTGCCGAGGGCGCAGTAGGCACGCACCAGCGCACGACGGGCCTGGTTGATCGTCATCTGGTGCAGGGCCGGCACCACGCAGCGGTTGGAGCCGCCCGGCGAACCGCCCCCGCTCGAGCCCGGCAGAATCGGGTAGGGCGACAGGGCCTGATCGTCAACCGTTATCGCCGAACTGCTCGCGGCCACGGGCATCCGTCCGCCGGTCGCGAACTGCCAGTAGGTGTGCGAGGGAAGGCCCTCTACGAGGGTCCCGTTGGCCGGCGCGCTGCGGAGATGGGACATGGGATTGGTGATGTTGTCGATGTCCCATTGGTCGATCATCACCGAGGGCTGGACGCCGAACAGCGCCCGATTGAACACCTCGAGCGGAGCTCCACCTGCGACCCGGAACACGCGCCCGGTGGTCGTGCTGAGAATGGTCTTGTCGACGGGTACCGAGTTCAGCGAGCTGAACTCGCCCGGAGAGATCGTGCTCACGAGCTGCGGGCCGCCGAAACCATCCCAGCTGCTGACGAACGTCGGAGCCCCGCCGGCGATCCGGTAGACGGCCGCCGAGCCCGAGACAGAGACGAAGCTGCCGTCCGGAATCGAGGATCCGGCCGGCGCTGTGGCGCCGTCGACGTAGTCGCCGTCGATGTTGAGCGTCACCCCGCCATAGGTGACGTCCTGTCCGCCGGAGTACTGATGGATGCGTTGGTGCACGGCCCAGAAGCCACTGGGGACGTAGGGGTCGCTGGTGCTGTGCGTTCCGTTCCAGTTGGCGATCCAGATGTCGTCTGGCTCGATGAATGACGTGTTCTGCCCCAGCACCAGATCGGTGATCCCGGAGGCAGCGCTGCTGTAGACGCCGGACAGATATCCGTCGGCGTGCAGCGTGGTCGTCCAGGCCGAGAGGAATTTACGCACCGTGGACGTGGCGCTCCCGCCGGTGGAGTAGGCCTCCATGTCGAAGTAGATCGGGTTGCCGCGGCCGAGACTCACCGCTTGGGCCCGACTCACGGCGTCGGTCGCGGCGGCGGCCCCCTGCGCGGCGGCCTGCGACGAGCTGATCGCGGCACAGCCCCCACACGAGCTGCCTGGCGCCTGCAGGCCGACGTAGGTGGGAATGAAGTGCCACCCCGCAGCGGATTCGGTGTGAACCCACGACGACGTGAGGTTCGGTTGGGCGCAGGCCATGTTGGTGCCCCCGAGATAGACCCCGACGGTGTGGTACGGCGAGGACTTCCAGGCCGTCATGGTGCTGGTGCTCGGCGTCGCGCAGGGGTCAAATCCCAGGCCCTTGGTGAAGCTGGCGGCATTGGCGATCGCGCTTGACGCCGCGCGAGCCGGGACCGCAGCCGTCGACGCGGGCACCCGGCGCGGCTGCAGGACCCGCGTCCTCAGGGCCCGCGCGATATCGCCGGGCCGCCGATGCCAGGTCGCGGTGATCGTGACCCTTGAATGCGCACGCAGCACACGGGTCCAGGCTCCGGCGCCGGACAGCGGCGCAGCGGTCGCGGCGCCCGCGCGCGCAGGAGCGGCGGTCGCCGGTTCGAGCAGAATCGCCTCGGTACGGCCGACCAGATGCGCGGGACAGCGCTCGCTCGCCCCGGGATGGCCGAGATAGACAGCGTGGCGGTCAAAGCGCACACAGGCATGCGGCTGGGTGCGAAGATCGACCACGGGCCAGGACGCGGGTACTGCGCAGCACCAAGCCGTGGTAGCGCACGACCTTGGCGGCCGTCGCAACCGAAGTGCTCGACGAGCATCACCCCAATGAAGATCGCGAGCGTCAGGACTTTGGACGTCCGACTCATACGACTCGGCGGATGCTAACCGATGAACCTGAAGGAACCAGCCGGTTCCGAGCGCCTGGTCAGTGGCGCAAGCTGTTCAAGGGCGCGCCCACCGGTGGAGCGCCGAGACGGGAATGGCCGGCAGCGGCCGCGGCCGGAGCGTTGTTGCCGGGCACGTGCATCAGGACGATGACGGCGAGCGCACAGGCGAGCAGCCACATCAACACCGTGAACCGGGAGCTGACCTGCCGCCAGTTCACGAACAGGAGGGGGCGCATTATTGGTCGATACCCGATCCGGGGACGAATAAGCATCCACCCACCTCGGGAGCGACGACATCGATGGCCCGCTCGCGGGAGAATGGCCTGTAGAGGATGATCTGAGGGATATCTGCCGGAGCGACGGAGGAGAAGCAAATGACCGATACGACATCTGAGCCGAAGCTGAGCGCTTCGAACGTATCCGCCTTGCCCGCATCGGCCGCGGAGCGCTTCGGTGATCGCGTCGCCGCGCGCTACAAGGACGGGGATGAGTGGCGGGACATGAACTACGCCGAGGTCGGCAAGGCAATCGAGGAGATCGCACTCGGTCTGGCGGCGATCGGCATCGAGCCCGGGGACCGGGTCTGCATCCTCTCCGATACCCGCCTGGAATGGACGCTGACGAGCTATGGCATCTCGGCGGCCGGAGGCGTCGTCGTCCCGATCTATCCGACCAACTCGCCGAACGAGTGCAAATGGGTGATCGGCAACTCGGGTGCTCGCGCGGTGGTGGTCGAGAACGAGGGTCAGGCCGAGAAGATCGAGAAGATCAAGAACGAGCTGCCAGAGCTCGAGCACATCATCGGCATCGAGTCCGGAGGCGATGGCTCACTCGAGGAGCTGCGCGAGCGGGGTCGCCAGGGTACGCCCGACGGGCTTGCCCCACGCCAGGCACAGATCAATCCCGAGGATCCGTACACGATCGTCTACACCTCGGGCACCACTGGACCGCCCAAGGGCGTGGTGCTCTCGCACGCCAACGCGATGTCGGTCTGTCACATGGTTGAGGAGCTCGGGTTCGTGCAGCCCGGCGAGACCATCTACCTGTACCTCCCGTTGGCCCACTGCTTTGCGCTGACCGCGCAGCTCGCCTCGTTCGATCAGGGCACGACGATCGTGTTCTACGGCCGGGACACGAAGAAGATCCTCGAGGAGATCATCGAGACCAAGCCGACCTATCTACCGTCGGTGCCGCGGATCTTCGAGAAGCTCTACGCCGCCGCCAACAAGATGCAGGAGCAGGCAAGCGATGAGGACAAGGAGCGCTTCCGCCAAGCGGTCAAGCTCGGCATCAAGGTGCGTCAGCTCCAGCAACAGGGCGAGCCGGTTCCGGAGGACCTCCAGAAGCCGTTCCAGCAGGCTGAGGAGCAGATCTTCGCTCAGGTCCGCAAGCTGTTCGGAGGCCAGATCCGCCAAGCCGTCACCGGTGCCGCCCCGATCGCGCCAGAGATCCTCGAGTTCTTCTACGCCGCCGGCGTCCCCGTGCTCGAAGGTTGGGGGATGACCGAGACCACCGCCGTGGGCACCGTGGGCACGCTCGAACACTTCAGGTTCGGCAGCGTCGGCCGGGCGATGCCGGACGTGGAGCTCAAGATCGCCGACGAGGACGGAGAGATCCTGATGCGCGGTCCCAACGTGTTCGCGGAGTACTGGGACAACGAGGAGGCCACCGCGGACACGGTGATCGACGGGTGGCTGCACACCGGCGATGTTGGCGAGCTGGACGACGACGGCTACCTCAAGATCACCGGTCGAAAGAAGGACATCATCATCACCGCCGGAGGCAAGAACCTCACGCCATCGAACATCGAGAACGAGCTCAAGCAATCACGCTTCATCTCGCAGGCCGTCATGTACGGCGACCGCAAGCCGTACCCGGTGGCACTGATCACCCTCGACGAGGAGGAGATCGGACCGTGGGCCAAGGAAAAGGGGCTTCCGGAGGACATGGCTGAGCTGGCCGAGAGCGATGACGTGCGGGAGCTGGTGCAGAAGGAGCTCGACCGGGCCAACAGCAATTACGCCCAGGTCGAGCAGATCAAGAAGTTCACCGTCCTCGACCACGATCTCTCGGTGGACGGCGGCGAGCTCACGCCGACGCTCAAGGTCAAGCGCAACGTGATCAACGAGCGCTACGAGGAGCTGTTCGAGTCGATGTACGGCTAGTGCAGCGGTGCGCGCGCGGGCGCTGAGACGTCGAGTTCGAACAGCCAGAAATCACGGCCGATGACGGGCACCGAGACGTTGTAGACCGGAACCGGGCCGATCGCCCCCTCAAAGGTCCCGGCGTGGGCGTGCCCGTGGAGGACCAGATCGGGTTCGTGCTGCGCGATCGGCGCCGCCAGCCGGTCCGATCCCAGGAACGCCCAGATGCCAGGCGGTTCGCCGACGATCGTGATCTCGGTCGGCGCATAGTGGAGCATCGCTATCCGCACCGGGCACTGTGCGATCTCACGCAGACCACGGTCAAGCGCCTCCAGCTCGCGCGTGGTCTCGGCGTACACCGTGCGCAGCAGCGGCTCACCGAAGTCAGGCAGGTGCGAGCCGGGGAACCCGCCGACGAAACCCTTGACGCCGACCACGCCGACGGCCACCCCGGCCGTCCGGAACGTGGCGGCCGAGCGATCGAGGACCGTGATTCCAGCCTCCTCGAGCACCGCCACCAATTCGTCCCGGCGGTCAGCCTGCCAGTCGTGGTTGCCGAGCACCGCGACGACCGGGATGTCCAGGTCGGCGCACGCGTCGGCCAGCACCGCGGCCTGCTCAGGCTCTCCGTGGGTCGTGAGGTCTCCCGGCAGCAGGACCATGTCCGCACGTCCGGGGAGGCTCGCGAAGGCGCGGCGGATTTCGTCGCGGTTCTGCTCGGAGCAGTGGATGTCCCCCGCGGCGGCAATCCGCAGACAGCGGATCTCTGACTGATCTTCAGGCATCGCAGCATGGACTACCCACAAGTGGGTAGGTCCATATTCGTGCGCGGCAGCGAGCGATTCGAGGCGATTGCGGCCACCCTGAAGGTCGCAGTGGCAACGCTGCGTGATGCCCAGGTCCCGTTCGTGCTCGCCGGCAGCTTCGCCGCCTGGGCCCGCGGCGGCCCCGAGCCGCAGAAGGATCTGGATCTGATGCTCAGACCGGAGCACGCGGAGGCCGCGCTGGAGGCACTGGTCAGGCAGGGCATGCGACCGGAGCGCCCCCCGGAGGAATGGCTGCTGAAGGCATGGGATGGCGACGTGATGATCGACTTGATCTTCTGCCCGGCCGGGTTGGAGATGAACGACGAGGTATTCGAACGCGCCGAGTCGATGCCGGTGATGTCGGTGCAGGCACCGGTCATGGCGCTCGAGGATGTGCTGATCACCAAGCTCTCGGCGCTCGACGAGCACTCGCTCGATTACACGCAGCTGCTCGGAATCGCCCGCGCGCTGCGGGAGCAGATCGACTGGCGTCAGCTCCAGGCGCGCACCTCCGCCTCCGCCTACGCCAAGGCGTTCTTCACCCTGGTCCGGGAGCTGGGCGTGGCCCCGGCGCCACTGAGCGCCGACCGGCCGGCGGCCGCCGCGCATCCGCGTGTGCGGGTGGTCCCGGACGGCTGATTCGCCTCGCTAGATCGAGGGCGGGCTCGGATCCGGAGGCAGCGGTCCGGGACTCGGGGTTGGCGTCGGCGGTTGCGGATCCGGGCCCGGTGCCGGAGGCGCAGGTGCCGGAGGAGCCGGGGTCGGTGGTGCGGGAGCGACGGCTGCGATCGAGCGGTGGGTATTCATGGTGGTGAGTCATACCCCTCAGCGCCACGCTTCAGCCAATGCCGGTTAGGGCCCCACGGCCTGGGGTAGCGACCCGAACGATGAAGATCGTTGTGCTCGCCAGCCGACCGGTGACCGCTGAGCAGCTGCGTGATGCGCTGCCGGCCGACACCGACCCCACGCAGGGCGAGGTGATGATCGTTGCCCCCGCCGTGCAGCAAAGCGCGCTCAGGTTCTGGCTCTCGGACGCCGACGAGGCGATCGCGCGGGCCGACGAGGTTCGCGAGCAGACCGAGCAGCAACTCGGCGACGCCGGCGTCTCGACCCGCAGCGAAACCGGCGAGAGCGACCCGATGACGGCGATCGAGGACGCGCTGAACACCTTCAAGGCCGACCGCATCGTGATCTTCGGCTCTGGGACCGACGACGGCTACCGTCAGCCCGACCCCGACGACGTGCGCGAGCGCTTCGGCCTCCCGGTCGACGTGGTTCCGGCCAGCTGAAGCTCGGGCTAGTCCCCGCTCAGCCGCCGCGCCAGGGCCAGCGCGTTGGCCGGAGCGAACCCCTCCCAGTCGTTGTTGAAGTAGGCGTAGACGGCGTGAGTGCGTCGCCACTGCGCGATTCGCCTCGCCCACGTCTCAAGCTCGGTGTCGGAATAGTTTCCGCGCCGGCCACGCGCCCCGTAGTGAAAGCGGATGAACCTCCACGAAGCGGTCGCCACGTGGGTCTGAAAGGGCCGCTGGGGATGATCACCAATCGCCAGTGCGACGCCGTGGTGCTTCAGCGCCCGCATCACCTCAGGCGCAAACCAGCTCGGATGGCGGAACTCGATCGTGTGCCGCCCCGGCGGCAGGGCCGCCAGCCAACCCTGCAGCCGGGCGTCGTCCCGGTGGAAGTTCTCGGGCAGCTGCCACAGAACCGCTCCCAACCGCCCCGCCTCGATCAGCGGCTCGAGCGGCGCGTAGAAACGCCTGATCCCCTCTTCGATCTCGACCAGCCGCTTGATGTGCGTCAAGTAGCGACTCGCCTTGACGACGAACTCGAACTCCGGGGGGGTCTGGTGCACCCAATTGGCGACCGCCTCGCGGCGGGCGAGCCGGTAGAAGGTCGAGTTGACCTCCACCGTGTCGAACCGCTTCGCGTACAGCTCGAGCCAACGGCGCTTGGGCTCGCCCTCCGGGTAGAACCGTCCCCGCCAACTGTCATACATCCATCCTGAGCAGCCGATGCGTACGCGCTTCATCGCTCGGGTAGGCCTTCCCGCAGTCCATGGCTTCCCCCCAGCGTCAGCGCGCGGACGATCACCCTCCGCCCCCGGTCCCGCCGAGTCCGACCCCGGCGAAGCTGCGCAAAGCGGTGCAGGAGTGCCGCGCCTGCGACTTGTGGGAGGGGACAACCCAGGCGGTGATGGGCGAAGGAGCGGCCGATGCCAAATTGATGCTGGTCGGCGAGCAGCCGGGCGATCGAGAGGATCTCGAGGGCCATCCGTTTGTCGGACCGGCCGGCGGCGTCCTCGACCGAGGCCTCGAGCGCGCCGGCATCGCCCGCGACGCCGTGTACATCACGAACGTGGTCAAGCACTTCCGCTACACGCTGCGGGGCAAGCGCCGGATCCATCAGAAGCCTGACCGCTGGCACGTCAGCGCGTGCCTGCCGTGGCTGCGGGCCGAGCTGCAGCTGGTCCACCCGGAGGCGCTGGTTTGTCTCGGCGCGACCGCGGCGCAGGCGCTGCTCGGGCCCCGGATACGCATCGGAAAGGATCGCGGGCGGCCGATCGAATCCGAGTTAGCGCCGCATGTCACGATCACGGCGCATCCTTCCTCGATTCTGCGAGCGCGTGATGACGCCGAGCGCGGCGCGGCGATGGACGCGTTCGTGGCTGATCTGGCGCAGGTCGCGACATGGCTGAGCGCGAGGTAGTCGTCGTCACCGGCGCGTCGGCCGGGATCGGCCGCGCGATCGCGCTGGAGTTCGCTCGTCACGGCGCCGCCGTCGGACTGATCGCCCGCGGGCGGGCCGGGCTGGAGGCCGCCGCCGCCGAGGTCGCCGGGCTGGGTGGGACCGCCTACGCGCACTCGGCGGACGTGTCCGACTTCGAGGCGCTGAACGCCGCCGCTGACGCAGTCGAGGAGGTGCTCGGCCCGATCGACATCTGGGTCAACAACGCGATGACCACCGTCTTCTCGTTCTTCGATGACATCGAGCCGGCGGAGTACGAGCGGGCGACGCGCGTCACCTACCTCGGAACGGTATGGGGCACGAAGGTGGCGTTGAACAGGATGCAGCCGCGAGACCGTGGCACGATCGTCCAGGTCGGCTCCGCGCTGGCCTATCGCGGCATCCCGCTGCAGGCGCCCTACTGCGGAGCCAAGCACGCGATCAAAGGCTTCCAGGAATCGCTGCGGTGCGAGCTGCGCAACCGCGGTAGCCGGGTTCACACCACGATGGTGCAACTCCCGGGTCTGAACACCCCCCAGTTCGACCATTGCCTGAGCCGGATGCCGCGCCATCCCCAGCCGGTGCCGCCGATCTTCCAGCCGGAGGTGGCCGCGCGGTCGGTTTTCTGGGCCGCCCATCACCGCCGGGCCGAGATGTACGTCGGGTTTCCGACCGTCTACACGATCATCGGCAACAAGATCGCCCCGTGGCTGGCCGAGCGTTACCTGGCCAAGACGGCAGTCGAGGGCCAGCAGACCGGCGAGCCCTTCGACGGGACGCGCGACCGCCAATCTGTTCGAAGCGTCCGACTCCGATCACGACGAGGGGGCGCACGGCATCTTCGATCAGCACGCGAAGTCGCACAGCCCGCAGGCCTGGCTCAGTCGCCACCGGCGCGGGACTGCGATCGCGGGCGCAGCGGCCCTCGCCGCGGGCGTCGGCGCTGCGCTGATTCGCCGCGACGCTTGAGGTCCAGCCGCTCGGCCAGTCGCGACGCCAGGGCCATGATCGTCAGGGCAGGATTCGCCGACCCCTGGGTCGGCATCACGCTCCCGTCCGCGATGAACAGGTTGGGCAGCTCCCAGGCCCGATGGTCGGAGTCGACGACACTGCGCTCCGGGTCGGACCCCATGCGACAGCCGCCGACGAGGTGCGCGTAGCGCTCGATCTCGAGCACGTCCTGCGCACCGGCGGCTTCGAAGATGTCGTGCAGGGTCCGCTTGGCGAACGCGATGTTCCTGCGGTCGTTCTCGCACTGGGTGTAGTCCATCCGAGCCACGGGCAGTCCGTGCCGGTCGGTCAGCGCCGGATCTACGGTGACGCGGTTCTCGGGCTGCGGCAGCAGCTCGGAGAGCACACCGAGCGTGTACCAGTGGTTGTAGTCACGCATGTACTCGCGCAGCGCCGGCCCCCAGTGGCCGCCGCCCAGAACGTGCTGGGCCCATTCGATTGGCAGGGGGCCAACGGTCTGGATCGAGAATCCACGGACGAAACCGCGCGCGGGGTCGGTCTCGTAGAACTGCTCTGAGGAGATCTCGGGCGGCGGCGCCTTGTACATCCGCATCTCCTCAGGAAAGCGTCCCGCCACCTGCGGCGCCCCCTGAACCATCACGAAGCGTCCGACCTGGTCGCTCCCGTTGGCCAGTCCGTGCGGAAAGCGCGGACTGGTGGAATTCAGCAGCAGGCGGGGGGTCTCGACTGAGTACCCGGCCAGGACGACCGCGTCGGCCTGCTGGAAATGCTCGGCGCCGTCGCGGAAATACCGCACGCCGGCTACCGCGCCGGAGCTCTGGTCGACCTCGACCCGGCTGACCATGCAGCCGGCCCGGATCTCCGCTCCGTGCTCGATCGCATCCGGGATGTGGGTGACCAGCGGCGAGGCCTTGGCGTTGACCTTGCAGCCCTGCAGGCAGAACCCGCGGTACACGCAGTGCGGGCGGTTGCCGAAGCTGCCGTTGGTGATGCCGACGGGCCCGACCCGGACCTCGATACCGAGTTTGCGGGCTGCCTCCCGGGCGACATCGGCGCCGCCCGCCACCGGATGAGCGGTGTGGGGATAGCGGTGCGGATCTCCCCACGGCCAGTACTCGCCGGCCACCGGCAGCTCGAGCTCGAGCCGCTCGTAATGGCGCTTGAGCTCGCGGTAGGAGATCGGCCAGTCCGCTCCCACCCCGTCGCGGGTGCGGACCTCGAAGTCCGAGGGATGAAAGCGCGGGCAGTAGCCGGCGTAGTGGACCATCGAGCCACCCACCCCATGGCCCGAATTGTTCTTGCCGAGCTCTACGGGGTCCTCCCCACCGATCACCCGGTCCTCGGTCCAGTAGAGCTTGTGCGAGCCCGCCTCATCGGAGACCCAGTCCTGGTCTGGATCCCAAAACGGGCCCGACTCGAGCACCACCACCTTCCAGCCGCGCCGGGCCAGCCGTTGGGCCAGCGTGCTGCCGCCGGCACCTGCGCCGACGATCGCGAGGTCCACCGGGTACGCGTCGTCGTAGCGAGCCATACGCTCCTGGGGCACGGCACGTCGATGCACGTCGAGCAGGAACGCGGAGTCGTTCTCCGGCGGGCGGAGCGCGCCATGCAGCAGCGTCCGCACGGTGTGTCCCGGAGAACCGATCACGCTCCCTCGACGCCGCGCTCGCGCGTGTCCCTCACGGGGTCCTCCTCGAATGCCGCGGCGCCCTCCCAGCTCTCGCGCTGGCCGGCGCCGAGACGGGCGTACCCGCGCGGGTAGGCCGGGCCCCCGAAGCCGATCTCGTTCCACGCCCAGGGGTGCGAGTAGAACGCGCTCAGTATCGCCCGGGTCACCACCTTCCAGGCACGGCTCGGCGGCAAGGCGTCCCACACCCGGCCGTGGAGCTCGCCGGCTGAAAATGCCTGGATGACGTCGTGCTGCACGTCGTCGGCGGCCTGCGCGAACGATTCGGCTCCGTGCTGGTGCGCGGCCGCGTCCAGTCCCGCTGCCACCCGCCGCCAGGTCTCCCGATCATCGGGCAGGTCCTCGTAGCGAAACCCGTCGAGCTCTCCGGCGAACAGCTTGGCGTCAACCATGTTCAGGACCGGGATCTTCGGTTCGCGGTCCTGCGCCAGGACGCGGTCGCAAAACGCGCCGAGCGTCTCGGCTTCAGCCGCGGTGAAGAAGCGAATCGGGGGGATGTTGCCGACTCGCTCCAGGACGACCCGACGCGTCGCCTCGTCCCAGTCGCCGCTCTGATCGAGCACGTTGTAGTCCGGATAGCGCCCGTGCATCTGCGGGGTCAGACCGTTGCGCTGGCGTGGAAGCTCGTCTGGTGACGCGGGCTGCCCATCGGGCCGGAGGTTTGGCAGATGCTCGGCGCGCCGGAAATCCGCGTGCCATCAGCGCTCGCGTCCCAGCGCGGCGGCGGCGATCCCCATTCCACCGACGAGGGCCAGAGATCCCGGCGCGAGCAGCGGCGGCCCCATGACGATGTTGAACAGCGGTTCCCGGAAACCCCCGGGCTTGCGCGCGACGCCGCGGACGTGGGTGACAACGCCGACCAAGCCGTCCGCGCAGTAGAGCGCGGACAGGGCGGGGAGCCAGGTGCGGGCCGCGCGCTCAGAACGAACTCCGGCTACGCCCGCCACGGTCAGTGCGGGCGACAGGATCACCGGCGTCCACATCCACTTGTCGCCGAAGGATCCGCGGAAGTGCTCGAAGTAGATCTCCAGGCCCAGCGGCAGGGCACTGAAGGCGGTCGCGGCGGCGAGCGTTCGCTGGGCTCGCCCATGGGAGACATCGCGCCACCAGCGCGTGATGACCCGCTCTGGCCGTGTGGTCCGGCGAATCAGCCGGCTAGGCCGCATACCGCTGCGCCGCCTCGCGTTTGAACTCGAGGCCGTTGCCAGGCCGGCCCTGATCCGGGCGAAGCGCACCGTCGCGCGGGCTGAGCACCCCGTCGAACAGGAGCTGCTCGATCCGGACGTGGTCGTGGAAGTACTCCAGGTGAACCAGCTGGGACAGCGCCAGCGCCGGATGCAGATGGATCGCCGGCCCGCAGTGCAGCGATAGCGGGAGCGCGTGGGCACGGCAGAGCCCGTCCACGCGCAGCAGCTCGGTGATACCGCCGCATCGGGTCACGTCGGCCTGGAGGACATCGACCGCTCCCGCCCCGAGCATGCGCGCGAAGTAGGGGATGTCATAGCCATACTCGCCGGCGGCGATCTCGACTCCTGCCGGGGCGCGGTCCCGGATCAGCCGCAGGCCCTCCAGGTCGTCCGAGGACACCGGCTCCTCCAGCCAGCTGATGGCTGACTCGGCGCGGAAGCGCTCGGCCAGCGCGAGCGCCTGCTTGCGCGAGTAGGCGCCGTTGGCATCGACGAACAGCTCCGCGTTGGGGCCGATCGCCTCCCGGGCGCAGCGGACCCGCGCGGGATCGTCGAGCGGATGCGAGCCGATCTTCATCTTCACTCGGGGAATTCCCTGCTGCACCCAGTCCCCCAGCTGCTGCTGCAGCCGTTTGAGCGAGTAGGCGGTGAAGCCGCCTGAGCCGTAGACCGGCACCCGGTCATGAACCTGGCCGAGCAACCGGCAGAGCGGCACCCCCAGCATCCGGGCCTTCAGGTCCCACAGCGCCGTGTCGACCGCGGAGATCGCCATCGAAGCGATGCCCGGACGCCCGAGATTGCGGATCGCCCCCACCATCGCCGCCCAAGCCGCCTGCGGGGCCATGGCGTCGGTGCCTCGGACGACCCCCTGGAGCTTCGACTGGATCAGCTTGGCCGTCGAGACATCCGCGTAGGTGTAGCCGAGCCCCGAGTGGCCACCGGCGAAGGCTTGCACGACGACGATCGTCGTCGCGTCCCACGACAGCGTTCCGTCGGCTTCCGGCCCATCTGTGGGCACGGTGAACGCCCCGACCTCGAGTTCCTGGACCGGAGCCTCAGTCCGGGCGGCGGTGGTAGCTGTCATCGTCCGGGCAGGAACTCCTCTGCCTTCTGCTTGAACGCCTGTTTGATGATCTCCCGGGCATTCGGGTCGCCGCCCACCAGCGCGGAGGTGAGTGCCCTGGCCTGCTCGATGGTGATGTGCGGGGGCAGCGGCGGCACCTCGGGATCGGTCACGGCTTCCAGCACGACCGGGCGGTCGGCGCTGAGCGCGGCGTCCCAGGCGGCTCCGACCTGGTCAGGCCGATCGACTCTGATTCCGCGCAGTCCGAGCATCTCGGCGTAGCTCGCATAGGGGAAATCGGGCAGGTCCTGCGAGCCCTCGAACTTCGGGTCACCGGACATCGCCCGCTGCTCCCAGGTCACCTGGTTGAGATCCCGGTTGTTGAGCACCATCACGACCAGCCGCTGGTCGGCCCAGCGATGGCGGTACTTGGCGATCGTGATCAGTTCGTTGATCCCGTTCATCTGCATCGCACCGTCCCCGACCATCGCGATCACCGGACGATCCGGGTAGGCGAACTTGGCCGCGATCGCGTACGGGACCCCGGGTCCCATCGTGGCCAGCGTGCCCGACAGCGACGCCATCATGCCCTTGCGCAAGCGCACGTCGCGTGCGTACCAGTTGGCCGCGGAGCCGGAGTCCGCGGCCAGAATCGCTCGCTCGGGAAGCCGCGCTGAGAGCTCATGGAACACGAGCTGGGGGTTCAGCGGATCAGCGCTCAGACGCGCCCGGTGCTCCATCAGCTCCCACCACTCCCCCACCTCGCGCTCGATCTGCTCGCGCCAGGAGCGATCCGGCTTGCGCGTCAGGCGCGGCAGCAGCTCGCGCAGCGTCTCGTGCGCTGTCGCCGATCAGGTTCACGTCCATCGGATAGCGGATCCCGATCATCTTGCCGTCGATGTCGATCTGCACGCCGCGGGCCTGTCCCTCTTCGGGCAGGAACTCGGAATACGGGAAAGCTCGAGCCGACCATCAGCAGCGTGTCGCACTCCTGCATAAGCGTCCAGCTGGGCTTGGTCCCGAGCAGCCCGATCGAGCCGGTGACCCACGGCAGGTCGTCCGGCAGGGCGGCCTTCCCGAGGAGCGCCTTGGCCACACCGGCGCCGAGCACCTCGGCCACCGCGGCCACCTCCTCGCCGGCGTGCAGCGCTCCCTGGCCGATCAGCATCGCCACACGCTCGCCTGAATTGAGGATCTCGGCGGCCCGGTCGAGGTCCCGGTCGACGGGCACGATCCGCGGCGCGCTGTACCCGGGGCCCGAGTGGACGGTCCCGTGCTTGTGCGGAGGGGTGGGGACGGCGTCGGCCTCCTGCAGATCGTTGGGGATGATCAGTGCGGTGACGGTGCGCTCGGCCAGGGCGATGCGGATGGCGCGGTCGACCAGGTGGCGAATCTGGGCGGCGTCGGTGGCCATCTGCACGTACTCGTGGGCAACATCCTTGAACAGCGTCACCAGGTCGATCTCCTGCTGGTAGCTGCCTCCCAGCCCGGCGCGGGCCTGCTGGCCGACGATCGCGAGCACCGGCTGGTGATCGAGCTTGGCGTCGTAGAGCCCATTGAGCAGGTGGACGGCGCCAGGTCCGGAGGTCGCCATGCACAGGCCGAGCTCACCGGTGAACTTCGCGTGCGCGCAGGCCATGAACGCCGCCATCTCCTCATGACGGACCTGAATGAAGTCCGGAGCCGCACCGGGATCGGCGCGGCTGAACGACCCCATGATGCCGTTGATGCCGTCGCCCGGATAGCCGTAGACGCGGCCAACCCCCCAGGTGCGCAGTCGCTGCAACAGGTAGTCACCTACGGTCTGGCTCATGGCGTCAGGCTCCTTTGCGATTGGCTGCCGCCTCCTGACTTCTCGCTACCCCACCACCGGGAGCGCCTAACGAGTGGTTGTCAGCTCACGGACACGCGCTGCTGGGCGTCTCTGAGCGCGACCGTGGCGGAGATGTGCGAGAGGTGGGTGAGGCCCTGGGGATAGTTGCCGAGCAGCTCGCCGGACCCGGGATCGACCTCCTCGGAGAACAGCCCCAGATCGCTGGCGTAGGCCAGGACCGTGTCGTAGACGGCTCGGGCTTCGGTCAGCTCGTCCTGGTTGGCCAGGCATTCGATGAGCCAGAACGAGCAGCAGAGGAATGCTCCCTCGCGGCCTCCGATCCCGTCGCGGCGGCGATAGCGGTACAGCAGCCCGTCGCCGGCGCCGAGGTCCTCGCGGATCGCCGCCGCCGTGCGCAGCATCCGCTCGTCCTTCCAGTCGACGAACTCGACCGTCGGCAGGAGCAGCAGCGCGGCGTCGAGTCCGGGCCGATCGAAGGCCTGGACGAAGACACCGCGCTTGCGGTCATATCCGCGGCGCTCGATCGCCCTGCGGCAGGCATCCCGGGCGCGCCTCCACCGCGTGACCGGCGCCCGGCGCATGCATTCGTCGGCCAACCGGATCCCGCGGTCCAGCGCGGCCCAGCAGAGCACCTTGGAGTGCACGAAGTGGTCGGGCTTGCCGGGCCACTCCCAGATCCCGCGGTCCGGCTGCGGCCACAGCTCGGCGGCGTGATCGATCAGCGAGACGAGAAAGCGCCACTCATCATCGGTGGGCGAATGACCACGGCGGTGCCAGCGCCAGGTCAAGTTCACCAGCTCGCCGTAGGCGTCGAGCTGGCGCTGGCCGCCGGCCTGGTTGCCAACCCGCACTGGTTTCGAGCCGCGGTAGCCCTCCAGCCCCTCGAGCTCGGAGGCCCCCAGCCGGCGCTCGCCCCCCACGCCATAGACGACCTGGAGATCCCCGGCGTGGCCGGCGGCCGAACGGATGATGAAGGCACGGAAGGAGTCCGCCTCCCGCTCGCAGCCGACCTCGGCGAAGGCCCGAGAGCTGAAGCTCGAGTCCCGTACCCATGCGAAGCGGTAGTCCCAGTTGCGCTTCCCTCCGATCACCTCGGGCAGCGAGGTCGTCGGCGCGGCGACGATCGCGCCGGTCGGAGCGTGGGTCATCGACTTCAGCACGAGCGCCGACCGCCGCGCCTGATGTTCGTCGGATCCGTTCAGCTCGAGTGTCCTGGCCCACCGGCGCCACCACTTGACCGTATCTTCAAGGTCGCGATCGAGCGCTTTGGCCTCAGGGGCTTCAGGTTGATCGCCGACGAGCTCGGGCGGCGAGTAGCTCAGCCACAGGTGGGCCCGCTGGCCGGCGCTCAGGCTGACCGTCCCCGCCAGCTCGTGATCATCGGTTTCCCTCAGATCAGCCTGCGAGAACACCAGCAGGGCGTCGTTGCCACCGGTCGCGCTGTGGAGATGCTCCCCGTGGCGACGGATCCACGGCCGGACCTCGCCATAGTCAAACCGAGGAGCCACGCGCACCTGGAATTCGATCCTGCCCCGTTCGACCTCGAGCACCCGCAACAGCTGTCGCTGCCACACCTGCTGGGCGCTCTCCCGGATCACGAACAGATCCAGCAGCCGGGCCTCGCCCCGGGAGCTGCGCAAGGTGCTCTGGAGGATCAGGGTGTCCTCGACATACTCGCGAGAGATTTCCCACGCGGCGCGGCCCCGCGGGGCGATCGAGCAATACCCGCCACGGTCATGGTCGAGCAGGCGCGCGAACGTGCTACCGGCGTCAAACCGCGGAAGGCAGCACCAGTCGATCGACCCGTTGCGGGAGACCAATGCCGCGCTGTGGCAGTCGCCGATCAGGGCGTAATCGGCAATCGGCCGGTATCGGTCGCTCGCGGGCACGAGCACCGGCTACCCAAATCCGTTTACGTGGTCGCGCGCAGGGTATTCAAATCCCCAATGTGGATCTACATGATCGTTGGTGTGCTGGTCGTGGTCGGTCTGCTCGGCGGGATCGTCGCCGGAGGCGTGTTCACCCTCGTGCTGATCCCGATCGCGGTGCTCGCTCTGCTCGCCGGCTTGGTCTACACCGCGATGGGACGCTCCGCCGAGGGTCGTCGGGCCGGTGGCAGTTCGTCGCCACCTCCGCTGCCGCACGACCTCCCGGCTGAGCCCAGCCACGTGCCCGACAGCCCCGAGGCACTGGCTGACGCCCGGCGCGTCCAGCAGTAACCGGCCGAGCTGCGGCGACCGTTTTGCTCCCGCGCCCGCGGGTAGGCCCTAATGGAGACCGCGAACCACGACCAGAGGAGCGCCATGAGCCTCACCGACAAAGTGACCGGAAAAGTCAAGCAGGCCGCAGGAGACCTCACCGGCGACGCATCGCTGCGCCGCGAGGGCACCAAGGAGGAGCGCAAGGGCGAGGCCAAGGACGAACTGGCCCGCAGCGAAGAGCGCGCCGACGCCAAGGCCGACGAGGTTGCCGACCTGGAGCGCAAGACCGCCTAGCGCTTCGAAGTCCTTCGCAGTACCTGCGCCCGGCGTTCCCGCTGACTGCGGGCGCCGGGCGTTTTCGTTGCTCTAGTCGAGCTCTCGGGATTCCTGACCGGGCGCAGTGCCGACAGGTTCCTCGGAGCGAGGTGCCTCGACCGCGTCGGGGCTATCGGCCAGCGACGTCGACCGCCCCGTCGGGGCGACGGCGCACGACGTTCCCCTCCCACGCCCGCAGCGGGTGCGCGGAGCTGCGCTGCAGCGAGCGGCAGATGCTGCGGGTGACGAAGAACACGATGATCGGCAGGACCCAGATCCCCGACCCGCCAGAAGTGGATCTGAGCGGTGTAGGAGATGTGAAGGCGGACGAACAGCCGGTCAGTCGAACCGACGGCGAAGACGATCACCACCCAGCTGAGGAACGCCGCACCGATGGCGGTCCGGACCGGCCGGTCGCGTGGTCGGTCCAGCAGGTCATGGCGGCGCACGTCGCCGGTGATCCGTCGCTCCAGGGACGGCCACGCGAACAGCACGCCGAACACGACCAGAGGGAAGAACACCCCGCCCCAGAACGGGTTGGGAAACAGGGTGTAGTTGCCGATCGCGGGCTCAAGGTTCGGCATCAGCCGCAGCGCCCCGATCAGCCAGCCGATGTACCAGTCCGGCTGCGCCCCGTTCTCGGACAGGTAGGGGTGGAACGGTCCCCACTGCCAGATCGGATTGATCTGGATCAGCCCGCCGACCAGGAACAGCACCCCGGCAACCGCGAACAGCAGGCCAACCGAGCGCAGCGCATAGGCCGGCCACATCGGGGTGCCGACGACGTTGCGCTCTCTGCGGCCGGGGCCGGGGAACTGAGAGTGGTGCTGACGCATGATCATCACCAGATGGATCGTGATCAGCACCGCCAGCGCGGCCGGGATCAGCAGGACATGGACGATCTCCAGGCGCGGCAGAAAGCTGCTCGATCCCGGGAACGGGCCGCCCCACACGAGGTAGCCCATCTGGGCGCCGAGGACCGGGATGGAGAACGCGACCGAGTAGGCGATGGCCAGCCCCATCCCCGACAGGAGATCGTCGACGAGCGAGTAGCCGGCAAACCCCTCGAGGATGCCCAGCATCAGCATCACCAGGCCGATGTAGTAGTTGAGATCTCGGGGCTTGCGGTAGGCGCCGGTGAAGAAGATCCGCATCAGGTGCAGAACGATGGCCGCGATGAACACGTCCGCGGCCCAGTGATGCACCTGGCGGAACAGCAGCCCGGCCGGGACGCTGAAGGAGAGATCGAGCACCGACCGGTAGGCCTCGGACATCTGCTCGCCGTTGAGCAGCGAATACGGCCCGTGATAGATGACCTGCGCGTCGCCGGGGGTGTAGTAGAGCGTGAGGAAGATTCCCGTGCCGACCAGCACGATGAACGCGTAGAGCGCGATCTCCCCGAGCAGGAACGACCAGTGGTCGGGAAAGACGTAGCGCAGCATCGCGCGTACGCCCTTGGCGGCTCCGACCCGCTGTTCGGCCCAGCGGGAGATCCGCAGCGCACGCCGGTGCACGATCCGGCCGATCAGGTTCACGACTCTCCCCGATGCGTGTTCCACCACGACGGTCCGATGTCCTCGTGAAACGGACCGGCGGCGCGGATGTTGCCCTGACCATCGATGGCCAGCGGCAGCTGTGGCAACGAGCGCCCGGCCGGCCCGAACAGCAGCCGCCCGCCTTCCCCGGCCGAGAAGGTCGAGTAGTGGCAGGGACAGGTGAACGCCGGTCCGTCGCTGGTCGGCTGGTAGGTCGGATAGCGGTACAGCGAGATCGCACACCCGGCGTGCGGACAGATCTTGGAGTACGCGAGCAGTCCCTCGGGGGCCCAGCTTCGGCGGGCAGCAGGGAGGTGGATCTCCGCGGGTCCCAGCTTGACCAACAGCAGCCCCGCTCCCAGGTGCTCGGGGTCGGCATGCTCGGGGAGGGCGGTGTAGAAGGTGCCGATCTGGATTTCCGAGGCCAGATACGGACGGCCCGTGTCGTCGACCAGCCGGACCCCGGCCTGCCACGGCGTCTGATGGATGCCGTTGAGCTTCGGGCCCAATGAAGCCAGCGGCGTCGCGGCGGCGGTGATCAGGCCCGCCCCCGCCAGGCCACCCGCCCCGGCGAGCAGCCAGCGGCGCGAGATCCCCTCGCCACCCTGCTCGACCAGCTCGAGCACCTCCTCCGTCTCCTCCTCCACCAGCAGCGGCCCCCGTTCCTCGACCGCCGTCTCCTGCGGCACGACGAACTTGCCCGCGACTACCGCGGCCACGGCGAGCGAGGCGAGCGCCCCCCCGATGGCGATTCCCAGCAGCTGGGTGTTTGTGCCGACGACGATGTAGAGCACCGTGAATGCGAATCCCAACCCTGCGGCGAGCAGCAGCAGGGCGGCAACCAGCGTTTCGGCTCGGCGGTCCGAGGGCACCGTGCGCCGCGATGGATCGATGTCCGATTCAGGCGGGGCGGGTGGCAGCTCGCGTCGGGCGGCGGTGCGCCAGAAGGTCCGCGCGGCGACGAGGAAGCCGAGAACCTTCGCGGCACGGGAGATCCGGGGTGGCTCGTCGGTCATCGCGCGCTCCTCATCACGCCAGCCGCTCTCCGACCAGTCGCGCGGCGATCACCATCGCCGCCAGGGCGATGAACCACGCGACCATCCCTTCCGGGATCGGCCCGATGTTGCCGATCCCCCAGCCGCCGGCATTGTCGGGATTCCGGGTCCACAACACGTAGCGAGTCAGCGAGTCAAGCTGGTGCTGATCGATCTGTTGGGGGCCAAAGTGCGGCATCAGGTAAGGCCCCATCCGGACCGCCTCGGCGATCTGCTGTGAGGTGGCCTGCTGGAGGTTGGGCGCTACCGCGCCGAGCGTCAGCCCGCCTCGGGCAACGATCTGATGACAGCCGGCGCAATTGGCCGTGAAGGTGTGCAGCCCGAGGGCGAGGTCTCCCTTGGACGGGTCGGTGGCGGGCGCGGGCGGGCCGCCGAACGTGCTGATGTAGGCGATCAGGGCGTTGATCTGGGTGTGGTCGAACGCCGGCGGGTTGCGGTCGGGCTCCTCGCGGGGGTTCTCGAGCGGCATGCGACCGGTCGAGAGGTAGAAGTCGACGGGGCCGGCCCCGACGTCCCGCAGCGCCGGAGCCATCCCGTGGATGCCCTGCAATGCGATGCCGTGGCAGGAGGCGCAACTGTCCTGATACAGGTTGTAGCCCTCGGCGATCAGGCCCGGGGAGCTCGCGAACCGCGTAGACGGATCGCCCGGACCGGGCGGCTCTGGGCTCTTGGCCGGTGCGTTCACACCGGTTGGCGGCGGCCCGCCCTGGCTGGCCGGTGAACCGGTCTGGCCCGAAGACGATGGCGCGGCGAGCCCGATCAGGGCGAGGGCCGCCAGTCCAGCGGCAAGGGCCGCGCGCGGTGCCCGCGGAAAGCGCGAGGGCCGCGTCAGGGCGCGCCGGAGCCAGCTGCTCACGCGCTCAATCCCCCGGAGCCGCGTCATGCCGGGGAGTGGCGGAGGCTCTGCGCTCCCCGGCCTGCCGGCGGCGCTCCCCGGCCTGCTGGCGGCGCTCCTCGGCCAGCAGCGCCGCGATCGTGACCCACAGACCCACCACGACCATGATCAGATTCCCGACCACCCACATGATCGCGCCGGCCTGGGCCTGGTCGGTCAGAGCCGAGACGCCCAGCGCCCTTGGCCGGAGCGGCGTAGGCGGGATAGACCAGCGTGGCATGGCGATTCAGGTACGCGCCCACGATCGCCATCGGCGGCATCGCCGCCAGCACATAGCCGAGCCGCGCCGAGCCCTCCCAGGCGATGAGCGGGCGCCGGATCCCCGTCGAGGATCGGCCACCAGAGCAGCAGGCCCGCGAGCAGATAGGTCGCGTGTTCGGCCTCGTGCAGCGCGGGGTTGCGCAACGTGGCGCCGTAGAAGCCCGGTAGGTGCGTCAGCAGCACGACGGCGTAGAAGACCCCCAGGCAGGGCAACGGTCCCGTCCAGGGCCGGGCTCGCGCCAGCAGCCGGGCGAGCTTCGGGCGCGCGGAGCGGGGCAAGGCGCGTAGCGCCAGGATCACTGGCCGCCCGCCCAGCAGCAGCAGCGGCGCGAGCATCAGCAGCACCATGTGCTGCTCCATGTGGACCGAGAGCAGGCGATCGTCGAACCGGTTCGAGTCCGGACTGCAGCGCGAGCAGCACGCAGACGACGCCGGCGAGGAACGACAGGGTTCGCCGGACCGGCCAGCCGCCGCGCACCCGAGCGGCAGCGGCGAGGTAGAGGCCGGCGTAGAGCACCGCCACGAGCTCGAGCGTCCAGCTCAGGCGCCAGTGCGTGAGGAGCGTCGGCAGTGATGGGGTCATCCGGCACCCCTCTGGCGCACGCGTTCGCGGTCCCGGCGCTCGGCGCGTACTTCGAGGCTCAGCCGGCCCAGTGACGTGATCAGCGTCGCCAGCCCGAACAAGATCAGGAACTGCGCCCACGCCAGACCGAACAGGATCATCCCCACCGACAGACCCGGCGGTCACCGAAGCCAGGCTGGCGGTGGGCAGCGGCTCGGGATCTGGGTCAGCCGGCGGCGGGCCGCGCTTGATCGCCTCGCGCCGCAGCAGCCACAGCAGGCCCGCGCCGGCGTAGACCACCCCCACGGCGAGCAGCGTGACCCCCACCTCGACCGGGCGGCCCTCCCAGATCCAGTTGCCGACGTAGAGGACGAGCAGGAGCGTGCCCCAGGCCAGCAACGGGATCGCGCCGCCCCTCATACCGCAGCCGGCTCCGGCCGGGCCTCGCGGTCCTCGGCCTCGTGGCGAAGGTCCAGCAGCGGCGTGTACGAGCGGATCGGCGGCAGCGCGGTGACGAAGTTCTGCGCCGGTGGCGGCGAGGAGGTCGCCCATTCCAGCGTGTGCCCGAGCCATGGGTCGGCCCCCGCGGGCACGCGCCGGCGCAGCGAGACGACCACGTTGATGATGAAGGTGAGGACCCCGAGGGCGATGATCCCGGCGCCGACCGACTCGATCAGGTTCAGCGTGCCCCAGCCCGGATGGGTGGGATAGCGGGAGATCCGGCGCGGCATCCCGTCTGCGCCGAGAAAGAACATCGGGAAGAACGTCAGGTTGCTGCCGATCACCAGCAGCACGAGGTGCAGCCGGCCCAGCGACTCTCGCAGGAGCGCCCCGGTGAGCTTCGGGAACCAGTGGTAGACCCCGGCGAAGAAGCCGAACACGCTGCCCGCGAACAGCGTGTAGTGGAAGTGAGCGATGAGGAAATAGGAGTTGTTGGCGTGGTAGTCGAGGACCGGCGAGGAGACGAAGATCCCACTCAGTCCGCCGATCAGGAACTGCAGGAAGAAGGCCAGTCCGAACAGCATCGAGGTCCGCAACACCAGCGACCCGCCGATCAACGTGGCGATCATGTCGAAGTACTCGATCCCCGCCGGGATGATCAGCAGCGTCGAGGTGAAGGCGAAGTACTGGTTGGTCACCCCGCCGGTGGTGAACATGTGGTGGGCCCACACCGACATCGACAGCGCGGCGAACGCCATGATCGAAGCCACGAAGGCCACGTAGCCGAACCATTTCTTGCGAGCGCTGGTGGCGATCGCCTCGGCGGCCGCCCCCAGGTAGGGGAAGAACATCACGTAGACGACGGGGTGCCCGAAGAACCAGAACAGGTCCTGATAGTCGATCGTCCCGTTGAAGCCGGTATAGATCCGGCCGCCGTGACGGTCGACGTACAGCAGTGACATGGCGACGATCAGCGCCGGGAACGCGGCCACGACCATCAGCATGCTGGCCAGCTCGGTCCAGGTGAACACCGGCATTCGCAACAGCGACATCCCGGGTGCTCGCCGACGCGCGATCGTGGCCACAACGCAGCCCGCCATCGCCATCATGCCGGCCGCGGCCAGGATCACGCCCAGCACCCACAGGTCCTGGCCGACGCCGGGGGTGTTGGTGGCGTTGGACAGGGGCGGGTAGGAAAACCAGCCGTCGCGGCCCGCGCCCTCGGTGGTGAGCCAGCTCGACTGCATCACCAGACCGCCGGTCAGCCATATCCAGAACCCGGTCAGGGCCAGCCTCGCGCCGGACAGGCCCACCGCGCCGATCTGCAGGGGCACCAGGTACAGCGCCATGGCGATGGCCATCGGCGTGACGAACAGGTAGATCATCGTCGAGCCGTGCATCGTGAAGAGCTGGTTGTAGGTGTCGTCAGAGACGAACTTGAGGTTCGGCTGGGCGATCTGCGTGCGCATCAGCAACGCCATCACGCCCCCCCCGAGAAAGAACAGAAACGACGCCAGGCCGAGGTTCAGACCGATTCGCTTGTGGTCGGTGCTGGTCAGGGCGCCGAGCAGGCCGGGGAGGCGCCGGATCGGCCGGGCGGGGCTGCTCGGAGCCAGTGTCCCCGAGCTCACGGCGCGGCCCTGCCACCCGCTCTGGCCCAGGCGAAGAAACGCCCCGGAGCTACCGCCTCGACGGGGAAGATCATGTCCGCGTGGCGCAGGCCGCAGAACTCGGCGCACTGGCCCTGGAAGGTCCCGGGCCGGTCGAAGCTCAGTGTCGTGACCTGAGTCGAACCGGGAATCAGATCATGCTTGTAGTCGAGCTCGGGAATCCAGAACGCGTGGATGACGTCAAGCGAGACGAGATCGAAGCGGATCGGCTCGCCGGTGGGAACGACGAGCGGCTGGCGTCCCACGGTGCCGCTGCGCACGGTTATGCCGTAGGCGGGGTAGTAGAAGCGCCACTCCCACTTGGCGGCGGTGACCTCAACGGTGAGCGCCGGCTTCTGCTGGTTGGCCACCGTGTCAACGCGGTGCTCGGCCGTGAAGGTCACGACCAACAGGAATACGCACACCAGCGCCAGCAACAGCGCGTAGCTGCCCTCGAGCCGGTTGTTCTCGTGCCAGCGCGCTGCGCGCTCGGGCGGGCGCGTTCGGTAGCGCAGCACCGCGACGAGCGTGGTCAGCGTGATGAGAACGAACACGCCGATGGCGATGGGAACGTAGATGCCGAACACGTGCTGGTATTCGTGCCGCGTGTCGACTACTCCCGGCATGAGCAGCGGGGATAGGTCGGCCGGCAAGGGGTTCAACGCGGTGCTTCTTGTTCGTCGCCCCCCTCGTCTGATGCCGCGTCCCCTTCGGACGCCTCAGCCTCGTGGGACTCCTCGTCTGGCTCCGGAACGGCCCCCGGCACGCCCTCAGAAGCCCGCTTCTGCTGCCAATCCTGGCGCACGTCGGAGACTTCAGCTTTCAGCTTGTCGCTGCGTCGGGCTAGCTCGTCGGCCTCATGCTCGCGCTGGTCGGCCAGGCGCCCGGGATCGTCTTCGGTCATGGCTGCGGATGTACCCGCCTCAGCCAAGCTCAACACCAATGTGCGTGGCCTGCCCGGCTACCGGGTAAGGCCCACATCAGTGTCATTAGCCATCCTCGACATCGACGGAACCCTCGTCGACACCAACTATCAGCACGCGCTCGCCTGGTACCGGGCGTTCCGCGAGCACGGCATCGTCCTGCCGGTTTGGCGCATCCACCGTCACATCGGGATGGGGGGCGACCAAATGATCAGCGCATTGACCGACGAGGACACCGAGCGCGAGAGGGGTGACGACATTCGCGCCAGCGAGAAGGAGCGCTACTTCGAGTTGATCGACGAGGTCTCAGTGATGCGCTCGGCGCGCGAGCTGATCGAGTCGCTCAAGCACCGCGGTCACACCGTGGTGCTGGCCAGCTCGGCCAAGGAGGATGAGGTCGAGCGCTATCTCGACCTGCTGGACGCCCGCGAGCTTGCCGATGACTGGACGAGTTCCGCCGATGTCGAGGCAACCAAGCCCGAGCCTGATCTGGTTCAAGCGGCGCTTGAGAAGGCGGGCGCCGACCCGAGCGACGCGGTGATGGTCGGTGACACGCCATGGGACGTGAAGGCGGCTGGCAAAGCCGACGTCGGCACGATCGCCGTGCTGACCGGTGGCTTCGCCCCGGAGGAGCTCAAGGACGCCGGTGCGGTGGCGGTGTTCGAGTCCGTCGCCGAGCTGCACGAGAAGCTCGACGACACGGCGCTGGCCTAGCGGTCGGCCTGCGCCGGCACATGGCTCAGAGGCGCGGGAGCACCTTGTCGCGGTAGGCCGCGAAGAACGCGTCCTGGTCAGGGCCGATCTGCTGGACGTAGAGCTCGTCGAAGCCGGCGGACTCGTACTCCTTGATCGCCTCGAGGTGGGCGTCCACATCGGGACCGCACGGCATGCTTTCGGTAGCGATCTCCTCTGTGACCAGTGCGGCGGCCTGCTCGAAGTGCTCGGGCGTGGGCAGGATCTGCGCCAGCTCCCCCGGCAGCCCATCGTTGGGCCAGAGCTCGTGGACGGTCTTACGCGCCTGCGCCTCATCCTCGCCCCAGCACACCTTGAGCCCGCCCTGAACGAGTTTGCCGGAGCCGCCCTGCTCGCGGAACTGCTTGACCGAGTCGGCATCCGGACCGACGGTGCAGTAGCCGTCACCGATCCGCGCGGCCAGCCCGACCGCCTTGGGGCCGAACCCGGACACGATGATCGGCGGCGGACTGTCGGGCAGATCGTAGATGCGGGCGTGATCGACTCGGTAGTGCCGGCCACGGTGGCTCTGCACGCCGCCCTGCCACAGGGTCCGGATCACCTCGACCGCCTCCTCGAGCAGCTCGAGGCGCTCGTCGGCAGGCGGCCAGCGATCGCCCAGGATGTGCTCGTTCAGGGCCTCCCCGCTCCCCACGCCAAGCAGGAACTTGCCGCGCAGCAGGACGGCGGACGTCGCCGCGGCCTGGGCGATTATCGCCGGGTGGATGCGGATCGTGGGACAGGTCACCGCGGTGGTCAGCTTCATCCCCTTGGCGGCCTGGGCGATCGCACCGATAGTCGACCAGACGAACGGACTGTGCCCCTGGTTGTCGTTCCAGGGGTGAAAGTGGTCGGAGATCCAGAGACCGTCGAACCCCGCTGCCTTTGCCTTGACGGCCTGTGCGATCAGGTCGTGGGGCCCCCATTCCTCGCTGGAGAGGAAATAACCGATCCTCATCGTGTCTGCTCCTTGGTCGGGGTGGCCGCACGTAGCTGCCCACCGGAGGACGGTTGTAATCAGCTGGGATGGGTAAGCCCTAGGGGTCCAGTTTTTCCGGAGGGAGAGGCATGAACGATCTGCAGACCCAGCGCAGGCGGCGCGCGGATTCAGCCGCCGGCTCGTCAGGCACCGACCGGTCGCCTGCGCTCCAAGAACAGGCCGAGGCTCACGCCGAGCAAGCGCGGGAGAAGATGTCCGAACGCCGCGACCAGCAGTCCGGTGCCGCGGGCTGGGTGTCTGACCGGGCCTCGCAATGGAACCTCGACGGTCCCGACTACGAGCTGATGGAGCGCCAGAAGTATCTGTGGAATCCGCTCATGGACTACTGGTTCCGGATGGAGATCGAGGGCTGGGAGAACATTCCACCCGCGCCGGCCCTGTTGATCGGCATCCACTCGGGCGCACCCTTCGTCTGGGACGCGTGGACGGTTGGGGCGGCATGGTGGCGCCATTTCGGTAATCGGCGCAAGCTGCACGGCACCGCACACGACGCATTGATGGCCGCGCCGCTGGTCGGCGACTACTTCCGCCGGATGGGGGTCCTCCCCGCCGCCGCGGACAGCATCTCCGCCGCCTTGGCGGCTGGACACGATGTCGCGCTGTGGCCCGGCGGTGAGCTTGACTCGCTGCGTCCGTGGACCCGGCGGGACGACGCCGTGCTGGCCGGCCGTAAGGGGTTCGTCAAGTTGGCCATCCGCAGCGGCGTGCCGATCGTCCCGATCTCGACCGTGGGCGGACCCGATTCGATGCCCGTGCTGGCGACCGGGAGGCGCCTGGCCAAGCTGCTGCAGCTCGATAAGGTCGCGCGGCTGAAGATGTTTCCGATCGCGTTGCAAGTGCCGTGGGGTATCTCACCCGCGTTCCTGCCCGAGATCCCGCTCCCGACCAAGATCCGCACGGCGTTCGGCGAACCGATCGAGATCGACACCGACCCCGAGCGCGCCGGCGATGACGAGTACGTCGACGCGAAGTACGACGAGGTCTGCGCGGCGATTCAGCACGGGATGGACCGGCTCGCCCGCCGGCGGCGGTTGCCGCTGTTCGGGTAGGAGTCGCTACTTGGTCCGGTCTACGGCTCGCTGCAACTGCTCCTTGGTCATCTTCGATCGGCCATCAATGCCCATCCGCCGGGCTTCGTTGTACAGCTGATCCCGCGTACGGCCCTTCTCCCGGTTGGTCCCCGAACGCAGCCCGCCGCGGCGTGAGGGGGAGAGGTCCTGCGTCGAGGTGCGAGAACGTTCGCGTGACTCCCCCGAGCGGGCGCGCTCCTTGTTGACCGTGCGGGCCGCGATCTCCTCGGCCAAGCTCTCGCTTGCGCCGCGTTCGCGTTGACTGTCCTTGATGTGCTCGTACTGACGAGCTCGCTTGGTTCCCTGCTTGACACCGCGCGGCGGCATGGTGGTGACCTCCTGGGTTCGCCGACCACCGGCTGCTACCCGTCTCCATCATGGGGCAATCGATCGAACTCGCCGACCCGATTGGGACCCTAGAGCCGGCGGCGGCGATTGAGCGGGATGCCAAACCACAGTCCGCTGACGATCAGCCCGGCCAGAACGCCGACCACCGCGGTGCTGGCACCTCCAAAGACGACGTCAGCGATCAGCATCAGGATCCCGGTCATCCCGATGGTCATGAAAACCATGGCGATGATCGCGACCTTGTTGCCGACTTCGACCAGAAACGCCTTCTGTGAGAGCCGGAAGAGGATCCGGTGATGGATCGACGGAGCGATCAGCAGCGTGGCCGCGATCGCCATGCTCAGCAGCGTGATGAAGTAGTCGTAGCGCTCGAACGTACTCAGCCTCGTGAAGCGCGTGTTGAACGGAACGATGAGCAGGAAAGCCAGCAGGACCTGTACGCCTGCGCTGGCCACCCGCAACTCGGTGAGCAGCTCGAGCTCGTTGCGATCAAGTCGCTCGCGCGCACTCTCGTCCCGCTGCGGGTCCCCGACATGCAGCGGCGTCTGCTCGGGCGCCACAGCCCACCTAGCCGTTGATCAGCGTGGGCGTGCCCAAGGGAATGTGGTTCATCAGCCAGCGGCCCTCGGCCAGGGTGAGCCGCAGACAGCCGTGACTGACCGGCTGGCCGATGCTCGCCGTTTCCGGTGTCGAATGGATGGCGATTCGATTACCGCCGCTCCAATTCTGGATCGCGTGCGGGGCCAGCGCCGACAGCGCGATGATGCAGCAGCCGTACGGTCCTGTCGGGTTGTTGGTGGCCAGCCGGTCGGTCACGGCGAACCGACCGGTCGGCGTCGGCGCCGCCGGCTGACCGACGGCCACCGTGTAGCGCTTGAGCACCTTGCCGGCGTGGATCACGGTGACCCGGCGTCCCGACAGCGAGACCTCGATCTTCCAATCCACGCGGCTGAGTTGCGCGGCGTCGCGCGGAATCCATCCCACAGCCCCGTTCCCGGCCAGGTTGGTGATCACACCCAGCCACCGCGGCGTCGATCTGACCACCCACAGGACCTCGGGGGAGCCGAACTGGGTGCGCAACGACAGCGGGTGCAGAACCGCGCCCCCCGGCGCCTTCAGCAGGGTTGTGGGATGGCGTAGCGATGCCACGATCGCACCGTTGCCGGGTGGTGCGGCTGATGCCGGTGAAGCGCCGCGGGCCACAGGCGCCGGCGGCGTAGTCGCCGCTGCGGTGCCGGTGGAGGTCGGACTCACGGGGGTGTAGATCGCCGGCGCGCCCGCATTGGCTCCACTCGAGCTGATCAGAGCCCCGGCCAGGATCGCCGCCAGCGGCAGCACTCCGAACCCTGCTGCGCTCAGGGTTCGACCTCGCCCGGCGAGTGAGCTCCAGCTCAAATCCATGCGTCTCATGATGGCGGATCGCCGCTCGCCTGGGGGCGCATGCTCCCGCGATGCCCGATGATGGGGGTTCCGTGCGAGTTCTGGCCGTCGGCAACGTCTATCCCCCACACCATCTCGGGGGGTACGAGATCATCTGGCAGGGCGTGATGGACCATCTGCGCGAGCGTGGGCACGCCGTGCGAGTGCTGGCCACCGACTACACGCGGTCCGACGTTGCGAGCGCGGGCCCAGAGGACCCGGACGTTCACCGTGACCTCGAGTGGTACTGGCGAGATCATCAGTGGCGAAGGCTGGGCCTCAGAGATCGGCTGGGGCTCGAGCGACGCAACGCCGAACGCTTCGAGCGCCACCTGGCCGAGTTCCGACCCGAGGTGGTCACCTGGTGGTCGGTGGGCGGGATGTCACTGAGCCTGGTCGAGCGGGCTCGGCGGGCGGGCCTCCCGGCGGTTCTGTTCGTACTCGACCCCTGGACGAGCTATGGCCCCGAGCACGATCTCTGGTTGCGAACCTGGCGCCGGCTGAAACCGGCCCGCCCGGCCGTCGGGCGGCTGACCGGCATCCCGGCCCAGGTCGACCTGGCCGCCGCTGGGCGATGGGTGTTCTGTTCTCAGACGATGCGCGAGAACACCTTGGCCACGGGCGTGCACCCGGCGCAGAGCACGATCCTCAGCCCCGGGGTGGCCCGCCAGTTCACGGATTACCCGGCCGAGGCAGATTTCCCGAGCTGGCAGTGGCGGTTGCTCTATGTCGGGCGAGTGGTCGAGCAGAAAGGAGTCCACGTCGCGATCGCGGCCCTGTCACGACTCCCCCCGAGCGCCCGGCTGAAGATCGTCGGCGAGGGCGACCTGGCCTACCGGGAGCGCTTGGAGGCGATGGCCCGGGAACTCGGCGTGCGGGAGCGGGTCGAGTTCACCGGGGCCAAGTCGCGTCGGGAACTTCCCGAGGTGTTCCGCGCGGCCGATGCGGTCGTGTTTCCCGTGGAGTGGCCGGAGCCGTGGGGACTGGTCCCACTGGAGGCGATGGCGCTGGGGCGCCCGGTGCTGGCCACCGGTCGTGGAGGCTCTGGGGATTACCTGGTTGACGGTCGCAACACGTTGCTGTTCGAGGCCGGGAACGCGGAGGGTCTGGCCGCGGTGGTTCAGTCGCTCGCCGGCGATCCGGCACTGCGGGAGCGATTGCGGGCCGGCGGCCTCGAGACCGCCCGCCAGCACACTGAGGACGCCTTCAACCGGCGCGCGGGCGAGGAGATTGCGGCAGCGTCCAGAGCTCCTCCGAAATACCCGCGCTGAGTGCGCGTGCCGCGTCGACGCCCATTTTCACCGCGTGGTCCATGTTGCCGATCTCGTAACGCCAGGCCCCGAAGCGCCCGCGGGAGAGGACCCGGTGCTCCATCAGCCAGGGCTGGATCGCGGCCAGGGCCTCGTCGCGCGCCAGCGTGGGGACCGGGTAGGCGTACTCGATGTCCTCGACGTGGAGACTGGCCACCCGGGGGCGCCCGGCCACGACACCGGCGGCGCGCAGGCCGCGTTCAACCCGATCCTCGAGGCCCGGACGTTCCTCGGGCTTCTGCGCCGAATAGGCGGTCTCGGTCATGAACGAGGAGTACCGGCTCGTATCCTGATCCGGAACGTTGGCGGCCGCATACTTGGCGAAGTTGGTCGCGCGGTAGAACGGCAACTCGGGCTGGGGAAAGTACATCCAGGATTTGTCGTCCCGGAGCGCCTGCTCGTAGCCGACGCCCACCATGTACACGCCGTTGTGACGGAGCTGCGTCGCGGCCTCGCGGACCGCGGGCGGGCAACCGCTCGCGAGCGCCACGAGCCGATCCAGTGGCATCGTCGAGACCAGAGCATCGAAGTCCTCCTCTCCCCCATTCTGGAGACGCAGCCGGCGGCCGAGGGGATCGACCTCGACTACCGTCGCCCGGTAACGGATCCGGTCCGGGTAGCGGGCGGCCAAGCGGCGGTAGATCTCACCGGTGCCGCCGGCCGCGGGGAAGACGAAGCGGTTGTTCGGACCCCAGGAAAGGTCGTCGCGATCCTCCTCGACGTTGCGCAAGGCCCGCTGATAGTCGATCACCGCCACGCGCTCGGCGATCCAGCCCGCGGACATCAGGTTCGCCGGAACGGCCCAGACCTTGAAGTTGTAGGGCCGCATGAAGTGCCGGGTGATGCCGTCGCCGAATACGGACGCCATCCAGTCGGCGAAGTTCATGCCCGGCGCCGCGCCGGGCGCCCCAGCCAGGCCGTTCAGGCACTCGTCGCGCACGTCCTCGGGGAGATGACGGAGATGGTTCTGAAACGGATACGGGATCCAGCGGTCGGCGAAGCGGATGTAGGACGACCGATCGTGCTGGTGAATCTCGCCGGCCATCATCTCTTCCAGAAGCGCATCGAATTCGCCGAAGTGGCTGAACACGACATGGCCGCCCAGATCCCAGGTGAAGCCGGCTGGGTCCACCACCGAAGAGGCCAGACCGCCGGGATGCTCCGAACGCTCGAGGATGCACCAGTTGCGGTGTCCCAGGCGGTCGAGCTCGCGCGCGCAGGCCAATCCGCACGGGCCGGCACCGACGATCAGGACCCTCGCCTCGGGCGAGATCGGCAGCTCAGGCACGCTGCCAAGGTATCGGGACCGCGCTGCTCTAGGATCCCCGCTCCTTGCGGAGCGAGCCGGAGAGCAAGCCGTCGGTTGCAGTTGCGATCCCGGCCTACAACGAGGCGGATGGCATCCCGGGCTTTGTGCGGGAGATCGACCGTGCCCTGTCGCCGCATGTCAGCACGCTGTGGCTGATCGTCGTCGACGATGCCTCGACCGACCGCACCAAAGCGGTGCTCGAGGCGCTCCGCCCGGATCTTCAGGGCACGCTGGAGGTCGTCGGGCATAAGTCCAACCGCGGACATGGCCCCAGTCTGCTGGCGGCCTACCGGCGCGCGCTCGAGCACGCGCCCGACTTCGTGCTCCAGGTCGACGGCGACGGCCAGTTTCACGGCAGCGACCTGCGTCGCGTGCTGGTGCTGTTGCTCGACGAGGCGCACGCGGTCTGCGGCGTCAGGCGCTTTCGCCAGGATCCCTGGTTCCGGATGTCGATGACGCGCCTGCTGCGCACCTATGTGCACGCCAGCTTTGGCGTGGCCGCACGCGATCCGAACTGCCCGCTGCGCGGTTACGAGGCGGCCCTGCTGAGCGAGCTCCTGCGCGCCCTGCCGGAGGAGTGCCTGATTCCGAACCTCTATCTCACCGTCGTCGCGAGCAGGCGCGGGCTGGCGTTGCTCGAGGTCGATGTCAGCCATCGCGTTCGCCGTGGCCCGTCGGCGAGCGGTAGCACCTGGGGACGAACTGCCCGATCACCGATCCCGTGGCGGCTGGTGCGCTTCTCGCTGGCGGCACTGCGGGAGTCTCGGTCGTTCAAGGGCCGCCTGGACGCATCAGGATGGACTCGTCCGAGCTGACCCGGCCCTCCGCGTGTGCGGTCTGTGGCGCCGCTCACCTCGTGCCGCACTTCGCGGTCGCGGGGCGTGCCGGCGCCGAGGGCCTGATTCCCACCACCGACCACTTCGGCACGGCGCTGTCGGATATCGTCCGCTGTCCGGCCTGCTCGCACATGCAGCTTGCGCAGTTTCCCTCCCAGGAGATTCTCGAGTCCGCCTACCGGCAGGCCGCGTCGGAGGATTACGCGCAGGAGGAAACCGGCCAGCGCGTGACGGCGCGCGCGACGCTGGACGCGATCGAGCGCTTCGCCAGACCCGGAGCCCTGCTGGATCTCGGATGCTGGCTGGGCTTCCTGCTCGATGAAGCCCGGGAGCGCGGCTGGCAGGGGGTCGGGATCGAACCGAGCACCTTTGCGTCGGGCTTCGCCCGCGAGCGCCTGGGACTGGACGTTCGCACGGCGGATCTGTTCGCCGCCGAGCTCGAGCCGGGGTCCTTTGACGCGGTCGTCCTCGCCGATGTGATCGAGCATCTCCCGGACCCGGGTAGGGCCCTCGATCGAATCGCTGCGCTGGCCAGGCCCGGCGCGATCATGCACCTGGCCCTGCCCGACGCGGGGAGCCGGCTGGCGCGAACCATGGGTGCGCGGTGGTGGTCGGTGATCCCGACCCACGTGCAGTACTTCACCCAACGCTCGCTGGCCATGCTGCTCAACCGTCACGGATGGCAGGTGCTGCGGGTCGGTACGGCACCAAAGGCGTTCTCGGTGCGGTACTACCTCGGCCGGGTCGGCGGCTATTCGCCCCTGACCGCGCGAGCGCTCGTGCGGACAGCGGCGCTGCTCAGCATCGCTGATGTGGTGTGGGCGCCCGACTTCAAGGACCGCATGGCCGTCGTCGCCCGAGCGCCCGGGCGAGGAGCGGTCAGCTCGGGGCGCGGGCGATCGCGATGATCGAATGCCCGAAGGGAAAGCTGCGGCGGGCCAGCAGGTGGCGCTCGCTGCCCATCACCGCGGCCAGGACCCGATTCAGCAGCGCATGCGGGCGGTGCGAGAGATTTGTCTTCTCGCCGGGGTCGATCACCCGCTCCTGAAGCTTCTTCAGCAGCACCAGCGGGAGGATCAGCGGGAACAGGAACGAGTTGAAGTAGGTCACCTGCACCGGTTCCAGGCCCGCGGTGACCAGCTTCTCACGCAGGCCGCGGGCGGTGTAGCGGCGCTCGTGATGCGCCATCCGGTCATTGTTGGCGTAGAGGAACTGGTAGGCGGGCACGGAGATGAACACCAGCCCGCCCGGGGTCAGGGCCCGGCGTACCTCCTCGAGCACGCGGCGGTCCTCGGGCACGTGCTCGATCGTGTCGAACAGCGTGATCAGGTCGACCGTGCCCGCAGCGGCGGGAAGCTCGTAGGCCGAGCCGACCTCAACGTTGGCAAACCCACGCTGGTGGCAGAACTCGACCAGCTCGGCCTGCATGTCCACGCCGACCACCCGCCCGTAGCGGGAGAGCGGCTCGAGCATCCCGCCGGCGCCACAACCGACATCCAGGATCTTGGCTTCCGAACCGCGAGCAAGCTCACGGTCGAGCAGATGGAAGAAGATACGCCGTCGCCCGACGAACCAGAAATGGGTTCGCTCGAGCTCGACGAACTGCCGGTTGGCGATCTCCTCCACGGCTCAGCTCGGACGGGCCAGCACGACCAGCTCATCCAAGAAGTTGAGGTACAACCGTGCCGAGTCGAACCTGGTCAGAGGCTTGAGCATCGTGCTGAGCGCAGGATGCACACGGCCGGCGCGCTCGGCGATGAAATCCAAGGAGACGAACTTGCCGCCGTAGCGATGCGTGAGCTTGTCGACCGCAAAGCCGCTCTGCTGGAGCAGGGTCGTGAGCGTCGGCGCAGTGAAGTGGTAGATGTGCTCGGCGTGCTTGTAGTGGTGCCAGCTGGGGCCCAGCAGCCTGGCAAACCGGCTGTCGATGTCCTGGGTCTCCAGGACCAGTAGCCCTCCCGGCTTAAGCAGACCCCGCGCCTGGGCCAGCAGGGACGCCGGGTCGACAACGTGCTCGATCACGTCCCACATCGTGATCAGGTCAAACGATTGTTCGGCGAGCGGCGCGCTCTCGAGCGTGCCGACATGGACGGTGTCAAACCCAAAGTGCTCGATCGCGTGCTGGGCGATCGTCGGTGAGACCTCGACGCCGTGTGTCTCGAATCCACGCTCGCGGAGCACCGCCATGCAGAACCCCGCCGCGCAACCGACATCGAGCGCGCGGCCACCTCGAGGTCCGTTCCGCAGCGCGAACTTCAGCCGGCGCCTGAACGTCTGCAGGTAGAGCGGCTCGTCGGCCCGGTAGTCGTGGTAGCCAAGCGTCTTGGGCGAGCCCGAGCGCCAGTACGAGTCGTCGGTGTACATGGACGCCAACTCGCCGGGGCTGAATCTCGGGCTGACCCACCCAAACCCGCATCGGGCGCAGCGACGAACGCTGTAGGGCGCCTCCTCGAAGGCGGTCCTGTAGTCCGCGCTGCGGCACATCGGGCACCGGTCGACGACCTCGCGCGGACGGTCAACCGGGGACGTGGCGGCGGCTGCGCTCACCCGAAGTACTCGCTTTCGGTTGCCACGGCCTCGTGTGCGGAGTCGCGCTGCTGCGCCACCGCCCAGGCCATCTTGCGCCCCATCTCAATCGACTGGTCCATGTTGTTGTAGCGGAACAGGCCCTGCCGGCCTCCGGTCTTGATGTTGTCCAGCGAATGGACGAACTCCAGGATCGGGGCCAGGTGCTCCTTGTACTCGAGGTCATAAACCGGGTAGGCGTGCGGCAGCCGGGTGACGAACCCCTCGATCACCTCGGCGCTCGAGATCAGCCCGATCCGCTCCAGATCTCCGACGGCCAGGGAGAGCAGCTCCTCGTCGCTCGCCCGCCAGTGCTCATCGCCGATCCGGCAGGTGATCTCCGCACACACCATCGTCTTGCCCGCCGGCGCGCACTGGGGGCTGAAGTTCTTGAATTCCGAGATCCGGTGCACGGCCAGGTCCTGGTCGGGGAGATACACCCAGTTGTCCGGTGAGACCTGCGGCTTGTTCAGCTTGATGTAGACGAACAGAATCGAGACGTAGCGCAGCCGGCCCAACGCTTCACGCACCTCCGGACCCGCGGCCGGCCGCACCGAACGCGCCAAGGCCGTGATCGGGATCGTCGAGATGTAGTGATCGGCCTCGATCGCTCCGGGGCTGGCGCCGCCATAGTCGACTCTGACCACGCGCCCGTCCTCGCGGTGCACCCGGGTCACCGGCGCTCCGAGGAGGACGGTAGAGCCCAT
Source organism: uncultured Solirubrobacterales bacterium (assembly GCA_963844475.1). GTDB lineage: Bacteria > Actinomycetota > Thermoleophilia > Solirubrobacterales > Solirubrobacteraceae > Palsa-465. The sequence continues at coordinate 265,957 of CAWJOL010000004.1, read as the reverse complement.
CGCCTCGATGTTGCGCACGTAACCCCGGGCGATCTCACCGATTCCGCCGCGGCGCGGGTAGAGGAACTCGGTGACCAGGCTCCTGGGCGCGTTGCGTGGGCGGAACAGGGTCTTCTTGACCGTGTCGCCCAGGCTCAGCAGCGAGATCCGCTGTGAGGCCCAGTCCCCGGAGATCTCCTCCGGGGGCATCTTCCACGCCTTGCCCGTGTAGCGCCCGAAGAACAGCTCGTAGAGCGTTCGCCCGAAGCGCTTGGTCACCCAACCTTCAAACGTTTCGTCACTGTGGTGACTCAGCCCGGTCCGCTCCGTGAAGCGGACCCAGAAGTAGTCGCGGAAGGAACGCACGAGCACGCGCTTGGGCAGACTGCGCAGGACATTGCCGGCCTGCAGCGGGTAGTCGAAGAACTTCCCGAACAGCAGGATCCGCGAGAGCCGATTCGCGGTGAGCCGGTTGCCGTCGAGGATTTTCTCGACGTGCGCGATGAGCTCGGGATCGGTCGTATGGAACCGGTGTGGTCCGAAGTCGTAGGACCAATAGTCCTCGCCGGCGCCTTCGGAGAACGACGACGCCATACCGCCGGGATGCGGCTCACGCTCGATCACCGTGACATCCACGCCGGCACGCGCCAGTTCGTACGCACAGGAGAGACCGGCGAGGCCTCCCCCAAGGATCGCGACTCGCTGGATCATGCGGGCGGGGATGCTAGCGGCAGCATCACGAGACCGGAGCGACCTGCGCACGCCGGCGCGGGCGACCCCGCAGTCGCGCCACCGCGGCTAGGCACCCGGCGGCAGCCAGCATGATCAGGAACGGGTCAGCAGGAGCGCGGTAGCGCGTGCTGCCGATGATGAAGACGCACGAGAGGAAGATGACCACGGGGCAGGCCCAGAAGGCCAACGGCGTCCTTCGGGCGGCTCCGGTGAGGATGCCGAGCAGCGCCAGGAGCCCCAGCACCCAGAACGAGTACACGCTAAGGGACACGAGGTAGCGCGGGTACGCCTCGGAGCCGGCGATCGAGAGCTCAAAGCGCGTGCCGGTCAGGCCAAACAAGCGGGCGGTGTTCCAAAACACCACTTTGCCGAGATAGGTCGGGTGCGCCGTCAGGTAATCGACGGCCATGCTGTTCAGACGATCGGCGAGTTGAGCCTCGTTCAGATGCCGGGCCAGGTCGGCGATCTGGGCGATCTCCAGGATCGGGGGCGTCCACATGGCCGGAAAGTCGGTCCGACGGGCGGTGTAGTCGTTGAACTCGCCCACCGTGGCGTATCCACCCTCGGTGGTGATCGGGACTAATTCGCCGAAGGCATGGTAGTTGCGCACCGTCCAGGGAATCAGCATCACCGCGGCGGTGGCCACCAACACCAGCGGGGGCCGCAGGCTCGACCACGACCAGCGCGGGCGCTGCGTCCAGACGAGGAAGGCCAGCGGAATCACCAGCGCGATCCCGTTCGCCCGCGTCAACGCCAGCAGGCCGATCAGTGCCCCCGCGACCAGGGCCCACCGCCATCCCCCACCGCGGTCGCGCTGGACGAGCGCCGCCAGCACGGCGCCCAGCACCAGCGGGATGTACAGCGACTCCGACATCAGCGACGAGCCCACGAGCACGAGCGGCGGATACACGGCGGCCGCCAGGCCCGACAGCAGCGCAACACCGGAGCCCCACAACCGCCGGGCGATCAGGGCGACGAGCGCGACAGCGATCGTCCCCAGCAAGGCCTCCAGGAGACGGCCGGCTTCCCAGCGAGAACTGGCCGAGGACACTCCGACGAGCTTGTAGGCGCCGGCCAGAGCCATCGGAAAAAGCGGTCCCCGGAAAGCCGTCGGCGTCGGAGTCAGCGCCAGTGCGGAGTCCGGAAAGCTGTGGTGCTGAGCCAGGGAGAGGGCGATCCGGTCGTAGTCCGCCGAATCCGTCTGGGGCCTGTAATCAGGCGTGGTGAGGACCACCGCCACCCGGACGAGGAGCGCCAGAATCAGGATCGCCAGCAGGGCGCCCCAGAAGCGCTGACCGGCCCTGGCCCGCAGTCGGCCGGCCGCGGGGGGGTCCGGCGCGGTCATGGCGGCGACCGTCGTGCTCAACCGCTCACCCGTCCTGCCTGCGCAGCAGCACCTGGCAGTACTGGGTCCCTTCGCCCCAGACCTTCTCCACGATCATGCCTCCATCCCCGGCCGCCGCACGCAGCGCCGGCAGCTCGACGTGCGAGCCGAGCCAGGCCGGGTGTCGCTGTCCCTTGGGTGCCCGGCCGATCAGCGCCTTGGTGCGGAGCAAAATGCCATCCCTAGGCCGATGAAGATCGGGGTCATTGGACACCTGCAGGGCGGCCCAGCCGCCCGGGCGCAGCACGCGACCCACCTCGCGGACGTAGTCCAGGGTGATCTCGGGATCGGGGACGTGCTGGAGAACGACAACCGAGACACACGCATCCACGCTCTGATCCTCGACGCCGGTCAGCGAGCGTCCGTCGACGAGGAGCCAGCGGACCTGCTGCCAGCTGAGGGTTCAGCGCGCTGGCCCGGGCGAGCATCTCATCGGAGACGTCGACGGCGATCACCGACTGCGCGCGGGCCGCCAGATCGCGGGTGATCCGGCCGATCCCACAGCCGATCTCGAGCACCGTGTCGGTCTCCCGCAGCCTGACCCCGAGACCGTCGAACAGGTAGTCGACCAACTCGGTGGACTGCCAGAAGCGCTCCGGTTCCGGAGCGCGATAACGCTGCCTGGTGTCGACGAAGTAGAACGCGTCCTCACGGGCCCGCTCGTTCCAGAACTCGCGGATCTGCTCGCCGCCGACCTCGGCCCTGATCTCTGACGCCGGCACTGGATTGATCGTAGAGGACGTTCGGCCGCTCCAGCGCCCTGCGAGCCTACGGCCGAGCTCGATCGCGGGCTGCTCGACAAAGCGCCAGCTGACGAGGGCGAGCGGGATGGTCAGCGCGGCTAGGCACGCGGTGTTGACCACAAAGGCCAGTGCATTGTCGTGAGCCACCGGCGAGAACCCCTCCTTGAGCACGAACGCCTCGATGACGGGATGGATCAGGTAGATCCCATAGGAGACGACCCCCAGCGTGAGCAGCCAACCGGCTCCTCCGGCCCACGGACGTGCACGCAGCGCGGCAGCCACGATCAACCCGTAGCCGATCGCGAACAGTGGATGACTGGCATCGACCAGCAGCTGATACGGCACGATCCCGAAGCGCAGCGGGGCATCGGCGCCGAGCATCGCCCCGGCCACGACGCTCAGCAGCACCACGCCGGCAGCCCAACGGGTGGCCGGGAAGTCCACGACCCACCTGCGCCACCACGGGGAGGTCAGGTGCGGAGCGATCGCGAGCAGGATTCCGGGGCAGAACATCAGCCACATCGCGGGCAGCGAGCCGCGCAGCCACAGTCCGATCTGGCCGTCGCCCTGAAGGTCCGCGATCACCGTGAACAGAGCGCTGGCCAGGAACGACAGGATCACCAGCGAGCTCAGACGCTCGGCTGACCACGGCCGACGGGCTCGCCGGCTGAGCAGCCAGGCCACGACGGGCACGGCGATGTAGAACAGGACCTCGAGCGACAGCGTCCAGGCCGCCGGGAACAGCGCCTCCTGTCGTCCGGGCACCAGGTTGTTCAGCAGCAGGTAGTGCACGACGAGCTGCCAGGGCCGGGTGCCGGCGGTGCCCTCGATCGCGATCAGGACGGTGAGCACCAGCCAGTAGAGCGGGAAGATGCGCAGCGCTCGGCGCAGCGCGTAGGCCCTCGTGGCCGGCGGCGCCGTGCCGGCGAGCAGCCGATCGACGAACGGCTTCGAGATCACATAGCCGCTGATGGCGAAGAACAGCCAGACGCCGGTCGACAGGTTGACCAGCGGCACGTCGTACCAGTGCTGAGCCTTGATCGGGGCGCCGCGGCCGCCCAGCGCATAGGCGTGGACCGCCAGGACGCACAGCGCGGCCACCGCCCTCAGCACGTCGACGTTGCCGACCCGGCGGCGAGCGCTCATCGGTCCGCTCGCCCGGCCGCCTGGCGCAGACCCTGCCGGTGGACGGCGAGCCACCGGCGGTTGTCATCGCGGGGGCCGCGCCAGCGCCTGAGCCACCAGGCCAGCGGGGTCATCCATCCCACCCTGGCCCCCGCCCCGAGCACGTTGATCGCCGCGGTGGCGCGGGTCCGGCGGCGGCCGCGGCGGCGCAACAGCACGGTGTAGGTCTCGCGCATGAAGCGCTCAACGCGCGCCTCTCCGAAGGCGCTGGCGGTGGCCGCCCCGGCGGCATGCCGCACGCGGGCCGACGGTTCGTAGCGCGTGACCCAGCCCGCGGTGTGCAGGCGCCAGCCGAGGTCGAGGTCCTCGGCGTACATCCACTGGCGCGGGTCGAAACCGCCGACCGCGTCAAAGGCGTCCCGGCGCAGCAGCAGAAAGGCCCCGATCGCCCATGGCACGCTCCGCCGGCGCTCCGGGTTCCAGTGTCCCTCCAGACACAGGCGATCGCTCATGGACCGGTTCAGGCGCGGTAGCCCGAGGTTGAAGGCGATCGTGAACCGGAGCGTGGGCAGCGGATAGACCGAATGCTGCGTCGTTCCGTCGTCCAAAAGCAGCCTCGGGGCCACGCACGCGACGCTCGGGTCTGCGCCGGCGCCGATCAGAGCGGCCAGCGCGCCGGGTTCCAGCGAGATGTCGGCGTTGGCACAGGCCAGCCACGGCGTGCGGGTCCGCGCGGCGACGAGATTGACCGCCGGGCCAAAGCCGAGGTTGTGCTCAGCCTCGATGATCTGCGCCCACGGAGCGTTCTCTCGCGCCGCCTGGACTGACCCGTCGCTCGAGCCGTTGTCGACCACCCAGACCTGCGCTCGGCCGGCCTGCACGTCGCCCGCCAGCGAACGCAGACAGCGCACCAGCAGCTCCCTCGTGTTCCAGGAGACGACCGCGACCGTCACCATTGGGCCCGTCTGGTCTGCGCCCACCGCTAGTCCTAGCGTTCCGAGTCGGACGCGCCCGCCGCACCGGCCGCGTCCGGAGAACCATCGATCCACGCTCCCGCACTGCGGTCGTAGTAACGGATCACCCGGGCCGGATTACCGACGACAACCGAGTTAGCCGGCACCGAGCGCGTGACTACCGCGTTGGCCGCCACGAAGCTGTTGGCGCCGATGCTCACGCCGGCGAGGATCGCGGCGTGCGGGCCGATCACGCACCCGGGACCGATCCGCACCGCCTCGGGCTCGGCCATTGGTTGCAGGATGATCGGCGTGTCCGGATCCTGGTACTCGTGGTAGGTGTCGGCCAGGAGGATGTTGTGCCCCATCAGGTTGTCCTCGCCGATCTCGATGTCGCCGACGCAGCTGATCCAGATGCCCGGACCGATGTTGGTGCGGTTTCCGATCCGCAGCCGCGGCCGGTGGTCACGCCCGCGGAAGTGCTCCACCACCGAGAACATCGCCCGCTCGTGGACCAGGACGTCGTCGCCGATTTCGATCCGGTGCGGCGCGAGGATCCCACGTGGCGAGACCACCAGGCTGCGCCGGCCGAACTGCGCGAACTTGTGCGCCCTGATTCGCCGGCGCCACCACCACAGGAAGATGGTCTCATGCGCTCTCCGGACGCGACCGCGGATGCCCAGGTGAAGCACGGGGCGAGAGTGTACGGGCGCACCCGTCGGGGTTCCGGCCTCAGGCCTTGACGGCGATCCGCCCGGTGTAGTCGATCCGGTGCAGCAGCACCGGCGGGTGCTCGTGGGCGAAGTATTCGTCGATCGCGCGCCGCGCCCCTTCCCAATGGCCGTAATCGTCGACGATCAGCACTCCCCCGGAAGCCAGGCGGGGGAAGAGATGCGTCATCTCGTGGTGGGTCGACTCGTACCAGTCGGTGTCCAGCCGTAGCAGTGCCAGCCGATCCGGGCCGTGGGCGGGAAGCGTCTCCTGCACGGGTCCGGGAACGAAATGCAGCCTCTCAGCGGGGTAACCGGTAGCGAGCAGCAGCTTCCGTACCGCCTCGAGGTTGAACGCCGCCGGGTCGAACAGCTCCTGCCACGGAAGCCGCTCGTCGCGTTGGGCCTCGCTCCAGGCCTCGAGGGCCGGGCGCTCGAACGGTGAGGTATCGAGCTCGTTGGGCGCCGTCATCCCAGCGAAGGTGTCGTATAGATAGATGTCCCGCTCGGGGCAGGACAGCTCCTGCAGGGTGAGGATCATGGCCAGCACCGAGCCGCCGAGCCAGACACCGCATTCCGCGAACGCGCCGGGAATCTCCCGGGCCACGCAGTAGCGCACGGCGTCAATCAGGGCCAGCAGGCGCGGAGGGTTGGTCATCGTGTACGACGAAGCCTGCTCCAGAATCCGCCGGTCAGCCGGCGCGACGCCGGCCAGCGGCTCGGTCGGGATAGTCCCGGACGCGGTTGCTGCACCCCGTCCGGCCCGGCGGCGCAGCGGTCTCAACCGGCGCCCGTCAATCGGGAGCGAACACGTTGACGCACGGCCCGCGGGACCTCTGCACGCAGCTCTGCGGCCAGCTGCTTGAGCGTGTAGCGGAACGGGCCGAGCTTGACCTGTCCGTCGGCCTGCTCATATTCGCGCTGGCTCTGCACCAGCGAAGGCAGCTCGGCCAGCCGCAGGTCCAGGCTGCGCCCCTTGGCGCCGATGCCGAAGACCCAGAACGGCGCGTCCGGGTCGCCCATCCCGGCCACATCGACATCGTCGTAGCCATCCAGCAGCAGCTTGAGCCCGTCGGGCGTGAACCGCCAGTAGTCGCTCGGGTAGCCGTGGATCCCGATCAGCATCACCGAGGTGAGTACGCACACCCCGCCGTCGGGCGAGACCACCCGCCGCAGCTCCCGGGCGGCGGCGATCGGGTCCTCGCAATGCTCGAGGGTGTCCAGGCACAGGGCAGTGCCCACCTCGCCGTCGGCGAAGCTCAGCTGCCGCAGATCCTCGATCCGGTCCACGCCCGGCCCCGCCCGGAAATCGGTGCCGATGAACGTGCGCCCGGCGAACAGCGGCCGCAGGTCGTTGGGCTGCCCCGGCTCGACCTGCAGTGAGCCGAACTCGACAATCGGCTCGGGCAGCTGGCCCGGCAGCCTGGCCACGATGTCCGAGACGACGCCATAGAGAAGGTTGTGGGCCATGCGAGGACCACATGCTACGGTCGCGCGCAGCATGAGCACGGTCTCAACCGCCGCCGTCGGCGGCCGCGACGCCCGCGCGATGATCGCCCAGGTCAGGCGGTGGTATCACTCGATCGAGGTCGCGCCCGGAGTGGTCACTCCGGGCTGGTTTGACCTCAGACCGATCGTCGAGCAGATGCCGTGGCCCGATGTGCGCGGAAAGCGCTGCCTTGATGTCGGGACCTCCGACGGCTTCCTGGCCTTCGAGCTCGAGCGGCGCGGTGCGGCTGAGGTCGTGGCGACCGACATCGCCGAGCACGAGGAGTGGGATTGGGAGCTGCGGCTGCGCTCGCTGGGCCCCGAGTACCTGCGTAACGTCGAAGGTGAGGCGATGGGGCGCGGCTTTCAGGTTGCGCACGAGTTGCTGTCGTCCTCGGTCCGGCGCCAGCGCCTGAGCGTCTACGACCTGAGCCCGGCGTCCGTCGGCGAGTTCGACGTGGTGGTGTGCGGGAGCCTGCTGCTGCATCTGCGCGACCCCCTGCGCGCACTGGCAGCGATCCGCTCGGTGTGCCGGGGGCAGTTCCTGTGCACCAACCAGGTCGACCTGCTCCGATCTCTGCTGATCCGGCGAGCGCCGCTGATCCGCCTCGATGGGACGAGCGGGATCACCCAGTGGTGGATTCCCAACGTCGCCGGTCACCGGCAGATGCTGCAGGCCGCGGGGTTCGTGATTGAGCGCGACGCCGGTCCGTACTCGATCGCCTTCGGTCCCTCACACCCGCCTCGCTCGCGGCGAGGACGCTGGCTGCTGCGCAGCCTGGCCCGCCGACTCGCCACCGGCCGCGACGGCGTTCCGCACCACGCCGTCCTCGCGCGGCCGGCCTAGGCGCGGCGCTCGGCCCGGTTCACGATGCTGCCGGAGAACCTGGTCCGCGTGCTCGAGCTGCCGCCCCACGCGCGGGTGCTCGATGTCGGTGGGTGGGCAGCGCCGGTCAACCGCGCCGACTGGGTGATCGATCTGATGCCCTACGAATCGCGCGGGCAGCTGATGCCCGGGGGGTTTGGGCCGCCACCGGCTCGGTTCAATGCCGACCGCTGGGTGATCGCCGACATCTGTGCCAGCGAGCCGTGGCCGTTCGACGACAACTTCTTCGACTTCGCGATCTGCACGTTCACGCTCGAGGACGTACGGGACCCGATCCGGGTCTGCGAGGAGATGTCGCGGGTCGCTCGCGCCGGATACATCGAGGTCCCCTCCCTGCTCGACGAGCTCTCTTGGCGCAACCCCGAGGCCTCCGGTGGCCCGTGGGTCGGGCACTGCCACCATCACTGGCTCTGCACCCTGGAGGGGGATGAGCTTGTCTTCCTGCCCAAGTTCCACTCGCTGCACTCGCGCCGGCGGGTGCGCGTGCCGCGCCGGTGGGCGCGGCAGCTGAGCACCCACGAGCGTGTCCTGGCGCATTTCTGGGAGGGGGCGCTGCCGGCCCGGGAGCGCGCGGTGATCGGCGAGTACCCCTATACGGAGCTGGCGCGCGCGGTCGACGACCGGTTCAGGCGCAACCCCCTTCGCCGTCAGGCCTCGCGAGTACGAGAGCGCCTGGCTCGGTCCGTGCGCTGGCGCCTCGCGACGGCGCGGGCGGACCTCCGCGCGCGGCTGCGCGGCCCGGCCCGCTGAGGCCTCAGAGCGCCGGCTCGGGCGTCAGGTAACCCGCCAGTTCTCGCAGCAACGGGCGCTCGGTCAGCGCCGTGAGGACGAGCACGGTGACCACGTAGAGAACCAGTTCGCCCACGGCTAGCGCCAACCCCCCACCGTGCGTGACCAGCCGGATCAGCAGCACCACGGCGGCTGCGGGCGCCGTCGGCGCCGCGGCGCGGACCACGTGGCGGGCGATGTCGAACGCCCGGAACAGCCGCGTGATGTAAAAGAGTCGCGCACTCACCCCGGCCACCGCGGAAAGGGCCATCCCGATTTCGAAGCCCGGGAGCCCATCGACAGCGAGCAGCGGTAGCGCGACGGCCGCGTAGACGGCGGTCGCGGCGAGCGCGACCACGGCGATCGGCCGTGTGTCGCCCCGGGCGCGAAAGTAGTCGTCCCAGTTGTAGGCGATCTGATCCCAGGCCGCGATCAGTCCGAACGCCTGGATGATTCCGACCGCGCCCTGCCATTGGTGCCCCAGGCCGTAGCGAATGAGATCGGGGGCGAACAAGGCGATCGCGACCCCCAAGGGCATCCCCCACATCAGGCCCAGCCGGTTGGCCTTGGCAAACGACTCAAACAGCAGGTCGGCGCGGTCGCGCACGGCGGCGATGGCTGGATACAGCGTTTCGCCGATGATCTGGTCGACCTGGGTCGTATAGGAGACGATCGAACTGGCCAGGGCGATCGCCCCCACGCCGGCCAGACCGAGGCTCGCGGTGCCGACGATCACCGCTCCCTGGGTGAACACCAGGCCGCCGAGACCCGACAGGAACAGCGGCCAGGAGAAGCTCGCGTACTCCCGCGCGACGGATCGGCTGAAGCGCCAGGCCAGCTTGTAGGGCGACGCACGGACGATTGCGAAGGCGCTGGCGTAGTTGCCCACCAGCGCCCCGATGATCAGGCTCCAGTAGCCGGCCCCGGCTGCCGCCAGCGCGACGGTGGCCACGAGCTCGACGAGAGGATCGATCGCCCCGAGCCGGCGCTGGCGTCCATACTGCATCCGGCGGTAGAAGATCCACAGCGGCGATTGGAGCGCCACCGCCGGCACCACGAGCACGAGCACGAAACCGGGGGCGAGGAGCTCGGGCCGCCCGTAGGCGAAGGCCAGGATCGGCACCACGATCACCAGCAGCAGGGCAAAGGCGCCGTTGAGCAGCAGCTCCAGCGTGAACGCCTGCTGGAAGGCCAGTTCCTGGTCGGGCTCTCGCTGCTGGACGTAGCGATCGACCACGCCCACCTGTTTAAGCAGCCCCAGCGAGCTCAGTGAGGCCACCAGCAGCCCCCACACCCCGTAATCGTGCGGCGAGAGGAACCCGGCGACGATGAATCCCTTGACCAGCGCGAGCGAGCTGACCCCGACCAGAAACGCGGCGTTGATGAGCGTGCCGCGCGCGGTGCTGCGGCGCAGCGCGGAGGTGCGCGCGGGATCCTGCACGCTCATCGCGCCCACAATAGTGCCGCCGGCGCCTAGATCACCAGTGCGCGGTAGCGCACGCTGCCCCGGGCCAGCGCCAGCAGACCGATGAAATCGGCGGCGGCGTCGGCCACGGAGACCGCGGCCGGCGCGGGCCCGCGCCCCGCGGCCCGGGCGGAGTACACGCGGGCGTCTCGCAGATAGGGCAAGCCGGCCACCAACGGAAGCGGAGAGCGCAGCGCCAGCGCCAGCGCGCCGCCGATCACGGCCAGATCGAAATGGAGGCTGCGGTGATTGAGGAACCACCGGCGGTGCAAGAAAGTGTCGCGCAGCTCCGGCATGCGCTGCGCCATCGCCGGGAAGTAGCGCAGGCGCTGGCGTTCGGTCACGTAGGCCGCCCAGCCGCGCTCGAACACAGCATGGTGAGCGAGCGCGTCCGGGGCGAAGGCATGGAGCGCACCCGCGCGCAGCGCCCGATAACCGAACCACACGTCCTCAGCCAGCGCCTTGCCCCCGCGGGCGGGCCGAATCCACTCCTCAAAACCGCCCGCGCGTTCGAACAGCGACCGGTCCACGAACAGGTTCGCGGTCTCCCACAGCCCGACCTCGGAGGTGATCCACAGCGTCCGGTCAAACGGGCCGAGCCGGGCTTCCGGGTCCGGCTCGACGCGGCCCTGGACCAGGTCGGCCTGTTCCAGGGCCCGCAGGCCGGCGCGGAGCCATCCCGGCGTCGGAAAGACATCGGCATCGCAGAACGCCAGCTTTGCCCCACCCGCGTGGGCAACACCGAGATTGCGAGCCGCCGCGGGACCGAGGGCCGCCTGTTGGCGGAGGGTGACCGGCTGCGGTGCGCCCCGGGCGATCGCCGCGGTGTCGTCCTCGGAGCCGTCGTCGACCACGATCACCTCGTACCCGGCATCCACATCCTGAGCCGCGAGCGCCTGGAGCGTTCGGGCCAAGGTGCGCTGCGCGTTGCGCGCCGGCACGATCACGCTGGCTGCCAGCATCGCGCGCAACTGTACGTCTACGCTGCGCCGCTGTGCGGATCGCCCTTACCCATGCCTTCTGCTGGCCGGAGGTGCGCCGGGGAGCCGAGCGCTTTCTCGGTGAGCTGGGAGCAGCGCTCGTGCGCCGCGGGCACGAGGTGGTGCATTTCTCTGCGGCCTGGCAGCCGGGCGAGGTGATCGAGCGGGGCGTCCGCGTGGTCCGGCTTCGCCGCCGCTTCGAGCACGGGTATCGCCATGAGGCCGACTTCGGCCTGCGGGTCTTCCCCCGACTGGTCCGCGGGCACTTCGACGCCGTCCACTCGCTCGGGCGTCACGACGCCGTGGCCTCGATCCGCGCCGCGCGGATTCGACGCGACGGCAGGCGTACGGTGCTCACCGATCTCGGACTTCCCGACCCGGTCTGGTGGCGCCAGCAGGGCTTCTTCGAGGCCCGTGCGGCGGCGAAGGCCGTGCGCGGCATCGATGTGTACAGCGGGATGTCGAAGTCGGCGCTCGCGCACCTGGCCTCCGGGTATGGGCGCACCGACGGGGTGGTGGTTCCGGGCGGCGTCGACCTCGGTGCCTTCGCCCCGGCGCCCGCGCGTGAGTCGCGCCCGACGATCCTGTTCTCGGGTGCGGTTTCCGAGCGCCGCAAGGGGGTGCCGGTGCTCCTGCAGGCCCTACCGCTGATCGCCGCCTCCGAGCCCGAGGTGGAGCTCTGGCTGAGCGGCCCCGGGGACGCCAAGCCGTTTCTGGAGCAGGCGCCGGCCGCGGCGAGGGAGCGAGTTCGCCTGCTCGGGCTCGGTGAGCGTGACCGCCAGCACGAGCGCTACGGTCGGGCCTGGGTCACCTGCCTGCCCTCAACCCACGATTCATTCGGGATGGCGCTGCTCGAGTCGCTGGCCTGTGGGACGCCGCTGGTCACCACAACGCATTCCGCCCCGCAGGAGCTGGTGCAGGTCGGCGTCACCGGCGAGCTGTGCGATCCCGATGATCCCGCCGGTCTGGCCGCGGCCTGCCTGCGCGCGTTCGAGCTGGCTCGTGGACCGGCCACGGCGGCCGCGTGCCGCGCCTCAGCTGAGCCGTACGACTGGGACCTCGGTCTTGCCCCGCTGTGTGAGCGGCTCTACGCAACCGGGCGGTAGGGTGTCGCGCCTGAACGAGGTGTGGATCACCGGCGCGGGCGGCTACATCGGTGGGCGTCTGGTCCAGTTCCTGCACGGCGCGGGTGTGCCCGTCCGCGCGCTGGTACGCGAGCCCACTCCGCGCCTGGAGGCACCGGCCACCGTATGTGACCTGTCCGCCGTGGCCATCGACACGCTCGGCTCGATGTTCGCCGGCGCCGACAGCGTTGTCCACCTCGCCGGAGAGAACGAGGTCCTCGCCGCTCGCGAGCCGGCGACAGCCCTGGCCGGCACCGTCGCCGCCACCGAGCGGGTGGCGCAGGCGTGCGCCATCGCCGGGGTGCGGCGGCTGGTCTACCTGTCCACCGTGAACGTCTATGGCGAGCGGATGGCCCCGGGGGTGACGCTGAGCGAAGATCTGCGACCCGAGCCCCGGACCGCCTATGCGATCGCTCGCCTGGCCTGCGAGCACGTGGTGGCGATGAACGCCCACGGCTCCTACCAGGCGGTGGTCCTTCGCCTATCCAACTCAGTCGGCGCGCCGGACGATCCCGCGGTCGACCGGTGGACGTTGGTGGCCAACGACCTGTGCCGACAGGGTGCGCTCAGCGGCCGCCTTCAGCTCCAGAGCTCCGGCGCGCAGTGGCGGGACTTCGTCCATCTGGGCGAGGTCTGCGAGGCGATCGCTGTGGCAGCGCGGCCGGGCGATCATGCGCCGGCACCGGGCACCTACAACCTTGCCGGCGGTCATCCGGTGAGGGTGCGCGCGCTGGCCGAGATGATCCAGGAGGCGTTTGCCCGGGAGACCGGAGCTCGCCCGGAGCTGATCGCGCCGGAGATGACCGATCGGCCGGCTCCGTACTATGTCTCGGTGCAGCGGGCGGCCGCCCAGGGGCTGCGGCTGACGGCACGCCTGGAGGATGCGGTGGGCGAAACGGTCCGGTTCTGCCTGCGCCATCGAGAGGAGCTTTGATGACCGAGATCCAGGGAATGGCGGTGACCCCGCTGCGGCGGATCCCCGACGAGCGCGGCGCGGTGTTCCACATGCTCAGGGAGGACGACGAGGCCTTCGAGCGGTTTGGTGAGATCTACTTCTCGCTCGTCTACCCCGGCGTCGTCAAGGGCTGGCACCTGCACACCCGGATGACGCTCAACTACGCGGTGCCTGTGGGCATGGTCAAGCTCGTCTGCCACGACAACCGCGAGGACTCCCCCACCCGGGGGGCGACAAGTGAACTGCACGTCGGGGAGCTCAACTACGTGTTGGTGACGATCCCGCCGTTGGTCTGGAACGGGTTCAAGGGAATCGGGGACAAGGCGGCGCTGGTGGCCAACTGCGCCACGATCGTCCATGACCCGGCAGAGATCCGCCGCCTTGATCCCTTCAGCGACGAGATTCCCTACGACTGGGCACTCAGGCACGGCTGAGCGGGCGCAGCTCGTAGACCGCCGCACAACCGAACCTGTGCTCCGCGGCCACCAGCGGGCCGAGCAGCGCGCTGAGGTGCGCACCGGCGCCGGCGCCGCAATCGCGTAGCACGAAGCGGGCGCCGGTCCCCCTGACCAACCGCCGGGCCTTGACTGGATCCAGCGTGCCGCGCATCAGCTCCTCGGCGAGCGCGGCGCGAACCGCGAACTGGGGCGTCCAGGTCCACTCCCCCACCCAGGTCGGGCGCCCGGTGAACGCGGGGACGGCCATGGCGATGTAGTCACGCGCCAGCACGCCCCCGCGAGCCGAGGCGTGCGCGAGGTAGCGCAGGGCGGCGTGGTCGTCGTTGCCGATGAAGTAGGGAGCCGCGCCGGAGCGTTCGCTGTCCCGGAAGGTCTTCAGCTCGTAGATCGCGCCCGGCACGACCGCGAGCGCCACGGCGGCCAGGGCCAGCCCGGTCTGTCGGCGCCCTCGCCGCGCCGGGGTTGCGCCAGCCTGCCCGGGCGCCGGATCGCGCCCACCGCGCCAGGCGGCCACGGCCAATAGGGCCAGGGGAATCGAAACGCCATCGAGCGCGTGGTAGGGGAACTGAGCCGTGGCGTAGTAGACGGTCACAGCGGCCAGTGGCCAGCCGACCAGCACCGTGCGCAGCGGTCCCGGGGCGATGCTTCGAACGCCGATGGCCGCCGGAACGGCCAGCGGAAGCAGCCCCACGGCCAGCGCCCACAACGGCCCCTGCCCGACGCCGTTCTGCAGCGAGTCGACCTTCCAGGCGGCATCGGTGTGGGAGAGGATCGCCTCGTAGAGCATCGGGACTCCGGCCGCGACGATTGGGATCGCGAGCCTTGAGGCGACCGCCCGCGAGCGGGCTTGGAGCGCCAGCGCCGCGAGCACCAGGATGAAGATCGCCCCCTGCCACGGGTGCAGCCAGCCGCAGACACAGGCCGCCGCGCTGACCGCCGCGATCAGGCCGACCGAGCGCTTCCCGGCGGCCAGCGCAGCGGCGCCGGCAAACGCGCCGGCCAGCGCGCCCACGGTGATGGCGGTGTGGGGGTACCCCCACAGCTGCCAGGCCGGCATCGTCTCACCGGCGACCAGAAGCAACTGGTAGCGCGGGATCGCTCCGATCCCCCCGGTCCAGGCCAGCAGCGGCAGCAGTGGCGTGAGGTAGAAGAGGCCGAGCACGACCGCCGTCAGCCTCGCCCTGAAGCCGGGCAGAACGCGCACGGCGATCACCACCGTCCCCAGGGCCAGGACGACGGCCGCCAGAAGCTCAAGCAACCAGAGCACCGCCGGCAGCGGCAGCCCGGCGCGCCAGATGACGCCTCCGAACAGATACAACGGATGGAGGAAGACCGCCTGGCCCAACGAGAACGCGAAGTGGTCACCGATCAGCAGGTGGGTCCCGCTCTGACGGATCGAGTCCATGTAGAACAGCTGGTCGGCTCCGGCCAGCGGACCGTCGGATCCGGACAGGACACCGCCGGAGCTGATCGTGTGGTAGGCCAGCAGCGCCATCGGGATGGCGGCCCAGATCACCGTAAGCGCCGCGGTGGCCAGCGCCAACGCCCTGATGTCCGCCGGCAGCCACGAAGCCGTCGGACTGAGGGAGGTTCTCGGACTGGGCGGCGTCTCGGGGTTGGGCGGACGCCGCGATCTCAGCGCGAGCATGACCGGCGAGGCTACACGGATCGGGGGCCCCGTTTGACCACGAAGACGGTCGCGCAGCCGAAGCGGTGGATGGCCGCCGAGACCGGTGCGAGGGTGGCGCGCAGGTTTTGGCCGGCGCCGCAATCGGAGAAGACCAGGCGGACTCCGCTCAGGAGCACGAACGCCCGGGCCACGGGCGGTTTCAGCGCTCCGGAGAACAGCGAGTCGGCGGCCCGCATACGGACGGGATAGTCACGGCTCCAGAACTCGTGGCCGACCCAGACCGCCCTCCCGGTCTGCGACGGAAGCCCGACGCCGAAGATCGTCCTGGCCATGACCCCGGCGCGCGGATCCTGACGCGCCACCCAGTCCAGCGCGCGAGCGTCCGAGCGGCTCAGGTAGTACTGCTGGATCGGGCTGGTGGCGACGTCGTGCAAGCTGCGGGCCTCGTAGGCCATCCCGGGCAGGGTCACCGCGGCCAGCGCCGCAACGCCGGCCAGCCCGGGCCAGCGTGCACGCCGCCATCCCCGCACCATCAACACCGCGAGCGGCAGGCTGAGACTCTCGAGCGCGTGGGAGGGAAACGAGTTGACGAACAGGTAGGTGATCAGGGCAGCGGGGATCCACAGCAGCAGCGCGCGTTCGGCCGGGTCGGCTCCGGGGCGCCGGACCCCCAGCCCGGCGAGCGCCAGCGGCGGCCCCAGGCCGAGCAGAAGGGCACCGGCGGGCAGATGGGGAACCAGCTCGTTGTGCGCGGCCAGCTTCCAGGCCGGATCGCTGCGCGAGAGCACGAAGTAATAGACCAGCGGCAGCGCCGCCCCGAGGCCCACCACCCCGAGCTTCCGCCACCCCCTTCCCCGGCCCCAGGCCGTGAGTCCCGCCAGGATCAGCAACAGCACCACTCCCTGCCATGGATGTAGCCAGGACACCAGCGCAGCCCCGGCCGCCGCGACGAGGGCGGACGCCGTGCCCCCGCGGTTGAGTGCTCGCTCGGTCCCCAGCAGCACCAACGGCATGAGCCCGACGGTGATCGCGCTGGGCAGGTATCCCCACAGCTCTCCGGCCGGGAAGGTCTCCCCCGCCAGTGTCAGCAGCCCGGTGCGCGACCCGGCGGATCCCAGCTCGGCCCAGGCGGCCAAAGCCGCCGCCGGCGTGTAGAAGAACAGCGCGAGGGCGACCGCAGCCAAACGAGCCCGCAGGGAATCAGCTAGCAACCGGGCCGCCCAGGCGGCGGTGCCGGCCACCAGGATCAAGATGGCAATCGGCTTCCACAGCCAGTACGCCGCGGTCAGCGGCAGGCCGAGCCGCCAGAGCGCGCCGCTCAAGCTGAACAGCGGCTGCGCGAACACGTGGCCGCTGGGTTGCAGATCGAACAGATTGGAGGCCAGGCCGTGGCGGCCGGCATCGCGGGCCCAAGCGAGGTATTGCAGCTGATCTCCGCCGACGATCCCGTCGGCCCCGGTCAGGCGCAGGTGGGCCTGCAGAGCGTGGATCATCATCAGCGCGATCGGGACCAGGCCCCACAGCGCCAGCACCCCTAGCAGCGCCACCGTGCCGCGGTCAGCGAAATGCCGGCGGTAGGTGATCACGCAAGCGCGGAGCGGCCGGCCAGGCGCTCTCGCCGGGTCAACATTCCGCCCCGGGCGAGCACCGCCGCCCCGACCACCCAGCCGAGCCAAACGAGGATCATGAACGGCACGTAGACGTAGACGATCGAATAATCGTGCCAGGGTCCGAGGAAGTAGATCAGCATCGGAACCGTGATCACGAGCTGCAGCACAATCGTCGCGCGCACGAAACCGGCGAGCAGGAAGAACGGCAGTCCCCAGACCAGGTACTGGAAGAAGAAGCCGCTGCCCAGGGCGACGACGACCAACCAGAGCAGCGCGGCGGCCAGGCGCGGAGCGGGCCGCCACCGCCAGGCATAGACCGCGTACGCGGCGACTACGAGTGCGTTGTAGGCCCCGGCGTGGTTGATGAACAGCGACTGTTCGATCGGGGTCGCCACCACCCAGCGGTTCAGCCACCGGGCCGCTAGATCCGGCTGGAGCACGAGGCTGAGCCCTCCCATTCCCGGCGATCCGGCGTAGTGGCGGATCAGCATCAGGCCGTGCTCGTCGGCGATCAGGAAGGGCACCACGGATAAGAACAGGACCGCCACGGCGCTGCCGAGGAGAATCGCCACCTCCCGCAAGGAGCGGGCGCTCGGCGCCAGGGCGAAGATCATCACCAGGGGAACCGTCTTGACCGAAGCCGCCAGCCCGACCAGCGCCCCGGCGATCCACGCCCGGCGCGGACCCTCGACGCGCTCGAATACCAGCAGCGCCGCGACGGCCGGCAGGATCGCCACCGAGTCGATCTGGGCCGCGTAGCCGGAGATGGTGATGAAAACCGGCCCCAGGGCCACCGCGCCGGCGGCGAGCAGACGGGTGCGCTCAGCGACGCGCCCAGCCAGCCCTTTCCAGACCAGCCAGGTCAGGACGGCATCGGCGACGATCGACGGCCCCCTGACCACATGGGTGAAGCCCCAGCCGACGAGGTCCGAGATGCCGCTCGACACGAGCATCAAGGGCAGGAATCCGGGCGGGTAGGGCCAGTGGAAGTTGCCGCCCGGATTGGCCAGCGTGTACACGTGCAGCGGGTGTGCAGCGAACGCGGCGCGCAGTGTGTTCCAGGACTCCACGTCGTAGGGGAGGCCGTGCGTGGTGGCCGCCAGCACGACCCGGAGGGCTGTCCCTACGGCAATCAGCCCCCACACAGGGTGCGCGCGAAGCAGACGCATGGCGCAGAAGAGTAGGCGCATAGAATCCGCCGCGTGCCGGAGCCGCTGGTCTCAGTGGTCGTTTCGACCTACAACCGCCCGGCTCGACTCGAGCGGCTCTTGGCCGGTCTGAGGCGGCAGGCACTGCCTCGGGCCGAATTCGAGGTGATCGTCGTCGACAACGGCTCGGCCGGCTCGCAGACGCAATCGTTGCTCTCCCGCGAGTCCGAGCGGGCAGAGCTGACGCTGCGCACGCTCCGTCACGAGCGAACCCGGGGGCCGGCTGGGGGGCGCAACAGCGGCTGGCAGCTCGCGCGGGCCCCGCTGGTCGCGTTCATCGACGACGACTGCGTACCAGAGGAACGCTGGCTGCCCGCGATGCTGGCCGAGTCACGCGCTCACCCCGGCGCCATCGTCCAGGGCCCGACCCGGCCCGCCCCGGACGAGCTCGATCGCCAAGGGGTGTTCTCGCACACAGTGCGGATCGAGGAGCTCGGGCCGCAGTATGAGACGTGCAACATCGCCTATCCGCGCGCGCTGCTCGAATCACTGGGGGGCTTTGACGAGAGCTTCGGAGCCTTGCCGGCCGGTGAGGACACCGACCTGGCCTGGCGCGCGCTGGAGCACGGTGCGGCTTCGGTATTCGCGCCCGAGGCGGTCGTGCACCACGCGGTTGAGGTCGTCGGGTTCCTCGGCGCGCTCCGCGTGGCCGGCCGCTGGTCCGCGGCAGTGCGTCTATTCGATGAGCACCCAGCGCTGCGCTCGATGCTGTACCAGCGGTTCTTCTGGAACGCCTGGCACTACCTGTTGTGGCGCTCGCTGCTCGCGCTGATGGCGCCGCGCTGGCTGCGCCGGCTGGTGCTGATGCGCCACCTGCTGTCACTGCGCCTGCGCGCGCGAGAAGCCGATGCCGGACCGTGGGTGGTCCCCTTCCTGCTCGTTCATGACCTGGTCGAGTGCTGGGCGATCGCCCGTGGGGCGTTGCGCTACCGGACGTTTGTGCTCTGAGGCTATCCTTGATGACATGCTCGGATTCCGTGACAAGACGAAGATGATCGACTCCGATCGTGCTCTGGCGGGCCGGGAAACCGAGGTACCGATCGCGGACCGGCACGCGGTGCTCGGCACCCCGATGAAGCCGCCGTTTCCGCAGGGCTTTGAGACTCTCGTCGTGGGCATGGGCTGCTTCTGGGGCGCCGAGCGCGTCTTCTGGACCGCGCCCGGCGTCTACACCACCGCGGTCGGCTATGCCGGTGGGTACACCCCCAACCCCTCCTACGAGGAGGTTTGCAGCGGCAGCACCGGTCACACCGAGGCCGTTCTCGTCGTGTTCGACCCGGCCAAGACGTCCCGCGAGGAGATCCTCAGGCTGTTCTGGGAGAACCACGATCCGACACAGGGCATGCGCCAGGGCAATGACGTGGGGACCCAGTACCGCTCGGCCATCTACACCTCCGGCGAGGATCAGCTCCGCGCCGCCGAAGCCTCCCGAGACGCCTATGCACCGCGGCTGAGCGCCGCTGGTCACGGCCTCATCACCACAGAGATCAAGCCGGCCGGGACGTTCTATTACGCCGAGGGCTACCACCAGCAGTACCTCGACAAGAACCCCTGGGGCTATTGCGGGCTCGGCGGGACGGGCGTCAGTTGCCCGGTCGGGCTGAGCGCCGTCGGCGACTGACGGTCTGGTTGGGGGTGGTTCTGCGGGTCCGGCGGCTCAGCCGACGGCTTGCTCAGCCGCCGGCGACGGCCGGCAGAATGGTGACCTCGTCGCCATCCTCAACCGGCGTCTCCAGGCCATCCAGGAAGCGAATGTCCTCGCCGCCCACGTATACGTTCACGAAGCGCCGCAGCCCGCCGTCCTCGGCAATTCGGCTGCGCAGCTCCCCGTAGCGCTCATAAAGCGAGTCGAGCACCTCGCCGACGGTCGAGCCGTCGACATCGGCGGTGGACTCGCCGCCAGTGGCAGCACGAAGCTGCGTGGGGATCTTGACGCTGACGGCCATGGTCACTGGATCATTTCAGGCCGCGACGACGGCATGCTCTCTGGCTGACTCGAACGCACTGAAGGTCGGATCGATCTCCATCGTCTCGAACGTCCCGCGAGCGCAGTCGAGTGTCTTCAGGCCCTCACCGGTGATGTAGGCAACGACGCGTTCGTCCGGATCGATGTCGCCACGCCGAGCCAGCTCCTGCAGGACGGCGATGGTGACGCCGCCGGCCGTCTCGGTGAAGATGCCGGTGGTCCGGGCGAGCAGCTTGATGCCCTCGCGGATCTCATCGTCGCTGACCGAATCGATGGACCCGTCCGTACGGCGGGCCAGGTCGAGCGCGTACGGCCCGTCGGCGGGATTGCCGATGGCCAGCGACTTGGCGATCGTGTCGGGTTTGACCGGACGGCAGAAATCCTGCCCGTTCTCGAATGCGCTCGCGACGGGCGAGCAGCCGGCGGCCTGCGCGCCGTTGAACGTCGGCAGCTCGCCTTCGAGCAACCCAACCTCCACCCACTCCTCAAAACCGCGAGCGATCTTGGTGAACAGCGAGCCCGAGGCGATCGGGGCGACCACCCGATCGGGCATCCTGAACCCGAGCTGCTCCGCGGTCTCGAACGCCAGGGTCTTGGAACCCTCGGCGTAGTACGGACGCATGTTGATGTTCACGAACGCCCAGTCGTGCTCCCCGGAGATCTCGGTGCACAGGCGGTTGACGTCGTCGTAGTTCCCGCGCACGGCAACCAGATTGGTCCCATAGACACCGGTGGCCAGGATCTTCTGCTCCTCCAGATCGGAGGGGACGAAGACGTAGGACTCGAGCCCCGCCGCCGCAGCGTGAGCTGCGACCGCGTTGGCGAGATTCCCCGTGGAGGCGCAGGCGATCGTCTCAAAGCCCAGCTCGCGAGCCCGCGCCAGCGCCACAGCGACCACCCTGTCCTTGAACGAGTGGGTCGGGTTGGCGGCGTCGTTCTTGATCCACACCTCACGCAGACCGAGCTGGTCGGCGAGGCGATCGGCCCGCAGCAGCGGCGTCCAGCCCGCGGGCAGGGAAGCCCGTGGCGGAGCGGCTACGGGAAGAAAGTCCCCGTAGCGCCAGATCGAGTGTGGTCCGGCCTGGATCCGGCGGCGCAACTCATCCGGATCGGCGTCGCGATGAGACGCATACGCGACCTCGAGCGGACCGAAGCAACGCTCGCACACGTAACTCGCGTCGAGCGGAGAGGTTGTCCCGCATTCTTTGCAACGTAGAGACTCTGGCGGCATATCTGTAAAACCTCCGCCGGGGTCTGTGGGTCCGGAGGTCGAGAAACCGCCCTTTTCCACATCTCCCAGGCTAGTTGTTGGAGCCTGATGGAATTGGCACCGTGCCCTTTCGGGAGGTTGCCGGGGTTTCTAAGGGCCATATCCCTCCACCCCTCTGGATGCGTACTGCGTACTGCTATGTGGCCGTGAGTATAACCACAGTGCGGACAGGACGCCAAGGGCGATCCCGAGGAAGAATTGCCATGGGACCGGCGTAACAAGCGGCGAGGGTCGGTGTTCACGATCACGCATGGCCACGACGTCCACCGACCCGGTAGAGCGCCTCGAGGCCGTTCTGGGGGCTGATCCGAGCGCTCCAAGTAAACGGATGCTCGTGATCGTCAATCCCTACGCGACGACGGTCTCCGATCGGCTGAAGAATCTCGTCGTCTATGCGCTGCGCGGCAGCTACGAGGTGGATGCAGTCGACACCGAGTCTCGGAACCACGCGACTGAGCTGTGTCGAGAGGCCGCGAGCGAGGGCTACGACGTGGTGGTCGCCTTCGGCGGTGACGGCACGGTCAATGAGGCCGCGAACGGTCTGGCCGGCTCCGAGACTCCTCTGAGCTGTCTGCCGGGCGGGCGCACGAACGTCTACTGCCGTCTGCTGGGCATTCCCACCGACGTAGTCGATGCCACCGAGCATCTGCTCAGGATGGCCGACGACTGGCGCCCGCGCTGGGTCGACCTCGGCCGCGTCAACGACCGGCGTTTTGTCTTCTCCGCCGGCGTCGGCCTCGACGCCAGCGTCGTCCAACGCGTCGACGCGCATCCGCGCCTGAAGGCCCGACTCGGCGAGTACTACTACACCTGGACCGGGATCCGGACGTTCAACCGGCACTATCTGATTCGGCCTCCACGGCTCGAAGCTGACCTGGGCACCGAGCAGGTCCAGGGCGTCACCGCGATCGTTCAGAATGCCGCGCCGTATACCTATTTCGGCAATCGCCGGGTCGACTTCGGCGAGGGTGCGAGCCTGGACAGTGGCGACCTCGCCGGAGTGGTGCTGACCCGGGCCAGCCCAATCGACATTCCCACGATCACCTGGCGTGCGCTGTCCAAGCACGCCCGGCTTTCCCGCCATCGTCGTGTGCACCCGTTCAGCGACCTCACCGCCCTGCGCGTCCGATCCCTCGACGAGCGCCCATTGCCGCTGCAGGTCGATGGCGACTACATCGGCGAGACGACCGAGGCCGAATTCGAGTTGCAGGCCAACGGGTTGCTCGTCGTCTCCTAACGTTCGTCCAGAGTGACCGGGCAGTTGAGCGCCACGCTTATGATCGCTGGCGTGCGCGGCATCGTGTTGCGGGCTCTCTGGGTTAGCTCGGCCCTCGCCGCGGTCGGGGCGGGGACCACGCAGGCCGACACGCTCGCGGGCACCAACTGTCACGTGCTGCCGTCCGACAATTCCTGGAATCAACGGGTCGATCGCCTGCCGGTGGCGGCCGGTTCTGACCGCTTGATCGCCGGGATCGGACCGGCTTCCGCGGTGCACCCGGACTTCGGCGCCGGGCTCTACAACGGTGGCCCGATCGGGATCCCCTACGCGCTCGTGTCCCGCCGGACCCGGCGGGTCCCCGTGCATTTCACCTACGCCGGCGATTCCGATCGCAGCCGCTATCCGCTGCCACCGCACGTGGCGATCGAAGGCGGCTCGCAGAGCTCGGGCGACCGCCACGTGATCGTGGTCGACCGTGATACGTGCGTCGACTACGAACTGTTCTCCGCCACCCCACTGAACGGCGGACTGCGCTGGACCGCGGGCTCGGGCGCGATCTTCAAGCTGCGCTCAGATCGGCTGCGACCGGCCGGATGGACCTCGGCCGATGCCGCTGGGTTGCCGATCCTGCCGGGTCTGGCCCGTTACGACGAGGTCGCCCGCGGCGTGATCGATCATGCGCTGCGCTTCACCGCGCCGCGCACGCGCGCGGCCTACGTCTATCCCGCGCGTCACTTCGCCTCGAGCTCCAACGACGCTTCGCTACCACCGATGGGACTGCGGGTCCGGCTGAAGGCCGGGGTCAGCCTGGCCGGGCTTCCGCGGCAGGCCCGAGTCGTCGCGCTGGCGCTGAAGCGCTACGGCATGCTGCTGGCTGACAACGGGTCGCCCTGGTACATCTCGGGGGCGCCGGACCGCCGCTGGAACAACGACGCGCTGCATCTGCTCGACCGTCTGCACGGCACCGACTTCGAGGTCGTGGACACTCGCTCGCTTCCGCACCCGACTCGCTGATCAGGCCCGGCGGGGGCGAAGCGGGGCGCCGGCGTGCTCTATGGGCTGTGGACACACCTCGCGAACGCCCGCGGGCGCGCTCGGGCCGGCGGCCTGAGCCGCGCGGAGCCGCTACGCGCCGGCCGGCGATGCAGCTGACCGAGCGGGACCGGTGCCTGCTGGACTTCGTCGCCGATCACCGGCTGGTGCTGGCGACTCAGGTGCAGGCCCTGCTGGGGACCTCTGACTCGGCCACGCGGGCTCGCCTCCGAGCGCTCTCGGGCGCGGGCTACCTGAAATCGCAGCGCCTGTTCCACCAGCAACCGGGATGCCATCAGGTGACGCGCCGGGGTCTGTCGGCGATCGGCAGCGAACTGCCGGGTCCCCGGATCGACCTGCGCTCGTACATGCACGACGTCGGCTTGGGCTGGCTCTGGTTGTCGGCCAGGGCTGGAAGGTTCGGTCCCGTGGCCGAGGTGCTCTCTGAGCGCCAGCTGCGCTCGCGTGATGGTCTGCCCGGAAGCGGCGGTGAGCGCTTGGGCGTTCGGATGTTCGGGTTCGGGCCGCGCGGGCGCGAGCAGTTGCACTATCCCGATCTCATCCTCCGCACGCCGGAGGGAAGACGCATTGCCATCGAGCTCGAGCTGACGCTGAAGGGCCGAACCCGCCGCGAGAAGATCCTCTCCGGCTACGCCGCCGACCGCAAGATCGATGCCGTGGTGTATCTGGTCAACCGGCCGCCGCTCGCCCGCAGCGTCGCTGCTTGCGCCCGCAAGCTCGGCGTATCCGAGCTCGTGCACGTTCAGTCGTTCGCCTGGACGCCCTCCATGCAGAAGCTCGAGGGCCACATCAGCGGCGAAGCGGCCCGGGGGCGTACCCGCGCGAGCGCCGGTCGCAGTCCGAGCACCGGGCGGGACGCGGCCCCCGGGGCGCGGGGGGCCGAGCGCTGACCCCCACTCATCCACCCGGACCCAGGCGGGCGTATTGGGCCCTGCTTGCCCTGATCGGCTTGCTGGCGCTTCCTTCCGGAACCGCCGACGCGGTGCTCGCGGGCGCGGTTGCGGTGGGCGCGGCGATCTCGGTGCTCAGGGCCACCGGAGCACGCCGGCGCCGGGCCGACGCCGGGCGAAGCGACAGCGCCGTCGTGCTCGGCACGGACACCGCCGGCCGGCCGGTGGTGCTGGCCGACCGGCAGCTGAGCACCCACGGGTTGATCCTCGGAGCCAGCGGCGCCGGCAAGTCAACCACGCTGCTGGCCATCCTCACCGACCACATCCAACGCGGACGGCCGGTGGTGGCGATCGACATGAAGGGCTCCCCGGCCTTCGCCCGCACGCTCGAACGTGCCGCGGCTGCCGCCGGACGCGAGTTTCGGATCTGGACCCCGGACGGTCCCGCACGCTGGAATCCGCTCCAGCACGGCAATCCGACCGAACTGAAGGACAAGCTGATCTCGACCGAGCGGTTCACCGAACCGCATTACCAACGGGCGGCCGAGCGCTACGTCCAGCTGGCGCTGCAGGTCCAGCGAGAGCTCGAGCCCAACCGCCCTCCGACGCTGGCCGGCGTCGTGCAGCTGCTGGATCCGTCGCGCCTGGCTGCCGCGGTTCGTCAACTGCCCGGGGATCGGGCGGCGCACGTCGAGGACTACCTGGCGGGACTCACTCCGGACCAGGTGAGCGCGGTCCGTGGCCTCGGCACCCGGCTGGCGATCATCAGCGAGTCGCACACGGGGGCGTTCCTGCAGCCCGCTCCCGCGTTGCCGGGTGCGTCTGCGGCCCGCCAAACCGTGCTCGCCGGCCAGCCCGGGACGGTCGATCTACGAGGCGCACTCGAGGGGCGCCAGGTGGTGCTGTTCAGCCTCAACTCGAGCCTCTACGGGAAACTCTCGGCCCAGCTCGGCACGCTGGCGATCCAGGACCTGGTCACCGCCTCCGGGCGCCGGCTCGATCAGGGCGGCGACAGGATCCAGAGGCCCCAGGCCCTGGTTGGCATCGATGAGTTCTCAGCGCTGGGCGCAGACAACGTGATCGCGCTGCTGGCCCGCGGACGTGAGTCCGGGATCAGCGTGTTGCTGGCCACCCAGGAGCTCGCCGACCTCGACCGGGCCGGCCGCGGCCTGCGAGACCAGGTGCTCGGGGTCACGGCGGTGAAGATCGCCCACCGTCAGGATGTGCCCGCCTCCGCCCAAACCATCGCTCAGATGGCCGGCACGACCAAGATCTGGGAGCCGACCTACCGGATCGGCCGTGGGCCGTTCGGTCGCTACGACACCGGCGCCGGCACGCGCCGAGCGGTCGAGCAGTTCATCGTGCATCCCAACGAGATCAAGTCGCTGAAGACCGGCCAGGCGGTGATGATCACCAAGGTCCCTTGCGCTCAGGTCCGCACGCTGAGCGTCACGCCTCCGCGGGAGCGCAGTGGGCCCGAGCGCTAGCCCGCGCCCGGGGTCACGCGGTAGGCGTCGAACACCGCGTCGATGTTCCGCAAGCGGTTGATCGCCTGGTCCAGCGTGCGGGTATCCCCCACCTCGACGACGAAACGGTTCTTGACCATCGGGTGGTTCACGGTGCAATGAGCGTCGAGGATGTTGATCCCCGCCTCCGCGAAGGTTCGGGTCATGTCCTCGAGCAGGCGGTGGCGGTCCCAGCCGTCGACCTGGATCTCAACCCGGAACGAGGTCTCCGCATCTCCGTCCCAGTTGACCGGAGTGAAGCGGTCGGGGTCCTTGCGCAGCACGGCGACGTTGGGGCAATCCTCGCGGTGGATGGTGATCCCGCGCCCCAGCGAGATGTAGCCGACGATCGGATCGCCCGGGACCGGCCGGCAGCACTTGGCCAGGCGCAGCATGACCTCGTCGATGCCCTCGACGGCGATGCCGAAGCGGGTGGAGAGGCTGGTCGGGCGCGAGCGGCGCCGGCGAGTCTGGAGCAGATCGTCAGTGGCGGTGGGCTCGGTTTCGGCGGTCTCGCCCTGCTTGAGCCGCTGCATCACCTTGTTGACCACGACCTTGGGAGAGATCTTCGCCGCGCCGAGCGCGATGTAGAAATCGTCGCCCTTGCGGAACCCCATCTCCCGGATCACGTCGGCCAGCAGTGGTGAGCCGACCAGCTTCTGGGACGGCAGCCCCTGCTTCTTCAAATGCTCCTGGAGGAGTTCACGGCCGGTGTGCTCGGTGTCCTTACGCGACTCGGCCTTGAACCAGGCCTTGATCTTGTTGCGCGCGCGGGTCGTTCGCACGAGCGCGAGCCAGTCCCGCGAAGGCCCGCGTTCGCGCTTGGACGTGAGCACCTCGACGATGTCGCCCGATCGCAGTACGTAGGACAGCGGCACGATCTTGCCGCTCACCTTGGCACCCACACAGCGGTGACCGACATCGGTGTGAATCTCGTAGGCGAAGTCCAGCGGCGTGGCGCCCGCGGCGAGCGACTTGACCTCGCCCTTGGGCGTGAACACGAAGACCTCATCCTCGAACAGGTCGACCTTGAGGGTCTCCATGAACTCCCTCGGGTCGGAAAGCTCCTGCTGCCAGTCGAGCAGCGAGCGCAGCCACTTGAGCTTGCCGTCGGAGTTCTTCATGCCCGCGGAACCGGCGGGCGTGCCGTCCTCCTTGTACATCCAGTGCGCGGCGATCCCATACTCCGCCAGGTCGTGCATCTCCCGGGTGCGAATCTGGATCTCCAGTGGCCTGCCCTCCGGACCGATCACCGTGGTGTGCAGCGACTGGTACATGTTGAACTTCGGCATTGCAATGAAGTCCTTGAAGCGGCCGGGCAGCGGCTTCCACAGCGAGTGGATCACCCCCACCGCCCCGTAGCAGTCCTTGACCGAGTTCACCTGCACGCGCATCGCGGTGAGGTCGTAGATCTCGTTGAACTCGCGGCCCTTCTTGGTCATCTTCGAGTAGATCGAATAGAAGTGCTTGGCGCGGCCGGAGATCTCGGCCTCGATCGAAAGCTCGTCCAGCTCCTTGGACAGGTAGGCCCCGGCCTGGTTGACGTAGCGCTCACGTTCGGCGCGCTGCTGGGCCACCAGCCCCTTGATCTCGTTGTATTTGCGCGGGTGCAGGGTCTGAAAGGCGAGGTCCTCGAGCTCCCACTTGATCGCATGGATACCGAGCCGGTGGGCGATCGGCGCGTAGATGTCGAGGGTCTCGCGTGCCTTCTCGATCTGCTTCTGCTTGGTCATCGCGCCGATCGTGCGCATGTTGTGCAGCCGATCGGCGAGCTTGATCAGGATGACCCGGACGTCCGAGGCCATCGCGACCATCATCTTGCGGTAGTTCTCGGCCTGCGCCTCGTCCCGTGACTGGAAGGTCAGACCGGTCAGCTTGGTCACACCGTCGACGAGCCCGGCGATCTCCTCGCCGAACGCCTCCTGGACCTCCTCGAGCGAGGCAGAGGTGTCCTCGACGGTGTCGTGCAGAAGGGCGGCGCACAGCGTCTCGGTGTCGAGGCGCATGCCCGCGCAGATCTTCGCCACCCCAATGGGATGGATGATGAAGTCCTCGCCCGTCTTGCGGCGCTGATCGGCGTGGTGCACGCAGGCGTAGACGAACGCCTCCTCGACGCGGGCCCGGTCGATCTGCGCCGGGGCATGAGCTGAATGCTCCTCGACGATCGCGAACACGTCCGAGAGCAGGCGGCTTTCGGCCTCGGTCAGCTCCGCGTTCTTGATCGCCGTCTGGACGGCCGAGCGCTCCAGCTGGTCAACCGGAGGCCGTGAGGCTGGAATCAGGGCGGCTGCGGATCCACGTCCCTCGCCCCCAGGCCCATTGCCGCCGCCGGCCCGTGCGCCAGCGCCGCCCTGACGGGCATCCCCGGCACGGTCAGCCTTGGGGCGCGAGCGGCTCAGCCGCTTGGTCGGAGGTTTGCGCTGCTCAGGAATCGTCTGCCGTCCTCATATCGCTCTGCATATACCCGGTAGGCCTGCGAGCGATCCAGATCGGTCTGGGCCTCGCTCGCTATGGCCAGGGCTGGCACTGCCCGGTCGAGGCTGACGAGCTCCAACTCCGCGAGGACCCTGATCAGCCGCCCGGCCAAGCGCGCCGGACGCGGATGAGGACCGTCACCGCGAAGCAGTGGCTCGAGCTCCCCGCCGACCACCCTGCGTCGCAGCTTGAGGCTGCGGTACAGGGTGACGAGCGAAGTCCGAAGTCCGTACTCCAACTCGTGCATCTGCTGAGCAAAGCGTAGCTCAGCCTCGCCCCAGGCCAAATGGGCAAACCCAGATCCCGACCCGAGAAGGCGGCGGCTCGCTGCCCCGGAAGGCGGATCCAGAGCCACCAACTGGGCATAGGCTAGGGCACAGTGAGGGTCCGCCTCGAGGGCTGCGTAGGAGATCAGGGCAAAGCCCCCGGTCCGCGCCGCCAGCCCGGGTAGCCGCCGACCGACATCGGCGCAGACGGCGAGCACCGAGCCTCCGGCGGCCAGCGCATCGGCGAGCACCGCGAGCGGACTCTGTCCGCGGCGGTCGACCTCGGTCCGGCCCGCGGAGCGGCGCTCATCCACGTGTCCGGAAGGTCCACAATCCCCTTCGAGCGCGCCGAAGACCCCGTCCAGGTAACTGAGCGGCTCTCCGATGACGGTGATCGGCGGGGGGGCGCACTCGCGCGCGTGGCCGAGCACCAGCCTCGGCTCGACGGCGCCGTTCCAGGCGTTGCGCTCGAGCCGGAAGGTCGCGTCGAGCGGCTGCGCTTCGCCGCCGGGCACCTTGCCGTCGCAACCGAAGGCGACGGCCCGGGACCGCGCACCACCGGAGGTCACCGAGAAGCGAACGTGGCGCCCCTCCCCCATGGTCCGCACATCGCCAAAGCGCGCACCGGGAACGAGCAGCAGGCTGCGGGCATTTCCCATCCCACATGGCTCGAGCTGAGCGAGCTCCTCAGCCAGCGGCAAACCCAACTCGGAGCCGGAGACGATTGCGTCCACGCGCTCGACCGGTTGGAGCAGATCCGGCGTCAGCACCCGTTCGGCATGATCCGCGAACGCGGCCCGCAGGCCCTCGACCTCGCCCGGATCGATGGTCAGGCCTGCGGCCGCGCGGTGGCCTCCGTACTTGATCATCCGATCGGCACAGACGTGCAGCGCCCCGAGCAGGTCAAAGCCGCGGATGCTTCGACCCGAGCCCTGCGCAGGCTCCTCGCCGTTCAGCGCGATCATCACCGTCGGCCGGTGATGTCGCTCGACGATCCTCGAGGCGACGATCCCAATCACCCCGGGATGCCATCCCTCCCCGGCGAGCACATAGGCGCTGCGCTCGCCCAGCGCGGCGACCTGGGCCTCGGCCTCCCAGGTGATGCGCTGCTCGACGGCGCGCCGCTCGACATTGATCGCGTCGAGCTCCGAGGCGATCTCGGCGGCTCGCTCGGAATCGTTGCTCAGCAGCAGCTCCAGACCCGCGTCGGGCCGGCGCAACCGGCCCGCGGCATTGATCCGCGGCGCCAGGCGGAACCCGAGCGCCTGAGCGTCGACGGCGCTGGGGTCCGTGCCAGAGACCCGCATCAGCGCGCGCAATCCCGGCCGGCCGGTGTTGGCCAGCGCGGCCAGACCTTCACGCACGAGCCGGCGATTCTCGCCTCGCAGGGGAACGAGGTCGGCCACGGTGGCGAGCGCGACCAGTTCGAGGTCCTCCTCAGCGCCGTCGACCCCGAGCGCCTGGGCCAGCTTGAACGCCACGCCTGTGCCACAGAGCTCGGCGCACGGATAGCCGCTGATCGACGGATGCACGATCGGACAGTCGGGCAGCTGTCCGTCCGCCCGGGGCGCGTGATGGTCGGTGACGATCACCTCGAGTCCGGCTGCGGTCGCCGCCGCGACCTCCTGCACGGCCGTGATCCCGCAGTCGACGGTGATCAGGAGACTCGTGCCGCGCTCCGCCAGCCGGTACACGGTGGCCAGTGAGAGTCCGTAGCCGTCCTTGGTCCGGCTGGGCAGAAACCAGCCGACATCCGCGCCCAGGCTGCGAAGCGCGCGGATCATGATCGCGGTGGCGCAGACCCCGTCGACGTCGTAGTCGCCGTGGACCACGATCCGGTTGCCGGCCTGGCAATGGCGCCGGATCGTCTCGAGAACCTGATCGATTCCGGCGAACCGAGCGGGGTCGTGGCGTTCCTGGGGCTCCAGGAACTCCCGGGCCAGCTGCGGATCGCGCAGGCCGCGGCGGATCAGGACCTGGGCGAGCACGTGGCCGATTGCGAGCTCACGCTCCAGCGCGAGGGCGCCCGCCAGGTCGTACTCGGGAATCTCAAGCCGCGGGCTGGCGCCGTTCCGCGCCGGCGCAGTGGCGGTGTCCGCCGCGTCCTCCACGGCCCGCAGCTGTGCCGGTGCTGGGACCGGTGTGGCGGGCGCGGCCGGAACCGCGGCCTGCGCGGGCAGTAGGGCAGCCTGATGCATATAACCAGCCTAGGTGCCGACCCCGACGGATCCCGGGGCCAACGAGCGGCTGGCCCAGGCCGGTAACGCTACGTCGCAGAGTTGCGACGCCGGCTCAGGTGAGGCCGATCCCGCCCTGCTGCCCGGAGCGCTCGCGCCGCAGGCCCTCGGCGTAGACCAGCGCCATCCCGATCAGGGCGCCCGGAATCGCCTCGAGGGCGGTCGAGAGATGGGTGTCGTGACGTCCGGGGATGTGGAAGCCGTTGATGATCAGCCCAAACACGATCGCACCGATCAGGGCGCCGATGAACGCGCCGACGATGCCCCCCCAGTAGCGGTCCGGAAGCCAGATCGTGAAGTGCCACAACGCGAGGCCCATCATCACCCAGGCGAGCATCCCCATCAGCGCCTCCCGTGACGGCGGTTGCGGGCGCGGTTCTTGGAGGATGTCTTCGGCTTCGGCGGCACGGGCGACATGCCCTCGTTCTCAGCCACGTCCGGAGCGGGAGCGGGGGCGCCCCCCGGCGGGGTCCCGGCGGCCGGCTCAGGACGGGGCGCCGGTGGTGGGGGTGGCTTTGGCTGCTCGCTACGGGACGCTCGTTTGGTGAGGGTCGAGGTGTGCCGAGCCGATAGCTCGGGCTCGATCTCGAGTTCCTGCTTCATCCGCTCGAACTCGGCCGCGGACACCGTCTCGGGCTCCGGAGTGGTCAGGCGGCCCGCCCGTCGCGGGCGCTTGGACTCCGGCTCGACGTCGCCCGCCCGGGTGGCATAGGCGGGGACGGCACCGGTTTCCGCCTCGATCCGGGCGCGGCGGGTGCGGTAGAGAAGCTCGCGCTCCTTCCAGTGGGTCAGCACCGGGGAGGCGATGAAGATCGACGAGTAGGCTCCGGAGGCGACCCCGATCAGCAGCGCGAACGCAAAGTCCTGCAGCGTCGCGCCCCCGAACACCAGCAGAGCGATGATCGGGACCAAGGTGCAGGATGTCGTCGCGATCGATCGCGTCAGCACCTCGGACATCGAGCGGTTGACGATCTGCGAGAACGCAGCTCGGGGCATCCGCGGGATGTTCTCGCGCACCCGGTCGAAGACGATGATCGTGTCGTAGAGCGAGTAGCCCAAGATCGTCAGCAGCGCGGCTACGGTCGCTGTCGTCACCTCCCGGCCGGTCAGTGAGTAAACGCCCGCCGTGATCAGCAGATCGTGCATCAGGGCGATAAGCACCGGGATGGCGAACTTCCACTCGAACCGCAACGCCACGTATGCCGTGATCACCAGCAGCGAGGCGATGATCGCGATCACCGCGCTATTGGCCACGGTCTGGCCAAAGGTCGGGCCCACCGAGGTGCTGTTGAAGTTGTTGCCGTTGTTGAGGATCCCGTAGCGGGCGACGAGCGCAGCGCGCACGCTGGCCACCTTGTCGGGCTGCAGCTGCTTGGCGGAGATCTGGAAGCCGTGCGGGCCAAGCGCCGGGTTCCCGGTCACCGCCTGCACGGTCGCGTTGTTAGCGCCGGCGCTGTTGAAGATTGACTGGACCTGCTGCTGGGTGGCCGGGCGAACGAGCCCGACCGAGATCCGGGTGCCGGAGGTGAAGTCGATGCCGAGATTGAGGCCCTTGCCGCCGATGGCCAGCGCGCCGATCAACAGGATCACCCCTGACAAGGAGAAGAAGTACTTCGACGCACCCATGAAGTCAAAGCGCCAGTGCCGCTGCTTGCCCCCGGCGCCGAGAGCCGACGGACGCGAGATCGTCCGCGAGTTGCCCATCGTCATGAGGATCGCCTGGGTGGCCATCACGGCGGTGAACAGCGAGACGATCGTGCCGATGCCCAGCGTGAAGGCGAATCCCTTGACCTCGGCCGTGGCGAGCACGAACAGGATGAACGCGGTCATGATCGTGACCACGTTCGCGTCGATGATCGCGGTCAGGCCCTTGCGATAGCCGGTGATGATCCCCTGGCGAATCGAGCGCCCGTCTCTGATCTCCTCCTTGACCCTCTCGAAGATGACCACGTTGGCGTCCGCGGCGACACCGATCGTGAGGATCAGACCGGCGATGCCCGGGAGCGTCAGGGTGATCGGGATCAGCTTGATCAGCGCGTAGAAGTAGATGCCGTAGACGAGCAGGCCGGCGGTGGCGATCAGGCCGAGCACCCGGTAGAACGCGATCAGGAAGATCGCCACCAGCGCCAGTCCGACCAAGCCGGCGATCAGTCCCTGATTGAGTGCCTGCTTGCCGAGCGTGGCCGAGACCTGTGACTCGGAGATCAGCTTGAGATTGATCGGCAATGCGCCCAGGCGTAGCTGCGTCGCCAGATCCTGCGCGGTCGAGATCGTGAAGCCGCCGGTGATGTCCGCGCCGGTATCGGCGGGGATCCCGTCCGGGAACTGCTTGAAGTCGATCGAGGGGACGGTGATCAGCTGGTTGTCGAGCGAGACGGCGAAATGCTGGTTCAACGTGCTGCCCAGACCGCTGACCAGATTTCCGCGCTTGGCAATCGCCGCGGTAACGGACTGGAACTCGTTCTTGCCCTTGGAGCTGAACCCGAACGATACGTCGGGCGAGCCGCTCTGGTCGGTGCTCTGCTGGGGGTTGGTGATGTCGGCGCCCAGGAGCGCGACGTGATCCTTGAGCACGTAGAACTGCGCCGTCGGATCGCCGATCGGGGTCGGATGGGCGAAGTTGGCCGGGACGGCTAGGAGGACGACGGTTCCGCGGGGGACGGTCAGCTGCTGACCCTGCGAAGCGCTCACGCCGGCCGGCACGCCGGATCGGAGGTCCGGAAGGTTGTCGGTGGGGCCCGACAGCAGGCAGTGAGCCCCGGCGACGGCGGCCTTCCCCCGGTCTTTGGCCGCGGTGGCGCAGGCAGCGCTTCCGGGCGCCCCGAACAGGTAGTACTGCGGTCCGTCGCGGGAGTTGTCGCCGCTGGCCTGCACCGGCTGCTTGGCCGCCAGCTTGACCGCGTCGTAGAGCCCCATGCTGCCCAGGCCAGGCGCGCCGGGGCTCCCCTGGCCGCCCGCGCCGCCCTTGCTGATCACCACGGCGTTCGGATCCTGTGCCTGCAGCTGGCTGGCCACAGACTTGCCGTTTGGAGTGATCGCGTTCTTTTCCCAGTCGTAGAAGTACAGGCGCGCGGTGCTGCCCACGAGCTGCTCGGCACGACGAACGTTGCTGACGTCGGGCAGGCTGGCGGAAATCAGGTCGGTGCCGGTCGTCTGCAGCAGCGGCTCGGAAACGCCCAGCTGATCAACGCGCTGGCGCATGATGTCCACCGCGCGGCTCAGGGCCTCTGGCGTGACCTTGGGCGTCTGCGGCGTCGGCTTGCCCTGATAAACGAGCTCGACCCCGCCCTTGAGGTCCAGTCCCAAACGCGTCTTCTGCGCCTTGACCGCGCCGGGAATGCCGGCGATCACCACCAGCGAAGCCAGAAGCAGCCCGGCGACGAGGAGCAGGATGAAGCCATTGCGCTGGCGGTCGGTCATCAGCGTCTGTGGATGCTAGTGGCTGAGCCGGGTTGGTCCGGCGCAGCTCATCCGCGATGGTTGGTCGGCGTCAGCACGAGCAGAACTCCACCCTCGTCATCGTCGTACGCGGGAAAGATGTCGGCGACCGCGGTGGCGGGCAGGTCCCCCTCGGCGTTGACCTGGACCGGCTTTCCCTGAACCCGGACCTCCCACTCCAGCGCCGTCCCGACGTGATCGGTTCCATCCTCGAAGTTCAGGCCCAGCACCTCGTTGGCTGCCCGGCCCATCACCTGCTCGGTCTTCAGTCCGGTCAGCTCGAAGGAGCCGCGGCCGCAGTCGACGATCCGGCCATCGGAGTCGCAGGCGAAGAACGCCGCGTTGGGAGCGGGGTAGTAGTCATCAAGGAGTTCGAATAGATACGCGAAGCCGCATTTGTCGCAGCCTCGAGCCTCACGCCGAAAGCCGGCGGTGCGGTCGGTGCCCATCGATCGATTGCCGCAATGAGGGCAGATGAAGTAGCGCTCGCGAGCCATCGAGGCTGAGGATAGCCAGGTCGTAGCGGCCCTAGAGCAGCGCGAGGGGCCCGGGCGCTTCCAGGCTCAGATGCGCGAATGCGCGCCGGGTTGCCACCCTTCCCCGCGGCGTCCGCTCGATCAGGCCGCGCTGCAGGAGATAGGGCTCGTAGACGTCCTCGATCGTGTCCTGCTCCTCGCCTACGGCAACGCTCAAGGTCGACAGCCCAACTGGGCCGCCGCCGAACTTCTCGCAGATCGCGCGAAGGATCTCGCGATCCAGCCGGTCGAGGCCCTCATGGTCCACCTGCAGGAGGTCAAGCGCTGCCTGCGCGGCCTCGGCGGTGACAATTCCGTTGCCGCGGACCTCGGCGTAATCCCGGGCGCGCTTGAGCAGCCGGTTGGCCACTCGCGGCGTGCCGCGGCTGCGCTCCGCGATGGCGATCGCGCCGCCGTCCTCGATCGAGACCTCGAGCAGCCGCGCCGAGCGCTTGACGATCCGCGCCAGGTCGGCCGCCCCGTAATGCTCGAGTCGATGCTGGATGCCGAAGCGATCCCGCAGCGGCGTGGTCAGCAGTCCCGAGCGGGTGGTGGCGCCAATCAACGTGAACGGGGGCAGATCCAGCGTCACCACGCGTGCGCCGGCGCCCTGACCTACGGTGATCGGCAGCGTCCGGTCCTCCATCGCCGGGTAGAAGGTCTCTTCCAGCGCTCGGGGAAGCCGATGGATCTCATCGACGAAGAACACCGCACGGGGCTCGAGGGCAGTCAGAAACGCGGCGATGTCACCTTTGCGCTCGAGCGCGGGCCCCGCGGTCTGCACAAACGGGACATCGAGCTCGGCGGCGACGATCTGTGCCAGCGATGTCTTACCCAGGCCTGGAGGCCCCGCCAGCAGCACGTGATCGAGCGCTTCCCCGCGCGTCGCGGCAGCGGCGATCGAGACCGCGAGTTGGTCCTTCAACGCCTCCTGGCCGACGAAATCCTCCAGCCGCCGAGGACGCAGCGAGCGATCGAGATCGTCCTCGGGCAGCACCTCCGGAGCCTGGATGCGCCCCTCGGCCTGGTTGATCGATTCCGCCTGGCTCACCGGCGGGCCGCCCTCAGGGCGTCGGCGATCAGGTCCTCCGGGCGCTCGCCGCGGGCGGTGTCGAGCAGCTCATCGGCTTCCTGCAGGCTGTAGCCGAGACCGAGCAGACCTTCCCGGGCCAGGGCGCGAGGATCATCGGAGCGCGTGATCGAGATCGAGGCCTCGGGCAGCGCCGAGCCGACCTTCTCCCGCAGCTCGACGATGATCCGCTCGGCGGTCCGCTTCCCGATCCCCGGCACCGCCTGCAGCCGGGCTGCATCTCCGGCGGCGAGCGCAGACAGGATCTCCCGCGGCGGCCCCCCGGACAGCACCGCCAGCGCCACCTTCGGCCCCACGGACTGGACTCCGAGCAGCATCAGGAACAGTTCGCGCTCTTCCTCGGTGGCGAAGCCGTAGAGCGCAAGGGCGTCGTCGCGGACGACGAGGTGGGCGTGGAGCGTCACGTTGAGCCCCGCGGCCGGGACATGCCGAAGCGTCTCTGCGGAGACCGCCAGCCGGTAGCCGACGCCGCCGCAGCTGATCACCACATGGTCGGCCCGGCGGACCGCCACCTCGCCGGCGACGAGGGCGATCATGCTCGGGCCACCGCCCGGGCCAGAGGTGCCCGGTTGAGCTCGCAGATGGCCACCGCGAGGGCGTCCGCGGCGTGATCGGGCGTCGGTGGCGCGCTGAGCGATAGCAGGCGGGCCACCATCCGGCCAACCTGGTCCTTCTCGGCCCGGCCATGTCCGCAGACGGCGGCCTTGACCTGCTGGGGCGTATACGACTGGGAGGGAATGCCGCGCTGTCCGGCGGCCAGCAGGACGACGCCACGCGCCTGCCCCACCGCGAATGCAGTTCGCACGTTCGCCCCGAAATACAGCTCCTCGATGGCCATCGCATCGGGCGCATACCGGTCGAGCAGCTCTCCGATACGTGCGTGGATGTCCGCCAGCCGCCGCTCGAGCGGGATCCCGGCTCGCGTCTCGATGACCCCTTCATCGATCGCGTGAAAACGCGAGCCGCGGCTCTGGACGACGCCGTAGCCGGTGCTTGCGGTGCCCGGATCGATGCCGAGAACGATCATTGGGACAGCATTCTGCGTCGAGACCCGGACGCCTGCCGCCAGATCCGGGCTCCAGCCTGCACGTCCAGCTGCCGATATGCCTTGAACATGTTCGGCCACGGCCGTCAAGATGAGCTGCTGCAGGAGATCGGCACGCTGCGTGAGCGGGTGGCTGAGCTCGAGGCCGAGCGCGCCCGCCATCTGCGCCTTGACGGCGTGACCGGTGTGCTCAGCGCCCGGGCCTTCCGCGGGCGCTTGTCCGAAGAGGTCGAGCGCGCTCGCCGATATGGGCGGTCGCTGGCGCTGGCTGTGGTCGGAATGGACGATTTCGCCGCCCACGAGCTTCGGCACGGGTTCAAGGCCGGAGATGAGCTGTTGGTCACCGCCGCTGCGCGGATCGGCGCCGCCACGCGCTCGCACGACCTGCTCGGGCGCACCGGGACGGCCGAATTCGCGCTGCTGCTGCCGGAAACCGAGGCGCAAGCCGTGCTCCCGACACTCGAGCAGCTGCTGATGGATTTCGAAGTTACGACGCCGGGATCCGCAAGCGCGGCGGGAGCGTCGATCGGGGTGGCGTCCCTGGAGCGCGGACTGAGCGCCGAAGGCCTGCTCGCGCATGCCCGTAGCGCGTGTCAGCACGCGCAGCTCAGCGGCGGCGGACGGGCTGTTTCGGCCGCCGAGGAGGACGGCCAGGGACGCGGCGCCGCGACACCGCAACGGGACGCGATCGAGGCCTTGGCGGTGGCCCTGTTGGAGCGCGATCGCTATACCGGGGAGCACTCCGAGGCGGTGATCGAGATCTCGAGCGCCGTGGCGCGGAACCTGGGCTGCAGCAGCGCCGAAGTCGAGCAGGTGCGCTCGGCGGCGCTGCTGCACGACATCGGAAAGGTCGCGATTCCCGACGAGATCCTGCACAAGCCAGGTCCCCTCAGCGACGAGGAGTGGGTCCTGATGAAAGAGCATCCGGTGATCGGCGAGCGCATCCTGCGGGTGCTCCCCGGTTTGGGCACGGTGGCCCGCATCGTTCGTCATGAGCACGAGCGCTGGGACGGCAACGGCTATCCGGACGGGCTGGCCGCAGAGGCGATCCCGCTGGGCTCCCGGATCATCATTGCGGCCGACACCTACCACGCGATCACCTCCGATCGTCCGTACCGCGCCGCCCGCGGGCACAGCGAAGCCGTCGATGAGCTGACACGGTGCGCCGGCACGCAATTCGACCCGCAGGTCACAGCCGCCCTGATCGGCCACCTGTACGGGCAGCGCCAGGCGGGTCCGGTCGGCGCCTGAGCGCTAGCGGCCTACGCAGGAATTCAGGTGGCCCTGGCGCCACACTCGGTAGACGCGCCAGGCCCCCGCCGATGCCAGCAGCTGCTTTTGGTTCAGGCTCGGGCTGATCGCCGCGGGGCCACCATCGATCGAGTCGTGCGGGCCGACGAACATGACTCCCTGATGGCGCATCGAGGTCCCCACGCGAGACAGGGTCGTATGGAGCTTGAACGCCAGTGCGGTCTGGACGCCATGGTTGACGGCGGCAAAGCTCGAATGGCACGGGAAGACGGCCGCGTGGCCGCCCACCGCCTTGACGGCCGCCGTGAGCTGGTCGAGCCGCGTGACGGCGCGGTCGGCGATCGCCGGCTGCGCGCGAGCCTCGTCGACGCGGTTAACGGTGAATGGGATGGAGACAGCCAGCAGCAGGACCGCGCCCGCGGCGAGCGCCCACACGCCTGAGGACGGACTGAACCGGGAGCCCACGGCGTCCGCCAGCAGCCTTGCGACCTGGACCAGGCCGACGCCGGCCAGCACGCAGGTCAGCCCAGCGGCGGGCAGGAAGAAACGTTCGAGGCCCGGATAGCCGGCGAGCGTCATCGCCACCACCAGCACCCACCAGGCCAGTGCCCCCGCTCCGAGACCGAGGAACAGGCGATCACGGTCGCGGAACCAGCCGATCGCCACCGCCACGAGGCCGAAGACCAGAACCGGGAGGACCTGGAGGTCGGCCCCGCGCCGCAAGACCTCCAGGAACGGACTGCTGCCGAGATGACCGTTGTAGGACTTGGCATGCGAGGCGGCCAGGAACGGCTGGCCGGAACCGACCCACGGGGGCCCGAACCACAGAACCGGAATCGCGGCCAAGCCGACCAGTATCACCGCCCGGGTCTGCGGGCGGGGTTCACGCAGCCACAGCCAGCCGGCGTAGAGCAGGAGGAACGGCCACGCTTCGGGGCGGATCAGCCCGGCCGCCAGGCCAAGGACGAACGCCTCCCAGTAGCGCCCCGCGAGATGGCGGTCGACCGCCCAGAGCGCGGCGCCCACCAGCATCGGCTCCGAGGTGCCGCGGAACATGTAGTAGGACCACTCCTGTGTGAG
This sequence comes from uncultured Solirubrobacterales bacterium, assembly GCA_963844475.1. Taxonomy (GTDB): domain Bacteria; phylum Actinomycetota; class Thermoleophilia; order Solirubrobacterales; family Solirubrobacteraceae; genus Palsa-465. Next base: position 226,459 of record CAWJOL010000004.1, on the reverse strand, counting down.
CACAACGCCGGTCGCGGCGACAGCGCCGGCCAGTACCGGCACCCATCGAGCTCCGCGGTCCGTCCGCGTGGCTAGCCGGGACCCGAGGCGATAGGCCGCCACCAGACCGAGCAGGCCGCCGGTCCGGGCGGTGATCACCCACAGGGTGGGTGCCGCGCTGCCGAACAGGCCAAATACGCTGGTGAACAGGAAGGGCAGCGGCTTCCAGGACGGCCCGCCGCCCACGGTGAAGCTCAGATGCGGGTCGCTGACCTCACGTCCCCAAACGATCCACGACCACGGGTCGTAGCTCGGAACGGTGGCGACCAGGACCGCGGAAAGCGCGGCCAGCGCAAGACACGCGACCGCCGCGAGCAGGAACGGCGAGCGGCGAAACCACGGACGAGCGGCCCTCGCGTCGGCCGGTTCCGCCGCCGCCGCAGGTGGATCCACGGTGGCCACCCGGTCCCCGAGCACCACTTCAGGCCGGGGAGAAGCGGCAACGCACGAGAGTCCCGATCACCCGGAACCCGTCGAGCGCGGTCAGCTTCTTGCCCTCGTCGGTGGCACGCGCCCGATAGTGGACCGGAACCTCGAAGATGCGCTCACCCGTCTGGACCAGGCGCGCGGTGATCTCAGGTTCGATCGCGAAACCCGGCGACTGCAACGTGAGGCCGCGAAACACGTCGGTCCGGATCATTTTGTGGCAGGTCATGATGTCGTGCAGGTACACGTTGAAGAGAATGTTGCAGGCCAGCGTGACGCCCTTGTTGCCCAGCACGAACAGGAATGAGTGGCTCGTGTAGCCGTCGAACGCGCGGACTCCGAAGCAGGCGTTTGCCCGGCCATCCATCAGCGGCGGCATCAGCAGCGCAAGGTCGGCGGGGTCGTACTCGAGGTCCGCGTCGAAGATCGCGGCGAACTCCCCCTGGGCGTGGCCGAGCGCCGTGCGGATCGCTGCCCCCTTGCCCTGGTTGTGATCGTGCTCGTAGAGGCGCACGCGCGAGCCCCAGTCGCCGCCCCGCAGGAGCTCCGTGGTCCCGTCGGTCGAGCCATCGTTGACGATGATCAGCTCGAACTCAGCTGGGAGCTCGGTTTGCAGCACCTCGGCGATCGCTCGCTCGACGCGCTCGCGCTCGTTGTATACGGGCATCAGGATCGAGAGCATCTGAAATTCCGGTCGAAAGGGTCGGCTGGGCGAGAGCCGGACTGAAGGGCCCCCGCGAGGATCGACGATGCTAGCGAACGCGCGTCTTTTCGTAGAGGATGGGTGAATGGACTACAGCGCGCAAGGGCTGCTCGACGGGCTGGAGGGTGATGAACGCGTCGCCCGGCAACGCCTGCTGGAGAAGCTGACTGACGCGGGCGCGGACCTCGCCGAGCTGAAGGCCGCGGTGGCCGAGGACCGACTGGCGCTGCTGCCGGTGGAGCAGGTCCTGGGCGGCCGCTACACGGCCGCAGAGATCGAGCAGCGCACTGGAGTTCCCGCCGCGCTGATGCTCCGAATCCGCCGGCTGGAGGGACTGCCGGAGGCGGGCCCGGAGGACCGCGTGTTCGGCGACGAGGACGTCGAGGCCGCACAGTCGACCCGCCTGTTCATGGAGGCCGGGTTGAGCGAGCAGGCGATCTCGGACATGACGCGCGTGCTCGGAGAGGCGATGGCCCGGATCGCGGCCACGACCGCGGCCACCTTCGTCGACGCCTTCCTGAAGCCTGGAGACAGCGAGGAGGAGGTGGCGACCCGGTTCGCCGAGCTGGCCGAGATGCTGACGCCCGCACTCAGCCCAGTGTTCATGGCTGTCTTCAAGTCCCACCTGCGCGAGAGCGTGCGCCGCGGCATGATCGGTCGCGCCGAACGCGAGGCGGGGCACATCGGCGGCGAGGAGCAGGTCGCCGTCTGCTTTGCCGACGTGGTCGGGTTCACTCGCCTGGGGGGCGAGGTCGACGTTGAAGAACTCGGGCAGGTGGCCGGCCGGCTGGCCGAACTGGCCGGGGACGTCGCGGTGGGACCGGTCCGGCTGATCAAGACGATCGGCGACGCGGCGATGTTCGTCAGCTCCGATCCCGGGGCGCTGGTCGGGGTGGCGCTGGATCTGCAAGAGGCCACCGAGCAAGCGGGCCTACCGGCGTTGCGCGTGGGCGTCGCCCTCGGACCGGCGCTGCAGCGAGCTGGCGACTATTACGGCCACGCGGTGAACCTGGCCAGCCGCGTGACCGGAATCGCCCGGGCCGCAAGCGTGCTCTGCACCCAGGAGATCCGGGATGCCGCGCCCGATGACTACGAATGGTCCTTCGCCGGAAAGCACCGGCTCAAGGGGCTGCCTGAGCCCGTGTCGCTGCACCGTGCGCGCCGGAAGCGCGAACCCGAGGATCCAGCGCCCGCGGAGAGCGAGGACGACTCAGACCGGGCTAAGAGGCGCCGAGCAGATCGACGACGAAGACGAGCGGCGAGTTAGCTGGAATTCCTGGAGTGCTCCTCGAACCGTAGGCGAGGTTGGCCGGAATGATCAGCTCGCGCCGTCCCCCGACCTTCATGCCGACCAGACCCTTGTCCCAGCCCGGAATCACACCGCCCTGTCCCAACACGAACGGAAAGGTCTGCGAGCGCTTCCAGGAGGAGTCGAATTCCTTGCCGCCCTTGTAGAGCACGCCGACGTAGTTGACCGTCAAGTTGCTGCCTGACTTGGCCACCGGGCCGGTGCCCTTGATCAGGTCCTTGGTGACGAGGCCCTTGGGCGCAGGACCCGTCGGCACGGTGACCGCCGGCTTCTTGGACAGTGGACCCGTCGTCGGCGTGGCGATCGTCGGCGTGGTCGCCGTGGAGGTCGTGGTCGTCGACGTGGCCGGAGCGGCGCTGACCGCGGCCGCGGTGGCTCCGCCCGAGGGGGCGGGCACCACTCCGGGCGCCTTCGAGCTGCCGCAGGCGCTGATGCCGGCGGCCGCAAGCAGCGCGATGATCGGTGTGAGAACTCGGTTCGGTTTCATCGGAGGCTGAGGGTAGCGAGTCGGTCCGTCCGGCCGCGCTCGGTGCCGCAGGCGACCGTCCGGTCAGCCCGCGATGCGCTCCAGCACGGCCGCGTCGACGTCGAAGTTCGCGTGAACCGAACCGATGTCGTCGGAATCCTCGAGCGCGTCGATCAGCTTCATCAGCTTGGCGGCGTCGGCTTCCTCTACCGGCACGCGGACCTTGGGACGCTGACTGACGTCGGCGCCTTCCAGCTCGATCCCGGATTCGGTCAGCGCGTCCCGCACGCTGGGGAGGTCGCTGGGCTCGGTCACCACCTCGAACACGTCCTCATCGCGGACGATGTCGAGCGCGCCGGCGTCGATCGCGGGAATCAGGTCATCCTCGTCGTAGCGCCCGGCGTCGACCACGATCACTCCCTGTTTGTCGAACAGGTAGGAGACGGAGCCGGGCTCGCCGAGGTTTCCGCCGTGCTTGGACAGCGCGTGGCGAACATCGGCACTGGTGCGGTTGCGGTTGTCAGTCAGCGCCTCGATCAACAGGGCCACGCCGCCTGGTCCGTATCCCTCGTAGAGCACGGCCTCAATCTGATCCGCATCGACGCCCTCACCGGTTCCCTTGGCGATTGCCCGCTCGATGTTGTCCTTCGGCATCGACGCATCGCGCGCTTTCTGGATGGCGAGGGACAGGCTGGGATTTCCGGTCGGATCTCCCCCACCCTCCCGCGCTGCGACGGTGATCGCCCGCGCCAGCTTGGTGAAGTGCTGGCCTCGGCGAGCGTCCACGACCGCCTTCTTGTGCTTGATCGAAGCCCACTTCGAGTGACCGGACATACCCATAGAGTCTAGGCCGGTGCCCGGGGTAAGCGGGATCAGACCGGTACGCTGCGGCTCATGACACGCCCTCTCCTCCTCGCCCTCCCGCTGGCGATCATCGCCCTGGCGGGCTGTGGCTCCAGCTCCAGCTCCAGCTCCAGCTCGGCCACCTCCGCCGCGAATTCGCCCACCACGACGGCCGCCAACAGCCCGTCCGCGACGGGCTCCTCGCTCGCGGTGACGATGAAGAACCTCGCTTTCAGCCCGGCCACCGTCCAGGCCAAGGTCGGCCAGACGGTGCAATGGACCAACCAGGACACGCCGCCGCACAACGTGGTCTACGTCAGCGGCCCGAAGTTCGCCTCCTCGGGCACTCTGAACGCCGGCGACAAGTTCACGCTGAAGCTGACCCAGGCGGGGACGATCCACTACATCTGCTCGATTCACCCGTTCATGAAGGCGACCATCGTCGTGACCAAGTGAGGCCGCGTCGATGAGCCGGATTCCCGATCCCTCGATCTTCAAGGCCTACGACGTCCGCGGCGTGTACGGGAGCGAGCTCGACGCCGAGCTCGCGGAGCTGATCGGCCGCGCGTTCGCCCGGGTGATCGCCGAGCTCGAAAGCAAGCCGGTGAGCGAGCTTCGCCTGGGCCTGGGTCACGACATGCGGCTGACCGCTCCGGAGATGGCGGCGGCCTACCGGGACGGCATGACCGCCGAGGGAGCGACCGTGCTGGACGCTGGGCAGGTAGGGACCGAGATGCTCTATTACCTCGTTGGCTCCCGGAGCCTGGACGGCGGGCTGATGTGCACCGCCTCGCACAACCCCAAGCAGTACACGGGGGCGAAGCTGGTCAAGCGCGGAGCAATCGCGCTGTCCGGTGACGCGGGGATCGGCGACGTGCGGGACAAGATCGAGCAGGGCCTCGGCGATCCGCCCGGCGGCGGCTCCGTCGAGGAGGTCTCCCTCTACGACGAGTTCCACGAGGCAGCGATGAAATTCATCGACCCCGGGGCGGTGAGGCCGCTGCGGGTGGTGGTAGATGGCGGCAACGGTATGGCGGGGCCGATGGTCGGGCCCCTGCTCGAGCAGCTGGGACTCGATCTGACCGAGACCTACTGGAAGCCCGACGGCAACTTCCCCGACCATGAGCCCAACCCGATGCTGGAGGAGAACCGCGAGTTCATCATGCGCGAGGTCATCGCCCGCGAGGCGGACCTCGGGATCGCCTGGGACGGCGACGCCGACCGCTGCTTCTTCATCGACAACCAGGGCGAGTTCGTCGCCGGAGATTTCCTCACCGCACTGCTGGCCGACTCAATGTTGCGCAAGCACCCGGGGGCGACGATCCTCTATGACGTCCGCGCCAGCCGCGCGGTCCCGGACACGGTCAAGCAGGGCGGCGGGCGGCCCCTGATCAACCGGGTCGGGCACGCATTCTTCAAGACGCGGATGCGCGAGGAGGACGGCGTGTTCGGCGGGGAGGTGTCCGGCCACTATTACTTCCGCGACTTCTACTGCGCAGACTCGGGCGCGATTCCCGCGCTGCTGATGCTCGAGCTGCTCGGCACCACCGGCAAGAGCATGACCGAGCTGCTCGAGCCCTTCCGCTCGCGCTACTTCATCTCCGGGGAGATCAACTCGGAGGTCGACGATCCGCAGGCCAAGATGGACGAGCTCGCCGAGCGCTACAGCGACGCGCGGCAGAGCCACCTGGACGGGATCTCGATCGACTACGACGACTGGCATTTCAACGTGCGCCCGTCGAACACCGAGCCGCTGCTGCGGCTGTGTCTCGAATCGCTGGTGTCCGCAGAGGACATGGAGCGCCGCCGTGACGAGGTGCTCTCGGTAATCCGGGCGTGAGCGCCGCGCCGTCAGCCGGGGACCTCACGCAGACTCTGGCCCGGGCTGCGGAGGCCGGAATTCATCGCCTCGCCGTGCCGACCCCGTTTCTGGTCGGGCGGGTCAACTGCTACCTGATCGAGGACGACCCGCTGACCCTGGTGGATACGGGGCCAAACTCGGGCAAGTCGTTGGATGAGCTCGAACGCGCGCTGGCCGAGCTCGGGCGGACGATCGAAGACCTGGAACTGATCATCATCACCCATCAGCACATGGACCATCTCGGGCTGCTGGAGATCCTGGCCCGACGCTCGGGAGCGCAGGTCGCCGCGCTCGATCTTCTCGCGCCGTATCTCTCGGACTTCAGCGCCAGCGCGACAGCCGACGACGAGTTCGCGCAGGTGGTCATGCGCCGCCACGGGGTCCCGGAAGACCTGGCCACGGTGCTCGGCTCAGTCGGCGCGGCATTCAGGGCGTTCGGCTCCAGTGGACAGGTCACGCAGGAGCTGCACGATGGGGTACAACTGACGTTGCGTGACCGCAGCCTCACGGTGATGCACCGTCCCGGCCACAGCCCGTCGGACACGATCTTCTGGGACGCCGAGCGGTCGATCCTGATCGGCGGCGATCACCTGCTCCCCCACATCTCGTCCAATCCGCTCGTGTCGCGCCCGCTCGTGGCCCGGGGAGAGCCGAGCCAGGGCGAACTGGCCGCGGACGATCGGCCCCGCGCGCTGATCGGCTACATAGAGTCGATGCGTGCGACGCGCGAGCTGCCGGCCGAGTTGGTGCTGCCCGGTCACGGCGATCCGATCACCGACCACGTTTCGCTGATTGATGGTCGGCTGCGGATGCACGCGCGCCGAGCCAGGGGGATGCTGCAGCTGCTCGAGGAGGGTCCACTGACCGCCTACGAGATCGCTGTGAAGACGTGGGGCAACGTCGCTGTGACTCAGGCCTACTTGACGATTTCAGAGGTGCTCGGCCACGTCGACCTGCTCGTTCGTGACGGCCAGGCGCGCGAGCTCGTGCAGGACGGCATCGTCCGCTTCGCGACCGTCCCGGCCTGAGCCTCCAGCCGAGGCGTCAATCTGCCGATAACTGTGGCTGGCGATGGTTCCCGGCACGGGTCATGGAGAAGTCACCGGCGTCCGGGAACCGCGGACGGCGTCCGACGCTGCGCTGGTGCCGCCGGACCTGCTGGGCCTGCTGACACGGGTTCCCGCGATCCTCTACATCGCCGACGCCGGCGGAGCCGGAAGGTGGACGTACGCCAGCCCGCAGATCGAGGACATCCTCGGATTCACCCCGGAGGAGTGGTGTGCGGAGCCGCGGGCGTGGGCGCAGCAGCTTCACCCTGACGACCGCGAGCGGGTGCTGAAGGCCGAAGCCTGCGCGCTGGCCGGGGAGCCGCTACCCACACCGCTGGAGTACAGGATGCTGCATCGCGATGGTCACGCGGTTTGGATTCTGGACGAAGCGGCGCTGGTCTCCGACAGCGCGGGCGATATCCGCTGGCACGGCGTCATGTCAGACATCACCGAGCGAAAGCAGGTCGAGGCGGAGTTGGAGCGCCGCGTAGCACAGCAGGCAGCGGTGGCCAGGCTCGGAGAGCACGCGCTGGAGGGCATGAGCACCGTCCAGCTGATGCAGGAGGCCGTGGCCGCCGTCGCGGAGATCCTCGACGTGGAGCTGACCGCCGTGATCGAGCTCGTGCCCGAATCGGGCACGCTGGTCCTCCGAGCCGCTACGGGTTGGCCGGAGTCACTGATCGGATCACTGCATTTCGGTGCGGGTCACGGGTCGCAGGCCGGCTATACGCTCGTCACCGGTGGGCCCGTCCTGGTGGCCGACTGGGAGCACGAAACCCGGTTTGAGATGCCGGCGTCCCTCCGCGAGACCGGTGCGCGAAGTGGCATGACCGTCAGCATCGAGGGGCGCGACGCAAGGTTCGGGGTGCTCGGCGTTCAGTCGACCGTCTTACGCGAGTTCAACGCGGGCGACGTCGACTTTGCCCAGTCGATCGCCAACGTCCTGGCCGACGCCTCGGCGCGGCAGGCCACCGAGGACGACATCCGCCACCGCGCGCTCCACGATGCGCTGACCGGACTGCCCAACCGCGTCCTGTTCATCGACCGCATCGAGCATGCGTTGGCGCGAAAGCGCCGCCGAACCTCGTTGAGCGCAGTGCTGTTTCTCGATCTCGACCACTTCAAGCTGGTCAACGACAGCCTCGGCCACCAGCACGGCGACGAGCTGCTGGCGGCCGTCGCACCGCGGATCAAGCAGGTGCTGCGCACGAGCGACACGGTGGCCCGCTTCGGCGGTGATGAGTTCGGCATCCTGCTCGAGGACATCTCGGATGTCCGCAGGGCGACCGAGATGGCGGAGCGCATCGGCTCGGTGTTCACGCGCCCGTTCGTGCTCGCCGGCCGAGAGCACTTCGTCACCGCCAGCATTGGCATCGCCTTCGCCGAGGGAGGCGAGTCGGCCGCGGAGCTCATCCGCGATTCCGACGCTGCGATGTACCGGGCCAAAGAGCAGGGCCGCGCGCGCTACGAGCTTTTCGACGAGGTCATGCGCGCCCGTGCGATGGCCCGGCTGCGTGTGGAGAACGACCTCCGGCGAGCGGTCGAGCGCGGTGAGCTGCTGCTGCACTACCAGCCGCTGGTTTCTCTGCGTGACGATCGGCTTGTCGCGGTGGAGGCGCTGGTCCGCTGGCAGCATCCCGAGCGTGGCCTGATCGCGCCGCTCGATTTCATTCCAGTGGCAGAGGAGAACGGGCTGATCGAGCCGATCGGACGCTGGGTGCTCGAGCGCGCCTGCGCACAGGCCGCGAAGTGGTATCGCGCACGACCCGACGCTCCGATCTCGATCTCGGTCAACCTGTCGCCGGTTCAGGTGGCAAACCCTCGCTTCCCCGGCGTGGTCGCAGAGGTGCTCGACCACGCGGGCCTCGACCCCGCTTGCCTGTACCTCGAGCTCACCGAGAGCTCCATGCTGCACGAGGACGAAACCCTGGCCGATGTGCTGCAGAAGCTAAAGCGGCTCGGCGTGCGTCTGCTGCTCGACGATTTCGGGACCGGCTATTCGTCGCTGGGATATCTGACCCACCTGCCGTTGGACGCCCTGAAGGTAGACCGCTCGTTTGTCGACGGCCTCGGCGTGCAGTCCCGGGACACCGCGATCACCGAGGCGATCATCGCGATGTCCAAGGCGCTGTCACTCGGCGTGATCGCCGAAGGTGTAGAGACCGCCCAGCAGGCGCACGAGCTGCGCCGGCTCGGCTGCGATATCGCCCAGGGCTACTGGTTCTCGGGCCCGGTCAACGCAGACGCGATAACCGAGATGCTTCAGCGGTACGCCACATTGCCGAGCTGCAGCGGCGACACCGTCGCGGTTGTGCATTCGTAGACGCCGCCGGGGATCGGCACGCGCAGCGTCGCCGTGTCATCGGGCGCGATCACCTGCAGCGCGCCGGCCGTGGCGCAGCCGGCACTGGAGCTGATCCCATGGGTCACGCCGACCCGGAACGACGCGGTCGAACCCGGCGCGAGCACAATCGTTGCCACCGGGGCGGACCCGAAGAAGTCGTGGGTGGTCCGCGTACTCGCTGTGGGTAGCGGCGCGCCTGACCGGCTCAGGAAAAGGATCCCGGGATACCCGAAGGTGTGACAGCTGTGGGCGCTCGTGTTGCGCAGGGCGACCCCGAGCTCACCGTGGCCGGCAGCCCCCTGCTGGCCCAGCACGGAGGGGGCCAGCATGCTGCCCACGCAGCGGGGCGCTGATGCGCCGGAGGTGGCGCTTGCGCTGGTCGTCGTGCTGGTGCTGGAGGCGCTTGACGCAGAAGGCGGTGCGGTGCCCGACGCGGAAGTGCTGGGCGCCGTGGCGTCGGTCACGACCTTCGTGGACGAACCGCAGCCGGACAGCGCGACAGCGGCGCTCAGGACGCCCAGGGCGAGGGTTGCTCTCATGCCGCTCCATTCGCTCTAACCGGCTCGGGCTCCTGCCCCAGGGCGCACCCTCATGCGACGATTGCATGTGCGCGCCCATGGATACCGAACCGCCCGACTTCCCGTTGCCTCAGATGACCGACCCGCTGGTCACGGTTGGGCTGGTCGTGGGGCGGCCGTGAACGCCGTACCACCCCCCGACGAGTCGGAGGTCCGCCGGATCGGTGGCGAACTGGCGGCTGCGTTTCCGTCGGTTGCGCGACATCCGCTCAGGGCACTGGATGCCCGCGCGATGGATCTGGCCTCACGTGATCAGGAGCTGCGCGCCGCACTGTTCCGGTTCGTCGACGTGGTGCCCGCCTGTCGGTCGGTGGACGACGTCGCCCGGCATCTCACTGCGTTTCTCGACGAAGTGCCGGAGGCGCCGGCTTCGGTCACCGCGGCTCTCCGCGTGGGACAGTCGCGGGCCGGCCGCGCGGCGATCGGCGCCGCGGCGGCAGCGGGCGTCAAGCACATGGCGCACCGCTTCATCGTCGGCGAATCCCCTCGGGCCGCGCTCGGCGTACTGCGCGGGCTGTGGGAGCAAGGGATCGCCAGCTCGGTCGATCTCCTCGGTGAGGCGACGGTCACCGAGCATGAAGCCGATCGCTATGCAGCCCGGTGCGCGGCCGCGCTGGAGGAGCTCTCAGGCTCGGCGGCACGCTGGCCCGAGCGAGCGGTACTCGAGCACGACTGCAGTGGAGCGCTGCCCCGAGCCAACGTCTCGGTCAAAGTGTCAGCGCTGACCCCGCTGCTGCGGCCGGACGCGCCCGAGCGCGGCCGTGAGGACGCCGCGCGGCGGTTGCGGCCGTTGCTGCGCAAAGCGCAGAGCCTGGGCGCGCACGTCCACATCGATATGGAATCCCTTGACTCGCGCGAGGCCGTCCTCGAGTTGGTGCTGGAGCTGCTCGGGGAGGACGAGTTTCGCACCGGCCCATCGGCGGGCGTCGTCCTCCAGGCCTACCTGCGCGACTCGCCGGAGCAGCTGGCGACGATTCTCGGTTGGGCTGAAAGGTCCGACCGGACCCCACCCTTGCAGGTCCGGCTGGTCAAGGGCGCCTATTGGGATCACGAGCTGGTCGAGGCCCGGCAGCACGGTTGGGCTACGCCGGTGTTCGAGGTCAAGGCTGACTGCGATCGCAACTTCGAGGCCCTGACCCGCACGCTGGTCACGGCGCGACCGCTTGTGCGGGTGGCGATCGCGTCCCACAATCTCCGCTCGGTTGCCCACGCCGTCGCGGCCGGCCGTGCAGCAGGCGGCCTAGATCGGGATCTCGAGCTACAGGTGCTGCGCGGTCTCGGCGACGAACTGGGTGAAGCCCTCAGTCAGCGCGGCCTGCGGGTGCGAGCTTATTGCCCGGTCGGGGATCTGGTCGCCGGTATGGCATACCTGGTACGCCGGCTGCTCGAGAACACGAGCAACGAGTCTTTTTTGCATGAGCAGGCGACCGGCGCCCCCCTGGAGGAGTTGCTCGCCGCGCCTTGACCCCGAGGTTTGACGAACCGAGGCGGTCACATCGCAGACCGCGCGGCCTCTGAGCGCTGATCAGGCGCGGCGTCGGCCCGCATAAGCGCCAAGCAGCCGAGCGGCCCGGCGGTGGCTGGTCCGCGCGCGAGCCGGCGAGTCGTACCAGCGCAGATCTGACCACCATTCGCGTGCCAGCTCGCGCCTGCCGTAGGGCTGGCGCTCAGCGAACATCGAGTAGGCCTGGGCCTCCCGGCGGGCACGACGGTAGATCTTGGAGAGACCGTCGTGAGTGTGGTCGTGATCGACCACCAGGCCAGGGTCGATCACACAGGCATAGCCTCGCTGCAGCCAATACCACGCCCATTCCTTGTCTTCGCATCCCGGCAGGTCATCGCGGAATGGGCGCTGGCGCCACAGTGAGGCCCGGAATGCCCCCGCGGCGTTGGAGTAGCCCCACTCTGGTCGGCGGCGTGCCAGCTCGAAGTCCTGGCGCAGCGGAGCGCCGAGCGGTAATCCATCCGGATCGAAGCGGTCGCCGGCGACGCAGGCCACGCCAGGGTCGGCGAAGCTGTCCGCCAGACGCGCGAGCCAGCCGGCGTCCGGTGGGAACGCGTGAGCCGAAAGTGCCACCAGGATTTTGCCCCGGGCGTTGGCCGCGCCCAGGTTCAGCGCGCGGCCGAAGCTGAAGGAGCGCGCCGGCAGCTCTACCAGCCGGGCGCCGTGAGCCTGGGCGATCCGGGCGGTGGCGTCCCGTGACCCGGCGTCGACCACGATGACCTCGTGACCCGAGTGGCCCTCGGAGCCCCGCTGCTCTGCGACCAGCTCAAGGCAGCGGCCGATGCTGGCCTCCTCGTCGCGCGCACGGATGATCACGCTGATCGGCGGCAAGCTCAGGCGTGGCTCAGAGCTCTCCGACATCGGGGCAATGTTAGGGTCGAGCCGATCGTGCCAGCGCTCTCACCGTTTCAGAATGAGCCCGTCCTGGAGCTTCGCCGGGCGGCTGTCCGAGCGCAGCTCTCGGACGCCATGACTCAGCTTGACGACCAGCTGCCGCTCGCTGTTCCGGTCACGATCGGATCCGAGCTGCGCCGGGGCCGGGACCTGATCTCCACGGACCCCGGTGCGCCTGAGCGGCCCGTGGCCGTGGCGGCGGCGGCAACGCGCGACGAGGTCGACGCCGCGGTCGGTGTGGCGCGGGAAGGCGCCCGAAGCTGGGCCGCTACGGCCGCCATCGAGCGCGCGGGCGCCCTCGTCGCAGCAGCGAGCTGGATGCGGGAGCGCCGGCTGGAGCTGGCCGCTCTGGAGGTCAGGGAGTGTGCGAAGCCGTGGTCCGAGGCGGACGCCGACGTGTGTGAGGCGATTGACTTTCTGGAGTACTACGCGCGGGGCGCCGTGCAGTTGGCCGCCGGCCGTCCGCTGCTTCAAGTCCCCGGAGAGCGCAACGAGCTGGCCTACGTCCCACGGGGAGTCACGGCGGTGATTGCGCCGTGGAACTTTCCGCTGGCCATCGCGTGCGGGATGAGCGCCGCCGCGCTGGCGACCGGCAACGCCGTGGTGCTGAAGCCCGCCGAGCAGTCCCCCGGCTGTGCACAGCGGTTGGTGGAGGCTCTCCGGGCAGGCGGGGTGCCGCCCGCCGCCATCGGTCTGCTGCCCGGCGAAGGCGAAGTGGGTGCGGCGCTGGTCGAGCACGCGGAGGTCCAGACGATCGCCTTCACGGGATCCCTGCCAGTCGGGCTGGAGATCATCCAGGCAGCCGCCCAGCTCCGTCCCGGGCAACGGCACATCAAGCGGGTGATCGCCGAACTGGGGGGCAAGAACTGCATCATTGTCGATGCCGACGCCGACCTGGACGAAGCGGTTCCGGCGATCGTCTCCTCTGCGTTCGTCTACGCCGGACAGAAGTGCTCAGCGGCGGCCCGTGTGCTGGTGCACGAGGCGATCGCCGACGCTCTGATCGAACGGGTCGCCGGGGCGACGGCCGTGCTCGCCGTTGGCCAGGCCTCCGAGCTTGGCACCGACGTCCCACCGGTGATCGAGCAGACCGCCCGCGACCGCGTGCAGGGCTACATCGACCGGGCGGCCCGAGATGGCCGGATCGCCGCCCAGGCCGCGCCCGTGCCCAGCTCTGGCTGGTTCTGCCCGCCGACGGTGGCCGCCGACCTGCAGGCGGACTCGCCGGTGCTCTGCGAGGAGGTGTTCGGTCCGCTGCTGGCGATCGAGCGGGTGCGCGATGTGTCGCAGGCGTGCGAGATCGTCAACCAGCTTCCGTTCGCCCTGACGGGCGGCCTGTTCGCCCGGGATCCGGCCACAGTGCGCTTCGTCACGGCTCAGAGCCCGGTCGGCAACCTCTACGTCAATCGCGGAATCACCGGCGCGATGGTCGGACGCCAGCCGTTCGGCGGCAACCGCCTGTCCGGCACCGGCGCGAAGGCCGGCGGTCCGGACTATCTCCTCCAGTTCGTCGAGCCCCGGGCGGTGACCGAGAACACGGTGCGTCACGGCCTCGTCGTTTAGCCCTGCGAAGAATGGGTTGATTTTCCGCGGAGATGGTCGATCATCGGGGGACGATGGTGGTGCCGCCCTCATCCGCGTGGAAGTTGGTCCTAGCGCTCGCCCTGGCCGTAGCGATCTTGGGCAGCCTGTTGATCCGCGCGCCGCGACGGGCAGTCCCGGGCGCGGAGCTTCGCCGCCTGGTGCTCTCGGCGATCATCCTCTACGCCGTCGGGGGGCTGGCTTCGATCACCCACCATCCCGGCCTGGCCGGCTTCGTCTACGCCGCCGGGATCACCGTCTGTGCGCTGGCCGCCTGGCTGTCCCGAGGCACCGACTCAGAGGATCCGCCGGACGGCGAGGAGCCGGTCGATGAACAGCCACCGCCGGAGCCGGACGGACTGCCGACCATCGATTGGGCTCATTTCGAGGCCCAGTTCCGCGAGTACAGCGAACGCGGACGCGACCGCCTCGGCGTTGACTAGATGTCGGTGGGCCGGCGCCGAGCCGGCCCAGAGCTAGCGCTGAGCGGCGATCCCCAGGAGCAGCTGGTGTAGACGCCCGTCGCCGGCCAGCTCCGGGTGGAACGCGACGGCCAGGACGTTGCCCTGCCTCACCGCGACGGCATGGCCGTCGATGCTCGCCAGCACCTCGACGCCTTCACCATGCTCGTCCACCCAGGGCGCGCGGATGAACACGGCGCGCAGCGGGCCACCCTCGACACCGAGCACCTCCACCTCGGACTCGAAGGAGCGCACCTGACGACCGAACGCATTGCGCTGGGCATGTATGTCCAGCACGTCGAGATGCTCGCGGTCAAGAATGATCATCCCCGCGCAGGTTCCGAGAACCGGGGTCCCTTGACGGACCAGTTCACGCAGCGGCGCGGCCAGTCCCTCGCGCTCGATGCCGAGTGTCATCACCGTTGATTCGCCGCCGGGGATGATCAGCGCGTCGAGGTCCTCGAGGTCCGCCGGTATCCGCACCTCCCGCGGCGTCGCCCCCAGCTCCCGCAGGATCTTCTCGTGCGCCGCGAACCCACCTTGGAGCGCCAGGATCCCGACCAATGCCGGCCGGACGCCGACCCCAGACTCCACGCGCTACCAGCCGCGAGGAGAGAGCAGCTGCTCGGATTCCAGCTTGGAGGTCTCGAGGCTGACCATGGCCTGGCCGAGCCCCGTGGATGCCGCCGCGAGCCGCGCCGGATCCTGGAAGTGGGTGGTCGCTTCGACGATCGCCTGCGCACGGCGTGCTGGATCCTCGGACTTGAAGATGCCGGAGCCCACAAAGACGCCTTCGGCCCCGAGCTGCAGGACCAGTGCAGCATCTGCAGGAGTGGCGATGCCGCCGGCGCAGAACAGAACGACGGGGAGACGACCGTCGGCGGCCACCTGCCGGACCAGATGCAGCGGGGCGCCGAGCTCCTTGGCCGCGGTGGCCAATTCGCTGTCATCGAGCGTGCCTAGGCGCTTCAGCTCGCCGTTGATCTTGCGCAGGTGGCGGACCGCCTCGACGATGTCTCCCGTCCCGGCCTCGCCCTTGGAACGGATCATGGCCGCGCCCTCGCCGATGCGCCGCAGCGCCTCGCCGAGGTTCGTGGCGCCGCAGACGAACGGAATCGTGAACGACCATTTGTCGATGTGATTGGCCTCGTCGGCTGGTGTGAGAACCTCGGACTCGTCGATGTAATCGACTTCCAGCGCCTCGAGAATCTGCGCCTCGACGAAGTGCCCGATGCGGGCCTTGGCCATCACCGGGATGGTGACCGCCTCCTGGATGCCCTGGATCATCGCCGGATCGGACATGCGCGCGACCCCGCCATCGCGGCGGATGTCGGCAGGCACCCGCTCGAGCGCCATGACGGCTACCGCTCCGGCGTCCTCGGCGATCTTGGCCTGCTCAGCGTCGACGACGTCCATGATCACGCCGCCCTTGAGCATCTCGGCCAGGCCGGCCTTGACGGTGAAGGTTGCCTCGTCGCGGCCGCTTCCGTTGTGTGCGCTCATACCGCGTCCAGTGTAGCCGGGCAGTAGCTTGTGCGGTCATGGCTGAGGCGGTGTTCGAGCCCTATCACGGAGGATTCCGGGCCACGGAACTGTCCCGCGGTCCCTGGGATCCAGAGGCGCAGCACGGAGGTGCCCCTGCCGCACTGCTGATGCGTGCGCTGGAGCAGCTGCCTGCGGCCACGAACCTTTCGATTGCGCGCGTGACCTATGAGCTGTTGCGCCCCGTGCCGATCGCTCCGCTTCAGATCACCGCGGAGGTGGTTCGGCCTGGCCGGCGCGTACAGCTGTTGGAAGCTTCGCTGTTCACCGCCGAGGGCGTCGAGGTGGCCCGGGCGCGTGCGCTCCAGGTCCAGGCCGCGACGGCGCCGGAGACGGCGGCGGTGCCCCCGCCCCCGGGACCCGAGCAGGGCACCGCGAATGACCTCGAGGCTCCATACCGGCCAATGTTCGCGCCGGACACCATGGAAATCCGGTTCGTGGCCGGCCAGTTCGGCGCTCGCGGCCCGGCCACGGCGTGGTTTCGGATGCGTGTTCCGCTGGTGCTGGGAGAAGAACCCACGCCGCTGCAGCGGCTCGCGGCCGCCGGGGACTTCGGCAACGGGATCAGCTCGCCGCTGAATTGGGACGAATACCTGTTCATCAACCCGGACTTGACGCTCTACATCGAGCGCGCGCCGCGAGGTGAGTGGATCGGCCTAGACGCGCGGACGTCTATCGCCGAGGGCGGGATCGGGCTCAGCGAGAGCATTCTGTTCGACTCGGCAGGCCGCGTCGGACGGGCGACGCAGGCCCTGCTGGTCACGCCGCGCGCGTCGCCTGGGCGGGGCGACCGGCGTCGCGCAGCCGCTCCTACTTCAAGCGAAAGGCCTTGATGCGGACGTCGTATTGCTGCGCGTCGCGCGAGTAGACGCCGTAGGCGAGGGCCTGGATCAGCGAGAGCAACGCAGTGTGCGAGCGGACGAACGCCGGCGTGTTCGACGAGTAGTAGAGGCGGATCCGGGCCAGCCGAGCAACTTCGGACAAGGTCGCGTCAGTTATGGCCAGCGTGGGCGCCTTGCGGTGGCGGGCGAGTTTCATCGTCCGCGTGATCAGCGGATGCGGGCGTCCGGCGGAAAGTCCGATCACCAGTGTGCGTTCATCGATCCGGCTGAGGCGACCGAGCGCCTCCTGGCTCGGACTGGCCACAATCTCGGCCCGGAGATCCAAGAGCATCAGCAGATGTCGCAGGTAGCTGGCGAAGAACGCCATTTGGTCGGTCCCCGCGATCAGCACCTTTTCAGCGGAGACGATCGCGTCGACCGCCGCCTCCACCTCCGAGCGGGAGAGCTTGTGGGCGGTGTCCTCCACGTTCACGTGATCGGCAGCCAGCGCCGCCTCGAACTCCGTGTGATCGAGCGAGAACAGCGGCGTCGCGCCGGCAAGCGGATCGTTGACACCGGCCGGACGCCGGCGATATTCGTCGCGCGCGGCCTGCTGCAGCTCGGGGAACCCCTCGAAGCCAAGCGCCTGAGAGAACCGCACGACGGTGCTGGACGAGGTGTTGGCGCGGCGGGCGAGCTCTTCTGCAGTCTGAAACGCGGCCTCGTCGAGATGGTCGACGATGTACTGGGCAACGTCCTTCTGGGAGCGGGAGAACTCGTCGAAGCGAGCGCGAATGTACGAGGACAGCGCCTGATGACCGTGGGGAGTCTCAGCGGTCGCGGTGGGAGTTGTTGTCTGCTTCATCGGCAGGCGTTGATTCGACGCCTGCGGTCGTCGTTCCTTCAGCGATCGGCCCGACGCTCCATGAATCGCTCGTTGGGAGCCGAAAACCCGAACCGCCGGTAGAGCCCATGAGCGTCTTCGGTGGCGAGCGTCCAGTTCAGCCGCGCCTGCGGTCCATTGTCCACCGCCTCACGCACTACCTCCTCCCCCAGCCCACGTCCTCGGTAGGCGTTGAGCACGTACACATCGCACAGGTGCGCGACGTGGATTCCGTCCGAGATCACGCGGGCAAACCCGACCTGGAGCTCACCGTCATAGAGGCCGATCACGCGGGCGGCCTCGCGCACGCTTCGCTGCACCGCTTCACGTGGTCGACCCCGCGCCCAGTAGGACTCGTTGCTCAGATAGTCATAGACCGCGTCGACGTTGATGCGGTCAGCATCGTCATCCAGCTCCAGCCCCCCGGGAAGCTCCCGTCGGGGCACTACTGCCCAGGTTCGTGCTGTTCCCGGTTCTGCTTGCGTTCGGCGAACACCTGGCCCACGATGAAGGCGATCAGCAGGTTCGCCACCACCCCGATTCCGAGGAAAGTGGCCAGCAGAGCAAGCGTCATTCCGAGCGCGTGATCGGCAGGAATCAGCATCGCCTGCAGCCTACCGCAAGCGCCAGCCGGCGAGCCGCGCCGAAGGCCCCCACCGGGTGGCGGCGGTGGTAGCTTCGCCTCGGAGCACCGGCCCGGTAGCTCAGTTGGTTAGAGCAGCGGACTCATAATCCGTCGCGCGCAGGTTCGAGTCCTGCCCGGGCCACCTTGGTTGCAGGGATTTCGTGTGTGACGGGGACGACGTGTCGCGAATGTGTCGGAGATGTGAGGCAGGCACCACCTGACACCGGGACTGGCCCGGGCTCAGTTACCGTCGCGATGCGGTCCGAGTCGTACGACGATCAACAACACAGAACAGAACATGCCTGCAAACACGCCGAGCAGGGCGACGACGCTCGGTAGGCCCCTCGTGTATTCAGGCCGCCAAGTGCGAACGATCGCTTGGAAGACGTCGACCAGGCCGGCGCCGAGTACGACCATGAAGGCAATACAAGTCCCAGGGTTGAGCCGCCCCGCGGGGGTCAGGCGCTCGGCGTCGAGTATCAGCCGCGCCAGGTCTTTAGCTGTACGCGCGAATGGCAGGTCGGCGGTCTGAGACAAGAGTCCTGCTCTGGCCTCGCCGCGTGTCCAGCGGGCGTTGCGTGCGGACAGCGCGTCTTTGATGGGCTTCAGCTCGGAAGCGCGATCAGTCCCACGACACCGAGGATGTAGATCAATAGCACGGCGATGCTGTCGATACCGAGGCGGGCATGCTCTTTGGATGGGCGGAACAGTAGGCCCGCGAGGTAGATGATCGTGAGCAGCGCGCCGAGGCCTGTGAGGTAGATGTCTGAGGCGTGCGCGTTCGGGAGCACTGCTTTGCCCGAGACCACGACAGCCAAGAGGAAGAGAACCGGCAGGAACGCGTTGCCACCGAAGATGTCTCCGAACGCAAGCTTGTAGTCGCCCTGGCGGACCGCGGTCAGTCCGGTGCTTAGCTCCGGTAGAGACGTTGCCGCGGCCAGCACGGTGGCACCGAAGATCACGCCCGACAAACCGACGTGATCGGCCGCCGCGGTTCCGCTCTCTTCGGCCAAGGCTCCGGCGATCAGGGTCATGATCGCCGCGACCCCGAAAATCAGTGCCGCCCGGCCGGTGCTGACGCCTCGCCGTGCGGCGTCGTTAGCGCGGGCGGTCTGTGAATGCCCGCGCGGCTCGGGCTGGCTGTCGGGGGCCTCGCCGCTGTTTGACCACGGCAGTGCGCGGCCGGCGCGCTGAGTGAGTACCAGCCCGGCCACCCAGATGACCGTGATGAGGACGACATCGGGCGTGAGCCGGAAGTAGATCAGGCTCTTTGGGAGCTGGGTGCCCATCACGACGACGACGAGAACAGCGAGAACGACGGCACCTTCGATGACCAAGGTGAGGCTGGCGGCCTGATAGGTCAGGGGCCGGCGTTCGCGTACCCCGAAGGCGTCAAGGGCGACCAGCACGACGGTCTGGATCGCTATCCCTCCCAGGATGTTGCTGACCGCGACATCGAGCTGTCCGCTGGCCGCCGCGCTGTAGGTGATCGCGATCTCCGGCAGGTTCGTCGCGACAGCGAGCAGGATGAGGCCGCCCAGGGCCTGACCGAGGTGGAGCCGGTCGGCCAGGACATCGGTGTAGTTCGATAGGAAGATTCCAGCGACCCAGATCGCCACGGCGCATGCCACGAACACCAACAGCTCAATCCCGAAGGGCAGGTGAGGCAAGATGCTCATGGCGGCGGTTCCTACCCCTCAGCGGTAGCTACTACGCGCAGGACCGTCCCGCAGCAACGTTCTGAGCGTCCCGCCCCGGCCCGTCGGTATGACCACCTGGGCGGCGCCTCGCTCGTGTCATCGCGATACTCCGCGACTGCATCGCCACGCGAGCAATGGTCCGCGTCCGAACCCGCTCTCACGTCTAGACACGCTTGTCGGCTACGAGCTGGCGCCTCGCTATGCGCGGAACGCGAGTGTCCGGCGCTGTCGCCTAGATCGAGAACTGGCAGTCGTCGGCGGCGTGCTTGCGATGCCGCCAGTCTCCCAGCTCGTCGTGTTGGCCGTGTCGCCAAACGTGTTGCGAAATGCCGAGAACGGGGCGCAACTGAGCGCAACTGAGCACGTCTAATCGCTTGCAAGTACGGCTTGCGCGGCGGCTGCGGGGTTACTCATAATCCGTGCGCGCAGGTTCGAGTCCTGCCCGGGCCAGCGGGATCGGCCTTTGACAAGTGTTTTGGTCATGGAAGACGCTTCCGCGGAAGCGTCTTTGTCCCCAAAGTGTTCCGGGATCAGCGTCCGAACATGAACGCCGCAAGTCAGGCAGGAGAGTCGGATTCGAACCCGGCACCCGCGGCCCGGCGCGTTCCTACTCGCGCTCAACGGGGACCGATCAGCTGGGCTCGGACGTCCGGGCGTCACCGACCCGACCGGTGGCCACTGACGCGTAGGCGACAATCCGCCGCACGACCTCCGCTGGGTTGTCGCGGCCGGTGAGGACGTAGAGACCTTGCCCGTCTTCCATGGAGACGATGTTGCGCGCCACCGTCCGCGGGTCGTGGGTGAGCGTGAAGGCGCCCGTCGCGGCACCGACCTCGAGAATGGCCGCGTACATCGCCACCTGCCGCTCGATGTAGGCGGACATGAGGGCCGCGCATGTCGGCTCTCGGAAGGCAACCGGCTCAAGCTCGTAGAGCAGACGGACCTCGGCGTCGTCGGGACCGCTCGGGATCCCGAGCCGCACCGCCGTGAGCATGGTCATCGCCGTCGGCGCTCAGGCCCGGCCGCTTTGATCCTGGGCTTCATCCCCATCATCTGCATGACAGTTGCCGAGCGCGAGTTCGTCGCGCGTGAGCCCGACGCTGGAACGGTTTTCGTATGGGTCGGGAAAGCGCTCGGCCCGCGCCTGGGCTGGATCGCCCTCGTGGACGCTCCTGATCGCCACCTTCATCTCGCTGGCCAACCTGGCCAACGTCGCGGGCACCTACTTCTTCCTGATGGTGGGGGCAGACGGCGCCGCAAACACACAGTGGGCAACGGTCCTTCTCGGTACGTCGTGGCTGGCGGTCTCGACCTACCTCGGGGTACGGGGGCTCAAGTGGTCCTCCAGGACGCAGATCGTGCTGCTCGGCGTCGGTCTCGCTGTGCTGGCGCTGTTCTGCGTAGTGGCCGTGGTCAAGCTGATCGCAGGCACAGCCGGCCATCAGTCGATCGCGATCTCCGCCAGCTGGCTGGATCCCTTCAACATCCCCTCCTCGGCGCTGGCCAGTGGTCTGCTGCTGGCCATCTTCTTTTACTGGGGATGGGACGGCGCCGCGACGGTCGCAGAGGAGACCAGGGGCGGAACCCACACGCCCCGTCGCTCACTGGCGCTGGCGGCCTTCGTGCTGCTCGCGGTGTTCGTGCTGGTGACGATCATCATGCAGGCCTATGCTGGCGTCGGGACCACGGGGATCGGCCTCGCCAATCCGAGTATCTCCAATGATGTCCTGGCAGTGATCGGCGATCACGTATTCGGGACCGGACTCGGGCACCTCATGAAGTTTGCCGTGATGCTCTCTGCGGCGGCGTGTCTGACCGCGTCGGTCGTCCCTACCGCCCGTTCCTTCCTCTCGATGGGGGTGTACCGCGCGCTGCCCGAGCCGTTCGCGCGCGTGCGTCGTGGGACGGGATCGCCAGCGTTCTCCACCATCGCGGTGGCGGTAGCGACGACGATCATCCTGATCCTGCTGAGCCTGCTCTCTAGCAATGTCCTGAGCGATTCGATCTCGGCCATCGTGCTCTTGATCGCGTTCTATTACACGCTGACCGGCATCGCCTGCGTGGTGTTCTTCCGTAAGGAGTTGTTCCGCAGCGGCGGTGATCTGGTCACGAAGGCGCTCTTGCCGGCGATCGGCACGGTGATCCTCGGCTGGGCGTTGGTGCACAACCTCATCGCTTCGTACAAGACGAGCTTCGGCTACACCACGATCCTTGGGATCGGTGGGGTCTTCGTCATAGGCGTCGGATCCGTGTTGATCGGAGTTGTCGTGATGTTCGTCTGGAACCTCAAGGCACCTGACTTCTTCCGTGGCTCGACCTTTACTCCTGAGTGGGCGACCGAACACGCGCCCGACCTGACCTAGTTGCCCTGACGCACCGTTCGGTCCAACGCGAGCTCGCTCCCGTCACAGCAGGACGGTCCGCACCGGCGGCGCTCACCGACGCCGCGAAAACTCTAGGTCTGTCGGCGGTTGCCACCGGGGAGCTTGTCTGCAACACGGGCGACGGGCTCAATCGACTGCTGAAGCGACCCCACGTCTGCATCCAGACGATCCATCGAGGTGTGCAGACCCTCCATCAGCCCGCAGAGCCGATCGATCCCGGAATGGAGGCTCTCCATTACCTCGGGCAGCTGGGCCAAGTGTTGCTGTACGTCGACGAGAACTGGCATCGCCTCCTCGATTGACGCCATACGCCCGTCCATCTCGGCCAGCCGGTCGTTGAGCGAGGAAAGCGCGCTCGTGTCGTTGGAGACCGATCGGACCGCGTCCTCGACTTGAGGTAGGTGTCCGGTGTTGTCCTGCACAGCCTCAAGGGCACGGCGGATGGTCGGCAGTTGCTCGGTGTGGGAAGCGATCAGCTCCAGCCGCTCGGCGACGAGCGGCAGCATGCGCAGCGCGCTCATCACGTCTGCCGGCACTGACGTGATCCCGAAGGGATTCATGCGCGCTCAGTCGCCACGCTTTGCGTAATCCTCAAACGCCTTGGCAAAGGCTTTCTCGACCTCCGCTTGCATCGCGTGGTTGAAAGTGGCCAAGACAACCGTGGCTGTGCGACTGCGCTCAGGTCGTTCAGGTCGTGCAGATGCCGTTGGTGTTCGTGGACTAAGCGGAGGGATCGCAGCACGAGGCCGCGCGGCTGCCGCACATCCATGCCGTCTCCATACCCGGGATTCGCGATCACCATGCGGCACGATTCGTTCCCGCGGCTGGGGAACACTCCAAGCGCTCGTCGTAAAGCGGGCGTCCGATTCGTGACCTCGTCCCCCGATAGTGCAAGGCTGTGGCGGGTGACCACTTGGAGTCCCGTTCGATACGCGCACAACGGTGACGTTGCGATCGCGTATTCCGTCGGTGGAGGCGGCGACTTGGACGTGCTGATCATCGGCGGCTTCATCGGCCATCTCGAGATCTCGCCGACGCTTCCCATGGCAGCTCGATTTTGGGAGCGCATGGGGTCGTATGCCCGCCTCATCGCCTTCGACAAACGAGGCATGGGGCTCTCGGATCGAGACGCCGGTGCATACACGCTCGAGAACATCGCTGACGACGCGATCGCGGTACTTGATGCGGTAGGGATCGAGCGGGCCGCAGTGTTTGGAATGTCCGAGGGCGGCCCAGCGGCGACCATGCTGGCCGCCGCGCATCCAGGGCGGGTCAGCGCCATGGTTCAGTACGCCACGTACGCGCGGCTCTCACGGACGCCTGACAACCCGCACGGCGTCCCGGTCGACGCCCTGCGGACGTTTTGGCATGGGATGCTTGCGAACTGGGGAGATCCCGGCAGCATCCAGGTCTGGGCACCCAGCCACGCGCGCGATGTTGAGCTGCGGGAGTGGTGGGCGCGGATGCTGCGCTCTGGTGTGAGTCCCGGCGGTGCGCGAGCTATTGGAGAGATGTACGAGCACGTCGATGTGCGACCGTTGCTCCCCGCCGTACGAGCACCAACGCTTGTCCTCTACCGAAGGGGCGACCGCGTTGTCATGCCCGAGCTGTCGCGAATCGTCGCGAGTGGCATCCCGGACGCTCGCGCGGTGGAACTGGACGGCCAGGACCATCTTTTCTGCGCCGGAGACCAAGACTCGATTCTCGACGAGATGGAGAAGTTCCTGACCGGAGGCCTCGTGAGCGCTCCGGCCGATCGTGTCTTGGCCACGGTCGTGTTCACGGACATTGTCGGCTCGACGGAGCGCGCATCAGTGCTGGGTGATCGACGCTGGCGCGAGCTGCTGGAGCGGCACGAGCGTTTGGCCCACCGGGAGATCGGCCGCTACCGCGGGCGTCTGATCAAGACGATCGGCGACGGGCTGCTCGCCACTTTCGACGGTCCGGCCCGCGCGGTGCGCGCCGGGCTCGCGTTATGCGACGCCGCAGCAACGGAGCTCGGCATGGAGCTTCGCGTGGGTGTGCACACTGGCGAATGCGAAGTCATCGGAAGGGATCTCGGAGGGATTGGGGTGCACATCGCCGCACGAGTGCAGGCAGCTGCGAACTCAGGCGAAGTTCTCGCCTCTAGCACGGTCAAGGATCTGGTGGTGGGCTCTGGCCTACGTTTCGAGGATCGGGGAGAGCACACGCTCAAGGGTATCCCTGGGCTCTGGAGGCTCCACGTCGCCGTCGGCGATGATGATCGTGGAAGAGCCCCCTCAACCTCGGCTGAGGTCTGAGCCGCGCCAGGAGCACAAGGGCCGGAACGAAACCACGCTCTACCGGGAAGGGACTCACGCCCTCCTCGCCCACCCCAGTAAACGACCGTCACGTGTCTGAGGTCTGCCGAGCCGCGTTATCGGCCTGGGTCGGATCATTGTTGGCTCCCGCCGCGCCTCGGCCAGGCGCCCGATTACGGGGCCCTCGGCCGGACAGCTTCACGACTGCGAAGCACACCGCGGCTATGGCAAACAAGACGGCGAGGGCGTAGATGATGCCGATTACCGGGAAATTCCCAGCCGCAACGTAGAGATTGGTCATCGTCGGATTCCTGTGCTTTCGTTTTACGGATAGTTGCCGGGTGGCTCAGTTACGAAACTGACGCATGGCCGCGGCGAGCTGGTCGTTTGCGTAGGCCTCATCTCGCTCCAGCGCAGCCAGGACCCGCGCCTGCTCGTGCCGCGGCTTGTCTTGGGAGAGCTTCGCCTCGGCGTGCCACGACTCGGCGCACAGTCGAAAGCCGACGACCTGGGCGGCCATGTCGCCGGCAGTGCGCCCCGTCCGCTCGAGCGACCAAGGCTGCTGTACCGCCGCCTCAAAATGATCGACGGTCCGACGGAGCAACGGCATCGGGTCCGCGAACAGTTCGGCCCTGCCGCGCACGTGCAGGCTGACGTGGTTCCAGGTGGGGATGGTGTCGCTGTCGTACCAGCTCGCCGAGATGTATCCACGCGGGCCATTGAAGATGGCCAGCATCGGCTGCTCGAGCGAATCCGACAGGGGATCGGCACGCGCGACGTGCCCGAGAATCGTGAGCTCGGCCGTATCCTCATCTACGAGGCACGGCATGTGCGTCGCGCGCAGGTCCGCAGTCACAAGAGTGGCAAACGGGTACGAGCGGATGATTGACCGCGCCGCCGCGATGTCGCTGATCTCAAATGCCTTCCGGATCCGCATGAGCCGCCTCTACCCCATTACTGCGCACGGAACTCGGCCGGCCTGACGGATTGCCAGGGGCAATCGTCGAAGCCCAGGATTGCGAAATGCGGCGTTTGGGGCGGGCGAGCGAGGGGTACTGAAATCTGCGGCGGAGGGTCCCAAGAGTTGAGTTCCGCCGACGCCACGCGCACCCAGCGAGGCCGTCGGCGCCCGCTGACAGACCCGCGCCTCGTCCAATCATTGTGGAGAGAGGGAGGGATTCAGCTATGCATTCATCCGGGTCGTTTGTGAGCCGGTTGCTCGCCGTGGCGGTGGCTGCGCTCGCGGCAGCGGCGCTCGTCGCGCCGGCCGTCAGCGCGACGGGACGTCACAGCACAAAGCCAGCGCGTACGCACGGCACATCGCAGCCGGCGGCGACGCTCCCATACCAGAACTCGGCGCTGCCGATCAAGCGGCGCGTAGACGACCTTCTCTCGCGGATGACGCTAGCCGAGAAGATCGGCCAGATGACGCAGGCCGAGCGCGCCAGCGTCGACACCAACACTTCGAAGATCACGACGAACAATCTCGGGAGCCTGCTTTCGGGCGGTGGCTCGGTGCCTACCCCCAATACTCCGACGGCATGGGCGGACATGGTCGACCGCTATCAGCGGGCGGCCCTGGCCACGCGGCTGCACATCCCGCTGATCTATGGCGTCGACACGGTGCACGGCGACGGAAATATGTATGGGGCGACGGTGTTTCCCCACAACATCGGCCTTGGGGCCAGTCGTGACCCGGCGCTGGTACGCAGCGTGGAACACATCGCCGGGCAGGAGACCCGGTCGACAGGGCCTCAATGGGTATTCGCTCCGTGCATCTGTGTCGCCCGGGACGACCGCTGGGGCCGCACGTACGAATCGTTCGGGGAAGACCCGAATCTGGTACGCCAGATGGAGACCGCGATCGACGGCTTCCAGGGTCCACCCGGCCATCTTTCGAATCCCGACCGCGTGCTGGCCACCGCCAAGCACTTCGCCGGCGACGGCCTGACCACCTACGGCACCGGCTCGAACATGCACACGACCGGGAACTATCCGATCGACCAAGGCGTGGACCAGGTCGATCACGCCACGTTCAATCGGCTCGCGCTCTCGCCGTACGTGCCCGCCGTGCGCGAGCACCATGTCGGCAGCGTGATGCCGTCCTACTCGGACGTCGACTGGACCGAGGATGGACTCGGCAACCGGATCAACATGCACGGCAACCGGGACCTGATCACCGGCTGGCTCAAGGGCGCGATGGGCTTCGACGGGTTCGTGATCTCCGACTACAACGGCATCGATCACATCAAGCCGGAGACCTACACATTCGCCCAGAAGGTGGCGGCGGGTGTGAATGCCGGAATCGACATGTTCATGCAGCCGCAGAACTTCGAGCAGTTCGAGGCGACGTTGATGACCCTGGTCAAGTCGGGCCAGGTGTCGATGGCACGGATCGATGATGCAGTGAGCCGCATCCTGACCAAGAAGTTCCAGCTTGGGCTCTTCGAACATCCGTTCACGGACCGTCGCTACATCGACCAGGTCGGCTCACCGGCCCACCACGCGCTGGCCCGCCGGGCCGCCGCCGAGTCACAGGTGCTGCTCAAGAACAATCGGCACGTGCTGCCGATCCGGTCCCGCAGTGACGTCTACGTCGCGGGCTCGAACGCCGACAACATCGGCAACCAGGCCGGCGGCTGGACGCTGACCTGGCAGGGCGGCTCCACCAACGTGATCCCTGGCACGACGATACTCGCCGGCATCCGCCAGCTCGCTCGGGGCAACGTGACCTACAGTCAAGACGCCTCGGCGCCGATCCCGCACAACGCCACGGGCATCGTGGT
Organism: uncultured Solirubrobacterales bacterium; assembly: GCA_963844475.1. Taxonomy (GTDB): domain Bacteria; phylum Actinomycetota; class Thermoleophilia; order Solirubrobacterales; family Solirubrobacteraceae; genus Palsa-465. The sequence continues at coordinate 199,378 of CAWJOL010000004.1, read as the reverse complement.
CGTCGGCGAGACTCCGTACGCCGAGGGCTTCGGTGACGTTTTCGGTCCCCAGTGGGGATTTGACCCGGGCGACAAGGGCGTGCTGCGGCCGGTTAAGGACATGCAGCTCTCTGCGGCCGACAAGGCGGCCGTCGACAGGGTCTGCTCTGCCGCGAAGCGGTGCGTCATGGTTGTCGTGTCCGGTCGCCCGCTAATCCTCGATCCAGTCCAGCGCGACGAGGTCGACGGGATTGTGGCGGCCTGGCTGCCGGGCAGCGAGGGCGCCGGCGTGGCGGACACGCTGTTCGGCGCACGCCCGTTCACCGGCAAGCTGCCTGTATCGTGGCCACGGACCCTCGCGCAGGAGCCGATCAACATCGGCGACCGGAACTACGACCCGCTGTATCCGTTCGGCTACGGCCTGAGGACGGACGTGCGGTCGCACTGAGGAAGGCCCCCGAACCACGGTTGGTGGCGGGTCGTGATTTGCGATCCGCCACCTGCCGCGGCGTCGGGCCGAGGACAAGGCTGCGCTCCGTACACTCAGCGCCTGCTCGGTCGGCCCGCATCCCCCTCAGTGCTACGCGCATCCGGTAACCGCGTTTGCGCTCCATGGCAGCGACCGACCGTCGCCAGCCGCGCAAGCTACGCCGACGCAGCGCGGAGGCCCGTTTGGCTCGACAGCTCCGGCCGGCGCGAGTCGTTGCCGGCGCTCGAGGAAAAGCTCGATGCCGACCTGTGCATCGTCGGGGGCGGGTTCACCGGGCTATGGGCCGCGCTGCATGCCAAGCGTGATGACCCGGATCGAGACGTTGTACTCCTGGAGGGGCGCGCGATTGGGTTCGGCGCCAGCGGCCGCAACGGTGGCTTCCTCGTCCCGTCGCTAACCCACGGACTGCAAAACGGGCTCACGCGGTTCAAGGACGAGATCGACCTACTCGAGCGTTGGGGTCGCGAGAATCTACAGGGATTGATCGCAGACCTGAAGCGGTACGGCATCGACTGCGATCTGGAACTCACCGGCGAGTTGTTGCCGATCCTCGCGGCCTATCAAGACCGGTGGCTCAAGGAAGAACGGGACCTCGCCGAGCGCTTTGGCTACAAGGTTGAAGTGCTCGCGGACCCTGCCGCGATGCAGGCGGAGGTGGCCTCCCCGCTCTACCGAGGCGGGATCTGGACCAAGGACGCCGGCGGCATTCTGGATCCAGTCAAGCTCGTCCTTGGCCTAGCAGCCGCAGCCCGGCGCGCGGGCGTGAGGGTCTACGAAGGGTCACCGGCGATGGGGCTCGAGGAACTGCCGCACGGCGTGGTGGTGCGCTGCGCCGGCGGCGAGGTTCAAGCGCGCGGTGTGCTTCTGGCGACGAGCGCATTCCCGCCGCTCGTGCGAGCGATCCGCCGTTACGTCGTGCCGATCTATGACTACGCGCTGACCACTGAGCCGCTCTCGGCAGTTCAGCTCGAATCGATCGGCTGGCGCCACCGCCAGGGCATCGCGGACGGGGCCAACCAGTTTCACTACTACCGCCTGACCCGTGACAACCGGATCCTGTGGGGCGGCTTCGACGCCGTTTACCACCGCGGATCGGTCCGGGATGACCTCGACGACTACGAGCCGGCGTTTGCGCGTCTGGCCCAGAACTTCTTCACTACCTTCCCGCAGCTTCAGGGCACCCGCTTCACTCACAGGTGGGGCGGCGCAATCGATACCTGCAGCCGGTTCTCGGTGTTCTTCGGCCGCGCGCATCACGGCCGCGTCGTGTACGCCACGGGCTATACGGGCCTCGGCGTCGGCGCTACCCGGTTCGGCGCGCGGGTTGCGCTCGATCTCCTGGAGCGACGCAGCACTGAGGCGACCCGCAGCCGATACGTGAGGCGCAAACCGACGCCATTCCCGCCGGAGCCGATGCGCACCGCGGTCATTCAGTTGACTCGCAACCGGTTGGCAGCGGCGGATCGGCGCGAGGGCAGGCGCGGCCTATGGCTTGGCCTGCTCGACCGCCTCGGCCTGGGCTTCGACAGCTGAACATTGATATTCACGTTCCGCGGAAGCGTGCCAAGGCACGAGATCCGGTTTCACGGTATCGACATCGGCGGGTCAGAAGGTCACGGTCAACGAGACGTCCGCGACGACCTACCGGAACGGGACAAGTCCGGCCTCGGCGAGTGCGGTTACCGAGGGCCAGAGTGTCCTCGTGCTTGGGAGGACCAATGGAACGACAATCACGGCCAGCCAGGTCACCGTGCAACCGGCTTCTGCGGGCTCGTCCTCGGCCGCCGCAGTAGTCCCATTCCAGCGCGATCACATCGGCGTCAACTGGCCCCATCTGGTCTTCGTCAACCAGACCTTCCAGGTGCGCGGCGCGAACTAGCCCAGACCATGAGTTCCGGAGCCCTCGCGCCATCGCCTGGATCGGCTGAGGCCCACGCCCACAGCTCCAGCAGGACTGGCCCTTCCTCGGGTCGACCCGCTGCTGGCGTGGGCCGGTACGCTTGGCTTCGTCAAATCGCCATCACAGGGGAGCGGGGTTCGTGAAGGTAAAGATGGTCTGCATGGAGGACGGGATCACCTCCTGCGGATTTCGCAAGATGGCGGCGTACGTCGCTCGTCTCAACCCCGACACCGAGGCGCTCTACGTCACGACCGGCCGCTACCGCGGGATCCGCGCCGCCCTGTTCGGTCTCGGCTCCGGTGGCGGCCTGACCGACGACGAGGTGGACGAGATCGCCCAGGGTCTCCTCGGCGCCGATCTGATCGGGTTCTCATCAATGACCGGCTACGCCGACCTCACCCGCCGGGTCTCCCAGCGGTTGCGGAGTCTCGATCCGTCGGTCTATCAGGTTTGGGGCGGGATTCACCCGATCATCCAGCCCGAAGACGCGATCACCGCGGACGTCGACGCGATCTGCACCGGCGAGGGCGAGTTCGCCTTCGAAGAATTCTTCGCTGCCTTCAGGGACGGCCGCGACTTCACCGACACCAAGGGCTTCTGGTTCAAGCCGGATCTCGGCCGTCCCGACGAGCTCAAGCGCAACCACTTCCTGCCGCTGATGACAGCCGGCCAGATGGAGTTGCTGCCGTTCCCTCTGTACGGGGAGAAAGAACGGATCTACCGCCAGGGGCAGGGCTTTGAGCCGATCTCGCTGAGCGATTACGTGACCAATGATGGGCTCAGCTACACGACCTTGTGGTCGATCGGCTGTCCGTTCCATTGCTCCTACTGCGGAAACACGAAGTTCATCGCCAACGATGCCAAGTACAAGCGGATCCGGCACCCCAGCGCGCGCTACATCGTCGACCAGATCAACGACGCGCGACGGCGTTTCCCGCACCTCAGCCAGGTCAGCTTCCACGATGACAGCTTCATGGCGATCAGTTATCCCCAGCTGGAGGAGTTCGCGGAGCTGTGGAAGTCCGAGGTCGATCTCCCGTTCGCCGTCTACGGGGTGATCCCCAACTACGTCAAGCAGGACAAGTTCGAGCTGCTCACCTGGGCCGGGATGAACCGGATCCGGATGGGGATCCAGTCAGGCTCCCAGCACATCCTCGACTTCTACAAGCGTCCGTCGCCGCCAGCAAAGATTCGGGCTGCCGGAGAGGTGATCGGCAATTTCACGCCCGAATACCACCTGCCTCCGGCCTATGACCTGATCGTCGACAACCCGGTTGAGACCCGGCAGGACGTCATCGACACGCTGCAGCTGCTTTACCAGATGCCACGTCCGTACACGTTGTTCATCTACTCGCTGAAGGTGATCCCCAACACCGAGCTCGAGCGGTTGATCAGGGAGCGCGGGATTGAGATCGACGAGATCGACTCGAGCTACTTTGTGATCCCGCCGCGGGTGGGCAACCTGCTCCTGTACGGGTTGTGCCTCTGGAAGCCCCCGGCGTGGCTGTGGAAGCGGCTGCTGCGCCGCGTGCGCGCCAGCAGCGAGCCACAGCCTCTCTACCCGCGGCTCGGGCTGGTCCTCCGCACGCTGTATCTCGCGCACCGGGCGATCTGGCACTTCCGCCGGATGGACTTCTCGATCTTCCCGGGCTGGACCGGCTACGCGTTCTGGCGGGTGGGAATGGTCGGGCGCTACCAGCGTCGGTACGCCAAGCGGATCGCCAAGCCGCAACGCCCGGAGAAATGGCGCGGAGGCCGAAGCGGCAAGCGTGAATCGCCCGACCTCGACCTGTCGCTGATCGTCCCACCAGCCGACGCCGAGCTCGGCGAAGCGCGACACGGCTGACCCGGCCCTAGTGGGTCAAGCCGGCGATCAGGTTGATCGTCGTCGCGATGATCACGGCGCCGAACACGTAGGACAGCAGCGCGTGGGCTAGGGCGGTCGACCGGATGTCCTTGCTCTGTATGTCGGTGTCCGAGACCTGGAAGGTCATGCCGATGGTGAACGCGAGATAGGCGAAGTCGGTGTAGCGGGGTCGATCACTCTCGTTGAAGCTCACGCCGCCTGGCGGGTTTTCGTAATAGAGCCGCGTGTAGCGCAGCGTGAAGATGGTGTGCACGATCGTCCAGCCGATGACGACGCTCAGGACCCCGACCCCGATCAGCACGTTCTTGCTCGTGCCCTGGCTGTGACCGGCTTTGATCAGGACGGCGCCGATTGCGACCAGGCTGGCCACGCTGGCGCTCAGCAGCAGCGTGTCGGCGAGAACTCTGGCGGGATCGTCGCGCCCGGCGTGTCGCGCGGTGTCGACGGCATCGAGCCTCCAGATCGACGCCCACATCCAGACGATGAAGACGAGCGCGCCGACGTCCCAGCCGACCAGCGGAGCCAGGCCGCCGCCGCCGGCCAACAGGGCTACGACAAAAGCGACCAGTCCGAAGGTGACGCTGACCCCGATTCGCGTACTCGCGGACGCGTCGTATCTTGCCGCCGGTCCCTTAGACGTCATCCAACCTCATCCAGTACCCGCTCCCGGCTATGCACAGCACGCAGCTCTGGTCGTCTAACCCGACCTGAACCTTTGCCCGCGAGAGTACATCGCGTTTCGCTGCCGAAAAACTCGTGGTCGAGAACCTCCAAGGGGGCCCTTGTTTTACGCGGGCCCCCTCCCCCTGCTCCGTCAGTCTGATAAATCTCCAGAGGTGACGCGGATCGCGGTGACTGGCGGAAGCGGTAAGGCGGGCAGGGTCGTCGTCCGCGACCTCGTCGCCAACGGGCACGACGTGCTCAACATCGATCGCGTGCCCTCGCCCGAGTCCTACTCACCCGAGGCCCCGGTCCCGTTCCTCTCGGTCGACGTGACCGACTTCGGGCAGACGCTCGAGGCACTGAGCGGACGTGAGTATCTGCCCAAGATCGACGCGGTTGTGCATCTCGCGGCGATCCCCTCGCCGGCGCATGCCACGCCGGACCAGGTCTTTCGGACCAACATGACCAGCACCTACACGGTCCTCTCGGCCGCGGCTCGGCTGGGGATCAAGCGCGTCGTCTGGGCCTCGAGCGAGACCACGCTCGGCCTCCCGTTTGAGCAGCCGCCCCGGTATGCGCCCGTCGACGAATCACACGTCTACCCGGAAACGAGCTATGCGCTCTCCAAGGTCCTCGGCGAGGAGATGGCGCGCCAATTCAACCGCTGGAGCGGCGTGCCGATCGTTGGCCTGCGATTCTCGAACATCATGGTCCGTGAGGACTACGAGCGGTTCCCCAGCTTCTGGGATGACCCGCATCTGCGCAAGTGGAACCTCTGGGGTTATGTCGACGAGAGTCATGTCGGCCAGAGTGTGCGTTTGGCGCTCGAGGCGGACATCGAGGGGGCGGACAGCTTCATCATCGCCGCCGCGGACACGGTGATGAAGCAGCCGAGCCGAGACCTGATGACCGAGGTGTTTCCGGGCGTTCCCGTCGCCGAGCGTGTCGAAGGCAACGACACACTGCTTGACATCACGAAGGCCAAGACCGTGCTCGGCTACTCCCCCGAGTTCACCTGGCGCACGTTGTTTGATTGATCCGCTAGTCCGCGTCAAGGCTCGCCGCGATGATGACTACGGCCCGTTCGTGTGCCGCGTAGGTGGCCCGCAGAGCCGGTACCACGTCCTCTCCCCCGGCACTGATCGGAGGAGGATGGGCAACGAGCAGCCTACGGACCGCTTGGCCCAGCGGCTCGCCGCCGATCGCATCGGCCAAAGCGGCAAGCGCATCCGCGCGGACCCGGGCACCCTCGACGAACGAGCCGATCACCGTCTCCGGAGCCAGCGGTGCGCCCCCGAACACCCGGGCATGCAGGACGGCGGGGTTGACGGCATGCGGACGAACCAATGCGCGCCGGTCGCTGCGGGACAGACCCGCGACGCTGGCGAGGTAGTCGATGGCGCGGGTCGTGCCCTGAGCGTCGACCGGAAGGGAGGCCTGCAGGTCGGGCGAGAGGTGGGACATCAGGCTGGTGCGCTCGGCGGCCGCCTCGCTGAGCAGCGCCTCGACCCGACCACGGTGATTGACGCGAAACACCATGGTCGGCAGGGTAGCCATCCACAATGCAGCAACCACGTCGGGCAGAGCTCAGCGGTCAGTCCTGTGCGAGCTGGGAGATCAGTCTGCGGAGGACTATGCGCATGTCCTCGCTGGCGGCAGCCTGATCGTCGGCCCGGGCCACGTACAGAGCCGCCTCGTCCAGGGCACCGACCAGCACGTGGGCCAGCGCGGAAACCGGCTGCTGCGGGATCCGTCCCACCCCGATGGCGTGCGTGAGCAGCCCCTCGACGAGGCCAAGCCCGTAGCGCATTCCGATCTCCCGCCAGCGCTGCCAGCCCAGCACGGCTGGCCCATCGAGCAGGACGATCTGCTGCACCTCGCGCTCGGCGCAGGCATCCAGCCATGCGCCGGCGCCGAGATCCATCACCTCAAGCGGATCCGTCGCCTTCGCGGCGGCGAGCTTTTCGCCGAGCTGCCGGGCGATGTCCTCCTCGATCGACTCGTACACGGCTGCGAACAGCTCGGTCTTGTCAGCGAATTGGTGATACAGGGCTCCTCGGGTGACCCCCGCGGCGCGGACGATCGTCTCGGTGCTCACGCCCGCGAATCCGTGCTCGGCGAACAGCGGCCGTGCGGCGCTCACCAAGGCGGCCCGCGTCGCCGCGGAGCGGCTGGGTTGGGATCGGCGATTGACTTCCATACAGACAGCACGTATGTTAACGTGACCTGGTAGCCAAATCTAGACCTGGGAGCCGACATGCCCAAGATCAACCTTCCGCACGGGACCGTGAACTACCGCGTCGCTGGTCCCGAGAACCCGACCTCGCCGCCAGTCGTGTTCGTCCACGGCTTCCTCGTCAGCGGCACGCTCTGGACCCAGACGGCGGACGCGCTCGCCTCCGCCGGCGTCCGCTCCTACGCTCCAGACTGGCCACTGGGCTCCCATCAGGTCCCGCTGAACGCCGACGCCGACCAGTCGCCGCGCGGGATCGCCCGCCAGATCGCCGCTTTCATCGAGGCGCTGGACCTAGACGACGTCACCCTTGTGGGCAATGACACCGGGGGCGCCCTGTGTCAGTTCCTCCTGGACATCGATGCCTCCCGGATCGGCCGCATCGCACTGACCAACTGCGACGCGTTCGACAACTTCCCCCCTGAGCCGTTTTCGGTGCTGTTCAAGTCCTTCCGCAGCCCCACGGCGATCCGGGCGCTGCTGGCACCGATGCGCTCGACCGCGATCCGGCACTCGCCCGCCGGGTTCGGACTGTTGGTCAAGCAACCCCTGGATCCGGTGCAGACCCGCGCATGGGTGATGCCGTGCCTGACCGACCCGGCGATCCGACGGGACGTTGCCAAATTCGCCCGCCACGTCGATCCGCAGGACCTCAAGGCTGCGTCGGAGCGACTCGGGGCCTTCCCGGGCCCCGCCCTCCTGGTCTGGGGAACCGGCGATCGGTTCTTCAAGCTCGAGTTCGCCCGGCGGCTGCGTGACACATTCGCCGACGCACGCCTGGTCGAGATCGAGGATGGCCGCTCGTTCATCCCTCACGACGAACCCGATCGACTTGCGAGCGAGATCGCCGCCTTTGCGTCGGCGAGTTTTTACTCCACTTCGGCTGGCGAGCCGGCAGCCCAGAGAAGCTGACCTTCAGCCGAGGGCTCCATCGGCGTATCGTCCCAGGAGCCTTGGTTTCTCCACCGGACCCTGAAGAACTCGAAGCCATCGGCGCGCCAACGAGCGCTGAACTGCCCGCTGCAACGACCGTCGGCGCAGTCCATCTCACGGTGGCGGAGCTCGAGCGCTCACTCGAGTACTACGGCCAAGCCATCGGCCTCGAGGTGCTCGACCGTGAAGGCCCGCGTGCCCTGCTGGGAACCGGTGGACGAACGCTCCTGGTACTGGCGGAGGAGCCGGGAGCGCGCCCTGGAGGCGGATACACCGGCCTCTACCACTTCGCGTTGCTGGTTCCCGAGCGCGCCGACCTGGCGCGCTGGCTGGCCCACGCCGCCCGCGACCGAGTGCCGCTCGTCGGCCTCTCGGACCATTTCGTCAGTGAGGCCCTGTACCTCAGCGATCCCGACGAGCACGGGATCGAGATCTACTGGGACCGGCCGCGCGAGATCTGGGAGGGACAGGTCGGCGAGCGCATGACCACGCTGCCGCTCGACGTGGACAGTCTGCTGAGTGAGCTCGAGGATCCGCGCTCAGAGCCTTTCACGGGCCTCGCCCCCGGGACGGTGATGGGTCACGTGCATCTCAAGGTGGCTGCGGTCGCCGACACGGTTGCTTTCTACCGCGACGTGGTCGGCTTCGGGCTGATGGCGCAGATGGGCCCGTACGCGGCGTTCCTCAGCGCCGGCGGTTACCACCATCACCTCGGCGCCAACACCTGGGAGAGCACGGGGGCGTCTGCGCCGCCGCCCGGCAGTGCCGCACTCCGGCATGCCACGATCGTCCTCCCCGACCAGGCCGCGCGCGACCAGGTCATCGAACGGCTGGAGCGCAGCGGGCAGACCCCGCGGGAGAGCGACGCTGGCCCCATGATCCAGGATCCGTCCGGCAACAGGCTGGTCCTGGAGATCGCTTGACTGAGCCGGCCACCTAGTGAACGGCTCGAGCGTGTTTGGGCAACCAGAAGACCGCCGCGTACGCCGCGACCAGTAACGCCACCGCGACCAGCAGGCCATGATCGGCCGCGCCGACAAACGCGGCGGCGCCGCGTCCCGCTCCGAGCTGCCCAAACAGCACCGTGCCGACGGCCGCGATGCCGAGCGACATGGCCAGCTGCTGCACGGACTCCAGCAGCCCCGAGGCGGACCCGAGCTCGTGTGGGGCGACTCCCGCGAGGATCACGTCGAACATCGGCACGAAAACCATGCCCATGCCGAATCCCGTGATGGCGAGCGGGCCGGCAAGCTCCCAGGCGTTGACGCCCGCATTTTCCGCGCGCATCACCAGGTCGACCACGACCAGGCCGACGGCCATCGTCACGATTCCGATGTGCATCGTGCTCCGGCCGATCCGGGCCAGCAATGCGGAGGAGGTGATCGAGCCACCGATCGCCGCCAACGGAACCGCAAGTGTCGCGATGCCGCAGGCCAGCGGGCTGAGCCCCAGCCCTGTCTGGAACATCACGTTGAGCGCAATCATCATGCCGCCCATGGCGCCGATGAACCCGAGCACGACGGCGAGTCCGGCAACGTAGGGGCGCCGGCGCAGAATTGACGGCTCCACGAGCGGAGTGCGACCCTGGCGCGAGCGCCGAACTTGGAGCGCCGCGAACGCCCCGAGGGCGACCAGGCCAACGGCAATCAGGACAAAGGCCCACGCCGGCCAGCCATGCTCGCGGCCCTGGATCAGCGGGTAGACCAGCGCAACGCTGCCAACCATCGCGAGGAGCACGCTGGGAGCGTCGACCCGCGCTCCGGGGGAGGCAGGCGGCACACGGGGTAGAAACCTGCGGCCGGCGAGCAGCGCCGCCAGACCGACAGGCACGTTGACCAGGAAGATCGCCCGCCAACCAGAGCCGAGGACGTTCAGATTGACCAGGCCCCCGCCGAGCAGCGGGCCGGCCACCGCCGCCAGGCCCATGACCGGCCCGAACACGGCGAAGGCCTTCTGCTGTCCGCCATCCCCGAACAGCTCCCGGATCAGCCCGAAGCCCTGCGGCACCATGACCGCGGCGACTGTGCCCTGGAGCACCCGGGCGCCGATCAGGGTCGCCGGGGAGGGCGCCAGCGCGCAGAGGCCGGATGTGACCACGAAGCCGCCGATTCCAACCAGGAGTACTCGGCGGCGCCCCAGCGCGTCTCCGAGCCGGCTCCCGAGCAGAAGTGTCGCCGACATGGCCAACGTGTACGCCGCGGTGATCCATTCCAGGTCGGCGTATGACCCTCCGAGGTCGCGCCGGATTGCCGGCGCAGCGGTTTGAGCGATGGTCGAGTCCAGCAGATCCATCACCGCGGCAGCGATCACAACGAGAAAACCGAGCCAGGCCGCGCGATTATCGGGGCGGGCGGGCTGCGAGAGCCGCGCCAGGTCGGCGGGCCCTGAGGGAGTGAGTGTGGTGGTTGACATGGCGCTCAACCTCTCGACAATTGCGGTCAACGATGGTCCGCAATCCGCACCCGCTGAAGTTGTTGCGGTCAGCTTCGGTCCGCAATTGGTGGCATGCTTCGCCCACGATGGTCCAGACGTCCGCCCGCCTACTGGCCCTGCTCTCGTTGCTCCAGGTGCGGCGCGAGTGGACAGGACAAGAATTGGCCGATCGTCTCGAAGTAGGACCGCGCACGATTCGCCGCGATGTGGAAAAGCTGCGCTCGCTCGGGTACCCGGTGGAGGCGGCCCCTGGCGTCGCCGGTGGCTACCGCCTGGGCGCGGGCGGCGAGCTGCCGCCCCTGCTGCTCGACGACGCCGAAGCCGTCGCCGTCGCGGTCGGCCTGCGCACGGCCGCGGCTGGGTCGGTCGCCGGCATTGAGGAGACGTCGGTCCGTGCGCTGGCCAAGCTCGAGCAGGTCCTCCCCTCGCGCCTGCGCCGCCGGGTCAGTGCGCTCAGCGACGCCACGTCGACCTTCGGCGTCGACGGCCCCCAGATCGACGCCGACCAGCTGGCGACGATCGCCGGGGTGTGCCGTGACGGACTCCAGCTGCACTTTGCCTACGTCGCCAAGGACGACCGAGCGACGAAGCGCAACACTGAGCCTTGCGCGGTCGTCTACAGCGGTCACCGGTGGTACCTGGTCGCCTTCGACATCGACCGTGAGGACTGGCGTACGTTCCGGCTCGACCGGATCCAAGGGCGGGTCCGGCCCGGAGCCAGAGGGCGCCGGCGAGCCGTTCCCGGAGGAGACCCGGCGGCGTACGTAAAGCAGCAACTTCGTAACGCCGGTACCGGTGAGGCCCCAGCTACGCCAGGGCGAATCCGGCTCCAGCTGACCGCCGCGGACGCCGTGCGGCGCATTCCGGGCCGCTACGCCACGGTCGAGGCCGACGGCGACGACGCGTGCATCGTCAGCACCCGCGGTGGCTGGTCTCGGCAGTTTCTCGTCTGGATGGCGCTGCTCGACGCGCCGATGGAGGTCCTCGATCCGCCAGAGCTGGCCGAGGCTTCACGGGCGCTCGTGGCGCGACTCAGCGCCGTCTGAGAACCCGCTGCGACGCGAGACGTCTCAGTTGACCCCGAGTGTCTGCTGCAGCCCCGTCTGGAGATCTCGCGTCTGGAGGCCGAGCTCCCGGCGGGCCTTCTCGTCGGTCATCCAGAAGGTGACGCCGTTCGAGGTGCGGATGAGCTCGGCCAGATTTGGCGGAAAGCCCATCAGCTTGCCGACTAGCGGTCCGACCGGAATGGCCAGCTTCATCATCGGCGCCGGCATCGTGACTCGGGGCGGCCTGCGGCCCGACAGGGCCGCGGTCTTGTCCACGAGGTCACCGATCGTGGCCTTCTCCCCGGCCAGGTTGTAGCTCTGACCAATCTGGCCCTTGTCGTGGGCCAGCACGATGCCTTCGGCGACATCCTCGACGTGGATGAAGTTGAAGCCGGCCGCAGGGAACATCCGCAGCTTCAGCTTCCCGGTCCGAGTCTGATCGATCATGTTGCCGAGCTCGGATGGATCGTCCGGCCCATAAACCCCGCCCGGCTGGACGATCACGATGGGAGCGCCTGCCGCGATCCGCTGCAACGCCGCCTGATGCGCTTCGTACTTCGTCTGGTCGTAGTAAGACAAGAAGTCCGGCGGCTGAGGGCGGACGTAGCTTTCGTCGACGACCTCCCCCCTGGTGTTTCCGTAGACGTTGCCCGTGGACACATAAACCGTCCGCGCCACCCCGGCTTCGAGCGCGGCGTCCAGCACCCGCTCTGTGCCGGCCACGTTGGCATCGCGCATGCCGGCACGCTCGGATTTCGGAATCCCCACCTTGTACGTCGCGCCGACGTGGAACACCGCGTCGCGGTTTTGCACGCCGCGGCGGATCGCCTCGGTGTCGGAGAGGTCACCCTCGACGATCTCGCAGCCCAGCGCGCGCAGATCGGCGGCCTTTGCGGGGGTTCGCACGAGCACCGCCACCTCGTCTCCCCGCTCGCGCAGTTTGCCGACCAGACGTTTGCCGATGAATCCAGTTCCTCCGGTGACGAACGCCCGCATGCCGCGCACTCTAACCCAGCCAGGCGTGCCCTCGCCGTGCCGCTGGGGATGATCGCGGCCCGATCCCGCGTCGGCGTAAGCTGGTCCGCGGTGCTGATGCGGACTGGTCCCGAGGCCTCTGCGGACGATGGCACGCGCTGAGGCCGGCGGCGCGCCCGTGAGCACCCGCGGTCTGGGCGCGGGGCCGATGCCTGACGAGCTGAGTCCGCGGCACCTCGCCGTTCGGATCGCGGAGGTGGCGGCAGTGATCGTCGTGGCCGCCATCGCAGTCAGCGCCCTCCCCGGGCTCGACGACGTCAGAGCGCGCCTTGAGAACGCCGACCCGGTCTGGGTCGGGGCGATTATGCTGGCCGAGGTAGGGTCCTGCGCGGGCTACCTGCTTGCCTTTCGCTCCACCTTCTGCGCGAGAATGCCGTGGGGGCTCAGCTACGACATCGCGATGGCCGAGCTGGCGGCCAATTCGCTGCTACCGGCCGGCGGCGCCGGCGGCCTGGCGCTCGGCGTGTGGGCGCTGCGCCAAGCCGGCATGCCCACCGCGCAGGTCACGCGCCGCACGGTGGCCTTCTTCGTCGTCACCAGCGCGGCGAACTTCCTGACCCTGGTGGTGGTGGGGATCGGCGTCTACGTCGGGCTCATCGCCGGCTCAGCTTCGTGGGTCCTCACGCTCCTACCTGCACTGATCACGGCGCTTGGAGTCGTCCTCATCGTCCTGAGCCCGAAGCTGCTCCGCGCGCTGGGAGAGCGCGGCGCAGGCGACCCAGATCACTGGCGCGGACGCGTCGGCATCTCCCTGCGCGGGTCGCTTGCCGCCGTGGCCGACGGCGTGGAGCAGGCCATCTCTCTGCTTCGCTCCCACAGTCTCGGGGTGATCGTCGGCTCGTTCGCCTACATGGCGTTCGATATCGCGGCACTCGCGTTTGCCTTCGCCGCGATCGGCCCGGTGCCGGCACTTGGCACGCTGGTCCTCGGCTACCTGATCGGTCAGCTCGGGAACCTGATCCCGCTGCCCGGCGGCGTCGGAGGGACCGAGGGCGCGCTGATCGGTGTCTTGGTCCTGTACGGGGTGAGTCTGCCGCGCGCGACCGCGGCGGTCTTGGCCTATCGCCTGTTCCAGCTGGTCATCCCGGCCCTCCTCGGCGCGCCGGCCTTCGTGTTGCTGCGACACAAGCTGGCGCGCGCAGATCGGCCCGGGTTGGTCTGTGGGCCACTCGCGCTCGACCGCGTGAAACTACCCGCGCCAAGCTGAGTCCCGTTCAGGCTCCCGGGCGCCGGCTGCGGTGTCGCCAGTGCTCTGGCAGGTCCGGGTGCTCCAGAAACGCGATGTGATCGTCGACGCCAGCTGCGGCGACCGCGTCCCACACGCGGAGCAGCGCACCCTCGAGGTCGTCGGAATCCAGCGTGATATCAAACACGCCAACGTCGTCCGGTTCGCCGATCTCGGCCCCGGGCAACGCGGCACGGAGTTGCTCTCGAGCCTCGAGATCCCGCGGGCTTCCCTCATGCAGCATCAGCATTGACACCTTGTGCCGTTGCGCCATGCTCACGTGATAGCAGCTTGCTGTGCGGCGTGAAAGAAATGCCCCGGCATCGCGGTGAACGATCCGGGGCGCGGAGACAGGCGGCGAGTCCATGTCCCACCTGGAGCATATCCGCGCGGCTCGGACTGGCCCGGGTTCGCCGCGTTCCTGGGCCTCAAGCGCTCTGAATCGCGAACTCCCGTGCCCGGGTGGCGCTGGCTAGCAGGAGCCCCAGAAACCTATCCAGGGTCTCAGTGTCCAGCGACTCCAACGGGAGCTCTCCACAGACGAACACCTCGCCCGCCTTGTTCTCGGCGAAGCAGACGAGCGGCGCCTGACGATTCCAGTAGAGGAGCTGATGCGGGTCAATCACCCCCGCCGGAAGCACGGCCGCCTGCGCGCGCAGCAGGGATCCCTTGATCGCAACGCCGACATCGAGCACGTATCCGGCCGCGTCGAGCACGATGCCCCACTGACCCGGCGAGACCTCGCGTACCTCGCCATCGAGCGAGGACATGAACTGGGTGACGCGCTCAGCTGGTGAGGTCATGGCCAGCCAAGGATAGAAATGCCGGGACGGTGCGGCGCCTCAGCCCGGTGGACCTCAGCGGTTCGGTTTACTGGTCGCTCGGTAGGCCTCCCTAGCGCCGCGATTGCGTCTGGCTGCCTCACGCCAGGTGACCGGAATAGCGCCCAACAGCACCGCCTGGTCGCGCTTGCTGCGGGTGAGGTCATAGTGGTCGTGCCAGGGTCTGCCCGGCTTCGATTGAAACCAAGAGCGCTGTAGGCCGAGCTTCTCGGCCATCGCATGCAGCTCGTCCAGCGTGTCCGCCTGCATGTGCCCTCCGCCGGTCCAGAAGCCCCAATCGCCGTCCACGAAGCCATCGTCGACGTAGACGCTCACCCCGGCCCCCTCAGCCGCGCGCGGCGGTGCGGCGGGAACAGGGTTTCTCGGGGTTGAGTCAGGCGGAGCACGTCGAGGTGCCATCATGGCCCAATGAGCGAAGAAGGTAACGACAGCTTCGAGGAGCGCATCAGGGCGATCGCGCGGGAAGTCAGCCGCTCGGTTGAACGGCTGGCGGACCTCGACGTGGACGAGATCGCCCGGTCGATCGGCGTCGACGCCGAGCGCGCACGGGGTTTGGCCGACACCGCCGGACGCTGGTTCAGCGCCTACGCGGAGACGTTCAAACACGACCTCCACTTCGACGACGCTGATGAGCGTCCGTCTGCGACGGCTGCGACCGAACGAGCAGGCAGACGCGGTGCCGGGCCACATCCACTCGACGTTCCCACCTCCGGCCAGGGCCTGGCGCTCAGCGCCCTGGATTCCGGTCGCTGGAGCGTCGAGCCAGGCAGCAACTTGCTGGTGGCCCGCGGCGACGGCCCGGAGCCGGAGGACGCATTGGGCCTGGTGGGCGAGTTGCGAGCCCGCGACTGGATCGATGCCGACGGTGAAGTCACGCTGGTCGGTCACAGCGCGCTCGGGCGCTGGCTCGAGTCCAACAAGACGGCCTGAGCGCCAGCCGCACGCAGGCCGTTGGGCGCTTTCCGTACCGTGTCCACCTTGTTCCAGCGCCACCGAGTGCTGACTACGCTCCTGACTGCCGGCGCTTGCGCCGGACTGCTGATGTACGTGGCCCCGCCCGGCGCCGTTCTCGACCAGATCGGCGACATGAGCCTGGCCTGGGTTGCTGGCGCGGTGGCTCTCGAGTTCGCATCGTGCCTCGGCTACGTGTTCGTTTTTCGTCGGCTGTTCCCCGAAGCCTCGGCCTCGCCCGCACGGCGAGTGGCGTGGATCGGGATGGGCGCCGGCGCCGTGCTTCCGGGCGGCAACTTCTGCTCGGCCGCAGCGACCGGCTGGCTGCTGCGCCGGAGTGGACTATCCCACCGTCAGCTTCTGACCCGCTGCTCAACCTTGGTGTGCCTGCTGATCGCCGTAAACCTAGTGGTCGCCGTCACCTGCGGCGTGCTACTGCTGAGCCATGTCGTCCCCGGCCCTCACGACCTCGAGCACACTGCGCTGCCGGCGGCCGTTTGCGCGGGGCTGCTGTTTCTCATGTGGGCCAGCGGCGCCCTGATCCGCTGGCGAGGGGAGCGTGCCCCACGCGTCCTTCGCGCCGTTGGCGAAGGCGTGGACGGCGCCTGGACAGCAGTCCGCCGGGCACACTGGCGGCTGCTCGGTGCCGCCGCATACGTGTGCTTCGACATGGCCGCGCTGTGGGCGACCTGCTCGGCGACCGGCCACCCAATCGGGTTCCCCGCAGTGGTGCTGGCCTACGAGATCGGCTACCTGGCCACACTGATCCCGATCCCGGCCGGGATCGGGGTCCTGGACACCGGCCTGGTGGCAACGCTGGTCCTGTACGGAGAGCGGCCCGCCTCCGCTATCGGCGCGGTCCTGGTCTACCACGCCGTGGCGATCTGGGTACCGGGCTTGGGTGGCTTCGCCGCTTGGCTCCCCGGCCGCCGGGAGCCCAGGTTGGCGCCTGAGGTGAGCGCGCTCGGCATCGTCGTCCGCGCGCCGGACGGCCAGCCGGCAATCTGAGCTCTCTCCCCGCAGGCTGCGGCCGGCGGGCTAGGCGCCCGGCGGCCGGTAGCGCAGCCCGTCGAGCGCGATGTCCAGGATGTGATCGATCTGGCCGGGTTCGCTGGTGGCGATCTTCGAGATCCCGCCGACCATCTGGATGACCTCAGGGAGGTCGATGTCCGGGCGCACCGCATCGGCCTTCTGGGCCCGCTCGAGCAGCGGCTCGCCGGCGGCGTAGAGGGCGGCCCTGCTGCTCTGAAACAGCGCCGCGTCGCGCTCGACATAGTTGAGCAGATCCTGGGCCAGCGCCTGCTTGGTCGCCATGTAGCTGACAAAGCGGTGCAGCCACGCGACCAGCGCGTCCCATGGCGCCAGGTCAGCGAAATCATCGGCCGAGCGACAGAGTGCTTCAACCTCGCCCATGTAGACGGCCTCCAGCAGCGCCTGGCGGCTCGGGAAGTGGCGATAGAGCGTTCCGATCCCAACCCCGGCTCGCCTGGCGATCTCCTCCAGTGACGTCGCTGCGCCGCCCTCGGCAAAGGCCTCCCGCGCAGCGGTGATGACCTTCTCCCGGTTGCGTTGAGCGTCGGCACGCTGGGGGCGTGCGCGGGGCTGATCTGCGGTGGTGGGGACGGTGCTCATGTGAATTGCTCAGATTTGACTTGACAAACCGGAGGGTGCCTCCGCTATAGTATCCGGAGGTTGCCTCCACTTAGTACTGGAGGTGTCCTCCACTTTACCACCGCCGCCTTCCTGCCTCAACCGTTGGGATCAATCATGAAAGCCACCCTCCTGTCCACCATCGAGACCGGCGACCGACGCCGCTGGCTCGCTCTCGGCGTCGTCTGCCTCGCCCAACTGATGATCGTCCTCGACACCACGATCGTGAACGTGGCGCTGCCCGCGATCCAGCGCGACCTTCACTTCACCCAGGGCAACCTGACCTGGGTGATCAACGCGTTTCTGGTTACGTTCGGCAGCTTTCTGCTCCTCGCCGGGCGCCTCGGGGACCTCCTGAGCCGCAGGCGCGTGTTCCTGGCCGGGGTGACCCTGTTCACGATTGCCTCGGCGTTCTGCGGAGCGGCCCCCAGTCAGGGCTTCCTGATCGCTGCGCGCTTCATCCAGGGTGTGGGCGCGGCGATGCAGGCCTCGGTAATTCTCGCCATCATCGTGACGGAATTCCCGTTGCCCTCCGATCGTGCGCGGGCGATGAGTGCCTACGTGTTCGTCGCCGTCTCGGGTGGATCACTCGGCCTGCTGCTGGGCGGCGCACTGACCCAGGCCCTCAGCTGGCACTGGATCTTCTTCGTCAATCTGCCAATCGGCCTCGCCACGATCGCGCTCGGAAAGGCATTGATCCCCCGCGACAGCGGTCTCGGACTGGGCCACGGAGTCGACTGGCTTGGCTCCACCCTGGTGACGGTCTCGCTGATGAGCGCCGTCTACGCAATCGTCCAGGCCACCAGGCACGGATGGGGCTCATCCCAGGTCCTCGGTTTCGGCGCGATCGCAGGCGGCGCTGATGGCTGCGTTCCTCGCTGTGGAGGCGCGGATTGACAACCCGATCATGCCCTTGCGCATCCTCCGGCTGCGCAGCCTGGTCGGTTCGAGCGTCGTGCGCGGCTTCCTGGTGACCGGGATGTATTCGACCTTCTTCCTCGGCACTCTCTACCTGGAGCACGTGCGCCACTACAGCGCGCTGCAGACGGGGCTGGCGTTCATGCCCTGGACGGTGACGGTCGGGATCCTGTCACTCGGTGTGACCGCCCGGATGGTGAGTCGCTTCGGCGCGATGCGAGTGCTCACGCTCGGGATGCTCACGGCGATCGTCGGCCTGCTGCTGCTCGGCACGGCCGGGATCGGCACGGCTTCTTCCCCACCATCTTCTTGGCTTACTTCTGCATCGGACTGGGAATCGGAAGCGCGTTCATGCCGCTGCTCACCATCGGGATGGCCGATGTTCCCGCCGCCGACGCCGGCTTGGGCTCGGGCATCATCAACGTCTCACAGCAGGTTGCGGGGGCCCTGGGCCTGGCCGTGCTCGGCACCGTCGCGACCAACCACTCGAAGGCACTTCAAGCCGGGGGGCACACGCTGTCCAGCTCGCTGGTTGGGGGTTACCACCTCGCATTCGGCATCGGCGCAGCGAGCATCGCGATCGGGGTTGTGAGCGCTCGCGCGGTGTTGCGCAGTCGAGGTGTGCCGGTGGCCGCACAACCCGAGACGAGTCCGCAGCCGGCGCCCGCGATGGTTCTCGAGCGCGGATCGCAGATTGAACGTAGGGCCGCGTGAGGAGCCCGGGTTTTTGGGGAAGGGCACCGGCCTCATGGGTACCTGGTGGACATGGCCTCCCAGCCCGGAACCTCCGCGCTGTTCATGATCGTCGACAAGATCACACCTGACCGCGGGCTGGACGCGCTGAGCAAGTACGGCGGACGGGTCCTCAAGACCTCGCTGTCAGGCGATGCTGAGCGCCAGCTGCAGGAGTCCTTGGCCGGAGCCGGCGCCGGACAGGCCGCTTCCGTGTCCTGAGGACGTTTGGTCCGCGTGGTCGCGGCTCACCCGCCGAGCTTTGCCACTGCGTCAGGCACCCCGAACTGGGCCGACGGGTAGCGAGGTTGCCAGCCGAGCTCGCGCTTGATCCGCTGTTGGAGCTGCGCGCCGAGCGGACGACCGCGCTGACCGGGCCCGTCGCCGGCGACGCGCCGGGCCAGCCAGGCCGGGATGCGTCGCGGTGCGCCCGACCCCCAGCGCGGCAGCGGTCAGGCCGACGAAGTCGTAGTAGGTGATCGGCTCGTCGTCGACGACGTGGTAGACGGCGCCGTCGGGGGCCCGCTGGGCCGCCTCGACGCACGCGCTGGCTACATCCTCGACCCGGACCACGTCCCACCAGTTCCTGCCTGAACCGATGACCACAAAGCGTCCCGGGCGCCGAAGCCGGTTGACGATCTCCTCCGCGTACCAGCCGCCCAGGGCCATACACGTGGCTGGGACGAATGATCACTCCGGGGACGCCCGACTCCCGGAGGAGCTGCTCGCCGTCCTGCTTGGAGCGGCCGTAGGCGGTCTCGACCGGCAGCGATGAGTCCTCGTCGAGCACGGCGCCGCCGGCGTCACCGGTGACGACCGTCGAGACGAACACGAACCGGGTGTCCGCCGACCGCCCGGCATGCCTCGAGCAGGCGGCGTGTCCCCTCGACGTTGACCTCGTCGATCTTCTGCGGGTCGCGTTGGGTGGCGATCTCGGCCGCGAGGTGGATCACGCAGTCCGGCCGCGCTTCGTGCAGGCTCCGCTCGAGCGCCGCTCGGTCGCTGAGGTCGCCCGCGGCGGCGGCCGTGCCCGGCGGGTTGGAGCCGGGGCGCCGCACCAGCGCGACCACCTCGTGCTCCCGCGCCAGCAGCTCAGCGCACACGGCGTGGCCGAGGAACCCGCTGGCACCGGTGACGAACGCCTTCATGCCTGGCCAGCCTACCGAGAGCCCGCCGGGCAAAGCTGCGTCGAGCTATGTGCGGCGCGCGGGAGAATGCACCGGTGGCTTCCTACGCGGTGAACCCCCAGGCCGTCGAGCACGCCCAGCGTCTGATCGATGCGGGCCAGTACGTGCTCCGGAGCGAGTGGGGCAAGGTCCAGCCCTCCCCGGCGCAGGAGAATCAGTACCTGAGCAAGCACGGCTGGGAGGACTACGCCAAGTGGCACCTCGGACTTACCGAGGGCGCTCGGGAGCACACGAAAGCCAGGTACGCATTCATCTACGGCGACTTCCGCCGCGTGCACCGCATGGGCCTGATCGCCTGCCACTACCGAGCCGCGGAGTGGCGACACAAGGAGATTGAGCTCGCGGCCCACAAGCTGCTGCAGTACCTCGACGCCAGAGCCGGCTGACCTGGGTACCGCGAACAACGACGGGGCCGGCGGTGCTCTGAGAACGAAAGTTGTCTATCTCGCCTCAGAGCCCACCGGCCCCGTGTTCTTGAGTCAATGGCCTGTCACGGTGCGGTGTAGGCCCAGGTGCCCTCGGCGTTGGTGCCGGAGGTGTTTCCCACGGTGCCGTTGTCGATGATGCGAACGATGAACCCGTACCGGTCACCGGGTGACGTTCCGCTCACGCCGGGATTGGTGAGCCGAAATCCGGCCACCTTGGCGTTCTCCGAACGACTGATGTAGATGCAGACCTTGCCCGCCGGCGCGGTCGGATTGTCGGGCGATCCGGTGCATGCGGCGCTCGGATCCGTGGCGCCCGTTCCGGGTGCCGTGTTGACGTCAGCGTCCGACAGGGCGGACCGGAGCCTTGACCGGGAAGCTAGTCGAGATCAGATAGCTGTTGTTGAACGCCAGTTGCTGGGCGATGTAAACGTTCAGTTTCAAGGGTGTCGCTGGAGTACCCCTAGGGTGGCTGGCGCCGCCCGGTTCTGCCCCGGACACTCCCGGCCATGAACCCATTCAAATCACACCTCCGCGCTGTGCTCACGATCGTTCTGGTTCTCGTGGCCGGCGCTGCGACCGCCGTTGCGGCATCTCCAGCGTCCTGGCAGTTCCTCCACACATCTCAGTTGGAGGTGACCTCGGGGACCGTCTTTGCCACCGGCCCATCAACCCTTCAGACCACCAGCGCCGAGATGCGGGCGGTCCAGCGAGACCACGGACACCATGCGGCCCGGGCGCGGCTCGACTTTCAGTTCATCGGCGACAGCGCCGTTACCAAACCGCTCGGCTCAGGACTGGTGAGACGCCAGATCGGGCTGAAGCTTCGCGCCGCGGACCCATGCAATCTCCTCTATGTCATGTGGCGGGCCTACCCCGACCGGGTGATCGAGATCTCACGCAAGAGCAACCCGGGTCTGCACACCTCCGCGGAGTGCGGCAACAACGGCTACAGCGATCTGGCGATCGTGCCCAGACCGGCCGGGGTGCACAAGCATCACGTGCTCGAGGCCAACACGCAGCTGGCCTCAGATGGCTCGCTCGTCCTCACCGTATCGGCCGACGGAAAACTCGCTCGGAAGCTCACGCTGCCGGCGGGCGTCGCCGGCGGGCTCAATGGTCCGGTCGGGGTGCGCTCGGACAACGGTCACTACCGGTTCCGTTTGTCGATACCTCGCTGAGTGCCTTCAGCCCAACTCAAACCCTGACCGAGGAGCCGGATCAGCGCCTACTACCCTCGATGACGATGCCCCCCGCCCCTGCCCTCTCGCTGCACGGTCTGACCAAGCGCTACGACAGCGGCCTGATCGCCCTGGATGGTTTCGACCTCGAGATCCCGGCCGGTGAGTTCTTCGGGCTGCTCGGGCCCAACGGCGCCGGCAAGACCACGCTGATCAGCGCTGTGTGCAATCTCATTCGCGTCACGTCGGGCGAGATTCGGATCTTCGGTCAGCCCCATCGCGATCCCGAAGCGCGACGGATGATGGGCCTGGCCGAGCAGGACGTGAACCTCGATCGCTTTCTCGACGTCGAGGAGACGCTCGTCTATCACGGCGGCTATTACGGGATGAGCCGCTCCGAGGCAGTGCGCCGCGCCCGAGAAATGATGGACGTCTTCGACCTGCGCTCGAAGGCGGGCGTCCGGGCGCCGATGCTCTCCGGGGGAATGCGGCGGCGGCTGCTGCTGGCGCGGGCCCTGATGCACGAGCCGCGACTGGTGATCCTCGACGAGCCAACGGCGGGTGTCGACTTCGAACTGCGCCTCGAGCTCTGGCAGTACATCCGTCGCCTGCACGAACAGGGCACCACGATCCTCCTCACGACTCACTATCTGGAGGAGGCGCAGGAGCTCTGCCAGGACATCGCGCTGATCCGCGGCGGGCGCCTGCTCGCCCGTGACAGCCCCTCAGGGCTGCTCGAGTCCTACGAGGCGGACTCGCTGGCCGACGTCTACGTCAAGGCGATGGCGGCGTGAGCGCGTCCGCTTCCGCCGCCGAGGGTCGGGAGTCAGCGCTGAGGGCCCTGCTCGTGCGACGCCGCGGTCTCGGCGCGCTCGCCGGCCGCGAAATCCTCCGCGTGCTCAAGCTGTGGACGCAGACCGTTGTCGCGCCGATCGTCGCGTCGTTTCTGTTCATCTTGGTCTTCGGGTTGTCCCTGAGCGGTCGGATCCGCCACGTCGAGGGCTTCGATTACCGGGTGTTCATCGTCCCCGGCCTGATCACCATGGCGATGGTTCAGGCCGCCTACGCCAACAATTCGTCGTCGGTGTTCCAGGCTCGGTTCGACCGCTACCTCAACGATGTGCTGGCCTCCCCCATGCGCAACTGGGAGATCAACCTGGGACTCTCCCTCGGGGGCATCGTCCGAGCCCTGCTGATCGGCATCGGGCTGCTCGTGCTGGCCCTTCCGGTTACCCACGTCCCGATCCGCGAGCCCCTGGTGCTGGTCGCAGGCGTCGCGCTTGGGCTGACGCTGTTCGCATCACTGGGGGTGGTCGTCGGCATCTACGCCAAGAGCTGGGACCACGCCGGGTTCGTCCAGAACATCTTGATCGTCCCGCTGAGCTTTCTCGGCGGCGTGTTCTATTCGGTCTCGGTGCTCCCCTCGCCCTGGCGGGAGATCTCCCACGCCAACCCGATCTTCTATCTCGTGCAGGCGGTCCGCTACGGATTCCTGGGATCAAGCGACGTTCCCGTCGCCGTCGCCTTGGGCATCACCGCGGCGCTCGCGACGCTGATGGTCGCGTGGAGCGCCTGGTTGTTCCACAGCGGTCGCAGGCTCAAGCCCTGAAGCGCAATTTGCCCGCGCCCGGAGGCCGTCAGCCGATCAGCGCGAGCTTGGCTGAGCGTGGCAGGCGCTTGATCCGCGCCTCCTCGCGCCGCGCGGCCGTGCGGCTGGGCATCGGCATCGCCACCTCGAGCTCGACGGGGAGCCGGCTGGCCGTGTAGCGGCTTGCCTTACCGGCCCGGTGGCGGGCCAGCCGGCGGTCGAGATCGCTCGTCCAGCCGGTATAGAGCGAACCGTCACGACATCGCAGCAGATAGACCCAGGCCACCGGCATCGGGGCTAAGTTTCGCCGCTGCGGCCGGGGACCCTGCGCTCCTCACCGGGGACCGGGAGCACAGGAGTCGATTCCCTTCGGGCGCGGGGGCCGCGAAGGCGTAGGCTAGCCCGGTCCCCACAACCAGGAGGTAACGACGTGATCGTCATGTTCTCTGCTCGCCGTTTGAAGCCGGGCGCCTGGGAGCAGTTCCGCCGCGCGTGGGATCCAGGCGAAAACAAGCCACCGGGCTTTCAGCGTGCCTATCACGCGCGCAACATCCGCGACGAGGACGAGGTGATCTCGTTCGGCCTGTTCGACATGACCATGGACGAGTACCACCAGTGGCGCGAGGAAGCGGACTCTGAGGAGATGCACCGGGTCGATCGGCTGTCGGCGTTCGTCGAGAATGAGCCCGTTTCCGGTGTCTATGAGGTGATCGACGCCGTCGACGAATAGCGCCTCCGACGGGCAGCAGGGCCATAAGCTCCCGGGGAGTAGCGCGTGAGACGCGGGCTGCCGTCATTCTCGCCGGCCTTCTTGGTCGCGCAGCTGCGATCGCGCGACCCGGGCCTGTCCGCCACCCGTCGCGCGGCCCGGGCCGCGATCGTCATGCCGACCATGTTCGCCCTCGCGGACAAGGTGATCGGCAATCCGGTCGTAGCGACGTTCGCCGCGTTCGGCTCGTTCGCGATGCTGCTGCTCGTCGGCTTCAGCGGCTCGATGCGCGAGCGACTGGAAGCTCAGGCCGCGCTCGCCCTCGTAGGCGGCCTGTTCGTCTGCCTCGGCACACTGGCGTCTCGCTCGGCCTGGCTGGGCGCGGCAGCGATGACGATCGTTGCCTTCACCGTGCTCTTCGCCGGCGTCGCCAGCTCGGTGCTGGCCGGTGCATCCACGTCCCTGCTGCTGGCCTTCATCCTATCGGTCTCGCTGGCCGGGCCGGACTCGTCCATCCCGGACCGGCTCGCCGGCTGGGGAATGGCCGCCGGGGCCGCGCTGCTGGCCATCGCCCTGTTGTGGCCCGAGCCCGACCACGATGCCCTGCGCGGCCCGGCCAGCGCTGCCAGCCGGGCCCTAGCCGCGCGGCTGCGTTCGGATGTCGACCACGCGCTCGGTGGCGAGCGCGGGAACTCGGCTGCCGACCACGAGCTCGCCGTCGAGCGCGCCAACGCCGCGACCGCTGCGCTGCACGAGGTGTTTCTGGCCACGCCCTACCGCCCGACTGGGCTGGGGACATCGACCCGTCTGGTCGTCCGCTTGGTCGACGAGCTCATCTGGCTCAACCAGATCGTGGTGGGATCCGCGCCGCGAGCGGACGGTAAGCCGGTCAGCCGCCGCGCCTGCGCGGTGCGCTCGAAGGCGGCCTCGGTGCTCGAGCGTGGTGCCGATCTGCTGACCGCGCCGCGCCTGCCCACCGAGGCTCTGCGATCCGCAGTGGTGGAGTTGCGGGAGGCGCTCAGGGAACTCGAGCGCGGTGACACGCTGATGCTGCCGGTTCCCCCGATCGCCGGCGGCGGCCAACCGGACGGTGACCCGATCAGCGCATTCATCACCTCACTGGACCCAGGGTTCCGGGCTCAGGAGCTGGGGTTCGCCGTGTCTCAGATCGCCACCAACATCGAGCTCGCCGCGGCGGCCGAGCGACGCAGCTGGTTCGAGCGCGTGCGGGGGCGCCAGCCCGCTGGGATCGCCGGCACGCTGACCGCGGCCCAGGAACGAGCGGGCGCGCACGTCGAGCGACATTCGGTGTGGTTGCACAACAGCGTGCGCGGGGCGATCGCCCTCGGCCTGGCGGTGTGGATCGCCAAGCGAACCGGCGTGCAGCACTCGTTCTGGGTCGTCCTGGGCACGCTCTCGGTCCTGCGCTCCAACGCACTGAGCACCGGACAGAACATCGTCCGCGGATTGCTCGGGACGCTCTCCGGCTTCGTCGTCGGTGCGGCGCTGGTGGTGCTGATCGGTACCAACACCACCGTGCTCTGGGTGTTGCTCCCAGCGGCGGTCCTGCTGGCCGGTCTGGCGCCGGCGACGATCTCGTTCGCGGCCGGTCAGGCCGCGTTCACGGTGACACTGTTGATCCTGTTCAACATCCTCGCGCCCGCCGGGTGGAAGATCGGGCTGGTGCGGATCGAAGACGTCGCACTCGGCAGCGCGCTCAGCCTCCTCGTCGGACTGTTGTTCTGGCCGCGTGGAGCGGGCGCTGCGCTGGGCACCGCATTGGCCGAGGCCTACACGGACAGCGCGCGCTACCTGGCCGCCGCGGTCGAATTCGGAATGGGCCGCTGTGACAGCGGAACACCGTCGCGGCGATCGCCCACCGAGGAGGCCAGCCAAGCGGCGGCAGCGTCACGGCGGCTGGACGACACCTTCCGCGGATACCTGGCCGAACGCGGCCAGAAACGGATCCCTTTGGCCGAGGTCACCAGTCTGCTCACGGGCGTCGCGGGTCTTCGACTCGCCGCAGACGCGGTGCTGGATCTGTGGCAGCGTGACGACGCCGTCGGGGGTGACCGCGCGGCAGCGCGGAAGGAGCTGACGACCGGCGCGGCCAGGATGGTCGAGTGGTACGAGGGCTTCGCTGCCAGCCTCACCGGACCCGCTGAGGTACCCGAGCCTCTGCGTCGGGACGCCGTCGCCGAAGGTCGCCTGGTCGAGGCGGTAAGCCGCGACCTGCGCCACGAGGACGGTCGGGCCAGCTGCGACAGCGGCGCGGATGATCTGGACCGGTGACCATCTGGACGCGGCGCGGCGCCTCCAGGAGGCGCTCCTCGGGCCGGCTCGCGCCACCACTCAACCGGCGCTGTCAATTCCATTCCTGCGGCCATGACGCCGGCCCGTTCCACGGCCCGGTTCCTCGCTCCCGCCGGCGTGGCCAGCTCGGACAGAACGAACTAAGGCCGGAGGGCGGCCGGGGCCCGACCGTTCGGACACCAGGCGGTCGAGCTCGGGCACCTCGGCCCGTAGGCTCGGCAAGCTGATCACGATGCCCTCCTGGGTGCTGCGTGCGAGTACGACGACCGCATCCTCATCCGGGGACGGATTCTCCTCGCGGTGGGGCACGAACGGGGGTACGTAAACGTAGTCGCCGGGATGCGTTTGCACCCGTCGTTCGAACTCACCCTCCTGGAATACGAAGACCGGGTGCCCACTGAGCACGTAGACGCCGGTCTCGGAGTCGCCGTGATGGTGATCGCCAGAGATCATCCCCGGGCCGATGCGGCTTTCGCCCATCCAGATCTTGGTTGAGCCTGTGCGGGTGCCGGAGATCGCTTCCGATCGCCGCATCCCGGGCGTTTGGGCCGTGGCCTCGCTCAGGCTTTGCTGGCCTATGTGGTGCAGCCGGCGGTGCCACGCGGCCGTCCCCGGGTCCGAACTGCGCTGATCCCCACTCACGGCCGGAACGATACCGCCGCGGCGACCCAGCGGCGCTTACCGGCCCGCAGTTTACTTAAGTATTTACTTCTGCTATGCTGGTCACACAAGCAACCATAGGAGTAAATATGGAGTCGAGTTCAACTCAAACCACCACGAAGTATCAGCCGGTCACCGTCGATGTCCCGGAGGAGCGAATCGCTGAGTTCCACGCGTTCTTCGCGCGGTTTCTCGCCGGCCGCCCCGGCCGGGGACGCCGAGGCCGGCATGGCGACCGGCACGGACGCCCGCACGGCGAGCGCTGCCGCGGGCGTGCGTCCGCCGAGCAGGACCAGGGCACGGGGCAACAGTCCGACATCAGCGAGGTCTGATGGCGGACAAGGAGGTCAAGGTCTCCGTCCCCGAGGAGCGCGTCCCGGAGTTCTACTCCTGGTTCGCCGCCTTCCTCGCTGCCGAGCCTGGGACTGCACCCGCGTTCGGGCGCCATGGCCGCCGCGGCCCACCCGGGTCGCGGCGCCACGGCCCGGCTCAAGCCTGGTCGACAGACGATGCTGACCAGGCCGCTTGGCTCTACGGCAGGCTCGCTCCCCCGGCGCGGGAGCTTCTCGACCTGCTGATCGACGCGCCTGGGCAACGTTTCGCCGGCGAGGAGCTGGCCAGGCGTCTGCAGCTCCAGAAGGGGGCGCACGGCGTAGCCGGCATTCTTGCCTGGCCCGGCCGCTACTCCAGGCACCTGGACCGCGTACTGCCGATCACGACCGAGGGCCGTGTCGACGGCGGCACCGACTACTACATGGAGCCGGACCTCGCCGCATTGTTTTCCTCTGCCCGGACACGCGCGCCGTCTTCCCGAAGGGGCCACCGTCCTGGGCGAGGCCGAGGCTAGCCGCCTCCGGCGGCCATCCGCACCCCGCATCGGTCCGGATTTTTGACGAGGCGAGGAATCGCTCCGCAAACCGGGTAGCGTGACTGGGATGCCATCTGCCCCAGCCCGAAAACGAGCCCCTTCAACGCCGGCCAAGCGCCGGTCCACGCCCACCGATCGACGGATCCGCGCGATGCCGAGCATCGAGCGCGCCGAGGTCTTGCTGCACGGTCATCGCGTGATGTTCACGATCGCCGGTCAGGGGCCGCCGGTGATCCTGATCCACGGTATCGCCGGCCGCGCAGCGCAATGGGACAAGACGATCGAGCTACTCGCCGAGACCAATACCGTCGTCGCACCGGACCTGATGGGTCACGGCGAGTCGGCAAAGCCGCGGGGCGACTACTCCCTCGGCGCCCACGCTTCAGGGATTCGTGACCTCCTGGTCGGCCTGGGGATCGAGCGTGCGAGCATCGTCGGGCACTCCCTGGGCGGTGGCATCGCCATGCAGTTCGCCTACCAGTTCCCAGAGCGCTGCGAGCGCTTGGTGCTCGTCTCCAGCGGTGGCCTCGGCGCGGACGTCTCCCCGCTGCTTCGAGCCGCGACGTTGCCGGGGTCCGAAATCGTGCTGCCGCTGCTCGCGCACCCGCGGGTACTCGGGGTCGCCTCCCTGGTTCCCAGGGCGCTTGGCCGCATTGGCCTGCGCACCCGGGCCGATCTCACCGAGATGGCGAGGGGCTACCAATCGCTTTCGAATCCCGAAGCGCGCAGCGCGTTCATCCACACCCTGCGGGGAGTGATCGATCCGACCGGACAGCGGATCAACGCATCCGACCGCCTGTATCTGGCCTCGAAGATGCCGTCGATGATCATCTGGGGCCGGCGGGACCGGATCATTCCGGTCGCCCATGCTGAGCCTACCCACCGGGGAATGCCCGGCAGTCGGATAGAGCTGTTCGACGATGCAGGTCATTTCCCCCAGCTCGACGACCCGCTTCGGTTTGCGCGGACGCTGCAGGACTTCTTCGAAGACACCGAGCCTGCGCGGCTGGACACCGGCATGATGCGCGAGCTCGTGCTGGACCGTGATCCCCAGTCCGCTGCCGTGCTCGAGCGACTGCGCAGCGAGCACGTGACTGCCTAAGTCGCTCGGCGCTCGTTGCACAAGCTCCTGCGCCCGGTGTTCAAGCGCGTGCAACAGCAGCGGGGCAACCGGTTTCTCGGGTTCCTTTGGGCCGTTTCCTCCTATATAGTCGACGCCGCAGCAAGGGCTACTAAACGAGGGGGAACGGTGGATTGGGGCACAACATGGCCAAAGAGGGCCACTGCATTAGGCGTTACCGGAGCCGTGCTCGCTTTGGGAGCATGCGGCGGCAGCAGCTCGAAGACCTCAACGACACCCACCACCACGAAGCTGACCGAGGCGCAGATCATCGCCCAGGCATCGCCCAGCGTCGTTCAGCTGATCGGGACCCAGGGCCAGAACACGATCTCGGGCACCGGCGTGATCATCAACGCCGCGAAGTCTCTGGTCCTGACCAACGCTCACGTGGTGAGTGGGGTCGCCTCTTTGAAGGCCCGCCTGTCTGATCAGAGCGAGATCCCGGCACAGATCGTGTCGCAGGCGCCCTGCGACGACTTGGCAGTCGTCCGTTTGGTGACGCCGCCGGCGGGGTTGAAAGCTCTCTCTCTCGGCGACAGCTCAACGCTCAAGGCCGGCGACAACGTGACCGTCCTCGGATTCCCTGAAACGCTCGATACGAGCGGCGGGCCGCAGAAGTTGATTTCCACGAGTGGAAATGTGTCTCAACCGAACACCTCCGCCTCGATCGACGCGAAATACATCAAGTACCCCTCGCTGATTGTCCATCAGGCCGCGATCAACCACGGAAACTCGGGTGGCCCGCTGGTGGATGACCAAGGCAAGCTGGTCGGCATCAACACGCTGACGGCAGCCGGGGCGGGCTCGGGCCAGATCCAGGGTCAGTACTACTCGATCGCGATCAATCGCGCGAAGGCCGTGCTTCCCCAGCTCGAATCGGGGCACAGCATCGCCAATATGGGTTGGAACCTGACACCGATCGACCAGACATACATTGCGAAACAGTTTGGAGCCTCGCTCGGCCAGCGGGTCGTCAACTACCTGAACCAGGTTGGCGACACCCAGGGCATGATCGTCAACGGCGTCGATCCGGGATCGCCCGCATCCAAAGGCAACATTACGCCGGGTGATTACCTGAGCAAGATCAACGGCGCGCCGGTGACTTCCGTCCAGAGCGTGTGCGACGTCGTGCAGTCGGCTCCGACCGGATCGACCCTGCATTTGAACGGTCGGTACATGGGAGACGCCAGCCAGTTCAACAAGAACATCGGCGTCGCCTGGGTGTCAAATCTCAAGGTTCCCTAGCGAGAATCCGTCGCACACGAAGACGGCCGGACGAGCGCTCAGTCTCGTTCGATCATGACCGAGGTGGCCTTGACCACCGCAGTTGCCTCAACGCCGGGCACGAGGCCGAGCTCCTCGACCGAGTCACGGGTGATCGCAGCCGTGACCAGAAACGGTCCGGCTTCGAGCTCGACCAGGGCCATCACCCCGTCGGCCTCGACCGAGCGGACGATGCCGGTGAAGCGATTGCGCGCTGACCGGCGGGTGCCCGTCTGATGACGTGGGGAGCGCTCGGTCAGGCGGGCGATCTCCGAGGCGGGGACCAGCCTGTGGTTACGCGAATCGCGGACTGTCTGCAGCCGGCCGGCTCGGTCCCAGCGGCGCAGCGTGTCGACGCTGACGCCGAGTGCCGCCGCAGCCTCACCGAGCGAGAGTTGCTTGTCCATCACTACCAGACGCTACACCGACCGAGCCTCAGAGCAGGATCAACCGAGTGGCTGTCGCCTTCCAGGCGGCCACCACCTCGCTCCCGACCTCCAGTCGGAGATCGTCGGCCGCCTTGCCGGTGATCTCGGCGACGAGGGGCTGACCCCCGGCCAGGCCGACCCGAACCCGGTTCCCCAGGACGGTCACCGAGACGATGCGAAGCGTCAGCCGGTTCTGGGCAGACTCCTCGGCGCTCGCGGGCGCGCGGCTGAGCGTGATCTCCCACGGATATACGCTCAGCGCGACCCGTCCTCGGCCGGGGTCGGTCGTGCTCGCCACGCCGCCGCCGTCGAGATCGACGGTCGTGAGCTCGCCGTCCGCGGGCCTGACCGTGCCGGTTAGCACGGCCGCGCCGGTGAAGTCGGCGACGAAGGCGCTCACCGGCGCGGTGGCGAGCGCGCTCGCGCTCCCGCGCTGGATGATCCTCCCGTCGTCGATCACGCCGACCTCATCGCCGAGCAGCGCCGCCTCGGGGAAGTCGTGCGTGACCAGCACCACCGGAATCTCAAGCGGTCGCAGGATCTCCGATAGCTCCCGGCTGGCGCTCGCGCGCGTGCGCGCGTCGAGCGCGGACAGCGGTTCGTCGAGCAACAGCGCGGATGGCCTGGGCGCCAGAGCCCTGGCGAGCGCCACGCGTTGCCGTTCCCCGCCCGAGAGCGCCGCGGGACGCCGCTCAGCCTGTTCGCCCAGACCGAACCGCTCCAGCAGCGCGAGCGCCGTGGCTCGCCGCTGCGCCCGAGGTAGGCCACTGAGGCCGTAGGCGACGTTACGCCAGGCGCTCAGATGCGGAAACAGCGCGTAGTCCTGAAAGACGTAACCGCACCGGCGTCGCTCCGGAGGTCGCCAGTCGCCGCCCTGGGTGTCCACCCACACGTCGTCGCCGTGGGTGATCTTGCCGCGGTCCGGGCGCACGGTGCCGGCAAGCAGGCGGAGAATCGTTGTCTTGCCCGCACCCGAGGGCCCCGCGAGCGCGAGGCACTGTCCCGCCGGCACGTCGAACTTGACGTCCAGTTGGATGCCGCCGACGGCACGGGCGAGTTCAGCGTGCAGGGACGCCAACGCCAGCTGATCCAGGAATGAACTTGACCGCGAGGAGAAGACCTGCCGAGACCGCGACGAGCACGGCAGACAGCGCCAAGGCACCGGGAAAGTCGGTCGCGAACCTGTCGTAGATAGCCAGCGGCACCGTCTGCGTGATCCCGCGAAAAGATCCGGCGAACATCAGCGTCGCCCCAAACTCGCCAAGCGCCCGGGCCCAGGCCAGGGCAAGGCCCGCGGCCAGGCCGGGAAGGGCGACCGGCACTGCGATCCGAACAAAGGTGGCTGCCTCGCTGCTGCCGAGCGTGCGCGATGCGTCGATCAGCGACCGGTCGACGGCCTGAAAGGCCGATTGCGCCTGGCGGAGGTAGAACGGAGCGGACACGAACACGAGTGCGACGACGACTGCGGCCGTGTCGAGCACCAGCGCGTGCCCCAGCAACCCCCCGAGAATGCCTTCGGGACCGAGTGCAGCCAGCAGCCCGATTCCCGCCGCGGCCGGAGGGAGCACCAGCGGCAGCTCGACCAGCGTACTCACGACTGCGCGCCCGCGGAACGATCGGGTGGCGAGGAAGTACGCGGCCGGGGTACCAGCCACCACGATCACCGCCAGCGCGATCACCGTCGTGGCCAGACTGAGCTTCAGCGCATCAGTTGCCGCTGGATCGCCCAGGCTGCCGATCAGCCGCCCCGGGCTGGTGTCGGCAAAGATCGCCACCACCGGAAGCACGAGAAACGCCACGACCGCCGTCAGCGCGACTCCCAGGAGCAGCGGGAACCACGCTCGAGGTCTCACTTCGCCGGGGGTGGCAGGAAACCGGCCTGCTTCAGCTCGGTCCGACCCGCGCCGGTGAGAAGCCCGCTGATGAATGCCTGAGCCTGCGCCGGGTGCGCACTGCCCTTGACGATCGCCACCCCGTAGGCGACCACAGGCTGGAGCCTCGCGGGAAGCGCGATGGCCTTCAGCTTGCCCTTGGTCGCCTGCACGTCGGTGACGTAAGTGAAGCCGGCATCGACAGCACCCTGCGTGAGCTTGCCGACGATTCCGCTCACGTCGGGCTCATTAGATCGGACGTTGGCCAGGACCTTGGCGCTCTGAGCCGGCCCGAGCGCGGTGAGCACCTTGCGGGTGTACGCGCCGATCGGCACCGTTGCGGAACCAATGGCCAGCGTGATACCCGGCTTCTCGACGTCGCTCAGGGTCTTGACCTTGGAGGATCCCGCCGGCACGGCGAGGACGAGCTTGTTGGCCGCGAACGTGACCGGTTTCAAGACCAAGCCCTTGGCGTAGAGCAAGTCCGGAAGCTTGGTGTTCGCCGAGGCGAACACATCCGGCTTGACCCCCTGCTGGATCTGCGCGGCGAGGATGTCCGATCCGGCAAACGAGAACCGCGCGTTCGCCGCGGAGAACTTCTGCCCATAGTTGGTGAACGCGGCCTTCAATGAAGCCGCTGCCGCTACGGTCAGGTCCGGCGTGCCGGCACTCGCTGGGCTTGTGCTCGTGCGGTTGCTGGCACTTCCCGCGCTCGAACTGCTGCTGCCCCCACACCCGGCGAACGTGAGTGCTCCCATACACAGCACCGTGCCCAGCCACCGTCGCTTCATACCGGTTCCCTTTCGATCTATGCATATGCATGTTGCTCTCAGCGACCCTGAGTTCGCGAGAGTCGCCCAGTCTATTGCCGGAGCATTGCATACGTATCGAATCGTCCATCAGACAGGGGCCCCTCTGGATCAAAGTTGTGCTTTGACCTGATTAAGGAGATCAAAGGCTGGTGAAGACGCACGCACGCGGTTAGCGTCCCGCCATGGAAAATTCGCAGGCGGGCTCAACGATGCACCAGGAACTGAAGGTTGTCGACGCGGCGGCCTTCTCCGTAGGTTTGATCGGCCCCGTGGGTGCGATCGCGCTACTCGGCACGGGTGCGGCGGCGATCATCGGACGTGGGGTGACGCTGTCGTTTGTGTTTGCCGCCGTCGGCGTCGCACTGGTCGCCTACTGCTTCATCAAGCTCTCCCAGCACGTCGCCCATACCGGCTCGGTCTATGCGCTGGTCGGGACCACGCTCGGTCCGCACGCCGGCTTCTTCGCCGGTTGGGCACTGATGGGCGCCTACATCGCCATCGGCTGCGGATCGACGATTGAGATCGGGCTGTTCGCCAACCAGTTCCTCCACGGCACGGGCATCCTGACCACGAGCCAATGGTGGTGGATTGCGCTGATCGGCCTCGCCGGCGTGAGCGCGCTGGCCTTTACCGAGATCCGGGTGATCACCCGCTCACTACTGACCTCCGAGGTGGTCGGGGCGATCCTCGTCACCGTCCTCAGCGTCGTGATCCTGGCCAAGCTGATCTTCAGCCATGGCCCCCGAGGCCAGACGCTCAACGCCCATTTCCTGCAGCTTCCCCAGGGCAGCGACTTCGGTGTCGTCGCCCGCGCGGCGGTCTACGGGTTTCTCGCCTTCGCCGGCTTCGAGGGGGCTGCCGCGCTCGGGGAGGAGACCCAGAACCCGAAGCGAGAGATCCCCCGCGCGATCAAGGTCGCGGTGATCGTCGTCGGCGCTTTCTATCTGCTGACGGCAGCCTCGCAGTCGCTGGGTTATGGAACCGACGCAGCCGGGGTCACCGCCTACACGGGCGGACTGCCGTTCACCGATCTGGGCAAGGGTTACATCGGCTCGGCGTACGCTGACATCCTCAACCTGATGGCCACGATCAGTCTGTTCGCGATCTCGCTGGGGACCGCCAGCGGCGCGGCGCGGATCATGTTCGCCCAGGCCCGAGACGCCACCGGAAAGCGCACCGGCCTGGCCGGCCTCTCGAAGCACGGCGCGCCGACCGTTGCGCTGGTCATCGTGCTGGTGATCATCGGGGTTGACCTGATCGGACAGCAGCTCGGGCACGTGTCAGTGACCAACGCGACGTTCTACGCGCTGCAGGTCGGAACGGTCCTGCTGCTCGTCGCCTACGTGCTCGCGACCGTCGGCGCCGTCCGGTTTCTGTTCTTCCGTGGCGCCGCCAAGGCCCCGCGGTGGCAGATCGCGATTCCCGTCCTCGGAGGGGCGTTCGTGCTCTACACCATCTACCGCAACGTATTCGTCGGTCAGGAGGGGACGTTTGCGCGTCTGCCCTACATCGAGCTCGTGTACCTGGTGGTCGGATTGGTGATCGTCGTCCTGGCACCGGGCCTGGCCGGACGCGTGAGGGTCGGCATGGCGGCGACGTCCGAAGCGTGACCCACGTCGTCGCCGCCCAGCTCGCTCCCACGTTCGGGGACCTGGAGGCCAACCGCAGGTTGTGCCTGGGCGCGATCCGCTCGGCCGTCGACGCTGGCGCAGACGTCATCGTGCTGCCCGAGCTGATCACCTCGGGCTACATGTTCTCCTCGCCCGAGGAGGCGGCAGCGATGGCCATCGCGGCTGATCACGAAATCCTGCGCGAGTGGGCGGCACAAGCGGCCGAGGCCGACGTCGTGCTCGCCGGGGGCTTCTGTGAGCTGAGCGAGGACGGCCGGGTCTACAACAGCGCGGCTGTGTTCGACCAGAGCGGGCTGCGCGCGGTTTACCGCAAGCTGCATCTCTGGGACGCCGAGAAGCTGGTCTTCTCTCCCGGGGCGGAACCGCCGCCGGTGTTGGACACGCGGGTCGGGCGGATCGCGGTGCTGATCTGCTACGACCTCGAATTTCCCGAGCTGACGCGTTCGGTCGCCCTGGCCGGGACCCAGCTCCTTCTGGTCCCAACCAACTGGCCCTTGGTCGCACGGCCCGATGGCGAGCGCCCACCAGAGGTGGTGATCGCGATGGCCGCCGCGAGGGTGAACCGAATGGCGGTGGTCTGCGCTGACCGGGTGGGAGCCGAGCGCGGCATGGAGTGGACCGGCGGTACCACGGTCATCGGCGTGGACGGGTGGGTCGCCGCGCAGTCGCACCAAGCGGGTCTCCTGAGCGCCGACGTCGACCTCGCGCCGGCGCTCGACAAGCGGCTCACCGACCACGCGGACGCGTTCGCCGATCGCCGTCCGGAGATGTACGGCGCCCTCAGTCGCTAGCCAGCCGGGTCTGCACCGAACGCGCCCAGTCGTGGACCAGCTCGATCAGGGATGACGTCCCCGGCGACACCGTTGCGCCGCGCCGTGTGATGAGCGCGAAGGAATCGTGAAACGGCTCGGCGAACGAGACCCCGGAGACGTTTGCCGGCACATGCCCGGGTCACCGCCCTGGCAGCGATGGTGTCGCCGAGACCCCGGCTGACCAGCTGC
This sequence comes from uncultured Solirubrobacterales bacterium, assembly GCA_963844475.1. Lineage (GTDB taxonomy): Bacteria > Actinomycetota > Thermoleophilia > Solirubrobacterales > Solirubrobacteraceae > Palsa-465. Next base: position 163,424 of record CAWJOL010000004.1, on the reverse strand, counting down.
AACGCTGTCTCCACATGCTCCACTTCGATCTTGGCCTCGATCAGCACGCCCGCCTGCTGAGCCCGACCGGCAAGCTGGCGGCGCGTCGGATCGTCGAAGCCGTGGCTGGTGTCGGAGGATCAGCGGCACGTCGGGCAGGCGCTCAATGCTCATCGGCACGCGCGTGCGATCGAGGTCGGCGCTGACCAACAGGACCTCGTCCTGAAACAGCGGTTGGATCTCGAGCATGCCGTCATCAACCGGTAGGACGACCAGGCCCGCCTCGAGCTCACCGTCGCGCACCGCGCTCGCCACATCGGCTGAGTTCTGGCCCGGCAAGCGCACTCGCGTGCCCGGGTTGGCCGCACGGAAGCGGGCGGCCAGGTCGGCGATGCCGTAGTACGGCGCGTTGCGGAACGTCCCGACGGTGGTCAGCCGCCGTTGCCAATCCGAGCGGCGTCCGACCGAAGCCAGCGCGTCGTCCGCTGCCCCGGTCACGCGCTCGGCGTGGCCGAGGAAGACGCGCCCGGCCTGGGTCAGCGTCAGTCCACGTCCGGCGCGTGAGAACAGACTCACCCCGAGCTCACGTTCCAGGCGCCGCACTTGATCGGACACCGCCGGCTGGGTGCAGTGAAGCCTGCGAGCAGCGGCGTTGAACGAGCCGTGCTCTGCTGCGGTGCGGAAGTAGAGAAGCTGCTGAAGCGTCAAGGAAATGCTTTGAAGAGCTGAAAGAAGTCTAAGCGTAGTTTTTTCGCCGATGGCGGCTTAGGCTCATCCGATGGACCGGCCCACCTACTTGAAGCGTCCGACGCGGAGCGGTCCGCCCGGGCCCGACCCGGCTGTCTCCGAGCGCGTCTCGGAGATCTTGCTGAGAATCGAGCGCGACGGAGTCGACGCACTGCGCGCATACTCACGCGAACTCGATGGCTGGGATCCGCCGAGCTTCGAGCTCGGACCGGACGCGGTTGCCGCCGCGGGCGCCTCGCTGTCGGAGGCACTCAAGCAGAGCATCGCCTTTGCCCAAACTCAGATCCGCAACTTCGCCGAGCTTCAACGGGCGACGCTGACCGACTTCGAAGCGGAAACGCTCCCCGGCGTGTTCCTCGGTCAGCGTCAGGTGCCGGTGACTTCAGTCGGTTCGTACTGCCCCTCCGGCCGCGTCCCGATGCTCGCCTGCGCCTTCATGACCGTGCTCGTACCCAAAGTCGCCGGCGTGCAGCAGGTTGTGGTGTGCTCACCCCCGCGCCAGGGCACGATTCACGCCCCCACGCTGCACGCGATCGCGACCTCGGGCGCCGATCGGATCTTCGCCCTCGGCGGGGTCCAGGCCCTTGCCGCGATGGCGTTCGGGCTCGAGGGCATTGAGCCGGTCGACATGATCGTCGGACCGGGCAACGCGTTCGTGGCCGAGGCCAAGCGCCAGCTGTTCGGCCGGGTCGGGATCGACCTCCTCGCGGGGCCGTCGGAGGTGGCGGTGATCGCCGATCAGACTGCTGACCCGGAGCTGGTGGCCGCCGACCTGCTGGCGCAGGCCGAGCACGGGCCCTCCTCCCCAGCCGTGCTGATCACGACCTCGCCGGCGTTCGGTTCTGCTGTGATCGAGGAGATCGCCCGCCAGCTCGATGAGCTTCAACGCTTGGGTGCGGATGCCACGCCCCGCGCGGCCTGGAACGATCACGGGGTGGTCATGGTGGCACGTGACCGCGAGCACGCGGTCGCACTCTCCGACGAGGTGGCCACCGAGCATCTGGAGGTGCACACGGACGACGATCGGTGGTACTTCGAGCGGTTGCGTAACTACGGCTCGATCTTCCTCGGCAGCCGCGCGACGGTGGCGTTCTCCGACAAGGCGATCGGTACCAACCACACGCTCCCCACCGGCCGGGCCGCCCGCTACACAGGCGGTTTGTCGGTGGCGAAGTTCCTCAAGACGCTCACCTATCAGCGGATCGATGATGATGAGGGCGTTCGCGCGGTTGCTCCGCACGTCGCCGAGATCTCACGCGCGGATTTGATGCCGGCGCACGAAGCCAGCGCGACCAAGCGCCTAGAACGGTCAGGGAGCGCTTCCCGGCGGCCGAGCGGCAAACCGTCTGCCTGAGCGACCGCGGCCGTCCTATCCTGCACCGCCCACGTTGGTGCAGCACCAACCGTCGAGGCGCGGAAACGGATGCGACGGCGAGCCAGGGCTGAACTGTTCCGCGATACGCGAGATCGCGGCGAGCCGCGGAGGCCCGACCGTCCTGACGAAGATCCACTGGTTCGCCGCCGGCCAACTCACGAGCAACCACTGGCCGTCGGGCGACCAGGCGAGCTGGCGAAGGCCGTTCCCGGAGAAGATCCGGCGTGACATCGGCGAGGACGGCGGCAGGGTCATCACCGACAGATCTCCGCGGGTGAGGAGCGCGAGACTGTGGCCGCGTGGCGATAGAGCGGCGTCGATCACCCCGCGGGCAGGGGTCAGCGCGACGCGAGCCACGCGCTGACCGTTGCCGTCGAACACGAGCGCCTGCCTGCGGGTGAGCACCAGCAGGCGCCCTCCATCGGCCGACCAGGCCAGAACTCGTGCCGCCGAGCTCAGCTGCCGCGACCACCGGACGACCCCGGTGTCAGCCTCGCGGACGACGATCGCGCTGCCGGGGGAGGCGTAGGCCAGTTGGTAGGCATGGGCGGGCCGCCACGCGGGCGCGATCCGGGAGACGTGCGCCGCAAGAGCCCGATCGGCGGTTCCATCCCCGGCGACAATCCGCAGCGTCGCCCCGCTGAGGTAGGCCACGCGATACCCGCTGGGCGCAAACCAGCGCGGGAAGCTCACGTCGGGCCGCGCCAGCGCCCAGCGCACGTTTCCCCTCGTGTCGAGCGCCGCGAGTTCGCCTCGCTGCGCGGCCGCGACGTAGATCGCATGCGGCGACCAGCTCGCCTGGCCCCAAGGACCGAGATGGCGCTTGATGCCGTTGCCCGCCACGGTCCAGGCCCCTGCGGGCCCTGAGACAAGCAGCTTCCCCGGCGCGGGGAGTGACGCGAGCGCCGGGCTGGCATGCGGGACGCCGAGCGAGCGATCGATCCACCGGTGGACCGCCGCCCCGGCGGGCGTGAGGGCGAGGACGCCACCGATCACCAGGGCAGCCGGGGCCAGCGCGAACCGCCAAGGTGTTCGCCGACGTGGCCGCGGCGAGCGCTCCAGGTACGCCGATCGAACCACGGCCCAAGCGCGATCTTCGGCCTCGTGTTCCTGCGGCGCGCGGAGGCCCCGCAGCTCGCGCCGGCTCCTCGCGTGCCGCTGCGGCGAGCTCATTCGGGTTCCTCGCGAAGGTGTGCGTCGAGGACATCCAGGGCACGGCGCAGACGAGAATTGACCGTGCCGCGGGGCAGCTCAAGCGCTCGGGCGATCTCGCCGGGGGTGTACTCGAGCACGTAGCGCATGACCACCACGGCCCGGTGCTCGGGCGACAATGCGCCGAGCGCCGACCGGAGGCCCGGTGAATAGCTGTCCCAGGACGGGTCAGGCGGGGCTGGGTACTCGGACAGGTCTTCGTCTGCCTCGTGCCGGGCCGCGCGTGCGCGGGTCCAATCGATGGAGCGATTGGTGACGATCCGTCCCAACCACGGGGCAAAGCGCCGACTGCGGTCAAACCGGTCGAGCGTGCGGATCGCAGCTACGAACGCCTCCTGGGCGATGTCCTCCGCCGCGGCGTGATCGTGAACGATCAGGAACGCCGCGCGGTACGCCCAACGCCAGTGGCGGCGAAACAGCTCCTCGAGATCGGCCTCCGAACCGGACTGGGCGCCACGGATCAGCGCGCGCTCGCTGCGGGGACGACTGACTCTGCGTCCGGGGATCGGGCGTTCGGCCGCGAGCGTGTTGGCGGTGGCCGGCAACGGTTTACCGCGCCTGGGCACGATCACGGCGCATCGTCTCTCTTACGTCTCAGCGCGGGCAAGAGGTCCATGTCCGCGAACGGACCTTTGCCCACGGCTGACGCGTAAGAGGATCACGAGCATCTCCAGAGGAGGCAGCAATGGTGGCACGGTGGTCGAGAACGTTGGTTTTAACTGTGCTCATCCACGCTGCGGCCGGCGCCTCGGTCGCCGTTGCGGACGGCCTGCCGGTGCTTGGGGTGGAGGGAGGCAGTCAAGGCGTGCGTTCGCTCGACGGGACGGCCAGCTACGTGACCCGCCGGGCCGGGCGCGATACCCGAGTGCTGCGACGCTCGGGCAACGGCCACGCGATCATGGCCCGTCGGGTGACCGGCCGGCTCGTCGTTCCGGTGGTCGCCTACGACGGCACATCCGCTGGGCTGTCGGCCGACGGTCGGACGCTGGTGCTGATTCGCCCCCGAACCAGGTTCCCCCAGCCCGCCACCGAGTTGGCGATCCTCGCCACGGGCGGGCTGCGGGTGCGCTCACGGATCAGCTTGCGCGGTGACTTCAGCTTCGACGCGATCTCACCGAATGGTCACTGGGCCTACCTGATTCAGTACACCTCAGCGGCCGACCCGACGCGCTACCGGGTCCGCGCGCTCGACCTTCAACGTGGGCACCTACGGCGAGGCGCAATTGTGGATCCGCATGACCGCGCCGAGGCGATGCGCGGTGCCCCGGTGACACGTGCGGGCAGCAGCGACGGCCGGTGGGCCTACACGCTCTATGACGGTAACGGGCACCCGTTCGTGCACGCGCTCGACACGACCCACGGGACGGCACGGTGCCTCGAGCTCCCGGGCAAGCTCGACGCCTGGTCGGCGCGCCTGCGAGTCTCAGCGGGCGGCGCACGAGTGTGGATCGAGACTCACCACCGCACGGCAGCGGTGATCGACACGCGAACGCTGGCGGTCAGCGTTCCTGCTGCCAGCGCCATCCCGACGTCGCAGATACATCACGGCGAGCGCGGACGGGTCGCCGAGCTTCCGCTCGTCCTCGCGGCCATCGCGATCCTCGCGGGCGCGGCCTTCGTAGTCCGCCGACGGTTCGGCAGGGCGCTAGCGCCAATCCAAGCACCGTGAGCGCTGCCCGGTTTCGGATCGGCGTCGGCTGCTCGCTGAGCCTCGGGGCAGCGTTGGCCGGCTGCGCGGGCGGGGCGTCCAGTTCACCGGCTGCCCACCCACGGAGCCGGGAAGGCCACGACCCGTCGGGGCTGCGCCAGCGGGCTCGCGCGGCGCAGCCGGCGGCACGGGCCCTGATCACGGCGGAGTTCGCGAACCGGTTGTACGTCGTGGATCTCTCGAGCGGGCGCCTGACCGGCGCCGTCGCGCTGGCCTCCGACCCCGAGAACGTCGTCGTACAGAAGGTTGCGGTGGTGGTCAGCCCGCGCTCCGGTGCGGTCGCCCTGGTCGATCTTCGAAGGTTGCGAACGCTCAGGCTGATCCGCGGGTTTGTTGCACCACACATCCCAGCCATATCCCCGGACGGAAGGTACGCCTACATCACCGACGACGCGCGCGGGACACTGACCTCGATCAACCTGCGCGCCCGCAGGGTGGTCGACCGGATCTTTGTGGGGATGGGCGCGCACCACCTCAGCTTTCGTCCTGATGGCCGGCGAGTGTGGATCGCGCTGGGCGAATCCGCGCGCACCATCGTGGTGGTGAACACAGCTGATCTCGCTCGCCCGCGAGTAATCGGCCGGTTCGATCCGGCCTATCCAGTTCACGATCTGTCCTTTAGCCCCGACGGACTCCGGGTGTGGGTCACCTCCGCCGTTGGCCCTGACGTCGGCGTGTTCAACGCCGCCGAACGCCGTCTGATCTTTCGCGTGCCGGTCGGCACTGGGCCGCAGCACGTCGCATTTTCCGGGACCCACGCCTATCTGACCAGCGGTTACGGGGGCACGATCGAGATGGCAGAGCTGAGCACCGGACACGTACTCAAACGCGCAAGCGCCCCATATGGGTCATTCGAGCTCGACGCCGCCGACGGATACGTGGTCACCTCTTCGCTGCTCCGCGGCACCGTTGCCATCTACGACCGTGGGCTCACGCTGCTGCGCCGGCGCCAGCTGGCGCGAGCCACCCGCGACGTGGCCATCACGCCCGGATGGCAGCCGTAGCGCGGGTTCGTGAAACGACACGTGGATCTGCGCGTGCGCTGTCAGCGAATCGGCGGAGGATGTCCTTCGGCGGTCGCCGTCAGCGCTGGGTCCCAGTCGCAGACCAGGCAGGCGTGCCGGAAGGCTGAGCGCGCGAACGCAAGCGCCGCCTGATGGGGTTCGGGAGCCGAGACGACATCGTCCCAGTCGAGCACGAACTCACCAAGCGCCGGCTCCCAGCGTGCGCCATCGGGAGCGAGCCTGGCCTCGGAGAAGCTGGCCGGCGCGGGGTGTGCGTAGGCGTAGAAGGCCGCGCGGCCGTAACGCGGATCCCCGGGCCACCATCCGATCGCCACCTCCTGGGCATCCATCGCGTTGCGCATGATGAAGTCATCCGAAGGTGGGTCAGCCGGGAGGCCGGAGAACAGGCTCACCGCCAGGTCGAACGACCCCCACCAGGCATTGACCGGGGTGGATCGGCCGCGAAACGGGGCGCGGAAAGCGGCCAACACGAGCGCGGCTTGAGTCGCGGCGGCGAAGTACGTGGCGACTTGTTCTGCGTCGTAGCTCGAGTGCTCTTCGTCCTCGTCCAGCGCCACGGTCCACGAGACCTCCTGCGGCGTGGGGTCGATCCGCACCTCTCCGGCCAGGTCAGCGACCCCGGCCAAGACGTCCCGCGTGACCTCACCGACCGAGCGGTCGGGCGCGAGCGAGACGCGGTGAACGCGGCCGTCATTGTGTTCGACGAGTGCTTCGTGGCTGCGTAGATCAAGTGTTGCGACGATGGCGCCCGATCCGTTCGGAGCCGGCAGCGGCGCCGTTTCCCAACCTCGGGCGGTCAGCCGCAGCGCGGCGTGCTGAAGCTGTGGCTCGGGTGCAGCCATTGCCACCGCCAGCTTTCCGAGGAGCTGGGTGTGCGCGTGCAGGGTGTCACACGTATCGGCCCATTGCTCGTAGGACAGGGTGGGCCACACAGAGGGCATCGCCTGACGCTACCAGTAGCGCGGCCCGGCATCCCGGCAATCGCCGGCACGTCATATGATCGCCGGCGGATGCGCCCATTCTGTTACATCCGTACTCTGCGGTGCCAGCTGGGCGAGCAGCCGTGAGCGACCGTAACGTCCTGGGTGGGAGGCTCGAGGACTGCAGCGAGGACCCGCTGACCGGCTTCTACCGAGACGGGTGCTGTCGGACCGGCCCAGAAGACCTCGGGAGCCACACCATCTGCGCCGTGGTCACGGCCGAGTTCCTCGAGCATCAACAGAGCATCGGCAACGATCTGGTTACGCCCGTGCCCCAGTATGCGTTCCCGGGCTTGGGTCCCGGTGATCGCTGGTGCGTGACCGCGATCAATTGGCTGCGCGCTCACGAGGATGATGCCGCGGCATTCGTGGTCCTCGCCTCCACCCATGAGCGGGCGCTCGAGATCGTGCCGCTGGCCGTGCTGCGCGAACACGCGGTCGACGTGCCCACGGACCTCGGGACGCTCGAAGACTGAAGCTCGAGCGGCCGGCCGTTCGAGCCGATCGGATACTTTCACCGGATGCCGACGGTCCTGGTCACCGGTGCAGCGCGGGGAATTGGTCGCGCAACGGCGAGGCGGTTGGCCGACGCCGGCTGGGACGTCATCGCCGGGGTGCGCAGAGTTGCGGACGGGGCACAGCTCGCCGCGGCGAAGAGCCGCATCACGCCGATCGTCGTTGACATCACAGACGACGCACAGGTGGCGGCGCTGGACGGTGCGCTTCCCGCCCGGCTTGACGCGGTGGTCAACAACGCCGGCGTGGTCGTGGGCGGTCCAATCGAGGCCGTACCGCTTTCGGAGCTGCGACGCCAGCTGGAGGTGAACGTCGTCGGCCAGGCGGCGGTGACCCAGGCCGTGCTACCGCGGCTGCGGCATTCCCGCGGGCGCGTCGTCTTCGTCTCATCGGTGAGCGGCCTCGTCTCCACTCCGATGACCGGTGCTTACAACGCCTCGAAGTTCGCCCTCGAGGCGATGGCCGACTCACTACGGATGGAACTCGTGCCCTGGGGTATTCGGGTCGTCCTCGTCGAGCCGGCCCAGACGGACACCGACATGTGGCGCAAGGCCGAGGACGACCTCGAGCAGACGGTGGCCTCACTGGCGCCCGAGCATCGGGAGTTGTACGCCAAGCACATCGCCGGCTTTCGCAGAAGCATCCCTCGCCTGCAGCGGATGGCAACCTCTGCCGATGGCGCAGCGGAGGTCATCGAGCGCGCCCTGACCGTCCGCCGCCCGCGCGCCCGCTACGTCGTGGGCAAGGGCCCGCGTGTACAAGCCCTGATGGCCCAGCTGACCCCCACCGCCCTCCTGGACGCAGCCCTGCGCGCCGGCACCGGCAGTCCGCGCCGCCTCTGATGTCTCACCTCGAGGTCAACCGCGCCAGCTGGGACGAGCGGGCGCCGGCTCATGCAGCTTCCGCCGACTACGCGTTCAGCCGGTTCGGTGACGACCCGGAGTACCTCAGCGCCGTGGTCCGGTTCGACCTCGAGCGCCTGGGCGACATCCGAGGGCTGCGGGGCGTTCATCTGCAATGTCACATCGGCACGGATACGGTTTCGCTGGCCCGCCTGGGGGCCCAGATGACGGGTCTGGACTTCTCCCCGCCGGCGCTGGCCGAGGCCCGTCGCCTCAATGTCCTGGCCGGGACCAGTGTCGAGTTCGTCGAGTCGGAGTTGTACGACGCGCCGTCGGCTCTCGGAGGACGAACCTACGACCTGGTCTTCACCGGCATCGGCGCGCTGTGCTGGCTGCCGTCGATCCACGGCTGGGCGGAGATCGTCTCGCAGTTGCTCTCCCCTGGCGGGCGACTGTTCATCCGCGAAGGCCATCCAATGCTCTGGGCCCTCGACGAGCGCGAAGCCGACCGAGGGCTGGTAGTCGACCTTCCGTATTTCGAAACGGCGGAACCGGTGGTGTGGAAGGAAGCCGGTACTTATGTCGAGACCGACGTTGCCTTTGAGCAAGACGTCACACACGTATGGAATCACGGCCTCGGCGAGATTTTCACCGCGGTGCAGGACGCCGGGCTGCAGGTGACGATGCTGGTCGAGCACGACAGCGTGCCGTGGAACGCACTACCGGGTCAGATGGAGCAGGTCGGTCTGGATGAATGGCGCCTGATCGACCGGCCCTGGCGGCTGCCACACACCTTCACTCTGCAGGCGGTGAAGCGCGGCTGAGCGCCGCCGCGAGCGACTGGACATCGGCGACGGTGACGGTGAGCTCCGGGTGGCTGATCAGTCCGAACGGGTCGATCCCGCGCACCGGGTCGTGAAAGCTCACGCGCACCCCATGCTCACCGTTGGTGGCGAAGGTCAAGCCGCGGTCGGTGATCGCCAAGCGGGCCGGCCCGGCGGTCTTCAAGAACCGGTACGGCCCCGTCACTGCGACGGCCTTGATGTTGGCCAGCGGCGTCCTCACCTGCCAACGCCCGAAGTGAGCGGCAAACGTGTCCTCGCCGACCTCGACCCACGCGTTGTCCTCGGTCACCCCGAACGTGCGGGCCGGCCCTCGATATGCGGGGGCGAAGGCAAATGTGAAGCGTTCCGCGTCCGGCACAGGCCGATCCTAGCCGTGCAGCTACCGCGGTAACCATTTCTCACACCCCAGTTAGAAGCGAGCGAGAGCCCGGAACGCACGGAGCTGACCTTGATCGATACCCTCGATGAGCGAGGCAAGGCAGCGCGGGACGGCGCCGGATGGCATACCTGTCTGGACGTTCTGGAGGCCGGGCTGCAGGGCCGGAAGAACGCGCGCGAGGAGCAGAGTTCCTGGCCCGAGTCAACCACGAGTACGTCAAGCGCTTCGGCCCGCAAGCCGCAACGATCGGGCCGCCGGAAGGATTTGCACAGGCCGAATGACTGAAACGACAGCCGAAACCCGCTCACGCTGGATCGCCCTGGTCGTGCTCTGCCTGGGCACGCTGATGATCGTGCTCGACAGCACGATCGTGAACGTCGCGCTGCCTTCGATCAAGCGCGACCTCGGCTTCTCGCAGACCTCGCTTGCCTGGGTGGTCAACGGCTATCTGCTGACCTTCGGCGGCTTCCTGCTGCTCGGAGGCCGCCTCGGCGACGTGTACGGTCACCGGCGGCTGTTCCTGGCCGGGCTGTCGCTGTTCACCGCGGCCTCGCTGGCCTGCGGTCTCTCGCCCAGCCAAGGACTGTTGGTGGTGGCGCGGGTGGTCCAGGGCTTTGGGGGTGCCGTGGTCTCCGCAGTCTCCCTGTCTCTGATGATGTCCCTGTTCGTCGAGCCCGCGGAGCGCGCGAAGGCGATGGGACTGTTCGGCTTCGTCGCCGCCGGCGGCGGCAGCATCGGGGTGCTGCTGGGTGGAGTCCTCACCGATGCGCTCAATTGGCACTGGATCTTCCTGGTCAACGTGCCCATCGGCATCGTCGTCTGCACGCTTGCGGCCCGCGTGCTTCCGTCCGGCGCACGGGCCGATGGTCGCCGCCGGATCGATGTGGCCGGCGCAATCACCGTCACGCTCGCGCTGATGCTGGCCGTCTACGCAATCGTCAACGGCAACCACGCCGGTTGGCTCTCCGGACAGACGCTCGGGCTTCTGCTGGCCGCCCTCGCGCTCGTAACGACCTTCCTGGTCATCGAGTCCCGCATCGAGTCACCGCTGATGCCGCTGGGCCTGTTCCGCCAGCGCAATCTCTCCACTGCCAATGCGGTGGGGTTGCTGTGGGCAAGCGCGATGTTCGCCTGGTTCTTCCTCTCGGCCCTGTACCTCCAGCTGGTGCTGCACTACAGCCCGTTGCAGGTCGGGCTGGCCTTCCTCCCGGCCAACCTGATCATGGGGGCGTTCTCATTGGGGCTGTCGGCCAAGCTCGTCATGCGCTTCGGGCTCAAGGCGCCCCTGGGGACGGGTCTTGTTCTGGCCAGCGCCGGGCTTGCCCTGTTCACGCGGGCGCCGGTCAATGGTCACTTCGTCGTCGATGTGCTGCCCAGCATGATCCTGCTCGGCTTCGGAGCCGGAATGGCGTTCAATCCACTGCTGCTGGCGGCGATGGGCGATGTCAAGCCCGAGGATTCGGGCCTCGCCTCCGGCATCGTCAACACCTCGTTCATGATGGGCGGCGCGCTTGGCCTGGCGGTGCTGGCCAGTCTGGCCGCCTCGCGCACGAAGAGCCTGCAGAGCTCCGGCCACAGCGCCCTTAGCGCCCTGAACGGCGGCTACCACGCGGCTTTCCTGGTCGGAGCACTGTTCGCCGCACTGGCCGCCGGGCTGGGATTGGCGCTGCTGCGCAACTCCCCCCAACCGACCGGAGTTCCCGAGCCGTCCGAGTCCGTGGGCGACTCGGCGATTGTCCGGTCGGGAGTCTGATCGCGGAGGGCAGGACCCGAGGCTGACGCTCAGCGGCCGAGCGCGCGCGCGATCGCCGCGATGTGATCTGGTGTTGAGCCGCAACAGCCGCCGACGATCCTCGCTCCCCGGGCGGCGAAGTCCGCCACGTGTTCAGCGAGCATCGCCGGGTCGGCCTCGTAGACCACGGCATCTCCGACCACCTTGGGGACCCCCGCGTTGGGCTTGATCCAGAGCGGAATCGATGGTGCCGCCGCGAGAAACTCCGTCACGATCACGTCGGTGTCCTCCAGCGACCTACCGCAGTTCGCCCCCAGACCGGCGACGCCGAGCGGCTCGACCGCCGCGACGACGTCCGCCGCACCGAGTCCCATCATCGTGCGGGTGCCCTGGTCAAAGCTGAACGACGTCACCAGCGGAAGGTCGCTGACGCTCCTCGCGCCCTCGACTGCCCAGATCGCTTCATCCAGAGCGAAGAAGGTCTCGAGCACCAGCAGATCGACGCCGCCCTCGGCCAGGGCCTGCGCCTGCTCGCCGTACGCCGCCACCGCAGCGTCGCGGGTGAGCGTCCCGAATGGCTCCACGAGCTGACCGGTGGGGCCCATAGATCCAGCGACCAGCCGGCTATCGCCCACGGCCTCTCGGGCGATCTCGGCGGCTCGGACGTTGACTTCGCGGGTTCGGCCGGCCAGCGGCCCGTCAGCGAGCCGAAGGGTTGTCGCACCGAAGCTGCAGGTCAGCACCATGTCGGAGCCGGCCTGCGCGAAGCGCCGGTGCAGCTCCCCAACCCGCTCCGGCGCATCCAGCACCCACTCCTCCGGCGCCACGCCGGGCTCGATTCCCATGTCCTGGTAGTTGGTACCGGTGGCACCGTCGGCCAGTAGGACACCTCGCTCGTCCAGCAGGTCGATGAAGGAAGGCACGCGTTGAGCGTAGCCGCCGGGCAAGACGGCGAACGGTCGGTCAGGCCTGATCGCGCTCGCGCGCGCGGATGTCCTCCGCCAGGATGCGCGGGCTGTCGATGATGATGCCCCGCCGGCGCAAACCACTGAGCAGCGGCTCCTGTCCGGCGAACGCGACCACCGTCGCGGCCCCGTCGAGGAGCTGGACGCTCAGGGTCTCGACGTCGTTACCCAAAACCTTGCCGTCCACCTCCAGCCGCACGCCTCCGAACGCGGGTTGGATCTCGAGCTCCAGCCGTGACCGGGCCGAGATGACCAGGGGCGGACACGAGCCGCCGTGATTGGACAGAGGGGTGAGCAGAAACGCCGCGGTCTCTGGCCCGAGCAGCGGCCCACCGGCGGCGAACGAGTACGCGCTCGACCCGATCGCGGTGCTGACCACACATCCATCCCCGGCCATACGGACATAGAGCGTTCCGTCGACATGAGCCGAAGTGCGAATCTGCCCTTCGCCGTCGCGGACGATCGCGAGGTCGTTGAACGCGATCAGGTCCTCGCTGTCATCGAGACGGATCTGCAGCGCTGGAATCTCCTGAGCCTGCCACTCGCCGGCGCGGAAGGCCTCGAGCGCGCGCGTCACCTCTTCCGCGGGCACCGTGGTCAGTGCGCCAAGGCTGCCGCACGCCACCCCGAGCACGGGCAGGCCCACGGTGGCGGCGGCCCGGATCGCCGCCAGGGTGGTGCCATCGCCGCCAATAGCCACGATCAGGTCGCACGAGGATGCATCGCCCTCCTCGGCCAGCTCCTGCTGCTGCCCGAACACCTGGATCTGCACTACCTCGACATCGCGGGCCTCGCACCACTCGCGCAGCGCCTGGAACGTGTCCTGGATGTCTCTGGTCGGGTGGACCGCCAGCCCGATGCGCCGCAACGCGTTGCTCACCTCGTCGCCGCCGGCTCTCCGGTGCTCCGTCGCTCGCGCTGCCGGCGAAGCTCCTGCCGGGCCAGCGAGAGCTTGTGCACCTCATCCGGTCCGTCGGCGAGGCGCAGCGTGCGCAGGCCGGCGTACATGGCGGCAAGCGGAAAGTCGTCCGAGACGCCTCCCCCGCCGTGCACCTGAATTGCGCGGTCGACGATGCGCAGGCAGATGTTCGGCACCGCGAATTTGATCCCGGAGATCTCGATGCGGGCGTGCTGGTTGCCCACGGTGTCCATCAGCCAGGCGGTCTTCATCACCAGCAGGCGGGCCATCTCCAGCTCGATCCGTGATTCCGCGATCCAGTCACGGATGTTGGAATTATGCGATACGGGGTTGCCGAACGTCTCCCGGTCGTCGGCGCGATCGCACATCAGCTCAAGCGCCCGCTCGGCGGCGCCAATCGCCCGCATGCAGTGATGGATGCGCCCCGGCCCCAGCCGGGCCTGGGCGATGAGAAATCCCATCCCCTCCCCCGCGATGATGTTGTCCACCGGCACGCGCACGTCGGTGAACTCCAGTTCCCCATGTCCCTCGGCATCGTGGTAACCGAACACCGACAGGCTGCGTTTGACCTCGAGTCCCGGGGTCTGCAGCGGCACCAGCACCATCGACTGCTGCTGGTAGGTCGCGGCGTCGGGATCGGTCTTGCCCATGACGATCAGGATCTGGAGATTCTGATGGAGGGCGTTGGTGGTCCACCACTTGCGGCCGTTGAGCACATACTCCTCGCCGCGGCGCTCGATTCGCATCGCGATGTTGGTCGCGTCGGACGAGGCGACGTCCGGCTCGGTCATGGCGAACGCCGAGCGGATCTCACCCTCGAGGAGCGGCGTCAGCCAGCGGGCCTTCTGATCCTCGGTGCCGAATTGATGTAGGACCTCCATGTTGCCGGTGTCCGGCGCGGAGCAGTTACACGCTTCCGAGGCGATCTTGGTGCGGCCCATGATCTCGGCCAGCGGCGCGTAGTCGCAATTTGACAGGCCGGCGCCGTGCTCCTCATCGGGCAGAAACAGATTCCACAGCCCGCGCCGTTTGGCCTCGTCCTTGAGATCCTCGATGACGGGTGCGTGGACGTGCGGGGTCGGCGCCTCTCGCACCTGCGCTGCCCAGGTCGGCTCTGCCGGATACACGCACTCGTCCATGAACGCCAGCAGGCGCTCCCGGAAATCCTTGGCTCGGTCCGACAGGTCGAACTCCATGCTTTGCCCTCCTCCGCGTCGTGAGTCCCAACATTGTGCTGCCAGCGAGTGTTCAACGCGGTTGAGGCTGCGCGGCCGGTGCCTGCTCATCCTCCTCGCGCCAGCGCCGAACAGTGTTGCGCAGAGCGAGATAGCCGGCGATCCCCGGCAGCGTTGGGAGCCAGAACGACAGCGCACGGTAGGCAAGCACGGCGATGACCGCGCTCTGGGCCGAGACCCCGAAGGCCACGAATGCCCCGATCATCCCGCCCTCCACGCCGCCGATTCCGCCGGGGAGCGGCAGCAGGCTCCCAAGCGTGCCCAGGAAGTAGCCGATGATCAACACGGCAACCGGCACCACGGTGCCGAAGGCGCGGAAACAGACTCCCAGCACCGCGATGTCAAAGCCCCAGTAGGCGACGGCGCCAAGCAGTCCGACCCGTCGCTCGAGCACGAGCTCGACCGCGGTCCTGACACCAGATCCAACCGTGGCCGGCGCGGTGGCGAAGCGGGCGGCGAAGCGTCCGATCCTGCCGGCTCGGGTCGCCAGCCGGCTCAGGCGGCGCTCGAAATCTCGTGGCACCAGGGCCATGCTCGCCACCAGCGCGACCATGCCGCCGCAGAGCAGAGCGGGAATGGTCGTCAACACGAACGGCGCCTGGCCCGAGAACACGCCGGTCCGCAACCCGATGCCGCAGACGATGATCGCACCCATATACACCGAGTACTGGAGGACATAGCTGGCCACCATCCGGCAGGCGATCACCCGTGAGGACATGCCGGCGCGGCTGAGCGCCCAAGCCGTCACGGCCACTCCACCCGCCCCAGCGGCGGCCAGGAGCCTGATCGCGGCAATCCCGGCCAGGGGGATCTCGATGCTGGTTCGCCAATCCACGCGCGGCGCGGCGCGCCCGAACACCGTCCTGAACAGGACCGCGTAGCCGCCGACCGAGAGAAACTCGAACACCGCGCCCAGCGCCAGCCATAGCGGGTCCCCGTGCCGCAGTTTTCCCCAGGTCTGGTTGAGTCCGGCGATCTTCGGAAGCAGGAAGTACAAACCTCCCAGCGCCGCCAATACGAAGGCCCCGCCGATCAACAGCCGACGCCGGTTCAGCAGCGCGCCGGAGTCGTCCGGATCGGGTGCGGGACCGCCCGTTTCGACACCGGTTGGCGGAGGGGCCGGCGCCCCCTCGGAGGGGCGAGGGCCTTGGACGAACCTGATCAGCGGGGTAGGAGCACGCATCTGGAGTCTGGCGCCCGGCCTACCCGCACAAACCGCGTGGGACTCAGATCGGGGGGCCGGTTAGCCTGGAGCCGGTGAGCTCCCAAGCCATAGTTCTGCGTGAGGGGCCCCGCATCCTGCGCTTCAGCTACGACGACATGCTGCGCTATCACGGCGGGGGGTCTCCCGGTGGCGTGGCACACGCCTACAAAGTTCTCGAGCGCGGACTGCCGCTGCTGGACGATTCCGAGAGCCCCCAGCGGCACGAGCTCACGATCGCGACGGCCTTCGCCGGACCGGGTGCGCGCGACGGCTTTGAGCTCGCCACTCGCGCGGTGACCGGGGGTCGCTATCACGTGCTCGAGGAACTGAGTCGCCCCGAACTGGGCAGGGAGCGGGAGCGATTCATCTTCCGGCTCTGCTATCGCACGCACAGCACTACCTTGACACTCAGGGACGGGTTCGTCACTCCCGAGTTCATGGCGCTCTCGCGCCGGCCTGAGCGCAGCCCGGCGGAGGAACTCCACTTCACGGCGCTGAAGGCCGAGATGGCAGCGCGGCTTATGGCCGTCGACGCACAGCAGGTGTACGACGCCGAGACGCCCTGACCGAGCGGAAGCTGGGGGCCCCAGCCAAGGCATCTCGCTGCCGGGCGGTCTAACCTGACGGCCCGTGTCCAGGTCCGCCATTTCACCCGCACGGGAGCAGGAGCTGCTCGCCGCTGCCCGCGGTGGCGACGAGAGCGCGTTCGGCTCCGCGGTCAACCCGTATCGCAGCGAGCTTCACGCCCATTGCTACCGGATGCTCGGATCGGTGCACGACGCTGAGGACGCGCTACAGGACACGCTTCTGCGGGCGTGGCGGGCAATCGGGCGCTTCGAAGGGCGTAGCTCGCTGCGCTCCTGGCTGTACACGATTGCCACCAACACGTCGCTGAACCTGATTTCACGCCGGCCCAAGCGAGTGCTGCCGTTCGACTACGGGCCACCAACCGATCCGCATACCGGTCCGGGCGAGCCGATCGTGGAGTCGATCTGGATCGAGCCCTACCCCGACGAGCAGATCGGAATCGGCGACGGTCTGGCCTCGCCCGAGGCGACGTACGAGATGCGGGAGAGCGTCGAGCTCGCGTTCGTCGCGGCGCTGCAGCACCTGGCCCCGAACCAGCGTGCGGTCCTGATCCTCCGCGAGGTCCTCGGCTTTTCCGCCAAGGAGGTCGCCGACACGCTGGAGACGTCAGTCGCGTCGATCAACAGCGCGCTGCAGCGCGCGCGCAAGTCCGTCGAGCACCGCCTTCCGGACCCGAGCCAGCAGGTGACGCTGCGGGCGATCGGTGACACCAGACTGACCGAACTGGTCAACGAGTACGTCGAGGCCTGGGAACAGGGCGATGTCCAGACCGTCGTCGACATGCTCACCGAGGACGCCAGCTTTGCCATGCCGCCGCTAGGCAGCTGGTTCAGCGGCCGAGAGCCGATTGGTGAGTTTCTGGCCGGCTTCGCAGTCGGGATGTGGCGGTGGAAGGGGATCCGCTCGCAAGCCAACGGGCAGACCGCGTTGGCGTTCTACGTCTGGGACGACGACGAGGCCTGCTACTTGCCGTTTGCCCTCAACCTGCTCTCGTTCCGCGGCGAGCAGATCAAGGACGTCACCGCGTTCATCGTCCGCTCGACCGAGTCGTCCGATCCTGAGGCCTACGTCCGCTTCACCGAAGAGCCCACCGATGCCGATCGACTCCGGACGGCGTTCGGGCGCTTCGAGCTGCCCGCACGACTGTCCTGACCCGGCCGCCGCCGGACTCGGCGGCCGCAGCTAGCTCGCCGCGGGCGTGGCGCTCGAAGCTGAACCCTTGGCCAGGAGCCGCGCGCGGTCACGAGCCGCGCGGACCACTGCCTCGAGGGTGTCGCTGTCGTAGGCGCCCTGATAGCGCCGGCCATTGATGAAGAAGCTCGGGGTCCCCGAGACGCCACTGGAATCGGCGGTAGCGACGTCCTCCGCCACCCGGTTTGAATACTCGTGGCGGCGCAGCTCGTCCCAGAAGCGCTCGACGTCGAGCCCGAGCTGTTCGGCGTAGCCGCCGATGTCCTGGGCCGACAACCGGTCCTGGTGATCCAGCAGCACGTCGTGCATCTCCCAGAAGCGCCCCTGCGCCGCCGCGGCTTCCGCTGCCTCCGAGGCAAGTTGAGCCCTGGGATGTACATCGTTGAGTGGCAGATGGCGCCAGACGTACCGGAGCTCGTCGTCGAATTTGCCCAGCAGCCCGCGGATCACCCCCTCGGCCTGTCCGCAGTACGGGCATTCGAAGTCCCCGTACTCGATCAGGGTCACCTGAGCATCATCCGGCCCGCGCACATGGTCCCGGTCAGGATCGACCTCATCGGAAAGATCGAGAATGTCCTCGGCGGTGCCGGAGATCTGCCGCGCCCGGAGATTGGCCGGAAGCCGCCTGATCACGCGGAACACCACCCAACCGAGCGTCGGCGCGAGCACGGCCGACCCCAGGACACCGAGTTTGGCTTCGTCAAGGCGCTCGCCGGTGAAGGCCAGAGTTGAGATCAGCAGCGACACGGTGAAACCGATCCCGGCCACCACAGCCCCGCCGGTCAGCACCGGCCAGCTCAGCAGCGGGCGCGGGCCACGCAACATCGGCCGGGTCGCGATCCAGGAGGCTGCGAGGATCCCCACGGGCTTGCCGACCACGTAGGCGAACAGGATCCCCAGGGTGATCGGCGAGGTGATCGCGTTGCTGAGCAGGCTGCCGGTCACGTGAATACCGGCGTTGGCCAGCGCGAACAACGGCACGACGACATAGCTCGTCCACGGGTGCAGGCTGTACTGCAGTCGCTCGTTGGGCGAGATCGCCGACAGCACCCCGAGCTGCGCGGAACGCGCCAGTTCCGGAGTCGGCTGTTCCCGGAACGAGCGCGTCAGCGAGGTGACCCTCTCGAGGTCGTCTCGCGAAGGCGGATACGCACTGGTGACCAGCCCCACCGCGAGCCCCGAGATCACCGGGTCGATGCCGGACTTGAACATCGCTATCCACATCGCGATGCCCAGCCCGACGGCGAGCTGGCGGCGCCCCACGGGCGCAAAGCGGGCCGCCAGCAGGAGCGCGAACAGGGCTACGGCGACCATCAACGCAGCGGGTGAAACATGGTCGGTGTAGGCAAACGCGATGACGAGCAGGGCACCGAGGTCGTCCACGACCGCCAGCGAGAGCATGAACACGCGCAGTCGCGTCGCGGAGCTCGGGGTGAGCAAGGCCAGCGCCCCGAGCGCGAATGCCGTGTCGGTCGACATTGCCGCTCCCCAGCCGTGAGCTCCGGGGCCGCCGGCGTTAGCGGCGAGATAGATCGCCACCGGAAGGATCATCCCGCCGATCGCCGCCACCGCCGGCACGGTCAGCCGCTGGCGCTGGCGCAGCTCTCCGACGTCAAGCTCGCGTTTGGCCTCCAGACCCACCACGAGGAAGAAGAACGTCATCAGGCCCTCGTTGACCCAGTGGCGCAGATCAGCGGAAATCGAGCCCCCGCCGAGGCGGATCGAGAGGTTCGTCTCCCACAGAGACTGGTAGGAGTGCGACCAGGGCGAGTTGGCCCAAAGGAGCGCGAGCACCGTCGCGACGAGCAGCACGCTGGCGCTGCCCGTCTCAGTGGCCAGGAAGTCGCGGACCGGGGAAGCGAGGTTGCGCGCCCACGCCGTCTTGCCGCTGAATGAGCTGCTGGGGGCAACCGCCATTCCGGGGCGATTATCGCGTGCTCGGCTCCCGTGCTCCATCCCGGGCTTGGATGTTCAGGCATGACTTTCCCGCACCCGGGTAGTGAAAGCCTGACTTCGCCGTTGCTGGCGATCCGGGAGAGGGAGGTCACCGTGTATAAGCAGGTTCTCGATCCGGTTTCCCACTCATTGGGAATCACCTCGATCTTTGCCGTCCTGCCGCTGTTGGTGCTGTTCGTCCTGCTCGGCGTGCTGCGAATGAAGGCGCAGTGGGCCGCACTGCTGACGCTGGGCGTTGCCGTCCTGGTCGCGCTGATCGTCTATTCGATGCCAATCGGACAGGCAGCAGACGCCGCTTTGGAGGGGGGAGTCTTCGGCTTCTGGCCGATCATGTGGATCGTCATCAACGCCCTGTGGATCTTCAACATGACCGAGACCACCGGCAATTTCGCCGTACTGCGCCGGGCCTTCAGCGCGGTCTCGGACGACCAGCGGGTTCAGGTTGTCGTGATCGCGTTCTGCTTCGGCGCCCTGCTAGAGGCGCTGGCGGGTTTCGGCACCCCCGTGGCAATCTGCGGCGTGATGCTGGTCGGGCTGGGACTGAAGCCGGTCCATGCGGCCGCCGTCGCGCTGGTCGCCGATACCGCACCGGTGGCCTTCGGCGCGATCGCCATCCCCATCACCACGCTCGCCCAGGTGACCGGCTTGCCGGTTCATCACCTCAGCCAGATGGTCGGCCGCCAGACACCGTTCCTCGCTCTGATCGTGCCGTTCGTGCTGGTGTTCATGGTCGACGGCCGCCGGGGCCTGCGTGAGGCCTGGCCCGCCGCGCTGACCGCCGGCGCCGTATTCGCGGTTCTGCAGTTCATCGTGTCCAACTACGTCTCGACCGAACTGACCGACATCATCGCTGCCCTGGTCTCCACTGGCGCGCTCGTCGCCCTCCTGCGCGTCTGGTCGCCGGGTGTCC
This sequence comes from uncultured Solirubrobacterales bacterium, assembly GCA_963844475.1. Lineage (GTDB taxonomy): Bacteria > Actinomycetota > Thermoleophilia > Solirubrobacterales > Solirubrobacteraceae > Palsa-465. Next base: position 143,116 of record CAWJOL010000004.1, on the reverse strand, counting down.
CGGCCTCGGCGACGCGGACAGTCGGGCGCCGGCCCGCGATTGCGGGCGGCGCAGCCGGCGACGCGGCGTTTGAGCGCCGGGTTCAGTCCGAGCGCGGCGGTCCTCCCACCCGCGGGGAGATGGTTCGCGCCTTTGCGCCCTACATCATCATCATCGCGGTGCTGGGTGTGACCAGCCTGCACGGGGTTCAGGCCCAGTTGGACAAGGCGACGAGTCTGTTCAGCTGGCCTGGCCTGCACGTGCTCAACACCAAGGGCAAGGCTCCGACCAGCGAGATGTTCAAGCTCAACTGGCTGACCGCGGCCGGTACGTGGCTGTTCGTCTCCGGGGTGCTGACCATGCTGGTGCTGCGGGTCCGGCCAGCGCTGGCGCTGAAGATCTACGGCCGCACGCTGGCGCAACTCAAGTGGGCCCTGGTCACGGTCTGTTCGGTGCTCGCCGTCGCCTACGTGATGAATCTCTCCGGCCAGACGATCACGCTCGGTACTTGGGCCGCCGGGGCCGGCGGGTTCTTCGCCTTCCTATCCCCGCTGATCGGGTGGTTCGGGACTGCGGTGACCGGGTCGGACACCTCGACCAATTCGCTGTTCGGAGCTCTGCAGGTGGCTGCCGCGCACAAGTCCGGGCTGTCTCCGACGCTGTTGGCCGCCGCCAACAGCTCCGGGGGTGTGCTGGCGAAGATGGTCTCCCCACAGAACCTGGCCATCGGGGCTGCCGCCGTGGGACTTGCGGGACACGAAGGCGACATCTTCCGCCGGGTGATCGGGTGGAGCATCCTGCTCGTTCTGCTGATGGCGGTGATCGTGCTGCTGCAGTCCGGGCCGCTGTCCTGGATGGTGGCGTGACTCAGAACGGGTAGTACCGACACATCCCCCACGCAGGATGGAGAGAGGAAGTCTCATGGGTGACCGTATGCAGAGGGTCAAAGGCAAAGCCGAGGAGCTGAAGGGCTCCGCCAAGCGGCAGACCGGCCGGGATACCGGTAGGCCTGGCACCGAGGTCCGAGGTGGCGCCGAGGAGCTGAAGGGCAAGGCGCGCAACGCCATCGGCAAGGCGCGCAGCGCGGTCAAGAAGTCGACCCGCTGAGGTAACCGAGCTGAGCCGGCCCGGGTGACCCGACCACCGCGCCGCCCACTCGGGTCGGCCTCCGCCTACTTCAGATATTCATACGCGGGGATCGTGAGGAACTCGATCAGTTCGTCCGAGAGCGCAACCTGATCGAAGATCTGCCGGGTCTCAGCCGGTCGGCCCGCGCGCCAGGTCTCCTCGCCCACGCTGTCACGGATCTTCGCCGTTTCCTCATCCAGGATCTGGCGCACCAGCTCTCGGGTGACAGTCCGCCCATCCTGCAGCCGGACTCCGTGATGGACCCACTGCCAGATCTGGGCGCGAGAGATCTCGGCCGTGGCGGCGTCCTCCATCAGCGAATTGATCGCTGCGGCACCGCGACCGCCGAGCCAGAACGAGATGTATTGAAAACCGACGCTGGTGTCGGTGCGCAGTCCAGCCTCGGTGATCTCCCCCGGCGTGGACGCGAGGTCAAGCAACTGTGCCGCGCTCACCTCGATGTCCTCCCGCTGGCGCTCGAGCTGGTTGGGTGCCCCGCCGAGGCCGCGCTCGAACACCTCGCGCGCCACTGGTACGAGGTCCGGATGGGCCACCCAGCTGCCGTCGTAGCCTTGCTCGACCTCGCGCTGCTTGTCCGCCCGGACGCCCTCGAGCGCCTTGGCGTTCGCCTCTTCGTCCTTGCGCGAAGGAATCAACGCTGCCATCCCGCCCATCGCGTGGGCTCCACGGCGATGACACGTCTTGGCCAGCAGATCGGCGTAGGCCCGCATGAACGGCACCGTCATCGTTACCGCGCTGCGATCGGGCAAGACCATCTCCGGCCGGTCCGGAAAGCATTTGATGGCCGAAAAGATGTAGTCCCAGCGACCGGCGTTCAGGCCCGCCGAATGATCGCGGAGCTCGTAGAGGATCTCGTCCATCTCGAACGCCGCCGGCAGCGTCTCGATCAGGACCGTTGCCTTGATCGTCCCCCGCTCGATTCCCAGCGAGTCCTGAGCGAGGCAGAAGACGTCGTTCCACAGGCGGGCCTCGAGGTGTGACTCGAGTTTGGGCAGATAGAAGTACGGCCCCGACCCGTTGGCCCGCAGCCGTGGCGCACAGTGGAACAGGTAGAGCCCGAAGTCCATCAACGCGCCGGCGATCGGCTCCCCGTCGACAACCAGATGGCGCTCGGGGAGGTGCCATCCGCGCGGGCGCACCAGGAGCGTCGCGGGATCGTCGACCAGCTCGTAGTGCCGACCGTCGGAGCCGTCGTAGGTGATCGTGCGGTCGATCGCGTCTCGCAGGTTGATATGGCCGTCGACCATGTTGTGCCAGGTCGGAGCGTTAGCGTCCTCGAAGTCGGCCATGAACCCGTCGGCGCCTGAATTCAGGGCGTTGATGACCAGTTTGCGGTCGGTGGGCCCGGTGATCTCGATCCAGCGTTGCTGCATGTCCGCCGGAGCAGGGGCGACGCGCCAGTCGCCCTGGCGGACCTCGGCCGTGCTCGGGAGGAAGTCGAGCGTCTCGCCCGCGGCCAGACGGGCCCGGCGCTGCGCCCGGGCCTCGAGCAGCTCCCGCCTGACGGCGCCGAACTCACGCTGCAGCCCGGCCACGAAGTCGAGTGCGTCGGGCGTCAGCACCTCCTCGAAGCCGGGTTCGATCGCTCCGCGCAGCTCAAGGCTTGCATGGGTGGCCATGGTCAATCCATCCTTTCAGGTCTGATCTCCCCCGGGATCACACCGGCAAAACCTGGCTCCGACCGAGCTGAGTTGGATAGTCGGCGTCCGAGCTCGAACGCCAGCGCTCCAGCAAGGTCAAGCAGCGCGAACGCGGACGCGTCCCGGTCGCCGCGCGCGAGGCCGCGAGCGGCTTCAACGGCGCTCCGAGCCAACCGTCGGGTCAGCGCGCGCGGACCGAGGGCGGGAAGCGCTCCTGGATAGCGGCGCTCGAGCCAGGCGGCCCCAGCCCCGTGGCGCAGCAGCTGCTGCAGCCACGTGCGCGCCGTGTCGCGGCCGTGGTGAAGGACCAGCGCGCCCGGACGGTGCTCGATTTCCCAGCCCAACGCGGCCAGCCGGAAGCACAGGTCGGCATCCTCACCCGCTCGAGCGCCCGCGGCAAACCCCCCAACGGCCGCGAACGCGTCGGCGCGCACAGCGCAGTTCGCGGTCTGGGCGTAGGCGAAGCTTCCCCGATTCAGGGTGTTGACCTGGCTCAACTGCCGGCGCGCCACAGCGTGCCGGGCGACGAGCCCGCCCGCCTCGGCGACGTCACGAATCCCCCCGGCCACCACCGCAGTGCCGGGGGCAGGCACGGGACGGAACAGATCAGTGAGCAGCGACGGCTGGGGAACGGTGTCGGCGTCGATGAACAGCAACCATCGACCGCGCGCCACCGCGGCGGCCTGGTTGCGGGCAAACCCGGGCGAGCGCACGCCGGTCGCGCTGATGAGCTGCACCCGTCCAGCCGGCGGCGCGGCGTCCGCGGAACGGGGGCGGTTGAGCGCAATCAGTACCTCGTCCTCGTCCCCCAGCTCAAGACGCTCGAGCGCCTCGATCAACCGGTGCAGCTGCGCGGACGAGCCGGCGAAGGGAACGATGACCGACACGCCTGGGCGGGCGCTCATGCCGGGCTCGCAGCAACGGTCTCGCCGATGCACAGAGCCGCAAGCAGGACCGTGATCACGGCCGCCAGACCCCAGGCCGGCAGCGAGCTCCCCGCGAAGGCGAGCACCAGCAGCGCGAACGCGACGAGCAGCTTTCCCCGTCCGAGCTGGGCCATGATCCGCAGCCGGAAGGCCACGTGGCCGAGGAGGTAGATCGCCACACCGCCGCACAGCGCCAGCCGGGCCCCGGTGCGGAGCGGCTCGGTCACCGCGTGGACCGCTCCGCTGACCCCTACCGCGAAGATGATGATGCCGGCGACGATCACCAGGTGCAGGTAGCTGTAGGCGTCAGCCGCCGCCAGCACCGGATCGTCGTGCTCACGCAGGCGCCGCTCGGCAGCATCAGCGGACCGGTCGAAATACGTCCACCACAGACCGATGGTGATCAGCAGGCCAAGCGACACCGCAGCAACCACGGCGAAGCTCAGCCCCTCGTGTCGCGCTCCGACGCCGATGGTCACGATCGACTCGCCCAGGCAGATGATCACGAACAGGCTGTAGCGCTCGGCGAAATGCGCCACGGCCACGCGCTGGAGACCGCGCAGGCGCTCGCGGGTCAGCCAGGCGGGACCGGCGTAATCGATCGCCGCCGCGAGGACCCACAGGAGCACGCGGGTGCCGCCGTCGAACAGAGACCCGATGATCAGCAGGGCCATTCCAACGACCACGCACAGTGCGAATCCCGCGATCGCCGACCAGGCCGCGCTTCCGCGGCGGGACGCATCGGCATAGAGCGCAAGGTGCAGAAGGCGGACGACGGCGTAGGTGACGGTGAACAGCGTCCCGCCTCCGTGAAATGCGCGTGGAACGGCCAGGCCGGCGATGAAGATGAACAGGGTGGCCAGCAGCAGGCACGCTCGAAGCGACGGCGAGCTCGCGGCCTGAGCGTTGGTGGCCCAGACGAACGCCGACCACGCCCACCAGATCAACGCCAGCACGAGCATCGACTGCCCGAAGCCGCGCCAGGTCAGGTCCGCGGAGAGCAGCGCGGTGACCTGAGTCACCGCAAAGACGAACACCAGGTCCCACAGGAGCTCGAGCGGGCTGGTCCGCCGCTCCTCCCCCAACCCGCCGCTGGTCCGCCCCGTCAGCTCAGTCACGGCCACCGGAGTCTGCCAGCCCGCGACCGCGGGCGGGCCTCACGCGTGGGTGGGCTCGCGCGCCTCGGCCTGCTTGCGCTCGTGCTCGAGACGGGCCAGCGCGCGCTGATAGTCGTCGTAGCGGCGGACCACCCGCATCCAGGACCACCCAGGTCGTCCGCGGAGCTCACGGCTGCGGTCGTGGTCACCGGGCCGCACGCGCTCCGGCGCCAGCTCCGCGCTCCGCGCCATCAGCTCACGATGCTCGGCGATCACCTCGCGCAAGCGGGGCGCCGGGCCCTCGTCCGCGAGCAGGCTCGCCTCCAGGTGGGTGCGCAGGATCAGCAGCTCCCGTTCGGTTGCCCTCCGCGCCTTGCCGGGCTTGGCGTCGCGGTAGGCGAAACGGTCCCACGCCTTGGCGAACGAGATGAAGTTGGTCCGGCCCCCAGCGCGATGGGCGGCCAGCATCGGGCAGATCCCGTCATCGTGCGTGTAGGCCCCGACGATGATCTCGTTGTGGTTGATCCCGTCGAGCATCGCGATTCGGGTGCTCCGCGGCAGACAGGCAATTGTCGTGCGGAGCTCGCTAATCGTCGCTCGGGATCGTTCTCGCATAGGGTTCATCGCCCCCCACAGGCGGCGAGGTCACCATATCGGCGGCCGTCGAACCGCTCAAGCGATCTCCTTCCGCGAAAGGAACCTTGCAAATGAAGCTCGGAGTACATGTCGGCTACTGGGGTCTCGGAATGGGACCTCAGGATCAGCTGGAGGTCGTGCAGGAAGCTGAGCGACTCGGGTTCGACTCGGTCTGGGCCGCTGAGGCCTATGGCTCGGACGCCGCCACCGTGCTGGCCTGGCTGGCGGCCGGGACGTCGAAGATCAAACTGGGATCGGCAATCTTCCAGATGCCCGGCCGCAGCGCGGCGATGACCGCGATGACCGCCGCGACGATCGACGAGCTCTCCGATGGCCGGATGGTGCTGGGGATCGGCTCGTCGGGGCCGCAGGTCGCCGAGGGTTGGCACGGCCAGCGCTTCGCCAAGCAGTTGCAGCGCACACGCGAGTACGTCGAGGTGGTGCGGATGGCGCTGGCCCGCGAGCGGGTGGAGTTTCACGGCGAGACGATCGAGCTGCCGCTGCCCGACGGGCCCGGCAAGCCGCTGAAGCTGATGATCACCCCCAAGCAGGAGCGGATACCCATCTACCTCGCCGCCATCGGCCCGAAGAACACCGCGCTGGCCGGCGAGATCGCCGACGGCTGGATCCCGACGTTTTTCTCTCCCGAGTACGTGTCCGAATTCCGCAGCCTGCTCGAGCAGGGAGCCGCGCAGTCAGGACGCACCTTGGACGGCTTCGACATTGCCCCGACCGTCAACACCTACATCTCCGATGATCGAGAGCTGGCGCGGAACCTGATGCGGCCCATACTCGCGCTCTACATCGGCGGCATGGGCAGCCGCAAGCAGAACTTCTACAACAACCTGGTCCAACGGTATGGGTTCGAAGAGGCCGCGGGCGAGATCCAGAATCTCTATCTGGACGGCAAGAAGGCCGAGGCCGGCGAGGCGATTCCGGACGAGCTGATCGACATGGTGTCACTGTGCGGCCCGCACGATGTGGTGCGAGATCGCTTGGCGGCGTTCCGTGACGCGGGCGTAGGGACGCTGATGGTGACCCCCATGGCGTTCACGGCGGAGGATCGCGTCTCGCAGCTGCGCGCGGTGGCTGAGCTCGCAGCTTGAGCAGCGCGGGAGTTCCGCTGCGAATCTTCCTCGGGGCGTTCGGCGACCCGGGCCACGCGTTCCCGATGCTCGCCCTCGGGACGCGCCTGGTTGCCCGCGGACACGACGTCACCTTCGAGACCTGGAAGCGCTGGCGGGAGCACGTCGAGAACGCCGGGATGAAATTTGTCCCGGCGCCGGAGTACCCCGTGTTCCCTACCCGTGAGCGGCCACTGAAGCCCTACGAGGCGGTGGTATTGGCCACCGCGCGGACGCGTGAGGCGGTGCGCGCTTCAGCGCCACAGGTCGTGGTGCACGACATCCTCACGCTGGCGCCCGCCATGGCCGGCGAGCTCGAGGACATTCCGGTGGCGACGCTGATCCCTCACGTGCACCCCTCGAGCGCCCCCGGAGCGCCGCCCTATGCCTTCGGAGCCCGAATGCCGCGGACCCCCGCGGGGCGGACGCTCTGGAGGATGCTCGAGCGCCCGGTGGAGGCCGGGTTGCGCCAGGGCCGCAGCGAACTCAACGACACCCGAACCAAGCTCGGGCTGCCTCCGGTCACCCGGTTGCACGGCGGTCTCAGCGATCGGCTGTGTCTGGTGGGAACGTTCCCGCAGCTCGAGTACCCGCGGGACTGGGCCGCGGAGGTGCATGTCGTCGGGCCGATGCTGTGGGAGCCACCGTACGAGGACACCGCGGCACCACCCGGCGATGAGCCGCTCGTCCTCGTCGCTGTCTCGACCGCCCAGGATCCCGATCACCAGTTGCTGCAGACGGCCCTGCTGGGCTTGGCCCAGGCGCCGGTGCGCGTGCTGGCCGCGACCAACCGCAAGCCCTTGAAGTCTCCGGTCGTCGTGCCGGCGAACGTGAAGCTGGTCGACTGGATCTCCTATTCGCGCACGATGCCGCGCTGCGCGGCGGTGATCAGCCACGCCGGCCACGGGACCGTCGTGCGGGCCCTCGCATCCGGGGCCCCGGTGCTCGCCGTGCCGCACTCGGGCGACATGGGCGAAAACGCGGCTCGAGTTGATTGGGCCGGCGTCGGGGCGAGGCTCCCCTGGCGGTTCCTGGGCCCAAACACGCTGCGCTCGGCCCTCCAGCGCGTGCTCGGAGATCCGGCCTTGGCCGAGCGCGCTCGGGCGCTGAAGGCGTGGGCCGAGGCCAACGACGGCGCGACGCGCGCCGCGGAGCTGGTCGAGGAACTGGCTCAGGCGAGCTGAGCGCGGCGCACGTACGCGATGACCTCTGCGGCTTCGCTGGCCCTCAGGTCGACGGGCTCTCCGGAACAGGTACATAGCTCGACCAGCACCCGCTGATCGGTGATCTCGATCGTGCGCCAAGTGGCGCCGTGCTCCTCCCAGCGCTGAAGCTCAGCCGTCGTGAGCCCCGCCCTCATGCTGGATGCGCCTGCGCCCAGTCCGCGATCTCCCGTGAGCCCTGAACGACGTGCTCGTCATCGGTGACCAGCACAGGTACCCACTGGTTGCCGGTCAGCCGCTTGACCTCCCGCCGACCCGGGGTGAGGTTCAGAGCCTCCGGAAGTATCCCGAGGCCGTAGGTCTTGATGACCTCGGGCTGATGGCCCGCGTCGACCAGCGCGTGGTACGCCGTGCCGCACGGGTGCCCACCGGGGCGGGGGGCCGGCTTCCAGGTTCCGTAACAGACGTAGAGCTTCATCGGGCTCGGAGCTTACGCGGCGGCGAGATTTTCCGTCCGAACGTCGTGCGAACGTATGTTCGACTCAACGAGAGGAGCGGACTGATGGACCAGGGTTCACTCGAGCTGCTGCTGGGCCGGGGGCTCACCGTTTCCGACATCGCTCGCCGCTTCGGCAAGGCGCCGTCAACCGTGGCCTATTGGCTGGAGTCCTACGGTCTGGAGCCTGTGCACAGAGCGCCGCATGCGCGCCCCGTCGATATCGACCGGAAGGCGTTCGAGGAGCGGGTCGCCGCAGGGATGACGATCGCTCAGATGGCCTCGGACCTGGGAATAAGCGCGATTACGGTTCGACGTCGGCTGGCGCGTTTCGGGCTTCGCACCTCACGATCGCGGCGACGGATGCGGCGGGAGGACGAGCGAGACGCCGGGCTCGCCGTAGTGACGTGCCGCTGCGAGCACCATGGCGAGACGGAGTTCCTGATGGAGGGGCGTGGCTACTACCGTTGCAAGCGCTGCCGCAGCGACCGGGTATCTGAACGCCGGCGCCGGCTGAAGTCCCTGTTAGTCGCCGAGGCGGGAGGATGCTGCCGGATCTGCGGCTATGACCGCTACCTCGGCGCGCTCCAGTTTCACCATCTCGATCCGAGCAACAAGTGGTTGAGTCCGGGGGAAAGCGGGATGACGGTATCCCTGACCACGCTGCGGGCCGAGGCACAAAAATGCGCGTTGCTGTGCTCGAACTGCCACGCAGAGGTGGAGGGAGGTATCACGGAGGTTCCCGATAAAGTGTCGTAACGGCGGCTTGCGCCCACCGCCGTATCGCCACTCCGGGGTAGCTCAATGGCAGAGCATTCGGCTGTTAACCGAAGGGTTGTGGGTTCGAGTCCCACCCCCGGAGCTACACCGGGCTCGGCGCGCCCGCCTATAGCGCGCCCTCGAGGCGAGCCACCACCTCGTGGATGCGTTCGAGGATCTCCTCGCGCGAATGGGCCAGCTCGTTGATGCCCGATCCGCCGCGGGCGCGGCCGCGGGCGATGGCTCGATCCAGGCGAGCTCGCTCCAGCACCAATCGGGCGTGCTCCAGGCGCGCCGGGCTGGGACCGCGACCCTTGCCCGCCAGGGCGACCAGGTCGGCGACCGTCTTCGCCAGGGCTTCGTCGTCGGGCGGCAGGTCGGACAGCGGCCTGTCGATCCGGTCGCGCAGGTGCGAGGCGGCGCGGCGCAGCACTTCGCTGGTCAGCAGCTCATCGGGATCGATCGAGGCCAGCATCTCTGCTCCCGCCTCGGGCAACGCGATACACAGGGCCAGGAAATCCCGCTCCGCGCGCAGGCTCTGGTCCAGCGCGGGTGCCGTGGGAATCCGATCGACGGCCCCAGCGAGCGACGGAACGCCGGTCGGGGCCGCCGTCCCCACCCCCGCTCGTGCCGTGGCCGGGGTCACCTCAAGCAACGAAGCCAGCCGACCGCCGCTCAGCTCCAGCCGACCGGCCACCTGCCGGGTCAGCTCGTCTCGGAGCACACTGACCGGAACCTCGGCCAGCACAGGCCGTAGCTCGTCGAGCGCCCGGTCCTTCCCTTCGGCGTTGCCCAGATCCGCTCGTTCAAGGATGCGCTCAACGTGGAACACCACGAACGGGACGGAAGCTTCGACCAGCGCCCGCAGAGCGTCCGCGCCTTCACGCTCCACCAGCTCGGCCGGATCGGTGCCCTCGGGGAGCGGCACGACGCGCAGCTCGAGCTTGCTGCCGGCGGCCAGTCGGGCCGCGCGGAGCATTGCCTCCTGGCCGGCGCGGTCGGCGTCCAGGCACAGCACGAGCACCTGGACCACCCGCTCGAGCTCACGGACCTGCTCCTCGGTCAGCGCCGTGCCCATGATGCCGACTGCGTTTCGCAGCCCTGCCTGGTGCAGCGCGAGCACGTCGGTGTAGCCCTCGACCAGGATCATCCGCCCTGCGCGCGCGGCGGTCGAGCGGGCGAGGTCGATGCCGAACAGCTGGCTGCGCTTGTGGTAGAGGTCGCTGTCGGAGGTGTTGAGGTATTTCGGGCGCTGGTTCTCACGCATCGCGCGGGCGCCGAACCCGCGCACCCGTCCGCGCGAGTCCGAGGAGGGGAACATGATCCGCTCCCGGAAGCGGTCGTAGACCTGGCCCTGGCGGGCCTTGGAGCGCTGGACGAGTCCCGCGGCCAGCAGATCGTCGTCGCTGAACCCGCTGGTGCGCGAGGCGCGCAGGATCCGGTCCCAGGCGCTCGGCGCGTACCCGACCCGGAACTCACGCAGGGTCTCCTCGGTCAGGCCGCGCCCCAGCAGGTACTCGCGCGCCGGCGCGGCCTCCGTGGCCTCCCACAGATACCGGGCGTAGTAGGTGGCCGCGCGGCCGAGGAGACCGTAGAGCCGCTCGCGGCGCTGGCGCTTCGACGCGGCCGCCGGATCCTCGTCCTCGGTCTCCAGCCGCACGCCGAAGCGGTCGGCCAGCGACTCGAGCGCGCCCTTGAAGTCCAGGCCCTCGGTCTCCATCACGAAGGTGAACGGATCTCCTGAGACGTGACAGCCGAAGCAGTAGTAGTGCTTCTGCTCCGGCCGCACGTGAAACGAGCCGGTGCGCTCGTCGTGAAACGGACAATTGCCGAAGTAGCTGTCGACGCCCGCCCGGCGCAGCGGGCTGCGAGGCTCGATCAGGGCGAGCATGTCGACCGCGTCGAGGACGCGATCGCGGGAATCGGCGGTGTACCGGGTCACGGCGCGAACGCGACCGGGATGGTGAGCGCTTGGAAGGCCTGGATGCAGAATCGGTCGGTCATCCCGGCGAGATAGTCGGTTACGCGCCGCGAGAGGTCCCCATCGGGGATCGAAGCCGGAATCTCCTCCGGATGCGCGCAGAGGTGATCGAACAGCGTACGAACGACGATCTCGATCTTCCCGCCCTCACGCGTGGCCTCGGGACCGAGGTAGACGCGCTCGAACATGAACTGGCGCAGTTCGGCCATCGCGCCGCCAACCCGCTCGCTCTGCACGATGTCCCCGCTCAGCGCGGAATGTTCGACGAGGTCGTGGACCAGCGCGTCGATCCGGCGCGGACCACGTCCCCCCGAGGATCTCGATCGGCCGCTGGGGAAGGTCGGTGGCCGAGATCACCCCGGCGCGCAGGGCGTCGTCGATGTCGTGGTTGATGTAGGCGATCCGGTCGACCAGCCGGACGATCCGGCCCTCCAGCGTGGCCGGCTCGGGCGCGCGTCCGGAGTGTCCGAGGATGCCGTCGCGGACCGGCAGGGTCAGGTTCAGGCCCTGGCCGTCACGCTCGAGCGTGTCGACCACGCGCAGCGAATGCTCGTGGTGCAGGAATGAGGCGTCAAAGCGCGCGAGCAGGCAGCGGTGCAGCGCGTCCTCACCGATGTGGCCGAATGGCGGATGGCCAAGATCGTGCCCGAGGCCGATCGCCTCCACCAGATCCTCGTTGAGGCCCAGCGCCCGTGCCACGGTCCGAGAGACCTGCGTGACCTCGAGTGTGTGGGTCAGCCGGGTTCGGTAGTGGTCGCCGACCGGGGAGACGAACACCTGGGTCTTGTGCTTCAGGCGCCGGAAGGCCTTGGAGTGCACGATTCGGTCGCGATCGCGCTGAAACGGGGTGCGCAGCCCGCAATCGGGCTCCTCGCGGATGCGTTCGGCGGGATACGAGCGCGTGGCAGCCGGCGAGAGCTCGCGTTCCTCGCGGTCACGGATCCGCTGCGCGAAGGCTGCGGCCACTGCTCCGCTGGGGTGCTCGTAGCCGATCGTGGTCACTTCGTCGCTCATCGTCGACCGATTCTGACAGCGGGACTGGACCGCCGCTGGAGCTGTGTCGAAGTCGTAGGGATTAGACTGCCCGCGCACGGGAGGATGGACAGGTCAGGGTGAAACCGGTTCGGTGGCTAGGAGTGATCGTTGCTTCGGTGCTGGCGTGCGCCCTCGGCGCCCCCGTCGCGTCGGCCTGGCAACCGCAGGCGCCGACCTACGGCGTCGGCTCGCAGACCAATCTCCCGGTGAGCGCCGCCGACGGCACGATCCTGCGCGCGAACGTCTACTTCCCGACCGACAGATCCGGCAAGCCCGCGCCCGGACCATTTCCCGTGATCCTCACCCAGACGCCCTACGGCAAGGACAACGGACCGTTTGCCTCGTCGCTCGGCGCGGGAGAGAACGACTACCTGGTCCAGCGCGGATACATCAACGTGGTCGCCGACGTGCGCGGGACCGGCGGCTCGCAGGGAGAGTGGGGTCTGTTCGACCCCGTACAGGGCCATGACGGTGCCACGCTAGTGAACTGGGCGGCGAAGCTGCCGCACGCTGACGGGAAGGTCGGCTTGTTCGGGCCCTCGTACCTCGGGATCAACCAATTTGCCACCGCGGTCGATGCAGGCCCCGCGCACGTCAAGGCGATGTTCCCGATCATCTCGGCCAACGACCTGTACCGGGACACCGCGTTCGCCGGAGGCTTTCCGGACATCGAGTTCTCCGCCATCTACCTGGGGCTGACCGCCGGGCTGAACCTGCTGCTGCCCGCACAGGAGCAGAACCCTGATCTGGCCAAGGCGCTCTCAGATCACGTGCGTGATCTCTCGAGCTTCGACGCAGCGCTCGTGGCCGGCGTCGAGACGGGCGGCGATCAGGCCTACGACCAGGCGTACTGGGGCGCACGCAATCCGGTGGGTCAGATCGAGACGATCGTGCGCGATCGGATTCCCGCGTTCCTGATCGGCGGCTGGTATGACCTGTTCCAGCGCGGCGAGCTGTTGAACTACTCGAGCTTTCAGAACGCTTACCAACACCGCCCGGTGCTGGCGCCGATGAGCCCGCATCAGCCGGTCACCCCGCGCTACCAGCTGATCCAGGGCCCGTGGTACCACGTCACCGCCGGGATGGGCCTGAACTACCACGGTCTCGACATGCCGGGGGTGGAGCTGGCCTGGTTCGATCACTGGCTGAAGGGGATCGACACCGGGATCACCGACACCTCGACGCCGCTGCACGTCGAGGACCTGGCGACCGGCCGCTATGCGGAGGCTGCGCGTTACCCGCTCGACCAGGCCACCCCGGCCACCTACTTCCTGCATCCCGGTGGAGGGCTCGCGCCCACCGCTCCCCCCAGCGGCGGCTCGTCAGATCCGCTCGTCTTCACCGGCACCCAGATTCCGTGCACCAGCTCGACCGAGCAGTGGGCGGCCGGTCTTGGCGCGCTCGCGCTGTCACTGTTCAAGCTGAGCGATCCCTGCACCCAGAGCGTCAACCTCTCGCAGCTCGGACCAGGAACGCAGAGCTACACCACCGCCCCGTTCAGCCGGGCGGTCACGCTGGCCGGCCCGATCGGGGCCACGCTGTACGCCACGACGACGACCCAGGACAGCGAATGGGTGGTCCAACTCTCCGACGTCGCCCCCAGCGGCAACGCGACCGCGCTGACGTCCGGGCTGCTCGAGGGCAGCCAGCGGGCGCTCGATCGCTCGCGCAGCTGGTTCGCCGCCGACGGCAAGCCGCTGCTTCCGTTCCATCCCTATACGAAGGCCGCGGTGACGCCAGCGGCGGCGGGTCAGGTCAACCGCTACCAGGTCGAGGTGTTCCCGACCGTGGACACGCTGGCGCCGGGTCACCGGCTGCGGGTCACCATCGCCACCTCGGACTTTCCCCATGCGCTGCCGTCGGTGACGCAGGCGCCGGGGCTGCTGGGCGGCGTCTACGCGCTGCGGCATTCAGCCGCCTACCCGTCGAGCGTCGAGCTCCCCCTGGTTTATGCGCCACCGGGCAGCCCGGGCGGGCTGCAGCCCGTCAGCTCCTCCCCACTCGGCTGCCCGGCCGCCAGCGGCAGCCTGAACGGGCGAACTCTGGGACCGGTGAGCCTGGGCATGACCCGCGCCCAGGCCCGCGCCGCCTTCGTGCAGAGCTCCAGCCGCGGCCGCAGGGAGATGGATTTCTTCTGCCTGTCCGGCAGCGGCATCCGGGCTGAATACGCACGCGGGCGTGTTGCCCTGGTGCTGAGCGCCAACCACCGCTACGCGCTGCGCGGCATTCGGGCCGGCGCGCGGCTGCAGCGTGCGCGCCGGCTGGGGCTGAGCGCACCGTTCACAATCGGGCGCAACGTGTGGTACCTCACCGCGGGCCGCTCGGTGCGCGGCGTGCTGAAGGTCCGCCACGGCGTGATCGAGGAGGTCGGGATCGCTGAGGCCCGGCTGCTCACCGGGCGGCGCACGGCCCGCCGGTTTCTGACGAGTTTCCGCTGAATCGATGCCACCGAAACGCACCGCGGACGCAGCTGGCCTGCTGGCTGCTGTGCGCTGGTTCGTTGCCGAGGAGGTGCTGCCGAAAGTCGACGTGTGGGACCGGGAGGATCGCCTCCCGGACCACGTGCAGCGGCAACTGCTCGACCTCGGGCTCGCCGGCGCCCTGGTCCCGGCCGAGTACGGCGGCCCGGGCTATTCGGTTCTGGACATGGTGCCGATCTGGCGCACGCTCTCCCAGGGATGGATCTCGCTCACCGGAGCCGTCAACCCTTCCGGGCTGGCCACCGCTCTGCTGACCCGCCACGGGAGCGAGGCGCAGCGTCAGCGGTGGCTGCCGCAGCTGGGCGCGGGCGAGATCGTCGCCGCGTTCTCGATCACCGAGCCACAGGCCGGCAGCGACCTCCGGCGCCTGGAGACCGAGGCGGCGCCGGCGCCCTTGGGGGGTCTGCGCCTGAGCGGCACGAAGCGCTGGGTCGCGGGCGGTGCCTCGGCCGAGGTGATCTTCATGCTGGTGCTGCTCGAGGGCTTCGACAAACCGTCGTGCGTGATCCTGCCCGCCACCGGACGTGGTGACGCCGGGTGGCGGGTCGAGAATCTCGACAAGGTCGGCTACCGGGGGGTGGAATCCGCGCAGTACACCTTCGCGGACTTCGTCGCCGCGGAGGCGGAGATCCTCGGCGGTCCCGACCGCGCCGGACACGGCACGGCGCAGATGCTCGATGCCCTCGACGTCGGGCGGATCAACGTGGCCTGCCGGGCCCTGGGCATCCTTGACCGGATCGCCGCGACGGCGGCCGCTGAAGCTCTGGAGCGGGCGATCGGCGATGGCGTCCTGGGCGACCACACCCACACGCAGCTGCGGATCGGGGAGATGCATGTGCGGATGCTGGCGGCCGAATCGCTGACCCGGCGCGCGGCCGCTGCGGTCGACGCAGGCGCTGACGACGCCAGAGCGCTCTCGACCGCGGCCAAGGTGTTCGCCTCGGACACGGCGGTGGCGGCGATCGAGCCCGCGGCCAGGCTGGCGGCCAGCCGGTCTTACTCCGCGAGCGACGAGCTGGCGCGTCTGCGCCGCGATGCCCCCCAGACGCAGATCGGCGAGGGCGCCAACGACGCGCTGCTGTTCGCGCTTGCTCGCGACGTGCTCCGAGAC
This sequence comes from uncultured Solirubrobacterales bacterium, assembly GCA_963844475.1. Classification (GTDB taxonomy): domain Bacteria; phylum Actinomycetota; class Thermoleophilia; order Solirubrobacterales; family Solirubrobacteraceae; genus Palsa-465. The sequence goes on along the minus strand of CAWJOL010000004.1, from coordinate 127,540 downwards.
TGGGAGCCGGCACCGGCTCCGTGGCGCGGCCAGCGCATTCCCGACGGGCTCTAAGAGAGTCAGGCCGCGCGCATCAGCGGCCGCAGCCGCACGTGGGCGTGATGCTCGGCGGTCTCGGTGATCGCGCGCTCGGCCTGGCGCAGGGCTCGCTCGGAGGCGTCGGGGGCGCGGGCCAGCGGCTGACCCAGCGCATCGACGAGAAACCGGTAGGCCTCCTCGTCCAAGACGAAGGCCGCCGCTTCGCAAGAGCTGCACACGACCCCACCGGATGCGGCCGAGAAGCCCCGGAGGTGCTCGGGCTCCCCACAGGCGGCGCAGGCGGCCAGTTGAGGCACGATTCCCACCGCCAGCAGCAACTTGATCCGAAACGCGAGCCCGTTGCCGGGGCGAGCGTGCGCGACATCGTCGCTCAGCAGCGCGAGCTCGTTGGCCAGCAGGCGGAACACGCCCGGATGCGGATCGGTGGTCTCGAACAGACGGGTGACCGCGTCGCAGGCACGAGCGGCGGCATCCAGCGAGGCGGCATGCTCGCGCAGCGCGCCGTGGGTGGCGACGGTGTCCACGCCCGACACCGTGAACAGATCACCGCGACCCTCGTGGAGCATCGCGCGGACATGGAAGAACGGCTCCAGGCGCGCCCCGAACCGGCTGCGCGAGCGACGCACCCCCTTGGCGATCGCGCTGAGCCGGCCATGATCGGGCGTGTAGAGGTGCAGGATCCGGTCAGCTTCGCCGTAGCGAATCGATCGCAGGACGATCGCCTCGGTCCTCAGCGGTTTAGGCATCGGGACCTTCGGGCTATCCTTAATGAAGTCATGAGTGCCGTAACCGTGTACACGACCGATTCCTGCTCACGCTGCGTGACCGCGAAGTCGCTGCTGGCCAAGCGCGGAATCGCTTACGAAGAAGTCAATCTGGCAAAGGACCCGGACGGCCGCGCGGAGCTCTCGCGCCAGACCGGGATGATCACCTTCCCCCAGATCGTGATCGAAGGGCGAGACCATCGGCGGGCTCGACGAACTGGTCGCCGCCGACCGCGCCGGGCTGCTGCACGCGCTGCGCGCTGCCTAGCCCGAGCGGCTAGCCCACCGGCTGCGCGGGCCGGGCGGCGTTCGGTCCCGTGAGCGCGGCTTGGGCTGGCAGTGCTCGCACACGTAGGTCCCGCGCCCGCCGACGATGATCTTGCGGACCGGGCCGCCGCAGCGCACGCACGGCTCGCCCGCGCGCAGATGGATCTGGAAGCGGTCCTGGAATGAGCCGCGGGCTCCGTCGACGTGACGGAAGTCGTCGATGGTGGCGCCCTTGGCTTCGATGCCGGCAGTCAGCGCCTCCTCGATCGACGCGCGCAACCGCTCCCACTGCGCCAGCGTAAGCCGTCCGACCGGGCGGAGCGGATGGATGCCGGCGCCGAACAGCGCCTCGTCGGCATAGATGTTTCCCACGCCGGCGATTCGCCGCTGGTCGAGCACGAACACCTTGACCGGGCGCAATCCGGCCCGCGGGCCGCTCTGGCGGAGATACGCGGCCGGTGAAACCGGGACGTCAACGGCTCGGGTCCGAGCCGCGCGGCCAGGTAGGCGTCGCGCTGAGCCCGGCTCAACAGCAGATGGCCGGTGCCGAAGCGGCGGGGGTCGACGTAGGCGAGATGGTGGCCCCGGTCGAACTCGAGACGGACCCGCGTGTGGGGCGGATCGACCGGCGGATCGAACAGCAGCGAGCCGGTCATGCGCAGATGGATCAGCAGGTGGCGATCCTCGGACAGCTCCCAGATCAGGTATTTGCCGGCCCGGGACACCCGCTCGATCCGCGCGCCGGCCAGCGCCGCCTGCACCGGCCCGGGCGGATCCGGGCGGGTCCAGCGCGCGTCGAGGATCTGCGCCGAGATCACCGTGCGCCCCTCCAGGTGGGGCGCCAGCTGGCGCCGGATCGTTTCGACCTCCGGGAGCTCAGGCAAGGGGAGGTCCGGGATCGAGGGCGGCAAAGGGCGAACCCGGCAGGCTCGAGGTCTGCCGGCCGGCCAGCCACCTCAGCGCACTCGCGCCGACGTCCGACATCGGACCGTCGTGGCGGCGGGCCAGCCGATGCCCCGAAACGGCCAGCAGGGGCACGTGCTCGCGGGTGTGGTCGGTATGAGGTCCGGTGGGATCGCAGCCGTGGTCGGCCGTCAGTACCAGCAGATCCTCGGGGCGAAGGACCTCCAGCCACTCCCCCACCTGGCTATCGATCCGCGCCAGCGCGTGATGAAAACCGGCGACATCGTGCCGATGACCGTAGACCTGGTCGGTGTCGACCAGGTTGGTGAACACGAGACCATGGTCGAGGTCGCGGATCAGGGACGTGGTCTCCGCCAGCGCACGCTCGTTGGTCGCTCCGGGATGCTGCTCGTCGATGCCGATACCGCTGAACAGCTGGCCCACTTTGCCCACCGTGTGGACGGGCACGGCCGCCTCCTGAAGCTCCTGAAGGTAGCTGCGCGTCGGCGGGGGCAGCGAATAGTCGCGGCGTCCCTCGGTGCGCCGAAAGGCTTCCGGCGACCCCGCTGAACGGACGCGCGATCACCCGCCCAACGGCATGTTCGGCGGGCAGACGCCGGCGGACCTCGTCGGCAGATCGCGTACAGCTCGTCCGCCGGGAGACCTGCTCGTGAGCGGCGATCTGGAGAACCGAGTCCTGGCTCGTGTAGACGATCAGCGCACCGCTGTGCAGATGTTCGGCGCCGAAGTCGGCGATCGCCTCGAGACCGTTGTACGGGCGGTTGCAGACCACCTCCCGTCCTGCGGCTGCCCGCACGAGGCCGATCACCGCGGCGGGAAAGCCCCGTGGGTAGGTCGGCATCGGCCGAGGCGCCACAACCCCCATGAGCTCCCAGTGCCCGGCCGTTGAGTCCTTGCCGGGGCCGAGCGCGTGCAAGCGGCCGTGGAGCACGGGCGCCGGGGACGGCGCGACCCCTCGCACGGGCAGGATCGAACCCAGCCCGAGCCGCTCCAGCGTCGGGGAGCGAGAGCCCGCCGGCCGCCTGGCTAAGGTGCGCGAGGGTGTTCGATCCCAGCATCCCCGTAGCCTCCGCGTCCGGAAGGGCGCCGACGCCGCAGGCGTCCAGCACGACGACGAACGCCCGTCTCACCCGGCAGACTGCCGAGGACAGCCGCAGCGAGCGCTTCAGCGGCGAGAAGACGGCGTGGTCGACCGTGTGGAACAGGGCGCTCGGCGCGTACTCGTCGAGCACGACCTCGGAGGTGCCGGTGAATACGTGCGTGGAGCGGACCCGGCGCGGGCGCCCGTTGATCCGCTCGAAGGCGTCGAGCTCGATCGCCGGGATAGCCATCGACCAGCGACACGCTGGCTCCGGATCAGGCGAAACGATGGATCCTTGTGCTGCGCTGCGGCGATCAGCTTGGCGGGCGGCCGCCAGTGCGGGCGCGCCGGAGGGCGCCGGCGTGCTCCGGGGATAGCTCCACAGTGCGGCGACTGAGCTGGACTAGGCTGATCGTCGCGACCAAGGGCGGGTGCGGAAAGCTGTTCTGCCAGTTGCGCGGTGCCTTGAGCTGAATCCCGTAGGCCGGAAAGCTGAGCGGCTGGACGGCGGCCGGCGAAACCGGCGCGGTGAGGTCCGGGAACCGGGGTGCGTGAGTTGCCGCACCCGGCGAGCAGGGCGACCAGCAGGGCGGCCAGGCTGACCCTCGTCCTCGGCGCATGACGCGATTCGGGACCGGACATGGCTAGTCCTCTCCGTCCCAATAGTCAAGGGCCTGCAGGCGGCCGATCAGGCCGACGCCGCGAAAGGCGACCTTGTTGGAGCGGGGGTAGTAGCACACGTCGCCCGGATCCCGGGTTCCGTAGGCGAGGTAGCGTCATCCCGCTCGGCCCGGCGCCGGACACGTGGGCCACGCCTGTCCCGGCCGGCCGTGAGATCACGCTACCGGCCGAACCGGCGTCTCCTCGGCCTCGCCCAGCACGAGCACTCCCTCCCCATCGAGGATCACGAAGATCTCCTCCTCCAGCGAGTGGCAGTGCTGGGCGGTGGACTCCTTGCCCGGCGCGACCTCGACGTGCTGCAGGCCGGTGTGCGACAGAGCCCGCGGCGCGACCCAGATTTCGGCGGACGCGCTGGACCCGCGGACGGGTCAGCGGATCCGGCGGCACGTCGGCCAGGTTGACGATCGTGCGCGGACGCGCGCCCGGCTCGGGCGGAAGCTCCGGCGGTCCCAGCTCGGCCTCGCGGATGAACTGAATCGGGACCCCGTCGATCATCCCCGGTTCGGAGGCGACAGCCCGGTTGCCGAGCAGCGAGAGCCCCAGCCGCGGCAGCCCCAGCGCCTCGTCTGGCCTCGCGCGGACCAAAGGCCAGGACGTCGAGGCCCTCGCTCGCCGGCGTGCAGGGTATGCGGGCCACGCCCCGCGGCGTAGACGATGCAGTCTCCCGCCGCCACGGGCGCGGTCGAGCCCTTCTGCCACGACACGCCCCCGCCGGCCAGGACGTAGAAGATCTCCTCCTCCCGGCCGTGCTCGTGGGCCGGGGTCGACCACGCTCCGGGGGCAATCTCGATCCGCCGCAGGCCGACATCGACGCTCCTGCGGCCTCACCGAGGAACGTCCAGCGCGAGCGCAGATGCCCCAGGTCCTATTCGCGCGACGGCGCCTGATCGAGGTGGGTGATCCCCATCCCCGAGGACTTTACGTTTCGCGTTCGATCTGCGCGCGCGGGTGGGCGTCGAAGTACACGTCCCGCAGCCGATCCGCCGACAGGTGCGTGTAGATCTGCGTGGTCCCGATGTCCGCGTGTCCCAGCATCTCCTGGAGCGAGCGCAGGTCACAGCCGCCGGCGAGCAGATGCGTGGCGAAGGTGTGCCGGAGCGTGTGCGGGCTCATCCGGTGCTCCAGCCCGGCGCTGCGAGCGTGACCCTGGACGATCTTGTAGAGCCCCTGTCGCGAGAGCGCCCCGCCGCGGAGGTTGACGAACACCCGCGGCTCATCGCTCAGGCCGACCAGACGGGGCCTGGCGCGTGCGATGTACTCCCGCAGCGCGGCTGACGGCCTGGCTGCCGATCGGCACGATCCGTTCCTTGGAGCCCTTGCCGTGGGTGCGCAGGACCCCGGCGTCGAGGTCGAGGTTGGACAGCGTCAGCTCGATCGCCTCCGAGGCTCGCAAGCCGCAGGCGTACATCGTCTCCAGCAATGCACGATCCCGCAGCGCGGCCACGCCGGCGCCCCGGGGCTGGGCGAGCAACCTCGTCACCTCATCGCGGCTCAGCACCTTCGGCAGCCGGGCGCTGGACTTGGGCGGTCGCAGTTCGGTGGTCGGATCGCTATCCAGGATCCCATCCCGGCGCAGATGGCGGTAGAAGGAGCGCAGGCAGGCGATCTTGCGCTGCAGGGTCGCCGGCGCGAGGGCCGACTTGCCCTTCCCGGCCGATGGCCAGTTCGGACACGAACGCGGCGAGGTCGACGGGACCCACGGCGAGCGGATCGACCTCACGGCGCTGCAGGAACTGACCGAACTGCTGCAGGTCGGAGCGGTAGGCCTCGAGCGTATTCCGAGACAGCCCGCGCTCGAGCTCCAGGTAGGCGATGAAGTCGAGCGTCAGCTCGGTAAGCCGGCGGGCGGGAGCGGCAGCCTCGGTGGTGGCCATGAACTGTTATTCGGGGTCGCCCGGGCAACGCTCCTCTAGTTTGGCGATTGGCGTGACAGGGGAGTTGCGGATCACCGAGACTGGTCTCAACCCGGAGGAGACCCCCAATGCCTGCCCGCCGTTTCCGTTTGCTGCTGCCCCTGCTGGCCCTCGTCGCCGTGGTCGGCGCGCTCACGCTCACCTCGGTCGCCGCACCCGCGGCCCAGCCCACCGGCCGCGGCGGCCGTCTGAGCGTCGGGGTCGAGGTTCTGCGCTTCGCCGCCGCCGGTCGGTCGCTGAAGGCCACCGGACTGGTCACCGCCAAGCTGACCGACAACGCCGGCCACGTCAAGACCGTCAGCAGCCGGGTGGCGCTGACCGCCGCGGCAGGTGGCAACTGCCGGGTCCTGCACCTGTTCCTCAACGAGCTGTCGCTGGATCTGCTCGGCCTCCACGCTCACCTGGACAAGGTGCAGCTCGACGTCACCGGCAATCCCAGGGGCGGAGTGCTCGGTTCGCTGTTCTGCAAGCTCGCGCGAGCCAAGATCGCCTCGGCGGCCCGGGCCTCGGCGGCCCGCGCACTGAACCGCGGGATCAGCCACAGCCACGGCCATGCCCTGCGCTTCACGGCGAATCTGAACCCGGCCGTCGCCAGCACGACAGCCGCGAATACGACCTGCCCCGTGCTCGACCTCGTGGTCGGCCCGCTGAACCTCCAGCTCCTGGGCCTGGTCGTCGACCTCAACCGGGTCCACCTGACGGTGACGGCCACTCGGGGTGGGGGCGCGCTCGGCGATCTGTTCTGCAAGCTCGCCGACAACAGACACCACGACCACACCACCACGACGACGACCTAGCGCGGCGATCGCACCGCGACCTAGCCCGCGCCGCGCGCTCCAGGCCAGCCACAGCAGTCCGATCAGCGACTTGGAGTCCGCGCACTCGGAGATCGCCTGATCGAGGCGCGTCAGCGGCCATGGGACGATCTCGATCCGCTCGTTCTCCTCAGCCTCCGCCGTCTCGGTGGTGTCGGAGAGGCCGTGGCCAGGTACAGCCAAACGCGCTCGTCGGTGAAGCCCGGGCTGGTGTAGAAGCAGAACAGCTCCTCCCAAGCACCGGCGTGCTTGCCGATCTCCTCGGCCAGCTCACGCTGGGCGGTGGCCAGCGGCTCCTCGCCGGGCACGTCGAGCTTGCCGGCGGGTACCTCGAGCGACTCGGCGATGCCGGCCGCCTCCCGCGGTTGGCGAGTCAGCCATACATGGTCCTCGTCGACGGCCACGATGCCGACCGCGCCGGGATGCCAGACCTTGTCGCGGGTGACCTCCTCGCCGTCCTCGTGGCGGAAGCGCTCGGTCCCCGCCTTGATGATCTTGCCCCGGAAGGAGACCTCCGAGTCGAGGTGTTCGAACCGCGGGGTCATGTCGGCGGTCCCTCCGGGAGTCAGCCTCGCTGCGTCCCGCCTCCTCGACCAGCGCGATCGCCACCTCCAGCATCCCCTCCAGCGCATCGACGCTGACGCGCTCGTCGGGCTGATGGGCGCGCTCGGTGCCGTTGGCGAGGTTGACGCAGGGAAACCCGGCCGCCTCGAAGGCGTTGACGTCCGAGCCGCCGCCGGTCTGGATCGGCCGCGGCCGGTAGCCGCAGGCGCTCAGCGCGCGCTCGGCCAGGGTCACCTGGGGCGAGCGCGGCTTGGTTCGGTAGCCCCTGAACATTCGCTGGACCGTCACGTCGAGATCGCACTCGGCTGCATCCGCGGCATCCTGGAAGCAGTCGATGATCTCGGTCAGCACCGGCTCGACCCGCTCGTCGCCCAGTCCGCGGACCTCGCTCTCGACGCGGCAGCGCTCAGCCACGACGTTCGTCGCGGTTCCCCCGGCGATCGTGCCGACGTTGGAGGTGGTGTCCCGCATCGAGACGCCCGAGCGGCATCGCGGCGATGGCCCGGGCCGCCGCCGCGATGGCATTGCGGCCTTCCTCCGGGCGCAGCCCGGCATGCGCGGCGCGTCCGTGAAGGTCGGCGGTGATCCTCTGGTAGGTCGGCGAGGCGAGCACGATCTCGCCGATCGGCGAGGCGTGGTCGAAGACGAACCCGAACGGGCTGGTCAGCTTGGAGACGTCGAAGGCCTTGGCCCCGTGCAGGCCGTTCTCCTCGGAGACCGTGAACAGCAGCTCGAGGCCGACCTCCGGGCGGCTGCTCGCCGCTGGTCAGCCGCCGCGCCAGCTCCAGCATCACGGCGACCGCGGCCTTGTTGTCGGCGCCGAGGATTCCGGCGTTGGCGTTGCGCCAGCCGCCGTCGACCAGCTCCGGCTCGATCGGTGCGGTCGGCGGCACCGTGTCGAGGTGGGCGCACAGCATGATCGTGTCGGCCGATCGCCCCGCGATCCGCGCGAGCAGGTTGCCGGCGTCGGCACCGGCCGACGGGCCGGCATCGTCCTCGTCCGCGGGCACTCCGAGGCGCCTCGAGCTCCGCCGCCACCCAGTCGGTGCACGGGCCGCTCGTGACCCGACGGGCTCTCGATCCGGCAGAGCGAGACGAAAGTGTCGTGCAGCTGTGCGCGCTCGGCGTCGGTCGCCCGCCTCACGGCGCGGCGGCACGCGCGTCCGCCTCGCGGCGCCTCGTGCCGCGATCGGCTGTCGGCGCTCGCGCCGCGGCCGAGGGCGGCACCGACGAACTCGCGGAACAGCGGCGCCGGACGTTCCGGGCGCGACTTGAACTCGGGGTGGTATTGCGAGGCGACGAAGAACGGGTGCGAACCCGCGTTCGAGCTCGATCACCTCGACCAGTCGCTCGTCCGGTGAGGTACCAGAACACACCAGACCAACCGCCTCCATCTTCCGGCGAAGGTGGTTGTTGACCTCATAGCGGTGACGGTGGCGCTCGTAGACGACCGACTCCCCGTAGAGCGCCCGCACCAGCGAGCCATCGTGGAGCTTGACCGGGTCAGCGCCAAGCCGCATCGTGCCGCCCATGTCCGCGATCTCCTTCTGCTCCGGCAGCAGATCGATCACCGGGAACGGCGTCTCAGGATCCATCTCGGTCGAGTTGGCTCCCTCCATCCCGGCGACGTGGCGGGCGAACTCGCTGACCGCGACGTGCATGCCCAGGCAGATGCCCAGGTACGGGATGCCCTGCTCGCGGGCGATCTGCGCCGCGCGGATCTTGCCCTCGAACCCACGGCCGCCAAACCCTCCAGGAATGAGGATCCCGTCCGCGCTCTCCAGCCGTGGCCGAGACGGCGGGATCGCTGACGGTCTCCGAGTCGACCCAGTCGATCTCGACCCGGCAGCCATGATGCACGCCCGCGTGCTTGAGCGCTTCGGCGACCGACAGGTAGGCGTCCTCGAGCTTGACGTACTTGCCGACCAGGGCGATGCGGACCTTCCGGCTGGTCTCGCTGGCCTTGCGCGTGATCTCCTCCCAGCCGGTCAGGTCCGGCTCTTGGGCGTCCAAGCCGAAGTGCTCGCGCAGGATGTAGTCGTCGACGCCCTCGGTCCGGAACACGAGCGGCACCTGGTAGATGTCGGGAACGTCGTAGGCCGAGACGACGGCCTCTATCGGGAGGCTGGCGAACAGCGCGATCTTGCGTGCGGATGTCGGTCGAGAGCTGGGACTCCGAGCGAGCCACGACCATGTCCGGGGCGATCCCGATGCGCCGCAGCTCGTTGACCGAGTGCTGCGTGGGCTTGGTCTTCAGCTCGCCGGCGTGACCGATGTAGGGCACCAAGGTCAGATGGATGAACATGCAGCGCCGCCGCCCGACGTCGACCGGGAACTGCCGGATCGCCTCCAGGAACGGCAGCGACTCGATGTCGCCCACCGTGCCGCCGATCTCGGTGATCACGAAGTCGACGTCGCTGGACTCCGCCATCAGCTTGATCCGCTGCTTGATCTCGTCGGTGATGTGGGGACGACCTGCACGGTCGCCCCGAGATAGTCGCCGCGGCGCTCGCGGCGGATCACCGTGTTGTAGATGCCGCCGGCAGTCACGTTCGAGGCCCGGCTGGTGTTGGCGTCGGTGAAGCGCTCGTAGTGACCGAGGTCCAAGTCGGTCTCGGCGCCATCCTCGGTGACGAACACCTCGCCATGCTGGTAGGGCGACATCGTTCCGGGATCGACGTTGATGTACGGGTCGAACTTCTGCAGCTGCACGCTCAGGCCGCGCGCCACCAGCAGTCGGCCGATCGAGGCGGCAGCGATGCCCTTACCCAGCGAGGAGACGACCCCGCCGGTGATGAAGATGAAACGGGTCTCCCCGTTGGAGTTGGTCGCGGGGCGTCGCGGGTCTTGAGCCATCGATTGATCCTTGAGTGTAGTGGACCCATCCAAGGTAGCGGCGGGGGCGGACGAGAACTCAGCCCTCCGCCATGGTCGCGCGCCCGCGAGCTGGTGCAAGCCGCGGACCTTACGCGGCGCGCAGCAGCTGACGCGCGTGCTGGCTCGCCGCTCGGTCGCCGTCGCCGGCCCCGAGCATGCGGACGAGCTCGCCCACGAGCTCGTCGTCCTCCAGGAGGCTTACCGTCGTCCGGGCCGGGACCGCCGAGCTGTCCTTGACGATCGTGAAGTGGCGCGCGCCCAGCGCCGCCACCTGCGGCAGGTGGGTGATGCACAGGATCTGTCTGCCGTCCGCGAGCTGGCGCAGATGCTCGCCGACCGCGCGGGCGGTGTGACCGCCGATGCCGGCGTCGACCTCGTCGAAGACGAGCAGCGGCTGGGCCTGCCCACGGGCGCCGGCCGCTCGATCGGCGCCGGCGCTACCGTGCGCGACGCTCAGCAGCGCCAGCATCACCCGCGAGAGTTCGCCGCCGGAGGCGACCTCCCGCAGCGGCCCGGCCGGCAGGCCGGCGTTGGGGGCGATTGAGAACTCGACCGAGTCCGCGCCGCGCGGTCCGCAGCCCTCTGCGCGGGGGCGCAGCTCGACCTCGAACACCGCATCGGGCATTGCCAGCTCGGCCAGCCGGCTCCGAACCGCGGTGGCCAGCTCAGCGGCGGCCGCGCGCCGGTTCTTGGTCAGCTCGCCGGCCAGCTGCTCCAGCTGCCGCGCGGATCGACGCCAGCTCGCCTTCGGCCGCCTCCAGCGCGACGTCGGCGTTCTCCAGCTCGTCGCGGCGAACCCGGCAGCGCTCGGCGTGCGCCAGCACCTCGGCGACCGAGCCGCCGTGCTTGCGCTGCAGGCGCGCGAACAGGGCCAGCCGCTCCTCCACCTCCTCGAGGCGTCCCGGGGCGCCGTCGATCCCGGCCAGGTAGCCCTTCAGCTCTCCGGCCAGGTCCTCGGCCTCGAACCGGAGTGCCTGCAGACGTTCGGCCAGCGGCGCGAGCGCGGGATCGACGGCGGCCGCGTGCTCGAGCTGCTGGGCCGCCGCCGACGACGAGCTCGGCCACGCCCATGCCCGCCTCGGGAGCGATCGCCTCGGCCCCGGCGCCCGCGGCCCGGCGCAAGGTCTCGAGATGGCGCAGGCGCTCGCGCTCGAGGGTCAGGTCGTGCGCTCCTCCTCCTCGCTCGGCGCGACGGCTCTCGATCTCCTCGAGCTCGAACGCGACCAGATCCAGCTCTCGGTCGCGCGCGCCGGCGACGCCGCGCAGCTCGCTGCACGCGAGCCTCGATCCGCCGGGCCGCGTCGTAGCTCTCCGCGGTCTGGCGCGCGCAGCCTCAGCTGGGCCGGGCCACAGTGGGCATCGAGGATCTCCAGCTGCGCGGCGCCCAGCATCAGCTTGCGGTGCTCGTGCTGGCCGTAGAAGGCCAGCAGGCGCCCGCCCAGCTCGCGCAGGTCGGCCACGGTGGCCGAGCGTCCGCAGACATAGGCCCGGGTGCGACCGTCGGGCCACACGCGCCGGGCCAGCACGATCTCCTCGGCGCCGTCGGGCAGCCGTTCGGCCAGCTCGGGGTCGATCCCCGGCGGCATCGAGAACACGCCTTCGACGTAGGCCTCGGCCGCGCCCTCGCGGACGATCCCATGACGCGCCTTGCCGCCCAGCAGCAGATCGAGCGCGTGGGCGAGCAGCGTCTTGCCCGCGCCGGTCTCCCCCGTGACCACGTTCAGGCCGGGCGCCATCCGCAGTTCGGCCCGCTCCATCAGCAGCAGATTCTCCACGCGCAACTCGTGCAGCATGGGTCACGGTTTAGCAGGGGGCCGGGACGGATCCGCTCCGCTACTGGGCGGTGGCGAGCCTGCCGAACTTCTCCCGCAGGCGGTGGTAGAACGTCGTCCCGGCGATCTGGGCCAGGTGGCCCTGGTCGTCGACGAACCGGGCCGAGATCTCCTCGCCGGGCGGGAGCACGCACACCGGACGGCCGTCGACGGTTACGTCGACCGGCTCCTCCCGGGAGCGGTTGCCGATCCGCAGCACATCGCTGGGCGCGGCGACCAGCGCGCGCGCGGTCAGCGAGTGCGGCGCGATGAACGAGACCACGAACCCGGACACGCCCCAGGCCATCACCGGCCCGCCGTTGGCCAGGTTGTAGCCGGTCGAGCCGGCCGGGGTGGCCACGACGAGGCCGTCGCAGCGCACGCGGCCGATCTCGTCCGGTCCGACGGCGTAGGAGAGGTCGGCCACCCGCTTGCCGGGCTGGCGGTGCATCGAGACGTCGTTGATGGCCAGCCAGTCGCCGCGGCCGCCCGAGAGCGCGATCCCCGGCAGCGAGAGCACCTCGAAGTCGCCGGCGAACGCCTCGACCTGAAGCTGGCCTCGGCGCCCTCGCGGTCGACGGTGGCGAGAAAGCCGATCTCGCCGAAGTTGACCGCGAACACCGGCACCCCGGTGCCCGCGTAGGTGCGCAGCGCGGTGAGGATCGTCCCGTCGCCGCCGAGCGCGAAGCAGATGTCGACCGTCGGCCGAGACCGGCGCGTCGAGCTCCAGCCCGGGCGCCGGCTGCAGCGCGTGCTTGCGCGTCTCCTCCTGGTCGAAGCGCAGCGCGGTTCCCGCCTCGCGCGCCAGCGCGAGCAGGCTCTCGATCGCCGGCGCCGGTCTCGCCGGGGCGCCGGTGGGTGAACACGGTTGCGGTGCGGATCTCGTTCACGGCTCCACCTCGCGGCGCCGCTCGCTCAAGGTCCGCCACGCCACCCCTCCCCTGCTCCGCCAGCCAGACGAACGATTCCAGGTTGCCCTTGGGCCCGGGCAGGCCCGAGCTGGCGTAGCCCAGGACCGACGCGCCGAGCGCCTGCGCGGCCGCACCGACGTCGACCAGCGCCTCGCGGCGCGCGTCGGCGTCGCGGACCACGCCGCCCTTGCCCACCGCGCCGCGGCCGACCTCGAACTGCGGCTTGACCATGGCCAGGCAGTCGAAGCGCTCGGCCGCGCAGGCCAGCACCGCCGGGCAGCACCTTGGCCAGGGAGATGAACGAGACATCGATGACGATCAGCTCGGGGCGGTACGGGAGATCCTCCGGGGCCAGCGCGCGGGCGTTGGTGCGCTCGATCACCGTCACGCGGTCATCCGAGCGCAGACGCCAGTCGAGCTCGCCGTAGGCGACGTCGACCGCCACGACGTGCGCGGCGCCGTGCTGGAGCAGGCAGTCGGTGAACCCACCGGTCGACGCGCCGACGTCGAGCGCCCGGCGCCCGTCACGTCGACGCCCGAAGGCCGACGAGGCGCGTTGGCCAGCTTGACCCCGCCGCGGGAGACGAACGGCGGTGGCGCGACCACCTCGATCTCGACGTCCTCGGGCACCAGCTGCCCGGGCTTCTCGGCGCGGCGGCGCTCGGGCAGCAGCAGCACGTCGCCGGCCAGCACGGAGGCGGCGGCGCGCGAGCGGGACGCGAACACGCCGCGCTCGGACAGCAGGGTGTCGATGCGAACTCGCTCTCACGTGACGCAACGGTATGTGACGTGACCAGGCTCACACTGATTTCGGGCAAAGCCGGGGCATCATCGCGGCAGACTTCCTCTCAGCGATCAAACGCAGAAACATCTCTCTCCTCCCGGGAACGGCTCGCCAATCGGTGGGCCGTTCCCTTTTAACCGCGCACCCGTGCGTTAGCTGCGTTCGGCGTCCGACCTCGCTGCGGATTCTCGATCGCACGGCCGCTTCGATCCGCTCGGCGATGCGCTGGCCGGTGAAGCCGACCTCCTCGTGCAGGAGCTTGGGCGCGCCGTGGGTGACGTACTCGTCGGGGAGGCCGACGCGGAGGATGCGCGCGTTCAGGCCGGCGTCGGACAGCGTCTCCCACACCGCGGAGCCAAAGCCGCCGGCCAGCACGCCCTCCTCGACGGTGACCAGCAGATCGTGCTCGGCGGCCAGCTGGGCGACCAGCCCGGCGTCGATCGGCTTGGCGAAGCGGGCGTCGGCGACCGTGACCTCGAGGCCGCGCTCGGCCAGCAGGTCCGCCGCCTCGAGTGCCTTGGCGACGCCGGACGCCGTATCCGAGCAGGGCCACCCGCTCGCCCTCGCGGAGAATCTCGCCGGTGCCGATCTCGAGCCGTTCGGGCTGCGAGGGCAGCGGAACGCCGACGCCCTCGCCGCGCGGGTAGCGCAGCGCGACCGGCCCGTCGTCGTAGCGCAGCGCGGTGTGGAGCATGTGCACGAGCATCGCCTCGTCTCGCGGGCGCCATCAGCACGATGTTGGGCAGGCAGCGCAGGTACGCGATGTCGAACACGCCGTGGTGGGTCGGACCGTCGTCGCCGACCAAGCCCGGCGCGGTCCATCGCGAAGACCACGTTCAGCTTCTGCAGGCAGACGTCGTGGACGATCTGGTCGTAGGCGCGCTGCAGGAAGGTCGAGTAGATCGCGGCGACCGGCTTGCAGCCCTGCAGCGCCAGGCCGGAGGCGAACAGGATCGCCTGCTGCTCGGCGATCCCGACGTCGAAGTAGCGCTCGGGGAGCTCCTTCTGGAGGATGCTGAGGCCGGTGCCCGAGTTCATCGCGGCGGTGATCCCGATCACCCGGTCGTCGCGGCGGCACTCGCGCACGAGCGCCTCGCCGAACACCTTGGTGTACTGCGGCGGGGCCGCGGTGGCAGGGCCGCCGCCGACCGGCTTGACCGCCGGCAGCCGGCCGGCGATCGAGTTCGGCTTGGCCGCATGCCACTCCTCCATCCCCTCGAGGCCGCCGTCCTCGGCCGGGCCGAAGCCCTTGCCCTTGACGGTGGCGCAGTGGACGACCACCGGCCGCTCGGCGGCCAGTGCCTCCCGTAGCGCGCGGCGCAGCGCGCGGACGTCGTGACCGTCGATCACGCCCATGTAGGCGAAGTCGAGCTCCTCCCAGAACATCCCGGGCGCCCAGAAGGCCTTGATCGACTCCTTGAAATGGGGCCCGATCCGCTCGAACGCCGCACCGATGCCGGCCGGCAGCTTGGTCAGCCCGCCCTCGACCTCCTCGCGGGCATGCCACAGCTTCGGGTTCAGGCGCACGCGGTTGAAGTACCGCGACAGGGCTCCGACGTTGGGGGCGATCGACATCCCGTTGTCGTTGAGCAGGACGACGATCGGGGTGCCGCTGCCGCCGGCCTGATGGACGGCCTCGAAGGCGACGCCACCGGTCATCGCGCCGTCGCCCACCACGGCGACGACGTTGCCGTTCTCGCCGTGGCCGAGGCGCATGGCCTCCTTGATGCCGACGGCGTAGCCGATCGAGGTCGACGCGTGGCCCGCGCCCATGATGTCGTGCTCGGACTCGCCGATCGAGCAGAACGGGGCCAGCCCGCCGTACTTGCGGATCGTCGGCAGCTGATCGCGTCGGCCGGTGAGAATCTTGTGCGGATAGGCCTGATGGCCGACGTCCCACAGCACCTTGTCGCGCGGTGAATTGAGCACCGAATGCAGCGCCACGGCGATCTCGCAGGTCCCGAGGTTGGCGCCGAAATGGCCGCCGATCTCGCCGACGGTGTCGATGATGTGCTCGCGGACCTCCTGGGCGAGCGTCTGCAGCTCCTCGTCGGTGAGGCCGTGCAGGTCCTGGGGTCCGGTTATGCGGTCTAGAAGCTTGGGCGTCATCAGTAGGTTCGGGTGGCGATGAAGTCGGTGATCTGCTCGAGCTGCTCCGCGCCGGCCGGCGCGGCTTCCCTCAAGGCGGCGCGGGCGCGTCCGTGCGATTCACGGGCCAGCGTCCGCGCTCCGTCGAGGCCGAATTCGGACACGTAGGTGCGCTTGCCGAGCCGTTCGTCGCTGCCCTGCTGCTTACCGAGCGCCTCCTGGGAACCGGTCACGTCGAGGATGTCGTCGACGATCTGGAAGAGCACGCCTAGCTCGCTGGCAAAGGTTCGGAACACGGGGATTGTGGCACGTTTGTGTCGGCCGGCCAGTAGGAGTACGCACTCGATGCTCGCGGCGATCAACCGGCCGGTCTTGAGTTCGTGCAGACGACGCAGGCCGTCGGGTCCGGGAGGAGCGGTGGCAGCCACATCGAGATACTGCCCGCCGACCATGCCCTTGTACGCCCGTCGCCGCCGCGAGCTCGGCGGCAGCGGCCAGCAGATCGGCCGGATCGCCCTCCTGCTCGGAGAGCAGCAGCCGGAACGCCTCGGCGTAGAGACCGTCCCCGGCCAGGATCGCGACGTCCTCGCCGAACGCGCGATGGCAGGTCGGACGCCCGCGCCGCAGATCGTCGTCGTCCATCGCCGGCAGGTCGTCGTGAATCAGCGAGTAGGTGTGAATCAGCTCCACGCGCCGCGGCCAGCGGGAGCACGCTGTCCGGATTGCAGCCCGATCGCCTCAGCGGTGGCCAGCGCGAGCACCGGCCGGATCCGCTTGCCTCCGGCCAGGAGCGAGTAGCGCATCGCCTCGTCAAGGCCCGGCCGAGGCCGCCTCGGCGGAGAAATGCAGCCCTCGCAGGTAGCGCTCGACCTTCACCTGCAGGTGTTCGGGATAGGCGGGCGCGCTGCGGACCGTAGACACCGCTAGGCCGTGCTAGGCGGCCGGGAGCGGCAGCTGCCCGGGGAGGTCCGGCAGCGGCTCGAGCGCGGCGCGGCCACGCTGGTCCACCTGGGAGCTGGCCTCCGAGGCCAGCCGCGCGCACTCTTCGATCAGCGCCAAGGTGGCGTCCGGCTCGAGATCCCCAGAACGCAGGCGCTCGCGCGGTCTCCTGCAGGCGCCCGCTGAGCTCGATCAGGGCGTCGGTCACAGGTTCAGAGTAGCGCGGGCGGTCGTTCGGGTGGCGAAATCCGGGCCATTCGGCGGCCTCCAGGGCGTCGGCCGACCTCAGCGCTCGCCGTCAAGCGCCGCGTTCACGAGCGCGTCGGCGTGGGCGTTCTGGGCGCGGGGCACGCTGCGGATCTTCCAGTGCTGGAACTGCCTGAGCGCACCGATGGCCTCCAGAAACAGCGGCTTCATCGCGGGATGCTTGACCTTGTAGGCGCCGTTGAGCTGCTTGGCCACGAGCTCCGAGTCATTGACCACCTCGACCTCGCTGGCGCCCAGCGCCGCCGCCCGCTCGAGCCCCTTCAGCAGCGCGCGGTATTCGGCCACGTTGTTGGTCGCGACCCCGATGCGCTCGGCGAGCTCCGTCCAGCACCTCACCGCTCGGGCGCCGAGACGACCACGCCGATCGCCGCCGGGCCCGGGTTGCCCCGTGCCCCGCCGTCGACGTGGACGATGACCTTGCCGGGCGACTGCGTCAATCGCGTCGCGCAGCTCGGGCAGCTCGCCCGGAACGCGCGGGCGGCGGCGATCACGCGTCTCCCGCTTGCCGCCGGCGGACGATCCAGGGTCTCGGCGAGAGGACTTGCGCCGGTCCACGATCACCGTGACATTCGGATCCTCGGCGTAGTAGGCGGTCAGCTTTTCGAACAGCTCGTCGGACAGACTCCTCGGGGACGACGCAGTAGATCACGGCGTAGATGCTATTCGACGGCGCCGTCGTGACGCGGTACGAGGCTCGCGTTGGTCAGGCCTAGCGGCAGGATCAGCGTGCCCTGCTCGTCGGCGACCGCGTTGGCGTGCGTCTCCTCCGGCGTGAGCTCGACTGAGCTCGTAGCCCTGGCCGGCGACGCGGATGCTCGGCTGGTCATCGGAGAGGTCCACCTCGTAGCGATACCAGCACAGCTCCCAGGAAACCACGACGTTGACGAGGCTCGGCCGGACGCGCCGGACGGAGCCACCGAGACCCCGGGAGCGCCCAGCGAGCGTGCCACCCCGGCCACCGTGCGCCGGTGCTCGGAGCCGTTGAACAGCTCGACCGCGCTGGCCGCCTTCTGTTCGCTGCTGGTCGGCACGGCGCGGACGTGGCGAGGTTCACGGACGGACGCTCGCGGGCTGAGCGCCGGCTCCGGGTAGGCGCTGACGCTCGTCTCCGACCACGAGTGGCTGTCCAGCTCGTCCCGGAGGGTCGGCGCCGAGGCTCGACGGCGGGGAGCCCTCACGCCGCCCGCGCAGCCTGCCGAGCAGGGAGCGCCGGCGATCGGCCGAGGATCGCTGTCCTGAAAGGCGGGCACGGTCCCCTCCCGGACCCAGCCCTCGTGCAGAGCGCGGTCCTTGCACAGCTCGCAGACCGAGCGGCGGGTGCCCGCCGTTCAGGTAGACATCGGCCTGCTCGCCGCGCAGCAGTGTCCTGCCGCACACGTCGCAGATCGTGTCCTGACTGGACGTCCGTATCTCCCTGGTAGCCACTCATCCGAGCGTACCAGGGGTTTTTCAGCACCGGGGCTGACCGGGCGGCCGGTCTACTCCGCGAGGCGGCTAAGCCTTGACCGCCTCCCGCTCCGCCCTGGCCTCGTCGACCACTTTGCCGGCGAGATGCCCGGGTATCTCCTCGTAGCGCAGAAATTCCATCGTGAACTCGCCCTGGCCGCCCGGTGATCGAGCGCAGATCCGGGGCGTAGGACAGCATCTCGGACATCGGCACCTCGGCCTTGACCTCGGTCATCCCACCGGCCGCGGGCTCCATCCCCAGCGGACGGCCGCGGCGGGAGTTGAGGTCGCCGATGACGTCGCCGACCGAGTCCTCCGGGACGCTGACCGTGACCTGCATGATCGGCTCGAGCAGCACCGGTCCAGCCTGCTCGAGCGCGTCCTTCATGGCCGAGAGCCCGCGACCTTGAACGCCATCTCCGAGGAGTCGACGGTGTGGTAGGAGCCGTCGTAGAGCCGCACGCGGACGTCCTTGACCGGATAGCCGGCGACCGCGCCCTCGGACATCGCCTCGAGGATCCCCTTCTCGACCGCGGGGATGAAGCCCGACGGGATCACCCCGCCCTTGATCGCGTTGACGAACTCGAAGCCCGCACCGGCCTCGAGCGGCTCGATCTCGATGTGGCAGTCGCCGAACTGGCCGCGGCCGCCGGTCTGCTTCTTGTGGCGTCCATGGGCCTTGGCGGGCTTGCGAATCGTCTCCTGGTAGGGCACGCGCGGCGGCTTCAGGTTCAGCTCCGCGCCGAAGCGCGCCTTGCAGCGCTCGACGATCACCTCGACGTGCACCTGCTGAGAGCCCGGCGACGATCTGCTCGCCGGTCTGCGAGTCACGATGCAGGTCGATCGTCGGGTCCTCCTCCTGGAGGCGGCGCAGCGCGGTGAACACCTTGTCCTCATCGCCCTTGCTCTTCGGCTCGACGGCGAACGCCATCACCGGCGAGGGCGAGCTTGATGCTGGGCATCTGGATCGGCTCGTCGCGCGCCGCCAGCCAGTCCCCGGCGCGGGTCTCCTTGAGCTTGGCCACGGCGCCGATGTCCCCGGGGCCGAACTCGGTCGTGTGGCCGGTCTGGGCGCCCTCGAAGGTCACCAGCTGGCCGATCCGCTCCTTGCTGTGGGCGCGGGTGTTGAGCACCTGCGAGTCGTGCTTCATCACGCCCTGGTAGACGCGGAACAGGTTGATCCGGCCCGCGAACGGGTCGGCGCGGGTCTTGAACACGTAGGCGTAGAGCGGCTTGTCCTCGACCGGCTCGAGCGTCATCTCGCCGACCTCCAGCCCACCGTGCTTGACCGGAGACGGGAGGTCCTCGACGATCGCGTCAAGCAGGCGGTTGGTGGCGAGGTTGCGCGTGGCGATCCCGCAGGTGACCGGGAACATCGCGCCGTGATTGGTGCCGTCCTTGAGCGCGGTGACGATCTCCTCGTGGGAGATCTCCTCGCCCTCGAGGTAGCGCTCCATCAGCGCGTCTGAGCCCTCGGCGACCTCGTCCATCAGCTTCTCGCGGTACTCCTCGGCCTGGGCCTGCAGGTCGTCGGGGATCGGGATCTCGGTGCAGTTCTCGCGGCTGGCGCCGTCGTAGCGATAGGCCTTCATGTCGACCAGGTCGATCACGCCGGAGACCTCGTGCTCAGAGCCGATCGGGATCTCGGTGGCGACGACGTGCTGGCCGAAGGCTGCCTTCAGCGCGTCCAGCGTCCTGAAGAAGTCCGCGCGCTCGCGGTCGAGCATGTTGACGAAGATCAGCCGAGCGAGATCCAGCTCGGCGGCCCGCTGCCACAGCCGGGTGGTGTGAACCTCGACGCCCATCACCGCGTTGACGACGAACACCGCGGACTCGCAGACCCGGAGGGCTCCAAGGGCGTCGGCGATGAAGCTCGAGTCGCCCGGCGTGTCGATCAGGTTGACCTTGCGGTCCTGCCACTCGAAACGAGGACAGTGCCGCGGAGATCGACATCTGGCGCGCCTTCTCGTCGGCGTCCGCGTCGGACACGGTCGTGCCGTCGACCACCGAGCCGAGCCGGTTGACCACGCCGGCCTCGAACAGAAGCGCCTCGTGCAACGACGTCTTGCCACTCCCCCGGTGGCCGACGAGCGCCACGTTGCGGATGCGATCCGCGGGCTTGTGCATACCAGACTCCTCTCTCTAAGGACGCCGAAGACGCGACCTTATCGCTTGGGGAGCGTATGCGCGAAGGGTTTCGGCGAAGCCGGAGCTACTCGAACTCGCCCTGGAGCTTCGAGCGCAACCGCAGCACGGCCTTGGTGTGCAGCTGCGAGACGCGGGACTCGGTCACGCCGAGGACTTCGCCGATCTCGCGCAGGGTCAGGTTCTCGTAGTAGTAGAGCGCGATCACCAGCTTCTCGCGCTCGGGAAGCGCAGCGATGGCATCGGCGATCCGGTCACGCAGCTCGCCCTGGTCGACCAGCGCCTGAGGATCCGGCGCGCCGCGGTCGGGCAGCGTGTCGAGCAGGGAGACCTGGTCACCGGAGGAGTCCGAGACGCTCCACAGCTCGTCGAGCGCGACGATCGTGGAGTTGGAGATCTGCAGCAGCGCCTCGTGGAACTCCTCCATGGTCATCTCAAGCTCCGCGGACATCTCCTCGTCGGTCGGGGCACGCTGCAGCTTTGCCTCGAGCTTCATGTTGACGCGCTCGATCTCCCGCGCACGGGCTCGCACCGACCGGGGCACCCAGTCGAGCGTGCGCAGCTCGTCGATGATCGCGCCGCGGATGCGCGTGATCGCGTAGGTCTCGAACTTGATCTCGCGCTCGAGTTCGAAGCGCTCGATCGCGGAGATCAGACCGCCGAGTCCGTAGGAGATCAGATCGGCCTCCTCGACATGCGCGGGCAGCCCTGAGCTCATGCGACCGGCGACGTACTTGACCAGCGGCGAGTACGCCACCACCAGCCGTTCGCGCGCACGCTCCTCCCCGGCGGACTTGTACCGCCTCCACAGGTCCTGGAGCTCGATCGCTTTGACGTTGGTTTTCAGTTTGTCCCCCTGGGCCCTTCGCTACGCGCGTGGATGTGCGTTCGCGTAGGCTGATTTGAGGCGCGCCGACTCTACCCGAGTGTAGACCTGCG
The DNA here is from genome assembly GCA_963844475.1 of uncultured Solirubrobacterales bacterium. GTDB lineage: Bacteria > Actinomycetota > Thermoleophilia > Solirubrobacterales > Solirubrobacteraceae > Palsa-465. Next base: position 106,285 of record CAWJOL010000004.1, on the reverse strand, counting down.
TAGTGGAGATGGTTGCGTGGCCAAGCAGCTCCTGAATCGCCCGCAAGTCGGCGCCACCCTCGAGTAGATGGGTGGCGAACGAATGCCGCAGCGCATGGGGATGCGCATCCGCGAGCGCCGGCGCATGCGCCACCGCCTGTCTCGCCCACGTGCGCAACCGTCGCCTGACGTCCGAGGTGCCGAGCCGTCGCCCGGACTTCGACAGAAACAGCGCGCGGGAGCCGGCTCCGCCGGCGTCGAGCGCAGAGCGCGCGCGGGCCAGGTAGCGCTCGATCGCGCGCAACGCGTGCTCTCCGACGGGCACGATCCGCGTCTTCTGACCTTTGCCCTCCACCCGCACCGTCTCGGAATCGAAGTCGACGGACTCGAGGTCGAGCGACACGAGCTCCTCGGCACGCAGCCCTGACGCGTAGGCGAGTTCGAACAGGGCCCGGTCACGCAGCTCGAGCGGCGTGCGTCGCCGGGATCCGGTCCAGCAGTGCGGCCACCTCCGCCGGCGCGCAGGACGCGAGGCAGACGCTGCGGTCGCTTGGGCGACGTGAGCAGATCCGCGGGATTCTCCCCGCGCGCCCCGAGCTCGACCTGAGTCCGGAACAGACCGCGCAACGCCGCAAGCTTGCGCGCTACCGTCGACGGCGCGTGCCCGTGCTCGGACAGGCCGGCGGCGTAGCGGCGCAGGATGCGAACGGTCACCGCAGCGGGCTCGACGATTCTCAGCCGTTGCCCAGGTGGCGAACTGGCCGGCGTCGATTCCGTACGCGCGCCGCGTCTTCTCGGCCACTGCGCGCCGGCGCAGGTCCTGGTCGAAGTCGGTCAGCACCGTGCGCCAGGCGTCGGCGACCGGCGCGATCGTCGAAGAGGGGTCGGGATCGATAAGCATCAGCCTTCAGCTATTCGGCACCGGCGGGCGCCAACCTTCAGATGATGTAGACCGGCGTGCCGAGCGGCGTCTGCGAATACAGCTCGATCACGTCGGGAATCGCCATCCTGATGCAGCCATGCGAGGCCGCGGAGCCGAGCGAGCTGAGCACGTCGGTTCCGTGGATTCCGGCGCCGTTGAAGATGCCCATCCAGCGGGCCTTGATCGGGTCCGCCGGGCCGGGAGGGATGGTCTGGCCGGCCAGCGAGCCGGCCCAGGCGCTGTTGGGCACGTGCCATGAGGGATCCACCTGCTTGTCCTGGACGTGGTAGAGACCGGCCGGCGTGTCCAAGCCGGCCATCCCCACGGCGATCCGGTAGCTCTTGACGAGCCGCAGGTTCTTGAACAGCCGCAGCGTGAACGCGCTGCGGTCGACGGTGATCACCGTCGGATAGTGCACCGCGAGCGTCTGGGTGCTGACGCTTCGGAGTCGTCGAGCGTGACCGGCACCCGAAGCGTGCTCGGGCCCGAGGCATTCCGCGAGCGCCGCCTCGATCCGGCCCTGCAACTCGTCGGTGCGCACGGACAGTCCGCGCTGCGCTGGGACGGACGCACCGAGGCTCGACGGCGCGAGAAGGAGATGCTGGCGCTGCGGGCCGGGCTGGTCGATCGCGCGGGCGATCCGGGCGGTGAACCGCGCCACCGCTGCGAGATGAGAAATGCACCTGCGGCTCGAAGCTGGCGTGGATGCTTCCGCCGGTCAGCCAGCGCGCCACTCGGGTCGAGGAGGTTGTCGTCGCGGCTGCGCTGCAGGGCCTGATCGACGGCGCCGCCGAAATCGAGCTTGACTCGGCGCCTGCTCCGGCGTCAGCACGAATCGCTGCGCGCCGTAGCGCAGCACGATCGTCCGGTGAAGGCGCGACTGGAACACCGTCCGCAGTCGTGTCCGGGCCTGCGCTGCGCTCAGCCCGCCGACGTCGAGACCGCCGATCCTGATCCCCTTGGCGATCTTGTCGCGCTGCCCCGAGTCATAGGCCAGCACCGCGGCGGCGCCACCGAGCAAGAAGAGCAGCGTCAGCGGCAACGGCGATAAACGACCGGCTACGCACCGTCGCTCCTACGCATTGCGCTCCTACGCCCCGACGTGAACCAGTGTCCCGATCGGCGTGTAGGGGTAGACCTGTCCGGCCGGACCGAGGGCCATCTCGACGCAGCCGAGGCTCTGCGGGAAGCCATACTGCGCCCGCGTGAACGCGTGGAGGGCGTCGCCACCGTTGAAGTAGCTGATGTACTGGATGCCGGGATCGTTGTAGTGGCTGCCGTCGGGGTTGGTGCCGCTCATCGTGCCCGAGGGGATGTGCTCGAACACCGGATAGGTGCCGCTGGCGGTCGGCGCCGAGGAGATGCCGGTGTTGACCGCGGCGGTCACCACGGTGCGGCCGCTGTGCCACACGCTGAGATGCTGCCCGGTCGAGGCTCACGCTGACGTAGGTGTAGCCGAAGGTGGAGGCCTTGCCGTCCATCGTCGCCTGGATCAGCGAGCGCCAAACGGTCGGCACCTGCGACGCCGTCGGTGGCCAGACCGTGCTCGTTCTGAAACGGCCATCAGCGCACCCTTGGTCATGACGCCCGGGTGCCTGGCGACCACTGGCTGCGCAACGAGTCTGGGACGTTGCCGTAGCGCCACTCGAAGTGGCCCGCGGGCGGATGGATCGCCGCTGATCTCCTGGGCATCGGCGGTCAGCGGCACGCTCGTATCGGGCGTGAATTTGAGCGGCAGGTATCCGAGCCCGGCCAGCAGCTGCTGCAGCCGGGCAGTCGTTCCGCCCGGGCACGTTCCAGCTACCGCTGGCGCTGGCCCCGGCCTGCTGGCCGCCGACCAGACGAACGCCGCCCGGCAGCGCGACGCTCACGTTGGCACCGAGGCCGAAGCCCGTCCCTCGGGGCACGAAACTGATCGTGTGGCTGTTCACCGGCTGCCAGGTACCCGGAGTCGTCGGCGAGACCGGCGGGCCGGCTGCTGCCCAGCGCCTGCTGCACGGTCTTGGAGAACGTCAGAGTGATCTTCGAGTGCGGCAGAATCGGCGTCCCGGGTGTGGGCGTGGCGACGGCGGAGGCGGCCGCACCGGTCGGGAACCAGCTGACCACCGTCGCGGGCGAGGTCTCCCAGCGGCGTGGTACCGCCGAGACCGAGATCGTGCCCGCAACGCCAGTGCGATGCAGCCGGATCTGGGTCAGCGGCTTGGCCAGTACCCGCCGCGCGAGTCGACCGGGGCTGCCATAGGAGATCGCCTCGACCGGCTGCTTGAACTTCAACAGCACGGGCGCACCGGGACGAAGGGTCAGATAGTGCTGCCCGCAGGCTGGCGCTCGGTGTCATCAGGCTAAGGTGCAGCTGCTGCGTCTTGCCGGCCAGCCAGGCGATCCATCCGGGGCGCTTGACGACTCACATCGATGCTGAGCAGCTGGTGCGCCGGGATCAGCTTGCGGGGCCAGATCTGATTGCCCCGCACCCTCACCGGTACCTGAGCGGCTGTGCGGTCCGGTGACCACGCTGACGCGGGTGATCGTGCCCCCGCCGAGCGGCATGCTGATCTGGGCCAGCGCCTCGGGGTCAGAGCTGAGGCTGGCGTGGGTCGAGGACAGGAGCAGTGCACCGGCACCGCCGAGGATCACCACGAGCAGCTAGCGCGCCTCCGGCCGCGAAGCGTCCACGCCGACTTGGGCTGGTTTCCCCGGTCAGCCGGCGATTGGTCTTCAGTCCCAACCGTTCCGTGGCGACCGCAGGGCGAAGGTATGAGACACGCGCCACTACAGAGCTCCTCAGCGTAGAAATGGTAACCGGTGCCCGAGCAATGAACGACCGTCTTGCCTCATTCCGGGACTCTGCAAGCGGTATTTCACGAAGCGCCGGCTCGATCCTGCTCAGGCGCGGCGTTGGCCATCGCGTCTGGCTAGGTTCCGATCAAGCGCCTGGAGGACGCCACGGCGCTGGCCGTGACGGCTCTCGTAATGGCGAAGTCGCCTCAATGCCTCCGTCTCAAGCGAGGAGATGATCTCGATCAGCTCCGCCTCGCTGAGGTCGTCATAGGCACCTCCCGGCCCGGACCCGGAGACGCCTGCCTGCCCATCCCCCGGCCCGCTCGAGCCCTCCGCCCCGACGGAGCCCTCGGCCCGGCTCTGCACGCTCGGGCTCCAGCGGAGGAACTCCTCCACCTCTCGCTCATAGCGGTAGGCGCCGTCACCGCTGCCCAGAAGTGGGCGCAGCCGCTGGTGGGCTCGGAGCTTGAGCACCGCCTCCCTGCGTCGTGTACCGATACGAGAACCCAGTCGCCTTCAGACGGCGGTTGTCCAGCCCGCGGCCGGAGCGCAGCTGGCGCAGCATCTCCAGCGGGACGGGCAGTCCGAGGCGGCGCAGGCCCGCGGCCGCAAACACCGTTCCCCACGGCGGCAACACCGGCAGCAGCCGTTTCCCGAGCAGCGAAACCACCTCCGAGAACGCCAGCACGCCGTCAGCGGCGACGTTGTATATCCCCGGCAGGTCGTGCCTCGCCGCATGCGCCAGTGCCGCGACGACATCGTCCTGTGAATGAACTGACAGCGTGGGTCAAAGCCAAGGATGGCCGGAACCATGGGCAGGTTCAGCAGCGAAAGGTATGACGACTGCAACTCGGCCCCGAGCGCCTCGGCGAACCGGAGAATCGTCACGGTGGCCTGGGGCCGGGACCCGGAGAACGCGGACAATTCTGCCTCGGCGTCGATCAGGTCGCGCTCCAGGGCGCTCCGGGGCGGTCGGCTCCCCGCCATCGCCTCGGTGAGGAACGCTGGGTCGTCGGAGTCGGCGCCGTACAGATGGGCTGAGGACTTGAACACGAGCTTGCGAACCGATGAGCCATCGGCCGCGCACGCGGCGAGGATCCGTCGCGTCCCGATGACGTTGATCTCGCGGGCCCGGCTCAAGGGGGCGAGCAGCGGGTCCGCCACCAGGCGGGTGTCGATCACCGTGTCGATCGACGCGGCGCTGAGAATCCGGCGCAGCAGTGCTGGATCGGTTTCGACCCGGACGAACTCGGTCCGCTGGAGCTCGTGGCGCGGATCGGTGGCGTCGATGCCGACGATCGCCTCGACCGCGGATCGCGCTCCAGCGCCTGGGCCAAACGGCCGCCCAGCTGCGATGAGACGCCGGTGATGAGGATTCGTCGCGAGGTCATGGTAGCTGCGCCTAGGTCTACCCCAACCAGACACTTCGGCGCGCGCCCACCATCTCGAACAGGTTCTCCTGGATCAGCGCCCGGATGTCCTCGCCAAGCGATCGCACGAGGCCACCGTCGCGCCACGGCTCGTCGCCCGGGTCGCCGACGGACACCGGCTCGAGGAACCTGATCCGGAACTTCGCCGGCAGCGGGAGACCGGGTCCGAGCGGAACCCGCGGGAGCCGGGTCAGCCGCCGCAGCGGCCCGAACCGGGCGAACACCGGCGAAGCCTCTTCGGCGCCAAGCACGGCGATCGGCACGATCGGCACGCCGGCGCGCATGGCGATCCTCACAAACCCGGCGTGATCGAATGAACGAAGCAGATATCGCTGCTTGATCGGCTTGCGGGCGCCGTGGCGCCCCTCGGGAAACGCCAGCACGAGCGCCTGCTCGTCGTACAACAGGCGGTGCAGGTTGGCAGGATGTCCCGCGACGGCGCCGAGCTTGGTTGCGAGCATCCCCAGCCCGGGAATGCCGGCCAGCGACCCGTCGGTGCTCACATGGACAGATCGCGAACGAGGATGCTCCTCGCGGACGGCCTTGGCCACCATCGCGCCATCGGAGGGCAGAATCCCCGAGTGGTTGGCCACCAGCAACCCACCTCCCGCGTCGGGGACGTTCTCCACCCCCTCCGCCTCGACGCGGAACCACAGGTGATAGAGGAAGTCGTAGACCGTCCGGTCGACGGCGGTCTCCAGGCGCTCTGAGCGGCCCCAATCGGTGACCTGGCGGTCGGGCTCGAGTCCCGGAAGCTGCTCACGCAGGTCCTCGAGGCGCACCGGAAGATGCCCACCGGCGTCCGCTAGTGAGAACTCGACCGTGGCTCCCTCATCGGGGTCCGTCCCGGTTTGCGAATCCTTCGCCTCAGAATCCTCCATCGCGGCGATTCTGACACCCGCGACGCAGGGAGGCGGACGGGACGCACTCCGCGCCCCGTCCGCGGTCCTGGGCTACTTGTAGGTGCCCTTGTACTTGAATACGAACTGAGGGAGGTGACGCTGCCGGTGCCAGTGAACGTGGCGACCAGGCTGTGGCCCTTGAGGGAGCCGGACCCCTTGTTCAGGTTGAGCTTGCCGCCGGAGACCGTCGCGTCGCCGTTGGCTGTCTGAGTCAGAGTCGCCGTGCCCGTACCGGAGAGCGAGCCTGTGGCGGTGTACAGCGTGACCGACTTGGTCTTGACCGAGATCGTGCCCGGGTTGGACGAAGTCGCCTTGATCACGTAGAGAATCGATCCGTTACCCAGGATCTTGTCCTGGTTGTAGCCGGCGGCGTAGACGTAACTCCCCTGCTTCGGGGTGTTGGCAACGTACGCGGTACCGCTGTCCGGCCTCCCGGCGCTCTTGGCACCGACGCTGCCCGCGGCCACCACGGACGCGGCGGTAACGGCGATAGCGGCGCTAGCGCCGACGGTCAATCGCGTTAGTTTCACGAGTATCCCTCCTGGTTGGGGAGCGACCCCGGCGGCCGCGCCCAGTGGTTTAGCGAGGCAAGGCTAGCCCGGCCCACCTGAATATGGTGTTAGGCGTGTGGCAGGCGGTTCGGCGGCGCGAGGCGCCGGAGGGCTACCGGGTGATTGCGCCCTCGGCGGCGCTCGACACCAGGCGCGCGTACTTGTCCAGCGCCGGTCCCGGGTACGGGCGCTCCGGCGCCTGGTAGTCGCGGATCCGCTCGGCGATCTCCTCGTCGGACAGCGCGACGTCGAGACGGCGCGTCTCCACATCGAGCGTGATCTCATCGCCGTCGCGCAGCGCCGCGATCGGCCCGCCGCGAGCCGCTTCCGGTGCGACGTGGCCGGCCATCAGCCCGCGCGTGGCGCCGGAGAACCGGCCGTCGGTCAGCAGCGCCACGTGCTCGCCGAGTCCCTGACCGACCAGCGCGGCCGTGACCGCGAGCATCTCCCGCATCCCGGGCCCGCCTGCCGGCCCCTCGTTGCGGATGACCACGATGTCGCCGGCGTTGATCGCGCCCTCGGTGACCGCCTTCATCGCGTCCTCCTCGGACTCGAATACGCGGGCCGGCCCGGACTGCCGGCGGCGCTCGTACCCGGCGAGCTTGACCACGCAGCCATCGGGGGCGATGTTGCCGCGCAGGATGGCCAGGCCTCCGGTCTGCTTGATCGGATCGTCGAGCGGACGGACGACCCGCTGACCCGGCTGCTCCTGGGCCGCCTCGGCGATCTCCCCCACCGTCTGGCCGGTCACCGTCTGGGCGCGCTGTGGTGGAGCAGACCGGCGTCTCGCAAGCGCTTCATCACCAGCGGCACGCCGCCGGCGCGGTACAGGTCAGGGGCGACGTACTGCCCTCCGGGCTTGAGGTCGCAGAGCAGCGGTGTGCGCTCGCTGATCCGGTCGAAGTCGTCGATCGAGAGCTCGACCCCCATCTCCTTGGCCACGGCCAGCAGATGCAGGACGCCGTTGGTGGAGCCCCCGCTGCAGGCGATCGCCGCGATCGCGTTCTCAAGGCTGTCACGGGTGATGATGTCGCTCGGACGCTGCCCGCGGGCCAGCACCTCCATGACCAGCGCTCCGGCCCGCGCCGCGACATCGGCCTTGCGTGGGTCGACCGCCGGAACCATCGAGAAGCCCGCGGGCGAGATGCCCATCACCTCGAACGCCATGGCCATTGTGTTGGCGGTGAACTGGCCGCCGCACGCGCCGGCGCCCGGTGACGCAACCTCCTCGATCTCGGCCAGCTGCTGGTCAGTGATCTTGCCCGCCGCGTGAGCGCCAACCGCCTCGAACACCTCCTGAATCGTGACCTGCTCGCCGTGCAGGTGACCGGGGAGGATCGACCCCCCGTAGAGCATCAGGCTCGGCACGTTGAGACGGCACAGCGCCATCACGGTGCCCGGGATCGTCTTGTCGCAGCCGCTGATCGTGATCACCGCATCGAACATGTGGGCATCGCAGACGAGCTCGATCGAGTCCGCGATCACCTCCCGGCTGACCAGCGAGGCGCGCATCCCGGCCGTGCCCATCGTGATGCCGTCGGAGATGGCGATCGTGTTGAGCTCCATCGGGGTGCCGCCGGCCTGCCCGGATGCCCTCCTTGACCTTGGCGGCCAGCGCGCGGAGGTGGAAGTTGCACGGCATCGTCTCGATCCAGGTGTTGGCCACCGCGATCAGCGGCTTGCTGAGCGCTTCGTCGTCGTAGCCGATGCCCTTGAGGTAGGCGCGGGCCGGCGCACGCTCGGGACCCTCGGTCAGCGCGCGGCTGCGGTGCTTGAGGTCGAACGGCTCGGGCATCGCGGCCGTGACTTTAGTGCGGTCGCGCCGCGCCGACGTGGTCGGCAGATCAGCCGGCGGCGTCGATCCGCTGCGCGGAGCTGCCGCGGGACGCGTCACGCATGCGACCTCGCTCCCACTGCGCGAGCCGCCACAGATCCTTCGCCACCTGGGCCGGGTCGAGCTGGCGCCCGGGCAAGTGCATGTTGGCCGTGGAGATCAGACGGCGCTCGTCCCCGGTCAGCGCCATCCACTTGGCCAGCACGTCGTCTGAGTCCGGCAGGCGGGCGCTGCCGTAGGGCCGCGTCTCGTCGGGGAACTCCACGCAGTATTCGCTGAGCAGGCGATGGGTCTGGGCCAGGTAGGCGATCACGCGGCTTGTGCGGATAGATCAGGTAGGCGTACGGCGCCCCGCCGGTCGCTCCGACGCGACTCGGGCCCGTCGGTCTGCGACCCCCAGACCCGGACGAAGCCGAGGTCGCGGTACATCGCCCACTCCTCCTCGTTGACGCAGGAGCGCAGCAGCTCCCGCGCTCGCTGTTCGGCTCGCCGCTCACGCCCGGGGTCGAACATCAGGGAGGGGGCACGCCGCCGGTGCGCGCGGTGACGCGCCCACGCGTTCTCGACTCGCGGGACGATCAGGTCCGAGAGCAGCGCCAGCGCCACCAGAGTGGTCGCCGCGAGCGCCAGCAGCACGGTCGCCTGCGCCCTACCGGCCGCCCGCTGCGCGCGGGAAGAAGATCACACGCTCGGCATCACGCGGCACGTCAGTGAAGGACCGCACCATCTGCGCCTCGCGGCGCCCGTCGGCTACGGGCGACGGGGACCGCTGCCCACAGATCCGCGTCCAGTTGCCGGCGGAACTCCTCCACCAGCCGGAGCTCGTCCTCGGCCAGCTCGACGTCACCTTCCGCGATCAGCACCTCACCATGTCCTGGCTTCATCCGCAGAAAGCGCACAGAGAGGATTATGTCAAAGAGCGCAGGCCCAGCACGTCAACTGGACCCGGCCCGGCTCCGAGCCCGCTCAAGCCGTTTCTGACCGCGGCGGCGGCAAGCTCCTTGGCCGTCCGCGCCGCCTGGAGCGGCGTGTCGCCCCAGGCCAGCCGGGCCGCCAGCACCGAGGAATGGGTGCAGCCTGACCCGTGAGCGGCTGCGCCGGGGTAGTGCTCACCGGCGATCTCGGGACCTCCTCGCCATCGAAGAACACGTCGATCGCTCCGCTGACGATGGCCACCGGTGATCACCACGTACCGCCGGTCCGAGCGCATGCAGCGACCGAGCCAGGTCGGCGATCTCAGGCTCCGGTCCGGCCGCGGGCGCGCCGCAGCAGTGCTCGCGCCTCGGGCACGTTCGGAGTGATCACGGTCGCCCGCGGCAACAGCAGCTCGACCAGCGAGCTCTGCGCCTCGGGCTCGAGCAGGGCCGCACCGGACTCGGCGACCATCACCGGATCGAGCACCACGGGTGTGTCGCGCCGGAAGCTCGTCAAGTCCGCGGGCGACCGCCTCAATCGTGCGCGGCATCGCCCAGCATGCCGATCTTCACCGCGTCGATGCCGATGTCGCCACTGACCGCGCGGATCTGGGCCAGGATCATCTCCGGGCGGGACCTGATGGATGCTCGGTCACCTCGACCGTGTTCTGCGCCGTCAGCGCCGTCACCGCGGTCATCCCGTGCACGCGACACGCGGCGAAGGCCTTCAGGTCGGCCTGGATTCCCGCGCCCCCGCCCGAGTCCGAGCCGGCGATCGAGAGCACCCGCGGGATCCGGGTTGGCCGGTCATCGTGCGACGAGGTTACGAGGTCACCGAGAACCTCCCTCCCGCCTCGCGGCGGACGTAGCCGGCCAGCTCCAGCGCCGCCAGGGCGGCCAGGCCCTGGTCCGCCGGAACCCCGGCCTGCGCCAGCGCCGCCGTCCGTGTCGTGGCCGTCGGCGATCGCGCCCAGCAGCACCCGCAGCTCCGGCGCGAGTTCCGCGCGCGCGCACCGCTCCCAGCCGTCGCGTGCCCGGCCCCGTAGAGCACGTCGAGCACGTCCTGGGCGCCTCGGACCACATAGGCGCCCGTCGGCCAGCAGCGCGTTCGGTCCCGCGGCCTGCGGCGCTGGTCACCCGGCCCGGAACCGCTCCGACCGGCCGTCGCAGCGCGCGCGCCGACCGGGCGGTGAGCAGCGCGCCCGAGCGCTCGCCCGCCTCGACGACCACCACCATGGCCGCGAGCGCCGCCACGATGCGGTTGCGCGCCGGGAACATCCATCGCCACACCGGCGCGTGCGGCGGGAGCTCGGAGACGACCGCGCCGCTGGCTTGGATCTTGCGGTGCAGAGCCGCGCTTGGCGGCCGGATAGGGCCTCTGCGCGGCCGCGCAGAGCACCGCCACCGTCCCCGCCGGTGCCGACAGCGCGCCCGCGTGGGCGGCCGAGTCGACGCCGAGCGCCATGCCGCTGATCACGCGTGACGCCGGCCCGCGAGAGGTTCGCGCGCCAGTCGAGCGCGCCACCTCCAGCCCGTAGGGCGACGCGCGGCGGGCCCCCACCACGGCCACCGGCTCCTCCCGGATGAGGGTCAGCAGGCGCTCGAGCCCGCCGGCGACGTGCAGCACCGCGGGCGGCGCCTCGAGGTCCCGCAGCCGGCTGGGATAGCCGATGCTCGCACCGGCAGAGGGTGGCTAGACCGGCCTCGCGGCAGCTGCGCCCGGGCCGCGGAGGCGTCGAAGCGCGCCAGCTCACGCTGGACCGAGATCCGCTGCTCGCCCGCCACGGCAGCGATCAGCGGCTCGTCGGCCAGCGGCCAGCAGCTCGGCGATGCGGCTGCGCACCGGCTCCAGATGCGCGGCGAGCCGCGCCAGCAGCCATGCTCGGGCCAGGCAGCGCTCGCAGGCCGAGCTCATGCCGCCAGGGCCAGATCGTCGTTTCCGCGCTGACGCAGACTCAGCGCCGTCAGGACGTCGGCCTGGGTGACCAGGTCCCGGCGCGTCCAGGTCGGCGATCGTCCGGGCGACTCGGAGCACGCGGTGCCGGCCGCGGGCGCTCAGCGCCCCGACTGCGTAGGCCCGCGCGAGCGTGTCGGCCGCCGCGCTCCTCCAGGATCACGTGGCGGCGGACGAGCCGTCCGTCCATCTCGCCGTTGCAGCGCGCGCCGCGAACCGCCCAGCCGCCGCAGCTGTCGCTCCCGGGCCTCGGCCACCCGCGCGCCCGGCGGTCGCGGAGTCGATCGCCGGCGGCGCCCGCAGATCCCGCTCGGACGGGCCGGCCGACCGTGATCAGCAGGTCCATCCGATCCAGCAGCGGACCGCTGAGGCGGCGGCGGTGCCGGCGCAGGTCGGTTTCGCCACACACGCACCGATCCTCGACGCCCGCGAACCCGCACGGACAGGGGTTGGTGGCGGCGACCAGCATGAAGCGGGTCGGGAACACGAGCGCGCGCTGGCCGCGGACGATCGTCACCGCGCCGTCCTCGAGTGGCTGTCTGAGCGCATCCAGGCTCGAGCGCTGAAACTCCGAGAGCTCATCGAGGAACAGGACGCCGTGATGCGCCAGCGATGCCTCGCCCGGGCGCGGCGTCGAGCCTCCGCCGACCAGCCCGGCCGGGGAGATCGTGTGATGGGGCGCGCGGAACGGCCTCGCGCTCAGGAGCCCGTCGGTGTGGGTGCCGGCGACGCTGTGGATCCTCGTGACCTCGATCGCCTCGGCCCGGGTCATCGCCGGGAGGATCGATGGCAGCCGCCGGGCGAGCATCGTCTTGCCGGTCCCGGGCGCTCCCTCCAAGAGCAGGTTGTGTCCGCCGGCCGCGGCGATCTGCAGGGCCAGCAGCGGCGGCGGCGTGTCCGCGCACCTCCCGCAGGTCGGGCTCGGGAGCCGGTGCGGCGTCGCTCGATCGCCTCCGGCGGCTCCGGCGGCGGCTGCGGCGATCGCTCGCCCGGAGAGCACCTCCGCCGCGGCACGCAACGTCGATACGCCGGCCACCTCGATGCCGTCGACCAGCGCCGCCTCGCGGGCCCGCTCCCGCGGCACGATCAGGCGACGCAGACCGGCCCGGCGAGTCCCCTCGGCGACCGCCAGCGCGCCGGGGGAATCCCGCAGCTCCCCGCCCAGCGACAGCTCTCCGAACACGGCGTAGGAGGCCACCGCGTCGCGCGGGATCTGGCGGCTCGCCGCCAGCACGGCCAGGGCCAGCGCGGCATCGAATCCCGGCCCCATCTTGCGCAGGAACGCGGGCGCCAGATTTGCGGTGATCCGCCGGTCGGGAAACTTGAAGTCGGAATTCAGGATGGCCGAGCGGACGCGGTCACGCGACTCCCGGACGGCCGCGTCGCCAAGCCCGACGATGGTGAACGCGGGCAGGCCCGGGCGGATGTCGACCTCGACCCACACGCGCCGAGGATCGACCCCGTCGATGGCGAACGTCGTGACCCGGGCGAGCATGTCGCCTGAACCTACGCCGAGTCGTGTGACACGTGGGTGACGCCGTGTGTCAATTCAGCGCAGGCGCCGTGCTCGCGCAGTGCTGCGGAGAGTTGGCACACCGTGCAACCCACACGTTGCGCGCCCCGGCGTAGCGTCCCGGGCATGAGCGAGGACGCGCGCCACCACCTCGGGCAGCTCGGCGAGCAGCTCGCCGCCGAGCATCTCGAGCGGCGGGGCTTTCAGATCATCGAGCGCAACTACCGCACCCGCTGGGGCGAGCTGGACATCGTCGCCTATGACGGCAGCACGCTCGCGTTCTGCGAGGTCAAGACCCGGCGGATGAGCGCCGGCGAGGGCAACCCGCTCGACGCGGTGGGCACGCTGAAGCGCTCACGGGTGCGCAAGATGGCCGGCCGCTGGCTGATCGAGCGGGTCGATCGGCCCTACGCCCAGTCGCTGCGCTTCGACGCCATCGGCGTCACGTTTGACCGCTCAGGCCGGCTGGCGGGCATCGAGCACCTCGAAGGCGCCTTCTGAGGGGCGCCGCGGGCCGCCAGTCGACAAACCGGATCAGCAGACCAGTCCCAGCTGCTGGTAGGCGGCCGACTGGAAGGACAGACGGTGAAGCGGGGAGACGCCGAGGCGCTCGATCGCCTCTCGATGCTCGGGCGTGGCGTAGCCGACGTGCTGCGCGAACTCCCAACCGGGATGCGCGACGTCGGCTCGGCGCATGTACCGGTCACGCGTCTCCTTGGCGATGACCGACGCAGCGGCGATCGCGGCGCTCTTGGCGTCGCCGCCGATCACCGCCTGCTGCCGGTAGCCGAGCGCCGCCACCGGGAAGCCGTCGCTCAGACAGATGCAGCCCTCGCAGGCCACCTGCCGCAGGGCGTCGCGCAGCGCGGCCAGATTCGTCACGTGCAGTCCACGGGCATCGATGCCCGGAGCGCAGCGGGACACGATCGAGACGCGGTCGGCAACCCGGAGGATCACCGGAAACAGAGCGGCCCGCGTCGGCGGGGGTCTGCTGCTTTGAATCGTTGAGCGCGTTCAGTGCGCGAATGTCCGCCGGGCGCAGACGTTCCAGGTCGAACCGCACGCCCGCGGCCACGAGCGGTCCGGCCAGGCATCCGCGCCCGGCCTCGTCGGCGCCGGCGACGTAGCGGGCTCCGAGCGCACGGTCGAAGGCGAACAGCCGTCGCCCAGCCCGGCGCCCGGCCTGCTTGCTCGCGCTTAGAGGAAACCGATGCGGTCCGGCGGCCAGTAGGTGAAGAAGGCGACGCCGATGACCGACTTGTCGGGGACGGGACCCCAGAAACGGCTGTCGTCGGAGGCGCCACGGTTGTCCCCCATCATGAAGTACTCGCCGGGCGGAACGACGATCGTTTTCCGGAAATTGCAGTTAGGACCGCCGCCGCAATCGATGATGTAGGGGTCTTTTTCCCGGACGCCGTTGCGGGTGACGTGACCGTTGGCGATCGAGATGCGGTCACCTGGACCGCCGACGACCCGCTTGATGAACGTCTGGCTGGACTGCGGTTGGGGTTGAGGCGTCGCAGGCGGCCGAGTGGCCGCCGCCCGCCTGCGGGTTGGCACAGACGCCGTTGCCCAGGTCCGCTCCGTGGGGCGGATGAAACACCACGATGTCACCCGACGCTCGGGTGGCTGATCAGTCGATTGGTGAGCACGCGCTGATTGATGTGAAGCGTTGGCAGCATCGAGCCGCTGGGAATCCGATAGGGCTTGACCACGAAGGCCTGGATCAGCAGCGCGAGCCCCACCGCGACGGCTACGGTGACCACGAGCTCGATCAGCGACTTGACGCCGGAACGGGAAGCGCCGGAGCGGGCACGCGGCATCAGAGGAATCCCAGCCGGCCGGGCGGCCAGTAGGTGAAGAACGCCTGACCGATGATCCACGCCTTCGGAACCGGTCCCCAGAAGCGGCTGTCCTCGGAGTCGGGGCGGTTGTCGCCCATCATGTAGTAGTCACCGCGCGGAATCGTGATCGTGCCCGGGAAATCGCACGCGCCTCCGCCCGGACAGGGGACGATGTAGGTGTCCTGCTCGCGCACGCCGTTGCGAATCACGTGACCCGCCGCGGATCGAGATCCGATCTCCCGGCAGCCCCACGACTCGCTTGATGAACGTCTCCGAGGACGCCTGCGCCTGAGCCTGGTCGCACGGGCGGGCGCTGTTCTGGCCGAGCCGTTCTGGCCCTGGTGAGGATTGGCGCAGCTCGAATAGTCCTTGGGTGGATGGAAGACGAAGATGTCGCCGACGTGAGGACTCGAGAAATGCGTCCCGATGCGGTTGACCAGCACGCGCTGGTTGATGTGGAGCGTCGGGAAGCATGGATCCGCTGGGGATCCGGTACGGCTTGACGACGAAGGCCTGGATCGCCAGGGCAAGCCCGAGTGCCGTGGCGACGATCAGCACCAGCTCGACCAGCGAGCCGGGCAGCGACGCTTCGTCGCGGTCACTCCGTCTGGTCGCCAGCGGGTGCCTCCGCGGCCGGCGGATCCTCCGTCGACGGCGCGTCCTCGGTGGCCGGTACGGCCTCCGTACCTCGGCGGGCACCGCCGCGACCTCGGCAGGGACCTCGGCGGCGTCGGCCTCGGCGCCCCCGTTTTCGGCGGCCACGGGTGCCGCGGCCACCGGAGGTGGCGCGTGCAGCAGCTCGCGCTCGACGACTTCTTCCGGGACGCGACGAGCGGCGCTCACGTACGCGGGCCCGCTTGCCGACGCGATCGCGAAGGTAGTACAGCTTGGCCCGCCGGACGTCGCCGCGGGCGGCGATCTCGATCCGCTCGATCTTCGGCGAGTGAAGCGGGAACGTCCGCTCGACGCCGACGCCGAAGGACTGCTTGCGCACGGTGAAGGTCTCCCGGGCTCCATGGCCCTGGCGCTTGATCACCACGCCCTCGAACACCTGGGTGCGGCGGCGGGTGCCCTCGATGACCTGGAAGTGGACGCGCAGCCGGTCCCCGGCGTCAAACGCGGGCACTCGGCGGAGCTGCGCTCGCTCCAGGCTGTCGATCACGGTGCTCATGGCAAGTAAACGCGCCGGCGGTACCGACTCAGTGGCCGGTCCTGGGGCCTTCCCGCCAGCCTGGCGAGCGGCCCCGTCCGCGCGGGGCGGCCTATGGTAGCGAACCAGCGTCAGCGCGCGATTG
The DNA here is from genome assembly GCA_963844475.1 of uncultured Solirubrobacterales bacterium. Taxonomy (GTDB): domain Bacteria; phylum Actinomycetota; class Thermoleophilia; order Solirubrobacterales; family Solirubrobacteraceae; genus Palsa-465. Next base: position 90,369 of record CAWJOL010000004.1, on the reverse strand, counting down.
GCTCTGTGCCAGACGCCATTCCCGGATCCGCGCATGGTGGCCCGAGAGCAGCACGTCCGGCACCCGCCAGCCGCGGAACTCGGCCGGCCGCGTGTAGTGCGGATACTCCGGCGCACCGGCCAGTGCCCGGCTGTAGGACTCCTCGAGCGCAGACTCCTCGTGCCCCAGGGCGCCGGGAAGCTTTCGCAGCACGGCGTCGGCGACGACCATCGCCGCGAGCTCCCCGCCGGCCAGGACGTAGCGCCCGATCGAGATCTCGTCGGTGACGAAGTGATCAAGGATGCGCTGGTCGAAGCCCTCGTAGCGCCCGCACAGCAGCGTCAGCCGATCCTCGGCGAGGAGCTCGTCGACCAGCGCGTCGTCGAGCACCCTGCCGGTCGGAGTGAGTGCGACGATCCGCCGTTGCTGAGCGCAGCTGCGATCGGGTCGGCGTCGTAGCGGGCACGTAGCGCGGCTTCGACGACATCGACCCGCAGCACCATCCCAGCGCCGCCGCCGAACGGCGTGTCATCCACCTGACCGGCGTTGAGCGGCGTGTGATCGCGGTAGTTGACATAGGCCAGCCGGTTGCCCTGGGCCAGCGCGTTGCGCGATGTGACGCTGGCGCTCGAACCAGCTGAAGGCGTCGGGAAACAGCGTGAATACGTCGATCTCCATCAGTCTCGACCCGAGGAACTGCACATCGACGACGATCTCCCGCCGGTCGATGTCCACCGTCTGCACCGCGTCGCTGACCAGCGGAACGAGCAGCTCGCCGCCCCCGTCGGCGAGGACGACCTCCAGCACCTCGCAGGACGGGCAGCGCGAGCACCCGCCGAACCGTGCCGAGCTCCCGGCCGGCGTCGCGCACCGTGCATCCCTCCAAGTCCTCGACCCACCATTCCTCCGGTCCGAGCTCGGGCGCCTCGCTGCGCGGGGCGAGCAGCTCCTGCCCTCGCAGCGCCGTGGCGGCCGCGCGATCCTCGTGCCCGGCGAGGCGCACGATCGGCCGCAGGTCGGTACCCGCCCGGCGCGTGATGCGGCAGCTCTTCGCCGGCGACCGTCACCGTGGCATCGACCACGAGCAGCTGCGCGTTGGGCTGATTGACGTAGAAGCTGCCGTCGAGCCCATGGGGACTGCCTACCGCGCCGGCCCGCAGCCATGCGCGGTCCTCGGACATCAGGAGTCGACGATGTCCACGAACACGCGGCGCTTGTCCTTGACGGCCGCGCTCTTGATGATGGTGCGTAGCGCCGAGGCGGTCCGGCCGCCGCGGCCGATCACGTTGCCGTAGTCGTCGCCCGGCCACCGAGAGTTCGAGCACGATCGTGCCGTCGTCCTCGTGCACCTCGTTGACGGAGACCTCGTCGGGCTTTTCGACCAGTCCCCGCGCCAGGTACTCGAGCAGGTCCTTCATCAAGCCGGAAGGCGCGCTAGTTGATGCCCTGCGTGCGCAGCAGCTTGCGGACCGTGTCGGTCGGCTGCGCGCCGCGGGCGAGCCAGTCGCGAATGCGCTCCTCGTCGAGCACGATGGTCGAGGGGTTGGTCTGGGCGTTGTACTGCCCGACCGTCTCGATCACGCGACCATCGCGTTTGCTGCGCTGGTCGGCGACGACGACGCGCCAGATCGGATTCTTGCGAGAGCCGATGCGAGTGAGTCTGAGTCTTACTGCCATTAGAGCCGAGACTGCGAGGTTCAGCGGGCCGGGCTTGCCCGCGCATCAACGCCCCGAGGTCCGGCATCCGGCCCTGCGAGACCTGGCGCATGACCTTGCGCATCTGCTCGAACTGCTTGATCAGCGCCTTGACGGCCTGCACGTTGGTTCCCGACCCGCGGGCGATGCGCAGCCGCCGGGAGCCCTTGATCAGCTCAGGATGGCGGCGCTCCTGCGGCGTCATGGCCAGGATGATCGCCTGGATCCGGTCGAACTCGCGCTCGTCGACCTTGACGCCCCGTAGCTCCTTGCCGACGCCAGGGATCATGCCGAGCAGATTCTGCAGCGGCCCCAGCCGCCGCACCTGCTTCATCTGGTCCAGGAAGTCGTCGAGTCCGAACTCCTGCTTGCGGAACTTGCGCTCGAGCTCGGCGGCCTGATCCTCGTCGTAGCTCGCCTCCGCCTTCTCGATCAGCGTCATCACGTCGCCCATCCCGAGGATGCGCTGGGCCATCCGGTCCGGGTGGAAGCGCTCGAACTGGTCGAGCTTCTCGCCGGTGGAGGCGAACATGATCGGCTTGCCGGTGACCGCCTTGACCGACAGCGCGGCACCGCCGCGGGCGTCGCCGTCGAGCTTGGTCATCACTACGCCGTCGAACTGGACGACCTCCGCGAACTGCTCGGCGACGTTGACCGCGTCCTGACCGGTCATCGCGTCGACGACGAGCAGCACGTCGTGCGGCTGCGTGGCCTTCTTGATGTTGGCCAGCTCGGTCATCAGCTCCTGGTCGACGTGCAGGCGGCCGCTGGTGTCGATGATCAGGACGTCCTTGCCCTCGGACTGCGCGCGGTCGCGGGCCCAGGCGGCGATCTTGACCGGATCGCGGTCGGTGCCCTGCTCGTAGACGTCGACGCCGGCCTGCGCGCCGACCTTGATCAGCTGCTCGACCGCGGCCGGGCGATAGACGTCGCACGCGGCCACCGCGACCGAGGACCCCTGCTCACGCAGGTACTTCGCCAGCTTTGCCGTGGCGGTCGTCTTGCCCGAACCCTGGAGGCCGGCCATCAGCACCACCGTGGGAGGCCGGGGCGAGAACACCAGCTCGCGGGCCGCGCCTCCCATCAGCTCGGTCAGCTCGTCGCTGACGATCTTCACCACCTGCTGGCCGGGGTTGAGCTTGCCGATCACGTCGGCGCCGAGCGCGCGCTCCTTGACGGCGTCGGTGAAGCTCTTGACGACCTTGAAGTTGACGTCCGCCTCGAGCAGCGCGAGGCGGATCTCTCGCATCGCGGCGGAGATGTCGTCTTCGGTCAGCGTTCCGCGCCCGCGGACATCCGAGAGCGTGGCCTGGAGCTTTTCTGCCAGTGAGTCGAACATGCCTCTCTGCTCAGGCTACTGCGGCAGGCCCGTCGGTCTGTCGGCGTCATTGAGCCGCACGGTCGGCTTATCCGGCATCCTGAGCCGCCTCGGCGTGCGCGTTGAGCGCCTTGCCGAGGCCGCTGAACGCGTCGGTGAACTCCGACGGGATCACGAACACCTTGTTGGCGGCGCCCTGGCCGAGCTGCGGCAGCATCTGCAGGTACTGGTAGCTGAGCAGCGCCTGGTCCGGCTTGCCCTCGTGAATCGCGGTGAACACGGTGTCGATCGCCTTGGCGTCGCCCTCGGCGCGGAGGATCGCCGCCTGCTTGGCGCCTTCGGCCTTGAGCACCGCCGACTGCTTCTCGCCCTTCGGCGGTGAGGATCTGCGACTGCTTGAAACCCTTCGGCGGTGAGGATCGCGGCGCGCTTGTCGCGCTCGGCCCGCATCTGCTTCTCCATCGCCTCCTGAATCGTGCCCGGGGGATCGATCGACTTGATCTCCACTCGGTTGACGCGGATGCCCCACTTGCCCGTGGCCTCGTCGAGCACGCCGCGCAGCGTCGCGTTGACGTGGTCGCGGCTGGTCAGCGCCACCTCGAGGCTCATGCCGCCGACGACGTTGCGCAGCGTCGTCACGGTGATCTGCTCGATCCCCTGCAGCGGGTTGGCGATCTCGTAGGTGGCGGACTTCGGGTCGGTGACGGTGAAGTACAGGACGGTGTCGATCTGCACGACGAGGTTGTCCTCGGTGATCACCGGCTGCGGCGGGAACGAGACCACCTGCTCCCGCAGGTCGATCAGCGGCTTCAGCCGGTCCATGAACGGCACCAGGATCGCCAGCCCCGGGTTCAGCGTCCGGCTGTAGCGGCCGAGCCGCTCGACCACGCCGGCCCGCGCCTGCGGGACGATCCGCACCGTGCGGGCGAACATGATCAACAGGAAGACCACTACGACGATTGCGACGATGGCTCCGGCCATGCCCCCTCCTCTTATTCGCTGACGAGCGCGGTGGCGCCCTTGATCTGTACGACCTGGACGCGAGTGCCGGCCTCGATCACCTGATCCTCGTCATAGGACCGCGCGGTCCAGACCTCGCCGCCTATCTTCACGCATCCGACGCCTTCGGCGTTGACGATCCGCTCGAGCACGGTCGCGTCGTTGTCCGACCAGAGCGGCGGAGCCGGTCCGGATCTGCGGCGGCGTGTGCATGTGCGAGCGCGCGATCGGCCGCAGCACCGCCAAGCTCAGCAGCGAGGCGAGCACGAACACGACCCAGGCCACGAGCTCGCCGGCGCTGGCCGCCTCGGCGATCGCGGCCAGGCCCGCTCCGAGGGCGAACGGAGCCAGGAAGAAGCTCGTGGTGAGCATCTCACCGACGCCGAACACGCCGGCGGCGACCGACCCACAGAACCCATCCTGACATGTGTCCCCGAGCTTACCGCTGCGGGACGGCAGCTGACCATCGCTGCCCGGACGGCTCAGCTGACCAGCGCGCGGGCGAACTCCTCGGGCTCGAACGGCCGCAGATCCTCGAGCTTCTCCCCCACGCCGATCAGCTTCACCGGAATGCCGAGCTCGTGGGCGATGGCCAGGGCGATCCCGCCCTTGGCGGTGCCGTCGAGCTTCGTCAGCACCAGGCCGTTGACCTCGATCGTCTCCGAGAACAGCTTGGCCTGGCGCAGCCCGTTCTGCCCGGTGGTGGCGTCGACGGTCAGCAGCGTCTCGTGCGGAGCGTCCGGGATCTGCTTGGCGATCACCCGCCGCACCTTCGCCAGCTCAGCCATCAGGTCGTCCTGGGTGTGCAGGCGCCCGGCGGTATCGATGATGACCACGTCGGCGCCGTCACGGCGCCCGACGGCGATCGTGTCGTAGGCCACCGATCCGGGATCGGCGCCCGCGGGTCCCTTGACGAAGCCGACGTCGGCGCGCTGGGCCCAGTGCTCGAGCTGCTCCACGCCCGCGGCGCGGAAGGTGTCCGCGGCTCCGAGCACGACCTTGAGCCCGAGCTCCTGGCGCAGGTGCCAGGCCAGCTTGCCCACCGTGGTCGTCTTCCCGGTGCCGTTGACGCCGGCCATCAGGATCACGCTCGGCTGCGGGGTCAGATCGATCCGGTCCTCCCCGGTCCGGGCGATGCCCGCCAGCAGCTCGACCAGCCGGTCGGTCAGCGCCTGGCCGCCGGTGATCTCCCCGCCGGTGGCCTCGCGCTCCAGCTGCTCCACCACCTGCGCGGTCGTCCGGGCGCCGACGTCGGCGTAGATCAGCGCCTCCTCCAGCCGCTCCCAGGTCTCGTCGCTGAGATCCTCGAACAGCGTCGCCTGGATCTCGCTGGTCAGCGCCTGCCGGGTCTTGCGCAGGCTCTCCCGCAGCCGGCGGAAGCGACCTACGCGCCGCTCCTCGGAGCCCTCGGAGTCGGTCTGCGGCGGCCCGCGCCGCAGCCGGGCGTGCCGTTGACGATGAACAGGTCCTGCCAGTCGCGAGCCATCGGCGCGCGACGTTACCAGCGCGGCTCCGCGGCCGCGACGTCGGCTACGCCGCCTCGCGGCCGGGCAGCCGGCGCGAGATCACCTTCGAGATCCCGTCGCCGCCCATCGAGACGCCGTACAGCGAGTCGGCGGCCTCCATCGTGCGCTTCTGGTGGGTGACGACGATGAACTGCGCCCGCTTGGAGTACTGGCCGCAGGAGGGCCAGGAAGCGGTCGATGTTGAGGTCGTCGAGCGCGGCCTCGACCTCGTCGAGGATGTAGAACGGGCACGGCTTGGCCAGGAACACCGAGAACAGGAAGGCGAGCGCGGTCATCGACTTCTCGCCGCCGGAGAGCAGCGAGAGCCGCTTCATCGCCTTGCCGGCCGGCGTGATCTCGATCTCCACGCCGAGCAGGTCCTCCTCCGGCGTGCCCTCGCGGCTTCGCCGCTCGTCGCTCTCGCCTGCGTCCGCGTCGTCCTCGCCCTCCGCGCGTCGGAGCGGGTTGGCCGCCGAGCACCGGCGCCGGCCCTCCGCGCTCGGAGACCAGGCGCAGACCGCCCCTGGCCGCCCGGGAACAGCTGCTCGGAGAGCTCCTCGAAGTTGCGCGCGGCGGCCTCGAAGGTCTCTTCGAAGGTCTCCTTGATCTGCTTGTCGGTGTCGGCGATCAGCTTCTCCAGCTCGCGCAGCGCGGTCTCCAGATCCGCGCGCTGGCGCTCGAGTTCCTCGACGTGCTCCAGCGCCTCGGCGTACTCCTCCTGGGCGAGCGGGTTCACCGGGCCGAGCTGCTCACGCCGGCGGGTCAGGCGCTCGAGCCGCGTGCTCAGCGTCGTCGCGCTCCTCGTCGCCCAGCGCGCGACTCGGCCGGGCGCGGCCTCGAGCTCGAGGCGCCCGGCGAGTTCCTGCACCTCGCGCGTGGCGTCCGCGACCTGATCCCGGACGCGCTGGGCGCGCACCTCGTGGGTGGTCAGGCCCTCGTTCTCGGCGTGCAGCTGTCCGTGCAGCGTCGCCTCCTCCTGAGCGCACGCGCGCAGCTCGGCGGCGACATGCTCGCCCGCCTCGCGATCGGCGGCCAGCGCGGCCCGGAAGTCCGCCAGCCGCTCCGAGATCGCCGCTGCGGCCGTCGCCGAGCGCCTCGAGCACGGTGTTGACGATCGGTCCGAGCTGCTCGTCGCGGGCGATCGCCGCCTGCAGGCGCTGGATCTGGGCCTCCCGCTCGGCCCGCTCGCGCTCGGAGCGCTCGAGCATCGAGCGCTCCGCCGCTAGCTCGGCCGCCAGCTGGGCCCGGCGACCGGCGTCCGGGCCCATCGTCGGGCGCCGCGCGCCGGCGCTCGATCAGGGCCGCGATCCGGCGCTCGTCCTCGGCCGCCTCGTCACGGGCCCGGACCGCGGCACGGTCGGCCGCCACCGCGCGCTCGTGCGCCGCCTCGAGCTCGGTCGACGCGCGCGGTGGCCTGCTCAAGCGCCCGCCGCGCCGCCTGCTCGGCCTGGATCGCCCGCTCGCTGGCTCGGACGAGCTCCTCGCGCCGGTTGCGCTCGGCCAGCACGCGCTCCTCCCCGACGGCGGCGGCCTGGCGCAGCTCCCGGCTGGCGGCCGCCCAGACCGCGCCCGGCGGCGGTCACGGCCAGGCCGCGGAACGACGGCAGGGACTGCATCGAGCGCCTCGACCACCCAGGCGTCGGCCAGCAGCAGCCGGGCGAGCTGCAGCGACTCGCCGCGGCCGCGCACGTGGTCAAGCAGCCGCTCGGCGCCCGGCGAGCGGAGCCGGCCGGCTCCGCGGATCCGAGTCGCCGCCGTCCGCGCTGACCAGCGCCCGGCCGCCGTCAGCGCCGACTCGGTCGAGCAGTTCCGCAGCCGCGGCGCGGTCGGCGACGACCGCGGCGCTGAGGCGCCCGTCGAGCGCCGCCGCCAGCGCGAGTTCGTAGCCGGGATCGACGTCGAGCTCCTCGGACAAGCGTCGCCGCGCCGCCCGGAGCGATCGACTGGCGCGCGCAGGAACTGGTTGACCGCGGCCAGCTCGCCGCCGACCCGCGCCGCCTCCCGGCGCGCCGCCTCGACGGCCTCGCTCCGCCTCGCGCACCGACTGCCGGGCCTGGTCAAGCTGCGCCTCGCTCTCGCTCACGGGCGCAGCCGCGTCTGCTCGGCCGCCGCGCAGCCGCTCGGCGCGTCGGCGCCGGCGGCAGCTCAGCTGCTGCTCCAGCTCGGCGAGCTGGCGCGCCAGCTCGGCCTCACGATCCTGATCGAGCGCCGCGATCTCGGTCTGCAGGGCCGCGATCCGCTCGGCGGCCTGCGGATCCGGCGCGTCGCCGGCCTGCTGGTCCTGAAGCTGGGACAGGCTGGCCCGCGCGCGCGGCCAGGCGACCCTCCAGCGCCGCCGGTGGCGCTGCGCACCGCCTCGGCGCGGTAGGCGACCCGCTCGCCGGCCGACTGGGCGACGAAGCAGCGGCGTGAGAGCTCCTCGCGCTGGGCGCTGCGCTCGGCGAGCGCCTCCTCGGCGTCCTCTCGGCGTCCCGCGACCGCCTGAAGCTGACGCTCCACCTGCGGCGCGACGCTCACGCGTGCGGCTCACCTCGGCCTGGGCCTGCTCGAGTGCCGCCAGTTGCGCGCGCAGCTCGTCCCGGGCCAGCTCCCAGCGGACCTCGAGGGTCTGGCGCTCGAGGCGGGCGTGGAGCTCGGCCGCCTCCGCCTGGCGCTTGAGCGGCCGCAGGCGCGAGCGCGCCTCGCGCTCGACGTCGAGGGCGCGATCCAGGTTGTCCTGGGTCCGGGCCGAGCTTCAGCTGCGCCCGTCGCCGGCGCTTGCGGTGCTTGCCGAGTCCCGCGGCCTCCTCGATCAGCAATCGCCGGTCGCGCGGCTTGGAGGTCACGATCGCCTCGACCCGTCCCTGGGAGATGACCGAGTGCATCTCCTTGCCGAGCCCGGTATCCGAGAGCACCTCGATCACGTCGACGAGGCGGCAGCGCGCGCCGGCCAGCCGGTACTCGCCGTCGCCGTTGCGATCCAGCCGGCGGAAGATCGAGACCTCCGGGCGCGCCGAGATTCAGCGTCCCCTCGCTGTCGTCGAGGACAAGCTCGACCTCGGCGCTGCGGCCCGCCTGCCGGCCCGGGCGCTCCGCCGAAGATCACGTCCTGCATCGACTGCCCGCGCACGGCCATCGGCGACTGCTCTCCGAGCGCCCACAGGACGGCGTCGGTCACGTTCGACTTGCCCGAGCCGTTCGGGCCGACGATCACGCTCACGCCGGGACCGAACTCGAGCCGGGTGCGGTCAGGGAACGACTTGAAGCCCTTGAGGGTGATCGACTTCAGATACACGCGCTGCGCCTGCCAGGCGGTGCCTTCATTCGAGTTCCTCGAGCGCCACCTGCGCGGCCTCCTGCTCGGCGTCCTTCTTGCTGCGGCCCGTGCCTCGGCCGATCTCGATCCCGTCGATCGTCGCGCTGATCGAGAACGTGCGGTCGTGCGGGGGCCCCTGCTCGTCCACCACCTCGTAGCTGACCAGCGCTCCGCGGCGCGCCAGCCGCTCCTGCAGCGCCGACTTGAAGTCCACCGGATGCTCCAGCGCGTCCTCGATCTCCGGCGCGAATGCCTCGACCACCGCCGCGGCCGTCGTCTCGTAGCCGAACTCGAGATAGCAGGCGCCGATCACCGCCTCGATCACCGAGGCGAGCACCCGCTCGGTGCTGATCAGGCCCGGCACGCTGGAGGCCGCGCTGGCCGGCGCCGCCGCGCGCAGCCGCTCCGGCACCCCGAGCCGGTCCGCCACCGCCCGGCACGAGCGGCCGGAGACCGCCTGGGCCCGGATCTTGGTCAGTCTGCCCGGCGCCGAAGCGATCGGCCTCGAGCCGCGGATACAGATGCGCGGTGATCGCCAGCGCGAGCACGCTGTCGCCCAGGAAGGCCAGTCGCTCGTAGGAATCCGAGCGCCGCGCCGTCCACGACGCGTGGGTGAACACCGACGCCGCGAGCTCCGGCGGGAGCCGCTCCATCAGGTCGTGCAGCTTCTCCTCGCCGCGACCGGCAGCATGCAGCCGCGGCGCCGAGCGTGCCGCGGGCCTCGTCCGGCTCCTCGCCGGCCAGCTCGCGTTCTCCGCTCACTCAGGGTCGGGGCCCTGGCTCGCGGTCGCCGACTGGCGCTGCGGTGCGCCACTCGCGAGCACGAACTCGACCGCCTGACCGACAGTCAAGATCTTCGCCGCCTCCTCATCGGAGATCTTCACGCCGTAGCTGTCCTCCAGCTCCTGGACCAGCGTGTAGAGATCGAGCGAGTCGGCTTCCAGATCTTCCCGGAAGCGCGTGGACTCCTGAATCCGTCTCGGGGTCCACCTCCAGCTCGTCGGCCAGGTGCGCCTGGATCAATGAAAAGACCTGCTCGCGGTTCATTGACCGGACACCGTAGCCGTCGGCTTCGGACGAGCCGGGAGCCGGCTCGCCGTCGGCGCCGCTCCGCGGAGGCCGCAGCGCGCCGGCCTGCTCCAGCGCCGCCCGGGTCCGGGCGATCACGTCCTCCTGGACCCCCTTGGCCGCCACCTCGATCGCGCGCTGGAACCCGCGCCGCGTGAATCGGCCGTGGGCGACCACTCCGAGCTGGCGCAGCCCGAGCATGTATGCCCCGCCGGGCGCCTCGGGATCGATCTCCTGGCGCAGCCGGCGCACGGCCGGCGCGAGCAGTAGGCCCCCGAGCTTGGCGCGCGGAGAGCTCATCGCCGCGTCGCGGATCGCGCCCAGCGTGCGGCCCGAGACGCCCTCGATCAGCTTCAGCGTGATGTTGCCGGTGAAGCCGTCCATCACCACGACGTCGGCCACGCCGTCGGTGACCTGGGTGCCCTCGATGTTGCCGATGAAGTTGAGGCCGGTTCCGCCCGTCGCCGGCCAGCTGCTCGTGCACGGCCACCAGCTCGGGGGTGCCCTTGCCGGGCTCCTCCCCGTTGGAGAGCAGCGCCACCCGCGGGCGACTTGGTCCCCATCACGGCCTGGGCGAACGCCGATCCCATGTGGGCGAACTGCACGAGATGCTCGGGACGGCAGGTGACGTTCGCCCCGACGTCGAGCAGCAGCACCGGGGCGGAGCCGGGCATCGGGACCGGCAGCGCGAGGGCGGGGCGATAGATGCCGCGGTCGCGGCGGAGGTTGAACAGCCCGGCCGCCAGCGCCGAGCCGGTGGAGCCGCCGGAGACGAGGGCCTGCGCGCGGCCATCGGCCACGGCGCGGGCCGCCTGGACGATCGAGGCATCCGGCGTCGAGCGCACGGCGAACGCGGGATCGGCTGCCTTGGCGATCGAGATCGGCGCGTCCACGACCTCGACGCTCTCCGGGAACGGCGCCGATCTCCCCGGCCGGACCGAACAGCAGCACCCTGATTTCGCCGGACGCGGCGGCGGCGGCCGCTCCGGCCGCCACCTCAGCGGGACCGAGGTCCGCCCCGCCAGCATCGACGGCAACCGTGACCATCGGCGCGGAGATCAGTCGGTTTGCTCGCCGGCCGGCGCGATGACCTCGCGGCCCTTGTAGCTACCGCATGCCGGGCAAACCCGGTGCGGGAGCCGAGGGCTGTGGCACGTGCGGGCAGGCGTTGTAGGCCGGCGTGGTCAGCTTGTGCTGAGCTCGGCGCTGCGCGGTGCGGGCGTGCGACTGCTTCTGCTTGGGGACAGCCATGGCGCCGGAGGCTAGCAGGGGCGCCGCCGCGCCCAGGTCTGCCGTCGGCGCGCCGGCGTCTAGTCGAAGCGCAGCTCGGACAGCTTCGCCCAGCGCGGGTCCGGCTCGCGCTCGTGATGGTGATCGGGGCCGGCGGTATTCAGGTCGGCGCCGCAGCGCGGGCACAGGCCCGCGCAATCGTCGCGGCACAGCACCTTCGCCGGGAGGGCGAGCGCGAGCGCGTCGCGCGCCCAGGCGTGGAGATCGAGCACGCCGCGCTCGACGTACGGGCGAGTCCAGCTCGTCGGCCTCGCCGGGCTGCGAGACCTCGCGCGCGTCGACCTCGTAGCTCGGAGTGGCCGGCTCGAGGCAGCGCATGCACGGGCCGGCGAGCGATCCCGAGAAGCGCAGCCGCAACGCGTACCCGTCGCCGGTGGTGCGCGAGATGTCCAGCCGCACCGGCACCAGCGGCCGGGTCGACCGGGTACTGCTCGTCTCCGAGCGTGAAGGGCTCGATCGCCACCCGAAGCTCGACCCGACGGCCCTCGCCCGAGGTGAGGCGAAGCGCCCCCAGATCGAACAGATCAGTCTGCAGGGGCATGACCCTGAGGGTAGCGAGCACCTGCCGGGATCTGCCGCTGCGCCAGCTCCCGCTTGAGGATCTTGCCGGTGGCGTTGCGCGGCAGCGCGTCGACGAACACGCACCTCGCGCGGGACCTTGAACCCGGCCAGCCGGGCGCGGACGTGTCCTTGAGCTCCTGCTCGGTCAGCGACGCTCCCGGGGCCAGCGCGACGAACGCGCGCAGCCGCTGACCGAACTGCTCGTCGGGCACGCCGACCACCGCCACCTCGCGGACGCCGGGCACGCCGGCCAGCACCTCCTCGACCTCGCCCGGAAACACGTTCTCGCCGCCGGAGACGATCATGTCGTCGTCGCGGCCGTCGACGAACAGCCGGCCGTCGGCGTCGAAGTGCCCGAGATCGCCGGTGGACATCAGGGCACCGAACCGGACCTTGTCATCGCCGCCGGTGTAGCCCTCGAACAGCAGCTCGTTGCCGACGAAGATCCGGCCGCTCTGCGGCGCCGGCAGCTCCCGCCAGTCCGCAGTCGAGGATCTTCACCACCGTGCCTCGGGGCGGCCGCCCGGCGGTTCCCGGAGCGGCGCGGAGGTCCTCCGGGGTGGCGATCGTCGCCCAGGCGACCTCGGTGGAGCCGTAGAGGTTGTAGAGCTTGTCCCCGAACGCGTCCATCACCCGCTGGGCGAGCGGGCCGGGCAGCGCGGAGCCGCTCGACGCGATCACCCGCAGCGAGGCGGTGTCATGCGCGGCCAGCTCCGGTCGCCCAGCTCGAGGATCCGCTGCAGCATCACCGGCACCACGATCAGCGCCGTCGCCTGGTCCGGCCTCGACCGCGCTGCAGCGTGCCCGACCGGGTCAAACCGGCGCCGCAGCACAAGCGTCGAGGCCAGCGCGGTGCTCAGGAACAGGTGCGCGAAGCCCCAGGAGTGAAACAGCGGCGCGGCGATCATCGTCGGCTCGCGCGCCTGCAGCGGGATCCGGGACAGCAGCGCGGCGGCGGGCGCAAGCGAGCTCGGGCTGGCGCGGTTGGCGCCCTTGGGCGGCCCCGTGGTGCCGGAGGTGAGGATCACCGTCCGGCCGGGAGCCGACGGCGGGCGGGGCGTGGAGTCCTCGGAGGCGGCGATCAGATCCTCCAGCGACGGATGCGCAGCGGCGCGGCGGGTCCTCGCTCCAGGCGACGAACGCCGATCGGCCCTGGCAGGCCTGCTCGGCACCGTCGGCGAACTCCTGGTCGTAGACGATCGCCGCCGGGTTCTCGCGCTCGACCACTTCGCTCACCTGCGGACCGGCGAAGGACGTGTTCAGGTAGAGCGCGTGGGCGCCGAGCTTCGAGCACGCGACGCTGGCCTCGATGAAGCCGCGGTGGTTGCGGCACATGATCGCCACGCCGCCGCCTTCGTGGACTCCTCGCTGCGGCGAGACCGTGCGCGAGGGCGTTGGTGCGATGGTGGACCGCCTCGAAGGTCAGGCTGCCCAGCTCGTCGCGGACGGCCTCGGCGCCCGGATAGCGAGCGGCGGCGCCGAGGTACCCGGCCGCCAGCGTCGGGCCCCAGCGATGCAGGCCGGCCAGCGCGCGAACAACTCGATCGGGACGGCCCGGGCGGGCCACGCCGGCGCGCGACGAGGGTGCGGGCGACGTAGACGCTGTCGGCGAGTCGGCTTGGCACGGTGCGCGTATCCAATCAGTCCGGCTGGCCGGGCGGGACTGCACCCGAGCGCGCCGACCGCGCGATCATTCTGAGCATGTCGAACTGGTTTCGCACCTACGGATTCGCCGAGATCCTCGACGATCTCGTGATCGGCGCCTACCCGCGGGACGCCGAGGACGTCTCGATGCTCGACTGGCTGGGCGTGCAGCGGGTGGTCAACCTGGTCGAGGACGAGGAGTACCGCGACGGCGGACCGCGAGGCCGTCGAGGCGGCGCTCGCGGCGGCCGGACATCCCCGAGCAGCGCGTCAAGTTCACCGACTTCGGCAACCTCCCGGCCGACGGGCTCGAGGCCGCGGTCCAGGAGGTCTGCCGCGGGCTGCGGCGACGGCGCCGGACCTACCTTCACTGCCGGGCGGGCCAGCAGCGCTCGGCCGTCGTCGCCGCCGGCGTCGTCGCCCTGCAGGCAGGGCGTCGATCGTCGACGAAGCGCTCGCATTCGTCCAGCAGCGCAAGCCCTCGGCCGCGCCGCTGCCGCATCAGCGCGAGGACCTGCAGCGCTGGTGGGCGGAGCGCACGCGGGCCCGGCGCGATCGGCTCAGGCGGCGCGGACCCGCTGCCCGGGTCCGAGCGCCCGAGGCGCCGAGGACCTACTCGGCGGCCCGCAGGCGCCGTGCGGTGATCTCGTCCTCCACGCTCAGCTGTGCCACCTCCGCGCCCGGCGGCGTACGCGGACTCAGGGGCTCGATCTCCGCGGCGTGCACGGTGCGGGCGCTGACGGTGACCTGCTCGAGCTGCGGGAGCTCCCGTCCCTCCGCCACCGCGCCGTGCTCGGCGAACCGACGCGCCCCCGGGAGGACCCTGGCCTCGTAGGAGCCGACGGTCTCGTTGTAGGCGCGGACCGTGCTGTTGAGCCGGTTGCCGAGCGTCGCCATCAGCCCCGAGAGCTTGACCAGAGCGGCCGTGCAGGTCCCGGCCGAGGTCGGAGATGGCCTGCGCGGACTCGGCGACCCGCTCCTGCTGCCAGCCGTAGGCGACAGAGCGCAGCATCGCCAGCAGCGTGGTCGGCGTGGCGATCAGGACCTGCTGGGCCATCGCGTCCTCGAGCAGCGCGGGATCGGCCTCGAGCGCGGCGCCGTAGAGGTGCTCGCCGGGCAGGAACATGACCACGAAGTCCGGCGCGGACTCGAGCTCGTTCCAGTAGGCCTTGTCGGCCAGCGCCTTGACGTGCTTGCGCATCAGCCGAGCGTGGTCGCGCAGATGGCGCATGCGCTCCTCCTCGTCGCGGGCCTCGTAGGCGTCGAGCACTCCCTGCAGGGGCGCCTTGGCGTCGACGACGACGTGCTTGCCGCCCGGCATGCTGACCACCAGGTCCGGGCGCAGCGAGGCATCGGCGCTGCCCAGCGCGACCTGTTCGGTGAAGTCGCAATGCCGCAGCATCCCGGCGAGCTCGACCACGTTGCGCAGCTGCATCTGCCCCCACTGGCCACGCGCGTTGGGCTTGCGCAGGGCGGTGACCAGCGCACCGGTCTCGGTGCGCAGCCGCTCGCCGGTCTCGGCGAGCGTCTTCAGCTGCGAGTCCATGCTTCCGCGCATCTCCCGCCGCTCCTGGTCCAAGGCGACCAGCTGCTTGTCGACGCGGCCGAGCTGCTCCCGCAGTGGGCCGACCAGCTGCTCGACCGCCTGCTGGCGCTTCTCGAGATCGCCCTTGGCCTCGGCCTGAGCCGTTTGCAGTTGAGCGCGCGCCAGCTGGGTCAGCTGGGTCATGCTCGACTGCAGCGCCTCGGCGCTGAGCGCCTTGAACGAGTCCGACAGCCGGGCCTGCGCGTCGTCGAGCGTGGCCAGGCGCTCCTCGGCGCGCGAGCGCTCGTGGTCGAGGTCGGCGTGCGCGCGGACCAGCTCGCGCTCGAGCTCGCCCGCCCGCTGGCGCCTCGTCGTCCAGCGCACGCAGGCGGGCGCGCAGCAACAGCGCCGCGCCGGTGGCGCCGACGATCAGACCGATCAACAGCCAAAGTCCTTGCATATGCGCTGAGGATGGCTCTCGGCGCGGACGGAACGCGGGTCGCTGCGACGCTGCATCACCAGCACCCGTGCGGCTCTGGCGCGAAGTTGCAAGAATCGTTGCAATGACTGAGCGTGAGCGCAGTACAGCCGCCGGGTCCGCGTTCACGGACAGGTCCAGGGAGTGTTCTTCCGCGATTCCACGCGTGAGCGGGCGCAGGCGGCCGGCGTCGGCCGGCTGGGTGCGCAACTGCGCCGACGGGAGCGTCGAGGCGGTGCTCGAGGGAGACCCGGCCGCGGTCGAGCAGATGCTCGAGTTCTGCCGTGGCGGCCCCCCGAGCGCGGAGGTGCGCCGTGTCGAGGTGGCCGAGGAGACGCCCGAAGGCCTCAGGCGGTTCGAGGTGCGCTGAGCTCGGCTCGAGCGACACACAGATCCGCGCACTGCTCCATGTACCGCGCCCAGGCGGTCCGCGCCACGAGTTGCATCAGCGCCGGCCGACGAGAACGCCCGGCACATAGAAGCGTGTAGGTCCACCGCAGCCGCGATCTCCCGGCGCCGGTGGCCGCGAAGGTCCACGAGCCGACCGCGTGGTCGAACAAGCGGCCGAACAGCCCGCTCAGGTGATCGACCTGATACTCGAACCGGGTCGGCCGCTCCCAGACGAGGACGCGCTCGCGGGCCGTGTTGCCGTCAGACAGCACCACCGTCCGCTCCGACCCGGGCCGATCCCACGGGCCGGTCAAATCCCGTGTCCCGATCACCGCCGGGATCGGGCCCCAGCGGTGGAGGACGTGCGGCAGGACGTCCTCGGCGACGACCACGTCGAACAGCCGCTCCACCTCCACCTGCGCGGTGCGGAAGACAGTGTGGGCGACGGTCCGCAAGTTCTCAGCTCTCCACCATCTCCGATGCGTCGCCAAAGCGCGGCATCCGAATGGCAGGACTGCGGACTCAGGAGACTTCGGCCGGCTCGTCCTTGCCGGCGAGGCGATCACGGCCTCGCTGAACCGCAGCCACGAACTTGGTCAGGTTGACCTCGAGCGTGCCCAGGATCTCGTCGGCGTAGTCCTCGGCACCCAGCCGGATCTCACGCTCACGACCGCGGGCATCCTCGATGATGTCCTCGGCAGCACGCTCGGCCTGCTTGGTGATCTCCTCGTCGGAGACCAGCCGCTCCTGGCGCTCGCGCGCCTCCTTGACGATCCGCTCGGCCTCGCGCTTGGCTTCGGCGAGCATCTCCTGACGCTCCTTGACGATCCACCGAGCCTGTTTGATCTCCTCGGGGATCGTGGCGCGCATCTGATCGAGGATGTCGTAGATCTCCTCTTTGTCCACGCGCACCTGATCGGTGAGCGGAACCGGCTTCGCGTTGTGGACGAGATCGTCCAGCTTGTCGATGAGTACCAGGACGTCCATCGCGCAGTTTCCTTATCTTCGTCAGCGGCCGAGTCGTTCCTTCAAAGCGGCGGCAACCTCGTCGGGCACCATGTCCTCGATGTTGCCGCCGAAGGTGGCGAGCTCCTTGACACCGCTAGATCTGACGAAACTGTACTTGGCGGAGGCCATCAGGTACACGGACTCGATGTCAGGGGCCTGGCGATGGTTGAGCTGATTCATCTCGAGCTCGTACTCGAAGTCCGAGATCGCGCGCAGTCCCTTGACGATTGCCTTGGCTCCGCGCTGGTGCGCGAACTCCACCACGAGGATGCTGAACGGCTCCACGGAGACGTTGTCCAGTCCCGACGTCGCGTTCTCCACGAAGGCCACCCGCTCCTCGGCGCTGAACAGCGTGTTGCCTTTGCGCACCGGGAGGTTGACCACGGCGACGATCACCTTGTCGAACATCTTCGCGGCGCGAGAGATCACGTCGAGATGCCCGTAGGTGATCGGGTCGTAGGAGCCGGGACAGACGGCTATGCGGTTATCGGGGGCCATGGATTCGGATCAGGGTGTCGCCGTAGCGCCGCTCGTCCTGCAGTGGCAGATCGAGCTCGAGCGGCTCTCGCTGATCGCTTTCGGCGACGACGCGGGCATCCGGTGCGAGCACCGGGACCAGCGCGCCGCCGAGCTTCGCTCCGAAAGCACGCTCGCGTGACGGTATGGGGGATCGAGGAACACCAGATCGTATTGACGAGCGGCCGCCCGTGCGCGCTCGAGGAACCGGAGCGCCGGCGTGCGGCTGACCTCGGCCTCCAACGCCGAGCGTCCGCAGATTGCGCTGGATCGCCGCCAGCGGCGGCGGCCGAGGTGTCGACCAACGTCGCCTCCAGGGCGCCGCGTGAGAGCGCCTCGATCGCCAGCGCGCCCGATCCGGCGAACAGGTCGAGCACCCGCACTCCGTCGAGGTCACCGAGGATCGAGAACACCGCCTCACGCACGCGATCGCTGGTGGGCCGGGTCTGCGCACCGCGGGGGGCGAACAGCGTCGCACCCCGCCGTGAGCCCGCGATCACGCGCACCGCATCACGCTCGGATCGGCGCGGCCGCCTCGACGCCGTACAGGCGCCTCGAGCGCGTCGGCGAGCAGAGCGTGCTCGGGCTGGCCAGCTCAGGGTCCTCGTCGGCGATGCGCTCCGCCTGCCGTCGCGCGCGCTCGAGCAGCTCCGCGTCGCGCGGGCAGCTCGGCCACCCGGTACTGGGCGAGCCCGTGCTGGCGGGTACCGATCAGCTCGCCCTCGCCCCGCAGCTCGAGGTCGACCTCGGCGAGCGCGAACCCGTCCGCCTCGCGGGCGACCGCGCGCAGGCGCGGCGAATCCTTGGCGCCGAACAGCAGGCACAGCGACGCGTGCGAGCCGCGGCCGATCCGTCCCCGCAGCTGATGCAGCTGCGAGATCCCGTAGCGGTCGGCGTCCTCGACCAGCATCACCGTCGCGTTGGGCACATCGATCCCCACCTCGATGACCGAGGTGGCGACGAGCACGTCTGAGCCTCCGGCGGCGAACTCGGCCATCGCGGCCTGCTTGGCGGCCGAACGCATCTGGCCGTGCAGGAGCACGACGCCGAAGTCCTTCAGCTCCCCGGTCCGCAGCCGCTCGAACTCCGCCGTGGCGGCACGCGCCTGGAGCACGTCGGACTCCTCCACCAGCGGGCAGACGACAAAGGCCTGACGACCGGCACGCAGCTCCTCCCGCAGGCGATCGTAGGCGCGGGCGCGCTCGGCTTCGGTGGAGCACACGAACGTCTGGATCGGCTGGCGGCCCCGCGGCAGCTCCCGCAGCACCGTGAAGTCCAGGTCTCCGTAGTTGCTCAGGGCGAGCGTCCGGGGGATCGGCGTCGCCGTCATGTGCAGCACGTGCGGGCTCTCCCCCTCCTGGCCCTTGGCGTCCAGCGCCGCGCGCTGGCGCACGCCGAAGCGGTGCTGCTCGTCGATCACCGCCACCCCCAGACGGGAGAAGCGCACCGGCGTCCTCGATCAGCGCGTGGGTCCCCACGATCAGCGACAGCTCCCCGCTGGCCAGCTTCGCCAGCAGGTCGGCGCGCCGCCGCGCGGGCGTCGATCCGGTCAGCAGGCCGGCGCGGACGGCCTCCCCCGGCATCAGCGACTGCAAGCGTGGCAAAATGCTGCTCGGCCAGCGTCTCCGTCGGCGCCATCATCGCCGCCTGAAAATCGTGGTCGACGGCCCGCAGCATCGCGTACAGGGCGACCACCGTCTTCCCGGAACCGACCTCGCCCATCAGCAGACGCTGCATCGGACGCGGCTGGGCGATGTCGTGATCGATCGCGCTGAGAGCGCGCTGCTGATCGCCGGTGAGCGGGAACGGCAGCATCGTCTCCAGCCAGCGTCCGCTCAGCTCGCGCGGCCCGTCGAGCACCGGCGCCGCGCTCGCCGCTCGGCGCGTCCGCCGGCGCCGCAGCAGCGCCAGCTGGACCATCAGCAGCTCGTCGAAGACGATGCGCCGTCGTCCCAGCTCCTGCTCGCCCTCCCGATCGGGGAAATGGGCCGCCAGGACCGCCGCAGCTCGATCAGGCAGGCGCTCGCGGACCCGCAGCGAGGCGTCCAGCGGGTCCAGCAGATCCTGGGCCGCTGCCGCGTGCTCGCGGACCAGGGCGAGGATCTGCGTCGAGGACAGGCCTTCGGTGGCGGGGTAGTGCGCGACAGCGTCGCCGCCGGTGGTCGCTTCGGCGGTCGGCGCGTGGCCTTGGACGCGAAAGCGATTGCGCGCCTCGAACTTGCCGTGGAGGACCAGCCGGGTCCCCGGCGGATATTTCTGCGCCAGCCACGGCTGGTTGAAGAATGTCACCTTCATCGATCCCGGTGGCATCGGCGACGGTCGCCTCCACCAGCGGTCGCATGCCCCGTCGTCGCACCGGGCGCGACGAGATGCTTCGCACCTCGGCCACCACCGTCGCCGTCTCTCCCGGGACCAGCTCGGCCACCGCGCGGGCCTCGCGGCGATCGCGCGGCAGATGCTCGAGCAGGTCACCCACGCTCAGCAGCCCGAGCGTCTGCGCGGCGTGCTCGGCTTTCGGCCCGGCCAGCCGCAGTGGCCGCTGCAGCCGCGAAGGCCGCGGATAGCGCACGGGCGCGGCGAGCAGCTCGTCATGATCGAGCGCGCGCGCGCCGGCAAAGGTCGTGGGGGTCATCCTGGCGGAGATGATGACCGCGGCGGCGGTCACGATCAGGCCATCCGTCCTCGCGGCGGTCGCCTCACTCAGCCGACAGCAACCACCAGTAGCTCTGCTGCCCGCCGTCGGAGAGCTCGAACTCGACCTCCCCGGCGGCCAGCGCCTGCACGGCCTCGTCGTCCAACGGCGCTTCGGCTCCACGCAGGCAGGTGATCAGCTCGGCGTTCTCGGCCAGCTGCTCGAGCACGCCGCGCAGCGTGTCCCGCGGCTTGCCCCAGATGACGATCTGCTCCTCGACGAAGCCGACGGCGTCGCCCTCCCGGAACCGGCCCTGGGCGTCGTCGCGCGCGGCCGGAGCGACCGCGCCGGTCCTCACCCGCTGCAGGGTCTCGGTCATCGCGCGGCAGTTCTCGTCAGCGTTGCGCGCCGGATCCAGGCTCACCGCCGCCGCCAGCCCGGCCTGGGGCGAGCGCGACATGACGACGCGGACCGTCTTGTCCGACAGCTCGGCGGCGCGCTCGGCGGCCATCACCACGTTCGGGCTGTTGGGCAGCACGACGACCTGCTCGGCCGGAACGCCGTGGATCGCGGCCAGCAGGTCGTAGGTGGACGGGTTCGAGTGTCGGGCCACCGTCGAGCACGCGGACGCCGAGGCTCTCGAACAGCGCGTGCATGCCGTTCCCGGTGACCACGGCCAGCGCTCCGCACACTGCAGACTCGCGCAGGTCGGGCGCCGCCAGACGTTCGCTGTCGCTGCTGCACCTGCTCGTACATGTCGGCCACGTCGAGATGGGAGACCACGCCGGCATCGGCGAACAGCGCCGTGGCGGCGTCGGGATCGTCGGTGTGGACGTGGATCTTCAGCGTCGTCGGGTCGCCGACGACGAGCACGGAGTCTCCAAGCTGCTCCAGCTCGTGGATGAACCGGCGCTGCTCGAGATCGCGTGCCGGTGACGGCGAAGTTCGTGCAGTAGCGGTAGGTGCTGGAGGAATGCTGCGGGTGGGTGACCCGCGCAGCCGCGTGGTGCTCCAGCGGCGGCGGCTCGCTTCCGCGCAGCGCTCCGACGATTCCGGCGAGCAGGACCGTGAGCGCGTACCCGCCGGCGTCGACCACGCCGGCGTCACGAAGCACCGGCAGCAGATCCGGTCCGCGCCTGACCGAATCCTGACCGGCGTCGAGCGCGCGTTCGATCACCTGGGCGATAACCGCGTTCTGCTCCTCGGCGGTGGCGTCGGGGCCGAGCCGTGCGTCTCGCTCATGTGCGCGAGGTCGGAGGCCACCCGGACTGCCATCTCCCGGACCACGGTCAGGATCGTGCCCTCGGCCGGCTCTCGCACCGAGCCGTAGGCCTGATCGGCCGCACGCGCGAGCGCCGCGCTGATGAGCACGGGGTCCACCAGCTCCCCGGGCCGGCTGGCCAGCTCCTCGGCCGCCCCGCGGATCAGCTGGGAGAGGATCACGCCGGAGTTGCCACGGGCCCCGAGCAGCGCGGCCCGAGCGACCGAGGCGACGATCTCGTCACGATTGATGTCATCGATGGCCCGTTCCTCGGAGGCGCCGGTGAGCCGGTCGAGTTCCTGGACGACGGCGCGCAGCGTCAGCACCATGTTGTCCCCGGTGTCACCGTCGGCGACCGGGAACACATTGAGGTCGTTTACCTCTTCGCGGCGTGCTTCCAACGCTGCGAGGCCGGCCTCGACGATCGCGCGGAAGCGGACGATGCTGGGATCGGACACCGGCCGCCGGTCAGTGATCTCGGCGCGCGACGCGCAAGCCGCTCAGCGCGCCTTGGTGACCTTGCCCGCCTTCAGGCACCGTGTGCACACGTAGACCCGGCGTGGCGTCCCTGAGTCATCGATGCGCACCCGCTGAAGGTTCGGCTCGAAACGCCGCTTCGTCGCGACCATGGAGTGGCTGCGGCTGTGACCGAACGATGGTCCCTTGGCGCAGGAATGGCAGACCTTTGGCATGGCGGGCGAGTATAGACACCCGCTTGCCGGCCCGGCCGGGCCGCCATGCGCAGGACGGTTCAGATCGTGCCAGACGGGTACAAAACCGTTCTGATGGGCGCAACGTACCCAGGAGCAGGGACGGCCTGCTCTCAGACATCGGCCTGCCGGAGCGCTACCCGATCCTGCGCCGCATAGCCCGCGGCGGCATGGCCTCGGTCTGGTGTGCCGAGGACGTCGTGCTGGGTCGCAAGGTGGCGATCAAGTTGCTGTCCGAGCAGTTCCTTCACGACCCGACCGCGGTTCACCGCTTCCAGCGCGAGGCCCGCGCGGCCGCCCATCTCTCAGGCCACGCGAACGTGGTCACGATCTTCGACGTCGGCCAGACCGCAGCCCGAGGCGACTGGGGACACCGGCCGCCCGTTCATCGTCATGGAGTGCCTCGCGGGCGGCACGGTCGCCGACGCCCTGCGCGTGGGTGAGGTCAGCCGCGAGGACGCCCTCACGTGGCTTCAGCAGGCTGCCGAGGCCCTCGATTACGCCCATGGCCGCGGGGTCATCCATCGCGACATCAAGCCGGCCAACCTGCTGCTCGACGGGCGGCGGGTGCTCCACGTCGCCGACTTCGGGATCGCCCGCGTCGGCACCGAGGATCCGATCACCTCGGCCGGGCAGCTGTTCGGCACGGCCGCCTATTTTCGCCGGAACAGGCGATGGGGCACCCGGCGACGCGCCGCCAGCGACCGCTATGCGCTCGCCGTCGTGGCGTATGAGCTGCTGGTGGGAGAGCGGCCCGTTCAACGCCGAGAACTTCGCCGCCCAGGCTCGCCAGCACGTGGAGGAGCAACCGCCCGCGGCCAGCGAGCGCAACCCTGCGCTGCCCAGCGGCGCTGGACGCCGTACTGGCCCGCGGTATGGCCAAGCCGCCGCGCGAGCGCTGGCCCTCCGCCAGCGGGTTTGTCGAGGCGCTCCGCCGGCCGACGGTCCGAGACCAAGACGCGCTGAACGGAGCATCGCGCCGGCGGTCGAGCCCCACCGCGCGGCCGCTGAGCCGCCGCTGCCGTCCGCTTCATCACCCACCGCAGCTCCGGTGGCGCTCAGCGACGCCCACGGGCGGTCGCGCTGGCCGCGCTCGCCGCGGTGCTGGTCGCGGTTGCCGTCGCCGCCGCGACCGGAATCGGAGGCTCCCCGACGCCGGCGAGGACCGCGCATGCGGGCGCCAAGCTCCGCCGGCCCGCAGCCGGCACCACGGAGCCAAGCCGGTGGCCGAGCAAGCCTGCCACGAAGCACCAGCTCATCCCCGGCACGGCAACCACGCCGTCGTCTGCCGCCCCCGCGGCGTCCAGCCCGCCGCCGACTGCCGCCGGCGGGTCCTCAGACCCTGCCAGCCTCCAGGCCCGCGGGCATCAGCTGATGCTGACGGGACTACAACTCCGCCGTGCGCGGTGCTGCGCCAGGCCGTCGCCGCCGGGCCGTCCGCGGGCTCACCTATGCGTACGCGCTCTACGACCTCGGGCGCTCACTGCGCCTGGCCGGCGACCCGCGGGACGCCGCGGTCGTGCTCCAGCGGCGGCTGCAGATCCCCAACCAGACCGACGTCGTGCGCCAGGAGCTGCAGCTGGCGCTGCGTGCCCTCGGCGCGCAGGCCAACTCATCGGCAGGCGCGCGCGTCCGACACAGCGGATTCGCTCCGAGCGGCGCCGACAACGGCCACGGCGGCGAGCAACGGCGCCCGCGGCGGCAACGGCCAGGGCGCCAGCGGGCGACTGCAGCGTCGCTCAGGCGGCGAAGCCGGTCCGCGCCGCGGCGTGAGATCAGCTCCTGCTTGACCCTAAGGCTGGCCAGCACCGCCTCGGCCGCGTGGGCCCCCGTGTCGCGCTTGGAGCCCCCGCCCACGCGATCGAGCGCCTGCTCCATCGTGTCCACGGTCAGCACCCCGAAGCCGCACGGGATCGCCGGTCTCCAGCTGCACCTGCTGGATCCCCCGTGCCGCCTCCCCGCACACGTAGTCGTAGTGGTCGGTCTCGCCGCGGATCACCGCTCCGAGGCAGACGACCGCCACGTAGCGTCCCGACTGGGCGGCGTATTTCGCCGCCAGCGGCAGCTCGAACGCACCCGGGACGTCGAAGCGGTCGACGTCGCTCGATCCCCGCCTCGGACAGCGCCGCTCGCGCTCCCGGTCTCCAGCTTGTCCGCCAGACTCCACGTAGAAACGCGCCACGCACAGCGCGACGCGGCCCTCAAGCGTCATCGCGTTCCCGGTCGTGCTCCTGCTCCTCGTGGAGCATCTCCTCGTCGAGCGCGAGGCCCTGGTGGTGCAGCGTGTGACCCATCCGCTCCCGCTTGGCGCGCAGATACGCGACGTTGTGCGGATTGGAGACGTGCTCGATCGGGAGCTGGTCGCTGACCGACAGCCCATAACCGGCCAGGCCGGAGATCTTCTTCGGATTGTTGGTCAGGATCCGGATGCTCGTCAGTCCAAGATCGACCAGGATCTGGGCCCCGATACCGTAGTCGCGCAGGTCGGCCGGCAGGCCGAGACGGAGGTTGGCGTCGACGGTGTCCAGACCCTCCTCCTGGAGCTTGTAGGCGCGGAGCTTGTTGAGCAGGCCGATCCCCCGGCCCTCCTGGCTGAGATACAGCAGCACCCCGCGTCCTTCCTGCTCGATCATTGCCAGCGCCGACTCGAGCTGCTCTCCGCAGTCGCAGCGCAGCGAATGGAACACGTCTCCGGTCAGGCACTCCGAGTGGACGCGCACGAGCACGTCAGTCGACGCCGTCCACCTCGCCCTTGACCAGCGCGACGTGATGCTTGTTGTCGACCAGCGACCGGTAGCCGACGGCGACGAACTCGCCGAACGCGGTCGGGAAGCTTGGTCGCGACGACGCGCTCGACGAGTTTGTCGTGCCGGCGACGGTAGGCCACCAGATCGGCCACCGTGATCATCTTCAGACCGTGGCGGCGGCAGTACTGCTCGAGGTCCGGGACGCGGGCCATCGAGCCGTCGTCGTTCATGATCTCGCAGATCACTCCGGCGGGATTCAATCCCGCCAGCCGCGCGAGATCAACCGCGGCCTCGGTCTGACCGACCCGCTCGAGCACGCCCCCGGCCTTGGCCTTGAGCGGGAACACGTGACCTGGCTGAACCAGCTCACGCGGGCCGGCGTTCGGATCGATGGCGACCTGGATCGTCCGGGCCCGGTCGGCGGCGGAGATGCCGGTGCTCACCCCCGAGCGAGCCTCGATCGAGACCGTGAATGCCGTCTCGAAGGCCGACTCGTTCTTGGCCGCCATCAGGTCCAGCCCGAGCTCGTCGCAGCGCTCGGGCGTCAGCGCGAGACAGATCAGGCCGCGCCCCTCCTTGGCCATGAAGTTGATCGCCTCGGGCGTGACGAACTGGGCGGCCATCGTCAGATCGCCCTCGTTCTCGCGGTTCTCGTCGTCGCAGACGACGACCATCTTGCCCTGGCGGATGTCCTCGATCGCGTCCTCGATCGTCGCGAAAGGTGTCTTGGTCGCGCTCATCGTCTCACCAGCTTTTCCACGTATTTGGCCAACACGTCGACCTCCAGGTTCACCTTGTTGCCCGTCTGCGCCTTGCCGAGATTGGTTCTCTGCAGCGTCTCCGGGATCAGGGAAACGGTAAATGATCGGTCGTCGACCGCGGCCACGGTCAGTGAAACCCCGTCCACCGCGATCGATCCCTTCTCGACGACGTAGCGCAGGACGTCCTCCGGGGCGTCGATCTGCACGCGCCGGGCGAACCCGTCGTCCTGCAGCCCGGTGATCGTGCCCGTGCCGTCGACGTGGCCCTGCATGATGTGCCCGCCGAGCCGGTCCGCCGGCCGCAGCGGCAGCTCGAGGTTGACCTCGTCGCCGGCGTCGATGTCCTGCAAGCGAGCTGCGCTGCAGTGTCTCGTTCATGACGTCGGCGGTGAACTGCTCCGGGGTGACGGCGGTCGCGGTGAGGCAGACACCGTTGACGGCGACCGAATCGCCTTCGCGCACCTCTGCGCTCAGCGAGGAGGCGATCTGCAGGCGCACGCCGTCGTCAGAGCGCTCGCAGGCGAGCACTTCTCCGAGTCCAGCGACGAGCCCGGTGAACATCTACCACTCCTTGAGCCGGGCCGAGATCAGCAGATCCTCGCCATGGCGCTCGCAGTCGAGGGTGAGCGCGCGCACCGCATCGGCGATCGTCTCGACGCCCTCGCCCTCGAGCGGGTCGCGCGCGGTGCGGCCGCCGAGCACGAGCGGAGCCAGGAACAACCGGATCTCGTCGACCTCATCGGCGTCGAGGAACACTCCGGCGAGGTGTGGCCCGCCCTCGAGCAGAATCGAGGTGACGCCCGCGGCGCCGAGCTGCTCCAGCGCTGAGCGGACACGGGCGGGCTCGTTTTCACCCGGGGCGACGATCACCTCCACCCCGTGAGTCTCGAGCGCGTCGGTTGCGGCCCGCGGGGCCGCGCGGGAGACGACCACGGTGAGCGGAATCCGTGCGCGCGTCTCGGACCAGGTTCGCATCCAGCGGCAACCGGGCCAGCGAGTCGAAGACGATCCGCCGGGGCTGGCGGCGTCACTCCCGGGACGCGGGCGGTGAGCAGCGGGTCGTCGGCCAGCGCGGTGCCGATTCCCACGGCCACCGCGTCGCATTCGGCGCGCCAGTGGTGGGCCAGCTCACGGCTGGCCTCGCCGGAGATCCACTTGGAGTCGCCGCCGCGGGTGGCCACCTTCCCGTCCAGCGACATCGCCGACTTGAACAGCACCCACGGGCGTCCCGTGCGAGCGTGCTTGCGAAACGGCTGGTTGAGCAGCCGGGCCGCGCGCGATCTCTCCGTCGGCGATCACGACCTCGATGCCCTCGTCGCGGAGGATCCCCAGTCCGCGGCCCGGCGCGTGCTCGGAGGGATCCTCGGAGGCGACAACCACCCGCTCGATGCCGGCGGCTGCGGATCGCGTCGGTGCAGGGCGGCGTGAGCCCATGGTGGCAGCAGGGCTCCAGCGACACGTACAGCGTCGCTCCGCTCAGGTCTCGATCGGCCGCGCGGATCGCCTCGACCTCGGCGTGAGGTCCGCCGATCTCACGGTGAAAGCCCTCGCCGACCGATTCGTCCTCGAACGCGATCGACGGCTCCGACCAGCGGGTTGGGACTTACCCGCCCGCGGCCGCCTTCGGCGATCTTCACCGCGCGGGCCAGCAACCGGCGATCGATATCGGTCTTCAACGCCATGGGCTAATCAGAGCATAGGGCGCAACAGATCGGGCTCGGACGGCCGCGGGAGCTTCGGCACCGGAAGCGCTCAGCCGCTGCCGCATTTGCCGCCGGAGAGGCGGTAGACGCTCATCTCCGGGCCGGGCCGGTGGTACTGGCGCGGGAAGTAGTCGATCGACCAGTCGAAGTTGAACGGCACCGGCCGCGCCGCCGTGCGAGAACGGGCTGACGTGGTAGACCAGCCGCGCGCGGCTGGCCAGCTCGCGCGTAGTAGGCCACCGCCGCCGGCGCGGCCTGCGGCTGGGCAAATGCCCGGCCGGCCTGCAGCGATCCGACGACCAGCCAGCAGAAGCCGTTTGCGACGTATTCGTCGAGCAGCGCGGGTCGCAGTGTCCGCTCGTATTGGTCGACCACGACGTAGCGCCGCTGGCCTGCGGGCAGCCGGTTGCCTTGCGTGTCGACGTCGGTCAGCCAGGTGGCGTAGCGGTACCAGCGGTCACCGCTCGGCGTCCACGGCAGGGAGACGCCGACATCGGTGGCCCAGTTGTCGGCGACGACCGGCTCGATCACCACCTTCGCCCCGGCCGGCACGTGGCCCACCATCCAGTTGCGCGCCAGATTCCTGGTGTCTGGCGCGCGAGAGCGCGGCATCGTCGTGGATGACCGCGACCAGGCTCTGGGCCAGCAGCAGCGCTGCGATCAGCACGCGCGGCCAGCGCGATCGGGACCTTGCGGGCCCGCACCAGCCAGCGAGCGAGCTCGACCGCACCGTAGGCGCCGAGGATGGCCACGATGGGAAAGATCGGCATCAGCCACCGGCCGAAGAAGCGCTGCTGGCCGCCCATGAAGATGACGAAGGCGATCGGGGCCGGCAGCAGCACCAGCGCCATGGCGACCCGGCGCCGCGCGAGCAGCAGCACCGAGCCGCCCAGCGCGGCCAGGGTCGGCCCCCACCCGAGTCCCCAGGTGAACGTCCACAGGTAGTAGCCGATGCCGCTGCCCGGGACGGTCCCGAGCTTGACCGGGTCCTGGCCCGCCGCCAGCGAGGCCTGCGAGGACACCCCGTACTGGAACGAGGTGAAATCAAGGACGGCGTAGGGGTTGGCCACGCAGGAACGCGGCCAGCGCGAGCACCAGCGCCACGGCGAAGCGCCGCAGCGCGATCCAGAGCCCGCCGCCGGCGCCGTCGCAGACGAAGGCCGCCACCAGGCACAGCAGCGTGATTCCGCCCGTGTACTTCGTCGCCGCGGCCAGGCCGACGCCGATCCCGGCCACGACGTAGTCCCGCCAGCGCCCTCGTGCGCATCACCCCGGCGATGCCGTAGAGCGACAGCGCGACGGGGGCGAGCGTGGGCACGTCGTTGAGCGCGAGGTGGCTGTAGAAGATCGGCAGGAACGAGAAGCCGAAGATGGCCGCGGCGACCAGCGCCGACCGTGCGGTTGAAGAAGCGCGTCCCGGCCAGATAGGTCAGCCACACCGCGGCGGTGCCGAGCACGGCGGCCACCACCCTGGCCACCACGTAGACCTCGGTCGGATGCGTGGCGTAGGCGCGGGTGACCGCGTCCGAACCCCCGAACCACAGCTCGAAGACGATGTGCAGCAGGTAGGAATACGCCGGTGGGTTGAGGAAGTAATGCGGGTTCAGGTCGTGCGAGAAGAACGCCACAGCCCGCGGAACGAAATGCGTCGCCTCGTCGACGTTGTAGCTGTAGGGCAATCCCTGCTTGATCCCCCACAGGCGCAGCAGGAACGTGCTCACGAGCAGGATCGCCAGCGCGGGACGATGCAGGTGACGGGCGCGGGCGCGCGCAGCCGCGCTCCGACCCCGCGCCGAGCGCGGGACGGCGGCGCCGAACGGGCGGTGAGCGGGCGCGCGGGCCCGGGACGAGTGACGGTGGCCGTGTCCATGTTCTCTACGAGTATCCCGCTACCGTGTGGTTGACAGCGCTCGCCAAAGGACGCTCCAGCGTGCCGAGCGGCCGTTGCTCAGCCGGGCGAGCGGGATCGATTTCATGAAGCTGATCATCCAGATTCCGTGTTTCAACGAGGAGGCGCAGCTTCCGCTGACGCTGAGTCACCTCCCCAGGCAGGTGCCCGGGTTCGAGGTCGTCGAGTGGCTGATCATCGACGACGGCTCGACCGACCGCACGATCGAGGTCGCGCGCGCCAACGGAGTTGACCACATCGTCCGGCTGACGAACCACAAGGGCCTGGCCGCGGGGTTCCAGGCCGGTCTCGACGCCGGGCTTGAAGCTGGGCGCCGACGTGATCGTCAACACCGACGCGGACAACCAATATGAGGGCGGCGACATACCCAAGCTCGTCGCCCCGATTCTGCGCGGCGAGGCGGACATGGTGGTCGGCGACCGGCAGGTCGACACGATCGAGCACTTCTCGGCTCGCAAGAAGCTGCTCCAGCGCCTCGGCTCGTGGGTGGTACGCCAGGCCTCCCAGACCGAGATCCCCGACACCACCTCGGGCTTCCGCGCCTACAACCGCGAGGCCGCGCTGCAGATGCAGGCGGTGTCCAAGTTCACCTACACGCTGGAGACGATCATTCAGGCGGGGAAGCTGCTGGTCGCGCTCGACCACGTGCCGATCCGCACGAATCCGAAGACGCGCGAGTCCCGGCTGTTCCCGTCGATGGCCAGCTACGTGCGCCGGAACGCGCTCTCGATCTTCCGGATCTACTCGCAGTACGAGCCGCTGAAGGTGTTCTGGGCCGGCGCAGCGGTGGTCGGCCTGGCCGCGCTCGTGGTGTTCCTGCGCTTTCTCGTGTACTTCATCGAGGGCCAGGGCCGCGGCCACATCCAGTCGCTGATCCTCGGCGCGGTGCTGTTCAACGCGGCGATGCTGCTCGGATCGCTGGGCGTGATCGGGGACCTGCTCGATGCCCAGCGGACGCTGTCGCAGCGAACGCTGGAGCGGGTGCGGCGGATCGAGCTCCAGCTCGGGGTGGAGCCCTCGCATTACGAACCCGGCGCCGCTCACGAGCAGTCAGACCGCGAGGCACTCGAGGTATGACGTCGGCCGGCGGCGTCGCGGCCGGGCATCCG
Source organism: uncultured Solirubrobacterales bacterium (assembly GCA_963844475.1). GTDB lineage: Bacteria > Actinomycetota > Thermoleophilia > Solirubrobacterales > Solirubrobacteraceae > Palsa-465. The sequence continues at coordinate 60,266 of CAWJOL010000004.1, read as the reverse complement.
GAGATTCCAACCGGGAACACGTTCGACAAGTACGGCTCGAGCAACCCGGTCGTGCGACGGCTGATGGCCCGGTTCGAGGCGCACGCTCGACGAGCTGTTCACGCGCTCGGCGCCCGAGCTCGATCCTCGACGTCGGCTGCGGCGAGGGGGTGCTGACCGCGCAGTGGGCGGGGCGGCTGGACGAGGGCCGAGTCGTCGGGCTCGATCTGGAGGATCCCAAGCTCCGCGCCGAGTGGGAGACCCGCAGCCGCGCCCAACCTCGAGTTCGTCACCGTCGCCGACCAGAGACTTCCGTTCTCCGCCGGCGAGTTCGACCTGGTGGCGGCGATCGAGGCGCTGGAGCACATTCCCGACCCCGAGCAGACGGTGGCCGAGATGGCCCGGGTGGCCAAGCGGCACCTGCTCGTCTCCGTGCCCCATGAGCCGCTGTGGCGGATGCTCAACCTCGCCCGAGGCGCCTACGTGCGTGAGCTGGGCAACACGCCGGGCCACGTGAACCACTGGTCAAAGCGCGCATTCGTCCAGCTGCTCGAGCGTCACGGCGAGGTCGCTGGAGGCGCGTTCGCCGTTTCCGTGGACGATGCTGCTGGTGCGAGTGCGCTGATGCGCGGAGTCGGAGGCCGCGGCCGCAGACGGCCCCGGCCGCAGCACCGCGTGGACGGACAGACGGCGCCTCGCCCAACGGCGGGCGCGCCGGAGGAGGACGCGAGCTCCTACGCCTCCGGGGCTCGGGTCCTGTCGATCGGGATCGCCTCTACCGGCATCTTCACCTTCGCCTATCTGGCCACGTCGAGCCACGTGCTCAGCCAGAGCGCCTACGGGCGCGTGTCGCTGTGCTGGTCGATCATGTTCGTGATCCTGTCGGTGATCTACCGGCCGGTCGAGCAGCTGCTCTCGCGGACGATCGCCGACCGGCGCGCCCGCGGACTCGGCGGGCCATTCGCTCCGGGTGCCCGCGTTGATCCAGCTGGGCTTCGCGCTGGTGTTCCTCGCCGCGGCGCTGAGTCCTGCGCCACGCAGATCGAGCGCAACCTGTTCGACGGCTCGAGCGCGCTCTACTGGATCCTCGTCATCGGCGTGCTCGCCTACGGGGCGAGCTACTTCGCCCGCGGCTGGCTGGCCGGCCACCAGCGTTTCGCGCTCTACGGCGGCCTGGTGTTCCTGGAGTCGACGTCGCGCTTCCTGTTCCCGCTCGCGGTCGCGGTCGGCATCGGCTCAGGTCAGGGGATCGTTGGTCTGGGCATGGCGGTGGCCCCGTTCGTGTCGCTGTCGGTGATCCCGTTTGCCTTCTCGCGGGTCAAGCACAGCGCGCCGGCCGGGCATGCCCTTCGCCGACGCCGCCTCCGAGGGCCCCGCCCACGCCGCCGTCGAGGAGGCCTCGGCCGACCTGTCGCTCAGTCACGGGACGCGCTTCGCGGTCTCGGTCGTGGGGATCATGCTGGCCGAGCAGACGCTGATGAACGCCGCCGTGCTGATCGTCAACCACGATTCCGGCCACGCGCTGGCGGGTTTCGTGTTCAACGTGCTGCTGATCGTCCGCGCTCCGCTCCAGCTCTTCCAGGCCATTCAGACCTCGATCCTCCCCCACCTCGCCGGACTCGAGGCCAACGAGAGCGCCGAGGCCTTTCACCGGGCAATCCGGCTCACGGTGGTGGCCATCACCGCCTTCGCCGGGGCGGTGGCGATCGGCCTGCTCGCCATCGGACCGTTCGTGATGACGGCCCTGCTCGGCAACAAGGGGTTCCACTACGGCCGTGTCGGCCTGGCCGTTGTGGCCCTCGGGATGGGCCTGCACCTCGTCGCCGGCACCCTCAACCAGGCCGCGCTGGCCCGCGGTCGCGCCCCGATGGCCGCTGCCGGCTGGATCGTCGCCGCGGTTCTGTTCGTCATCTTCGTGGCCACTCCCGACGATCAGCTCGGAGGTGACTCGGGTCGAGGTTGGGTACTTCGTGGCCGCTCTGGTGCTGTGCGGGCTGCTTTGGGCGGTGTACCGGCGCGGCCCGGCCAGGGCGGCCAGCCAAACCCCGGACCGCAAGCAACCAACGCTCGAGGCCCGGGGCAGGGATACGACCTAGGCGCCTAGGCGCCCAGGTGCTGACAGGCGGGTTCCTTCTTGGCCGCGCTCTCGAGCGCGGGGCTCTTGAGGCCGCTGAGGCTCGAGCCGATGCCGCTCATCGAGGTGCGGACGTTGGTCCCGAGCGTGTTGGCCGCGGTCTTGAACGCGGCCGGGCTGGACGTCGGCAGCGAGCCGGCCTGGGTCGCGGCGGAACCGAGCGCGGTCTTGAGCTGCGAGAACGCGCCCACGATCGCGGTCGAGATCTGCTTGCCGTTACTGACATCCGGCGCGCCGGCGGCCTTCAGCTTGCTGACCGCCGTGTCGGTGTCGGCGGCGACGGCGTTGAGGAAGTCCTGCAGGGCCTTCTTCCCCTCAGCGGCACTCTTGATGGTGCCGAGATTCAGAGAACGTGCTGCGAGTCTGAACATCCTTCTCGAACGGCCCGACGGCCTGACAGATCGACTTCACGTAGGCGGCGGGACTGGTCCCGGATGAGCTGCTTGAGCCCCCGCAGGCGGTCAGCGCAACCGAGGTTGCGAGCACGCCACAGACAGTTGAGGTCCTTCTTCCCAGAAGCATGGCGCCGGACCGTACAGCAAAGCGTGGATGGTCGGCCGGCTACGCCGCCCCGGCCCGGCTGGGCGGCCTGAACGATCTCCTCGTAGGCGGCCGCCGGATCCGTCAGCGCCGAACACGGCAGAGCCGGTGACCAGCAGGTTCGCGCCCGGCGCTGACCACCGAGCCGGCCGTCTCGGCGTGGACGCCGCCGTCGACCTCGAGGGCGACCCACTCGGGCAGCGCGGCCCGCATCCGTTCGAGCTTCCCCATTGACGCCGGGATCAGCTTCTGCGCGCCCCAGCCTGGGATTCACGCTCATGCACAGCGCCAGGTCGAGGCTGTCCTGGCCACCTCATGCAGGCTCTCGGCCGGGGTGCCGGGACTTACGGCCGCGCCGGCGGTGCAGCCGGCCTCGCGGATCGCAGACAGGGCATAGTGCAGATGGGGAGTCGCTTCGACGTGGATGGTGATGCTGTCGGCGCCGGCGCGGGCGAACTCCGACACCTGCCGCTCGGGATGCTCGATCATCAGGTGCACGTCGATGATCCCTCCGGCGGCGTGGATCTGGTCGGCCAGCGCACTCACCACCGGGCACGCCGAAGGTGATCGGCGGCACGAAGTGACCGTCCATCACGTCGACGTGGATGACCCGCGCGCCGGCCGCCAGCACCTCGTCGACCTGCGAGCCGAGTTTGGCGAAGTCCGCCGAGAGGATCGACGGAGCGACCTGGAGCTCGCCGAGTAGCGAGACGCTCATCGGCTACACCGCCCGCAGCATGCTGCCCTGACAGTGATTGCAGGCGACGATCGCCGTGCTGGACATCCGCACGATCGTCGAGTGCTCGCCACAGTTCGGACACACCGACACCAGCTCGAAGCGCTGCAGGCAGTAGACGCATCGGTAGCGGCCGGGAACGGCAGTCGGACGCAGCCACGGCTCGCCGCAACTGGGGCATTCGGGACCGAGCTTGATCGGTAGATCTGTCACGACCGACCGTGAAGGTTAACCAGGCTCGGGTGATCTCACCGGCGCCGGAGCCTCGCCAGGAAAAATCCGTCGGTGCCGTCCCGGTGGGGCATCAGCTGAAGATACGAGCTCGTACGTCGGGTGGCGCCACTCGTGGATATTCCGCTTGCAGGTCCTCGGCCTGGAACTCCGGGTGCTCGCACAGGAACGCATCCACCACGGCCTCGCCCTCCTCGACGAGAGATCGTGCAGACCGAGTACACGAGCGCGCCTCCTGGAGCCGTAGCCGCACCGGCGACCGCGAGCATCTGCGCCTGCAGCCGGGCGAGCTCCACGATCGCCTCCGGCGCCGGCCCGCCAGCGGCGATCGGGACGCGATTGCAGGGTTCCCAAGGCCGCTGCACGGGGGATCGACCAGCACGTTGTCGTAGCCGGCCTCAGGTCTCGGCTCGGCGGCGTCAGCCACTCGAACCTCGACGCAGCTCGCCCGCACGCGGGCGCACGTGCGTGAGAGCGCGGCCGCTCGTCCGGGGTGTCGCTCGACCGCCACGATCGTCCCCTCATTACCCATCAGCGCGGCCAGATGCGTCGTCTTGCCGCCGGGCGCGGCGCACAGATCGAGCACGCGGGCGCCGGCCTGCGGCGCCAGCACCCGCGCGACCAGCATCGAGGCACGCGACTGGGGCGTCACGCCCCCGCGGCGAACAGCTCAGAGCCGTGGACGTCGAACGCCTCCTCGAGGACCAGGGCCTCCGGCAGCACGGGATCCAGCCGCGATCGGACCGGAAGCCGGGAGCGAACCTCGTCCCTCGTGCTGATCAGCTCGTTGACCCGGATCGCCGCCTCTGCGGGCTGGTTGATCGGCCAGCAGCAGCGCCCGCGCCTGCGTCGGCCCCGAGCTCGCTCCACCACTTCTCCGCCAGCCACTACGGGAACCGAATGCCGCACCGCGGCCTCGGCAGGCGCTCCGGTCGTCGAGCTGCGCGAGCATTGCCGCGCCTTCGCGGGTGGCCCGCCGCAGCACTGCGTTGACCAGCGGCGCTCCCCCGTGACCGATGCTCTTGACCAGCTCGACGCTCTCGTTGACCGCCGCATGGTCCGCGACGCCGCCCAGGAACAGCAGCTGGAACAGTCCCAGCCGCAGCGCGGCCAGCACCGGGGCATCCAGGTCCTCCAGCGGGCGCGAGCAGAGCCGGCCCGACGAGGTGATCCAGCGTCGCGCGACGCTGGACCGTCCCGAACACCAGCGCCGTGGCCAGCGCCCGCTCTCGGGCATCCAGACCCGCGGCCTCGCGGTCAGAGCGCGATCGGTATAGGCCCCCTGCTCGAACACCCGGCGAAGTACCGCAAACGCGCAGAGCCGTGCGGGCGAGACGCGCCCTGGAGCGATCGGCGCCGCGGCGCGCTCACCGGGCGCGTCCGCGCAGGTAATCCTCGCCGCTCATCGGGCGACCGCCGGGCGGCTGGACGACGAGCAACTCGAGCGAACCGTCGATCGTGCCGAGCACCGGAAGCGGCGCGCTCCAACCGAATTCCCGGTTCGGAGGCACCCGGGACCACGCGGGCTTCGCGAACGCCGAGCCGGGTCTCCTCGTCGAGCATCACGAAGGCGCCGATGTGCGGCGTCAGCGCCCGGACCACCCGTTCCAGCTCGAGCGCCGGCCGCTGAGGGTCAAGCCGGCGATCCTCGGGCGCGATCTTCTCGGCGTAGGTGACCAGCGACTCGTCCTGCTCGCGGCAGGCGGGTCGGCTCCTCCAGCGCGGCAACCAGCAGCTCACCCCCAGGTCCGGGCCAGACGCTCGGACAGGCTGCCGTAGGTGTCCGCGGCACCGATCGGCTCGGCCAACTGCGAGCAGACCGGCCCGCTGTCCAGACCGGCCGTCAGCTGCATGATCGAGACCCCGGTCTCCGTATCGCCGGCCATGATCGCTCGCTCGATCGGCGCCGCTCCTCGCCAACGGGGCAGCAGCGAAGGGTGCAGGTTGAGGATCGGATAGCTCGAGAGCAGCGGCTCCTTGATCGAGCGCGCCGAACGCACACACGCACACGACATCCGGGCGCGCCGCGGCGATGCGCGCCAGCGCGGTCTCGTCGTTGACCGACTCAGGCTGATCGAGATCGATCTGCAGCTCCCGGGCCAGCTGCGCAACGGGTGGCGCGGCGAGCTTGCGGCCCCGGCCGCGCGGCCGATCGGGGCGCGTGACGATGAGCTCAGGACGGTGCGGCGATTCGGCGAGCCGTTGCAGGATGACCGCGGCGAACCCGGAGGTTCCGAGGTAGACCGTCCCACTAGGCACTTAGGCGGCCTGCGCTTCTCGCAGCGCCCGCATGGCCTCCTTGCGCTGCTCGCGCGTCGTGCGGTCGAGGATCAGCACGCCGTCGAGGTGGTCGATCTCGTGCTGGATGACGCGGGCCTCGAGTCCGGAGGCCTCGATCGTGATCGGATCGCCGTTCTCGTTGACCGCTCGCACGCGGACGTGGACCGGGCGCTCGACGTCGACGAGGACGGACGGGAGGCTCAGGCATCCCTCCTCGCCGATCTCCTTCTCGCCGCCCTCCCATTCGATCTCCGGGTTGATCAGCGCGGCGAGTGGGGCCTGCGGCAAGACCCGGTAGACGAGCAGGCGGTGGAGCACGCCTACCTGCGTGGCCGCGAGGCCGACGCCCAGCGCGTCATCCATCAGCTCACCCATCCGGGTGATCTCCGATCGCAGCGCGTCGTCGATCCGGTCAACCGGACGGGCCCGAGTGCGCAGCATCGGGTCGCCGAACTTGCGGACATGGGCCAACGCGGCCGCCCGGCGTGCCACCACCTCTGGGTCGAGCTCGGTATCGAGCTCCTCTGATTCCTCTGCCGGCGTCCTCGAGCTGGGGCTCGTCGGCCTCGGCGCTCCATGCTTGCTCTGTCACGCCTTCAGTCTAGGACGTTGCTGGACCGCCGTGCGCCTACTGCGGATCGACGTCAACGCTCAGGCTGACTCTGCGCCGGCCGGCTGACCGCACGATCCCGTCGACAGCAGCCCCGACCGCGTCGATCGCGGCCGAGCGCTCGCGCGCCTTGATCACCAGCTGTGCGCGAGCGCGGCCGCGTAGGCGAAACAGCGGCGCCGGACCCAGAACCGCGCCCGCAGCCGGTGGCGATCAGGTCTCGCAGCTCTGCTCGCCACCGCCGTGGCATCGGGAGCGCTCTCAGCCGAGCAGATCACCCGGATCAGCGACGCGAACGGCGGGTAACTGAGCGCTTCGCGGCGCGCGAGCTCGTCGCGGATGAACCCCTCGGAGTCGTGACGGGCGGCGAAGCGGATCGACCGGGCGTCTGGCGCGGTCGTCTGGACCAGCACGCGCCCACCCGAGGCGCCCCGGCCCGCGCGGCCCGCCAGCTGGGTGATCAGCGCGAACGTTCGCTCCTCGGCGCGGAAGTCCGGGAACCGAAGGGTCTGGTCGGCGTCCAGGACGACGCCGAGGCCGACGTCGGGAAAGTCGTGTCCCTTGGCCACCATCTGCGTGCCGACCGAGCACACCGGCCGGTGCCGCGGCGAAGCGCTCCAGCGTCCGGGCGCGCTGCTCAAGGCCGCTGGCATCCGCGTCGAGGCGAAGCACCGGAAAGCGCTCGTGGCCCAGCGCGCCGGCCAGCTCGCGCTCGATGCGCTCGGTTCCCGCCCCGTGCCGGGCGACGCGCCACCGAGGCGCACTCCGGGCAGCGGCTGGGAATCGGCTCGCGATGGCCGCAGTGATGACAGGCGACGGCATTGCCGCTGCGGTGGAGCACCAGCGCCACCTCACAGTTCGGGCACATCCAAACCCGCCCGCACGATCGGCAGGAGAGGAAGTTCGACCAGCCGCGGCGGTTGAGCAGGACGACGGCCTTGCCGCGGGCGCGCCGGATGTCGGCCAGCGCCATCCGGGTCTCGGGGTGCAGGGGATGGTGCTGGCCACGCATGTCGAGGATCTCCACCGGCGGTAGTGCGAGCCCGTCGATCCGGCCCCGCAGGCGAAGCCGCGGGAGCGCCAGAACGCTTTCCGGGCGCGGGGTCGCGCTGCCGACGAGCAGCACCGCGCCGTGGTCTTGGGCTCGCTTTGCTGCGATCGTCCGGGCGTCGTAGCGAGGGTCGCCCTCGTGCTTGTAGGAGCCCTCGTGCTCCTCATCGACGATGACCAGACCGATCCGGTCCAGCGGCGCGAACACGGCCGAGCGGGGACCGACGCAGACCCGAGCCTCGCCGCTGCGCAGCCGCAGCCACTCGTCATGGCGCGCTCCCTCGCTCATCCCCGAGTGCATCACCGCCACGACGTCCCCGAGCCGGGCCTGAAACCGCGCCAGCGCTTGCGGGGTGAGCGAGATCTCCGGAACGAGGACGATCGCGCCGGCGCCGGCGGCCAGGGTTGCGGTGACCGCCTGCAGGTAGACCTCCGTCTTGCCCGATCCGGTCACCCCGTGCAGCAGGAACTCCCGAGGCTGATCGGACTCGCCGCGCAGAGCAGCGAGAATCGCCGCCCGCGCTTGCTCCTGCTCCTGGTTGAGCGTCGGCGCGGAGCGGCTGGTACTGGCCAGCTGATGGCGCGCGGGGCGCCGGCGCATGACCTGGGTGCCCAGCGTGACCAGGCCGCGGGTCTCCAGGCGCCGCAGGGCCGGCGTCCCCAGCCTGGCGGCCACCGTGGGCCCGAGGCGTTGAAGATCAGAGAGCAGTGCGCGCTGGCGCTCGGTCAGGACCGCTCCGTCGCTCAGTGCGAGCGACCCCGCCTCGGTCAGCTCGGCCACCAGCGACCGTTTCGGCCGGGCTCCGGTCGTGGCTCCTGGCGCCAGGACCAGCGACAGACCGCGCGAGAACGTCGAGCAATACTCGCGGGCCATCCATCTCGCCAAGGCGAGCAGGTCGGGCGGGAGTCCAACCGGCAGCACCGCGTCAGGCTCGGCCAGACGCTCCGGAGCAAGCTCCGAGTGCTCCGACAGCGCGACCACGACGCCGAACGTCTTGCGCCCGCCGAACGGAACCCGCAGCAGCGACCCGACCTGGACGTCGGCCTGGTCGGCGCGGAGGCGATAGTCGAAGGGGCCCCGGACGGCGCGCGTCGAGGTCAGCGGTTCGACCCGGGCGATCATCGCCTCGGGCAGCATGTATGGAGAGTGTTCATGAGGGTTGTCTGAGAGTAGATTGCCCCGATGATGTCCATGGACGTGCTGGGACTGTGCGATGGACTACTTGGAGAGGTCGGCCGCCGGCAGCACCGGTTCGCCTGGCTGCTCGACCCCGGCGCCGGTCCGGGCGCGTGGCTACCCGTGGACGCCTACTATCCCGGCCGCCGTCTGGTCGTCGTCCTGGACGCGGGCGGACCGGAGGCTCAGCTCTGCACGGAGCTGATGCCTAAGCACGGACTGCGTCTGCTCGCGCTCTCGGCCGGCCAGCTGGGTCCCGACCGCGCGGCGGCCGAGCCGGTCCTGCGGGGGATGCTTGAGGCCCTCAAGCTCCCCGAGCGCCGGACGGCGCAGGGCGACTCGCCACCGCGGGCGCCCGCCCGCCTGGAGGACGCGTTCGCCCGCCTCGCGGCCTCGTTCGCCCACGCCGCGGCGCCCGCCCCACGGGCCCGCCCGAGCCGGCCCTCGCAGGCTGCAGCTGCCCAACGTGCGGCTCGGGTCGTCGCCGCACGCGCGCCTTCCACCGCTGCTTCCCGAGTGGCGATCCCTACCGTTTCGCCCTCGCCCACGCGGTCCCGCCCGAGGCCGGTCCGGCGCGAGCCACGCCCAATGCCCCCTCGGCGCAGCCTCAGCCGACCGAGGCCTCGCGCTGCGTCGCCCGCGCTCGGCGCGGCGGAGATCGGGCTGGGGGCGCTGCTGTGCGCGATCGTCGCGGTCGGAGCTGTACCTCGGCGTCGCGCGTCTCGGAGCTCAGGACGGGCTGTGGGGGCTGGCGCTGGGCCTCTCCATCGACGCCTGTGCGCGGGTGCTCGGCACGGTGGCCGCCCGCGCGCGGGAGCCCGGCAAGCGGCGTGGGCGTGCGCGATCGCCGGGAGCCCGGCAGTGGCGATGTTCACCCTGTTCGCCCCCGATGGTGCCGTTCCGGTCGATCCCGCTCCACTGGCCGGTGTGCTGTCGGTGCTCGCGACCCTGTTGACCAGCGCGGCGCTGATCGCGCTCAGTGCTCTAGTGCCCAGCTCCTGATCGCCACCAGCCACCGGGGCGGATACGCTCATCACCATGGATCCCGAGCCCGGCGAGGAGATCTTCTTTCACGGCCATCCGAGCTGGCGGTCGATCCTCGGCTTCTACCTCAAGGGCCTCGTGGTCAGTGTTTTGGCGGGGGCGCTGGTCGGTGTGATCACCCGCATCAGCTCCAAGCACGTCTCGGTCGCCGGCGTCGTCATCACCGTGGTCGTCTGTTTCCTGCTCGTGCTCATCGTGGGGTTGATCAAGCGCATCCAGACCACCTACACGATCACCAACCGGCGCCTGACCATCGACGCCGGCATCTTCTCCCGTGAGCTGCACGAGACCCGTCTCGCGCGGGTCCAGAACGTCGGAACCAAGCAGTCCCTGGTGGACCGGATCCTGCGGGTCGGCACGGTCGACTTCGACACAGCCGCCGAAGCCGGGTTTGACTTCGCCTTCCGCGGCGTCTCGAATCCGCACGCGATCGTGCGGACGGTCGATCAGGCGATCCGCGAGCTCCAGCAGAGCCCCCAGGAGATGTAGGGCGGCTCAGGCCTGGACGGCGTCGCCGAGGCCGGCCGCCGAGCGCAGCGCGTCGGCCTTGTCGGTGCGCTCCCACGTGAAATCGTGGTCGTCGCGGCCGAAGTGCCCGTAGGCCGCCGTCTTCTGATAGATCGGCCGGTGGAGCTTCAGATATTCCCGGAACGCCCCGGGGCGCAGGTCGAAGTGCTCGGAGATCAGCTCGAGGATTCTTCCGCGACCGATCTTCTCGGTTCCGAACGTCTCGACCATGACCGAAACGGGATGGGCGACGCCGATCGCGTAGGCGACCTGCACCTCGGCCCGATCCGCCAGGCCAGCCGCCACGACGTTCTTGGCCACGTAACGAGCCACGTAGGCGCCTGAGCGGTCGACCTTCGAGGGGTCCTTGCCCGAGAAGGCGCCGCCGCCGTGGCGAGCCATGCCGCCATACGTGTCGACGATGATCTTGCGCCCGGTCAGGCCGCAGTCGCCCATCGGGCCGCCGATCACGAACCGCCCCGTCGGATTGACGAGAAAGCCCTTGTGCAGCTTGCGCTCGTCGTAGAGCTCGCTCGGCAGCACCGGCTCGATCACGTGCTCCCACAGATCGTCCTTGATCAGCGACTCAGCGCCCTCTTTGTGCTGGGTCGAGATCAGCAGCTTCTCGATCTCCACCGGACGACCGTCGACATAGCGGATCGAGACCTGGGTCTTGCCGTCCGGGACGCAGGTACGGGAACGATCTCCGCCTTGCGCACGTCGGCCAGTCGCTTGGCCAGCTTGTGGGCCAGCGCGATCGGCAGCGGCATCAGCTCGTCGGTCTCGTTGCTCGCGTAGCCGAACATCATGCCCTGGTCGCCGGCGCCGGCGATGTCGAGCTCATCGTCGTCGCCCGGGTCGGTGCGGGCCTCGTAGGCCTGGTTGACGCCCTGGGCGATGTCCGGGGACTGCTTGTCGATCGCGTTGATGACGGCGCAGGTGTGGCAGTCGAAGCCCATCTCGGCGTTCGTGTAGCCGATCTTCTTGACCGTCTCGCGAGCGATCTCCTGGATGTCCACGTAGGTGTCGGTGGTGATCTCGCCGGAGACGACCACGAGGCCGGTGTTGACCAGCGTCTCGCAGGCCACGCGTCCCGTCGGGTCGTCGCGCAGCACGGCGTCGAGGACGCCGTCGGAGATCTGGTCGGCGATCTTGTCCGGATGACCCTCGGTCACGGACTCGGAGGTGAACAGGTACTCGTTGTCGGAAAGCGTGGTCATAAGATTTGGTGCAACAGCTCCACGGTCGATTCGGCCTCCCCACGCTGTCGATCTCGAACTGCTCGCCGAGGTTGAGGAGCTGGCTGGAAGGGTGCTCAGAGTAGCGAGGTCGCCTGAGTTTGAGCACACCGGCGCTCGCGGCGCCCGGGGTGCGCCGCGAGCTGGCGTGCGGGGGCGCGGAGTGAGCGCGGCCGGCCGCAGCGACTGTTCAGGCCGCCGGCCGGCGCGCCGCCGGGACTCCGCCGCGGCGCTCGTTGCGCTCGACGAAGTCGATGATCAGGGGAATGCCCTCGAGCCGGTAGCGCTCGCGCATCCGGTTCTCGACGTAGTAGGCGTAATCGCGGGTGACCAAGGCGTGCGAATTGACCTGGATCGAGAACCGCGGCGGGCGCTCGCCGGTCTGAGTCATGAACAGCATCTTCAGCCGGCTGCCGTTGCGCCGACGTCCGCTGGCCGACGGCGGCTGCCGGGCGGCCACCACCTCGGACAGGAAGCGGTTCAGCTGCGGAGTCGGAATCCGGGTGCGGCTTCGCTCGCCGAGTCCGACCGCCTCGACCAGCAGCCGCTCGACGTGACGGCCCGTCAATGCGCTCGCGGTCAGCACCCGCGGCCGCATGCGCAACTTGCGATGGGCGTGGGCGCGCTCATGGTCGAGGTCGAATTCGTCGGTCAGGTCCCATTTGTTGAGCACCAGCGCGGTCGCGCAGCCGGTCTTCATCGCCAGCTCGGCCACTCGCAGGTCCTGGGCGGTGATCCCGTCGTTGGCGTCGCAGACGACCAGCGCGACGTCGGCGCGCTCAGCGGCCCGGCGTGAGCGCAGCGAGGTGTAGTACTCGACCGACTCATCGACCTTGGCCTGGCGGCGAAGCCCCGCGGTGTCGACCAGGATCAGAGTCCCGTCCCTCGAAGCGCATCGGCAGGTCGATCGCGTCCCGGGTGGTGCCGGCGACCGGCGAGACGATCACCCGCTCGGAGCCCAGGAACCGGTTCACCATCGATGACTTGCCGACGTTGGGGCGGCCGATCAGGGCCAGGCGGATGGCGTCATCGGCCTGCGGCTCTTCGTCCTGTTCGGGCCCGAGCTCGACGACCCGGTCCAGCAGATCGCCCGTGCCGAGCCCCTGAGCGGCGGAGACGGCCACCGGCTCGCCGAAGCCCAGCGAGTAAAACTCCGCCGCCAGCGGCATATCGGCGACGGTGTCGATCTTGTTGGCGGCCACGACGACCGGCTACGTTGCCCCGCCGCAGCAGGTCGGCCATCTCTTCGTCGCCGGGTCGAAGGCCGGCGCGCGCGTCGACCACGAGCACCACGACGGCGGCATCGGCCAGCGCGGCGTGGGCCTGGGACTGGATCTGCCGAGCCAGCTCGTCGCGATCGTCGAGATCGACCCCGCCGGTGTCGATCAGGGTCAGCGGCGCGCCCGTTCCAGTCCGTCTGCAGTTCCTTGCGGTCGCGCGTGATTCCCGCCCGCTCGTGGACGACCGCCTCCCGGGATCCGGTGAGGCGGTTGACGAGCGAGGACTTGCCGACGTTCGGGTATCCGACGATTGCCACTTTCATTGCTATTCCGAGGCTAGTGGCTAGCGCGACGACTCGTGGTGCCGGCGACCTGCACGAGCGCGGACACCGCGTCCACCACCTCGTCGAGGCTCATCTCGGTGGTGTCGATCACCGTCGCCCCCGGAGCAGGCTCCAGCGGCGAGACCTCGCGCGTGCTGTCACGCTGGTCGCGGATCTGCTGCTCGGCCAGCACCACCGAGGGGTCCGCCCCGAGCTCGGCCGCGCGGCGCTCGGCCCGCTTGCGCGGATCCGCGGTGAGGAACACCTTGACCGCGGCCTCCGGAGCCACCACGGTCCCGATGTCCCGCCCCTCGGCGACCCAATCGCCGTCGCTGAGCATCCGCCGCTGCTGCGCCACCATCGCCGTGCGCACGGCGGGATCGCTGGCCGCCCGCGACGCTGCCTCGGAGACCTCCGGCGTGCGGATCTCCGAGCTGACGTCCTCGCCGTCGAGCAACACGACGCCGTCCGCGAGATCGATCTTCACCTTGCCGGCGACCTCCGCCGGGCTCGGCGCCCGAACGCAGGGCGCGCCAGCGCCACCGGCTCGGTACATCGCCCCGGAGTCCAGGTAGGTGAAACCGAGCGCCTTGGCCACCGCGCGCGCCACGCTTGACTTTCCCGCCCCCGCGGGGCCGTCGATCGCTACGACCATGAGCGACACTGCTCAGGCCACCAGTCGCCCGATGTCGTCGACGAAGCCCGGATAGGAGACGTCCGCCGCCTCCATCCCACCACTTCCACGCCCTCCTCGCGAGGCGAGCCCCGCCACCGCGCCCAGCAGCGCCAGACGGTGATCGCCATGGGCGTCGATCTGCCCGCCGCGCAGCCCGCCGGTGCCCTGGACGACGAACCCGTCCTCGGTCGCCTCGAGTTCACCGCCCAAACCGCGCAGGCCCTCGACCACCGTGGCGATCCGGTCCGATTCCTTGACCCGCAGCTCGCCCGCACCCCGGACGACCGTCTGCCCCTCGGCGAAGCAGCCGAGCAGCGCCACCAGCGGCAGCTCGTCGATCGCCAGCGGCACCTCGTGGGCCTCGACGGTGGTCCCCTCGATCGGGGCGCTGCGGACATCGAGGTCGGCCACCGGCTCCTGCGGGCCGAAAGCGCCGACCGGCTCCAGCTCTCCGAGCACGATCGCCCCCATCCGCTCAAGGATGCGCAGAAATCCCGCGCGCGTCCAGTTGACGCCGACGTTCTCCAGGACCAGCCGCGACCCTGCCACCAGCACGCCGGCCGCGATCAGGAACGCCGCCGAGGACAGGTCGCCGGGAACGTCGATGGTGTCCAGCTCCAGCTCGTCGGCGTTGCCCACGGTCGTTCGGTATCCGGCCGCCGCATCACCGCTGCGCTGCACCGGCGCGCCGGCGGCCAGCAGCATCCGCTCGGTGTGATCACGCGTCGGCACCGGCTCGATCACCGTCGTCGCCTCGGTGACCAGGCCGGCCAGCAGCACGCATGACTTGACCTGAGCGCTGGCGATCGGCAGCTCGTATTCGATCCCGTGCAGCGCGGAACCGTGGACCGTGAAGGGCGGAAACCGTCCCTCGGTGGCCTCGATGCTGGCCCCCATCAAGCGCAGCGGCTCGGCGATGCGATCGATCGGCCGCCGCCGGATCGAGTTGTCGCCGTCGAGGGTGAAGCTGCCGTCGGGCTGGAAGGCGAGCCAGCCGGGCAGCAGCCGCATCAGGGTGCCGGCATTGCCGACGTCGATCGGCCCTGACGGGCACCTGCGCGTTGCGCAGGCCGCACCCGCGGATCAGCACCTCGTCGCCCTGCTCCTGGACGATCGCCCCGAGCTCGCGCAGCGCCGCCAGGGTCGATCCGGTGTCCGCAGCGGCGAGATAATTCCGGATTCGCACCGGCTCCGCGGCCATCGCCCCGAGAATCGCGGCGCGGTGCGAGACCGACTTGTCGCCGGCCACGCGGAGCTGGCCGCGCAGCGGCCCCGAGGGTTCGAAGCGGACGTTCATCGCGCCTCCCTGACCCTCATGCGCGCGCCACCGGGAACCCGAGGTTGCCGACCAGACCCTCGGCGCGGGCGGCGTCGTCCTCGCCTCCGACCCACAGTGCGACCACGCCTTCGCTCATATCCGGCGCAGGGTAGAGCGCCATGTCGGCGATGTTGACGCCGGCGCGCCCCAGCTCAAGCGCCAGCTGCGCGATCGACCCCCGGCCGGTTCGGCACCGCCGCGCGCAGCTCGATCAGCGGGCCGGCCGCCATGCCCGCCTCCTGGAGCCGTCGCCGGTCATCAGCCGCAGCCTCGTTCCAGGCCGTGAGGCGCCGGGTCGGCGTCTGCAGTGCGTCGCGGACCTCCTCCAGGCGCTCGATCGACGCCTCGATCTCGGCTCGCCAGCGCATCCCGGTTGGACAGGTAGATGTCAGTCCAGATCGCGCTCGGTGCGCCCGGCCACGCGCGTCGCGTCACGAAAGCTCGGACCGGTCGCCGGCAGCCGCTCCCCGCCTTCGCTCGAGGGTCCCTGCGGCCGAGGCGACGAGCACGTTGGCGAGCACGTGCGGAAGATGCGAGACGCTGGCCAGGATCCGGTCGTGGGTCTCGGCGTCGATCGCGCAGGGACGGGCGCCGACCCCGGAGAGCAGCCGGTGCAGGCGCTCGTAGAGCACCCCGCTGGTCTCAGCGGTCGGCGTGAGGTACCAGGTCGCGCCCTCGAACAGGTCAGCCCGCGCGTGCTCGACCCCGGAGGTCTCGGCGCCGGCCAGCGGGTGCCCGCCGACGAACCGCGGATCATCGACAGCGGCGACCACGGCGCGCTTGGTCGAGCCCACGTCGGTGATCACGCAGTCCGGCGAGGCGTACCGCGCAGCGCCGCATCGATCGTCGCGCATCAGCGCGCCGACGGGCACGGCGACGAACACCACGTCGGCGCCGGACACCGCGTCCTCCACGCCGTCCGCGGCTCGGTCGATCACGCCCAGCTCCACCGCCCGGCGCAACGCCTCCGGACGGCGGTCGAAACCCGGACACCGTTGCGCCGAGCCGTTCGCTCGCCGCCCGCGCCACCGAGCCTCCGATCAGCCCCACCCCCAGCACGGCGATGTGCATCGCCGCTACGCGGTCGCCGCGCGGCGGCGTGCCCTCACCGCGGCGGCGAGCTGATCGAGCACCTGGACGGTCGTGTCCCAGCCGAGGCAGCCGTCGGTGATCGACTGACCGTAGGTGAGCGGGCTTCCCGGGGTCGAGGTCCTGGCGGCCGCCGACCAGGAAGGACTCGACCATCGTGCCGACGCACGGCCCGGCTTCCGGCCGGCGAGCTGCGCGCTCCAGGTCCTCCGCCACGGCCGGCTGGCGCTCGGGCTGCTTGCCGCTGTTGTCGTGCGAGAGGTCGATCATCACCCGCTCGGCGAGCGCCGCGCGCTGCAGCAGCGCCAGCGTCGCGGCCACGTCCTGCGCGCTGTAGTTGGGGGCGGACTTGCCGCCGCGGAGGATCACGTGGCAGTCGCGGTTGCCGCGGGTGTGCATGATCGCCGAGCGGCCGTCCATGTCGATGCCGGCGAAGGCGTGCGGCACGGCGGCGGCACGGACCGCGTCGACGGCGACCTGGACGTTGCCGTCGGTGCGGTTCTTGAACCCGACCGGCATCGACAGACCGGAGCCGAGCTGGCGATGGATCTGGCTCTCGGCGGTGCGGGCACCGATCGCGCCCCAGCTGACGGCATCGGAGATGTACTGCGGAATGATCGGGTCCAGGAACTCGCAGCCCACCGGCAGGCCGAGCCCGAGCACGTCGAGCAACAAACTCCGCGCCATCCGCAGACCGGTGTTGACGTCGCCGGACCCGTCGAGGTGGGGATCGTTGATCAAGCCCTTCCAGCCCGTGGTCGTGCGCGGCTTCTCGAAGTACACCCGCATCGCGACGCAGACGTCCTCCTGCAGGCGCTGTGCCTGCTCGGCTCAGCCGCCGGGCGTACTCGAGCGTGGCCTGCACGTCGTGAACGCTGCACGGGCCCGACCACCACGAGCAGCCGGTCGTCCTCGCCGTCGAGGATGGCGTGGATCTGCTCGCGCCCGCGCAGCACCACCTCGACCTGCGCCTCGGTCAAGCGGGAGCTCGCTCAGCAACCCCTGCGGGGCGATCAGCGGCTCGAGGCGCTCGATCCGCTGGTCACGGACCGCCTCCTGGCGTCTGGGCGGGGCCGTCGACATGCTCAGGCGGCCGCCGCCGAGACGAGTTGTGAGCCCGAGAGCACCTTGCCGCAGAGCGCGGCGGCCGCACGCACGCGCTCGACGTAGTCGCCGAGGTCGGCCGTCGGCAGCGATTGCCGGCCATCGCAGATCGCCTCGTCGGGCTGCGGGTGCACCTCGACGATGATGCCGTCCGCCCCGACCGCGGCGGCGGCGAGCGACAGCGGCCCGACGAGCTCTCGGCGCCCGGCCGCATGGCTCGGATCGACGATCACCGGCAGATGCGTGCGTTCCTTGAGTACCGGCACGGCCGTGAGATCGAGGGTGAAGCGGTAGGCAGGTCTCGAACGTGCGGATTCCCCGCTCGCACAGGATCACCGCCTCGTTGCCCTCCTTGAGCACGTACTCGGCCGCGGACAGCAGCTCATCCAGCGTGCTCGACAGGCCGCGCTTGATCAGCACCGGGCGCCCCGAACGGCCCACCTCGGTCAGCAGCGCGTAGTTCTGCATGTTGCGGGCGCCGATCTGGATCACGTCGGCCACCTCCAGCACGTCATCGAGATCCCGTACGTCCATGCATTCGGTGACGATCGGCAGCCCGGTCTCGGCCTTGGCCTCGGCCAGCAGTGCGCAGCCCCTCCTGCCCCAGCCCCTGGAAGGCGTAGGGCGAGGTGCGCGGTTTGTAGGCGCCGCCGCGGAACATCGTCGCGCCCGCACCGCGCACGGCGCGTGCGCTCTCCAGCGTCTGCTCGCGCGACTCGACGGTGCACGGCCCCGCGATCAGCGCGAAGTGCTCGCCGCCGAGCTTCCGGCCCGCGATCTCCAGCACCTGCGCTGTTGGTCTCGTCATGATCGTCATCCCACTGTTCCTTTCAGCTCTCAAAGACTCTACGGAAGGCCCTCGCGCGGCGAGGGGTTCAGCGCCGCCCTCGCAGTGCAGGGGGTCGGGCCGCGCAGCGACCCGGCGGTTCGGGCGCTCAGCCACAACGCGTGCCCGCGGCGCTCGCGGGCTTCGGTCGTGTCCGCCGGAGCCATCCTCCAGCGGAGGCCGAGCGCCTAGATAAATCGCCAGAGATAGAAAGGCGTGCAGGAGCAGCCGGCGAGGGTACGTCCGTGGATGTCGCTGGCGTGGCTCATGCGCTGGCCGGATTGTGGCACAGCGCCTCGAGCCCCGCAAGGAACCGCGCGTTCTCGGCGTCGGTCCCGACCGTCACCCGCAGCGCCCCCGGGCGTCCGAGCGAGCCCCCGGCGCGGACGAGCACCCCCCGCTCTCGCAGTCCGCTGATCACGCCGGCCTCGTCGATCTCCTCGGGCAGCCGCAGCCAGATGAAGTTGGCGTCGGACTCGGCGGCCCACAGCCCGAGGGCCCGCACTCCCTCCTCGAGCTCCAGCCGGTCCGCGATCGTCTAGGTGACGCGGCGCTCCACCTCGTCCTGGTGGCGCAGCGCCTCGACGGCGGCGGCCTGGGCCGCGGAGTTCAGGTAGAAGGGCTGGCGGACCTGGTCGACCGCGACCCGGAAATCGGGCGATCCGCACAGCGCGTAGCCGACGCGCAGTCCGGCCAGCCCGTAGACCTTCGAGAACGTGCGCAGCAGCACGAGGTTCGGATGGCGGCGCAGCAGATCGAGTCGAGGCGTAGGTGTCGCCGAGGCTGAGCGCGAACTCGCAGTAGGCCTCATCGAGGATCACGCAGACGTGGCTCGGGACGCGCTGCAGGAACGCCTCGATCGCGTCCAGCCCCAGCGCCGTCGAAGTTGGGTTGTTGGGGTTGCAGATCAGCACCAGCCGCGTGGCGACGGTGATCTCGGTGGCGATCGCGTCGAGATCGTGGCGATCGTCGGCGTCGAGCGGAACCTGGATCCCGCGCGCCCCCGAGGCGGCCGCGAGGTGCGGGTAGACGCTGAACGCCGGCCAGGCGTAGACGACCTCCGCCCCCGGCTCGAGCAGCGCCTCGCCGGCGGCCAGCAGAATGTCGCAGGAGCCGTTGCCCAGCGCGATCCGCTCGGGCGCGATTCCGTAGCGATCCGACAGCGCCCGGCGCAACGGGGCATAGGCCGGATCCGGGTAGCGATTGGTGCCGCCGAGCGCGCGCGCGGCCGCGTCGACGACCGCGGGCAAGCGGGCCAAAGCAGGACTCGTTGGAGGCGAGCATCGCCACCTCGGCCCCGAGGTCGTAGCCGGCGGCCACCGGGTAGACCGGGATCCGGCTGATGCGCTGGGCGAACTCGATCGGCACGACGCCTATTGTGCCGACTCGAGGTCGGAGCGCAGCGCCCGCGCCTCGCCCAGGTACACGTGGCGGGGCACGTGATCGTCCTCGGCGTAGTAGTGCACCAGCACGCGGATCACGCGCGGCATCGATCCCGGAACCGGCACCTCGCGCGCGCACAGCAGCGGGACCCGGTCCAGCCCCAGCCGCCGGGCGGCGACCGCCGGGAACTCGGCGTCGAGGTCGTTCGTCGCCGTGAAGATGCAGCTGACCATCGAGTCGGCGGCGAGCTGATTGCGCTCCATCAGCTCCCGCATCATCGTGTCGGTGGAGGCCAGGATCGCGTCGGCCTCGTTGCGCTCGACGCTATTGGCCCCTCGGAGCGCGAACAAACGCATCGGCGCGTAAGTCTGCCAGAGGACCGGTCGGCGGGCCCGGCGCGTCGACCTCGATCACGCTGGCGCAGCCGAATCGCTTGACCCCGACGACCAGCGATCCGAGCACGTGGCGCAGGTTGGCCTGGGTCTGGCAGTCCGCGAGCAGGAAGCGCGCGCCGGAGCGGCGCACGAAGCGCTTGGCGTTGCGCGGGCCCAGCGTGCCGGCAAACAGCCGCTTGGCCACGTCTCCGCGCTTCAGGCACTGCGGCTCAGACCAGAGGCAGTCGCCGACCAGCGTGTGCCGCCCGGTCCTGGAGGGACGAGCGCCCCGAGGTAGCTGCGGGTCAGCACGCCGCCCGGCTTCCCGCTTGTCGGCCAGGTAGTCGAGCGCGCTGCGCTCATCGCGCTCGATGAAGTTGGCGTTGTCGTGGGTCGGCAAGGCCAGCTGGCGCGCCAGGTTCATCTCGTAGACGGCCCCTGGAACGACCGCCAAGCGCGATCGCCGCGGCGGCAAACGCCGGCCGCGACGGGACAGCGTCGACAGGCGGACGACCCCGGGCAACCGCACGCGTGCGCACGGCCAGCGTGCCGGTCCTTGCACGCCCTGGACGGCCAGCACGGCCAGCGGGATGGTGATGCCCTCGAAGGCGTGCAGCGGCGTCGCGCCCGCTGCCGTCGCCGAGAGCACGAAGACCACGAACGACGCGATCGGCCACGAGCGCGTGGCCGCATCGAGGAAGCCGTGATCGGCCGCCGGTAGGCGAGCAGCGCCGGCAGCAGCAGCGGGGCGATGTAGAGCAGGATCGGCCAGATCGAGAACGAGTGCTTGCTGGCCTGGCGGGCGAGCTGCCAGGACAGGTCGAGCGTGCCCGAGGACGAGGTAATAGAGCAACGGCAGTCCCGTGCCGAGCAGAGTCACGGTCGGCAACGGCAGACGCGGACGGCCCCGTCGTCGCCACAGCGCCAACTCGGCCCCGACCAGGATGAGGATCAGCAGTTCGCCGTGCCAGGGGTGCAGCAGGCTGGCGAAGGCCCCCAGCAGCGCGGGAACGAACGTGAGCCGGCCCTGCTCGTGGGCGCGGGCGTAGACGCACGATCGCGGCGACGATCGCGGCGATCGCCAGCAGCGCGAACGTGTAGCCCCAGGACAGGAAGGCCGGGAACAGGTCCCCGAGCACCGTGAAGGAGCCGTAGGCCACGGTGAACGAGGCGAAGAACAGGGCCAGGACCAGTCCCGCCCGGCGCGACCACAGACCCGACAGGCTGTCGCGCACGTACGCGCGCACGGCGAAGAAGCATCCGCCGACGGCGACCGGCTTCCACAGCAGCAGCGACAGCCAGGGCACCACGCCGAGCGCGGACAGCCCGCCGGAGAGCGCCACGGCGGGCTGGAAGTAGTCGGCCGGGGTGGGCCGCAGGACGAACAGGTTCGAGGCGAGGAGGTGCTTGGATGCGTCGCGGATCCAGGCCAGGTATTGCAGCTGATCGACGATGTAGACGCCGTCGGTACCCGTCCAGACGCGCCCGTGGGCGACGACCTGCCACGCGTCGAGCGCGAGCACCCACATCGAGATCGCGGCGAACCCGACAAGCAGCGCCAGATCGAAGCGATCCAGGCGACGGCGCCGCTTCGGCGCGGGATGCTGGCGCCGACCGCAGACCCTTCGCCAGTGGCAAGTTCGACACGCATCGAACCTGACGTTAACAGCAGCCGCGGCGTCCTTCGCCGCCTGGCTACTGGGCGAGCTTATGCTGAAGTGACGTCGACGCCTGTCCGACCGGAGCTGCTCATCAGGTCGATTCCGGTGGCGCGCAGGAAGATCCCGGTGGCCGGCATGAAGGCCAGCAGCAGGAACACGCGTCAGCACCAGTGTCGCGCGACGCAGCCTGACGCTCGAGGCCAGCGCGGCCAGCGGCAGCAGCCAGATGATGTACCACGGCACGAGCCACGCCAGGCTGGCGATCAGCGCCAGGGTCGACCAACCCGCGCCGGTCAGCCAGTCGCGTCCGGCGGCGCACCAGCAGCGCGACCGTGACCACCACGGCGACGTTGGCCACGCGCAGCAGCCCGGGCGCGCCGCCGCCGAGGCCCACCACCCAGCCGACGAGGTTGGGGATGCTGAAGTCGGTCAGCAGCGTGCTCTGATCCTGGAGGTTCGGGCAGGTGCGCGCCGAACAGCGCGAAGCTGCCCGCCGCGAGCGGAACCGTCGCCAGTCGCCGCGCCGATCAGCAGATGCCCTCGGCGCTTGGGCGGCCGCGCGGCCAGCAGCAGGAACGGGAGCAGCAGGATGGCGGTGAACTTGACGAACACGGCGACCATCAGCGCCGCTCCGGCGGAGCGATCGCGGTGGGAGAGCAGCAGCACGATCGCGGCGGTCGACGGGCACGAGCATGAAGAAGTCGTTGTGGAAGCCGGCCACCGCGTACATCAGGTAGATCGGGTTCGCGGCCACGAACAGCACGGCGAAGCGCGGGTCGCGACCGAGCAGGGTGGCGCACTTCCAGACCAGCCCGATGAAGCCGAGGCTCATCGCCACCGCCAGCACCTTGAGGACCCAGTAGGCGACCGGGATCGGCAGCAGCGCGATCGGGTAGCTGATCGCGCTGAACAGATAGCCGTAGGGGCTGCGCAGGTTGTGCCAGGTGGTGAGCAGATAGATCGGATCGTGGTGCTCGGCGGCGATCCCGTGGACGTACGGATTGATGTGGTGGACGGCGCCCAGCCGCGCGTACCCGAGGTAGTTGAAGATGTCGGTCAGCTGCAGCGGCGCGCTCATCAGCAGGATCACGTGCAGCGCGACCACCGCGATCACGATCGTCCGCATCGACAGCGTCCGCACCGACAACAGGACGATGCCGTAGGCCGCGGCCATCACGACCAGCACCGCGCTGAAGCCGTATTGCAACGCCCGGTAGCTGCCGGTGATGTGGCCGAACAGGCTGTGCAGCGGGCCGGCCTCCCAGCCCGGGAAGCCGGCGTTGCTGCGCGGCACCAGCGACGTGGCGTGACCGGTGGAGAACACCACCACGGCGAACGACGCCAGCAGCAGGGTGGCCAGCGCGAGCCGTCCAGAGCGGCGCCCGAACGTGACCTGCAGCCGGGGGATGCTCAGTCGCCGGCCGATCGGGCCCAGGCGCGGAAGGACGGCGCGGCCGTCGGCCGGAACGCTCGGCGCGCCCGACAGCGCTCGAGGCGAGCGCGACGGACCCGTCGGACTGTGTCGAGTCCTGTCGCATCACCTCATAAATACTGCCCTGCCGGGGTTGGCTCACGGGCGGAGCCCGGTTGGAATTCGGTTAAGAACACAATGGCACGAACGTTCGCGCCCCGCGATGGACGCGCCTAAGATCAGGCCCGTGAGTGCCGGGACGCTGAGCCGCGGAGCACCCGCTTCGCGACCCGACACATTCGGGGCCAGCGCGTGTTCTCGCCCTCCGCAGCCCTGCGGCGCTGGCGGTCGTCAGCGCTGACCATCCTGGCCGCCGTTCTACGTCTGCAGCGGCTCGGGTATCAGGGGTTCTGGTACGACGAGGGCCACACGGTGCTGCTGGTGCACGCTTCGCCGATCCGGATGCTCCGCTGCTCCCGTACAGCGAGTCGACTCCTCCGCTGTACTACTTCCTGGCCTGGATCTGGGCACACGTGTTCGGCTACGGCGAAGCCGCCCTGCGCTCGCTCTCGGCGCTGGCGGGCATCGCCACCGTCCCGATTCTCTACGGCGCCGCGGCGAAGCTCATCTCCCGCCGGGCGGGCGTCATCGCCGCCGCGCTGACGGCCTGCAATCCGCTGCTCATCTGGTACTCCCAGGAGGCGAGGTCGTACTCGCTGCTGGTGCTGCTCAGCGCCTGCTCACTGATGGCCTTCGCCTACGCCCGCGCCGAACCCACACCGCGGGCGTTGTGTGCGTGGGCGCTGGCCGCCGCGTTGTCCCTGGCCACCCACTACTACGCCCTGCTTGTCGTGGTCCCCGAGGCGATCTGGCTGCTGGTCATCTATCCGCGCCGCCGCGGGGTGCGGACCGCCGTCGCCATCGCCGGCGCTTGCGGCCTGGCGCTGATTCCGCTCGCGCTCAAGCAGAACGCCAGCGGGCATGCGAGCTGGATCGCGCAGATTCCGCTGCTGCCGCGGCTGGGTCAGATCGTGCCGCAGTTCCTGATCGGCTTCGGCGCGCCGGCCCGCGTGCT
Source organism: uncultured Solirubrobacterales bacterium (assembly GCA_963844475.1). Taxonomy (GTDB): domain Bacteria; phylum Actinomycetota; class Thermoleophilia; order Solirubrobacterales; family Solirubrobacteraceae; genus Palsa-465. The sequence goes on along the minus strand of CAWJOL010000004.1, from coordinate 36,280 downwards.
GCTCGAACGCATCGCGGAGCTGATGGCGATTGCGTCGCTTGGCCCTGCTTGCGCTCGGCGGCAACGCCGCGGCGCGCCGAGGCGCCCTGATCGCGGGAGTGATCGCGCTGGCCGGCCTGCTGATCAACCTCGTGCTGGTCGCCGGCGGAGCGGACGACCTGATCACGCGCAACGTGATCGCGCTGTGGCCGCCGGCCGCGGTGCTGCTCGCGGGAGGGCTGGCCACACGCGGGCCCGCCATCGCCGAGTGGCCGGCATCGCGCTGGCGGCGGGGCTGTGCACGATCGGGCTGGTGGCCGCGATCGCGGTCAGCACCCATCGCGATCTGCAGCGGCCGGACTGGAGGGCGGTTGCCCGGGCGCTCGGGCCACGACCCCCGGCCGGCAGTGGGCCACGGGCGATCCTCGTCCAGCACTACCGCGACCTGCTGCCGCTTTCCCTCTATGTACCGGGGCTGCGGGCGCTCGCACGGCACGAGCACGGTGCGAGAGCTCGACATCGTCTCGATCCGCGCGCCACGAGTCCGGCTGTGCTGGTGGGGGGCGGCCTGCAATCTGACCGGCTCGGAGGTCCAGGCCAGCTACCCCGTCGCGGGCCTGCGGGAGCTCTCGCGCGTCAGGGCGCTGCAGTTCACCGTCGTGCGCCTGGTCTCGTCCACCGGCGCTCCGATCAGCCGCCAGCTCGTGGCTCAGGCGCTCACGCACGACGAGTCTGCGCCGCGACGAGCTTCTGCTCCAGCGCTAGCCAGAGCGCGGAGCTCGGTCTCGTTCAGCCGGCGGTAGGCCCCCGGCTTCAGATCACCCAGGGCCAGGGGACCGAAGCTGACCCGCTCCAGCTGCCTGACGCGGTGACCGACGTGCTCGCACATCCGCTTGACCTGCCGGTTGCGCCCCTCGTGGATGGTGATCTCGATCGTGTCGGGAGCCAGGCGACGCACCCGGGCCGGCGCGGTGAGCCCGTCCTCCAGCCCCACCCCGGCCCGCAGCGTGCGCAGCGCCTTGTCGCGAACCGGTGGCCGGGCCAGGACGGCGCGGTAGGCCTTCTCGACCTCGAACTTCGGGTGGGTCAGGCGGTAGGCGAGCTCGCCGTCGTTGGTCAGGAGGATCAGGCCGCTGCTGTCGATGTCCAGGCGCCCGACCGGGTACAGACGCAGCGGCCCGGGCACCAGCGAGACGACCGTCGGCCGGCGCTGCGGATCGCTGGCGGTGGAGACGACGCCGGGCGGCTTGTTGACCGCGTAGACGACCCGCTCGGCTGACCAGTCCGAACCGGCCTCGCCGTCGACCGACACCGTGTCGGATGGGTCCACATCGCGAGCGGGATCGAGGACCGGCTCGCCGCCGACCGTCACCCGGCCGGCCCGCACGATCTCCTCCGCGGCGCGGCGCGAGGCGATCCCCGCGGAAGCTAGGTACTTGGCCAGTCGCACGACCCTGCCACCATAGTCAGCGTGGATCTGAACCTGCTCAGCGAAAAGCTGACCGAACTGGGTGAGCCCGCCTACCGCGCGCGCCAGGTGTGGCGATGGACGGCGCAGGGCGCGCCGGGCTTCGATGCCATGACCGACCTGCCCGCTGCGGCTGCGCTCCGAGCTGGAGAGCGCGCTGCCGTATTCGACCCTGGCGGTCCAGGACGAGGCGCATTCCCGCGACGGGACGATCAAGGCGCTGTTTGGCACCGCCGACGGACGTCCCGTCGAAGGGCGTGCTGATGAGCTACCGCGACGGCCGCCGCTCGCTGTGCCTTTCCTCGCAGTCGGGCTGCCCGCTGACCTGCAGCTTCTGCGCCACCGGCCAGATGCGCTTCGGACGCAACCTGACCGCCTCGGAGATCCTTGACCAGGCCCTTCACTTTCGCCGCCTCGGACCCGGTCGACCACGCCGTGTTCATGGGCATGGGCGAGCCGATGATGAACCTCGACAACGTGCTCGAGGCGTGCCGGCGGCTCCCGGAGCTCGGCATCACCCACCGGCGGACCGCGATCTCGACCGTCGGCTGGATCCCGGGAATCGAACGGCTGACCGAGGACCCGATGCCGATCCGGCTGGCGCTGTCGCTGCACGCGGCCGACGAGGCGCTGCGCTCGGAGCTGATGCCGGTCAACGACCGCTATCCGCTCAGCGACGTGCTGCGCGCCTGCGAGGCCCACTACGAGCGCAAGCACCGGATGGTGTTCGTCGAGTACGTGATGCTGGCCGGGGTCAACGACTCCCACGCCCAGGCGGTACAGCTGGCCGAGGTGCTCGATCCGCGGGTGTTCAAGGTCAACCTGATCCCGTACAACCCGACCGACTCGCCCTACTCGGGCTCGAGCCGCAAGGCGATCGACGCGTTCCTGGCCGAGCTGGAGCGGCGGGGCATCTCCGCGACCGTGCGCCTCACCCGCGGCCAGGACATCGACGCGGCGTGTGGCCAGCTGGCCGCTCGCGCCATATGATCTCGAAATATGGAGCCCCGCCTGCTCGCTCGATCGTCTGCCGCCGCCCGCGTCGGCTTCGGCCTGGCCCTGCTCGCGCGCCCCGAGCTGCTCACCACGCCGTGGATCGGACGCGACGCCACGCGGCCCGGACCGAAGGTGCTGGCGCGAGCGCTCGGAGCCCGTGATCTCGCGCTCGGCGCCGGCGCGCTGGCCTGCGACTCGCGACGATCTTCGGCTCTGGCTGGCCGCCGCGCTGATCGCCGATGGCGCCGACCTGGCTCGTCACCGCGACAGCGGGCAGCGCGTTACCCGCTGACCGGACGAGTGCTCGTCTGCGCCACCGCGCTGGGCGGCGTGGTCGCTCGGGGCCATGGCCATCGCCGGCCTGCGGCGCTGACCCGCCCGCCGCGTCCGCGCCTCAGGCTGTCCCGGCGCGCGCCTCGCCGGCCTGCAGCAGCCGCTCGCGGAGCTCCTGCTCGAGCTCGGGCGTCGGATCGAATTCGCCGAGCTCGGGCAGCTCGTCCAGCGAGTCCAGGCCGAACAGGCGCAGGAACAGCTCGGTGGTGCGGTAGAGCACGGCGCCGAACTGCGAGCGCCCGCTCTCCTCGATCACCCCGCGCTCGAGCAGCGTGGCGGCGGCCGATTCCGCGTTGACCCCTCGGATCCGAGCGATCTCAGGGCGGGAGACGGGCTGCAGGTAGGCGATGATCGCCAGCGTCTCCGCCTGGGCGGGGGTCAGCGGCGGCGTGCGCGGGCGCGCGAGCAGCCGCCGCGCCGCGGGCTCGGCGTCGGGATGGGTCGAGAGCACCCAACCGCCGGCGAGCTGGCGCAGCACCAGGCCGCGCCGCTCGAAGTCGAGGTGCTCACGCAGCGCCTCGAGCGCGGTGACCACCTCGTGCAGCTCGGCGCCGGTCGCCTCGGCCAGGTCGGCCGGATCAGCCGGATCGGCGGACAGGAACAGCAGCGCCTCGAGCTGGGCCTGGAGCGCCGAGGCTCATGCCGAGAGCTCCGTCGCGCGCGCCGGTGCAGCACGGGCGTCGACGACCGTGATCTCGCCGAACGGCTCCGGCTGGCTCCACGTCGCCTCGCCCTGCTTGTAGAGCTCGAGCAGCGCGAACAGCGTGACCGCGACCGTCACCCGGTCCGCCGAGGCCACCGCCTCGTCGAACTTGAAGCTTCCGCGCCGGAGCATGGCGCGCAGGTGGGACAGGCGCTCGGCCACGGTGATCTTCTGCACCGTCATGTGGCGGATGTCGACGGGCTCCGGCGGCACGAGCAGCTCGCCGATCGCGGCGCCCAGCCGGCGCGGGTCATAGACCGCGCTGGCGTCCTGCAGCGAGGCGCGGCGCAAGGAGGGCGGCAGCGGCGCCGAGCGGAACCGGAAGCCCTCCTGGGCGGCGAGCTGCGCCTGCAGGTGGTTGGCGGCACCGCGATAGCGGTGCGCGTCGAGCAGGCGCGCCAGCAGCTCCTCGGCGGCCTCCCCGGGATCGAGGTCGATCTGCTCGGGCTCCTCGCCGGGCAGCATCAGCCGCGACTTGAGCTCGAGCAGCGCCGCGATCAGGACCAGGAACTCGGTGGCGGACTCGAGATCCAGCTCGCCGCGCTGCTCGAGGTGGTCGATGTAGGAGATGACGATCTCGGCCAGGTCGACCTCGAGCAGGTCGACCTCCTCACGCAGGATCAGCGTCAGCAGCAGGTCGAACGGCCCGGCGAACACGTCGAGGTCGAGCTCGAGGTCGATCAGACGCACGGCTGAGAACTTAGCGCCGGGGTCGGACTGGCCCGACGCCCATCGCCTGGCGGACGTCCCCGAGCGTGTCCGAGGCGATCGCCCGGGCCTTCTCCGCGCCCGCGGCCAGACTCCGCTCGAGCCCCGCCTCATCGGCCCGGATCTCGTTGTAGCGCTCGCGAACCGGCGCCAGATAGTCGACCACGGCGTCGGCCACGGCCTGCTTGAAGGCGCCGTAGCCGGCACCGGAGAACTCCTGCTCGATCTGCTCGGGCGCCACGCCGCGCACCGCCGCGAGGACGTCGATCAGATTGGCGATCCCCGCCTTGTCCGGGCCCCGGACGATGTCCGAGCCCGAGTCGGTGACCGCCGAGCGGAACTTCTTGGCGATCGCCGCGGGCTCGTCGAGGACGTAGACCGTGCCCTGGACGCTGCCGCCCGTGGTCGACATCTTGCGCTCGGGAGCCTGGAGGTCCATGATCCGGGCGCCGACGGCGGGGATCCGCGGCTCCGGCACGACCAGCGTCTCGCCGAAGCGCCCGTTGAAGCGCTCGGCGATGTCCCGCATCAGCTCGACGTGCTGGCGCTGGTCGTCTCCGACCGGAACCTCGTGCGCGCGGTAGGCGAGCACGTCGGCGGCCATCAGCACGGGGTAGAAGAACAGGCCGGCCGAGACCAGCTCCCGCTGGGCGCCGGATTTCTCCTTGAACTGGTGCATCCGGTTGAGGTCGCCGAAGGCCGTGACGCTGGACAGCAGCCAGGTCAGCTCGGTGTGCTCAGCGACGTCGCTCTGGCGAAAGAAGATGCACCGCTCAGGGTCGAGCCCGGCGGCCAGCAGCGTCGCCGCGGTGTCGTAGACGGCTTCGCGCAGCGCGGCGGTCTCGTAGGCAACGGTGATGGCGTGCAGATCGACGACGCAGTAGATCGCCTCGCCGCGGTCCTGGCCGGCGACGTACTGGGTGATCGCGCCGATGTAGTTGCCGAGGTGCTTGCGCCCGGTCGGCTGGATGCCGGAGAAGATCCGCATATCCGCGCGCAGGCTACTTGGCGAGCGAGCCGACAGCGGTCCCGGCCGGTCGCCGCGGCCGGTCGCCCGAGGCGCCGCGGACCGAGAGCAACCAGGCGGCCACCACGCCGCCGATAGCGCCGCACAGATGGCCCTGCCACGAGATGCCGTAGCGCGGCACGAGGCTCGAGATCAGCGCTCCGCCCCACACCACCGCGACCACCACGCCGGTGAGCAGCTCGAGCACGCTGCGGTTGAACACGCCACGGGTCAGCAGATAGGTGGCGTAGCCGAAGACGACGCCGCTCGCGCCGACGGTGGTCGAGCCGACGGGAGCGATCAGCCACGTGCCGAGGCCGCCGATGACGATCACCACCAGGGTCACCAGCGCGACGCGGGCCGCGCCGCGCAGGGCGATGATCACGCCCATGAACACGAGCGGAACCGTGTTCGAGATCAGGTGGGCGAAGCTGACGTGGAGAAACGGGGCGGTGAAGATGCCCCAGATCCGCCCCAGATCGTGCGGGTGGATGCCCTCGGCGTCCAGTCCACCCGAGTCGAGCGAGTTGATCACCTCGACGATCCACATCAGCGCGACGATCCCGGCCAGCAGCGTGAGCCCCTCGCGCGGGCTCGCTACCTCGGCGCTGGAGTGCCGTGCGATCCATTCACCACAGGATGACACGCCGCCCCGGCGGCTCAGCTCACCCGCGCCAGGACCTCGCCGGCCAGGGCCAGAGCCACCTCCGCGCGCTCCTGGAGCGAGGCCGTGAGCACGAACTCTCCCGGGTTGTGGGCATCCCCGCCGCGCGGACCGAGCCCGTCGACCGTCCAGTCGATGCTGGCCGCGAAATGGCTGGCGTCACTGGCGCCGCCGCGGCTCGGCGGCGGCGATCGGCCGCCCGAGCCGTCCGGTTGCTCCGGCCAGCAGCTCGGCTGGTGGCGGCGCGGGCGTCCATCCCCGGCCATCGACGCTGCATCGCGCCCTCCAGGCTGACCCCGTCGATCTCGGCCGGCACCGCGGCGAGGACCGACTCGAACGCCCCCAGGCCGTCCGCGCGCATGTCCAGCAGCAGCTCACCCTCCGCCGGAACGACATTCAGCGCGTCCCCTGAACGAACGACGGTCGGCACGACGCTCAATCGGTCCGGTCCGCTCGGATCGTGCTGGCCGGCCAGCTGCAGCGCCAGCTGGGCCAGCGCCAGGAGCGCGTTGCGGCCCTGGTCCGGCGCGCTCCCGGAGTGAGCGGCACGACCGGTCGCACCGACCCGCAGCGTTCCAGCCGCCTTGCGCTTGACGACGACGCCCTCCTCCCCGGTGGGCTGTGCGCTCGCCGGCCTCGAAGCACAGGCATGCGTCGTAGCCCGCGAACCGCTCCACGTGGGCGAACGGGGTGCTTCGCCATTCCTCATCGGTGACCAGCAGCACCGACAGCTCCTCGAAGGTCTCAGAGCGGGCACTCAGCGCCCGGACCAGACCGAGAGCGAGCACTACCCCGCCCTTCATGTCGACGGTGCCCGGCCCGTACAGCCGCTCCCCGTCCCGGCTCAGGGGGCGGTGGGCGTGATGGGCGACGACCGTGTCAAGGTGGCCGAGGAGCAGCAGCTTGCCCGCGCCCGTGCCGCCGATCCGGGCGATCAGGTCGGGCGGGTTGCCCGGAGTGGAGCACGGCACGCGTCTCGATCTCGGCCGCGGGCGGCAGCAGCGCAGCGCACAGCGCGACCGCCTCCTCGGCGCCGTCCACATCGCCGGACGGGGTCGAGATGGCGACCAGAGCCTCCAGCTCGCGCTCGGCATGGGCGGCGATCTCGGCGGCGTCAGCGGCGATCAGCGGGTCCACGGACCCTCAGTATGTCCGCTGACGGCCCGTCGGGAGTACTCCGGGACCACGCTCAACGGGTCTGGAGCTCGGCGAGCGGCTGGGGTTGGCTGTGAACCGCGGTCAGTTCGCCGCTCGCGTGCAGCTTGATCAGAGCGCCGACGGCGGCCTCGGTGAACTGCCGGCCGACCAGGTCGATGCATTCGGCCAGCGCATCCGCGCTGGTCTTGGGCCCGCTGTAGGGACGGCTGACGGTCATCACGTCCCAGGCGTCGGCTACGGCCAGCAGCGCCGCGCCCTCGGGAATCTCGACCTCTCGCCAGCCCGCGCGGGTACCCGGTTCCGTCCGGTCGCTCGTGATGGGTTCGGATCCATTGCACCTGATCCGGGCCAGGACCCCCTCGACGATCCGGGCCGCGAGCTCCGCATGGCCCTTGATCTGAATCCACTCGTCCTCGGTCAGCGGCTCGGTCTTGCGCAGCGTCGCATCGGGGATGCCGATCTTGCCGACGTCGTGGACGAGGGCGGCCTCGCTGAGCAGCTGGGCCGCGCCGTCCGACCAGCCCGCAGTGCGGGCCAGCCGACCCACGAGGGCGGCCACGCGGTCTGAGTGCTCCCGCGTCGCCGGATCCTTGGCGTCGATCGCCCGGGCCAGCGCGCGCAGCCCCAGCAGGGCCTGCGAGCGCTCGAGCCGCTCAGCGCGTTCCTCGGCCGAGAGCTCCTCGACCACCGCCGGGTCGTAGATCCAGCATTGGTTGCGGCCGTGCGCCTTGCTCCAGTACAGCGCCCCGTCGGCGAGCCGGATCAGCTCGGCCGGGTCATCGGTGACGCGGGTGTCGCAGATGCCCGCCGACACCGTCACCCGGTACGGGTCACGGACGGTTGCCGCGATCATCCGGCGAGCCCGCTCGACCGCCACCAGCGCCCCCTCCCGCGTGGTCTCGGGGAAGATCCAGGCGAACTCGTCCCCGCCGACGCGCCCCAGGATGTCCTCGGCCCGGGCCAATCGCGTCAGGCAACCGGCGACGGCGACCAGGAGGTCATCTCCGGTCTCATGTCCGCCGATGTCGTTGAGCTGCTTGAAGTGGTCGATGTCGATCACCGCGACCGACAGCGGCGTGTCATGTCGCTTGGCGCGCGCCAGTTCGATGGCCAGGCGCCCATGTAGCGTCCGGTGGTTGGCCAGGCCGGTGAGCGGATCGCTGGAGGCCTGGGCCGCGAGCTTCGCCCGGTCCTCGATGCTGGCGATGGCGGTGGCCAGCAGATCGCCGAACTCCTTCAGCCGGTCCTCGTCGGCGCCGGTCAGCCGCGCCGGCTTGGCTACGCTCACCGCCAGCACGCCCCAGTTTCGCCCGGCAACGCGGATCGGGGCGACGATGCTCGAGTTGTAGCCCAGCCGCCGCACCGGGCGAACCGTCCTCGTGATCGATCGACTCGGACCGCCAGGTTGGTCTCCAGCGCCTCGGCCACGTCGCCGCCCGGCACGATCGACACGCGGGTTCCCGGCTCGTAACGGCCTCCTGCGTGGTCGGCCCACGAGCCCATCACCGTCGCCCGGCTCGTCGGCTGTCAAGCCGCAGGATCCCCGCGGCGCCGGCGCCGAGCAGTGCGGCCGACTCGACCGCGACGAGCTCGTAGATCTCTTCGGCCGGCTCGCCGCCGACGACGGCGGTGGCCACCCGGCGCAGCGAGCTCTGCTCGGCCGCCAGCTGCTCGGCACGGGTGCGCAGGCCGAGGATCAGTGACTTCCCGGCGATGATCGCGCCGCCCGAGCACCAGATAGGAGGCCGAGCCCATCACCAGCTGCACGGCGAAGGCGTCGTGCAGCGCCCGCGGGTCGTAGAGCAGCGGCAGGGCGTGGACGGCCACGCAGCCCGCCAGATAGACCGCCGCGACCCTCGGCTTGTAGAAGTAGGCGGCGAACACCGCGACGAAGAACAGATAGATCCAGGCCGGCGAGGCCGCGCCGCCGGAGGAGGCGACGGCCACCGCGACCGCGCCGAAGCCGGAGGACGATCGACGCATGGATCAGCCACCGCGGCGCCTTCTGCCACTGGATCAGCAGAACGGAGATGGCGCCCCAGGCGCAGGCCAGCGACGCGTCGATGCAGCAGCGGAGCCGGGTGGCCGTGCGTGACTCCCGGCAGCACCATGAACAAGGACAGGGTGACGCCCCCGATCGCGAACAGCAGCCCGCTGACCACGCCGGCCAGTTCTCGCTCCTCGGACTCAACCGCGATCCGCGAGATCAGTCCGATCCAAACGTCCTCCGGGCGACGCACTCGCCCCCAAGCTGCGCATCATGACCGTCTTATCGGCGCGTAGGGCGGCCGACGTTAGCCCGGATTCCGGCGGACCAGGCCGGCCTGCGGGTGGCTAGTCGTCGAGCGCTTGCCGCACGACGGGCCGCCGGACCGCGCCCGCCTCGTCGAGACGGCGAACCGGAGTCGTGTAGGGCGCGTTGCGGGCGATCTCCGGGTCCTCGGCCGCCTCGCGGAGAATCTCCGCCATGACGTCGGCGAAATGGTCCAGCGTCTCCTTGGTCTCGGTCTCCGTCGGCTCGATCAGCAGCGCCTCGTCGACGATCAGCGGGAAGTACACGGTGGGCGGATGGACGCCGTGATCGAGCAGTCGCTTGGCCAGGTCCAGGGTCTTGATCTTCAGATCGCGCTTCATCGGCGCGCCGGAGAGGACGAACTCGTGCATGCAGATCCGCTCGTAGGCGGCCGGCAGGTGCTCGAGCACGCCCGCTCCGCCGCAGGCGCGCGAGCAGGTAGTTGGCGTTCAGGACCGCCACCTCCGAGGCCTCCCGCAGGCCGGCGGCGCCGAGCGAGCGGATGTAGGCGTAGGAGCGCACGAACACGCCGTAGTTGCCCTGGAAGCCGCGCAGGCGACCGATCGACTTGGGACGGTCGTAATCGAGGTCGTAGACGCGGAGCCCCGGACCCGTTGCCGCCGGCGCTGCGGCGGATCGACCTGCGGCCGGGGCAGGAACGGCTCGATCCGCTCCGAGACGGCGATCGGACCGGCGCCCGGGCCGCCGCCGCCGTGGGGCTGGGTGAACGATTTGTGCAGGTTGAAGTGCACGATGTCGAAGCCCATGTCCCCGGGACGGCAGATGCCCATGATCGCGTTGAGGTTGGCGCCGTCGTAGTACAGGGTCGCGCCGATGCCGTGGACGATCCGGGCGATCTCCTCGATGTTCGACTCGAACAGCCCGACGGTCGAGGGGTTGGTGAGCATCAGGCAGGCGACATCCGGGGTCGCCTTGGCGCCGGAGATCGTCGAGGTCGACGTTGCCGTCCGCGTCGGTGTCGACCTTGACCACCTCGTAGCCGGCCATCGTGACCGTGGCCGGATTCGTGCCGTGGGCGGTGTCCGGAGTGAGCACCTTGGTCCGATGCTCGCCGCGATCCTCGTGGAAGGCCCGCGTCAGCAGCACGCCGGCCAGCTCGCCGTGGGATCCGGCCGACGGCTGCAGCGAGACGTGGGGCAGTCCGGCGATCTCGCCCAGCGCGCCCTGCAGGCGCCACATCAGCTCCAGTGCGCCCTGGGCGTGAGCGCGGCTCCTGCAGCGGGTGCAGGCGGGCGTGACCGGGCAGCGCGGCGATCCGCTCGTGGAGCTTGGGGTTGTGCTTCATCGTGCACGACCCCAGCGGATAGAAGCCCGTGTCGAGGTCGAAGTTCCGCTTGGACAGGCGGTTGTAGTGACGGACGATCTCCGGCTCGGCCACCTCGGGCAGGCGAGGCGGCGCGGCACGCCGGAGCTCCGGCGGCAGCAGCTCGTCCAGCGGGCGCTCGGGAACGTCCAGCTCGGGGGCCACGAAGGCCCGCCGCCCGGGCTTGGAGCGCTCGAAGATCGTCAGCTGGTCATCGGCGGCGCCGATCATCCTGCCACCTCCTCGAGCTCGGCTCCGGTGGGCGCTGACCGCCGCCTGGAGCGCGTCGGCCAGCTGGTCGATGTGCGCGCGGCTGCGCTGCTCGGTGATGGCGATCAGCAGGCAATCCTCGTGCTCGGGGTAGTCGCGGCCGAGCGGATATCCGGGATTGATGCCCCGGCGGCGGCATTCCTCGACGACCGTCGTGCACCGGCGCGTCGAGCCGGACCGCGAACTCCCGGATCACCGGTCGCTCGTGCAGGAGCGCTCACGCCGTCGATCGCCTCGAGCCGCTCGCGCGCGTAGGCGGTGCGCTGGAGCATCAGCGTGGCCAGATCGACGATCCCCGCGCGGCCGAGCCAGCTCAGGTAGATGACCCCGGCCAGCGCGTTCAGCGCCTGGGCGGTGCAGATGTTGGAGGTCGCCCGCTCGCGGCGGATGTGCTGCTCGCGGGTCTGCAGCGTGAGCACGAAGCCGCGCTTGCCGTCGACGTCCTTGGTCTCCCCCGCGATCCGGCCGGGCATCCGCCGGGTCAGCGCCTCGGTGGCGGCGAAGAACCCGAACGACGGCCCTCCGAAGTCGAGCCGGTTGCCGAGCGACTGTCCCTCCCCCACCGCGATGTCCACGCCGCACTCGCCGGGCGACTTGAGCAGCGCGAGCGGAAGCGGATCGCAGGCGCAGATGGTCAGCGCGCCCGGCCTCGTGCGCGGCCGCCGAGAGCGCCGGCAGGTCCTCGACCACGCCGAGGAAGTTCGGCTGCTGGACGACCACCGCGCTGACGTCGGCCAGCAGCGGCGGCAGCTCGGTCACCCCGTCGCGCAGCGGCGCCTCCTCCACCTCCATCCCCCAGCCGCGCGCGAGCGTGCGCAGCGTCTCCCGCGAGTGCGGATGGACGCCGCGGGAGACGACCAGGCGCCGGCGCGCGTTGGCGAGCTTGGCCACGTAGCCGGCCGCCCCGACCGCGCTCGGGCCCTCGTACACCGACGCGTTGGAGATCGGCAGCCCGGTCAGCTCGGAGATCGCCGTCTGATATTCGAACATCGCCTGCAGGCCGCCCTGGGAGATCTCCGGCTGGTAGGGCGTGTACGGCGTCAGGAACTCCGAGCGCTGCGTGATCGCGTCGACCAGCGCCGGAACGTAGTGGTCGTACATGCCGGCGCCGAGGAACGAGATCTCATCCTCGGCGCTGACGTTCCGGGCGGCCAGCGCCCGCAGTTCGGCGAACACCTCCTGCTCGGAGAGGCCCGGGCCCAGCTCCGAGCGGCCGTCCGAAGCGCGAAGCCCGCTGCGGAATGTCCGCAAACAGCTCCTCGATCGAGCGCCACGCCGATCTCCCGCGAGCATCTCCTGGCGGTCGGCGTCGGTGGCCGATACGTAGCTGCTCACGCAAGCGCCCCCTGGTAGGCGTCGGCATCCATCAGCGAGTCGAGCTCCGAGGGATCGGACAGCCTGACCTTGACCAGCCAGCCCTCCCCGTAGGGGTCCTCGTTGATCGTCTCCGGGCTCTCGCTCGAGCGCCTCGTTGACCTCGATCACCTCGCCCGGACAGCGGCGCGATCACGTCCGAGACCGCCTTGACCGACTCGACCTCGGTGTAGGACTCGTCCTTCTTGATCTGGGTCGCCGACCTTCGGGCGGCTCGAAGAACACGACCTCGCCGAGCGAATCCTGCGCGTACCAGGTGATTCCGAACGTGGCCTGATCGCCATCGATGCGCGCCCAGTCGTGCTCGGGGTGGTACAGCAGGTCGTTCGGATAGCTGGCGTCGGCCATGTTCAGGATCCCTTTCGATACAGAGGCTTGCGCTCGACCACGGCGGAGCGGATCGTTCCCCGTACGTCGATCTCGATGTGCGTACCCGGCTCGGCACGCTCGGCGGAAACGTACGCCATCCCGATGCCGCGCTCCAGACAAGGCGAAAACGTTCCGCTGGTGACCTCGCCGCCACCGACCACCGGGATTGCCCTGGCGGGCGATGCCGGAGCCCTCGATCACGAACGGCACGAGCTTCTCACGCGGTGCCGGCGCTGCGGGCCGCGGCCACCGCCTCGGCGCCGATGAAGCCGGTGTCCTCACGGCAACACCAGCCCAAGCCCGCCTCGATCGGATTGCGCTCGGCACGATAGGTCGTTGCCGTAGAGGTGAAAGCACACCTCCAGGCGCAGCGTGTCGCGCGCCCCGAGGCCGACCGGCGTGGCGCCGCGCGCTGAGCAGCGCGTCCCAGACCCGGGCGCTTCAGGCGGATCGAGCAGCAGCTCGAAGCCGTCCTCGCCCGTGTATCCGGTGCCGGAGATCAGCGTCGGGGCACCCGCCACCGACGGCTCCGCGCACCGCATCCGCGGCGGGCAGCGGACAGTCGGCCAGCTGGGCCAAGAGCGGGCGCGCCTCCGGGCCCTGCACGGCCAGCATGGCGAAATCAGCGCTCTTGTCGATCACGTCGACGTCGAAGTCCCCGACGTGGGAGCGCAACCACTCCAGATCGGTCTCGTGGTTGGAGGCGTTGGTGACGAGCAGGAATACGCACTCGGCCAGGCGGTAGGTGAACAGGTCGTCGAGCACGCCGCCGTCCTCGCGGCACATCACGCTGTACTGGGCACCGCCCTCGGGGACGCGGCGCAGGTCGTTGGAGAGCATCCGCTGCAGGAACGCCTCGCTCTGCGGGCCGCGGATCTCGACCTGGCCCATGTGCGAGACGTCGAAAACCCCGACCTGGTTGCGCACCGCCAGGTGCTCCTCGCGGATCCCCGTGTACTGCACCGGCATCTCCCAGCCGGCGAACGGCACCAGCTTCGCGCCGGCGGCGCGATGGCGCTCGTGCAGGGGCGTCCGGCGTAACGTGAGCTGCTTCGGTCGGTGCATTCACCGTACCCAGGCTACAAGGCGCTGCGGGGGAGCCTGGACCGGGATCGCGCAGCCCGCTCGGCAGCCGGCTACAGCCCGCGTCGCAGCCCCCGTTTTGCCTGGGCCCGCGCCGGCGCCGGGGCGATCTGGACCGTGGCGTGGTAGATCGCGGATGAGACCGAGTCCGCCGGCTTCGAAGTTGCCCTGCAGGTCGAACACGCCCTTCTGCACGAACGGTGGATCGGGCACCGGGTTGCCGCCGCCCCACCCCGGCCGGGCGGCGAAGTCCTGCAGGGCGAAGTAGATCGCCCCCGACAGCCACGGCTTGGAGGCAAACACGCCGAGGTGGAAGGCGATCGCGTCCGACTGGAAGCTGTAGGTCCCGCGCTCCTCCGACCGGGCCCGTTGCGGTTGCCCTCGAAGCCGAACTCCGAGACGAACAGCGGCTTGGTCGGATAGCAGGCGTGGAAGAAGTCCAGGAACGGGCCGAGGGCGTCCCGGTCATCGGTGGTTCCACCGCCGGCGTCGAACCAGCCGAAGTAGTCGTTGAAGCCGATCACGTCCAACGGCGCGTAGGCGCTCTGGCACGCCACCCCGGGCCAGGAGCTGACCGCCATCCCGACCGGGCGGGTCGGGTCGAGCTTGTGCGCGAGCGCCGTCGCCCCGGCGATGTAGGCCGCCTCGGGCCCGTCCGGCGGGGTGGTCAGCTCGTTGCCGATGCTCCACAGCAGCACCGAAGGATGGTTCTGGTTGGTGAGGATGTTGGTCCGCAGCTGCGCGTAGGCGCGCGTGAGCCAGCTGCGCTGGCTCAGGTACTGACTGCGCACCTGATAGACCGGGACCTCGGACCACAGCAGGATCCCGTTGCGGTCCGCCAGCTCCTGGAGCTCGGGGCTGAGCGGGTAGTGCGCCCGGATCAGCGTCGCCCCGAGCGCCGGCACCCAGCCGATCACCTGACTGGTGCGCGCGGGTGTGAGCACCCCGCCGAGCAGCTGGTCCTGCTCGTGGATGTTGACCCCGCGCAGATTCAGCAGCCGACCGTTGAGCAGCAGCCGCCCGCCGGCGTGACCGCGATCGTGCGGATGCCGCTGTCGGTCACCCAGCCGCCGAGCGAGCGGTCGCTGCGCGTCGCCGAGCTGTCAGCGTCGCCCGGTACAGGTTCGGATGATCCGGGGACCACAGCCGCGGATGTCGAATCGTGGCCACCGCCTGGGCGACCAACGTCGATGCCGGCGCCAGGCTGCGGGTGCCGAAATCGATCGGTGCCGTCCCGTATGCGCCGTGCAGCCGCACGGTCTGCCGGCGGCTCGAGAGGTTGCGCAGCGTCGCCTGCTCGCTCACCACCGCCGAGCAGGCCGACACAGGACGGGCGCCGCCCGAACTGCAGCTGGGAGATGTCGACCCCCTCCACCGCTCGCAGGTAGACCTCGCGGAGGATGCCGCCGTAGTTCCACCAGCCCCCACCGGGACCGGGCGGAAGGTCCGCCGGCCCTGCGGCGGTTGTCGACGCGCACGATCAGCCGGTTGACCCCCGGCCGCAGATTCTTCAGGTCGAATTCGAACGGGAGGTACGCGCCGTGCGTGGGTACCGATCTGGCGCCCGTTCAACCACACCGTGGCGCGGTAGTTGACCGACTCGAAGCGGATGATCCAGTGCCGGTCGCCGGCGGCCACGTATTTCGCGAACGCGTCGCTCGGGAAGGGTGAAGTCTCGGCGGTACCAGCCGACGTAACCGGCCATGCCGGCTGGTCAGATCGCCCGCGTTGTACGAGTTGGGCACCGACAGGACCGACCAGCCATCGGTCGCGGCAGACGTCCCGCGCCCAGCCCTGGGCGAGCCCGACATCGCTGCGGTCGGGCCGGAACAGCCATGCGCCGCCGAGCAGGTAGCGGTTGTTCTGGCCGTCCAGGTACATCGCCCCCCGGCTCGGCGCCGCTGGCGCATAGGCGGGTCCCTGGGCGCCGGCGCCGCTCGCGCGGCACGGAGCGCCAGCAACGGCGCCAGGAGCAGGCTACGGAGGAATGCCCTGATCATTTGTGTCTTGCCGGCCGGGGGTCGGCTATGCTTCGGCCGACGCTTGGGCGGAGGCTTGGCGGCGACGATCCTGATCGGCGTCGCGCAGCGTCGCTGCGGTTGCCGGCACGGTCGGTGATCACCACGGTGATCGTGTAGCGCCCGGCGCGCTCGATAGGCGTGGAACTTGCCGCGGCGTGATGTGGTAGCTGCTGCCGTCGCCCCAGTCTGATCAGCACGTCGGCGACTCCCGAGGCGCTGGCCGGCGGCACCGGCGGCGGAGCGTCCGTGTAGCTCACGCTAGGCATGCAGGAACGTCTTCGGGCGGAGCTTGCCGGTCAGAGTCAGCGTGCCCTGCGGAGGCACGGTGTCGATCCAGAAGCTGGCCGGGCGCATCGCGCTGGTGAGCCCGGCCGGGTTGACCGCGCGTCACCGGCCAGCGTGTGGGGCCCGTCGGCCAGCGGCGCCGGCAGCGTCAGCGAGGTCGCGAACGTCTGAGCGAACTGGACGCCGTCGACGCTGACCGTGTAGCGAATCGGACCCCACTGATCCCGGGCCGGAGTCCAGCTCAGCGTCGGCTGGGACGTGCGGACGTACCCGAACACGAGGTCGGGAACGAACCCGGAGGGCGGCTGGTACATCTGGTCCACGACGATCTGGCTGTCCAGCGGGGAGCTCTGAACCCAGGCGACGGCCGCGTTTCCGGCCGCATCGCCGGCGGCCGACAGGCCGTCCGCGGCATCGGTGGGACCCTGGGCGGGCGTTGACAGCACGAGCTCCGGACCGAGGCTGCGACCGTCCGGCGCGTAGCGGAGCGCGGATCTCCGGAGTCGCCGGAAGCCCCGGGTCCTGCTGCCAGGCGATCAGCGTCGAGGTCAGCCCCGCGGTGGCGGGCGTCGCGTAGGGCAGCGAGGCGTTCTGCAGGCTGTCGACCCTGAACGGGTCGCCAGGCGCCCCGTTGGTGTCCAGGTGGGCCGCGAACAACTGATTTGAATTGGTCTGGGCGGAGGTGACGAACCCGCGTCCGTACTCGCTGACCGCCAGCGCGGGTTGATCGGCCTGGGCGCCCGAGGGCGTCGAGACGCCGTCTGGCTGGCTCACCGGGTCGAACGCCGAAGCGCGCAGTCGCCGCATCAGCACGCGCGACTGTTGCGCGGACCCGTTGCTGAGCACCTCGTGGAAGACGACGCTCGGCGTAGGAGGAATCGCCGCCCGACCCGATCGTCGGCTCGTCGGCTGAGACCTCCTGCCATCCCCCCAAGCGACGGAACGTCGGCCTGCTCGAAGACCACGCTGGGCGAGTCGCCCCACACCCGCCGCGTGTAGATGTGGCCGCCCTCGCCCCAGGCACGATCGCCACGCCGTCGCCGGACGCCGCGACCTGCGGCCGGCCAGAGCCCGTTCCGGCGTCGTCTGCCGGGACTGGCATCGAGCGGCAAGCGGGCCCAGCGCCCAATGGGCGCCGTTGAAGTACGCCGTCCGGACGTCGTGTCCCCCCGCCCCGGCGGCGGTGAAGGCGATGTAGGCCTTGCCCAGCAGCGTCATCTGCAGCGAGGGATTGGCGGCGCCGGCGAACAGGCCCGTGGCCGCGCCGTAGGGATCAGCCGCGCTGAGCCGGGTGACCTCGTAGAGGCCGCCAGCGTTGATGAACGCGATCGTCAGCAGGCCATCGTTGGCCGGCGGCGATGACCGGCTGCGACGAGGCGCCGGGCAAGGCTCGGCGTCGACCTGCTCGGGGGGCTGAAACGTACCGCCGACCAGGCGCGAGACGAACACGTGGGCGACCCCCTGAGACGCTGCTTGAGGTAGACCAGCCCGCCGGTTCCGTCCCGGGCCACCGACAGATCGGACAGGCCGATGATGTCCGGGCTCGGCCCGTCGATCGTGCTCGGGGCGGCCGGAACCGGGGCCGCCGCGGCCGATCCCGCCGAGAGCAGGCCAGGGCCACCAGCGCCAGCGAGCAGCGCCAGCGCGCAGCGCAACGCCGCGGGCCGGTAGGCCACCGAAGTGTCTTCCGGTGCCGTGAATTCCGTTGTTCTGGCCAGGATCCGACGAACCTAGAACAGACGAACTGCCGCGGGGTTGCGGCGAAACGCGATCTGGAGAACGCGCGAACCGCGCGGCGCCGACCGGCGTCGGCGATGCCTAGCGGTCCCTGAGGAAGGACGGGATGTCGATCTCGTCGTCGCGGATCTCCAGCGAGGAGCGCTGGCTGTCGTCCATGGTCACGTCGCGGTCCCGGCGGGCGCGGCGGGTCGACTCCCGGGCGGTGCTCGGGCGGGCGTGGCCACGATCGAAGCCGGTCGCGATCACGGTCACGCGCACGTCCTCGCCCAGGGTGTCGTCGATCACCGCCCCGAAGATGATGTTCGAGTTCGAGTCCGCGGCGCTCTGGACGATCTCGGCTGCCTCGTTGACCTCGAACAGGCCGAGGTTGTGGCCGCCGGTGATGTTGAGCAGGATTCCGGTGGCGCCCTCCACCGACTCCTCCAGCAGAGGCGAGGAGATCGCCATCTTCGCCGCCTCGGAGGCGCGGTTCTCGCCGGTGGCGCTGCCGATGCCCATCAGAGCGCTGCCGGCGTCGTGCATGATCGTGCGCACGTCGGCGAAGTCGAGGTTGATCAGTCCGGGGATCGTGATCAGGTCGGTGATGCCCTGGACGCCCTGGCGCAGCACGTTGTCGGCCTCGCGGAACGCGTCGAGGATCGTCGTTCGGCGCTCGACGATGGCCAGCAGCTTCTCGTTCGGGATCACGATCAGCGTGTCCACGTTCTCCCGCAGCCGCTGGATGCCCTCCTGCGCCTGGCGGGCGCGCTGGCTCCCCTCGAACGCGAACGGACGCGTGACCACGCCCACGGTGAGCGCGCCGATCTCGTTCTTGGCGATGTCCGCGATCACCGGAGCGGCGCCGGTACCGGTGCCGCCGCCTTCGCCCGCGGTGACGAACACCATGTCGGCGCCCTTGAGCGCCTCCTTGATTTCATCGCGTGACTCGGCTGCCGCGCCTTGGCCGACGTCGGGGTTGGCGCCCGCGCCCAGCCCCTTGGTCAGCTCGTGCCCGATGTTCAGCTTGATGTCGGCGTCACACATCGCCAGCGCCTGCGCGTCGGTGTTGGACGCGATGAACTCGACGCCGCGAAGACCTGCGTCGACCATCCGGTTGACGGCGTTCGTGCCGCCGCCGCCGACGCCGACGACTTTGATTACTGCGAGATAACTGCCGCTTTCCATTTAGTGACCGTCCGACCCTTGAGTTAGCGTTGAGCGTTTGCCGCCCATCCGCACTTAGCGGGAGTTTCGCACGTTATGGCTTGAACTTGCTCGAAGTCAACGCGCGGGCGCGTTCGCAACGTTCGTTGCAGATCGCGGAACTCTCGATCCTCGTGTGAGAGTTGCCCCGACTGCGCCCTAAGCTGAGGTTGAGGTTTAGCCCTCCGGTCGGGACTGGTGGCCGAGCCTCCGGTCGGGGTGGCGCTCGAGCCTGTCGTGCCGGCAGGTCGTCCGTGCCGAGTGCTTGACGCCAGCCGGTGCTCGCCGATCCAGTCGTCGCCGGCTGGCAGCCCCCGGCGCCCGCGGCCGGGCGGGCGGGATCGGTGACGTCGATGTACGCCGCGCCCGCCGAACCTGCGATCCGTGAGGACCGCGGTGGCGGCGATCCACTTGGCCGCCAGCCGCCCCGCGTCGCCGAAATAGATGCTCGGACCGTTGCGCAGCTGGGCGACCAGCCCATGGGAGGCGTCGGTGCTCACCTGGCTGATCGCGGGCGATCATCGCGTACGGCGCCGCGGCGAGCAGCGCCACCGCGTGCAGGGCGTCCGGCTCGCTGAGCCGCGTCCCGCCCGGCGGCACACGAAGGGGAATCGCCGGCAGCGACGGGGACACCCGCACGTCGTGGAGCAGCGTTCCGTCGCCGGCCACGGCAATCGTCTCGCCCGCCGACCGCCACTGCACCGACGGGGACCTGCTCGATCACCCGGATCCGCATGCCGTGCGGGAACTGGGTGCTGACCCGCAGATCCTTGACCACCGGGAACGGCGCGACGGCGGTTCGCAAGCTGATCCATGCGGACATCCAGCGTCGTCATGTTCTTGGCCGCCGCGATCAGGGCGGCGCGGATCTGCGCGGCGTCGGGACCGCTCTGGCCGGAAATGACGACGCGGTTGACCGATACCAGCGAGGAGTCGCGCACCCACAGCCACACGCCGCCGAGCGGCGATCACCACGGCCGAGCAGGATCGCCACCACTCGCGGCCGCGGACGCGACAGCGTCGAGCCGGCGGCCGCCGAGGCTGCCGAGCAGACCCTCGGCGATCACGCGCCCCTCCACTCGTCGGGAATCGCGACCGCGGCCGAGCGCCTGCACCTCGGGCTCGAGCTCCACCCCGAAGCGCTCCTTCACGCGCCGCCGTCCCTCGGCCATCAACGCGATCACGTCCGCCGTGGTCGCCTCGCCGTGGTTCTCGACGAAGTTGGCATGCTTCTCCGAGAAGCTCGCGCCGCCGACACGCAGGCCGCGGCATCCGGCGGCCTCCAGCAGCTGCCCGGCGGTGCGTCCCTCGGCGCGGGGATCGGCCGGGTTCTTGAACGTCGAGCCGAAGGTCTTGATGCCGGAGGGTTGCGCCGCCTTACGCCGCGACCGCATGTCGGCCAGCGTGGCCTTGACCTCGGCCGACTCGGCCTCGGCGAGCCGGAAGCTCGCCTGGGCGACGATCTCGCCCGGCAGGCAGATTCGAGCGGCGGTAGGCGAATCCGAGCTCGTCCGGAGTCCGCCGCTGCGTTCCCGCAGCCGCTGGTCACGTCGACCCACTCCAGGACGCGAGCCAGTTCGCCGCCGTAGGCGTTGGCGTTCATCCGCACCGCGCCGCCCGACCGAACCGGGGATGTTGACGCCGAACTCGATGCCGGTGAGGCCGGCCGTCGCCGCCCGCGCCGACACGGCCGGAAGCCGGGCGCCCCCGCCGCAGAGCATGCGCGTTCCGTGCTGTTCGATCTTGCTGAGGTCCTTGTCCAATTTCACCACGAGTCCGCGCACGCCATCGTCCGCCACCAGCAGGTTCGACCCCGAGCCGACTACCCCTACCTCGACGGACTCGGCGGCCGCCCAGCCCAGCAGCTGCTCCAGCTCGGCGACGGTGCCCGCGCGCGCGAACAGCTCGGCCCGGCCGCCGGTGCGGATCGTCGTCAGGCGGGCCAGCGGGTAGTCGCGCTGGACCCCGGGCGGAAGGTCAACCATGGCGCGCAGGTTAGACCCCGCCCCGGCCGCTGAAACCGCGGTGGATCTCGGACTAGGCCACCAGCGAACGGCCGAGCGCGTCGATGTCCCCCGCGCCCATCATCAGACACAGGTCGCCCGCGCGCAGCGAGGCGATCGAGGAACCGCCGCGCGTCGTCGAAGCTCGGGAAGCCACGCCATCGGCCGGCCGCCCGCGGCGTCGGCCGCCGCCGCGGCAACCCGCCGCCCGTCGACCCCGGGGAAGTCCGCTCGCCCGCTCGCGCGCGGGATAGATGGGCAGGACGGCGCCCACGTCGGCCTGCGCCAGGGCCACCCCGAATTCGCGAGTCAGGGCCTGGGTGCGTGAGAACAGGTGCGGCTGCAGCACGGCCACCAGGCGTCCCGGGCCGAGCGTCCGCGCCGCGGCAATCGCCGCGGCGACCTCGGTCGGGTGGTGGGCGTAGTCGTCGTACACCGCCGCGCCGGAGCTCGTCGTGCCCAGTCGCTCAAGCCGGCGCCGCGCGCCCCGGAAATCGACCAGCGATGCGGCCGCGGCCTGAGGGTCGGCCCCGGCCCGCGCGGCTGCGGTCAGCGCCCCCGCGGCATTGACCGCGTTGTGGGCCCCCGGGACCGAGCACCGCCACCTCATGCCCCTGCCAGCGGAAGCGTCGAGCCATCGGGACCGAGCGCGGGAGCGGGCGCGTCGTAGGTGAGCGCCGCGTCCGGGCAGAGCGCCCGCAACTCGGGCCGGTCCCACACCACGGCGCCGTCTCCGGCCCGCGCCATGAAGGTGCGAAACGTCTCCTCGCAGGTCCTGCATCGAGCCGTAGGTCGCAGTGATGATCAAGCTCGGCGTTGGTCAGCACCGCGATCTCCGGATTCAGCTTGAGCAGCGAGCGGTCGGACTCGTCGGCCTCGATCACGATCCACTCGCCGCTGCCCCAGGCGGCGTTGGTACCGGTCAGCTGCAACTCGCCCCCGACGATGTAGGAGGGGTCCATCCCGCAGCGAGTCAGGATGTGGACGACCATCGCCGAGGTCGTGGTCTTGCCGTGGGTCCCGGTCACCGCCACGCAGCGCCGCAGGGCCGCGATCTCGGCCAGCAGATCGGCGCGATGAAGCTCCCGCTCGGCGACCTGGCGCTCGGGATTCTCCGGCCCGACCGCCGTCGAGTAGACGACCTCGGCGCCGGCCGGGACGTTGGCCGGCATCATGGCCGATCCGCGGCTCGATCCCATGCTCCCGCAGGCGCCGGGAGTACGGCGACTCCGCGCGGTCGGACCCGCTCACCTGAGCGCCCAGGGCGTGGGCGATGATCGCCAGCCCGCTCATGCCGGCGCCGCCGATGCCGACGAAGTGCAGCCGGCGCGCGGACCAGTCCTCAGCCACGGAAGGCCCGCAACGCTCGTCGCTCAGGACCGTTCGAGGACGACCACGGGGATCTCGCGGTCGGTCTTCGACTGGTACTCGTTGTAGGCCGGCCAGATCGAAGCCATCTGCTTCCATAAGCCAGGCCGCTCCTCCGGCGCTGCCGCGCGGGCCCGGGCGCTGAAGCTGTCGCCCTTCACCTGCACCTCGACCTCCGGATTCTCGAGGAGGTTGAGGTACCAGGCCGGATGCGTCGGAGCACCTCCCTGCGAAGCCACGACGAGGTAGTCGCTTCCGTGCTGGCCGTAGATCAGCGGAGTGCTGCGGGACTCGCCCGAACGCCGGCCGGTGGTGGTGAGGATCAGGGTCCTGACGCCCTGCCACTCGTGGCCCTCTGCTCCATCGGTCTCCTGATAGCGCTTGACGTGCTCCTGGCCGAACAGCATGGCCTTCACCTCGCTCGCGTCGATAATCCCGGTCGAGTTCGAGGCTAGCCGAGTGCGCAGAGTCTCTGGTTGACTCGGAGGCCGACGAACCTGAACAAAGCGGGACTCCCGGACCGTGATGGTGAGCCGCTGGTTTGCGCGGCCGTGATACCAATTTAGTGGGTGAGCAGGGGTCGCAGAATCTGTTCGGTGGCCGTGGTCCTCGCGTGCCTTGGCGATGGTCTTCGTCGGTGTTGCCGACGGCGTCGCAGCCGTCCGCCCGCGCGCGCAGGCTGCAGCCAGCTGCGGTGGCAATCCTTCCCCGCGCGATCCTGCCAACCCACTCGGACTCGCGCAGGCCCCGGGGTCGAATCCGCTGAGCGGAGCGCACTTCTTCGTCGACGGCCCGCGCCACGGGCCGGCAGCGGGCGCGATCGCGAAGCTGGTGGGAAAGGATCCCAACAGCTACCCCGACAGCTACTCGTGGGCCGCGGTTCTATGGCGACCTTCAGCGCAGCGGGTCGCTGAACAACGAGGTCACGCAGCTGGCGAAGATCGCCAGTCAGCCGGAGGTTCAGCGCTTCAGCGCCTATGCCCACGGCGGCACGCCCGCCGGCATCGCTGCCCAGGTGCAGAAGATCCTCTGCGGCAACCTGACCGCGGACCCGGGATCCGTCCCGCTGATCAACACGTACTTCCTGCACCCCGCGGTCGGCGGATGCGCGACCACCGGGCAGATCAACGCCGCGGCGCCGCAGTTCAAGGCCAAGATCGACGCGATGGCGTCCGCCAACGGGATCATCCGGCCGTGTATCTGCTGGAGCTGGACGCGCTCGGCTCCTCGTCGTGCTTCGCTCGCAAGGGTTCGCTCGGCCGCCTACGAGGGCCTGCTTCGCTACGAGGTCGACAAGATCGCCGCGCTGCCCCACGCCGTCGTCTACGTGGAGGCGGGCTACTCGGACGCCAACTCCGTGTCCTACACGGCGCCGCGCGCTGAACGCGGTGGACGTCCGGCAAGATCCGCGGCTTCTACACCAACGACACCCACTTGAACTGGACGATCAACGAGGTCAACTGGGCCGAGAAGATCTCCAAGCTGACCCACGGCGCGCACTACATCGTGAACACGTCCGACAACGGCAACGGGCCGAAGCTCAACCCCCATCCCGTGCGCCAGGGCATCGAGGATCTGTGCAACCCGCCCGGCCGCGGCCTGGGGCCCGAACCGACGACCAAGACCGGGTTCCCGCACGCGGACGCCTTCCTCTGGGTCCACGAGCCCGGCAACAGCAGCGGCAGCTGCCATGGCGGTCCGCCCTCAGGCTCGTTCTGGGATGCCCGTGCGGTCGATCTGGCCTCGCACGCAAACAACCGGCTCGGGCCGAAGTACCCGAGCCAGCCCTACTGAGCCCCGGCTTCGGATCTACGCCGGGCGCCGCGCCGGCGGCCGTCAGGATCTCGGCGGCGATCTCGGCAGCCGCATCCGGTCGGGCCAACCGCCGCAGCCGCGCGTCCCATCGCCACCAGACGTCCGGGATCGGCGAGCAGGCCGCCGACCTCCTGGGCGAGCCGGCGCCCGTCGAGCTCGGAATCGGGAATTACGATCGCCGCTCCCGCGCGCTCCATGAATCGAGCGTTGGCGCTCTGGTGATCCGCCGTGGCGTGGGGATAGGGGACGAGCACGGCCGGTCGGCCATGCGCCGCGATCTCGAACACTGACCCCCCGGAGCGCGCCACGACGAGGTCACTGGCCAGCAGGGCCTCCCCGAAGTCCGAGATGTACCCCCGTAGGTCGTAGTGCGGGCCCGGGTGATTGCAGATCCGCGATGTCCCGCTCACCGGCCGCGTGCAGGACGTGGAAGTGGGCGCCAGCAAATGCTTCGATCGCGGCCAGGTTGATCGAGCGGGCGCCCAGTGAGCCACCGAAGATCAGCACGCAGGTCTCCTCGGGACCGATGCCAAAGCGCTTGCGGGCGGCGGCCCGGTCCGTGGCGGGAGGCGGTACCGGGCGGCCGGTGACGCGATACTTGGCGCCGTCGCGGCCCTCGAGGGCGAAAGGCAAGGCAGACGCGGCGAGCGAGCGGGTGCCAGCAAGCGATTGGTCAGTCCGAGATGGCTGTCGGCCTCCATCAACACAAGCGGCATGCGCCTGCAGCACGCCGGCCAGGCCAACCGGCCCGGCTACGTATCCGCCCGCCCCGAGCACGGCGCTCGGTGACAGCTCGTGGAGGATCTTGCCCGCCCGGCGCAGGGCCAGCGAGTCGATCGCCGCGGCTCGCAGCGCCGCTAGCGGGCTGCGGCGCGGCAGCGCCAGCACCCGCAGCTGGCGCAGCTCATAGCCCGCGGCGGGGACGAGCTCCAACTCCGCTCGTTCGCCGCCGATGAACGCCACGTCCGCCCCGAGGGCCCGTAGCGCGTCAGCGACCGCCAGCGCCGGCACGACGTGTCCCGCGGTCCCGCCGGCGCCGATCACGATCCTTGGCGGTGTCACTTGTCGCAGGGGCCCGTCGCGCGGTGCGCTTGGGGTCGACCATCCTCAGCCGCCGCGCGCCGGGGCGAGCGATGTTCAGCAGCAGCCCGACCGAGGCCAGCATCACGCACAGGTTCGTGGGAGCGTAAGAGATGAACGGCAGCGGCACGCCGGTCAGCGGCGCGAGCCCCAGCACGACGAAGATGTTGAGGATTCCTTGGCACAGAATGAGTGAGGTCAGCCCGGTGGCCAGCAGCTTCGCATACCGAGTTGCCGCCCGGCGCGCCGTCCGCAGGCCCGCGTAGGCGATCATCCCGTAGAGGAAGACGACGCCGAAGATACCCAGCACCCCAAGCTCCTCGCCGATCACTGCGAGGATGAAATCGGTCTGGGCCTCAGGGAGATAGAAGATCTTCTGCACCGAGTGACCCAGCCCGACGCCGATCAGGCCACCCGAGCCAAGCGCGATCTGACCCTGGACGGCCTGGAAGCCGGCGGTTGACTTCGAGGACCACGGATGCAGGAACGAGGTTAGCCGCGCTTGCTGGTAGGGCTGGGCCAGGACGAACAGGATGCCCACCACAAGGGCGATTCCGGCCAGAATGCCGAGATAACGCATCGGCATGCCGGAGGCGATCAACAGCGCCGCCATCGAGAAGGCGACAACCAGGGTGGTCCCGAGGTCTGGCTCAATCGCGATCAGCAGGCAGGCCGGCCCGACGGCGACGGCAATCGGGGCGATCGCCTGCCGAAATGAGCGCATCCGCTTGGGGTGGTCGGCGAGGTAGCCCGCTACGTAGAGGATCAGAGCGAGCTTCATCACCTCCGAAGGCTGGAACTGGATCGGCCCGGCCGCGAACCAGCGGCGCGCACCGAGGATCGACACCCCGAAGCCCGGCACCAGCACCAGCAGCAGCAGACCGGTTGAGGCAGAGCAGCAAGAGCTTGGTCAGCCGGCGGTCGAACAGACTCGAGGCCCCGGCGCTCCAGCACGTACATCGCCGCCAGACCAATCGCTCCGAACACCAGATAGCGGACAAACTGGCCCGTGCCGCTGCCGCCGTGGCCACCGAGCACGCCGAGCGGAGACGATGCGCTGTAGACCATCACCGCGCCGAAGGCGAGCAGACAGAGGGCGGCGGTCATCAGGATCCGATGCTCCAGTGGCGGCGGAACCCGCCGGGTGGGCGTCTTGGTCCGGCCCCGATCGGCCCCTGCGTCACCTGCCGGCGCCGCTCTGCCCGCCGTGGCGGCAGTCGCCATCAGTCGGCCCCGACCAGCTGGCGAAAATGGTCTCCACGCGCTTCGAAGTTCGGATACTGGTCATAGCTCGCGCAGGCCGGCGAGAGCAGCACCGTGTCCCCGGGCGCGGCCGCGGACCGGGCGGCACTGACCGCATGTTCGAGGTCGCCGCACTCGACCAAGGTCACCTCGGCCTCGCCCCATGCTGCAGCGATCTCGGAAGCGGCCTCACCGATCAGATAGACCGCGCGGCAGCGCTCAGCCACCAGCGGCGCCAGCGGCGCGAAGTCCTGGTTCTTGCCGCGCCCGCCGGCGATCAGGTGCACTCCGCCGTCGATAGGAGCGCAGCGCGACGCTGGTGCTGGCCACGTTCGTGGCCTTGGAGTCGTTGACGTACGCGACGCCGTCGAGAACTCTGACCTGCTCGAGCCGGTGCGGGACGCCCGTGAACGTGCGCAGTCCGGCCGCCACCCCTTCGGGCTCGAGTCCGCGCGCCAGACAGACCGCCGCTGCGGCCATCGCGTTCTGGAGGTTGTGGGCGCCGGGGAGGCTGATCTCAGTCGGTGGAGATCAGCGGCTGCTCGTCCCACCACAGGTAACCGGCGCGGGCCGACAGCTCGCTGCCCGGCTGCCGCGCCAAAGGTCACCCGACGTGCGCAGCCACCGAGGTCCTCGACGTCCAGATCCTGCGGGGCCACGGCGATGTCATCGTTGCCCTGGTGGGCGAAGATCCGCAGCTTGGCCGAGACGTAGTCCTCGTAGCTCGGGTGGCGGTCCAGGTGGTCAGGAGCCAGGTTCAGCAGCACCGCGGCCTCCGGCGAGAAGCGTTCGGTGTCCTCAAGCTGAAACGAGGATGCCTCGCAGACGATCGTGGCCTGCGGGGTGACCTGTGCCCACCAGCGAGGACAGCGCCGTGCCGACGTTGCCGGCCACCTCGACCGGCAATCCCAGCTCACGATGGATGTGACCGATCCATTCGGTGGTCGTGGTCTTGCCGTTGGTTCCGGTCACGGCGATGAACTGGATTGGCGAGCAGGCGCCAGGCGAGCTCGAGCTCGCCCAGCACCGGAATCCCGCGACGACGCGCCGCGAGAATCGCGAGGTGCGCTCTGAGGTACCCCGGGGCTCTTGATGAGCGACCCGGCCCTGGCGGCAAGGGCGTCGCCTGATTCATCCAGATGAATTTCGACGCCCGCCTCCCGAAGCCTTCCGACTTCAGGCGTACCCGCATCAACCGCGATCACCTCCTCCCCGCGGGCACGGAGGGTCATCGCCGCGGCGATTCCCGAGCGCGCCAAACCGACGCACCAGATACGGACCGGGCGGCAGCGGTGGACGCTGCTTGAGCACTCAGCCACGGATGCTGAGCTGGTACACCGTGAAGCCGATCGCGGCGCAGGCGGCGGCAACGATCCAGAAGCGCAGGATGATCTTGGTCTCTGACCAGCCCTGGAGCTCGAAGTGATGGTGAATCGGCGCCATCAGGAACACGCGCTTTCGGAACGTCTGAAACGAGAACACCTGGATCAGCACCGACAGCGCCTCGATCACGAAGATCCCCCCGAGCAGCACGAGCAGCACCTCGGTTCGCGTCATGATCGCCAGCCCGGCGATCGCCCCGCCGAGGCCGAGCGACCCGGTGTCGCCCATGAAGATGCTGGCGGGGAAGCTGTTGAACCACAGAAAACCGATGCAAGCGCCGACCAGGCAGCCCGCCAGCATCGTCAGGTCTCGCTCGCCGGTGGTGATGAAGGTGATCCCGATGTAGGCCAGCAGCACGATCGCGGCGCACCCGGCGGCGAGACCGTCGAGCCCGTCGGTGAGGTTGACCGCACTGGTCGTGCCCGGCGACGACGAAGTAGATGAACACGGGATACAGGGGCCCGAGATCGATCGTCACGTCGACGAACCGAAGTTTGACGCGTCGACGGGATGCCTGCGCTTCCTGGGTCGCCACCCACCACAGCCCGAGCGAGATCGCGATCGTCACCACCAGCTTGGTACGTGCCCGCAGACCCAGCGAACGGCGCTTGACGATCTTCGTGTAGTCGTCGGCGAACCCGAGCAGTGCACAGGCCACCGCTACGCCGAACACGCCCAGCGACCTCCAGTCCCGCGTCGACAGGATCAGGAACGGGATGGCGAAAGCGAGGAAGATGACGATCCCGCCGAGGGTGGGCGTCCCGGCCTTCACGTGGTGGCCCTGAGGCCCCTCCTCGCGAATGTTCTGGCCGAACTGGTTGCGCCGGATGAAGTCGATGAACTTCGGGCTGAGGAACAGGCACAACAGCAGCGACGCCGTCCCCGCAATCAGCACCCGGCCGGAGATCGATCCCATCAGGCTGGAGCTCCGGCATTGCGTGCTCAGGGCGCTGGCAGACCAGCTCGAGCCCCACGCCGCGCGACCCCTTGACCAGGATGACGTCTCCGGGCTGGAGCAGCTCCGGCAGGATCGCGGCGGCTTCCGCCGCATTGGCCACGGAGTAGGCCTCACCGTGAAACGCGTCGAGCATTGCGGCGGCCAGATCGGCCCGACGGTGACCAGGAGATCGAGGTTCGTCGCGTCGGCGTGCTCGCCGATGTCGACATGAAAGGCACGCTCGTCAGGACCCAGCTCCAGCATGTCGCCCAGCACGGCGACCCGCCGTTCGTTGGCCGCCCTGGGCCGCAGTCACGCTGAGGTCGTCCAGCGCCGCCCGCATCGACATCGGGTTGGCGTTGTAAGAGTCGTCGATCAGCACGATGTTCGTCCGGCAGGTCCTGCCGCTGACCCCGTCCGGGGCTGAGGTTCAGCTCGCACCCGACCACTGGGCGTGACGCCGATTGATTTCGCCGCCGCGACCGCAGCCAGCAGGTTGTTGCGCAGATGAGCTTGGGTGAACGAGAGTTCGAGACTGATGGCTTCGCCGCGGAAATCGATCGTCGACGTGCTCAGCTTCTGATTTCACGAGCTGGACGTCCCCCCCGCCGCCGAAGGTGATCGTGGTGAGGTCGGTACGCCGGTGAGGTTCCAGCAGCGGCTCGTGAGCAGGAATCACCGCGGTGCCGTGGGGCTTCAGAGCCGCGATCAGCTCGGCTTTGGCTGCGGCGATCGCCTCGATGGTGCCCAGAAGCTCGAGGTGAACCGGGCCGATGCTGACGATCACGCCTACGTCGGGCTGGGCGATCTCCGCCAGCTCGGCGATCTGTCCCGGACCCCGCATCCCCATTTCCAGCACCAGGACCTCGGTTTCCTCCGGCGCGCCCAGGATCTCCAGTGGCAGCCCGATCTCGGTGTTGAAGTTGGCTCGGGAGGCGACGGTGCGGCGATGAGGCGTGAGGATTGCGGCCAGGAGGTCCTTGGTTGAGGTCTTGCCGGTCGATCCGGTGACCCCGATCACGTGTGCGTCCAGGTGGTTTCGCCAGGCGGTGGCCAGGGACTGCAGGCTCTTCAGGGGGTCTGGCGCCGAGAGCAGCACTCCGGGAGCCGCACACCGGGCAGTCTGCGCGTGGTCCTCGGTGGTCAGGATGCCCCAGGCACCTTGGGCCAGGGCATTCGCCGCGTAGGCGCCTCCATCGGCCTTTGCGCCTTTGAGACCCACGAACAGCGTCCCCGGGCCGGCATCACGGGAATCGATGCTCACACGTTCGGGACCGGTGGCGGTGGGCGGCGGTGCGACCAGGCGGGCACCCGCGGCCTGGGCGACCTGCTGCGGAGTCCAAGCTCTCATCGGGCTCGCCCAGAGTACTTGGCCGGGCGGAAGTTCCGGGGGCCGCCTTGCACCCGAGTAGCGCGAAGCTACCCTTCGGCGGCAGCGGCTGCGGAGCGATCTCCCCGGGCGAGCAACCTGTGGTCGGCGTCGACCATCAACCTGATCATCTGCTCGAACGTGGTTTTCGGCTGCCAGCCGAGTACGCGAGCCGCCTTCGACGAGTCCCCGACCAGCTGATCGACCTCGGCAGGGCGGTTGAAGGCCGGGTCGATGACCACGTGGTCCTCCACGCTCAGATCGGCATGATCAAAGGCGATCTTCACGCATTCCCGCACCGAATGCGCGAGCCCGGTGGAGATCACGAAGTCCTGCGGCTCATCCTGCTGCAGCATCAGCCACATCGCCTCGACGTAGTCCGGGGCGTAGCCCCAGTCGCGTTCGGCGTCGAGATTCCCCAGCGCCAGCTTGTCGAGCAACCCGAGCTTGATCGCGGCCGCATGCCAGGTGATCTTGCGGGTGACGAACTCCAGCCCGCGGCGCTCGGATTCGTGATTGAACAGAATCCCGCTGGTGGCATGGAGGTCATAGCTCTCGCGATAATTGACCGTGATGAAATGCCCGTAGGCCTTGGCGACTCCGTACGGCGAACGTGGATAGAAGGGGGTCGCTTCGCTTTGCGGTACCTCGAGAACCTTGCCGAACATCTCGCTCGATGACGCCTGGTAGAAGCGGGCCTCGGGGCACACCTCGCGCATCGCCTCGAGCATCCGCGTTACGCCAACTCCGGTGAACTCGGCGGTAAGGGTCGGCTGGATCCACGACACCGCCACGTAGGACATCGCGGCGAGGTTGTAGATCTCGTCGGGTTTCGAAGCCCTGAGAGCATCGACCAGCGAGCGCTGATCGAGCAGGTCGCCCTGGTGGAGCGTGATCCGATCACGCAGGTGATCGATCCGCTCGAACTTCTCGGTCGAGGAGCGACGGACCATGCCGTGCACGTCATAGCCGTGGCGCAGGAGCAGTTCGGCGAGGTACGAGCCGTCTTGGCCGGTGATGCCGGTGATGAGCGCGGTGCGATTGCTCACGAGCGGGCCGACTGTAGTGCTTCGCGGGCAACCGTGACGTCATCGAACGGGAGCTTGCGCCCCCCTCCGAACTCCTGTCCCTGCTCGTGTCCCTTGCCGGCGATCACCACCACGTCGCCGGCTTCCGCCTGCGCAAGCGCGGCTTGAATCGCCGCGCGCCGGTCCGGGTCCTGATCCACCTCCGGGCCTGAGCCGGCGAGGATCTCGTTGATGATCGACTGGGGATCCTCCGAGCGAGGGTTGTCGGAAGTGACGATCACGCGGTCGGCCAGCCGTTTGGCGATCTCCCCCATCAAAGGCCGTTTCGTGCGGTCGCGGTCTCCCCCGGCCCCGAAAACGACGTGAACGCGCTTGTCGGTGAGGGTGCGCGCCGCCTTGAGGACGTTCTCCAGGGAATCCGGGGTGTGGGCGTAGTCGACGATGACCGCAAACGACTGGCCCTCGTCGACGGTCTCAAAGCGGCCTGGAACCTGACCGGCGGTCTGAATCGCGCGGGCGGCGGTCTCCGCCGGCACGCCGAGGGTGCGGGCAGTCGCAAAGGCGCCGAGGACGTTGTAGACGTTGAAGGTGCCCCTTAGCGGCGAGCTGAGCTGGACGGGTCCGTCCGGCGTGTTGACGGTGAACCGAGATCCGGTGAGCCCGGTCTCAACGTCGGTGGCACGGTATGTGGCACGGGAGTGATCGAGGGCGAAGGTGATCGGGGTCTTAATCCCGTCGGCCAGGCGCGCGCCGTACGGGTCGTCGATGTTGATGATCGAGTGCGCTGGGCCGAGCTCGGTGAACAGTTTCCGCTTGGCGTTGAAGTAGTCCTCCATCGTCGGATGGAAGTCCAGATGGTCCTGGGTCAGGTTGGTGAAGACCGCCGCCGCGAAGTGGATCGCGTCGGCGCGGTGGAGCTCGAGCGCGTGGGAGGAGACCTCGATCACTGCAGCCCGGTCGCCGGCGTCGAGCATCTGGTCGGAAGGTCCGCTGAAGGTCGATCGCCTCTGGCGTCGTGCGGACGACCTCGTGCTCGTGGCCCCCGATCACACTCTTGACCGTGCCGAGGAGACCGGTTTGTCGGTCGTCAGCCTCGAGCAGATCTCGGAGCAGGAACGCCGTGGTCGTCTTGCCGTTGGTTCCGGTAATGCCGACGGTCTGCAGAACTTCTGTCGGATCGCCGTAGAAGGCGGCAGCTGCCGGGGCCATGGCGGCCCGGACGCTCTCGACTTTGATCTGG
This sequence comes from uncultured Solirubrobacterales bacterium, assembly GCA_963844475.1. GTDB lineage: Bacteria > Actinomycetota > Thermoleophilia > Solirubrobacterales > Solirubrobacteraceae > Palsa-465. Next base: position 3,859 of record CAWJOL010000004.1, on the reverse strand, counting down.
GGGACGTCTGTCGAGTTCCCGAAGCTCTCGCTCAACCAGGAGCGCGGTTGCCCCGTTGGCCACGGCCGCAGACGCGAAATCGTGGCCGTCCCGAGTGAAACCGGGAACGCAGAAGAACAAAGTGCCGGGCGTGACTTCGCGCGTGTCATAGGCCAAACCGGTGACCGATTGCTCCCCGGCTGCCCCCACCGAACTGATGATCTCCTCCAGACGCATCAGCGCTGGAGTCTAATGTTGCGCCGGCCTCCCGCACATGTGGCGGGGCTGGGTCACTCAGCCGGTTGGATGCCCCGTGTCGACCGTGAAGCTGGTGGTGACCGGAGCGGCGACATTGCCCGCCGGGTCGGTCGCCTGAACTTGGATCGTATGCGGCCCATCGAGCATCTGAGACCAATTCGCGGGTGATGTGCAGGGGGCCCAGACGTCGGCGTCAAGCCGGCAGGCGAACGTGACGCCCGGCTCATCCGCGTGGAACGTAACGCCGGCCCGCCAGGTGCTGATCGTGCCGGAGGTCGCTGAGTCGAGCGTCGTGGTGGGCGGCGTCTGGTCGATCGTGAAGGTGACCGTCGTGGGGACGCTCTGAACGTTCCCGGCCGAATCGGTCGCCACCAGGTCGAGCTGATGGGCACCCTCGGCGAGGCCCGGCATGGTGTACGGGGAGGAGCATGACGCCGCGGCTCCGCCGTCAACGCTGCATTGGAACGTCGCGGATTCGCTGCCGATAAAGCCGACGGTCACGGCACTCGCGTTGGTGACCGGGGGCGGCGGGGCGGTGATGATCGTGGTCGGGGGGGTGCTGTCCGGCCAGCCGGCCGCGGCGGCCGGATCGATGGTAAAAGACTGCGCGGCCGGCGACGGGTCAACGTTGCCGGCGGCGTCCGTAGCTCGCACCCCAAGAGCGTGGTCGCCCGGGGCGAGGGTGTCGTAACTCACGGGTGAAGCACAGGCCGCCCACGGGCCCGCATCCAGGCTGCACTCGAACGTCGAACCGACCTCGCTACTCACGAAGTCAAAGCTCACCGTGGTCGATGAGGTCGCCGCGGAGGGACCCGACGTGATCGAGGTATCCGGCGGCGTGATGTCAGCCCGCCAGGCCCAAACCGCCGGGGATGGATCCGTGTTCCAGGCCAGATCCGCCGCGACCACCCGCAATACGTGAGCGCCTTCCGGCAGCGATTGGTAAGCCTGAGTGGGACCGCAGCGGACCCACGGCGCGCCGTCCAGACTGCAGCGGAAGATCGACTGTGCTTCGGTGGAGCTGAACGCGAATGCGGCTTCTGTCGATCTCGCGACCGACGGCGGGCCGGACGTGATTTGGGTGTCCGGGGCCGTCGTGTCGATCTGAAGCGGCAAAGCCTGAAGGTGGCTCCATGGGAACGCGGCGGCGATCTGCAGGGCGGTGCGCCCGCCGAACAGCGACGGATAGGGATTCGCTCCGGTCGGCCCGGGATCTTCCCCGTAGAACGCCACTCCGCCAGCTTGGTCTCGCAGGATGACCCCGTAGCGCTGGGCCGCGACCGCGAGCATCATCGTCACGGGCGGAAGGTGCAGCGTGGACAGGTCGAGCGTCGGGTCGAGTCGGAACCGCGTTCCTTCGGGGATCGCGTACGGGCTCAGGTAGTTGCCGTCCGCCTTCTGGGCGGGCGCCGAGAAGATCCCCGGGTACTTGTACCGGGTCATCGGGATGGCGAGGGCGAGCGCGTGGTCGATGTGCCCGGCTTGGAGCTCGGAGATGCGGATCAGTCCCCCGAGGAGCGGCAGCCCGGTGGCCGTCGCACCCCATGAGCGGTGCGTGAACCAACCCGGGTTGGTCGAGACCCCGGTCATGCGCCCACCCCAGCCGGCGTGCCAGCCATCCGGTTGCAGGCTCGCACGCCAGAACTCCCACATGGTGTCCGTCGAGGGCTGCCAGATGACCAGGTGGCCGTCACTTCCGGCTGCCGGCACTGCACCGGTGGGGATCGGCACCGCGGTGAGGACGCGCTGCAGAGCGGGTGCGTCCGGGTCCGTCGGAGCCACGTTCAGCGTGACGCCGACGGTCGGCTGTCCGGTGGGCACGCTGTATACGGGCACCGACCAGCGGGTCGTATTGATCGTCGGGCTGCCGAAAGCGACCTGGCGTTGCAGCTCGGCCACGAGTCCCGGGCTGGTCGGATCGAGCGGCTGGGTCGCGCTGAGCGGCTTGTTCCAGACGGACATGGGCGAAAACGGGAGCGTCCCGGCGCGTGCCGTAGATGCGCCGGCGCAGGCGACGAGCAGCAACGCGGGTACGATCGCGCGACTGAGGATCCGCGATCTCACCACTCCACCCATGAACGCCCTCCTAGCCAATGCCACAGCGATACGCCCCATGCGCACAAACCGGCGCACGCGCACTCTAGCGCACGGCGCCGCCGAAAGTCAGAATTCCTGCACGACGACGTCTCCATCTCCCGGCGGGAGGGACGCCGGGTCGGCGGTGGCGTCGTTTAGAGCGCGCGAGAACTCGGCTGCAAGCAGTCGGACCCACGGCTCTTGCATCATCCGGCCGTGGTCGATGTCGGGGGCCACGATCGGTCGCACCCTGACGCCGCCTCGGGCGAACTGGTCCCACGGCGTGGGCGCGTCGCCAGCCGTGCGCTGGGCTCGGAAGAAATCGACACGCACATCCGCCGGAGCGGGCACATAGTCCCGGCGCGCGATGCTGCTCGCCACCTTGACGATGTTCAACGGACGTCGCGGCATGCGGTGCTCGACCCCCCGCGACGCGAGCAGGCGGTACAGACGAGGCCCGAGTCTGTGGTAAGCGGTGAAGCGCAGCCAGGACTTGGGGCGGTACGGGAAGTACGCGATCTTGCCGCGCAGATTCTGCTGTTTGAAGCCGTTGATGTTGGCCCGCAGGACCCGCCACGGACGGCCCCGTCTCGGCGGCCGGTAGGGGAAGGTGTCGATCAAAGCGAGCAGCCCAACGGTTTCGCCTGCCTCGATCAGCTGAGACGCCATCTCGTAGGCGACGAGACCGGCGAAGCAGAAGCCGCTCAGGTGGTACGGACCGCGGGGCTGCAGCTGCCGGAGCTCCGCCAGGTAAAGGGCGGCCAGCTCCTGCACTGAGGTCAGCGGCGGGGTGGTCCGATCCATGCCCGGCGCCCGAAGACCCAAAACCGGTGGTCCAGGCTCGAGGTGTTCGACGAGGTGCCTAAGCGGAAGCACCTCGCCCGTGTCCCACCCGACGAGCACCAGGGGGGTCCGCCCGGTTCCGGGGCGCATCTGGACGATCGTTGACCACGTGACATCCCGACCGGCGTCCAGGTCGATGACCTCGGCCAGCTCCGCGACCGTCGGGCGCTCGAACAGGGTCGAGAGCGGCGGCCGCATTCCGAACTCCTGTTCGATCATCGTGAACAGCCGCACCGCCAACAGCGAGTGACCGCCGAGGTGGAAGAACTGCTCGTCGACGCCGAGCTCCTCGATCGCCAGAACCTCTCTCCAGATCGTGGCCAGGCGGTGCTCGGTAGGGGTCCGAGGCCCGAGCACCTCCTGTCCGCCGGACTCCTCAAGCGGTGTGGCGAGAAGCTGCGCTCGATCGAGCTTGCCATTCGGTGTCTGCGGGAACGCACCGAGGGACACGAACGCGGACGGGATCATGTATTCCGGGAGCCGCTGGCGCAGCAGCGCGCGAAGCTCATCGGCGCTGGGCGAGGCGCCGGCACAGATGAGATACGCGATCAGCCGCCGGTCCTCAGGTGCGAATTCTCGAGCCAGAACGAGGGCCTCTCGCACGTCGGGATGAGCCCTCAGAGCCCCTTCGATCTCGCCCGGCTCAACGCGGAACCCGCGAACCTTGACCTGATCGTCCGTCCGGCCGACATATTCGATGTTC
>CAWJOL010000003.1:0-506001 GCA_963844475.1 uncultured Solirubrobacterales bacterium | reverse complement strand
CCGACGATCACGTCATGGATGAGCGCCGGACGGAACAGGCCATGCGCCGCGACCCCCGGGATCTGGTCAAGCTCGGTGGACAGGGCTTCCGGGTCGGTGATCTCGGCCTGATAATCCGCCAGGACCCCCCCGTCCGGAGTCCTCGGTGCATCCGGCCGCAGTGCCGCATGGCGAAGAGCTCGGAGCGTCGCGGGAAGTCCGAAGGTCCTGAGCTCGAGCGGTATCGGCGGGTGGAGGGCCTCGACCAGCTTCTCCGGCGAGACGATGACCACGAAACGGTCGGCCGCGGCCGCGACGATCTTCTCTCTGAGGTGAGCGCCGTGGCCGCCCTTGATCGCCCAGCGGTCGGGGGTCACCTGGTCGGCGCCGTCGACGGTGATGTCGAGGCGATCGAGGTTGTCAAACGGCTCGACCGGCAGCCCCAGCTCTGTGGCCACCTGTTCGGTCTCCGGCGAGGTGGCGACGCACCGCAGTCCTGATACTCGGCGTTCGGCCAGCGCGCGCAGCAGCCACGCGACCGTCCGTCCGGTCCCCAGGCCAACGCGCATCCCCGGCTCGATCAGCAGGGCAGCCCGTTCGGCTGCCTCGCGCATCTGTTGGTCTGCGGACGCCATCGGCCCTACCGCGCCGCGCCGGCTTCGCCCGCGGCGAGCTGCGCCTTCATGGCTTCCGCCAGCGCCAGCGCACCGGACAGCGGACGCACCATCACCACCAGCTCATCGATCGAGCCGTCCTCACCGCGGTGCAGAAAGTCGCATCCCTCGAGCTGCCGCTCGCCGACGCGCGCCTCAAACACGAGGGCGTGCTCACGCGCGTCGGGTGCCCCGATCTCACGTGTGTAACGGAAGTCCTCGAACACCTGGGCGACCGCAGCGAGGAGCACCCCGACCGCGTCTCGGCCGCGGTAGGGCTTGAACACGATCGGGCTCCGGAAGACGACATCGTCCGAGAGCAGCGCGACCGCGGCGTCGATGTCCCGAGCTTCGATGGCAACGCGAAACGGGTGCATGCTTGACCTCCTGTTAGTCGAGCGCACGAGCCTAGCCAACCTGGTGCCGGCGTATCGGGCGGTGACGCAATCTCCCTGAACTTGGCGTAACGTGGCTCGGGCGCAGTTCCACGAGGGATCAGGAGACGAGGGATGGGTCGGCATCGATTGCACGTAGCGCTGATCGCGATGGCGATCGCGATGGCCCTGGGCGGTTCGGTGGCCAGCGCTGCGGCGCGAGGGTCCTCCGCCCACAATCCGTCGCTCACGCGCTACTCGTTGGTGAACGGCTGCTACGCGCTGCAGTCTCCGGCCGGCGGCGGCCCGCTGGCCTCCACCGAGGGCCCGTTTCGCATGCAGGCGGCGGCGTTGGGCACCTACCTGCTCTACGGCCGGCGGGGCGACTATCTGAGCGCCGTCGCCGGGCGCCTGAGCGGCCAGCCCGCAGCCAGCACTGCAGCGGAATGGCGCGTCGGCGGAGCCCCCAGACCGGGCTTCTCGATCACCAACCTGGGAAATGGAATGCACCTGGCGGTTGGGTTCGTCGCGGCCAGCGGCTGTGCGAGTTATCCGGAGGCGTCGGTCAGCGCAACGGGTTCTCCGGCGCCGGGCGCCAGCCCGGAGGCCGGAGTGCTCGGCACAGTCGAAGGGCACGCCCACGTGACCGCGTTCGAGTTCCTGGGCGGCGACTGGCACTGCGGGCGACCGTGGAGTCCATTCGGCGTTGCCTACGCGCTGCCGGCCAGCTGCGCCCAGAACGAGCAGGGAGTCAACGGCTCGTTTCAGACGCTGCTCGATTTCGGCGGCGCGACTCGTCCCAGCGACTTCCACGGGTGGCCGACCTTCCACGGCTGGCCGAGCCCGACCGCGCTGGCCGAGGAGGGTGACTACTACACCGGGATCGAACGGGCATGGAAGGCCGGGTTGCGGGTCTTCGTCACCCAGCTCGTCGACAACGAGGTGCTGTGCTCACTGATGACGGTGAAGCACAACCCGTGCAACGACATGGCCGCGGTGGGCATTCAGAGCCGTGATCTGTACGCGCTGCAGGACTACATCGACGCTCAGTCGGGCGGCCCGGGGCGGGGTTGGTTCAGGGTCGTCACCGACCCGTTCCAGGCTCGTCGGGTGATCAACCAGGGCAAGCTGGCGGTCATCGAGGGGATCGAGGTCTCGCGGATCTTCGGCTGCGGCGAGGTCAACGGGAACCCCCAGTGCGATACCGCTCAGATCGACGCCGGCCTCAGGGCGGTTCGCGCCCTGGGCGTGCGCACCTTCTTCCCGGTCCATGAGTTCGACAACGCGTTCGGCGGCACCAAGATGATCGGCGGAAGCACCGGGGCGATCGTCAACCTCGGCAACCGTGACGAGACCGGGAGCTTCTGGACGCTGCAGCCGTGCGCGGCTCGAGATCAGGACGCCGAGCAGTTCACCATTCCGGCCGGCGGTCCGCTGGCGCAGCTGCTGAACGGTCCGCTGTCCTCGCTCCTGCACGGGAACCCGCTGCCGGTGTATCCGACGGGCCCGCAGTGCAACACCCGCGGCCTGACCAGCCTCGGCGCGTACGTGATCAAGCAGATGATCGCGCAGCACTTCGTGATCCAGACCGACCACATGTCCAGCAAGACCGCGTCGGCCGCGATCTCGATCGCTGAGGCCAGCCACTACTCAGGTGTCGTCTCGGCCCACTGCTGTTCATCGCCGCAGCTGTTCAAGCGGATCTATGACATCGGCGGAATCGTCAATCCGCCGGTGGAGCCGGCAGCCGCGTTCGTGTCCAGCTGGAAAGCCGACCGCGCGGTGCAGGACCCGAGGTACCACTTCGGCTTTGGCTGGGGCTCAGACGAAAACGGCCTCGGCAGCCAGCCAGGCCCGGCGGAGACGAAGATCACCTATCCGTTCAGGTCCTACGACGGCCGCGTCACCTTCTCCCGGGAGCAATGGGGCCAGCGCACGTTCGACCTCAACACCGACGGCTTGGCCAACTACGGCATGTATGCCGACTGGCTCAACAACCTCCAGGCGGTCGGTGGCCGGCCGCTGATGAACGACATGTTCCAGGGTGCCGAGGCCTACCTGCAGATGTGGGAGCGCACCGACGGAGTCCGGCCGGCGGCCTGCCGCCCGGCGCGCGAGCGGTTCACCAATCGCGGGCTCGCCGCGACTCTGCGCCTCGGCGACAGCACGCGCGGGGCGCTGTATCGCGCGGGACAGCCGCAATCGCGGCCCGGACGCTCGTATCGCTATTGCGTCAACGGCGGCGGCGCCATCGTGCGCGCGGTGTTCAACCAACGCGGCCAGGTCGGGATGATCGTCAGCAACGCCCCTGGCAGCATCGCCGGCGCAGTCGGCGTCGGCGCCTTGACCCGGCGCCTGAGCGGGGCGCACCGCGTGCTGTCCGGTGTGTGGGTGGGGCGCCGCCTCGCTCGTGGCGCCCGCTACCTCTACGGCGTCCGCTCCGGGCGCGTCCGCTACGCCGGGATCACCTCGGCCGCGGAGCTGCGCAGAGCGAGCCGGCTTCGGTCAGACCTCCGAGCCGCCGGTCTCTGAGCCTCAGTCATGACCGAGATCGGTGATGGGCTCACCCCCACAGTCGCTCGCGCAATCCCGACGCTCGGGTGACAGGGCGCTCCACCGCCGCCCGCACGACCTCCTCGGTACCGACCAGAATCAGGCGCTGCCGCGCCCGGGTGACGGCGGTGTAGAGGAGCTCCCGGGTCAGAATCGGTGAGTCGGCGGGCGGAAGGAGGACGGCCGCCGTGCCGTACTGCGAGCCCTGGCTCTTGTGGATCGTCATCGCATAGAGCGTCTCCACCGACCCCAGGCGCAACGGGCTGAAGCTGAGCAGCCGCTCGCCGCGCTCGAACGTGGCCAGGGCGTGCTGCGGATCGCTCTGCACGATGACCCCGGTGTCACCGTTGTAGAGCCCGAGCTCGTAGTCGTTCTCGGTCACCAGCAGCGGCCGGCCGATGTAGTCGCGCTGCTCCAGGTCGAGGTCGGCGATCGCCTCGCTCAGCCAGGCCTGCTGGCGCGAGCCCCAGGTGCTGACGCCGTACGGGCCGCGCCGGTGCGCGCACAACAGCCGGTACTCAGCCAGCGCGCCCAGCGCCTGGGCCGCTGCTCCGGCCCGAGCCGCGTCGACGACCGCGCGTCCGGTGGCGATCGTGTTCCGGCGTACGGAGTCGAGGTCCGTCTCGCCGTCCGCGTCCTCGAGGTCGACCTGCAACCACTCAATCTCGGCGTGGTTGCCGCTCAGAACGCCGATTGCCCCGTCGGCGTCTCCGCTTCGCACCGCCTCGGCCAGCCGCGCGATCGCCGCGCCGTAGCGGTAGACGCGGTCCAGCACCACGATTCCGTCGCCGACTGTGCCGCCCGCCGCAGGGCTCGAGGTGGCGGGCGCCGACTCCGGGAGCTCGGAGCCCAGCGCCCGCGACAGGGCCGCCCGCGCTGATGCCCCCATCCGCAGGCCGGTAGCCGCCGGACCGACGATGTCGCCGAGCACGACCCCGGCCTCGATCGAGGTCAGCTGACCGGGATCGCCGACCAGGACCAGCCGGGCATCCGGTCTGACCGCCTCCAGCAGACGGGCCATCTGCGAGAGCGAGATCATCGACGTCTCATCGACCACGACCAGGTCATGGGGCAGGCGGTTCTCGCGATCGTGCCTGAAGCGGCTGTGACTCCCCGGCCGCCAGCCCAGCAGCCGGTGCAGCGTCGACGCGCGCAGGCTCAGCAGCAGCTCCTTGACCTGGGGCGCGGTATCGAGCCGCGGGGCCTCCTCGTGAACGGCCTCCTGCAGGCGCACCGACGCCTTGCCGGTCGGCGCGGCTAGCGCGATCAGCGGCACTCGCGCTCCCGCCCCCGCCGCCTGCTCCGCCTGAAGCGCCACGATCCGGGCCACGGTGGTCGTCTTGCCGGTGCCCGGGCCACCGCCCACGACCGCGAGGCGGCGCAGCACCGAGGAGGCCGCCGCTGCGCGCTGAAGGCGGTCGGAGTCCCCGGGGAAGAGCCGCCGCAACCCGTCGCCCAGCAACGCCACATCGACATCCTCGGGAGCGTCGGTGCTCAGGGCAGTCAGGTCGGCGGCGACCCGCCGCTCCTCACGCCAGTAACGATCGAGATACAGCCGGCTGCCGAGGAGCCGCAGCGGTCGATCGAGCGCCTCGGCGTTCTCCCCCACCGCGACCAACGCGCTCCGCTCAAGGTCGGCCAGCCACGCGCCCGGTTCGGGCCACGGCAGCGCCGAGAGGTCGACCGGCACCTCAGACTCGACGCTGGCCGTCGCGGCGATCGTGGCCAGGTCGACGAACACGTGACCGAGCCGCGGTCCGCGCACGGCGAGGGCAGCCGCGAGCATCACCGGTTCGCTGCTCTCGCCCGCCGCGTCGGCGATCCGTTGCGCGACGTGGACGTCGGCGGCGGAGAGCACGAGCCCGTGGTTGAAGGCCCGCAGCAGCCCCGGGGCCCGCGCGGCGATGCGGGCGTCGAACGGGTCCAGGTTCAGGGCGGCGACGCTCATCACGATCCCCCCTGATCGAGTACGTCGCTGAGCGCGCTGACCAGCGCCCCCGGCGGGCGCCAGGCGAAGACGCCACACGGCGATCCCTCGACGATCGGCGTGTCTGCGCCGACCATCCCCCGCAGGAACAGGTAGAGCACGCCGGCCAGGTGGCGATCGGGCTCGTACTGCGGCATCCGCCAGCGCAGGTAGCGATGCAGCGCGACGGTGTAGAGCAGCGCCTGCAGGCTGTAGTGCGCCCGGCTCATCTCGCTGGCCAGGGCAGCGGGTTGATAGTGGCCGAGCCGGAGCTCCTCGCCGAAGGGTCCGAGCCAGTTGGTCTTGTAGTCGACGACGGCGAACCGCGGTCCGCGGAGGCGGATCACCACGTCGATGCTGCCGGTGAGAAACCCGCGCAGGCTCGAGCGCAGCGCTGGATCCTCGAGCCGGTCGGCGTAGCCGCCCAGAGGGTCGCTCGCCGGCAGGTGATCGCGCAGCACGTCGGCAATCGCCGACAGCGTGAGCCGCCCGCTGGGGTCGTCGCCGCCGACCAGCGGCAGCTCGAAGCTGAGCTCGTCCAGCCGCTCGGAGCGAGCGACGTCCCGCAGGCGCAGATTCCCGGCGACGGTCTCGCCCAGCGGTGTCTCGATCGCCGCGCGCAGCCCGCCGATCGCCTCGGCCTCGTTCCCGAGCTCGAGCTGGCGCCAGCGCTGGGCCAGCGCGATTTGCTCCGCCAACGCGCCGTCGAGGTCATCAGCCGCGAAATCGGTCGCCTCGAGCACGCGGTGGGCGAACGTCCCGAACTGAACCCCCACCGGCATGCCGCCCAACCGCGACACGGTGTGCAGCCCCGGTCGCTGACGCATCGCCGGCGGAAGATTCGGGGACTGGCGTGGGCGCCTCGGGCTCGTCGATCAGCGTCGACTCCTCGGGCTCACTGGAGACGATGTCCTCGTGCGCCGCCGCGGTGATGTCGCTGTAGGAGGTCCGGCGCCAGCGTAGATCGACCTGGCGATCAAATCGCGCCGCGAGCAGGTCGGCCTGCGCGGGCAGCGACGGACGCCACTCCCGCAGCGGCCCCAGGGTCGAGCGGCTGACGCTGATGGCGCCCGGCGCCTCGGCGCCCAGCCCCACCAGGCGCTCAGACACGGCCTGCTCGGCGGGGATCGACTTGCCCCCGTCCACCGCGACGTTGCCCTGGGCGTCCTTGGCGAACAGCAGCCGGCCCAGGGGCGAGTGCTGGCTGTCCCACGCGCTGGCCCACCACACCACGGCCTGATGCTTGGCCCGGGTCAGCGCGACGTAGAGCAGGCGGAGATCCTCCCCTCGCTCCTCCACGTGATGCTGCTGGCTGTGGGGCTTGAAACCTGGACCATCGAGGCCGACGTCGATCGTCCGCTCATTCCCGCGCGCCGCGTCGTGAAAGAACACCGGCTCGTTATCGGAGGGACTCCAGCCCGGCGCCCATAGAAACGGACAGAGGATGATCGGGAACTCGAGGCCCTTGCTGCGGTGGATGGTGAGGATCTGCACCGCCTGGGCATCGGACTCGAGCCGCCGTGTGCGCTCCTCCTCTCCCTCCTCCTCGGTGGCCGCGATCTGCTGGGCCAGCCAGCCGCGCAGCGCGGTCGGCCCGAGCCGCTCCGCGGCCGCGGCCCGGTGCAGCAGTTGGGCCAGGTGGCGCAGATCGGTCAGCTCCCGCTCGCCCTCGAGCAGGCCGAGCACGCGGGCCGGCAGGTCCTCGCCGAGCATGATCGTCTCGGTCAGCTCCGCCACGCCGCTGTCGCGCAGGACACGGTTCCAGCGGTGCAGGCGGCGGTGCACCTCCTCCCACGCGTCCTCGTCGGCCGTGGCGACCCGGTCCGCGCTCCAGCCGATGAACGGCGTCAGCGCGGCGGAGCGGGCCCGCGCCGGGCTGGCCGGACGGTCGATCGCCTCGAGCAGCCGCAGCCAGGCGCGAGCGGACGGCGTGGCGAACACGCTGCCGGCTCCGTTGATGACCGCCGGCACTCGTACCTCCTCGAGCGCGGCGCGGATCAGGTCCGCGTGAACGTGCGTGCGGACGAGCACCGCGATGTCGCCGGCGCACAGCGGCTCGCAGCCGAGCAACGCTGCCCTCCGGAGTCGCGGTGCTCGATCTGCGCGGCGCAGGACAGCAGCCGGACCGCCTCGGCCGCGAGGTCCTTGGCGATGTGCTCACGCGACCGATCCCGACTGCGGCAGGCCGGTCGGCGTGCGCTCGATCGTCGGCTCGTCGCGATGCACGACGCGCGCGCGTAGCGGAGCCCCGTCCGGCACCCCGACCAGGCGCGGCCGACTGATGGGCGCGCGTGGCCGTGACCTGGCGATAGACGATCTCCGGGTGCCCGAGCCGCGCGTTGTCGAACAGCGCGTCGTAGGCGTCCAGCAGCGGCTGGTCGCTGCGGCGGTTCAGGCGCAGCGTGGCACGCGTGCCGGCGTGGCGGCGGCCAGCAGATAGGCGTAGACGTCGGCGCCGCGGAACGCGTAGATCGCCTGCTTGGGATCGGCGATCAGAACCAGCGTCACCCCTTCGCACACGAACGCGCGGTGGAGGATCTGCCACTGGATCGGGTCGGTGTCCTGGAACTCGTCGACCAGGACCACCCGGTAGCGGGCGCGCAGCCGCTGCCGTCGCAGCGGGCCCGCTCGGCCCATCGAGGATGTCCCGCAGCCGGGTGAGCAGATCGTCGTAGGTCATGATCGCCATCTGCCGCTTGCGCCGCTCGAGCTCCTCGCGGACCGCCACGGCCAGCCGGTAGCGCATCGCGGCCACCGAGTCCGGTGGAGCGTCCTGGGGTCACGAGCTCGTCGCCCGGGGTTCGCCACCGCGGCCCGCGCGATCTTCAGCGCCTCGGCACGGTTGAACGGCGCACCGCCCTGCTTCTGGAAGCGTCGGACGTAGAGATCGTCGAGCACCTCCTCGACCAGTTCCGAGACGTCTTCGACGAATTCGGTCCCCGGCTCCAAGTCGCCGATCGTCCCCAGCTCGGCCAGCACCTCCTGGCAGAAGCCGTGGGTGGTGGCGATCGTGGCGGCGTCGAAGTTGGCGATCGCGCGCAGCAGCCGGTCACGCCGCTCCTCGATCTCCGCCGTGGTTCCGGTGGCCAGCAGGGCGACGATCTCATCCGCGCCGGGATCCTGAGCCCCGCCGAGGATCCGGGAGAGCCGCTCCTCGGTGTCGACCAGCCGCTCGCGCACGCGGTCGCGCAGCTCGCCCGTGGCCATCCGTGTGAACGTGATCAGCAGCATTCGCTCGAGCGGCATCCCCTCGGCGACATAGCGTGCGGTGAGCGCGGCGATCGTGTAGGTCTTGCCCGTGCCGGCGCTGGCCTCGAGCACGGTCACCCCCGAGGGCAGCGGCCCGCGCAGGTCAAACTCGCTGCGGTGTCGTATCCGGGCGGGTGGCGGTCATCGGTCGTCCAGCGCTTCCCGAGTCAGCAGCTCGTCCCACAGGCGGCGCGCGTAGCGCCCGAAGCGGCTGCGCTCGTCTGACCAACCGTCGCCCTGCTCATCGGCGCGGGGCGGTTCGATCAGCTGGGCGAACGGCGACCTGGCCACCGTAGACCAGCAGGTGCTCAGGCTCACGATCCTCCTTGTCGAAGCGATACTCGGTCTCCCACGCCTTCTGCGCCGCCGCTTCCGCGTCGCTTCCGTCGCTGGCGGCCGCGTGCGCGTAGGCGGCCGAGGACTGGCAGGCGATCGGCAGCACCTCCCGCATGCCGCGGTCGTAGAGCTCGACCAGAGCAGGCGAGCTGGCGCAGCGCCAGCTGCCCGCGCTCCGCCGGGTCGACGTGCAGCGGCGGGATGCGCGCCACCGTGACGTTGCGCGCGGTAGGCCTCCCCGCGGGCGCGTCCGATCACCACGGACCCAAACGGCCGCTCCGGCCGGGTCGCGCTCAGCGCCAGCAGCCTGACCCACGCGCGATCCGGTCCTTGGGCCGCACCCGGGAGTACGAGGCGCGCCGGATCGTGTCTCCATACACGCCCGGAACCGTGCCGGCCAGGATCCGGCCGTCGGGAAGGCGGAGGTTGACGTCGAGCGAGGCCGACGGCCCGCTTCCGTGCTGCAGCGCCTCGGCAGCGATCTGCTGCACGATCGGGCCCACCTCGGCAAGGATCGGATCGGCGAGCTTCCCCGGCGGCAGCGAGCCGCGGGCCAGCTCAGCCCGCACGCAATCCTGCAGCTCGGCGCCGGCGAGCAGGCCCTCCAGCAGACGCTGCCCGACCCCCCACGCCTGCGAGCCCGTCGAGCTCCACCGGCAGCGCGTCCTGCACCTCGTCGAGCGACTCGCGGACGCTGATCCCAAGCCGCTGGCGCAGGAACGCGCGCGCCGGGTGCTCGACGAAGCGCACCAGGCTGTCGAGCTCGATCAGCGTCGGTCGAGACGGCGGGAAGCGGCTGGCTCAGAAACGGGCGGCCGGGTCTGCCGAGGCCCGGCCAGCGCCCTGGGCGCCGCCCAGCGCCACCTGATCGAAGCTCCACGGCGTGTCCGGCGTCAGCGCGCCGGCGATGAAGTTGCGGGGATCGAACGGCTGCAGCGGATGGCGGATCTGTACCTGATCACGCGGTGAGCCGGTCCTCGCTGCGCACGGTGCGCTCGACCGACGTCGAGCAGCTCGGCTACGGGGATCGCCGGCGGCCGGGGGAGGTTGGTGCGCTCATCGTTGCCGGTGTAGGTGATGATCAGCCGCTCGGTGGCGGCCAGCACCGCGTCGAGCAGCAGCTGGCGGTCCTCGGCGCGCGGATCGCGGTCGCCGACGTGCGGATCCTCCAGCAGCAGGTCGTCGCCGTCCCGCGGCGCACGCGCGCGGAAACTCACCGTCGTCGAGGCCGAGGATGCACACCACCCGGTGCGGGACCGAGCGCATCGGCACGAGCGTGCACACGGTTAGATGCCCGGTGCGGAAGTTGGCTCGCGTCGGCCGTCCGCGCAGCCGGTCGGCCAAGAGCGCCCTGAGATCGCCGAGCTCGAGCCTGAGCGGCGTCTCGGTCTCCGGGGTCTGGGCGCCGGAGTCGATGTCGTCGAGGATGCGCTGGAGCTCCGCGCGCTGCCACGAATCGCGGTCGCGGGTGGCGGTCAGCGCGTCGGCCGCGGCGCCGATCGCGGCCGCCCAGTCGCGCGACCGTCTGGGCGGGCCTCAGCTCGTCCGACGACCTGGTGCACGCGGTCGACGAACTCGGCCATCCGGCCCGGCCAGATCGATCGCGCCGCTCTCGACGTCGTCGAGTGGCAGCACGCCACCGACCATCCGGCGGTCCTCCTCGGTCATCGCCACGCCCAGGAGGATCGCGGTCGAGTCCCGGCGCGCCAGGTGTTGGCGACTCGACGACGTCGAGCCTGAACGGCGCTCGGTGCTCCTCGTCGAGTCCCCAGCGGATGCCGCTGGCGACGACCCACTCCTCCATCCGCGCCACGTCGTCGTCGTCGAAGCGAAAGCGCCGCCGGACCGGCTCGCGGTCGGCCAGATCGAGCAGCTGCGACGCGGTCATCCGCTCGTCGGCCAGCTCGAGCAGCAGCGAGACCACGCCCAGCACCGGGTTGGTCTGGCGCAGGCTGCGGTCGGCGAGCCGGACCCTGAGGTCCGGCAGCCGCCTTCGCTGCTCGGCTTGCGGCGTCCTCGTCAGCGTCGACCCGGCCCGCACCGAATGCGGCCTGAATCAGCGGGGCCACGGTCTCGATGTCCGGGCACATGACGATCACGTCGCGCGGCTCGAGCGTCGGATCCTGCTCGAGCATGTGCAGGATCGCGTCACGGACCACCTCGACCTGACGGGCGCGGCCGTGGCAGGCGTGGATCTGCACGCTGCGGTCCTCGGGGTCAAGCGGCGGACGCAGCTCGGGCTGGCCCGGGAGCGGTGGCTCCGGGCGGCGCCTGGTCGCCGCGGATGCCGGCCTGGATGCGCTCGCAGCAGCGTCGTCGCCGGTGCCTCGATCGGGTGATGGTGATCCTCGGTATTCGGCGCTCTGGGCCCGAGCACGAGCTGGAGCTCGCGCGAGTCCTCGCCCCCAGGAGGCGAGCAGGCGGTTGGTGCGCCGCCGCCGCCGTGTCGTCCTCCCGCCGGCGCTCGATCGGCGGTGCCCGCCGGGTCCGCTCGGCGATCCGC
The DNA here is from genome assembly GCA_963844475.1 of uncultured Solirubrobacterales bacterium. GTDB lineage: Bacteria > Actinomycetota > Thermoleophilia > Solirubrobacterales > Solirubrobacteraceae > Palsa-465. The sequence goes on along the minus strand of CAWJOL010000003.1, from coordinate 494,388 downwards.
TGCCACAGCGCCGGCGAGGGATGCAGGACGAACAGGTGAACCTCGCGCGCGGCGTGCCAGTGCGGTCAGGACCTGCATGTAGCTGGCCGGCAGCCGCGTCAAGCCGAACAGCGCGATCCGGTCGCGGGAGCTCGACGAGACCCGGCTCCTTGATCAGCCGGCGCCGTCGCCGGATCCAGCCGCTCCGCCGGGCTGGCGGTGCCGACGCGCTCCCGCAGGCGGCGCCACAGCTCGGCCTGCCAGCTGGCCGGTGTCCTCCTCCGCGGGCCCACGCCTGGACCATCCGCGGCCGGCGGACCGCGTAGTGGTCGTAGAGGTCGGCGACGTGGCGCACGGTGGCGAAGCGGCGGGTCTCTCGGAGAGTCTCGGCGCCCGGATCGGTGGCTGCCCAGGTGCGCCGGCGAGCTCGGCCAGCCACGGCTCGCTGCAGATGAGTCGTCGACCGTCTGCAGCAGCGGCCAGACGAGCCGCGTCCGGCGCCCACGGATCGAGCATCCGGGTCGACCCCGGATGGCGGTGGCCAGGGCTCGGCCGATCAAGCGGCCGCGGGAACGGGAACTCGATGTTGGCGCAGACCCCGTCGCGGCGGCCTTCGCTGACCCCCAGCCGCGTCGACATGCGCTGGGTGAGCCAGCGCTCCATCCCGCGCGTCGGGACCGCGACCACCTCGGCCGCGAACGGATCCGCCAGCGGGGGCTGCAGGGTGGCGGCGAGCGCTCCGGCCAGAGCGTCCGCGCGTTCGGCGCGGTGGACGTGGAGCAAGCGGCTGCTAGTGCGCCGCCTTCGCGCCTTCCTGCGCGCCCGTTCTCGGCTCAGCGCTTTCGCTTGCACCAGCGGCTTCTGGCTGCGCCCGCGTCGGCTTGCCCAGCAGCTGCGACATGCCGTCCTCGATGCCCGCGCACAGGATCGCGATGTCCGGCGCGGTGTCGAGGTCTCCGGTGACGCCGAAGTTGATCCCGCCGTCATAGGAGAAGATCGCCACGCCGATGCGGACCTGCCCGCCGAGCGGCACGAACGGGAACGCCTCGAGCATCCGGCGGCCGGCGAGGTACAGCGGGTGCTGCGGGCCGGGGACGTTGGTGGTCACGGTGTTGACGCTGTTCTGCGGCAGCCGCGTGGCCACCCGGCCGCCCAGCGCGAGCAGCACGCCGGGAGCAAAGCCGCCCAGTGCGGTGAGCCGTTCCGCGGCCACCGCCTGACCTGAGCTCTTGAGGTCCTGCATCTGCTCGTGGATCGCGCCGAGGCGCTCGCACCGGGTCCTCGAGCGCCACCGGCAGCTCGGCGAACATCGCCGACACCTTGTTGTTGTAGGTGCCGCGCTCGCTCTCGGCCCGCACCGACACCGGCACCATCGTCCGGATCACCCGGCCCTCGACGTCCTCGCCGCGGCTGCAGCAGAAGCTCCCGGAAGCCGTTGGTGATCGCCGCGAGCACGACGTCGTTGACGGTCCCGCCGTGCAGGCCGCGGATCTCCTTGACGTCGGCCAGCCGGGCCCGCGCCCAGTCCCACGTGCCGGTGCGGCCCGATCGGCCCGTTCAGCGAGCTGGGTTCGGGCTCAGCAGGTTGCGCATGTTGACCAGTCCGCGCGCCGCGCCGACCGCCTGGACGCGCCACCTTCCGCGGGCCCGCGCACGGCCGAGAGCACCGTGCGCGCCGCCTCGTAGGGGCTGGCCGCCCGCAGCGCCAGGGAGTGCGCCATCAGGCTGGCGGCGCTGGGTTCGGGCGAGGGCTGCCAGTCGTCCGGATCCGGCGGTGCCGGGTCGCGCTCGTCGTCCAGGATCACGCTGAGCAGGTCGGTCGCCGAGACGCCGTCGACCATGCAGTGGTGCGTCTTCGAGATCAGCGCCCAGCCGCCGTCCTCGAGCCCCTCGGCCACCCACAGCTCCCACAGCGGCTTGTTGCGATCGAGCTGCTGCGACATCACTCGGCCGACCAGGTTGCGCAGCTCCTGCTACGCCGCCGGGGGCCGGCAGCGCCGTGCGCCGCACGTGGTAGTCGAGGCTGAAGTGCGGGTCATCGACCCACGCCGGGCGCCCCAGGGCCAGCGGGACGAACCGGACCTTCTGCCGGTAGCGCGGGACCAGCGGCAGGCTCGCCGCCGACCGCTTGCCTGACCTCGCCCGGGCCCGGGCGCCGGGCCCTCGAACAGCCCCACCGAGCCGATGTGCATATGCGTCACTGCATCCTCGATGTGAAGGAACGACGCGTCGAGCGGGCTCATCGTCTGCATGGGGCTCTCCTCCTGTGCTCCGCGGTCGGGACCGGCTTTGAACAAACCTAGCGCGTGCGCGCCCACGCGTGGCTGACGTCCTCAGCAGCGGCACCTGAGCAGACCGGCGAGCACTCGGCCGCCGGTCTGCCAGGTCGGTCACAGGACCTACTTCACGTTGGTGAAGATGTCCGTGTTCCCTATCCCGGTGGTGTCGATGGCCGTGTTCCGGCCGTCAACCCACACCGGATAGAACGCCTTGGTCCCGGCAACCGCGCCCATGTAGTCACCAATGAACGCGCCGGAGGTGAAGAACCCACGGTCCGGGTTCCACGACGCAGTGCTCAGTTTGGTGTTGGTCCACGTTTTGCCGTTGTCGTGAGAGACGCCCTGGTAGGTGTTGATCAGCTTGTTCCCGGGGTCCTCCCGGTTGTCCAGCCAGATCGCGTAGAACGTCCCGGCGGTATCCGAGGTCACCCAGGCGAAGTACTGATCGTTGGGCGCCGGCCGATCGCCACTGCTGACGCTGACCCAGCGCATGTTCGACCAGGTACGGCCTCCATCGGTAGAGGTCTGCGCCGAGATGTTCGCGCCGGTGTTCTGGCGGTCGAGGTTGTTCTGGTACACGTAGGCCAGCGTGTGGGTCGCGGCGTTGTAGTTCAGCGAGGGCGACATCGGCGCCCGGAACTTCTTGTTGGGCAGCAAGTCGCTGGGGTCGGGGTTGTCCTCAAACTGCCCCGGCTTGTCGATCTGCACTGCGGTGCCGAAACTTGCGCCGCCGTCGGTCGAATTGTTGATGTACATGTGGTGATCGATCCCGGTGTTGCACTCCTCGTTGACGTAGGACACATGCAGCGTGCCGTTGGGCTCAACCACCGGTTGCCCGTCGGTGTTGGCCGAGGGCCCGAGGCCGTTGCCGGCCGGGTCGTCGGGAACGACCGCGGTTTGCTTGAACGTCGTCAGCTTCGGGTTGAACGCCGGCACGGTGTCCGTGTAAGCCAGCTGGATCGGGCAGTAGTCACTGAAGCCGCTGGGCAGCATGTGAAATTTGGTCCAGGTCACATACAGGCGCCCGTAGTGCGGACTGCTGGGGCTGTTGTCGACGGTGATCTGCTCGCGGTCATGGAAGACCGAAGGGTCGGGTCCGGCCAGGGCGGAGCTGAAGTTCGTGGCCGCGACAGCCGCCTGGCGACCGGGCGTCCAGGTCCGACCGTCGTCGCGGGAGAGGAAGACATGGACCTCCGACTGGGCGGAGCCGCGGAAGAAGCAGAGCTGGCTGATGAAGAACACCCGGTCGCGAGCGCTGTAGGCGACCGACGGGTCGCCGCCCTGACAGCTGTTCCCGGACATCGGGTCCGTGGCCTGTTCATAGACCGGAACGACCCGCGTGGTGGCCCAGCTATGACCACCGTTGCTCGTGCGCATCACCGTCACGCCGCCGTCCACGTAGTCGTTGGAGGCCGCCACCGCGATGCTCTCGTCATGCGTGTTGAGCGCCACCGAGGTCTCGTTCTGGGGCATCGGCGGGTACGAGTTGTGATCCATCTGGATGTTGCCCGAGGCAACGTTGGCCGGCGGCTGGACCAGCGGTGAGGCGTTAGCCTTCGGCGCCGCCGGCGTCGCGGTCGCCGCATCAAGTGACCCACGCACCCCGTTGGAGATGCCGCCCGAATACCGTTCCGCGTGCAGCACCCACCGGGGTGTGCCGGCGGCCGGCGCTGCACCACCCGCTCCGGGAAGCCCGAATATGCCGAACGTGGCGGCGCTGATCCCCGCCAGCCCCGCAAGCATTGCGCCCTTGCCCTTCATCCTGACCTCCCTGGGATCGAACTTTGTCCGAGCCCGGGTACCCGCCTGGCTCGATCTTTAGCCTAACTGTTCGGCTCGGGGCGAACGGTGGGGCGCCAGAAACCGCGCGACCACATCGACCACAGCGGCCGGATCCTCGAGCTGTGGGTAATGGCCGAGTTCCTCGAGGCGGATCAGGGGCGCGTGCGGGCGCAGTTCAAGGACCGCCTGGAGCACCGCCTCGGTGCAGACTGGATCCTGCCGGGCCCACGCCAGCTCCAGCCGGCCGGGCCAGTCCCTCAGCGCGCCATGCCAGCGCGGGGCGTAGGCAACGCGCTCATGCAGGTAGTAGGTGAGGCGGTCGAGGATGAGGTGCCCGTTGTGGTAGGCCAGCAGCGCCCATTGGTCGGCGGCCTCCTCGGCGGTCAGCGGGTGCCCGGCCGAGAAGATGCGCGCGAACTGGGCCCGGAAGCTGCGTTCGTTGCTGAGCCGGGCAACGAGCGGCCCCAGGCGGCTGCGCAGCAGCTTCTGCGAGATGGTCAGGCTCGCCTGCTCGATCACCATGCTCCCGTTGAACAGGAGCACGCCGGCGAGCTTGAACGGCAGCCTTCCGTCCACATCGCGGGCGAGTAACTCGGTGGCCACCGAAGTTCCCATGTCGTGCGCCACGAGGAAAACCGGCTCCTCCCCGTAGCGGGCCGCGACCCGCTCGGCCAGGTCAGCCTGGGTCATCAGCGAGTACACGTGCTGCCTGGGCTTGTCCGAGAGACCGAAGCCGAGGAAGTCAAAGCTCGTCAGTCGCTGGTCGGGCAACGCCGCGAACAGGTAGCGCCAGTCATACGAGCTCGACGGGTAGCCGTGCAGGAGCAAGACGGGCGGGCCCCCGCCGGCCTGTTCGCGCACGAAGATCCGAGCCCGGCGTACTCGCTCGAGTGCGCCGGCGCGCTGCCAGGTCTCGATCCGCGGGAGTCAGCCGGCCGGCGAGGGCTCGGGCCACGTCAGACCGGTACGGATTTGCAGGCGATCAGGCGCGAGTCCGCGAGCGCCGCAGCGCGATGACCGTGGACGGCGAGGTACTCCGGCGTCGGTGGTCATCTCCATGAACGCGCTACGCGACGGGTACTCGACCGCCAGCACCAGGTCCCACTCTCCGTGCTCTGGCCCGATCACCGACTCCTGTGGTTCGGCGGCGAACAGCACCCGTCCGCCGGCCCGGGCGAGAAACGGGTCGACGGCCGCGGCGTAGCGCCCGTACGCCTCGACGCCGGTGATCCGGTCCTGCGGCATCGATGCCGTCCGCGCGCGGTTTGAAGCGCAGCAGGTTCACCATCACCACAGGTCCCTGGTCCTCGGAGGCGGCCAAGCGCTGGAACTGCTCGGGGGTGGGCTCGATCGCTCATGTCTTCCTTTGCGGGTGAGTCGGGAGGATCAGCGGCGGCCGGGGCGTCTGCTGGAAGTTGAAGTCACGCCGCAGGTCACCCGAACCGGGCGCGCTCTCGCGAACCGTGGGACGCGGGTCAGGACGCCCGTCGGTCTTCGGATTGAGCCGCTGGCCGCCGAGGAAGTCATCCTCGATGAACTTGGCGAACGCATCGAAGCTGAGCTGCTGATGGTCGATGAAGCCCTTCCGGGCGTACGGGCTGATCACCAGGCCCGGGACACGGAAGCCGTAGCCGTTGAGGTCGATCACCGGCGGGCGAACGTGGTCGTAGAACCCGCCCCAGTCATCCCAGGCGAGGAAGATCGCCGTGCTCTTCCAATCGGGGCTGCGACCGATCGTGTTGACCAGGTTGGTCACGTACGCCTGCCCGGCGCGGATCGAGGACGTCGGGTGCTCGCTGACCGCGCCGCTGGGGATCACCCAGGAGACCGCCGGCAGGTGGCCACGTGCGGGCAGCGCTGAGGAACGCGCTGGTGTCCCGGACGTTGCCGACCTGATGATTCTGCTGCACGGTGGTGAAGCTCGGGAGCGGATTCCAGATGCCGGGAGTCCGGGCAGACTGGTCGACGTAGGTGCAGAGCATCTGTCCGGTCTCGCAGTCGGGCTCAGGGCCCTTCTTGACGTAGTAGCCCCAGCTCACGTGGCGGCGGTGCAGCAGATAGGTCAGGTCGGTCCAGGCGTAGTTCGGACGCGGTGTGGGGCGCCGGACCGAGGTCGGCCGGCAGGTTCGGGACCTCGATGTTGGACGTGCAGCTGAAGGGGTCGCCGACCTTGATGCAGCGCGCCGACCATTCGGAGACGAGGAACAGGTGGGCCGGCAGGCTCCAGGACGCGTTGGGCTCGAACATGTGGTCCTGGAGCACGAAGCCACGCGCGTAGTTCCAGTAGTTCGGGATCTCCCGCTGGTCGTGGTATCCCATCATGTCGAGCGCTGAGCGTTGGCGACGCAGTCGATTGGATCGACGGCGTTCGCGCACGACTGACGCGCGCGGACGAACCCGTCCATGCGCCCGTGGTCGTAGTCGGTGTTGTAGGCGCCCTGTTCGTGCGGACCGCCGTAGTTGACGTCGCGCGGATCGTGGAACGGGCGCACGCAGGTGTGCCGCAGCGGGTCCGGCACGCATACCGTCGGGACGCCGTGGCGCATCTTGATCCCGTCGGCGCCCGGGTACGTTCCGAAGTAGCTGTCGAAGGAGCGGTTCTCCTGCATGATGATCACGACGTGCTTGATCTTGTGGATGCCGCGCGGCGCCTTGGCCTGGGCCGCCGCTGGGGCGGTCAAGGCCAGCGCGACGTGACACGGCCCAGCACCAGCTGCGCGCGCGGAAGAGGTTCATGAGGGCTGCACCGCCTTTGAGGTTGCGAGGACACGGCCGCTGCGAGCTGAGGGCCCGGACGGCGAAGTTGTCAGCTGCGCTGGTGACGCTGATCCGGGTCTCGAAGCCTCGGTTGGCCGACACCGCCGCCGGGCTGAGCTTCGGTGCCGGAGCCCGCGAGGACCTGCCAGCGCGCGACGGTGCGTGGCGCCGTTCCAGCTGACGTAGACCGAGACCCGGGTCGGCGAGGTGCGCCGCACGACGACGTCCGGACGGGTCGTCGGCGTCGCGCTCCACGGATAGCGGAACACGCGGTAGCTGCCGTCGTCGGTGGGCAGCCGGGCGTCGAACAGGAGCTTGCCGGTGGCGGAGAACTCCGAGAAGAACGGCGTCGAGCCGAAGCCCGACGAACGCGTTGCCGCCGGGCAGCCGCTGCGCGCTGCCCTCGCTCTGCGCGAGCGTGTTGTTGCCCGGGCGCCGGGCAGCTGCTCTGCAACAGCTGCACGTCCGGTGCCCGAGGTCGAGCTTGAGCAGCAGCGCGCGCGAGGCCGGCGCCTCGAACGGAGGCCCGGCCTCGTCGTCGAACAGGCTGACCTCGTCCGGCCTGGTCATCTGCGCGTCGTGCTGGAAATAGAACCGGGCGCCGGCGACGCAGCCGGAAGCTGCTCGCCTTGCCGCCCAGCGTCCACAGATCACCCGGCCGCTGGTGCGATCGAGCAGGTAGATCGCCGAGGTGTCGCGGGCCGAGATCGAGGACGCGGTGGGCCGGGAGCAGCTGGATCGAGTTGAGGTGATAGGCGTCGTAGTCGGCGCTGTTGGCCGGGGTGGCGTAGGAGGCGCTCAGCGGGATGTGGCCGAAGGAGTGCCACTCCCAGACCACCAGGCCGGTGCGGACGTCGACCTCCTGGACGATCGAATCGAGCAGCGGCGAGAGGGTGCCGGGGGCCGTGCCGGCGAGGTGGATCGAGCACGGGCGAGTAGCTCGTCAGCAGCGCGTCGCCGGATCCGGCGTCAGCACGAACTCGTGCAGGTCGGTCGTGTAGCCGTTGCCGGCGGTCACGGTTCTGAGCGTGCGGTAGGAGAGGTCGGCGATCACGCCCTCGCCGGTGCCGAAGGCAGACAGCGTGACCGGGCCCTGCCACCACGTCAGCACCTCGTGGCCGGCGAAGCGCTGCGGGCGGAGGTTGGTCGCCACCAGCGGGGCGCGGCAGCTGGTCAAACCACACCAGCCTGCCGCGGCTGTCGAGGATCATCGGGCCGCCGGGTCCGACGGGGTTGATCGAGATCGCGTTGTTGCTCTCGGGATGGACGATCGGAGACGGCAGCGGGGTGAGGAAGATGTCGCCGCTCGTCGTCCCGCCCGGCTTGAGGACCGTGATCTGGGGCGGCAGCAGGTCAGGCCGGGAGACGAAATGATCGAGCTTGTCCGGCTGCTGGGCCGGCAGGTTGATCACCGGCGGGATCGTGTCCAGGCGCGCGACGGTGAAGGCTGAAGCTCCTGCGTCGCGAAGGCCGCTGACGCGCGGCATCGACCGTGACACGCTCGCCCTGGGTCAGCGGCTGACGCAGGACGAAGCTCGCGCCGCGGTGGGCGCTGTACGGGCGCAGGACGCCGGCGTGCCGCCCGCTGGACCGCGCCGGTCACGGTCGACCGCTCTGATCCTGCTCGAGCGGACGCGCCGAGGATGCTGATCTGGGTGCGTCGGCGAGGCGTCCGGGGTCCCGGGAGCGGGCGAGATCGTCAGGGGCGTCGCGACCGGCGGCGCAGGTGCGGCGGCCGCAGCGCGCACGCGACAGCTGCCAATGACGGCGAGCGACGCTCGTGACCTGATCCCTGACCCCACGACTGCGACCGTAACCGCTTCGTGACGCACTGTCAAACACGCCGTCACTAAGCTACGATGTGCGCACGTGAGCGCCTCCGCCCAGCGAACGCGCCAGCGCGAGCAACGCGAGAGCACGCGGCCGGAGATCCTCGAGGTGGCCGACCGGTTCCTGCGCGAGCGGCCCTACCGAGAGCTGTCGGTCGAGGTCGTGATGGCGGAGACCGGCCTCACCCGCACCGCCTTCTACCGGCACTTCGACGACGTCACCGACCTCGTGCTGCGGCTGCTGAGCGACGTGTCGCACGGACCTGCAGGCCGTGGCCGAGCGGTGGGTCGCGAGCGCGGGCGCCGGCTATCCGGCCGCGGCCCAGCAGGGGCTGGCGGCGGTCGTCGACTTCTTCGTCAGCCACGGACCGCTGGTCCGCGCGGTCACCGAGGCGGCGGCCAGCGACGCGCGGATCGAGCGGGCCTACCGTGAGACCCTGGAGGGGCTGATCGAGATCACCGCCGGCGCGATCGACCGCGCCGTCGCCGAGGGTCTGCTCGAGGTCCCGGACTCACGCGCCCTGGCCCGCGCGCTCAACCTGATGAACGAGACCTATCTGCTCCAGGAATTCGGGCGCGAGCCCTACGGCGATCCGCAGGTGGCGCTGGCCACCCTGGAGACCGTCTGGCTGCGAGTGCTGCGGCCGATCGGATATCCGGAGGACAGCGCGTGAGCGCTCGCCTGTCACGCCGGCTGCTGTGGCTGACGCTGGCCGTCGCGGTGGTCTGGCACGTCGGGGCGCTGGCTCGGGCGGAGGCCGCAGCGGCGCCGGGTCCGCACGCCCTCCCAGACGGCCGAGTACCAGCGCGCTCTCGCTCTGGCCACGCAGGCCTACGTCTACGGATATCCGCTGCTCGACACCGACCGCGTGTTCAAGACCAGCACGAGCACGAACGTGCCCAACGGGGCCGGCGGCGGCCCGGTCAACCAGTTCAGCCACATCCGCCGCCTCGCCTCCCCGGCGGATAAGACGGTGGTCGCGCCCAACCACGACACGCTCTACTCGATGGCCTGGCTGGACCTCAGGCGTCAGCCGATCGTCATCCACATGCCGGTGGTGCGCGGGCGCTTCACGGTGATGGAGCTGCTGGATCCGTACACCGAGAACTTCGCCTACGATCGGCTCGGTCGGTCATCCGCCCGGCAACTACGCCGTCGTCGCGCCCGGGTTGGCACGGGCGACTGCCCCGCGGCGTCAAGGCGATCCGCTCTCCGTACACGCGCGTGTGGATCATCGGGCGGACCTACATCCGAGACGCCGCCGACACGGCCAACGTGGTCCGGATCCAGAACCAGTACTCGCTGACGCCGCTTGACCGCTGGGGAACCGCGTTACTCGCCCGCGCGACCTCGGCACGTCGGTCAGGACGTCGAAGCAGTTCACGGTCCCGGGTACACAGCCGGGCGCGAACCCCCTGGCCTTCTTCGACGCGCTGGGCGATCAGCTGCGGCGCTTCCCGCCGCCGGCGGCAGACCGGCCGCTGCTGGCGCAGCTGGCCACGGTCGGCATCGGCCCGGGGCTGCACCCGAGCACGAGCACGCGGCTTGACGCCGCGGTCCGCCAGGCGCCTGCACGACGCGCGTCGACCGCCGGCGCGGCGCAGGTCACCACGGACATCCGCACCGCGTTCGTGAGCGATCGCCCCCAAACACAACGGCTGGCTGGTCGCCCGCACCGGCACCTACGGCACCGACTACACGACCCGCGCGGTCGTCGACGCGATCGGCCTCGGCGCGCCGGTCTCCTCGCTGGCCATCTACCCGTTCACGGTCACCGACCTGAACCTCCATCCGCTGACCGGCGCCAACCGCTACGTCGCCCACGTCGCTGCGCGCAACCTGCCCTTCCCGGTGCGCGCGTTCTGGTCAATGACCCTGTACGACGCCAAGAGCTTCTTCGTGCCCAACCCGGCCAAGGTCTATCTGGTCAACAATCGCTCGCACGTCCACTTCAACGCCGACCACTCGCTGGACATCTACATCCAGCCCAGCGCACCGACCAGCGCCGCCCAGCGCGCGAACTGGCTCCCCTCCCCGGCCGGCCAGCCGTTCCGGCTGATCATGCGCCTGTACAAGCCGGACAACGTCGCCGGGATCCTCAACGGCCGCACCTGGCAGCCGCCGACGGTCCTCCCCTGCCTGCCGAGCGGCCGCACCGCCGCCGGCACCGCCTGCCCGAGTTAGTCCTCCGGCGTCGCGGCCAGCGCCTGCCTCAGCATCAAGGTCTGTTCGGGACTGAGTTCATAGCGCGTCAGCTTCCCGTGGTCCTCGGCGACCGCCGCAAGCATTGCCTCGACGTGCTCGGGGGCAGCCAGGAGGACGATCGCCGAGTGGCCCTTCGGCACCCCTGAACGGAGCTGGTCCAGCAACGGCTGCGGTTCGGGCTCGGCCTCGGTCGGGGTGACCGACTCGGCACCCACGATCGCTCCGAGCACAAGACCTGCGGCAAATACCGCGGGACCGACCGCCGCGCCCAGCAGCGCGCCCGTCAGCGCCCCGCGGGCGGCACGGGTCTCCGAAAAGCGATCGGACTCGTCAGCGTCGACGTAGCGACCCGCGAACGTTCCGCGCACCACCATCCGGCCGCTGGGGAGATGTTCGACCAGGGCGATCTCGTGGATCCACGCGGCACCTCCGACCGCGGCGCGCATCTCGCCAAACGTGCCGGCCGCCGCGCTCTCCCCGCTGAAGGTGACCATCGCGAGGTCAAGCCGCTCCGGTCCCTGGCTCATGGTGCCTCCAAGTTGGGAATTTCCGATACCACTAGGCCGATCCCGGGATTGCACGGCGCTCGCCGGGTCACCCGTCGGCAAACACGACGTGGCCTTCGACGTGGGCGATGGCGGGGCCGTCGGCTATTTGCCGGACACCGCAGCTGGCCGCGCAGCGCACGGCGATCGTCCTGGCGCCGCCTTCGGTCACGGCGAGCAGGTCCCCGGCCCGCACACCGGCCGCAGCGAGTTGGGTCGCCGCGATCCGGAGAATCACGTCGTCTCCGGGGTGGCGATTGCGCCGGGTGCGGCGGTCGGCTACGAGCGCGGCGGTAGTGCGCTTGGGGACGAATCCGAGGCTCTCGACGCCCACGTCCTGGCCGTGCGGCAGGCCTGAGGGCGCCAGCAGCGCCGCTCGCCCATCCGCTCCGATCGCATAGAGATTGCCCGAGAGCTCATCGGGGGCGATCAGCTTGCCGGCAAAGCGACCGAACCTCGACGGCGCCACGGCGATCCCACCCTCGACGTGCGGCGCGGCCCGGGTCAGCGTCGTGACCCGTCCGCGACAGTCGATGGCGTAGAGCGCCGTCCCTGCCGCGACGCTCGCGGTGACGAGCAGCCGGTGACCGAACTGGCCGACATCGTCAAACGCGATTCCATTCTCCAGTCCACGCCGCGGCAGCCTCGCGAACTGGCGGACGCGACCCCGCCGATCGATCACGGTGACGCCGGTGCCGTGGGTCAGCCTCAACGCATACAGGCTCTGCGGGGCAAAGGCACACCTTGCGCCTGGCACCCGCTGGCCCAACGAGCGCGCGATGTACGGCTCGAGACCCCTGCTCTCTGAATAGCCGCTGGCGAACGCTCGGACTCCGCCCCGAGGCGATAGCAATGACAGACGTCCGGCCGCAGCGACGACGATCGACCCATTCCGCGGAGCGCTCAGATCGACAATTCCTCGGAGGTGAATCCCGGGCCTCCACGTCGTCGTCCGCGCCACTCCGCCCGCGGCGGTCGTCGCTTCGGACGAGTTCCCGCACGCGCCCAGACAGACGCCGATGACCGCAGCCAGGACGAACGCGACAATCCGTTCCGGGTTGCCGTCGTGCATCGACAAACCGACCTGAGGCTCAGACCCGGGAGAGGGTGCCGTCGACCGAAACCTCGACATCGTCGGCCACCTTGAGCGCGCCGAGCATTGCCGTGTACGGCTTCATGCCCCAGGCGGACTGCGTCACGGTGGCGCGTCCGCTCACATGTCCGCCGTCGCCCAGCTGGAGTTCGAAGGTGATCGGGTTGATGCCGCCGGCCAACTCCAAATCGCCCGCGACGGTGAGCCGCCCGTTGCCTTTGGCCTCGACGGATCGTGAACGGAAGACGATCTCGTTGCCCTTGAGGACCTTTTTGACGATCGTCTCGTTGATGCCGTGTCGATCGTCCTCGCCGAGTGCCTTCAGGCCGCCGGTGCCCTCCCGGACTTGAAGTGAGTTGGGGTCAGCCTCAAGCTCCAACACGCTCTGCGCTAGATCGGCAGCGAGCTCCACGGTTGCACCCCAGGCGCTCACCTCGATCAGCAGATCGTGCCCGGCCTTGGCCACCGCTCCGCGACGGCCAGTGCGCACCGAAAGCGTGCCGTTCTGCGGTCCCAGTCTGTAGGTCCCCGGCTCGATTGACATACGGCGCCTCGCTCTCTTCGACCGAATGCAGTGGCTCAGAACATACATGCCCTAGCAGGTGAGACACTTGTGCCTCGGTGTCTTATACGCTACGTTTCACGAGTGGTGACCAGAGAGAGATCCTGTCGGACGGTCGCGGCGGTTTTCGCCGCGCTCGTCGCGGCGGCTGCCTTCGCAGCCCCCGCGGGCGCGGCGGTGCAAAAGCTGCCCAAGAACTTCCTCTGGGGCGTATCGAGCTCGGCGTTCCAGAGCGAGGGTCACACGACGCACAACAACTGGAACTACTACATAACACGCGACGACGGAGCGCATCCCGTCAGCACGCAAAAGGACGCCTACGGGAATTCCGTCGACTTCTACGATCATTACAGCTCCGACATCGGTCTCGCGGCCGGGCTCGGCGTCAACACGTATCGCATTTCGATCAACTGGGCCCGGGTCGAACCCCGGCCCGGCGTCTTCTCGCAAAGCGGACTGCGCTTCTACGACCGCGTGCTCGCTCGGATGGCCGGCGCGGGCATCCAGCCGCTGATCACCCTCAACCACTGGGACTACCCGATGTGGGTGTACCGGCAGGGAGGTTGGACCAGCAAGAAGACGGTCAACGACTTCGCCGCGATGACCAAGGTGATCGCCAACCGGTACGGCCATCAGGTGAAGTACTGGCTGACCTTCAACGAGGAATTCTTCTACGAGTTCATCGAGCAGGGCAACTTCCCACTCAATGCCAGTCAGGTCGTGGCGCTGCGCACCAACCTGATCGCGGCCCACCGCCGGGCGTACGCGTTGATCCACCGCGCCTCGCCGCACGCGATGGTGTCGTCGAACTACGCCTGGCCGGGACGTGGGGCCCTGGCGAGCGTCGAGACCGACAAGTTCTTGAAGGCTGTGCGCAAGCAGCTCGACTACATCGGCCTGGACTACTACTACCCGGCCTACGACCAGGCGGCGACGCTGATCGATCTTTCCGGCGGCATGAGCTGGAAGATCCCCTTGGACCCGTTCGGGATGTACACCGCGCTGCGCTCGATGCATCGCCAGTTCCCGCGCCTTCCGGTGCTGATCACCGAGAACGGCATGCCCACCGACAACGGCCTTGCCCGCACCGACGGCGTCACGCGCCCACAGAACCTGCGGGACACGCTGTACTGGGTACAGCGCGCGCGCCAGGACGGCGTCCCGGTCATCGGGTACCTGTATTGGAGCCTCACCGACAACTACGAGTGGGGTAGCTATCGCGCGAGGTTCGGCCTCTACACCGTGAACGTCCGTACCGATCCCACGCTGAAGCGCCGTCCCACCGCCGCCGTCGGGACCTATCGTGGGCTGATCCGTTCCCGCGGGGTGCGGAGTGCCTTCCGGCCGAACGAGAAGCCGGCCGCCACGGACTGCCTGACCGCCTCGGTCGCGCCGCAGGATCGAGCGGTCTGCCGAGCAGCGACCCGCTGAATCCACTTGAGTCCCTGGCAGCTTCGCGCCGTGAACGAGATGCACGACGCCTACGCCGACTGGCGCGAGGAGACCGCACGCGTGCGCGCCACCTACGCACAGTGGTCGGAAGCCACGGCGGCGGACCAGGCCTGGGCGTCCACTGCGTATGTGGCGGCGCTTGACCGCGAAGAGGCCGCGGCGGACCGGTACGCGCGCGTAGCTGCGCGTGTCGCCGCGATCGGTGAAGCACTTTCTGAGAGCAGCCCATGAAGTGGCTCCGGTCAAGGCTCGTGGCAGCATGAGCGAGATGACCGACCACGCGGACGCGACCGACGTCCGGATCACGGTCGAGAGAGAACTGCCGCGCGATGAACTGGAGCGCATTCGAGAGCGCATCGCGACCCTGGCCCGCTACACCAAGAGCCCGCCGCAGAACCTCCGACTCACTCTCCGCGTCGCCGGCGCGAACCGCGCGGCCAGAAAGCACTATGTGGCGGACGCGAGCATGCTCGTGGACGGCAGACTGCTCGCGGCCCACGCCACCGGCGTCACTGCGCTAGCGGCGACCGAGGAGGTGGCCGAGCGCCTGCGTCGGCAGCTGCGTCGCATCGTGGGCACCGAGGTGGCGCGGCGCGATCAGCCGGATGAGCTCCGCAGGGCGGCGTCGGAGGTTCAGTTTGAGGTCCGACACCGGCCCGTGGCCCGGTTGAGGCCACCGGAGGAACGCGAGATCGTGGCGTTCCTGAAGGTCTCAAGCGAGCCCGAGAGCACGCTCGGGGCCGTCGCGGAGCTGTTCGAGCGCGACCTCGAGTTCAGCCTGTTCCGCCACGCGCGCACCTCAGAGGATGTGGTGGTGCACCGGCGCGAGGACGAGAGGGTCGGCCTGCTTCACCCTCCCGGCAGCGCGTTGGCAACCGAGCGCGTAGACGATTTCATCATCCCCGAGCCGAGCCGCTACCCCGAGCCGATCTCGCTGGCCGACGCCCGGTCAGAGATGGACGTCCTCAATCACCGGTTCCTCTACTTCATCGCGGCCGAAGACCAGCACGGCAAGGTCCTCTATCTGCGCCACGATGGGAACTACGGCTTGGTCGAGCTTGACGATTCGGTGCTTCCCCTCGACCCACCCTGATGCCGCGGCTAGTGGCGGCGGCGGGCGCCCTGGTGATGGTGTCGGGCCGGCTCCCTAGGACCCCGATCGAAGTCGAACAGGTCGTATAGGTCGCTGATCTGCTCCAGTCCGTCACGCGGCGGGGCAGGTGCCCCGCTCGGTCGCGTAGTCGGACCCGGTCGGCGTCGAGACGTCGAAGGAGTGGTTGCGAGAGGCAAGCGTGGGCAGATCGTGCAGACGCTCGATCAGCTTCAGCGTCGAGGCGTGCTCGGCCGGCTTGCGGGAGGTGAGGACCCCGCGCCGGGCCATCGGCGAGATCACCCACAGCGGCACGCGGATACCCAGGCCGTAGGCATCTACCTGGGGTGGCGGCACATGATCGAAGAATCCGCCGTGCTCATCGTAGGTGAGCAGGAAGGCGGACCGATCCCAATGAGGTGAGTGGCGGAGCGCGGTGATCACCTCCTGCTGGAGCCTCATCCCGACCGACACGTCCGCCGGGGGGTGCTCGTCCAGGTGATTGGTGTAGCTGGGAATCAGCCACGAGACCTGCGGGAGCTTCCCCGTGGCGCAGTCCTGGTGGTAGTCGGCTTGCGTGGCCACGGTTCGCGGGTCGTGCGCCCAGCGGCTCCAGAAGACCGCGACGTTGTCGGACTCTCCGCTCGGGACGTCGTCGATGCCCCCCAGGTTGTAGATCTTCCAGGTAACCCCGGCATCGTCGAGCAGGTCGAGGATGATCGGCCAGCTCGACGAGTCGAAGATGCCGTAGCCCCACTTGCCGTTGTCGGTGATCCCGCCCGAGGTGCCCGACATCAGGTAGAAGCGGTTCGGCCAGGTTGGTCCCAGCAGCGAGCAGAAGTAGTTCGCGCACAGGCCGAAGCTGCGGAACAGGCTGTAGTAGAACGGCAGCTCTCGTTCGGTGTAGTACCCGAGGGCGTTGACGCCATCGGCGACGTAGAAGCCGTCCATCCGCCCGCCGTCCCACTCGCGGTGGACCGACGTCCAGTCGTGCCCGATGTCCGGAGTCGAGAGGCTCGTGAACTCATACGGCGTGTGGTGCCCACCCATCGCGTCGGGCTGGAAGTAGCCCGGCGGGGGTCCGAATCCCTTCGCCTGCACCGCCCGCGCATAGCCGAAGTAGTGGTCGAAGGAGCGGTTCTCCTGACATGAGATCACCAGGTTCCTGATCGGAGCCTCATGGCCGCCTCGGCGTCGTGCGTGTGCCGCAGCCGGCGCGGTCGGCCAGAGCGAGCCGCCAAGTAGCGCGGCGCCCGCGACGCCAGACTTCCTCAGGAATGTGCCGCGCGTGTACCGGTCGCTGTCAGTCATCCCGCCTCCTGTCGCTGAATTGCCTCGTGACCAATATGCCCACGGCGTGGAATTCCTAGTGACTTTCCTGTGAACCTACGTGGCGGACCTCCCTGGCGTCAAAACGACCCGGTGCCGAGCGAGCGATGAATCTGGGAGCCGGCGCCGGTCTAAGAGGGCAAATGTCACATCCGTTCGCCCCGATTGCCACGTAGAACCCAGGGACCTGCCGCCCGCCCGCTCTTGAGCTGATCCCCGTGCTCGCCTCCGACAACGCCATTTCCGAGTTTGCCCTCCCCGCCCTGGATGCCCGTGCCCTGGCGCGCCGGGTGGCGCTCCCGGCTCTGCTCGCAGCCGCCGCGCTGGCCACGGCCGCGCTGGCCGGTGGCCCGGTGCACCGCTTCAGCGCGGCGCTGCGGCATGGACTCGGTGCCAACGGAGGCTGGCTCGCGGTGGGCGCGGGGTTCGAGATCTTCTCCCTGCTCGCATACGTCGGCCTGCTGTCGCTGGTCGCCGGGCGCGCGACGGATCGGGTGGGGCTGCGCGAGAGCGCGCAGATCACGCTGGCCGGTGCCGCCGCCACCCGGCTGCTGCCCACAGCCGGCGCCGGCGGCGCCGGTTTGACCCTGTGGTCGCTGCGCCGCGCCGGCCTGGCCCCGCGGGATGCGGCGCGCACCCTGCTCGTCTTCCTCGTCGTGCTCTACTCGATCTTCCTCGCCGCGATCGTGCTCGCCGGAGGGGCGCTCGCGCTCGGGCTGTTCGGCACCCGCGGCCCGTTGCTATTGAGCGCGATTCCCGCGCTCGTCGCGGCGCTCTGCATCATGGTGGCCCTGAGGGTCTCTGCGGGTACGAGACTCGCTGCGGGGCGCGGGGCCAACTCACGCCTGGCCCGCAGCGCCCGGCTGCTCGGCGACGCCGTCCGCGACGCCCGGGGCCTGATGCGCTCCAAAGACGCCCGCCTGGCCGGCGCGATCGGTTACTGGGCCTTCGATGCCGCCGTTCTCTGGTCGATGTTGCACGTGTTCGGATCGCACGCCGGTCCGCTGGTGGTGGCGCTCGCCTACTTCGTCGGCCAGGTGGCCAACACGCTGCCGGTTCCGGGATCGGTCAGCGGCGGGATAGCCGGGGTGCTGATCGCGTTCGGCGCACCGGCGCAGGTCGCCCTACCCGCGGTGCTGGCCTATCGCACGATCGCCGTGTGGCTCCCGACCCCGGTGGCCCTCGCCGCGATTCCCGGCCTGCGCTCGACGCTCGCCCGCTGGGCGCGTGAGGACGCGCTTCAGCCGGTCAGTCCAGACCAAGCCGGGTAGGTAGCGGGGATTAGACTCGAGCGCCCTGCTCCATCGAGGAAAAGCGGTTGGAGCGCCGGCTAGCTCTCGAGGTCCACCGAGGTCCGTCGCGGGGCCACCGTGGGCGTCAACGTTCGGGGCGTGGTCGAGAAAACGAACTATGTTTTCGTTTTCTCGACCACGCCTCCTGGGGCGCCGGGTGAGTCGCAGCCGGCCGGCGATCATCGCGGCTATCGGCATGGTCGCAAGATAGGCAGTTCTGCCCTATCCGCGCAGTTCTCGCCGGGATAGGGTCGTCGCACCGTTTCACGACGAAGGAGGAACCATGGACCTGTACGCGATTCTGCGCCGCAACGGGTGGAGCTCCGGCGACGAGCTGCAGGCAGCGGCGGCCCGCTCCACCCGCGTGGGCAACGAGGAGATGCCGGACGAGGTGCGCTGGATCCGCAGCTACGTCCTGGACGAGGGCGACGGGGCAGTCGGGACCGTCTGCATCTATGAGGCGACGAGTCCTGAGGCAATCCGCAAGCACGCAGGCTCCGCGGACCTCCCTGTCGACGAGATCATCGCGATCGCCGACACGGTGATCGTGCGTCCGGACCCCGCGCCGGAGGTGACGGCCTGACGGGCAACACCGAACTTGTAGTGCGAGCTGGGCTCCAGACCTAGAGCTGATCGTCCCGACGGCCCCCGCCGTCCGGCGCGCGCTGGTCCGTCGCATCCGCCAGCTCGACGGCGTCGCCCAGCTTCTCGACCACATCGAAACGATCGTTCGTCGACACGACTCGCTCGGTGTCGGGTATCACGTGGCCCGGAACAGTTGCGAACCGCCGGGAGTCCAACCGAACCTGCTCATACTCGCGCGAGCTGAGTCGGACGTGCTGATCACAGGTCGCGTGCCCGCACTCGCAGATGAACTCGAGGAGCTCAGGGTTGTCTGGCACCAGCCTCAGCCCCTGGCTCAGCCGCTCATTGATCTCGCGGAAACTCGCTTCGTTCCTGGCGATGCGCTCCTTGCGCCGGTCATCCACGTTTCAATTGTCCTCGACCGGTGCGCGCACCGCCTTGACGGCGAGCAACGCCATGTCGTCGCGGGCCCGGCCGCCGAGAAGTTCGACGGCGTCGCGCTCGACGGCGTCGACCACCTCTTCGGCCGATCGCCCGACCGAGGCCGCGAGCGTGGCGCGCAGACTCCGCTCCCCCCGGGCGACGTCGCTACGGCGCACCTCGGTCACCCCGTCGGTGTACATGAGCAGCAGGTCCCCCGGCTCGAGGCGGAGCGTCGCCTCGTGGTATTCGACGTCGCTGAACGGACCGACCAGCGGCCCACGCCCGCCCTCGACCTCCTCGAGGGTTCCGTCGCGGCGCAGCAACAGCGGGGGAACGTGGCCTCCATTGACAAACCGGCAGTGGAGCCCGCCCGCCTCGTGGCGGACACGGGCACAGAAGACGGTGCAGAACTGGTCAGTCGCATCAGCGACCATCGCACCGTTCAGAAGCGCCAGGTCGGCAGCCGGATCGGACAGCAGCACCGACGCCGCCCGCAGTGTGTGGCGCGCCAACGCCGTGACCGCAGCGGCCTCCGCCCCCTTTCCCGATACGTCCCCGATGACGAACGTCCAGGTTCCGTCCTCAGCGGGGAACACGTCATAGAAGTCCCCCCCGACCTCCAGCTCGTCCCCCGCCGGGCGGAATCTCGCCGCGAGCTCGACCCCTGGGATGGTGGGGAGCGCGCGGGGGCGCAACCCCACCTGCAGCGCCTCGGCAATCCTCAGGCGCTCGGTGTACAGCTGGGAGTTCTGGATGTGCAGCGCGGCCCGGGCGGCCAGGCTGGTGATGAGCTGCATGTCGCTTGGCTCGAATCGTCGCCCTGAGTCGCCGAGCACGAACGTGAGCGTGCCGATCACGCCGTCGGGAGTCTTGAGCGGCGCAATCACGTAGTGGTGGACGTTCAGGTTCTCCAGCAGCCGAAGATGCTCAGCATCCTGGGCCGCCGCTTTGATCGCCTCCGGCGGAAGGTCCTCGACGATCTCGACCTCCCCGGTGCGAATCACGTTCGCCGCACCGGACTCAGCCCCCGGGTCCGGTGGGTGGCGGGCGATGAATTGCCACGCCAATCGCTCGCGCTCAGCATCGCGGTGAGATACGGCGACGATCCGCAGCTCTCCACTCGGCTCGAGCATGGTCAGCGACGTCCAATCGGCTACCGCAGGCACCGCGCTGCGCACGACTGCCTGCACCGTGCTCTCCCAGTCGATCGACTGTGCCATCTGCCGGCCCGCCTCAGTGAGCACGGCCAGGCGCGAGCGTCCGAGCTCGGCCTCCTCGCGCGCCCGCTCGGCCTCTTCCCGGGCGGCATCGGCTCGGACCTCGGCGGCCTCGGCGTCGGCCCGCGCCAGCAGGGCGTCACGCAACAGAGCCGACTGCGGCTGCCTTTCGCGGCCGCTGGGGACGGGACGATCTTGCTGCACAGCACCGTACTATCACGCCGGGAACCACGGAGACAAGGCGGCGACCTCAGCAGCGGCGCGAATCGCCCGGCCAGCGCCCCGCGAACTATGATCTTCGCGATGGCGACCTTCGTGCTCCGCCTCAAGGCTCCCCGCCCCGCGTTCGCGCAGACACTGACCGATGAGGAGCGGGCGATCATGGGCCGTCATGCCGCGCACTGGAGGCCGTGGTTAGAGCGCGGCGCGATGGTCGTCTTTGGCCCGGTGCTGACCGAGGACGACTCCTACGGCCTCGCGGTCGTGGAGGCCGAGGACGAGCAGGAGCTGCGGAACTTCGCCGCCCAGGACCCGGTCGTGACCACCGGGACGGCCGAGTTCGAGTTCGGGCGCCTGGCGCAGGGGTTCGTCCGCCCCGCCTGACGGCGGCGGAACCCACATTTTCGATGGTGCGTACCGCCTAGCCGGTACGAAATTGTACCGCAGGCCTGGTACTATCCGGGATCTTGGCCACCGCGCTGAACCCGTTCGTCTGGGACCGGCCGCTCGACGATCCGTCGAAGATCGTCGGCATGGAAGCGTTCGCCAACCAGGTGGCGCTCACCCTCAAGGGGCAGACCAACGTCGCGCTGTTCGGCCCGCGCGATACCGGCAAGACCACCTTCACCAACCAGCTCGCCCTCGAGCTGGCCAAGGACCACGGCGCGGATGCCCCGCCCTTCGACGTGGTGAAGGTCAATCTCCAGCGGGTGGTGAGTCTGCCCGGGTTCATCGGCTGCGTTCACGACGCGATGACCGGCCATCCGGTGAAGCACATCCGCAGAGCGGCTCAACGCCAGCTCGGAGCGCTAGAGAAGGAGATCGGCTTTGACATCCGAGTGATCAAGGGGACCGTCCGCAGCCAGGCCGTGACGCCGGCCGAGACGGCGGAGACTCTGCATGCGCAGCTCGTCACGCTGCGAGCGCTGTCCGATCATCTCGTCGTGGTGTTCGATGAGTTCCAGCGGCTCCGCCACTGCCCCGGCGATCCCCTGGCGATCATCCGTTCCGCGCTGATGAGCTCGGGGGCAAATCACGTTTCGCTGCTGTTCACCGGCTCGATTCGCAATGCGCTGCAGATGATGATGGAGGATTCCAGCCAGCCGATCTTCGGCGAGGCCGCGGAGATGCAGCTGCCGGTCATCGATCGAGCCGACTTCCTCGAATATCTCGACTTCCAGTTCGCGGCCACCGGTAGGCCGGCGCGCGAAGACGCGCTCAACTACCTCCTCAACGCGACCGGCGGGCACCCCCGCAGCACCCAGCAGGTTGCCTGGGAGTGCTGGCAGAGCACCCTCCCTGACGAGCCGGTCACCCTGGAAACGGTGGTGGCTGCGCACGACCGGCTGGTCCGGACCATCGAGCGATCTGAATTCAGCTCGGTGCTGAATCTCCTGATGAGCGGCGACGACGCGGAGATCAACGAGGTCCGAGCCCTCCAACTTCTCGCCGACCGTGGCGGGCAGCACATCGCCAGCCGCCCGGCTGCGGCTCGATACGGCTTCTCCAGCCACTCGCGCGTGAAGCCCTCACTCGAGCGCCTGCAGCGTCGGGGCCTCGTCGACCGGCGCGACGGCGTCTGGTACGTCGTCGATCCCCTGTTCGGCGAATGGCTACGCCGGGCTTCCCCGCTGGCTGCGGGCGACATCCCCGACTGAGACCGCGATGTACCGGTGTCTCGGTCCCAAGTCGTACCGCTGGCCCGGTACACCCGGGTAGTCCTCGCGGACCAAAAATGACCGCTGCGGCGCCCGGGCGGCGGATTGTTGGCATTCGGCACCTGAACCCGATGCTGAAGCCCCCCATTTATGCAATGCTTATCTGGTGAGGTCCTTGGGACTCGGGGCGCGAGTGGGACGTAGGGTCGTGGGCACGCTGCTTTGCGCGTGCGCCGGAGCGCTGGCCATCGCCGCGCCGTCGGCACTCGCCGCACCCGCGCGTCCAGATCTGGTTGTCGCCAGCGGATCGGTGTCGGGGGCCTCCGGACGGCTGACCGGGAGCCTGGTGGTGGCCAACGTCGGTCCCGTGCGCGCGGGACGCTCCACGCTCAGCCTCCGCGTCCGCGCCGGCCGCACGGTCAGAACGGCGGCCCTGTTTCGGATCGGCCGGCTCCGCCGCGGAAGCTCGGCGACGGTCAACGTCGCGGTGTCCGCTCCGGCTCGGCTGGCGCCGGGGAGCTATTCCGTACGGGCGTGCGCCGACAGCTCGGGCGCGGTGCGCGAGTCCTCTGAGCGCGACAACTGTCGCCACGTGGGGACGCTGTCGGTCGCCGCCCCCGGCTCCTCCAGCACAGTGCCCGCGCACCCCGTGTCCTTCCAGGCCGACACCCCGTTCACGCTCCAGACCCCGCAGAGCAACTACTGGGTCGACGTGCCCAGCACCTACGACGCGTCCAATCGCACCCCGTTTGAGCTGCTGGTGTGGCTTCATGGCTGTGGCGGAGACGCTGCGGGCGATATCTACACAGTTTCGCCGTCCGGCGATCGCCCGTATCTCTCGATCGCGGTCGGCGGCCGGGACGGCGACTGCTGGGATCCGAACGTCGATCAGGCCAAGGTTTTGGCCGCGATCAGCGACGCCGAGACGCACTTCAACATCGACCGCCACGAGGTGGTTCTGGGCGGGTACTCCTCGGGCGGGGATCTCTCCTACCGGCTGGCGTTCTACCACTCGCTGCAGTTCGCGGGGGTGCTGGCCGAGAACACCTCACCGTTTCGCGACACCGGATCGAGCGCCAGCCAATCGCTAGCCGCGGCGCGGTGGAAGTTCCACGTCGTGCACCTGGCCCACACCGAGGACCAGACGTACCCGCTCGCCGGAGTGGAGGCGGAGATAAAGACGATGACCGACGCCGGGTTCCCGGTGCAGCTGATCACGCGTCCCGGCAACCACTACGACGACAGCAATGCCACCAGCGGCACCGACCACGACCTGCAGACCTACCTGCTGCCGCACCTGAGCGATGGGTGGCGCTCGCCCTGACTGCGCGCAGCTGTGGGATCAAGAACCTCAAGAACCTCAAAGACCTGATCGGAAACGGAGCCCCCCATGCCGAAGTTGTCACGTCCATCCCCCGCCCTGGTGATCTCCGCGATCGCCCTGTTCGTCGCCGCCGGCGGCGGCGCCTGGGCCGCTGATCACGTCCAGCTGCGCTCCCATGCCTCGGCGCTCGATTCGGGAAGCGTCCGCGCGAGCACGAGTGCCTCGGGGGGACGGCGGGGACCCGTGGGCCCGCGCGGCCCGCGCGGCCCGCGCGGCTTCACGGGCCGGACCGGCGCGAGCGGCCCGCAGGGGCCGACCGGGCCCTCTGACGGCTTCGTCATCACCGCTTCGACGAGCCAGCCCCTGACCGGCGGCAATGACACCCCATTGGCACAGCTGACGCTGCCGGCGGGGGCCACGTTCATCGTCACCGCCTCGACGACGCTTGGCAATTCGACCAGCGTCGAGAATCCCGCGAGCTGCACACTGCTGCAGAACTCCAACCCCATCGGCGGGGGCTCGGCCGACCTGCCAGGCAAGTTGATCTTCGCCTCGACGATCACGCTGACTGCAGCGGTCAACACCGCCGACGGTTCGGTCGTCAGGCTGACCTGCAACCCGGACTCACAGGCCAACGCTCGCAACACGGTGATCACGGCGATCAAGGTAGGCACGCTGCACACGCAGACACCCACGCCATGACCTACCGGCGCATGATCCGCCTGGTCACCGGTTGCCTGCTGGTGCTGGCCGCCGTCGCCGGCCCCGCGACCGCGCGCCGACCGACGATGGTCACGGTCTCCGGCGGGCACTTGGTGGGCACCGACGGCAGACCGCTGCGCCTGATCGGGGTTGACCGCTCGGGCACGGAATACTCGTGCTCGGGCGCGGTCACCGGCGGCGGCTTTGGCTACGGCGTGTTCCAGGGGCCCGCGGATGCCGGTTCGGTGAAGGCGCTGCTGTCCTGGCACGTGAACGCCGTGGCGTTGCCGTTGAACGAGGCATGCTGGCTGGGGGGCTACGCCAACCTCAACCCGGACTTCGCCGGACGCCCCTACCGACAGGCGATCGGCGACTACGTGCGGCGGCTGACCGGCGCCGGGATCTACGTCGTGCTACGGCTCTCGGCGGCTGCCCCCGGGGACAACGCCTACGGATCCAGCGACGTCAGCTCCGACGAGAGCCCGATGGCCGATGCCGACCACTCCATCGACTTCTGGAAATCGGTCGCGGCCACGTTCGTCGGCTACCGGCGCGTGCTGTTTCACACCTACGACGAGCCGCATGATGTCTCCTGGCAGTGCCTACGGGACGGATGCATGGCCACCGACCTGCCGGAGGGCCAGATGCGCTTCGGGACCTACCAGACGGCCGGGAACCAGGATATGGTCGACGCGATCCGCAGCGCCGGGGCGCATCAGCCGATCATCCTCTCCGGCCCCGGGTTCGCGTCCGACCTGAGCCAATGGGACAAGTTCAAGCCCCATGATCCACGGCACGAGCTGGTCGCCGATGTTTCGTCTTTCGACTATTCCGACTACGTGGTCGCCCACGCGCGTGAGCTCCGGACGTTCGCCAGCCACCATCCGGTGATCGTCGGTGGGTTCGGCGACACGCACTGCACCTCGACGTACTCGGCCAAGGTGATGGCGGTGGTCGACTCGATCCACCAGTCGTACCTGGCCTGGACCTGGGACACCGTCCAGGACTACGGCGGCTGTTCCAACGCGCTGCTTGACGACCCGGGCACGGTCAATGGTTTCCCGGCGGGCTACTACTCCGGCCGACCGAGCGGCTTTGGGCGTGGGGTCCGCGCCCACTTCCGTAAGGTCCGCCCGTGAGCCTGCCAACGAGTTCGCACTCCGCCCCGGAGCTCGGCTCGGTTCGGCTGCGCATGCGGGCCAAGCGAAGGCTCGGGATGCTGGCCGCGGTCGTCCTGCTGGTCGGGACGCCGTTTGCCTCTGCCGCGCAGTCGCAGTCGCACTCGCACTCGCACCACCGTCGGCCGAACGCTGCCCAGCGGATCGCCGCGGCGTCCTCGCAGCTGAGCAAGCTCTCCGCCCGGAGCTTCGCCCGCAGGCAGCGCGCACGGGTGCTCGCCTCACTCTCGCAGAGCGTCTACGCACTACACCGCCACAGGACCTGTGCCGCCATCTCCGCGCTCGACCGGGGGCACGGTCTGCTGCTCGCCGCCGGCACCTGGCGCCGGGGCCCGCCGCGAAGCGTCAAGCGGACGATCGCACCGGCCCTTAACACGGCCGAGCGGGGCCTCGTGGCCGGCGCCAAGAACTGCGGCGCGCTGTCCTATGGGCTCAGCCGCCCAGCCGCGAGCCAGACCGGCGGCGAAGGCTTCACGCCCACCCCGTCCTATACGGCCACCAACGACCAGGGGGACAGCGACGCAACCCGAACGCCCCCGGGCGTGTTCCGGCCGCGGGGAGATCGCGGAGCGCAGGCAAGGCTGGTGCCCAACCCGCAGTTCGCCTCTCCACCGGCGCCTGGGACGAGTCAGGACCACTCAGGCGACCCATTCGGGCCCGGCCTACCGGGGCGGGCGCCTGATGCCGGCGATTTCCAGGTGCAGCGCTCGACCAACATCGGCGTGCCGGGGCGCATCGCCGAGCCCCAGGAGATGACCACGGCGATCGGCCATAACGTCGTCTGGTACACGGGCAACGTTTCGGCCGCCTATTCGCTCGACGGCGGCCGGACCTGGTCCGGTCCGTCGGACCCCTCCACGAGCTTCCTCCCCGACCCGGCGAACAACGCGCTGTGTTGCGACCAGCAGGTCGTCTACTCGTCCGCCCAAAACCTCTTCGTCTGGATCCTTCAGTACTACTGTCCGCCCTCCCCAGTCCCCAACCCGACGCCGCCGCCGGCGACGGTCCCCAGCAACGATTGCAAGCGGGTTCCGGGCAACAACATCATCCGTTTCGCCGTGGCGAGCCCGGAGGAGATCCGCGCTGGGGCAGCGGCGGGCAACGTCGGGGCCGCCTGGCACATCGTCTATGACATGACCCCGCAGTCGCTCGGTGAGCCCGCCAACGCGTGGTTCGACTACTCCACCGTGGCGGTCAATGACGAGTTCGTCAACTACACGGTCGACATAATTAAGGGCACGAACAAGGCAGTGGCCATGCGAATCAACCTCGCCAGCCTTGGCCAGCAGCACCGCTTCCAGGCCAATTACTTCTTCCCCAGCGTTCGCACGGTCGCCGCGCAGCAGCCGCCGGGCGAAACGCGGTCACTGTTTGCCACCAACAACACCCTAAGTCAGACGCGGGTCTACGACTGGACCAACAGCTCCACCACGCCGCTGATCCACGACGTCAACCACGCGTCGATTCCCGACCGCGACTACTCGATCCTCGGCAGCGACGGCAACAACTGGAACAAGCGGGCTGACATCACGACCGCCGCTCTCCAGAGCGCCGCGTGGACCCGCAACGAACTGATCGTGGCCAACCCGGCCGGGCGCACGGAGTGTCTGGACCACTGCGGCAATGGGGAGACCCCGAACCTGCACAAGGTCTACCCATATCCGGGGGCCTGGCTGACCACGATCAACACTGTGGGTTGGTACGCCGAGAGCGCCGGCAGCGGCAAGGCGTACCCCGACATCTGGTCTGAGGACTTTGGAGTCGCCTGGCCGCAGCTTGGGGTGGCGCGGGACGGGGAGGTCGGAATCTCGTACCTGTCCTCGGCCCAGAACGCCAATCCGGTGGCGGACGCCGGCATTCTTGACCCGCACGGCAACAACCTGTACATCACCGTGTCCAATCCGGCCGCCGGGCCCCAACCAGGCTTCTTGCCCTCGCCCACGCTTCCGGCGGCGTCGGCGCTCGGGGGCGGCACCGGCGACTACTACTCGATGCAGCCCGGGCCGGCGCTCAACTCGTTCGTGATGCCCTTCCGCTCGGTCGACCCCGTGCCTGGGGGGAACAATGATGACTGGCACTTCGCCACGGTCGGGCACGGTCAGGCCTACCCCGCGCAACGCCCCCTCGTTCTGATCAGCTCCCCCACCCAGGGGGCCAGTTTCCTGGCGGGCGCGCCCATCGGGTTCCACGCCAACGCCTCCGACAGCCAGGACGTGGAGATCCCCGCCAGCGCGTTCTTCTGGTACGTCGACGGCAAGCTCACCACGCTTCACGGCGACACGATCACGCTCTACACACTTCCTGCTGGGGATCACACGATCTCGGTGAACGCGGTCAACAGCGTCGGACTCGTGGGCACCAGGTCAGTGTCGATCCACGTCGTCAACCCAGCTCCCGGCGCCCCTGTGGCCTTCATCAGCTCCCCCCTCGACGGGACGACGTTCGCGGCCAAGGACACCGATGCGCAGGGGCAGTACGTCGACGTCCAGTTCCAGGGTGGTGGTAGCGATCCCGCCGGCAAGCCGCTCACCTACACCTGGGATGATTTGACCACAAACGGAGACGGGACGACTGTCAACAACTTCGACCTCTCCCACGATCCGAGCCCGACACTGCGATTGCACACCCCAGATCTGCTCAGCTGCACGCGTGGCCGTGCCGATCACAAGATCACGCTGACGGCCGACAACAACACCCAGGCCAGTACGGCCACGATCCACGTGTACGTCGTCACCGACCCGTCGCTCTGCGGCCCTCGCTGACCAGCCGCTGACCCGGTAACTAAGCCAGGTCGAACCGATCGAGGTTCATGACCTTGGTCCAAGCGGCGACGAAGTCGTCTACGAACCTCTGCTCAGAGTCGGACGCTCCGTACACCTCGGCGATCGCCCGCAGTTGCGAGTTCGCGCCGAACACGAGGTCGACAGCGGTACCGGTCCACTTCAGCTCGCCC
Source organism: uncultured Solirubrobacterales bacterium (assembly GCA_963844475.1). Lineage (GTDB taxonomy): Bacteria > Actinomycetota > Thermoleophilia > Solirubrobacterales > Solirubrobacteraceae > Palsa-465. Next base: position 465,934 of record CAWJOL010000003.1, on the reverse strand, counting down.
GTCGAGCGGTCGCGACCCTCGTAGACGCCGTCCCCGGAGGCCGACCACTCCGTGCTCATGTCGAGCAGGTTCACGAAGAAGTCGTTGCTGAGCGTCCCGGGCCGATCGGTGAACACGCCGTGTGCGGACTGGCCGGTGTTGGCGTTCAACGCCCGCATGCCGCCCAGCAGCACGGTCATCTCAGGCGCGGTCAGCATCAGCAGGTACGCGCGCTCCACCAGCAGGGTCTCCGGAGACAGCGCCTCGTCGGCGCCGACGTAGTTGCGAAACGCGTCGAAGGTCGGCTCGAGCGCGGCGAACGACTCGACGTCGGTTTGCTCCTGCGAGGCGTCCGCGCGACCGGGCGTGAACGGAACGGTCACCTCATGGCCCGCGGCCCTCGCCGCCTGCTCGACACCGGCGCAGCCGCCGAGGACGATCAGGTCCGCCAGCGAGACGCGCTTATTTCCGGGCTGCGAGGCCTCCCAGTCCTGCTGGATCCGTTCGAGCGTCTGCACGACCTTGCCCGTGCGGGCCGGATCGTTGACCTCCCAGTCTCTCTGCGGAGCCAAGCGGAGACGTGCCCCGTTCGCCCCGCCACGCTTGTCGGTCCCGCGGAAGCTGGCCGCCGCCGCCCAGGCGGTGAACACGAGCTCAGACGCCGACAGGCCTGAGTCGAGAATCGTCGCCTTCAGCGTGGCGATGTCCTCGTCGCCGATCAGCTCATGATCTACGGCGGGTACGGGGTCCTGCCACAACTGCGGCTCCGGAACCCACGGGCCCAAGTAGCGCGAGATCGGGCCCATGTCCCGGTGCAGGAGCTTGTACCAGGCCTTGGCGAATGCGTCGGCGAGCTGGTCGGGGTTCTCGTAGAAGCGCCTGGCGATCGGCTCGTAGATCGGATCCATCCGCAGCGCCAGGTCCGTCGTCAGCATCATCGGCGCGTGTCGCTTGGAGGGATCGTGCGCGTCGGGGACGGTTTCCTGCGCCTCGGGATCCTTCGGAGTCCACTGCTTGGCGCCGGCCGGGCTGGTGGTCAGCTCCCACTCGTACTCGAACAGATTTTTCAGGAACCCGTTGTCCCATTTGGTCGGCTCCTGGGTCCAGGCCCCCTCGAGTCCGCTGGTCAGAGCCTGAGCACCGTTGCCGCTGCCGACGCTGTTCTTCCATCCGAGCCCCTGCTGCTCAATCGGCGCCGCCTCGGGTTCAGGCCCAATGCTGTCGGGGTCGACGGCACCGTGGGTCTTGCCGAAAGTGTGGCCGCCGACGATCAGCGCCAATGTCTCCTCGTCGTTCATCGCCATCTGGCCGAACGTGTCTCGGATGTCCTTCGCGGCGGCCAGCGGGTCTGGATCGCCGTTCGGGCCTTCCGGGTTGACGTAGATCAGGCCCATCTGCACGGCGCCGAGCGGTTTGGCCAGCTCACGGTCGCCGCCGTAGCGCTCATCACCGAGCCACGCGTCCTCGGGTCCCCAAAAAATCTCCTCAGGCTCGAAGATGTCCTCGCGCCCGAATCCGAAGCCGAACGTCTTGAATCCCATGGACTCCATGGCACAGTTACCGGCGAAGACGAGCAGGTCGGCCCACGAGACCTTTTGGCCGTACTTCTGCTTGATCGGCCAGAGCAGGCGGCGCGCCTTGTCCAGGCTGGCGTTGTCCGGCCAGCTGTTGAGCGGTGCGAAGCGCTGAGCGCCCTGACCGCCCCCGCCCCGGCCGTCGGCGATGCGGTACGTGCCGGCCGAATGCCACGACATGCGAATGAACAGAGGGCCATAGTGCCCATAGTCCGCCGGCCACCAGTCCTGCGAGGTCGTCATCACCTCGAAGATGTCCCGCTTCAACGCCTCGACGTCGAGCTTCTCGAAACTCCTCGCGGTAGTCGAAATCCTGACCCAGCGGCGTCGCCAGCGGCGAGTGGTAGTGGAGCACCTGGAGGTTGGGCTGATTTGGCCACCAGTCCTGGTTGGTCCTCGGACGGCTGGTCTCGGCGGTCGGGGCCGGGATCGCAGGGTTCTCGCTCTCGCTAACGGTGTCGCTCACGTGGCTTCTCCTACTGGTTCGCTGTTCTGACACTCGGGGCAACGCCCCCAGTAAATGATCTCGGCCTCATCGACCGCATAACCCTCGGGGTCAGCGGGCTCAAGGCACGGCGCGTCGCCGGCGGCGCAATCGACATCGACCATCCGGTTGCACTCGCGGCAGACGAGATGATGGTGATTGTCCCCGACCCGCGCCTCATACCGAGCCGTCGACCCGGCCGGTTCGATCCGCCGGATGATCCCTCTGCCGGTCAGGATCGCCAGGGCGTCGTAGACCGCCTGCAGGGAGACCGCACCTATCTCGCCCCTCACCTCAGAGGTGATTTCGGCCGCCGTGCTGTGCGGCTGATCGCCGACCGCCCGCATCACCGCGAGCCGCTGGGCCGTCACCTGCACGCCGTGCTGGCGGAGCAGATCGGTCGTGTCGGCGAGGCTCGGCATCCGCGCTCACCTTACACCGATTCTGGAGTGGATCCAGAACCGGGATAGACCCGCTATCGCACCGCCGGCCTCTCGAAAAGGGGCGGGCCCGGACGGCTGCTGAGTCCTGCGTCACATTGAGAGCGAGCGGGGAAGTCACCAACCCAAGACCGCCCACCGGCTGATCCGTAGCGGCCGGGCTGGGCGGCGGAGCGGAATTGGAGCGCCGGGCCTTTGGGTGCAGGGCCGGTTGCTTGGCAGCCGACCGGCAACCCGGATCGTCGTTCCGAATGCACCGTCCCGAGCTACACGCGCGTCGTGCCCCTCTCGGATCTCCGCCGTGAAACTGACCTATTGACTCGTTAGCATTTGATCGTCCGTTTCCAAGCGTCGAAGGAGAATCCTCTTGCTTCGTGGGCTCCGATCTTTGGGTCTGCTCGTATTCGTGGTTGTTGGCATTGTGTTGCCGTCTGCTGTTTCAGCGCGGACCCCGGTTGCACATGCTGCGGGAGCTTGCAGGGTCGGTACAGGGCGTGGCTATGGCTATACCTATTTGACATATTTGTGGGTCTACAAGACCAAGTGCTCGACGGGGCGTTACGTTGCCGGTCATCACGGGCATGTGCGTGGCTGGGGTTGCGGGCGCAAAATCCTGGATCGAAGCCCGGTTCAGTACGACGCTCGGGTGACGTGCAAGAGTGGGTCACGCCAAGTGCAGTGGACGTATACCCAGAACACGTGAGTCGACCAGTCTCACCATGGCTCCCGCGGTGCCACCGGTCAGGTCTGCTTCGAGCACCGTCGGCAGTGAGGCGCCGTATGAGGCTACCGATCCGGTAGGAGAGTCCGGGCTAGCCTGGCGGTTGTGACGGAGAACCCGGGGTGACCGGTTTACGGCTGGGCACCGCCCGGGCCTAATGCGCGGTGGACCGCGTCTGCGATGGTCTGTGCGTAGACCCGCTGCCCCTGTTCGTTGGGATGGGCTCCGTCCCAAAGTAGGTTCGGGTCGCTGCTGGCGGTGTTCCAGTCCGCGAGGGTCGCTTGCGGCCACCGGGCGACTAGTTGGGCCAGCTGTGTGTTCGTACTGTCGATCCAGTCCGCGCCGGCGTAGCGAATATTGACGATCACCACGTGAGGAACCCCGCTCAGGACATGTTTGAGCGCTTGGAGGTCGTGGTCCGTTACTGGGCTGTTCTCGCCGGTCTGGACGACGACTACGGGGGGCAGAGCGTGGTGCGCCCGGTATGTCTTGAGGCGATCGAGGATGGTGTACGGCTGTCGAGAATCGGCAGCGTCGATCTTGACGCGAATCCGATGTTCGAGCGCGGTGTGCGCCTGGAGCATCACCGAGGCACCCACCGCGAGAGCCTCCCTCCCGTGTCGCGTGGCATGGATTACGGGGACCGCTCTTGCGGCTGCGGAGGCTGTCGGTCCAACCGGAGCGTGCCTAGCCTGGGCGGGCAGTACGGCGATGGCGACGACAAAGAAAGCGAGCAACGCAGGCGCCGCCGCCATTATGCGTTGACGCTTGCCAGGAGCGAGGGCGGTTAGCCAGGTGCGTACGCGCCGCTGCATCTCCCCGCGCCGGATGGGCAGCTCCACGTAGCGGTAGGACACGGCGGCGAGCATCAAGGTCAGCACGATCTGCAGCGGTACGAGTAAAAAGAGACTCGCCCGTACATCGACCCCAGGCCGCGTCAACGCCATTACTGGCCAGTGCCAGAGGTAGATCCCGTAGCTGCGGGCTCCGATCCACACCAACGGGGTGGTCCCCAGGACCTTTCCGATGGAACTGGCCGGGTGGGATGCGCTGGCGACCAGCAGGGCCGAGGCAAGCGCCACCAAAAGCAGCCCGCCGTGGTAAATGAACGGGTCGTAACTCGTCCACAGGCTCATACCGAGCAGCACCCCGAGCAGGCCAACGGCCCCGATCAGGCCCAGGACACGTCGGGGGTTGGGGTTGACTTCCGTGGTCGAACGCATTGTCGGCCACACAAATGCGAGCACGACTCCAATGAGGATCGGCGTCGCACGAGTGTCCGTGCCGTAGTAGATCCGAGTTTGGTCGCCTCCGGAATGGAACAACAGCACCATCAGAAGCGCCGAAGCCAGCGCGGCACCCAGCGCCAGCCAGGCGATCATGTGTCTGCGTAGCCGAGTGGACGCGAGCAGCAATATTGGCGGCCATAGGAGATAGAACTGCTCCTCCACGGCGAGGGACCAAAAGTGCTGCAGCAGCGAGGGGCGCCCCGCATGCTCGAAGTAGGAGCGTCCCGCCAGGATCTGGTGCCAGTTATTGACGTACAGGGTCGAGGCAAGCGCGTCTCCACGTAGACGGCTGAGCTCGGGTCGGAAGAAAATCGCGGTGACCAGGAGCGAGACCGCGATCACGAGTAGTGCCGCGGGCAGCAAGCGGCGCACCCGACCTAACCAGAACCGGACCAGGTTGACCGTGCCGGTGACCCTGCGCTCGTTGAGCAGCAGCGAGGTGATCAGGAAACCGCTCAGCACGAAGAAGACGTCCACGCCGAGAAAGCCGCCTGAAAACCTCCGGACCTGGCCGTGGTAAAGCAGGACGCCGACTACTGCGACCGCACGAACTCCATCCAACCCAGGCCGATAGACCAGATTCCTGCGCGAACCGCCCACAACAGGAAATCTAACCATCCCGACGGACCATGAGGCAGCGGCCGCGTGGCACCTACGGCACGGCCTGACGCACACGAGCAAGCGCACCCATCAGGGCTCGGCCGCCGCACTCCGGCCAACGGCCTAGCGTCGGCGCGCATGTGTGAGGGCCACTATGGCGGCCATCGCACCGCCCGTGAGCAGCGCTATCCGCCGCTTCGTCATGTCCAGCGGCTTTGGGTACCTCACCGGCCGCTCGCGCACCGGACGCATGGGCGCGCGGGCCGCGTCGGAGGGGGGCTGGCGAGCGGAACTCTCCTGACCTGGGGGCGTGGTCGGGCTCGGGGATGCCGCCGAGGCCCGATTCCTGGTGGGCAGTGGAGCCCCAGCGGACGCTTCCGGAGGGGCGACCGACGACGCGATCACCGTTCGATGGCGTCGGCGATGAAACCGCACCGCCACCCAGCCGAAGACGGTCGCGATCCCAACGATGACCGCGATCTCTACGATCATGAACCAGGAAGCAGGGGGCTTCTGTTCCACACGTGTGAGAGTCCCTGTCGTGAGGGAGGCGAATGGGGGCTGGTGGGCAATGGGGGACCGGTTGCCCGCGCGCTTGACTCGCCTCGGGCGAGCCTTCGCCCTAGCCGGCGCGGTCTGCTGAGGTCCGCGCGATTTGAGCTGCGTGGGTTCGGCCCGTCGCCGGGCCTGTTGGCGGAGTGGCGAGGACTGCTGAGGCGGGGCAGGGATGGAGTAGGGAAGCGCAGCGTCGAGTAGCGAGGCAAACGCCCGAATCCCAGCATCGCCTCCGAGATGGGTCCCGTCAGGGGCAAACCATTCCGGATGCCCGGCGCTCACCCGATCCCAGTCGAGCAGCAGAACCTGGTTTCGATTCTTCGCTGCTTCGGCGCGAATGATCGTGGGAGCTGCGCTCGTGTCTCCGTGGTGGGGCGTGACAAGGACTAGCCTCCGGTCTGGACCCAGAATCGTCAGCGCTAGGCGGACCTGACTGTCGGTCACTCCGCCGTTCGTGCCGAGCGCGAGGATGACTAGCGACGGCAGGGACGCCGCTCGGCTGTTCAAGATTTCGAGACCTTGATTCATCGTTCGACAGACCATGCCGTCAGCCTCGAAACCGGCCTGCGCCAGGAGCGGCACCGCATCAGCGAGAACGGAATCGCCAATCGCCAACGGCGGCGGCGTGGTCGGCGCGTGAGTCGGAAGAGCACGGTGGAGTTCGCCACACGCGGCCGAGGCGGGCGGCGCAATCATCGCCACAGCCCACACGGCCGAGGCTCCAACCACGATCGCTCGTTTTACACCGCTACTTAGGAACACACGGGTTACGTGACGCTTTGTCGAGCGACATCTCAACGCGTGAAGTCTCTATCAACGCTGCTGAGCACGAGTTGTGCTGCGAGCGCGGCCCCCGCGTCGTTGAGATGGATCCCGTCTGATTCGCGGACGATGGTGGGCTTGCCGTTGACATTCATTGAATCCCGATAGCCATCGTTCGGGGTGAATATGGGCACCGTGTCGAGGACGCGCACCTGGGCTCGCCATGGTTCGGCGGCGACACGTATTGCGGCGTTGACGACTCGCGCAATCCGCGCTCGGGTCGAGTCGCGCGGTGTCGGCAGCGTGAGCCAGTAGACGCGGCCGTTGCCCAACCGGCGGTACGTGTTCATCATCTGACGCACACGCCCAGCGTAGATCGCAGCCCACGACGCGCTGCAGCAGTCCACCGGTCGACCGCTGGGACCGGGCATCGAGAATCCTTCATTCGCGCCGATAAATATGACGATCGCGTCTGGGTGATACTGGCGTACCTGGCTGGTCGCAAGCGCCCCCCAGTCAACGAGGATGCTTTTTGAGATACCGGTTCCGATGTGCGGATCGCGAATTACCTTGACGCCGTTCGTGGCGAGCGTTCGCGCGAGATGCAGGTCGAGCGGTTGCGACATCGAGTCGCCGGTGACGAGCAGCGTGTGGAGAGGCCTCCGAGGGGGTGCCGGCGTACCGAGGTCATTCGAGTCAAAGGCATCCGGCGTAACCGGGGGGATAGCACCGAGGACCGTAGCCGTCTTGCTTGAGGCGAACTCGCTGGACCCCGTCCCGGGCGTGTCGGGCGAGAGCCAGGCCGTGAGGGTGTGCGCGACGGATCGCAGAGGCAGCTGTTGTGACACCCACGCCGCGGGACGACCAACGGCGAGAACGACGTCGCGGCCGATCCCAGGCGACATCTGCTGGCCGGCTTTGCGAACGGACGTACCAGCACACGCGATCAGCACCAGCGCGCTGATTCCGATCGCGGTGACGGCGCTCCGAGCGCTGAAGCGGCGAACACCCCAGCGGTCAAAGCGCTCCATCAGGTTGTCATCTCGATGCGGGGGCTGCTGAGGACTCATCAGAACCTGAAGTAGATGAAGGGCGGCACGCCTTGGCTTGGAACTGTGGCGGCAACAAGCAAAATGAGCACAGCGAGCGCCGCTCCGAGTGTCGCGGGCCGGATTCGACCAAGCCGTGCTTGAAGTGCGTCCACGGGGCGCGCCGGCAGGAGCTGTAACCCGACCACGACCACGACCATGGCGACCACCGGGAGTGTCCACAGTGTCGGCACGCCCGGTGACCCCAACCGGGATAGAAACGTCACGGCTAGGTCAAATCCTTGGGCGCGGAACACCACCCAGCCGAGCACGATCAGATTGAACGTAACCAGCCATCTCAGCCAGGTGGGGGACCTGATCCTCCCGCCCAGCGCGTGCTCGGCTGCGAGTCCGGCGCCGTGATATCCGCCCCACAGTACGAACGGCCACGCCGCTCCGTGCCAGAGACCACCGAGGAGCATCGTGATCATGAGATTCCTGTACGTGAGCAGACGCCCGCGCCTGCTGCCGCCCAGCGGTATGTATAGAAAGTCCCGGAGGAAGCGAGATAGGGTCATGTGCCAGCGACGCCAGAAGTCTCGAAACCCGGTCGCGCGGTACGGGCTATTGAAGTTCTGCGGGAATACGTAACCCATTAGCAGCGCCAGCCCGATCGCCATGTCGGTATACCCCGAGAAGTCGCAATAGATCTGCGCCGCGTATGCGTAGGCGGCCAGCAGAACGTCAGGCGCATGGTAGGCCTGCGGCACCCCGAACACAGGGTCAACGATCGTCCGGGCGAGATAATCCGCGATCACAACCTTCTTCACAAGCCCGAGCGCGATCAGGGTGATCCCGGCGCTGACCGCGACGCGCTGAGGATTCCGAGGACGTTCGAGCTGCGGAAGGAACTCCCGGGCCCGGACGATCGGCCCGGCCACCAGATGAGGGAAGAAGCTCAAGTAGATGGCGAGATCAACCAGTCGCGCCGGTGCGATCAGGCGCCGCTTGACGTCAACCGTGTACGAGATCGCCTGGAAAGTGAAGAAGCTGATTCCCACAGGCAGGGCGATCGTCAGCAGCGGAAACGGAAGCCCAAGCGACAGCTCGTTGAGTACCCGCGCCACGTCCTGGGCAAAGAACGAGTAGTACTTGAACACGCCGAGCACCGCGAGGTCACCGGCGACCGCGACCGACATCAAGCGCCGACGAACGCGTTCATCCGTCGCGCGATCAATCAGGCGCGCAGCCAAGTGGTTCCACAGTGTCACGCCAGCCAACAGCACGCAAAACCGCCAGCTCGCCGACGCGTAAAAGACGTAGCTCGCGACCACGATGAACGGCTTCCATAGCCGCGGGCGGGACATGAGCGCCCACGAGAGCCCGAGAACAATCGGGAAGAAGATCGCAAACTGGACTGTTGGGAAGAGCATCTTGTCGTGCACTCGGACGTCAACACAGCAGCGGACAGCGAGATCGGGCAGAGTATCCGGCGCTGTGCCGAACCGCTGCGTCCACGGTCCCCGCTGGCTCGTCATAACCCTTCTATCGCTGCTCGCGGTCGCAGCTATCCGGCCGGCAACTAGTCAAGCCGGATGTGGCGGTGTGAGGACCGCACGGCCCGCGCACCGCCACGGATCGCGCCGGCCGCCTCTCGCGATTGGCGATTCCACGATGCTGCTCGCGCTGTACAACCTCGCTGGCATTGGATACGAGGCCAACGCGCACGGCTGCCGCGACTTCGCCGAGGGACTCGCACTCATAGCCCAGCGACGCGCGCAGCACACCCTCCCGCATATGGTCGTGGTCGCGCTGGGGGCCGACGCGTCAATCAGTCACCGCGAGATCGGTCGAGCGCTCGGGATGCTCTGCTGCACCCGCCTTCTGGTGCTTGTAACCCCCCGCGAGCTCGGCGGAGGGTCGGGATCGGACGCGACGACCATTAGACAGGAGCGGGCTAAGCATCCCAGGCGCATCCGTGTGCTCGATTGGGTGCATAACAGCGCCGGACACCGGGAGTGGTTCCAACCCGACGGGCTCCATCTCACGACCGCAGGCGCCAGGGCCTACACGCGTCTGCTGGCGCGAGCGCTCCGAGACGCCTACCCGCCGCCTCGCAAAGCCCGGCGACCACGCCCCAAGTGACGGCGATGATCAGCGCCTTAACCGGCAGACGGCACCTCGGAGACCGGTCGTTGCTGACCGCTGCGCTCGTGACTGCAATGTTTGGGACCCTGCTCGGAGGTGCCCTTAGCGCGTCCCCTCGAAGCGCGTTGGCTACCGGCCCTCAACTCGCGCTGGCAGCAACGCTAAAGCACCCAGGGTTCGTCGGCTTGAACGTCACCGGACCCGTGGGCGTAACGGTGCAGATAAGCGAGCAGACCGCCTCCAACACAAAGCCAATTGCGACGATCCTTCTGAGCACCGGCACCGCTGACCTTCCCCAGGCACTCCTGTGGACCTGTCAGCTCCACAGACGAGAGCTAATCGCCCAGACGCTCCCCCCCGCACTTCCGCAGACCGCTCATGCGAGCGTGGAGACCCCGTCCTGCGGCCACCGGCTCGCGGCGGCTATCTCGGCTCGCGCGCGGGTCGGGAAGCACATAACGATCCGACTGCGCGACAAGTGGATGATCGGCGCCCTACCGCTGCGAATCTGCCTCACCCCTCCGGGAGCGCACCGCGGTTGCAGCTCCTGGCGGCTCCATGCGGGAGAACGGGGCCGCGTGATCCGCCTGTCGGCACCCCGCCCTGGGGGATGGCGCGTCACCGTGGCCACCCGTTACGGCCCAGCGACACGCAAGCTGGTCTGGGTCGATCATTCAGGGGGGCGCATCCGGCTCCTGGCCGCCGGAGATTCCGAGATGCAGATCCTCGACGACTTCCTCGCCCAAAGCCTGCGATCCCGAGGGGTCGACGTGACCAGCGATGCGCGAATCAGCACAGGCCTAACGAACTCGTTCTTTTTCGACTGGCAAAGTCACGCCCGCCAGCAGGCCGCCACCTTGAGGCCCGACGTCACCGTGATGTTCATTGGCGCCAACGACGGATTTGCGGTCCGCGGCCCGCATGGGCAAGTGCAATGCTGCGGGCACGACTGGAGCGCAGGCTACGCAAACCTGGTCGCACAGATGATGAGGACCTACCTGCGGCGTACTGCCGGCCGCGTGTACTGGTTTGAGCTTCCGGTTCCCCGGCCGGGAAACTTCCAGTCGCTATTCGGCGCCGTCAACGCCGGAATACGCGGAGCCGCTCGACGGTTTCCCGGCCGTGTCGCCCTAATCGACGCCGCCTCCTTCTTCACTCCAGCCGGCTATCGAGACTTCATGAGCTACCACGGCCAGGGTTTCGTGATCCATGAGCCGGACGGAGTTCACCTGTCCATAGCCAGCGATCGGGTCGCACTGCAGCTGATCGTGCACCAGCTGGTGCGGGACCGACTGATCCGATAGCGGTTCACGACGACGAGCCTGGGCTCAAATGGAAACGTCGCTGTCCCCCGGCCCTTCCCCGGGAGCCTGGGAGCTTGGGACCGGTGGCGCCGTATGCGGCCCCAAACCCTCGGGGGGTTCCCTGGGGCCACCGGCGCGTGGACGTTCAATACTGGGCTCACGATCTGGGAGGCCGACTGTTGGTCGGGAGGAGTTATGAAGCGCATTGCAGGATTAGTAGCGGCGCTCGCTCTCGTGGCACCTGCTGCAGCGCAGGCTCGTACGGGGCTGTCGAGGGTGCAGGCGGCTGGCGACACGACTCGGCTAATGAGCCTTACCGCAGGCAACATCAACGACACGGTCCAGAACTACGACGGCTGGTCTGCGATTTCAACGTATCCGCGAGACTGCTGGAGGGCAAACCCCTACTTGGTGTATTGCGCCGGGCATATTTCCGGGACGGTGTATGACCCGAGCGTCGATTTGTCGCAGGACTTGGAGTGCGACCTTGAGCTTCGCTGGTACAAGTTCCGCGACGGGACGCGGCAGTGGCGCCGGATCGGGGATCCTTACTGCTGGGCGCTTGGCGGCTACTACGCGCATGACGGCAAGAGTCAAGCGAACGTGTCGCCCACCCAAGTGGAGCGCGAGGTGAAGGAGACCGTCGGAGGCTGACCTCTCGGCGATCCCGGCGAATACCGCTGCCGGACGCAGCATGAGTACGTGCTCAGTAGCGAGTGGCGGGTGGGTATGACTGACATCGGAGTGTCGAGGACGCGGCGCCGCACGGTAAATACCCCCAAGCGCGCCCTCAGAGTTTGACTTGCGGGAGCTTGGGATCTCTGAGAGAGTCGCCTCGATTTACGGGAGGCACGACACAGGTGGAGGGAGGGGACTTATGTCTCGATTCTCGCAACAGCAAGGACTAAAAGTGTTGCTCTTAGCGGCTTCAATCCTTGCCGTAATGGCGTCGGCGGCGGCAGGTGCCACCGAACGCGCCTGCTTCTACTACCCGAACTCGGGCTGGGGGCTCTGGGCAACGAGGAACGTGAGTTGCAAGACCGCGAAGCATGTCTATAACGACTCGACAAAGCGAATCGGGAGTTCTGGCAGAATCCACCGGACCCTCCGCGTCGACGGCTATCGCTGCAGGATGGACTTCGACGGTGGCGGCAGCGGAAATTGCGTAGCGTCTCACCGACGGAGGATCAGGTTCGATGTTCCGTGACGAGCGCAGTCGCAGCACCCTCTCCTAGCCGTTTAGCGGGCTCCGCCGACCATGTCGCCGATGTCGCGCAGGATCCTCAATCACCGGAAACGGGAATACTCAGCCGGTGGCGGACGTTCGCATAACCGAGTACACAGATCCCGGCTGCCCCTGGGCCTACAGCGCGGAGCCGGTCCGGCGTCGTCTCGACTGGCTCTACGGGGGCCAAGTGGAGTGGCAGGCTCGGATGGTGGTGCTCGCGGACTCGCCGGAGGACTACGACGACAAGGGCTTCACCCCGGCCAAGCAGGCCTCTGCGTTCAAACAGATCGCCCGTGAGCACGGGATGCCGATCGATACCTCAGAGCGGCCCCGGATGGCCGCCACGCGTCCGGCGTGCCGGGCGGTCGTCGCCACCCGGCTGCATGCGCCCGAATGCGCGCGAGCGTTGCTTCGCTGCCTGCGGGTTCACAACTTTGCCGGCGACGCGCTGCTCGATGAGCCAGCGATGCTCGAGCGGGCCAGCACCAGCGCAGGGATCGACGTCGACGAGCTCCGACGCTGGATGACCGACCCTGAGGTCGACGCAGAGCTCGAGCGGGACATGGAGGCCGCCCGCAGGCCAACCCGCGCGGCGCGCGTGCTGGATCACAAGCTGGCCAACTGGTCCGGCGGCGTGCGCTACACCTGCCCCTCCTACGAGATCACGCGCCTGGCCGACGGAGTCACGATCGCCGTTCCCGGGTTCCAGCCGTTTGCCGCGTACGACGTGGTACTGGCCAACCTGGTCCCCGGAACCGATCGCCGCGCGGCTCCCGAGGACGTCGAGGAGGTGCTCCGGTGGGCCGAAGGCCCGCTGGCCACCCGCGAGGTGGCCGTACTCACCGACCTCGAGCAGGCCGATGCCCGCGAGCAGCTCGGCCGCGTTGCCACTGAGCGCCATGTCGGCTCAGACGGCTTCTGGACCTTGGGGCACTCCGCATGACAGGGCGCACTGAGATCGTCTCCGAAATCCGCATCCAAGCGTCACCGCAGCGGGTGTGGGACCTCCTCGGATCGACAGAGCGCTACGCGGAGTGGGTGGTGAACACGCTTGCGGTCACCCGCGTGGATTCGCCGCGGGCGGATGTGGGCGTCACCTACGACGAGCGCAACCGCGTCATGGGCCCGTGGACGGCACGTTCGACCTGGCGGGTCCTCTCCGCCGATCCGCCCCGACACACAATTCACGAGGGATCCGGAATTCCACTCGCCCAGGATCTCCGCCTCGAGTGCACCCTCACCCACGACGGCGAGGCAACGAGCTACCGGCACGTGATCTCCTACCGGCCCGCGTTCGGAGCGCTCGGCCGCGTGATCGACGCCGTCGTGGCACCGTCGCTCCGCCGAGACGGCAGGCGCACGGTCGAGCGGTTGAAGGCGCTCGTGGAAGCCCGGCCGTAGGGCCGCCGCGGCTAGGCCTTGATGGCGCTGGCGACCAGCATGCGCTCGGGCACCGCCAACCGGCCGTCGGGCTGCCGGTATGCCTCCGCCGCTTCGGCGACCTGGGCGTTGATCGCCCGACCGCCCGCTTCGTCCAGGTTTCCGAGCAGGGCCCGGATCGGGCCCGCGAGCCGGGCGGTCCTCTGCAGCCAGGCCTCGACGGAGTCGTACTGCAGCTCGTCGTCCAGCAGCTCGGCGCGGATATCCCCGAGGCCCGCGTCGGTGAGGAGTTGGCGAAGGCGATCCTCGTCTGCCAGCGCCCACAACCCCGGTGCCTCAGGCGGTGGAGGGGTGGCCCCGAGGTGGCTCATGATGGCCCCCATCGGCACGGAGGCCCAGGGGTTGCTCGCGGCGTCAGACCACACCCCCAGCGCCAAGCGCCCACCACTTCGCAGCACGCGCGCGCTCTCACGCAGAGCCTGGGCGGGATCGCCCATCAGCATGTATCCCATCCGGCAGAGCACCACGTCGAACTCGCTCTCAGGCATATCAAGGGCCTGCGCATCCGCGACCCGGCACTCGATGTTGCCCTGACCCTCCCGGGCGAGTCGCTCGCGGGCGGTGTCGACCATCGGCTGCGCAAAGTCAGTACAAACGACCTGCCCTTGCTCTCCGACGGCCGCTGCCGCCATCAGGCTGAGCGTTCCCGGGCCTCCCGCCAGCTCCAGCACACGCTCACCCGGCCGTAGCGCGACCGCGTCGATCATCCATGTGGCGGCGCGGCCCATTTGCCGGTCGACGTCTGCGACCAGCTCTCCCCAGTCCGGCGCCACCGCCGACCAGGTCTGAAGCGAGGCGGTCTCAAAGTCACTCATGCGGTGACCCTACCGCTTGCGGCACTCACGCGGGCATCGTGGCGAGGCCACGCACCAGCACCTCGAGCCCAAATTCAAAGCGCTCGTCCCCGTCGGCGCCGGCCGTCAGCGGACCAGCCAGCGCCACGAGGTTGGGAAATCGTGTGGACGGCAGCGAGGCGAAGTAGTTGCGCATCTCCGCCGTGTAGTTCGCCAGGTCCTCGCGAGTGGTCTCGCTGTCATACAGGCTCTCCTCGTAGCAGACCGCATCACGTAGAGCGGGAGCAGGTCGCAGGCGTAGGCGATCACCTGGTCGGGCAAACCGCCCGCGTGCATCACCGCGACGATCCACTCGCTGGTCGCCAGCGCGTTCTCGCCCAGCGGGATGCGAGCAAACGACGCGCGCGCCACGTCACGATGACGGGCGAACACGGCGCGGATCGATCGGGCGGCCTCCTTCAGCTGCTCCTGCCAACGCGCCGCGTCTGGCTCCCCCATCATCCGGACCTCCCCGATGACCCGCTCGACCACGAGCTCGAGCAGATCCTCCTTGGAGGCCACGTGGGCGTAGAGCGATGCCGGGCCGGTGCCCAGCGCGTGGGCAACCGTGCGCATGGTCAGCGCATCTAGCCCCTCACGGTCGACGATGTCGAGCGCCGCCGCCGCGATCGCGTCCCGTGACAGCGCCCGCTCACGCGGAACCCGTCGCGTGGTCGCGCTCTGACGACTCGGCAACCGTGGGACCGGAGGCAGATCTGAAGAGGTCATCGCGTGATCGTAGTTGACAAGGCGGACGGCGTTCTGGAACACTGTTCGTCTGCGACGAACACTGTTTACGATCAGTGTTCTTCATCTCAATTCTGGAGGTAAGCTTGTGACCCCCAATCCCAAGCGGTGGCTGATCCTGTTCGTGATCCTGGCCGCCGAGTGCATGGACCTTCTGGACGGGACAGTCGTCAACGTCGCCGCGCCCACGATCCACCGGGACCTTCATGCGTCGTCGACCGCCCTCCAGTGGATCGTCGGCGGCTACGCGCTTGCCCTCGCCGTCGGGCTGCTGACCGGCGGGAGGCTGGGTGACCTGTTCGGTCGCCGGCGAATGTTCCTGATCGGAGTGCTCGGTTTCACGGTGGCTTCGGCCGCGTGCGGGTTGGCGCCCAGCACCGCCGTGCTGGTGGCCGCCCGTTTGGTGCAAGGTCTGGCCGGCGCGATGATGGTCCCGCAGGGGCTGGGCGTGATCCGCGATGTCTTCCCGCCCGACGAGTTGCCCAAGGCGTTCGGCCTGTTCGGTCCGGTGATGGGTTCCGCAGCGCTGCTCGGGCCGATCGTCGGAGGAGGCTTGGTCTCGCTGAACCTGTTCAACCAGCCCTGGCGTCCGGTGTTTCTCATCAACGTGCCGCTCGGGCTCCTCGCCACTGTCGGGAGCAGCGCGGCTGCTGCCGCGGACCGAGGCCCGCCATGCGGCACGGCTGGACCTGGCCGGAGCGGTGCTCGCCGCTGTCGCGTCACTGGCCATCGTCTATCCGCTGATCCAGGGCCGGGCCCTCGGTTGGCCCGCCTGGACCTACGTCTCGATGGGTGCCGGCGCCGTCCTGTTCGTGCTGTTCGGGATCCATTTGAAGCGCCGCGCGCGGGGCGGGCGCGATCCGCTGATTGTGCCGAGCATCTTCTCCCACCGCGGCTACTCGGCTGGGGCACTCGTCCTCATGCTGTATTTCGGCGGCATGGTCGGATCGGTCCTGGCCATCACTCTGTTCCTCCAGCTCGGCGAGGGCTTCAGCGCCATCCACGCCGGACTGAGCTTGGCTCCATTCGCCTTCGGGACCGCGATCGGCGCCCCGGTGGGTGGGGCGATGATGCAGCGGATTCCCGGACGCACGCTGATCCAGGCCGGTGGCGCCGTGTCGTTGGTCAGTAACGCAGCCCTGGCCGTGATTCTCGGCGCCACCGATCACGTCACCACGTGGGGCGTGTTCGGCCCGCTGCTAGTCAACGGCGTCGGCATGGGGCTGTTCGATCGTCCCCGCGTTCGACACCATCATCTCTGCCGTGACCGACGCCGAGACCGGATCGGCCGCCGCAGTTCTGAATGCCATCCAGCAACTCGGCGGGGCGGTCGGGGTGGCCGTGCTCGGCTCGGTGTTCTTCAGCGTCGTGAGTCACGACGGCTTTGCCGCGGCGCTTCGGGACACGCTCTGGTGGGAGGTGGTCAGCCTGGGCGCGATGCTACTGGTCTCCCCGCTGCTCCCGGCGCGGGCGGTCCGCCCCGGCGGCGCCGACGGTGCAGTCGTGAGCTCCGCGTCGATGGGCACCCCGGACGGCTCAGAGGCTGTCGCGGCTCACTCCTATATGGGCTGAGACGCAACGCGGGCGGCCCGCGCCAGAAGGTCAGTGCAGGGTTGGGTGGCGCCGCGCTGGTTCTGCGCCGGACCACCGGCCAGCGGACGTGACGTCTGGACCAGACCCAATGCCCTGCAGGTCCGGTACGAGCGCCGTTTGTACGTCCGCATCATCCTCGAGCGCGCGCCGGACGCCGACGTCGAGTAGACGAAGTTGGTGCTCAAGCGATCCCCTGCGTTCCGGCGGCGCCACGGTGCGAATGTCCTCGAGCGCCGCGCGCAGTCGCCGCGCCACTTGAGGCGAGCCCGCGCCGACCAGGCGCAGCTCATCGAAGGCGAGTCGCACGTAGCCGTCCCAGCTCATCGTGCGCTCGATCAGGCGAGTCCTCCCGCTCTCATCACGATGTACGCCGGACGGGAAATCCCGTACGGCGAGCCGGCGCAGGATGTCATGGATGGCGTTGATCGCCTGGACTGCTGTGGTGGGATCCTGGAACGGGCCTGAGTAGATGCTTCGTTC
Source organism: uncultured Solirubrobacterales bacterium (assembly GCA_963844475.1). Lineage (GTDB taxonomy): Bacteria > Actinomycetota > Thermoleophilia > Solirubrobacterales > Solirubrobacteraceae > Palsa-465. Next base: position 448,729 of record CAWJOL010000003.1, on the reverse strand, counting down.
GCCCACGTCCACCAGTTTGCGAATCCCAAAGGCGGGCTCAAAGTCGTGCGTGCGCTCCTGGCCCAGGATCACGCCCAGCGCCACGGTGTCGCGCATGGATGGGGGTAGTTCGCCATGGACCCGAAATAACGCGCCGCCACGCGGCACGAAGTCTCCCCTCGCGGGCACCAATTCGAGCACGCAATTCGCTCGCGCGGCAAGAGCGACGAGTGCGTGATGATGAACCTTGACGACGATGCCGTACCCAGGCGCGGGTACGACATCGGGCGAAGGCGCCGGCTCGTGCACCACGGGGTAGAGGCGGTCGACTTGCTTGCGTGTCTCGTCGGCGACCAGTCCGATCAGTCCGCCGACGCGGATCGACTGGCCGGTGTGATGGACGAACAGCACCAGCGCCACGATGGAGAAAAGGATCAGCGCGTAGTCGACCGATACGGCCAGGCCCGGCACCGGCGCGCTGCCCGAGCTCTTCCCGTTCAACTCCCGCAGCACGGTCATGGAGTAGGCGAAGGTGCCGATGAACAGGCCGATGGCGAACTGGCTGCGACGGTCGTGCAGGATCGCGCGCACGATCCGTGGCGAGAACTGGCCCATCGCGAGCTGCACCGCGACGAGCGTCAGCGACAGAACTACGGTGGTCAGCGTCACCAGAGTCGAGGACGCCACCGAGAGGATCGACTGCACAGAGGACGCTGAGCCAGTGACGCCCTGGCCCACGATGCCGTAGCCCGACGCCTTGTCGATCGCCAGCAGCGCCACTGCCCCGCCGATCCCGGTCAGCACACAAAGCAGCGGCAGCAGCCAGAGCCGCGTGCGGACGAAATGCACAAACCGGAAGCGTCGGGCGCCCGTCATCGCGGAAGGTTGTCTACCCGGATCTCGCGGGGCTACTCCGGCCGCCGCCGACGGGCCCGCTCGATCGCACGAGCTGTCCTCGCGGGCCATATGCACGGCTTGGGAGCTGCACTACTCGGTTTCGGGGTAGGTGAGCCCTCACCAGCGATCAGGAGGAACCCAGTGGAGGAGACAAAGAAGCCCCAGTCAGATCAGGATCCGGCTCCGCTCGAACATTCCGACGCCGAGCGGGTGACCGGCAAGGAGGCCGAGGCCGGGCAGGGGCGGAATCAGTCCGGTGGTGAACGGGAGGGCACGGACCCGGACGGTGATAACCCTTAGACGCCTCGCTGACCGCCGGAGCCCGAGGTCGGGTCGCCGCTGACCTGGGCCAGGCGCGTTGTGAACACCAGCCCCACCCCGCCGATCAGGTTACCCAGGATGGCGATCGAGACGTTGCGAACGAGGTCGATCCAGCCTGCGTGCGTGGTTCCAGCCAGCAGCCCGAGGAACATCTCCCCAAAGCCGACGACAGCGTGGTTGAAGGTTGGAGCGATCAGGAGAAAGCCCACGAGAAGCGCCGCAAGGATCCGGGCGGTTCCGCTTTCGGCTGCTGTCGTGACCCACGTGAAGGCGGTCATCACGACCCCGGCGACGATCGCGCTGACAAGCGCGGCGATGAACGAGCGGTCGCTCAGCGTGTTGGTGATGACGCCTGCGGCGTGCAGGGAGCCAGACGGCAGAACGCCGTCGACTGAGACAAGCGCTGCCAGCACGGCCAGGCCGACAAAGTTGAGCACGAGCGTCGTGCCCCACATCCGCCAGAGCATCCACGCCGGGGCCCGATCGGCGAACACAGCTCCCACGGGGATGAGGAAGTTCTCGGTGAACAGCTCCGCCCTGCCCAAGGTGATGAACACAAAGGCCAGCCCAAACAGCAGCGCGGCGAGCACGTGAGCAGTCGGCTCCGGCATCGCGGCGGACAACCCAGCGGTCGAAACGGTCACGGCGACAATTCCGAGCATGACGTCGGCGCCCCCGGCAAATCCCGTCGCCATGAGCGCTGGCCATCTGCGGTCAAGTCGACGTTCCCCCTCCTCCAGGCTCTCGGTCCAGATCTCCTCGGGCGTGCGATCGGGCATCGTCCCTCAGAGCACCGGCGGCCGGTGCATCTGATGAAACGTCGCGCGCTTCGCGGCGGTGTCGCATTCAGGGGGTTCCGGAGAGAGCACTCTGAAACGGAGCAGTACCCGGAATGCGCTGCTCGGTACCGCAGGCGTCGCGTGCGCTTCCCCCGAGCCGCGGCGCCTCTTCGCCACGACAGGGGGTCTCTTCGCCGCGCAGGAGCTAGCGCGGACCGTGCCCCTGGATCTCGTCGGCCTGCTGGAAGGTCGGCCGGTTGACCCACTCGATCAGGGGCTGCGTGATCCCGCCGATGGCCCGGAACTGGATTGAGTCCGAGCACATCTGATTCCCGGCCGCGCAGACGCCGTCAGCCGGATACACCTGTTGCGGAGTCTGCGCGACGGCGGCGGCGAGGGAGCTCTGAAGCGCCGCCCGGCAGCGAGCCGGGGACCCCGAGCCGCAGAAGACCCGGTTCAGCGGCCCGGCGACGTGCTGCTTGAGGACCGACCGCAGATCCTTCTGAACGATCCCGTAGAAACCGACGTCCCAGGCCGAGCCGAGGTGGTTGCCGCTGGTGCCGTGGCCCGGCTGGTCGTTGATCGCAAACTCGGACTCCACCTGGCCCAGGAGGGTGGGGCCCAAGACCGAGGAGAAGTCAGCGCGAACGAGAAGCGGCCACCACGCGTCCATGATCCTGACCGCGTCGGTCTGGTCGTAGTTGCCTGACGCCCCGGGAGCTGCGCGGTTGATCCGGTGCGCGCCGCTCGCAACCCACGCCTGAAGCTTGTTGACGGCGTTGGCGAGGGTGGGGTCACTCGGATGGCCGATCACCCGGAGCGCGTATGGCAGCACCTCCACGCCGCGGAGATCCTGAGTCCCCGCGATCCCCATCGAGTTGATCAGATCAGCGAGCGTCAGCTTTCCGTGGTCTCGCTTCAGGTAGGCGTTGAGGTTGTTGTCGAGCAGTTGCGAGCGGAAAACCGACGAGAACTCCTGTCCGGTGGCGCCATTGCCGTAACCGGGAGCTTGCTTGTTGTTCCAGCTGGTCAGGTAGTTCTGGTCGATCACCTGCGGATGCGCGCTCTGGGGCGCGACTCGCTCGGTGAGACTGGCCGGCGTGGTCTGCGCGCTGGGATTGAGTCCGCGCCACGCGTACTGAGACCAGGTCGGGAACAGCGGATTGGTGTGCGCCGCGCGCACCGGGTTCAGTCCCGAGTTGAAGTACGCGATGTGCTTGTCGTCGGTGTAGAGCCAGTTGAACGTGTAGCCGATCTTGCTGGCCGCGTTGAAGAAGGCTCGGGGATTGCGCATCTGCGCCGGGTCATTGAACGCGGCGAAGCCGGCCGCCGAGTCGAGCTCGTGCATGTAGGTCGAGCGAAGGTTCGTGTAAGCCACCGGCTTGCCCTTGACCGTGGCGCGGTCAGTCACAATTCCGTAGGCGGTCCGCTGGGTCTGGAACGTGACCGAGCCGGCCGGCGTCGTATCCGCGAGGCTCGGCTGCCAGGACTCCTGGCGCGTCAGCGTCTCCATCGGCACGCACTGGCCGTGCAGCAGGTAGTAGCTGGAACTGAGGGCCGGCGATCCCCCGCCCGGGTTGCACAGCGGCACCGCGAACGTGTCGATGATGTTTTGGCCCGCCGAGGTCGCCGACCACGCATAGTCCTGGCCGTGGCCAAGCTCGACGTACAGGTTGACTCCGGGGAAGGCCGCGCCGTTGGCGTCTATCCCGGGTCCGTGAATGTCCTCCTCCATCAGGATCTGGGGCGCGAAGTACGAGACCTGGGGACCCATGACTGCGAGTGGATGCCCGCTCGCGCTGTTCTTGGCGCTCACCAGCAGCGCGTTGGACATCCCGCTGGGGAATGAGAGCAGTCCCGGGCCGGCGTTGGCTAGGGCTCCGAGACCGAGGCCGGTCGGGCGCGCGCCGGCCGACCGGGCGCCACGGAGGCGAGCCCGTGGCGCGGCCCCGGCGACGACGTGGTTGACGGGCTGGACGCTGCCCGGGTCGGGCAATGCAATCGTCCGGCTGACCGCGTTGCTCGGCTTCGGGAGCGTTTGGTAGTTGAACCTGTGGCCGTGGACGGTCGTCGGCGCCTCGGGATCGTTTGCGGCATTGAAGCTGAGGAACGTGGCCAAGCCCGATCGATCGACGACCTTCGGCTTCCGCCCGCGACGCCGCTTGGACTTGCCGCTCCGCTTTTGCTTGACGGTTATCACCTGCGGGGATCCGTTGACCACGTAATGCTCATTGCCGAACCGGCGCTGGAGGCTCTGGTACAGAACCGCGTTGGAGAGTTGGTGACCGCCGCCCTTGCCGAAGATGCCGCCGACCAGAGTCGCGATCGAGACCAGATCCTCCAGTGTGAACTTGGCAGGGCCCCCGGGCATCCCGAGCGCGGCGTACTCGCCGGGCAACATCGTCAGCGAGTTGAGCGGCTGCTCGGCCTTCGAGATATACGCGTTGATTCCATTCACGTAGCTGGTCGCGTCGGCGAAGACCTGAGGCTCGAGTCGACATGCCGTAGCTCACCTGGTTCTGGAGGTCCTGCTGTGTGTAGGGCTCATTCGCCCAGACGCTCTGGTCCATCGCCACATTGGCGCCTCCGGCAAATGCGGCAAGGTCGCCCTGCCCGGAATGCCGAAGGACGTCGATGAAGAACAACCGATCCTCGGCCGTTGCGTACCCGATCCCGAACATCAGCGCCGACCGCGTGGTGCCGTAGATGTGCGGCACACCGAACCGTTTGTCGCGGACGATCGTGACACCGGCCTCCGGACTCTCGTTGCTGGCCGTGTCGCCTGGCGGAACTCCGAACGTGGCGTCCTTGAAATAGTCAGGGATCGTTGTCGACGTAATCGAACCGGCCGCGGTGGTCAGCCCCGAGTACATCGGGAGCTGATCAGAGCTATGCGCTGGACGCGTACCGGTAGCTCTGAACTGGGCGAGCTGCGCGATGTTGTCAAGCCCGTTCGTCCCTGGCGGCAGCACGTTCCGGAACCCGCCGAAGTCACTTGCTCCGTAGGCCTGTACCTGGGCGCCCGCGGTCGGGACCACCGCCAGCGCGAGCAGTGCGGCGAGTAACGGCGTTCTGACGACGCACCGGAACAACGGGTTTCGGACCCTACTACGCCGCGAGGTTTACTGAGCCACCTGCCTCACTTCTCCCCCGCCCGCTCTTCCCTGCGCCGCCGGTACAACCTGGCTACCGCCCGGTGGAACGGATCGAGCTCCAGCCCGCGCGCGGCACGCAGGCGCCGGCGGGTGCGCAGCAGGCCGATCAGCCCTACGCCCCAGAACAGGTACTGGACGCAGAAGGCGAGGCGGAAGTCGTCGAGCGTGTAGCTCGTTGGGCCGCCGCTGCTGCGGGCGCTGAGGACGATGCCGATCAGGGCGATCGTCATCAGCGAGGCGACGAAGCCGCCGACGTTGACGATGCCGGTGGCTGAGCCGATCCGCTCCGCCTCGTTCTCGGTGCGGGCGTAATCGAAGCCCATGAGCGATCCCGGGCCGTTGGACGCCAGCACGACGACGAGCACGACGAGCAGCGCGAGTGGCGCTTGTCCCGGCCACGCCAGCACGATCGTCCAGATAACCACCGTCGACCCGAGGATTGTCAACACCGGAATCGAGCGGCGGTAGGGCCACCGGCCCGCCAGATGGCCGAGCACGGGACCGACCAGCATCGCCACCAGCACGAGCAGCGTGATCAGCACGCCCGCCTCCGCTGGGCTGCGGTGCTCGCCCAGGACCAGAAACGGATACCCCCACAGCAGCGCGAACACCGTTCCGGAGAACTGGGTTACGAAGTGCGTCCACAGGCCGAGCCGCGTCCCGTGCTCGCGCCACGCGTGGCCCAGGCGGCGTACGGCCTCCCGGGCGCTCACCGCCGCTGCCGCCGGCGGCGCGCCGGGCGGCGTGTCGCGCAGCGACAGGATCGCGCTCACCCCGACCGCCAACCCGGCCGCGGCCGCGACCAGGAAGGAGGTGCTCCAGCCCGCGCCCTGGAGGAGCGCGACCAGCGGATACGCAGCGACGATCTGCCCGAACTGGCCGAGGATCCCGGTGAGCTGGGTCAGCAGCGGGACCCGCCGGGGCGGAAACCATGCCGCCACCAGGCGCAGGACGCTGATGAACGTCATCGCGTCGCCCGCGCCGACCATTATCCGGCCGAGCACGGCCAGCGGAACCGTGTGGGCGGTGGCGAGCACAAACTGTCCGGCTCCCATGGTCAGTGCACCCCCCGCCACCAGGCGCCGCGGCCCGACCCGATCGAGCAGGACCCCCACCGGGATTTGCAGGCCGGCGTAGACGGCGAGCTGCAGCACGCTGAACAGGCTCAGGACCGAGGCCGTGGCGTGGAAGCGGTGCTGAGCCGCCACCCCAGCCACCCCCAGCGAGGCGCGCTGGAACACCGCGACGGAGTAGGCCGTGACGCCGAGTCCGAAGATCAGCCAGGCTCGGCGCGAAGTCCGGGTTTCGTTCACCAGGCGGTTGTACCCGGGTCTGGCCGACAGCGGCAGGCAGCTGGATTACCTGCCCTACCCGGCGCCGGTTAATCCGCTCGCCGTCGGGACGGCTCGCCGGCGTTGCGCTCACGTGAGTACGGGGCTGAACGCCTTTTGCGATCGTAGATGACCTCGGTGCCCGCGATGCGATCGTGCCACCCGCGCCGCTCGCTGTTGCGCGCGATCGCGAGTATCCCGAGCCCGGCTGGAATCAGCGCGAGCGCAACCCCGAACATCCGTCGCACTGCGCAGCGCAGCCCGATCTCGTGTGAATCGCCGCGGACGATGCGGATCGAGAGGAAGCGCATCCCCGGTGTCTGCCCGACGAGCGCCCAGAAGGCAACGACGACGCTGAGCGCCGCGGCGCCACCAACGGCGGTGAGCACGGCGATCAGGACGATCGAGATCTTGCCGCCGAAAGTGACCGGAACCACCGCGCTGAGCATGCTGGAGGCCAGCGCGTACAGCACGAACGCAAGACCCAAGTCGACGCCCGCCGCAGCGAGCCGAGTGATCAACCCCGCCTGGTCGGTCTCAGAGTCTGCGTTGCGGTGGCGCACGATCCGCTCCACAGCGTCGTCGAGTGACTCGGTCAGACGCGTCAGCCGCACGCCGACGTCGGTGATCAGGCCCGCACCTTGAGAGGTGATCGCGGCTCGGACCTCCGGCGCCTCGGCTATCCGCTCGACGAGCATCTGCACCTGATCGGAGGCGAGCACCTCCTTCCACGCCTGCGCCGCCGCCTCAGAGGCAAGCACCTGCCGGACGACCTGAGCGACCTCCTCGGCGCGGAGATCGGAGGCGAATGCTTGATCCTCAACGGCACGGTCGATCGCGCGTCGCACCGCCGCACTCTTCAGCGCGCGGACGATCGCCTCCTCGACGGCCTCGTCGATCGCCGTGTCGACGCCAGCGGCATGCGCGACGCGTTCGGCGCCCCGAGCTCCAGCTGAGAGCAGACGCGCCATGGGCGGCTTCGACTGTCCGTCCCGGATCCGGGCCGGAGGCTTGGACGGGTCGATAGCCACCGGCACATTCTGCCCGCCGCCGAGCCGCGGCGCACAACCCACCCGCCTTGATCGCCCGCGCGGACGCGCAGGGCAATGAACGCTTCAAGTGTCTCGACTTTGGCTCCGCCTGGAGGATCTGACGCAACTGCAGGATGCCGGGCACCCCCAAAGATCTGGGGTTGCTCCGGCGGAGTGCGACCGCGATGATCTCCCCGTCACGTCAACGTGCCCGGGAGGCAATCGTCGATGCTCGCTGTCCACGTCCGCCAATGTCTTCGCTTGTTTCGCGCCCTCGCGTCTGCCACCGGCATCATCGGCGCTCTGGCGCTGGCGCCTTCCGTCCAGGCCGCCTCGCCCTGGTCGCAGTTGCCCGGTTCGTTCGTTCAGAGAACCGACACTGCCGCGGGATTCCTGCGACTCGCGGACGGATCGCTCCTGATCGCGTACCGCGTGCCGGGGGGCGACCCCACGAAGGAGGCAATGGCGACGGCGGTGATCAGCCCCACCGGCCACGTCAGCCCTGGCCCCCCGATCACCGGCGATTGGTCGACTCTGGACAACCCGGCTCTGGTCCTGGATCCGGATGGCCTCCGGGCGTTCTGGGGCGGGATCCAGGACCCCACCGTCGACAGCCCCGTGCCGGGGCTCGAAACTGCGACGGCACCGGGCCCCGCGGGACCATGGACCCACACGCTCGCCGGAATCGACGTAGCCAGCTGCGGCGACGCCGATCTAACCTGCCCGCCCGGCTATCTCGCCGAGCTCTACAGCTACGCTGCCACCCCGAGCGTCCTGACGATGGCCGACGGGATCACGCTCCAGGTGTGGCAGGCCGGGGCGCTCGGCGTGTACGCCCACCGTGGCACCTCCCCGGGGCGCGACACCGACGGCGGCCAGTTGGACGATACGGGATCTGCCAATCCGCAGGGCCCCCCGGACGCTTCCGATGACGTGAACGCGTACAGCGGCGCCAACTTCCAGGATCAGCCGGGCTCGATCTCCGGCTGCTGCGGATATGACCCCAAGCTCGCGGCTGACGGGAGCACAGGACAACCGAGCATCGCTTGGTTCTCCAACGCCCCCGGTTGGGACGGCGTCTACGTGCAGGAAGTTGACCCTCGCGGCAACCCGATTGGTCACACCCCGTACCACGCGCCCGGATCGGAGGCTAACACCACGGGCCTACGTGGCCAGACGCCGTTGACCACGCGACCGGGACATTTTGGGGTCGTCACCGCGTTCACGACCGGCAACCCGCCGAACAAGGTGCTCGTCTGGACCGCGCCCTACCACACCCCGAGTGGCGCGTTGTTCGACACCTCCAAACCGATCGTCGTCTCAACCGGTGCGGCCGAGGTACGCAATCTCAACATCACCGCCGACAGCTCGGGCCGGTTGTGGGTGGTCTGGACCCGCGATGTCGGCGGACCGGTTGAGGTGTACGCGGCCCGATCGGATAACGGGACCGGGGACATTCACTTCGGCGCGCCGGTGTCGCTCACAGGCCCGAGCGGAACCGACAATTCCTTCGCGCTCAGCGCGAGCCCGAACGGGAACGGGCTCGACATCCTCGGCACCTTCGGCTCGACCGCGGACTCGAACGCGGCCGTGTGGCAAACCCATGTCGAGCCCGGAGAGTCGGTGTCCTCGAAGGCTGTCACGGTGGCGAGCGGGCGCAAGACGACCGTATCGGTCCACGTCGGCGACGCCGGCCATCCCCTCGCCGGCGCCACCGTGACAGTGGTTGGGCGGGCCTCAAACGCCCGCGCGCACCACCCCCGCACGATCTCCGCGCGGACCGACAGGAGGGGGGTCGCGCGACTACGGGTCGGGCCGTTCGCCCACGCCACGACGCTGAGGCTCCGGGTGACAAAGGCGGGCTACACGCCCAGCATGCTGGGCGTCCGAATCCGGGTCACACGGTCGCAGCATCACAAGTGACGGGCAGCTTCTCGGGAGGCCCGTTCGCACAGGGCCTCGGAGGCAAAGATCCCCATCTTGTGGGATAGGAAAGCCGGAGCATGGACGATGAGGTCGCAACTGTCGGAGGGAGCGCCGCGGCAGGCACCATCGGATTCGCCGGGGCGCTTGATCCAGAGGAACCCGTCGACCCCGTCTGGCCGGCCCCCGTCGTCGGCCGCGCGGTAGCGGACCTCGTCGCGGGTGCTTGAAGCGGGGCGGGATTCTGATCCGCGAGCTTCGGGTTATGAGCCTGCTCGGGCAGGTTCGGCCTGATCCTGGGACATCCTGTAAACGCTAGATATCGGAGAGCTAGCCCCACGGCTTACGCGGTCAAATTGCGACGGACGTCGACCATCCACCAGCATCGCGACAGACCAGCTATCGGCGATGTGGAATTGGTCGCGTTCGCGGTCGGTCCGGCGCGGCAGTCGTGGATCGTCGGATAAGGTCTGCTCGCTCGAGGCGGAGCACCAGCTGAGATCTGAGGGAGGCGCAAGATGCGAGGTAGGAGTGCGATAGGCCAAGCTAGTCCTGGGGCGATAGTGGCAGCGCTGGTCCTCGCGCTCGTGGGCGCGATCCCTGCACAGGCGCGCGTCCATCAGAAGCCGCCTCCGCTCACGATCTCGGTTCTGTCAGGTCGGTCTGACCTGGTCAGCGGCGGATCGGCACTCGTGGCGATCGGTCTGCCCCAGCCGGGCGGATGCCAGGCGCATCGCGGTGATCCTCGGGCGCCGCAAGGTGACCAACGGCGTTCGCGTTTCGGCCGGACGGTCGCTTCGAGGGCCTCGTTGACGGTCTTGCGCTCGGACGCAACGTCCTGCGGGCGACCCTGCCGCAGCGGGTGGGCTGCCCAGATCACGCTGGTCAACCATCCGACGGGCGGGCCAGTGTTCTCGGGCCCGCAGCTTGAGCCGTGGGCCTGCCAGGCAGGAGCGGTGAATCAGCGATGCGACCAGGCTCCGACCTTCAACTACCTGTACACGTCGACGAACCCGACCAAGCCTGGGTTCCAGCCATATGACCCGGCGAGCCCACCGTCGGACGTCGCTCAGACGACGACGGATCAGGGCGTCAAGGTCCCGTTCATCGTGCGCGTCGAGACCGGCTACATGGATCGCGACCAGTACCAGATCTCCGTCCTCTATCAGCCGAACCAGCCTTGGACGGCGTTCGCGCCTCAGCCACAGTTCGACCACAAGCTGCTGATCACGCACGGAGCGTCGTGTGGGGTTGACCATCAGACGGGCACCGCCCCGGCGACGACCGGGAGCGCGACCGCACGCGCTGCGCTCGGCAAGGGCTTCATGACGATGTCGACGGCTCTGGACAACAGCGGTCACAACTGCGATCTCCCGCTGCAGGCCGAGTCCCTCGTGATGGCCAAGGAGCACATCGCCAAGGCCTACGGAACCCTTCGATACACGATCGGTACGGGCTGCTCCGGCGGGTCGCTCGCGCAGCAGTGGATCGCCAACGCGTATCCGGGCGTCTATCAGGGCATCCTGCCGACCTGCTCGTTCCCGGATGCCTGGAGCACCGCGACGCAGTTCCTCGACTACCACCTGCTGCTGGCCTACTTCAACAAGCCGTTGGGATGGGGCGTCGGTGTGGCCTGGCTCCCGACGCAGATGGGCGAGGTTCTCGGCGGACCGGACGGCGCTCATGAACGCGACGGTCTCCGATCAGGCGCAGTTCCATGCCGCCGTGCCGACCGATGCGTGTGCGGGCACCACCCCTGCCAACCGCTACAACCCGACCTCGAACCCGGGCGGCATTCGGTGCACGATCGCCGACGCGGCGATCAACGTGTTCGGCCCGGAGCCGGCTTCCCTGTGGTCGCCGGTCGAGCGCAAGCTGGGCCGCGGGTTCGTGCGGCTACCGGTCGACAACGTCGGGGTGCAGTACGGGCTGGCAGCGCTGAAAGCCGGTCACATCACCCCGGCCGAATTCACCGACCTGAACGCCAAGATCGGCGGCGCCGACATCGACGCAAATCTCACCACGGCCCGCGTGAACAGCACGGGCTCGCCGTCGCTGGCGCGGGCCTACCGAAGCGGGATGATCAACGAGACGAACAACCTCGACCAGACAGCGATCATCGACTGCCGCGGCTCCAACCCAGGCCTGTTCCATGACGCCTATCGTGCTTTCGCCACCCGCGCGCGCCTTGATCGCGCGCATGGCACGCACGCCAACCAGGTGATCTGGGAGGGCCCGGTTCCGCTCATCGCCGATAAGGACTGCGAGCTCAACAGCTTCATCGCGATGGACCGCTGGATGGGCGCAGTCGAGAAGGACCGCAGTCACACGACGCTTGCCCAGAAGGTGATCCGTGACAAACCCTCGGCTCTTGGCGACGAGTGCTGGGACGGCGCAGGACAGAAGGTGTCGAACGCGCTCTGTCCCAGCGGGGTGGTCAACGTCGAGGGCACCCCGCGCACGGTTGCCGGTGACGCCATCACCACCGACGCCAACAAGTGCCAACTCAAGCCACTGCGGCGCAGCGACTACGCCGGCATCACATTTTCCGACGGCGAGTGGACGAAGCTTCAACAGCTATACCCCGCGGGGGTCTGCGACTTCTCAAAGCCGGGCGTCGCCCAACAGCCAACGGTCCCGTGGCTCACCTACCAGGATGCTCGCGGGCGCGTTGTGTACGGGGGGAAACCGTTGGGCGCGCCGCCAGCGTCCAGGGAGTTCCGCGTGCCGGGCAAGCATCGCTAACCATTCGCATCGCCCGAACGCGGGCCGTCGACTCCAATCCGGCTGGAATTGAGCAGCGCTTCTGGAGCGGTTTGTGGGGCGAGGTAGAGCTTTAGGATTACTGAGGAAATCCGTCTGGATCATCAGCCAGCTATGCGCGATCGCTCCGGTGCCGACCCCTATCAACTAGCCCGCTTTGAGTTAGCGCAGGATCGCCATGACACCTACAGGTCGGCGCTTGAGGAAATCGGTCAGGGCCAGAAGCGTGGCCACTGGATGTGGTTTATCTTCCCCCAAATCGCCGGTTTGGGCCGCAGCCCGACCGCCCAGCACTTTGCGATCACCGGTCTCGATGAAGCTCGGCGCTACTTGGCCCATCCCGTACTCGGCCCGCGCCTGCGAGAGTGCACAGAGGCTCTCCTGCAACTCGACGACGGCGACGCCGAACGGATCTTGGGGCCGATCGACGCGCTCAAGCTCCGCTCCTCGATGACGCTGTTCGCGCGCGCCGCACCGGATGAGGACGTGTTCCGGCGAGTGCTCGAGCAGTGGTTCGGTGGCGAGACTGACGCGCTCACCGAGCAGCTACTTGGCTAGCCCGCAACGAGAGGCGATTAGGCAAGGCCCGCATGGCGGGGCCAGCAGATGGCTCGGATGAAATCAAGTCAACGGCGGCACCGCGTGACACGGTCGGTTACGCGGTAGGCGCCGCACGCCGACTCGCGTCCATGGGACAACCTCCGGTTCGCAACAGCGCCGCTCAGGAGTTACCGCGACCGTGTCCCTGGATCTCGTCGGCTTGTGGGAAGTCGGCCGGTTGACCCACTCGATCAGGGGCTGCGTGATCCCGCCGATGGCCCGGACCTGGATTGAGTCCGAGCACATTTGCTTCCCGGCCGTAGCGGGGGGCGGAATTCGAACCCGCTACCTTCGGGTTATGAGCCCGATGTTCGCCGGACGACCATGATCGTGCTAACGCGACCACGCGGGTGAACCAGCGACAAGCGGCGGGGATCCGGCGCTCAGCCGCGGCTCGGGGGTCGGCGGCTACCTTGTGGGCGTGAATCCCGAACGGTCACGGACGCCGGGTCCTTCCTCGGCGCTTCTTCTCGCCAGCCTAATCCTGGTGTCGATCAATCTCCGGCCCGCGGCGGCAAGCGTCGGCCCGCTGCTCCATCGGATCCAGGTGAGCACTGGTCTCTCGAACGGGTGGGCGGGAGTGTTGACAACGCTGCCGGTGCTGTGCTTCGGCCTGCTCGCGCCGGCTGCATCGGTCCTCGCGCGGCGATTTGGCGCCCACGCCACGATCGCGATCGCCATGTGTCTGTTGCTAGCCGGACAGCTGGCCCGGCTGATTCCCGGCGTGGGGTTTTTGTTCTTCGGCACCGCAGTGGCGGGATCGGCGATTGCGCTGGGCAACGTCCTCATCCCCGTGCTGGTGCGCCGAGACTTCCCGGGCGGTCGGGCACGGCGATGTCGGTGTTCTCCGCGGGCCTGGTCGGTGCTGCCGCCCTTGCCGCCGGTGTCTCGATTCCCGTGGCCGACGGGCTCGGCGGTGGCTGGCGGCCAGGGCTCGCCGTGTGGGCACTGCCAGCCGCCGTCGCGGCGCTGGCTTGGCTACCTGCCCTCGTCCGCGGTGAGGCCCCGACACGCGATAGCGACTCGGCGGATCGCAGTCCACGGGCATCCGGACCGTCGTACGGAGCCCGATCGCGTGGCAGGTGACCTTCTTCTTCGCAATCCAGTCCGCGGGCTTCTACGCCACGTTGGCGTGGCTTCCGAGCATCTTCCGCAGCGCCGGCTACAGCGAGGCGCATGCCGGCCTGCTCCTCAGCCTGACGCTGGTCGTCGGCGTGTTCACGGGACTGACGGTTCCCGGACTGGCGCGCCGTCTGCGCGACCAGCGCGCGATGGTCGCCGTCTGCTGCTTGCTGATGGTGATCGGCTGGCTCGGCATCCTCTTGGCGCCGAGGTCGGGGGCCTACCTCTGGGTGCTGCTGCTTGGGCTCGGCCAGAACGCCGCGTTCCCTCTGGCCCTGATGCTGATCGTGCTGCGCGGCGGCACCGTGAGCAGCACCGCGGGCCTCTCGACCCTGGCGCAGTCGGTCGGATATGGCGTGGCCGCCCTCGCCCCGGTCGTGGTCGGCGCCATGCACGGGCTGACGCACTCCTGGACCCCGGAGGTGATCTTGCTGCTCGCCCTCGTGCCACCCCAACTCCTGTTCGGCCTGGCTGCCGGGCGTAGCCGTGAGATCTCGTCAGCATGCCGCTGCGAACGGAGCCGAGACGCATGAGCCGCTGGTCGCGACGGTGGAGGCTGCTCCAGCTGCCGACGCCCGCTGAGCGTCGACCAGCCGAAGCCGAGGCGATCTCACGGCCAGCCCAATGCGCTCGTACGACCAAACCAGAAGCGGTCGTGGCGGTCGCCGGGCTCCCCTTCCCCGGCAACCGCCACACCGCTAGGAGCCGCCTACGGCTTGAAGCCGGCGGGCGCCTGCAACGTCTCGAAGCTGGTCTGGCCGACGTTGGCCTTGGTCAGCTTGACGACCGGCGTAACAACGGTCGCCTGGACGGGCTTGTGCTTCACCGCGTTGTAGGCCTGGAGCAGTGCCTGCTCCCCCTGGGCCACGATCTGCTGCGCCGCCGTGCACGTGAACAGCCCCTGCTTGAGCAGCTGCTGGGCCGCCGGGCTGAAGTTGGACGTGGCCACCTTGACCGTGCCCGTCTTGTGGGCTGACTGCAGCGCATCGACAGCCCCGGCGCCGGTGTCATCGGTCACGCTGTAGATCCCGGTCACGTTCGGGAAGCGCTGGAGCCAGGCCTGGGTGATGGTGAGCGCCGCATTGCGGTTGTCAGCCAGCCGCGTGCTGGCGACCACTTTGATCCCCGGGTACTGCTGCTTGAGCGCGTCGGTGAACCCCTTCGCGCGCAGGTCGGCCCAAATCTGTCCGGCCGGTCCGACGAGCATCGCCACCGCTCCCTTGCCGCCCATCGCCTGACCCAGGCACTGCGCCTCGATCTTGCCCATCCCGGCGTTGTCGGTCACCACCAACGAGGCGAGTTTCTTTGCTGTTCGGCGGCGAGGAGGCGCCGACGACGGGAATGTGCTGCGCGATCGCCTGGTCTACGGCTGGCGTCACCGCGGTGCCGTCGGTGGCGCCGACGACGAGCGCTTTGACGCCGCGCTGGGTGAGGTCCTGCAATTGCGATATCTGCTGGTTGGCGTTGGCATCGCCGCCCGCGCTGGTGGTGATCACCTTGATGCCCAGCTTCTTGGCCTCCTGCTGGACGCCGTAGTCCATCGAGACCCAGAACGACTCGGAGCTGTCGGGCATCGAGAAGCCGAATGTCATCTGACTGCTCTTGCTGCTCGATGCGCCGCACCCTGCCACGAACGCGATCAGTGCGGCGCACCCCGCACCCAATCATCAAGAACCGCAGCCACCTACGCATTGCTGACCTCCTTTCAGGGGATGTGGCGCAGTCACGCGCCGGATGAGACGTTCGGTGAGTCCGGCGACGAGGATGACCCCGCCGAGGATGATCTCCTGAACGAAAGGTGAGTAGCCGGCCAGGGTTAGACCGTTGGTCAGCGACTGGATGAAGAGGGCGCCGATGAGCACAACGCCGGCACGACCGACGCCGCCGCTCAGGCTGACCCCGCCGATCACCGCGGCGGCGATCGTCTGCAACTCGAGCCCCTGCCCCTCGGTCGGCAAGCCGGTGCCGGCCCGCCCGACCAGAATCAGCGCCGCGATGCCGACGCACAGACCGGTCGCGGCGTAGGCGGAATTCATCGTGTGCTCGGGACGGACTCCGGTCAGCTCGGCGGCCTCGGGATTGCTGCCCAGCATGAACACCCGCCGGCCGCCACGCGTCCGCGCCAGCAGCAGCGCAGCCAGGATCGCGACGATCACCGCGAGCACGAACCCGGTCGATCCCGGCAACGTGGCCGTAGCCGAGGAAATTGAGCGGGTTGTTGCCCGTGACCACCACGGCGTTGTCGTGGCTGATCACCAGCCCGAGGCCGCGGGCGATCGAGAGCATTCCCAGCGTCGCAATCAGCGGCTGGACCCGCAGGCGGCCGATGATTCCGTTGAACAGCCCGCACGCCAGGCCGGCCAACGGTCCGAGGAGGGCTCCCGCCGGGCCGAGCCAGTTGATGCCCAGGGCCACCATGACTGCGGATAGACCGGCCACCGACCCGACGGACAGGTCGAACCCGCGGGTGATGATCACGATCATCTGGCCCACCGCCACGATCGCCAGCGGCGCCATCTGTGCCAGTAGGTTGCGCAGGTTGCTGCCTGAGAGCTCGCCGGGCGAGATGAAGAAGAAGACGATCAGCGCTCCGATTACGCACACCGGCGCAACCGCCGCCTGCGCCAGCTGTCCCAGACGCCACCGTGCCAGTCCGCGCATCAGGCGGGCTCCCCTTGGGGCGCGCCGAGCTCGCCACCCTGCCGGTGGGGCGCCAGCGCGCCCAGTACCAGCGCCTGCTGGCCAGCAGCACGGAGCCGATGGTCATCACCCCGACGGCGATGGTGTGCACGTCCGAGGAGACGTTCAGCAACGTGAGACCGTTGGTGACGAAGGCGACGATCAGCACGCCGACGACGATCCCCGCTCACCCTGCCCCACGCCGCCGCTCATCGACAGGCCCCCGATCGCGCACGCCGCGATGGCCTCGAAGGCCAGCGTCGTTCCAGATCAGGTTGCCCGTGCACCCTCGAGGTGAAGATGATCCCGGCGACCGAGACGAACGCCGCCGCGGTGACGTAGGCGAGGAACAGGGTCCAGCGGGTCCGTAGCCCGCCGCCCGGGCCGCCGCCGGATTCGAGCCGATCAGGAACCAGGTGCGTCCCAGGCTGGTTCGCCGCAGCAGCAGCGCAAGCACTGCGATGCCGCACAGCGCGAGCAGAAGCGGCGCGGAGATCGGCCCGACGTTGCCGTTGCTCGGCCATGAGAACGCGCCGCCCGGCGGTGTCTCGACCGGAATTCCGCCGACCAGCTGGCCGGAAACACCATGTATTGCAGTCAGCATCCCCAACGTGGCCAGAAACGGCGGCACGCTGAAGCGGGCCACGAGCAGACCGTTGATCGCTCCGACGCCGAGTGCGGCGAGCACCGCGAGTCCGAACGCCGCTGCCACCCCCAGGTGGATCTCGAGGACCGCGATCACGCTCATGACCGCCACCACCGAACCCGCCGAGAGATCGAGGCCACCGGTGATGATCACCACCGCCTGCCCGCAGGCCGCGAGCGCCAGCGCCGCGGCGATCCGGCCCACGTCGGTGAGGTTCGAGCTCGTGCCGAACCCCGGCGCAGCGATCCACAGCACCGCGATGAGCGCGACCAGCACCCAGAGCGTGGGCGGCAGGTTTCGCCGGATCCGGCCAATGCCTGGCGCTGTCTGCTCATCCGGTACCGGTCAACTCCCGGACGATCTGGGATACGTCCTGCGGCTGAGCTCAGCCACGAGCCTTCCGTTGCGCATGACCAGCACGCGGTGGCAGAGCACGACCACTTCGTCGAGGTCACTCGAGGTGACGAGAATGCCCAAGCCGTGCGAGACCGCATCGAGGAAGGCCTGATGGATCTCCTGGCGCGCGGCGATGTCCACGCCACGCGTGGGCTCCTGAGCGATCAGCACTCTCGAGCCCCCGCGAGATTGCGCACGACCAACACCTTCTGGCGATTGCCGCCGCTGGCCGAACCGATTTCCGCCTCGGGACCCTCCGGGCGGACCCTGAGCGCCTTCAGTCGCGGCGCGAGCTTCGATCGTTCGCGTCTGACCGACAGCAGGCCGCGCCGCGTGAAGCTGCGGAAGCTGGAAACGCTGGCGTTGTGGAGGATGCTGTGGCCGGGGAACAGCCCGTCGCGATCACGGTCGATCGGGATGAAGCCGATCCCGGCCCGCAGCGCTGCCGCGCGATCCTGGCGGCGCAGCGGACGACCCGCCACCTCGATCGTGCCGCCATGCGCGGGACGGGCGACCGGCGATGGCTCCACCAGCTGTTGCGCCCGAGCCGATCAGCCCAACGAGTCCCACGACTTCGCCGGCGTGGACGGCCAGGTCGATGTCCCGGAACACCCCGCGCGCACGGAGCCCGGTGACCCCGAGCACGGGCTCGCCGCGCTCGGCGCGGAGGAGGCCGCCGGGGCCACGTCACGGCCCACCATCGCGTGCACGATCACCTCCCGGCCCAGGGTCTTGGCGGGGCCGCCGCTGAGAACGGTCGCTCCGTCTCGCATGACCGAGACGCGGTCGGCGATCCGCTCCACCTCGTCGAGCCGGTGGCTGATGAACAGGATCGCCGTGCCGCGGACGCGCATCCGGGAGACGACGCCGAACAGGACCTCCACCTCCTCGGCGGTCAACGAGGTCGTCGGTTCGTCGAGCAGCAGCACCCGGCAGGCGCGCATCGCGCTGCGGGCGATCTCCACCAGCTGGCGCTGCGCCAGTGACAGCTCGGCCACTGGCACCTTGGGATCGACGTCGAGGCCGACGGCCTCGAGCGCCTCATGCGCCTGGCCGAGCCAGCGCCGTACCCCTGAGCGGGCATAGGCGGGGCCTCGCGCCAGCTCAAAGGCCAGCAGGTTCTCGAGCACGCTCAGGTGCGGGATCAAGCTGAGCTGCTGGTAGATGGGGAGAATGCCGCGACCGATCGCGTCGCGAACGTCGCGAAGCCGCGTGGGGGCTCCGTCGAGCCGGATCTCGCCGGCATCCGGTTGCACCCCGCCAACCAACAGCTTCAGCAGCGTGCTCTTGCCCGCCCCGTTCTCGCCCAGGAGCGCGTGAATCTCGCCGGTCCGCAGCTCGAGGTCGGCCCCGCGGAGCGCGTGCGTGGTGCCGAAGTGCTTGTGCACGCCGGACACGCTGAGGATCACCGTGCCGCCCGCTGGCGTTCGCGCGCAGGCTGGTTTGGCAGGCGCTTGTCGACTGCGGCGTTCATCAGTTCGGGTGTGAGGAACGCGTGGAGAGCGCGGTCGGAGGTAGGCGCGAGTGCCAGTCGGTGAGCCGCTGGTAGGCGGCACCGCAGCGCATCAGCGTTGCCTCGTCCCAAGGTCGGCTGACCAGTTGCATGCCCATCGGCAGCCCGGTCTGGTCAAAGCCCATCGGTACCGACATCGCCGGAAGCCCGAGCAGGTTGAACGGCCGGCTCAGCTGCAGTGAATCCAGCGAGCGGTTCACCACCCCGCGTCGGTCATCCTCCTCCACATCGGCGATCAGTGCCGGCGGGCCCGCCGTGGTGGGATTGACGATCACGTCCGCCTGGGAGAGGACGTTGCGGCAGAAGTCGCCGAGCGCCCGGCCCTGCAGGCGCAACGCGTTGACGTGGTCGCCCCGTGGGAGAGCAGCGCGCTGTCGAGCCGGGCCCGGGTGGCGGGGGCGTAGGCCTCGCGCTGCTGCGGAAAGGTCTGGGAGTGAAGCGCCCCCACCTCAGCCCAGGTGATCACGGTGGCGATGACGTCGTATGCCGCCAGCCGGCCGAGGTCGACCGGGACGATCTCCGCGCCCTGTTCGCGCATCAGCTCCAGCGCGCTCTCGGTGGCGGCCTGGAGCTCCGCGCTGTTGATCGCGGCGATGTAGGACTCATCGACGCCCAGGCGGATCCCTTCGAGTCCCTCGGTTCGGTCTCGCGCGGCCGCGGCGTAGGCTGCCACCGCCACGTCGAACGAGCTGGCGTCGAGGGGATCATGGCCTGCCATCACCTCGAGCACCGCGGCTACGTCGTCAACCGACCGGGCGAGGATCCCCAGGGAGTCCTGCGAAAAGCACATCGGTGTCGCACCGCGCCGGGGCACCCGCCCGAACGTTGGCTTCAGCCCCACCACGCCGCAGAACGAGGCGGGGATCCGCACGGAGCCACCGGTGTCTGCGCCGACTGCGAACGGCAGCGCCCCGAACGCCACCGCTGCGGCGGCTCCGCTCGAGGACCCGCCCGCGATCCGCGCCGGGTCCCACGGGTTGAGCACGCTGCCGAACTCGGGATTGCTGCCGGTCGCGGCGTAGGAGAACTGGTCGAGGTTCAGCCAGCCGAGGTTGACGGCACCGGCCTCCGCAAGCCGGTCGAGCGCGGGCGACGAGTGCGCGCCATTGGCCAACCGCACCCGCTGCGAACCGCTCGTGGGGCGGCGGGATCCGGAGGCGAAGATGTCCTTGGCTCCGAACGGCACACCCGCGAGCGCGGGGCCTGTGCGCCGTCGTGGAGTTCCCGGTCCAGCCGCGCTGCGTCCTGCGACGGCAGCATCTCCGATCGAGCTCAATGAAGCAGTTGAGCAGCTCGTCGGCGATCCCGGCGCGCTCGAGGAATTGCTCGATCACCTCCTGGCAGGACAGCTCCCGGCTGCGGACCGCCTCGGTGAGCGCTGCGACCGACTGCAGCCGTCAGCCACGCTGGCCCTCCTGGGCGAGCAGACGCCGGAACTCGTACATGTCGTCGTCAGCGGTCAGCTCCCGCGCGATCACCGCGAAGCGTTCGAGGATCGAAGCCACCGACGCGGCCAGCTGCTCCGCGTCGTTCTCGCCGACCGGCAAGTCCGCGGCTGGCACGCCACCGCCGAGCCCATGCCGGGCCATAGCGGCTCGGGCTCGAATCGATCGGAGCTGCTCGGCTCAGACATGGCCGAACTTCGCCAGCGCCTCCGCGAGCGAGAGTCCCGCGGCGAGCTCGGCGCGGATCTCCTTCTCCTTCGCGCCGATCGCCTCGGCCCGCTCGAGCACCTCGCTCGACGACCGCCGCCGGGATGACGATCGCGCCGTCCTCGTCGGCGAGGACGAAGTCTCCGGGAGCGATCTCCACGCGGCACGAGTCGCGCCCGGCATCGGCACCGGGCTCCCCACGCGGTCACCCTCCAGCGCCCGATCGACTGCACGGGCGTCCGGTAGCGCGCGTAGACCGGAAATCCAGGCCGCCCGAGCCACGCGACGTCGCGCACGCCGCCGTCGACCAGCGCGCCCACGCAGCCACGCTCCTTCATGCCGATCGCGATCAGCTCGCCGAAGAAGCACACGCCCTCGCCGCCGCCGCCCCAGACCGAGACCGTGTCCGCGGCAGAGCTCGGCGCAGGCCTCCATCTTCGCCGGGTCGCCGCCGCCGCGCTCGTACGGCGCCATCTCGCCGCGGATCGTGAACGCCCAGCCGGCGAGCTTCCCGGCGGCCGCCGGGAACGGCACGAACCCCGGATGCAGCCCCTGGTCGGGCAGCCCGAGCTGTCGAGCACGTCGGCGACGTTCGACGTGTCGACTGCGAGGTAGCGCTGGCGGATCGGGCGCGGGGGCGGCGGTGTCTCGGACATGTCGTTTCCTGTTCTGCTCAGATCGCCGGGATCAGTCCGCCGTCGACGCGCAGCACCGTGCCGGTGATGTAGGAGGCCGCGTCGCTCGCGAGGAACGCGACCGCGGCCGCGTACTCCTCGGGCTCGCCGTAACGCCCGCCGGGATCGCCGCGATGCTCGCCCGCTCGACCTCCTCGACCGTCGTTGCCCTCGCGCTGCGCGCGGGCCTGCGTCGAGCTCGCGTATCGCGGTCGGTGGCGACGCGGCCCGGCACGACGATGTTGACCGTGACGCCGTCGGCGCGACCTCGCGCGAGAGCGTCTTCGACCAGCTCGACCAGCGAGAGCCGCAGCGCGTTCGAGACGGCGAGGTTCGGGATCGGCGTGATCGACGCCGGAGCACGTGTTCGTGATGATCCGTCCCCAGCCGCGCTCGCGCATCGCCGGGAGCACGAGGTCGGTGAGCTGCGATCACGCCGAGCACCATCGCCTCGAACTGCGCCGCCAGAGCTCCGGCCGGCACTCCGGCAGCGGTCGTGGGCGGCGGGCCGCCGCTCGTTGTTGAAGAGCATGTCGACCTCGCCGAAGCGTGCGCGGACCGTCTCGAGCGCCGCCGGCGAAGGCATCGAGGTCCGCGAGGTCGAGCCGTGGGCGCTGGCCGTGCCTCCCTCGGCCTCGATCACGTCCGACGGTCCGCTCGAGCGTTCTCCAACGTCCGCCCGACCGCGACCACTTCGCGCCCCTCGGCCGCCAGCGCGCGCGCGATCGCGCGCGCCCAGCCCGCTGCCGCGCGCCGACGACGAGCGCGGTCCTGCCCTCGAAGCCGATGTTCACGATCCCACCGGCAGCGCCGCGCTCCGCTTGCGCAGCAGCCTGATCGACCGACAGCGCGGTGATCCGGCCGGTGCGAGGGTTCTCCGATGGGACGTTCTCGATCATCAGCGTGAAGTCCGCCACGTCGGACTCGACCTCGATCGTGATGGGTGTTGCGCGTCACGGTCGGGTCGGCCCAGACCTCCACCTGGGTCCGTTCAGGACCGATGCCGGCCAGCGCGAGCGCGGCGGCGATGTTCAGGTTGGCCGGGAATCCCTCGCGCCGCCTCGCGGGCCGATCCGGAGAAGACCAGCGGTCGGCTCGGTCACCGCGTCCGCCTCCACGCCCGCTCGCTCGAGGTCGGGTGCGCCGACCAGACCCCGGGGCGGCTTGCGGCTGGTCATCTTGACCGAGTGGATCGTGCCCTCGGCCGCGGCGCCGACCGCGTCGAGCCCCAGCAGCGCTCCGGTGGGAACGGTGATCCTCCCGCCGTGCTCGTTGCGCGATCTCGACCAGCTCGGGGTGCTGGAGCAGGGCGCCCGCGCTGAGCACGACGATCTCCTTGCCGGCCCGAAGCACGGATTCGGCGAGCGGCGCGAGCAGCTCCGCGGGCATGCATTCGACCACCAGGTCGGATACTGGCTCGAGCTCCTCGAGTGCCAGTACCGGGACCTCGACCCCCAGACCTGGCCAGGGTCCGCTTCGCCTTCTCGTGGTCGGCCGCGGACACCGCGGCCAGGCGCAGGCCGTCGATGCCGTCCGCCAGCCGCTGGACCACCGCCTGCCCGATGGCGCCGAGGCCGGCGACTGCCACCCGGGTCTCGGACCGCTCGCGATCGCGCGCGTTCACGGCGCGGTCCGAGCATCGGGGGCCGTCGGGACGAGCCACTTCACGGCAGAAGTGGTCGGCGATCTCCCCCGGCGTGGTGAACCAGATGTCCGCGGCAGCCTGGCGCACCTGGTTAAGCGCCTCCCGGAGCCGGCGGATGCGGTATGGCTGACCGACGATGAAGCTATGGATGACGATGCCGCAGACGAGCGTTTGGTGCTGGGACTGCGTGAGCATCTCGGCGACGTTGTCGGCGATCATCTCGGCGAAGTCACGCGCCGGCAGGTCGTGGAGGACGATCGCGGGGACGTCGTTGACCTCGTGCGGATAGGGCACCGCGAGCAGCGGCCCGCTGCGAGGTGGCCATCCAGACGGGCTGGTCGTCCATCGGCCAGTCGAGCGTGTAGGTGAAGCCGTGCTCGGCGAGCAGGTCCTCGGTGCGCGCGCTCGGGTTGGCGCCCGGGCTCATCCACCCGCGCGGCGCCGCGCCCGTGGCCTCCTCGATGGTCCGGCGGACCTCGCCGATCATCTCCCGCTCGTCCTCTTCGCCGAGGTCGTTCGGGTGCTGGGCGTTGGTCATGCCGTGGGCGACGAACTCGGTGCCGGCGGCGCGATAGGCCTCCATCAGCTGCGGGCAGTGCTCGAAGCACTCCCCGTTGGCCAGCACCGTGGGCGTGATCCGGGACTCGGCCAGCAGGTCGAGCAGCCGGAACCCGCCGACCCGGTTGCCGTACTCGCGCCACGCCCAGTTGTAGGTGTTCGGGTGCGGCAGGCCGGGCGAGTACGAGAGCCCCAGGCCGCCCGTGTTGTACGGGAAGTGCTCGATCGCGACCGCGACGTACACCGCCAGTCGCCGGCCGTCCGGCCAGGTGAAGTCTGGGCGCTCCGTGATCGGCGAGTAGTCGAAGCGGTTGTGGCTTGGAAGCATGTCGTCTCCTCGCGTGGTCAGCGCTCGATGGGAACTAGGCGTTTGCGAATGCCGTCGAGGTGAGCCTGCATCGCGGCGGCTGCGCCCTTCTCGTCACGCGTCCGAACCGCCTCGACGATGGCGGCGTGTTCCTCGACAGGCGCGGCGAGCCCCCCGGTGATCCGCGCCATGGTCAGCGACAGGTCCGACTGCAGCTCGCGCAGCTCGGTGACGAATCGGACGCGGAGCGAGTTCCGGCTCGCTTCCGCCAGTGTCACGTGGAAGTTGAGATCGTCGGCCACCCAGTCCTCGGCGTCGGGCTGATGCCGATGGCGCTCGACGATCTCGGTGAGGATCGCGAGCTGCTTCTTGCGTCCGGCGGGCGGCGGCGATGGCGGCACCGGGCACCTCTATCTCAGAGCGAATTTCGTGCAGCTCGTCACTGGTGTACCCGCCGGCCAGCAGCAGCCCCTGCGGCGCGATCCGCAGCGAGCGCACGAACGAGCCCAGATCCTGAACGAGATTCGATCACCCCGATCGACCGCAGACGCCCGAGCCCTTCGCGGACGACTGGACGGCTGACGCCGAAGGAGCGCGCGAGTTCCTGCTCAGAAGGGAGCTTCGCACCCACCGGCAGTTCACCGTCCTGGATGAGCTCCAGGATCTGGTCGCGAACCACTTCGGGTGCGCTGGCGCGCTCGATCCTGCGAACTCGCAAGACCCTGTCTCCTCTCTTCGGACCCGCCGCGGGCCCTTCGGGAATCGTCGGTAAAGCAGCATGGCTGCCAAGCTGTCGGACAGCTTATGCCGCACGTCGGCTCCAAGTCAAGGCGAAACCGGAACCGCGGAGTTCTGACCCTCAAGGCGCGGATCGAGAACCCGATCATGCCGCTGCGCATCCTGCAGCTGCGCGGTTGGTCAGCCCAGTCTGGCTGGTCAAACGCTGTCAAACCCCGCCGGCGCTTAAACGACGAAACCCCCGATCTCTCGGAGGCCTCGATTTCCAGCGACTTCTTGATAGCGGGGGCGGGATTCGAACCCGCGACCTTCGGGTTATGAGCCCGACGAGCTACCAGACTGCTCCACCCCGCGGCGGACTCACCATGATAGCCAACCTGGGTCCAGCGCGTGAACGGCCTATGACAAGGTCGCCGAAGCGCCCGCCGGACGAACGCCGTGACACGCCGGACACAGCTTTGGCACACAGACCTCCACCAACACCCTCTAGATCCGTTACACGATCAAGCGGATGCTGCTGGGCATGGCAACGCTCAGACAGAAGATCGCCGCCGAGCACAAAGTGCGGGAGCTGCTCGAGCGATCGGAGAGGTGCCGGCGCCGGACCGGATCGAGTACGGGTTCACCTGCATCCGGCTGTACTGGCTCGAGCCGAAGGTCGTCCTCGTCGTCGACATCGACGAGTTCGCCGACGACCGGGATGACCCGGCAAATCACGTCGACGTGTTCCCGCGGGACACATAACGAATAGTTGACCTGCACAACCTCTGTAGAACATTCGTTTAGTTAGTGCAGGCGCCGCTCAACCGGGGGTAGCCAGGAATTAGCGCCCGCCCTAAACCCACCAAGATCGGACCGGCGGGCGCTTTCCGAGAAGGAGGTTGAGAGATATGGCTGCGACCACTCCACGTGGTTCATCAGGCCGCGCGTCTTCACGCGCGAAGTCGTCCTCAGGCACGTCGTCGAACGGTTCCGGATCCTCGGGATCCGGGAGCACCGCGCGGCAACACGAGGACGCACGGCAAGCCGCAGGTCTTCAGGCAGCGGCAACGGCAACGGCAGCAGTCCGAGCGCAGCGCCAGCAGCGGCTCCAGCGGCTCCGGCGGCTCCAGTCGCTCACGCGCGGCCTCAGGCGGAAGCTCGGGAAGCTCGCGGTCGGGCAGCAGCTCGCGGTCATCGGGCAGCAGCTCGCGGTCATCGGGCAGCGGCTCCCGGTCATCGGGCAGCGGCTCGCGGATCATCGGGCAGCCGTTCCGGCGCGCAGCGCGCGCCAAGTCCGCCGGCGCGCGCCGACCCGCTCCCGCGCGAAGTCAACGGGCAACAGCGCCAAGTCGACGGCGAGCGACGCCACGTCGAAGGTCGCCGACACCGCCGAATCGGCTGGGAGCTCGATCAAGAGCGCCGTGACCAACGTCGCGATCCCCGCCGTCACCGGCGCGATCGGTATCGCCGGCGGCGTGCTGCTCGGCCGCACGGCCCTGCAGCGCAACAAGAAGATCCTCGGCATCCCGGTTCCCGGGCGTGAAGGTCGACCTGTCGGACATGAGCAAGAACATCGGCGACGCCGGCCGGGCGTTCGGCAAGCTCGCCAGCGAGGTCAAGACCGCCCGTGAGAAGGCGGAGAAGATCAGCCGGGCGATCAGCTAGAGGCCGGCATGACCCAGACGGCAACACGCCGGCGCAACGGAACCGCGCCGAAACATCGGCCTCGACAAGAGCGAAGCCGCGCGCGAAGACCGCGACGAAGGCGAAGGCAAAAGCCAAGCCCCGTCGCGGTCCGGCCGCCGCGGCCAAGCAGACCGCGCGCAAGGCGACCGAAGCGGTGGAGGAACACACGCCCGACGTCCCACTCCGAACCGCTTCGCCCGCAAGCTCGCGGGCAAGGCGATCAAGAAGATGGCCAAGGCGTGACCAGCAAGACCCTCGAGGCGCGGAGCGGAGACTCATCCGCGCCGCCGCCGACCGGGCCGCGTCCACCAGCCACGAGGCGGCCGAGAAGACCGCTCACAAGCGGCTGCCGATCCAGCGCCACGTCGACATCGCGGTACCGATCCGCGTGGCCTGGGAGGAATGGATGGCGCTCGAGTTCCTGCCTGAGGGAGTGCACACCGTGGTCGAGATCGAGCGTGACGGCGACGAGCTGTTCGGACGCACGTCTGGCCTGCGGCCCACCGACTGGGCAGCGGAGATCCTCGACGAGCGTGAGCAGGAGAGCTTCGCGTGGCAGTCCCACGAGGGTTCCGACTGCGCCGGCCTCGCCACCTTCCACGACCTCAGCCGCGGCTCACCCGGATCGAGCTGACGCTCGACGTCGTCCCCACCAGCCTCGCGGAGACCTTCGAGCTCACCTTGCACCTCGCGGACAAGAAGGCGGAAACGGACTTGCGCCGCTTCAAGGCCCGCCTGGAGCTGATCAACCCGGACCTCTACGAGGACGAGGTCGAGGACGAGGACGAGGAGGCTGGAGGACCGCGGAACGAAGCGCCGCAGGACGAGGACCCGACAGGACACGGACGAACAGGACGAAGCCGCCTAACCGGCGACGCGTCCGCAACGTGAACGGAGGCAGAGAGATGTCAGCAATGGCAATGCAACGAGGCGGCGGCGGAGGCGGATACGTCCAGCGTTCCAGCTCGGCCGGCCTGTACGAAATTCTTGACCTGCTGCTCGACAAGGGACTCGTCGTCGACGTGTTCCTGCGCGTCTCGCTGGTCGGGATCGAGCTGCTCACGGTCGACGCCCGGATCGTGATCGCGAGTGTCGACACCTATCTGCGCTTCGCCGAGGCGGTCAACCGGCTCGACCTCACCGAGAGCGGCGGCCAGGGCCTCCCGGAGATCATGGAGAACATCACCGAGAACGGCGCCGAGAGCAAGACCAAGGGCGTGCTCGAGGGCGCCAAGGAGAAGCTGTTCGGCGACGACGATGACGACGAGGAGAGCGACGGCAGGCAACGGCGGTCCGCCCGCTCGAGCAGCGGCCGCGGCAGCGGCTCAGGCTCGGGCTCGGGATCTCGCTCACGCGCGCGCGCCTCAACCCGGGGACGCTCATAGCTCATGAGCGCCGCGGCAGAACACGCGACCTACGTCTACGGCGTCCTCAGCGCCGAGGACGAGCCGCCGCAGCATCAAGGGCATCGGCGGCGCCCCGCTGCAGGAGGTGACCAGCGACGGCATCGCCGCGCTGGTCAGCGACGCTGAGCGGCGAGGAGCTGAGAGCTCGGGCGTGAGGAGATGACCGCTCACGCCCGCGTGCTGGAGGCGGCGCTCCAGCACGGCACGGTGCTGCCGATGCGCTTCGGCGTGGTCATGGCCGGCGAGCCGGCGGTCAAGCGCGAGCTGCTCGACGCCCACCTCGACGAGCTCAAGGAGCAGCTCAGCGAGATGGCCGGCAAGGTCGAGCTGCGCCTGCGCGCGGTCTACGACGAGGCCGAACCTGATGCGCGAGGTGGTCGACGACGGACCAGGACATCGCGCGGCTGCGCCGGTCGTTGCGCGGCGCGCCGGAGGACGCGACCTACTACGGCCGGATCCAGCTGGGCGAGATGGTCGCCAAGGCGGTCGAGCGCAAGCGCGCCGGCGACGCGGGGCAGATCCTGGAAACGCTGACGCCGCTGGCGCTGGCCATCCAGGTCGGAGAGCCGAACAACGAGCGGATCGTCATCAACGCCTCGTTCCTGGTCGAGCGCGACCGGATGGCGGAGTTCGACGCCGCCGTCGATGAGCATCGGCCGCGACCAGGCCGACCGGATGCGGCTCAAGTACACGGGCCCGCTCCCACCGCATTCGTTCGTCCAGCTGCGAACGGGGGCGTGAGCGCGGATGGGTCTGTTCACCGGTCTGCTCACGCTTCCGCTGGCGCCGGTCCGCGGCGTGATGTGGGTCGCCGAGCAGGTGACCGAGGAGGCGCAGAAGCAGCTCTACGACGAGGACCGGATCCGCGGCGAGCTGCTGCAGCTGGAGCTTGACGCCGAGGAGGGCAAGATCGGCGAGGAGGAGCAGCGGCGGATGGAGGACGAGCTGTTCGAGCGGCTCGCCGTCGCGCAGGTGCTTGCAGCGGAGGGAGAGGAGAGCAGCGGATGGCTGAGCAGCGAGGGAGCAACCGCCGCAACGGCGGTTCCAACGGACGACGCCTCTCGGCCCGCGAAGCGGTCGAGAGCGTGCGGAACGAGTTCCCTGGCGCTGCTCGGCCGTCCGGTCGAGTCGGTGCTGGGCGTCGAGCGCGCTCGACGGGCGATGACGACGGCTGGCTGGTGACCGTGCAGGTGATCGAGCTCGAGCGGATTCCCGCGCTCGACCGACGTGCTCGGCGCCTACGCGGTGCAGCTCGACAAGGACGGCGAGCTGATCGGCTACCGGCGGCGCCGTCGCTACAACCGCAGCCAAGCGGACGAGGACTGACATGCCCGGCCTCGACCCAGGACCCGCCAACCGGCTCCCGCAGACCTACCGCGCCGATCTGGCGCCGCGGGACGGAGGCCCGGCCAACCTCGCCGACATCCTCGAGCGGGTGCTTGACAAGGGCATCGTGATCGCCGGCGACATCCAGATCAATCTGCTCGACATCGAGCTGCTGACGATCAAGCTACGGCTGCTCGTCGCATCAGTGGACCGGGCGCGGGAGATGGGGATCAACTGGTGGGAGTCTGATCCCCATCTTTCCCGTGACGCCCAGGAACTCGAGGGCGAGAACCGCGAGCTGCGTGAGCGCGTGGACCGGCTCGAGCGCCTGATCGAGGAACGGTCAAATGGCGCGGACGCCAGCTGACGCGCCGGCTTCAGGCGGCGCTCGAGGACCTCGCCGCCGAGGACGTGCGCCGAGCTGATCGCGCGAGGCCCGCCAGGAGGCGCGCGTGCGCGTGCGTGCCCGAGCTCGCCGATGCGCTGACCGAGGCGATGCTCGAGCGCGCCTACCGGGAGATCGGCGCGCGCAGCCAGGCCGAGGCGGCCGCACGCGGTGGGCGACGCCGAGGCCGCACCGGAACACCGAGCACCGGAACGACGAGACCAGACGCCGGCAGACCCGAGGAACCAAGCCGGACCCCAGCCCTCCGGCACCGGCGTCTACGTCTACTGCGTCGTCCCCGCCGACACCCAGCTCGCCCAGCGACCTCCCCTCGATCGACCCCGCCCACTCCCCCACGCTGATCCGCCACGATCGTCTCGCCGCCGTGGTCAGCCAGGTCCCGCTGGCCGACTTCGGCGAGGAGCGGCTGCGGGAGCGGCTGGCCGACATGGACTGGCTCGAGCGCACGGCGCGGGCGCACGAGCTGACCCTGGAGACGATCGGCCGGCACGCGACGCTGATCCCGATGCGGCTGTGCTCGGTCTACCGCAGCGAGACCGGCGTGAGCGAGATGCTCACGCGGGAAGCGACAGGCGCTGGAGGAGGCGCTGGTGCACCTCGAGGGCAAGACGCGAATGGGGCGTCAAGGTGTTCGCCATCCCCCGCCGGCCCGCACGACGCAAGGGCGCCGACCAAGCGGGCGACTCCGGGACCGACTACATGCAGCGCCGGCGCACCGACCGCGATCGCCGCCGCAACGCCGACCAGCAACTGCATGATGCCTGCGTGGCGATCCACGAGCGCCTGGCGGCGGTCGTCGCCGATGCGCTCACCTCACCGCCGCAGCGACCCGAGGTCAGCGGACACCCGGGACAGATGCTGCTCAACGGCGTCTACCTGGTCGAGGATGACCAACGGAGCACCTTCCTCACCCTGGTCGACGAGCTCAAGGCCCAATACCGCTCCGATGGCCTCGAGCTCCAGGCCACCGGGCCGTGGCCGGCCTACAACTTCGTCCCCGGCACGATCGGAGCGGCGTGGTGAGTCACGCGCTGGCCCCCCCTCCGGCGAGCAACATCGCGCTGATCGACCTGCTCGACCGGCTGCTCCAGGGCGGGATCGTGATCCAGGGCGACGTGATCCTCAGCGCAGCCGAGATCGACCTGGTCAAGCTGGATCTGCGGATCCTGATCGCGGCGATCGACAAGGCGGCGGGGCGATGAGCGTGCTGCTCTACGCGATCACCGACGCGCACGCGGTCCGGCGGCCGAGGGCGCCGGCCTCGACGCGCGCCCGCTGCGGACCGTCGACCCACGAGAACCTCCGCGCGGTGGTCAGCGACAGCCGACGGCACGCCGCCCACCGACGAGGGACGGCTGTGGGCGTATGAGCAGGTGGTCGAGCGGCTGATGGCCAACACCGACGATCCTTCCCGCGCGTTTTGGCACCACCGCGCAGGCCGACGAGGAGATCACGGCGATGCTGGCCGCTCGGCAGGTCGAGCTGACCGAGGCGCTCGCGCGCGTGCCGGGAGGCGGTCGAGTACGCGGTCCGCGCCCCGGCGCCGACCGAGGCCGAGACCAACGAGGACCAGGCACCGACCGGGACGGCCTACATGGAGCGGCTGCTCGCCCAGGATCGCCACATCCGTGAGCTCGACGCGGCCGCCGACTCGCTGTTCCGCGCCAAGCAGCGCACCGCCTACGGAACCGCCTATCTGGTCGACCGAGCCGACGCCGAGGGTTCCTGCGCCTGCGCCGAGGAGCTCGGCCTGAGCGTCACCGGTCCGTGGCCCCCCTACAGCTTCACCAGCCAGTCATGAGCACCCGCGTCAACGCGGATCCTGAGGAGCTCGAGAAGGGCCTCGCCCACCTCGTGCTGACGATCATCGAGCTGCTGCGCCAGCTGATGGAGCGCCAGGCCCTGCACCGGATCGAGGGCGGAAGCCTGACCGCGGATGAGATCGAGCGACTCGGGCGGACGTTCATGGCGCTGGAGGAACGAATGGAGGAGCTGAAAGTCGCCTTCGGACTCGAGGGCGAAGAGCTGAACATGAACCTCGGGCCCCTCGGGGACCTGTTGTAAACGGAAGGAGAGAGGTATGGCCACTACATCACAGGAGCGACTGTTCGAAATGCTGATGGAGCGGGTGAGCACGGACCGGTATCCGAGCCACCAGCTGCTCAACCGGATAGAGGAATCGCTGTGGACCTCCGAGCAGCTCGTCGCGTACGTCGACATGCTGCTCGACAAGATCGATGAGGCGTGGTACCCGAGCGGTCAGCTGCTCGACCGCGCCCAGCGGATGATGGCGCTGGCCGCCGTCGTGGCGACTCGCGCGGAAGCGCTGCAGAGGGCCGCCTGATGGCTATGAAAGCGATCCGCATGGTCGGCAAGGCGGCAGGGGAGCGCGCGCTCGGCCTCGGCCCCGGTCCGGTACGGGCCGCGGTGGCCGCGACCATCACCGGCGCCGCCACGGCCGCACTCACCTACAAAGCGCTGCGTAGCGACAAGCTCGGTGGCGGCTCCGAGGATTGACGGCGCCCGGCTTCGGGAAGCGCAACATCAATCAAGGAGGAGGAGATACATGTCCACAGGAATCATCATTGCCATCGTCGTTGTCGTGGTGCTGGTCGTCGCGATCATCGCTGCGCTCGCGTCGCCCAAGGCGCGTGTGCGCCGGCGGGAGCGTGAACTCGGTCAGCGCCGCGAGCGCGTCGTCGGCGAGCATCGCGAGCAGGCCGAGGAGCGCAACATTCGCGCGCAGGAGGCCCAGAAGCGGGCGCAGCTCGCCGAGGCCGAAGCTCAGCGCGCCCGCGCGGAGGCGGAGCTCCACGAGTCCAGGGCCAACGTCCACGAGCAGGGCCTGGCTGACCACGAGCTGATCGACGAGAACGAGCGCGAGCGCTTCGCCGGCACCTCGGCGGTCGCAGCCCACCGAGGAAGCGACTTCGGCAGATGACCGCGGCATGACAGGCGACGGCGGAGCGTCAACCGGCACGAGCGGCCGCGGCGCGACGACCAGCACTGACCGCGGGATCTAGCTAGAAGCGGTCTCCGGGGCCGGCTCGCCTGCCCTCGCGCGAGTCGCCTCCGGAGATCCGGCTAGTTCCCGGTTGCCCGGCGGTATCGGGCGACGGCCAGCGGCGAGAACACCGCGAAGATCACGACGATCCACAGCAGCGCTTCCCAGACGTTGTTCCCGGCCGGCGTGCCGAGCCACAGCGAGCGCATCGCGTCGACCATGATCGTGAACGGGTTGACATCGGCGAACGCCCGCAGCACCGACGGCATCGACTGCACCGGCACGAAGGCGGACGAGACGAAGGTCAGCGGGAACACGGCGATGAAGCCGGCGGAGTTGGCCGCCTCGGGCGAGGACACGAGCAGCCCGACGAACGCGAACACCCACGAGAACGCATAGCCGAAGAGCAGCAGCAGGGCCATCCCGCCGATCACGTGGAGAAGGTCGTTGTTGAACGAGAAGCCGATGATCACGCCGGTGATGAGCAGGATGAACATCGACAGCGCGTTGGTGACCACGTCCGAGAGCGTCCGTCCCGCCAGGACCGCCGGACGGGCCATCGGCAGCGAGCGGAAGCGGTCGATCAGACCTTTGTGAACGTCCTCGTTCAACCCCAGCGCAGTGACGAAGCCACCGAAGGCGATGTTCTGGACGATGATCCCGGGGATCAGGAAGTCGACGTAGGGGAGATTGCCGGTGTGGATAGCGCCGCCGAACACATAGCGGAACAGAAGGACGAACATGATCGGCTGCACGGTGAAGGCCAGCAGCAGATCGGGCGCGCGCGGCAGCCGCACCAGGTTTCGCTCGGCGATGATCAGGGTGTCGGTGACCAGGCGTCTCATCCGGCGGCCTCCGCGCCGTCGGCGTCGGCGTCGGCATCGGCATCGGCATCGGCGCCGGCCTCGTCCGCCGCATGTCCGGTCAGCGTCAGGAAGACGTCATCGAGGGTCGGCCGGCGCACCGCGAGATCGTCCACGCCGATGCCGGCCTCGCTCAGGCGGCGCACGGCCGCGACGATCGACCCGCGCCGCTCGCGCACGCTCAGTCGCACGAGCAGTCCCTCGGTCTGAACCTCGCCGTCGGCCATCGGGGCGAGCACCCGGGCCGCGGCGTCAACGTCGGCGCCCGGCTCGAGCGTCACCTCCAGGCGCTCGCCGCCGACCCGGTCCTTGAGCTCGTCCGAGGTCCCCTCGGCAATCAGCCGGCCGTGATCGATCACCGCGATCCGGTCGGCCAGGCGGTCGGCCTCGTCGAGATACTGGGTGGTCAGCAGCACGGTCGTTCCCTCGGCGACGAGATCCTCGATCACCTCCCACAGGCTCAGGCGGCTGCGCGGGTCAAGCCCGGTCGTCGGCTCGTCCAGGAACAGGACCGGCGGCTTGGCGACCAATGCGGCCCCGAGGTCCAGCCGCCGCCGCATACCGCCCGAGTAGGTCTTCACCGGACGCCCGGCCGCCTCGTCCAGCTCGAAGCGCTTGAGCAGCTCGTTGCCCCGGTCCTTGGCCGCCGAGCGCGGCATGCCGTAGAGGCGCCCGACCATGGTCAGGTTCTCCAGGCCGGTCAGGTTCTCATCCACCGCGGCGTACTGACCCGCCAGCCCGATCTTGGAGCGCAGCTTCACCTCGTCACGGACGACGTCGAGCCCGACGACGGTCGCGGTCCCGCTGTCGGGTCTGAGCAGCGTCGTGAGGATGCGGACCAGCGTCGTCTTGCCGGCGCCGTTGGGACCGAGGAGTCCGAGCACGCTCCCGTGCCTGACCTCGAGCGAGACGCCGGCCAGGGCCTTCACGTCACCGTAGGACTTGCTCAGGTCAATGACCCGGATCGCGGGTCCGCCGGTCCCGGCGGAGCCTGCCTCCGCCTGCGTCTGCGCCGCCGTGGTCGTACCCCGAGCCGAATCCACGCGCCTCACAGTACAAATCGGGCCGCGCCTGAGGGAGTGACGTCCATTCACCGTTTTCAGGGGCGACACCGCCGGTGGGATCGACACTAGGATCACCCAGATCATGAGCCCAACCGCGCCAGCGACCACGGTCGCCGACCTGGTCGGCGAGACGCTGGGCGCCCACGCCGAGGCGCGGGACGCATTCGGGATCCTCGGCAGCGGCAACCTCGTGGTCACCAACGCGCTGCGGCGCCGCGGGGTGCGCTTTCACCATGCTCGCCACGAGTCCGGTGCGATCTGCATGGCCGACGGCTACGCGCGGACGACGGGAGCCGTGGGCCTCTGCAGCGTCCACCAGGGTCCGGGTTTGACCAACACGATGACCGGGCTGGCCGAGGCCGCCAAGAGCCGTACGCCGCTGGTGGTTCTGGCCGGTGAGACGCCGGCCGCCGCGCTGACTTCCAACTTCCGCATCGATCAGCACGAGCTGGTCGAGTCCGTGGGGGCGATTGCCGAGCGGCTCCATGGCCTGCACAGTGCCGCCCACGACACACTGCGCGCGCTGCACCGCGCGGAGATCGAACGCCGGCCCGTTGTGCTGATGCTGCCGATCGACCTGCAGGCCCAGTCGGCGCCGCCGGCGAACCCGACGTGGCCGCGCCCGGAGCCCGTGCCGACCCCGCCGCGGCCCCAGGCGAGCACGATCGCCGCGGCCGCTGACGCCATCGGCGACGCACGGCGCCCGGTGATCATCGCGGGCCGCGGGGCCGTTCTGGCCGAGGCCGACGCCGAGCTCGAGCAGCTCGGCGAGCGCATCGGCGCGCTCTTGGTCACCTCCGCCCCGGCCCACGGCCTGTTCTCAGGGCTTCCCTATGCCCTCGGGATCGCCGGCGGCTTCGCCAGCCCCGTGGCCACCGAGCTGCTGGGGCAGGCGGACCTGATCCTGGCCTTCGGCGCGTCGCTGAACCACTGGACGACCCGGCACGGAGCGCTGTTCGCCGGCCAGACGACGTTGATCCAGGTCGACCTCGAAGCGACGGCCCTCGGGCGCAACCGTCCGGCGGACATCGGGCTGATCGGCGACGCCCGCGCCAGCGCCCAGGCGCTCAGCGAAGAGCTGGACGCCCGCCACTACACCCACACCGGCTTCCGCACCGCGGAGAACCAGAGCGCGATCGCCACCCGGGCCTGGCAGAACGAGCCCTACGAGGACGCCGGTACCGATCGCTACATCGACCCTCGCACCCTCTCGATCGCGCTCGATGATCTGTTGCCATCAGACCGCGTCGTCGCCGTCGACAGTGGCCACTTCACCGGCTACCCGAGCATGTATCTCGACGTCCCCGACGCCCGCTCGTGGATCTTCGCCAACGGGTTTCAGGCCGTCGGCCTCGGCCTCGGTAATGCGATCGGGGCGGCCGTCGCCCACCCCGACCGGACCACCGTCGCGGTGCTCGGTGACGGCGGCACGTTCATGGCCCTCCCCGAACTGGAGACGGCAGCTCGGCTCGGCCTGGGCAACCTCGTCGTCGTCGTCTATGACGACTGCGCCTACGGCGCCGAGGTTCATCATTTCGCGCCGATGGGCCACGACGTCTCCGGCGTGCGGTTCCCGGAGAGCGACCTGGGCGCGCTGGCCAACGCGGCCGGCGCGCAGGGCCAGACGGTGCGCCGGGTCGAAGATCTGCATGCCCTCACCGACTGGCTCGAGACCGCACCGCAAGGGCGCACTCCGCTCGTGCTCGATGCCAAGGTAAACCCGGAGGTCTGCGCGGAGTGGCTCGAGGAAGCCTTCCGCGCCGGCTGAACCCCCAGAGACAAGGAGCCCTCCGCACATGCCCGTGTCCGAACTGATCGACGCCCTCGCCTCGGGGGCGGTGGAGATCGTCGACCTGACGCAGCCGCTGAGCGAGTCGACCCCGGTGATCCAGCTCCCGCCACCGTTCGCCAACACCCCGGGACTGACCCGGGAGCCGATCAGCCGCTATGACGACGACGGCCCGGCGTGGGCCTGGGACACCCTGACCCTGGGCGAGCACGTCGGCACCCACGTCGACGCGCCGATTCACTGGATCACCGGCCGCGACGGCGCCGACATCGGTTCGATCCCGGCACGCTCACTGGTGGGACCGGCGTGCGTGATCGACAAGACCGCGGAGACCGAGGCGGACCCCGGCTACCTGCTGAGCGTCCCCGACCTCGAGGCCTGGGAGTCCGAGCACGGCCGGATTCCCGAGCATGCCTGGGTGCTCCTGCGCACGGGTTGGGGATCGCGCGCTCAGGACCAGACCGCATTCCTGAACGTCCAGGACGGCGCGCCGCGGACACCCGGACCGGACGTCGAGGCGTCACGGTGGCTGGCCCTCGAGCGTCCGATCTCGGGGTTCGGGGTGGAGACGGTCGGCATCGACGCCGGCGCGGCCGCGATCTTCGAACCGCCGTTTCCGCTGCACAACTTCCTGCTGGGCAGCGGACGCCTCGGGCTGACCCAGCTCGCCAACCTCGATCGCCTGCCGATCACCGGCGCGATGGTGGTGGTCTCTCCGCTGCGGCTGGTGGGCGGAACCGGCAGCCCGAGCCGAGTGTTCGCTTTCGTTCCCAACGGGTAGCTGCGCGAGGCGAGACGCGGCCCTTTCGCCTGGTGCCGCGTCTCGCTGTTCCAGTACTACAGCTTGTTGAGAGAACCTCTTAACCGTTATTCAGTTCGGCTTAGCATCGTCTCTGCTGTGTCGAGGCGCTTTAACCGAGGCGCCCGGGCCACTTTGGTCGTAGTCGCGGTCGCTCTGGCCGCAGCCGCGATCGTCGGCGTGCTCGGGTTCCACAAGAGTGATGCATCTCCGGACCCCGTTCCGCCGGCGGCCACGCCGATCACCGTGTCCGGACAGGAGGTGGGTCGCCCCATGCCGTCGGGATTCGTCGGGCTGTCGCTCGAGTACACGACGATCGAGGCCTGGGCCGGCACCGATGCCCGGGCGATCAACCCGGTGTTCGTCAGGCTGGTGCGCAACCTGGCTCCGCACGGGCGGCCGGTACTGCGAATCGGCGGCGACAGTGCCGACTTCGGTTGGGTGCACGTGCCGGGCGTCAAGCCGCCGGGAGGGGTGCGGTTCACCTTGGGAGGGCGATGGGTGAAGGTCACCCGGGCGCTCAGTCAGGCCACCGGCGCCCGGCTGATTCTCGGCCTGAATCTTGAGGCCGGGAGCCGCCGTCTGATATCCGCCCAGGCGAAGCTGTTCGGGGGGGTGGGCCCACGGGCGCTGGCCGCGTTCGAGCTGGGCAACGAGCCCGAGCTGTTCGGGTCGATCCGGTGGTACGAGACAGCCGCGGGCGTGCCGGTCTTCGGGCGCCACCACGGTTACAGATTCGGGGACTACATCCGGGAGTTCACCAGCTACAGCAAGCTCCTGCCGCGTTCGGTGCCCCTGGCCGGCCCGGCCACCGGCGGACCGCGTTGGATACCGCGGACGGCGCAGTTCCTCGCTGCCGAGCCGCGCGCCCGGGTGGCCACCCTGCACCTGTACCCGTTGCATCGCTGCTACGTGAACCAGTCGGGGCCGACCGGGCCCTCGATCGCCAACCTGCTCTCCCCCGCGGCGTCGGCCGGAGTCGCTGCCAACGTCGCCTCGTCGGTCGCCCCCGCTCACCGGATGGGGGCGGCCGTGCGCGTCGGGGAGATGAACAGCGTCTCCTGCGGCGGCGCGCCTGGGGTCAGTGACACCTTCGCCTCGGCGCTGTGGTCGCTGGACATCCTGTTCCATCTCGCCCAGGAGGGCATCGACGGGGTCAACTTCCACACCTTCGTCAGGGCCTACTACCGCCCGTTCTGGTTCAGTCACCGGCACGGCCGTTGGCGCGCGAACGTCGCTCCCATGTACTACGGGTTGCTGGCGTTCACGCGCGCCGCGCCCGTCGGCTCGAAGTTGCTGAACCTCAGCGCCCCGAGCGACCCGACGCTGCGGGTGTGGGCGACCCGGGCGCCCGACCATCGCACCCGGGTCGTGGTGATCAACACCTCAGCTGAGAACTCGCGAACCGTCGCCATCAAGCTCCCGACCGGTGGCCGCAGCCCAGCCACGGTCGAGCGCCTGAGCGCACCGAGTCTGGCGGCCAGGTCCGATGTCACCCTCGGGGGGCAGGCGTTTGCCGAGAACACCTCGACCGGTCGCCTCAGCGGCGAACGGAAGATCGTTCATCCGCAGAGGCTCGACAGCGGCGCCTACCGCTTCCGGGTCCCCGCCGGCAGCGCGGCGATCCTTACTCGCTAGGTTCGCTAACCGACAGACGCGCCGAGTACGGCATCCAGCAGACCCGGGCAGCGCGCGTCAAGGTCCTCGCGGCGCAACGAGTTGAGCCGGGTGGTGCCCTCGAGTCGCTGGCGGATCACACCGGCTTCACGCAGCACGCGAAAGTGATGGGTGCAGGTGGATTTCACCACCGGAAGGTCGAAGCTCTTGCACGAACGCTCCTCGCCGGAGGCGAGGTCCGCCACGATCCGAAGTCGCATCGGATCACTGAGCGCGTGGAGAATGGCCGCGAGTTCGAGCTCTTCGCGCTCCGGGTGAACCAGCGGTGGTGCCGCTTCAGGACTGAGCATGCTCATGTCTCCCGATTGTACGACGGTCATCGAACATTTTGCTACCGTGTTCGACGACCATCGTACTCAACCTCCTAGGAGACCCGTGAGCGACGCACCCCGCTCGCAGCCGCGCCCTCATCTCACCGCCACGCTGATCCTGTCCTGCCTGGCGCAGTTCATGGTCATTCTTGACGTCTCCGTCGTCAACGTGGCCCTGCCGGCGATCCGCGGCGGTCTGCACTTCTCCGAGCAGAACCTCCAGTGGGTGGTCAACGCCTACACCGTCACCTTCGCCGGCTTCCTGCTCCTGGGCGGACGCGCGGCCGACCTGCTCGGCCGCCGGCGCGTGTTCGTCTCGGGGCTGATCCTGTTCGCGCTGGCCTCGCTGGCCGGCGGTCTGGCCACCAGCCAGGGCGTGCTGATCGCCGCTCGAGCGATTCAGGGCCTCGGCGGTGCGGTGATCGCCCCGGCGTCGCTGTCGATTCTCACCACCACCTTCACCGAGGGCGCGGCCCGCAACCGGGCGGTCGGCATCTGGGGCGCGATGGGCGGAGCCGGGGGCGCCGCCGGCGTGCTACTGGGCGGCGTCCTCACCGACACGCTCAACTGGCGCTGGATCCTCTTCATCAACGTGCCGATCGGAATTGCGGCGGCGCTGGCCACCCGGCGGTTCGTCGCCGAGGGGCGCAATCCCGACCGGACCCGGAACTTCGACCTGACCGGCGCGGTGACCGCGACGGTGGGACTCTCGCTCCTGGTGCTCGGGGTCGTACGGACGGCCGAGACCGGGTGGGGGTCGGCCTCGACCCTCGCCCTGATCGGCAGCGGCATCGTCCTCCTGCTGGTTTTCCTGGGCATCGAAGGGCGCCTGGCCAAGGCCCCGCTGATGCCACTGCGGATCTACTCCTCGCGGACGCTCAGCGCGGCCAACGTGGTGGTGCTGCTGGTCGGCGGAGCCACCTTCGGCATGTGGTTCTTCGTCTCCCTCTACCTCCAGCAGGTGCTCGGGTACTCGCCGATCAAGGCGGGGCTTTCGTTCCTGCCGATGACCCTCTGCATCGTCGCCGGTTCGACGCTCGCCTCGCGTGCGGTCATCCGCATCGGCGCCAAGCCGCTGCTGGTCGCCGGCATGGTCACCATGACCGCGGGGCTGTTGCTGTTCACCCAGATCTCCGCGCATGGCAGTTATCTCGGCGACATGCTTGCCCCCTCGCTGCTGGTGGCAATCGGAATCGGGCTGTCGTTCGTTCCCGCCACGATCTGTGCCGTGGCCGGCGTGCGGCCCCAGGAGGCCGGACTCGCGTCGGGGCTGGTCAACACCTCGCGCCTGGTCGGCGGGGCGCTCGGTCTGGCCATCCTCGCAGCGCTGGCCGCCGCCCGCACCAAGAGCGACGTCCTCCATCACACGCTCGCCAACCCCGCCGCCCTGACCGACGGATTTCGTCTCGCCTTCGTCGTGGCGGCCGCATTCGCGGTGATCGGCGGGCTGGTCGCGGCCTTCGGGCTGCCCAAGGTGCCGCGCCGCGGCACCGACGCAGCTTCAGCCGAGCGCCCCGGCGCCGTCGCACTCGAGAGCTGAACCGGACCACACGACGCCTCGGGGGCGCTTAGGTCCGTCCCGCAGGCCATACTCGCGACGTGATCCGCCGCGTCCGCGCAGAAGCCAGGCGACTGGTCACCCACCGGCGCGCGCCGCTGGTGGCGCTGCTCCTGCTCCTCTCGTTCTCATTCGGGGCTCGCGTGTTCTACCTCGGCGAGCCATGCTCCTCGCCCTGCACGGGGGGACGCAGCCACGCGCTGATCTTCGACGAGGCCTATTACGTCAACGCGGCGCGGGTGATCGCGGGCATCCACCCACCCCTCGGGGTGCCCTACGCCGACGCGCCGCTGGGCAAGGATCCGAACGCCGAGCACCCCCAACTGGCCAAGTTGATCATCGCCGGCACGATCGAGCTGTTCGGCGATAACCCCTGGGGGTGGCGGCTGGGCAGCGTGATCTTCGGTCTAATCGCCATCGTGGCCATGTACGGGCTGGTGCGGGCCGCGCGCGGGAGTCCCTGGCTGGCCACCGGAGCTGCCGCCGTGATGGCGCTCGACAATCTGATGCTGATCCACGGC
The DNA here is from genome assembly GCA_963844475.1 of uncultured Solirubrobacterales bacterium. GTDB lineage: Bacteria > Actinomycetota > Thermoleophilia > Solirubrobacterales > Solirubrobacteraceae > Palsa-465. The sequence goes on along the minus strand of CAWJOL010000003.1, from coordinate 407,628 downwards.
CGGATCGCCACGCTCGACATCTACACGGTGGCGATGGTGCTGGTGGCCGCGGCCTTCTACGTCCGTGGCTGGGCACTGGCAGCCGGACTGGCGCTCGGCATCGCCGGGTGCATGAAGCTGGTTGGCCTCGGCGTGCTTCCGGCCTTCGTGCTGCTCGAGGTCTTCCGCGTGGTCTGGGCCCGCCGCGGTGACCCGGGGATCTGGCGAACCGCCCGCGCGCGCCTGAAACCGTTGCTGATCATGTTTGCCGGCACCGCGGCAACGCTGCTGCTCGGCGTCTGGGTGCTGGATCTGCTGATGCCGGCTTATGACCCGGGCACCCACATCATCTACGCCGGCAGCCCGTTCACCCACATCGGCCACATGCTGGACTACGCCGCCAACCTCAAGGCGCTGCCCAACGCCACCGGAATCAGCTCGACGCCGTGGCAATGGCTGCTGGACCAGAAGCCGATCGACTACTCGCGCGTGGCGGTCAATTCTCTGACCAACGGCAAGATCGTGGCCAGCCGCGCGGTGTTCTACGCCCGCGGGGAGATCAATCCGTTCATTCTCTGGGCCGCCATTCCGGCCCTGTTCGCCGCGATCTCCGCGGCGTGGTACGAGCGTGATGAGCTGGCTGCGCTCGGGGCGGCCTGGTGTGTGGGCACGTTCGCTGTGTTCGTGATCCAGGCCAGTCTGTTCGATCGGATCGCTTACCTGTACTACATGCTCCTCGTGCTACCGGGGATCTACCTGGTCACGGTGCGGCTGTTCTCGCCCGGGCGCGTCCCGCGGGCCGCGACGATCGGCTGGGCGCTGGCGCTGGTCTACGGCTTCGTCGACCTGTACCCGGTGCAGAGCCTCAGCGGCCACTGACCGCCGCGGAGCCCAATGACGCTCGCGCTCGTCCCTTCGCGGGGCCTGGATAATCACGCCGTGGCCCGCGTGTTCGTCACCCGCCAGCTTCCCGGTCCTGCCCTCGGCCGTCTCGGGGACGCCCACGAGGTCGAGGTCTGGCCGGAGCGCCTGCCGCCACCCCCACAGCAGCTGCGCGCGCACAGCGCCAGGGCCGACGGTCTCCTAACCCTCCTGACCGACCGGATCGACGCAGCGCTGATCGAGCAGAGCCCCAACCTCAAGGCGATCGCCAACTACGCCGTCGGCTACGACAACATCGACCTCGCCGCCGCGCGGGGTCGTGGGATCAAGGTCGGCAACACTCCCGACGTGCTCACCGACGCTACGGCCGACCTGACCTTCGCGCTCCTGCTCGCGGCGGCCCGAAAGCTTCCCGAGGCAGCCGCGGCGGCACGGGCCGGCGACTGGCTGACCTGGGAGCCCGGCCGCTACCTCGGAGCCGAAGTTCATGGAGCAACGCTGGGAATCGTCGGGATGGGCCGGATCGGCCGCGCGGTCGCCCGCCGAGCCGAGGGGTTCGAGATGAAGGTGATCCACACCAGCCGCGACGGTGGCATGCCGCTGGAGCGGCTGCTGGCCGAGGCCGATTTCGTCTCGCTGCACTGCCCGCTGACGCAGAGCACCCATCACCTGATCGACTCCGCCGCCCTGGCCCGCATGCGGCCGACCGCGATCCTGATCAACACTGCCCGGGGGCCGATCGTCGATCAAGCGGCGCTGCGCCAGGCGCTCATCGATGGCAAGATCGCCGCAGCTGCGCTCGACGTCACCGATCCCGAACCTCCCGCCGAGGACGACTCTGTGCTGAGGACCCCAAATCTGCTCGTCGTGCCCCACATCGGCTCGGCCACCCGCGCCGCCCGTGAGCACATGACTGACTTGGCGGTGGAGAACCTTCTGGAGGCGCTGGCCGGCCGCCCGATGCCGCACCCGGTGGAGACCTCATGAAGGTCGCGGTGGTCGACATCGGCACTAACTCGACCCGGTTGCTGGTCGCCGAGGTCAAAGACGGCAGGGTCAAAGCCGAGCTCGAGCGCGAGTCTCAGGTCACGCGGCTCGGCGCCGGCGTCGATGCGGGCGGACGCCTGCAGGACGAGTCGATGGAGCGCGTCTACGCGACGCTCGAGCGCTACCGGGAAGCGATCGAGCGCCACGGTGCGCAGCGCAGGGTGGCGGTGCTGACCAGCGCGGTGCGGGACGCGGCTAACGGCGCGGACTTCGCCGAGACGGTGGAGAACCGGTTCGGCCTCGAGGCGCACGTACTCGCGGGCGAAGAGGAGGCCCGGCTGACCTTCCTGGGCGCAACCAGCGAGCGTGACCCCGAGGATCGGACGCCGACCCTGGTGATCGACATCGGCGGAGGCTCGACCGAGCTGGTGATTGGCTCAGGCCAGCAGGCCGAGTTCCATGTGTCCACCCAGGCCGGGGTCGTCCGCCAGTCCGAGCGCCACATCGACCACGACCCTCCGACTTCCGATGAGCTGCAGGCGTTGGCGGAGGACGTCCGCGCGATCCTGCGCAACGGCGTACCCGAGGAGCAGCGCGCGGTGGTTCAGCAGGGCATCGCCGTGGCCGGTACGGCCACCTCTCTGGCCGCGATTGCCCAGCAACTTGACCCATACGACCCCGAGAGAGTGCACGGATATCGGCTGAAGGCCTCAGAACGCGACCAGATCCGCGACGAGCTCACCTCAATGACGCTTGAACAGCGGCGGGCCGTTCCGGGCCTGCACCCCGATCGAGCGGCCACGATCATCCCCGGGGTGCTGATCCTCGAGCAGGTGATGGAGCTATTCGGTCTCGACGAGGTCGAGATCTCCGAACATGACGTCCTGCGTGGGGCCGCTGTCGGGCTGTAGCGAGCGTCAGAGAGCCAGTCGGCTGGAGATCGAGCCGACACCGGCAGGTGCTGCAGCGCGAAGTTGCGCAAATCGCGCACTTCTGGACGGATGTTCGATTGCCCTCACCCTGTCCAGGATGCATCATGGCCGCGGGGCAAGAGTCATCGACTCCCAACCCAACATAGGTTCGGGCGTAGCCGCAGACATCGGCGCCTCCCGCCGCCCGAGCCACTCAAATCGGCCCTTTCTGGCACGTACCCCTGCCCGTCCCGATTGGGCCAAACCTGGATCGGAAGCCGCCTACAGCGATGTGGGCGGTTTTCGTTTAAGGGCTAGGCGAGATTGGCCCGGCGGGGGTAGGCGACCGACGGATCGGTGAGCACATTGATCAGCGCCGGCTGCCCACAGCCGAGTGCGCGCTGCAGCGCACCGCGCAGCTCCCCCGGTTCGCTGACCAATTCTCCGTGACAGCCGAGCGCCTGCGCGACCTGGTCGTAGCGGGTGCCCGGACGCAGGTCAGCCACCACGGAGTACCCGTAGAGGGCCTCCATCGGATGCTTCTCGAGTGCCCAGATGCCGTTGTTGCCGATCACGCCAACGACATTGACGCCGTGGCGCGCGAGGGTGTCGAACTCCATTCCGGAGAAACCGAACGCGCCGTCGCCCAGCAGCAGCACGACCTGGCGCCCAGGATGGGCCAGCTTGGCGGCCAGCGCGTAGCCGGGCCCGCTGCCCAGGCAGCCGAACGGGCCTGGGTCAAGCCAGCAACCCGGCTGGTAGGAGTCGACGACCCGGCCGGCATAGGAGACGAAATCGCCGCCATCGCCGATCACGATCGCGTCACGGTCCAGCAGCTGCGCCAGCTCGGAGTAGATGCGCATCGGGTGCAGCGGCGCCCGAGGATCGTTGCGCTCGGCCACCTCCGCAGCCCGCTTCTCGTGCTCGATCTTGCGCAGCGAGGACACCCATCGCTCACGCTCTGACGGCTCAGGGTCGCCGAGGCCAGCGCGCCGTGCGCCGTCGTGCACCGCATCGAGCGTGGCGGGCAGCGCGCCGTAGAGCTCGGCGCTGACCGCGCGCGGATTGTCTCGCTGGGACTCGGCGACGTCGATCACGATCACGTCGGCGTCGGGCGCGAAGGCCGCGCCGAAGCCGAGGCGGAAGTCAAGCGGCACACCGACGACGAGCGCTACGTCAGCTTCGGACAGCGCCTGGCCGCGGGCGCGCGAGAAGAACAATTCGTGGTCGGCGGGAACGCAGCCGCGGCCGAGCCCGTTGAGGAACACCGGGATCCGCAGCGCCTCCGCCAGCGCAAGCAGCTGCGTCTCTCCCCTGCCCCAGTACAGACCCGTCCCGGCCATGATCACCGGGCGTTCGGCCTCGCGCAGCAGCGCGCTCGCGCGGTCGATCTGACGCGGATCGGCGCCCGGTCCGCGCCAGGGCTCCGGTAGCGGTCCAAACGGCTCGTCCTCGCTCGCCTCCATGAACACCTGATCGAGCGGGAAGTCGACGAACGTGGGCCCGGAATGCGGGCGTACGGCAGCCCGCATCGCCTCGTCGACCAAGCCGGCGATCTCCGACGTGGCCCCCGGGGTGGCCGCGAGCTTGACCAGCGGCCGGACGAACGGGACGTGGTCGATTTCCTGCAGCGACCCCTGGCCCCAGCGAAACTGTGGCGCGCGCCCGGCGAGGACCAGCATCGGCGAGTTGTTCTGCGCCGCTGAGGCGATCGCGCTCATCCCGTTGGTCACGCCAGGCCCGGCGGTCAGCGCGCACACACCCAGGGTCCGCGTGACCTTGGCCCAGCCCTCCGCGGCAAAGCCCGCGGTTTGCTCATGGCGGACGTCGATCAGATCGATCCCCTCGGCCCGGCAGCCGTCGTAGATCGAGAACAAATGCCCCCCGGAAAGCGTGAACAGCTTCGAGACGCCGTGGGCCTTCAGGCAGCGTGCGATCAACCGCCCGCCGTGCTGATCGGTGCTCGTCTCAATGCTCACGAACGGCACGCTAACACGGGCTTTAGCGCGAGGGGTAGGATCGTGTTCAGTCGATAAAAGGAGAGACGACATGACCGCAGCCCGACCGCCCGAGGCCGAGCACGTTCAGTTCGACGCTCTATGTGAAGGGCTGGACGAGTACGACGCGCTTCCTTCGTTGCGTGTGCCGGCGGCGGAGCCGGCCGATCAGCGCGACGAGGAAGGCCGCAGCGAGCGGCTCAACGAGCAGATCCTCGCCGCGCTCGTCTCGCCGTAGCTTCAGTCCGCCACCGGAGTCACCCGCCGCCCGTCCAGGGACGGCGGTTCCCGGTCTGCCGGGGCCATCGGCGCCCACAGCTTCACCTGGACGCGCTTGCCTTTGAGCGGAACCGGCGGCCGCGCGTGGAAGCACAGAGCGCTGTCGCCGAGCCGGCTCCGGGTGGCCTCGGTGATCAGCACGGTGTCGCCGGTCTCCCGAGTCCTCGCCTCGACCCGCGAAGCAGTGTTGACGGTGTCCCCGATCACGGTGAACTCAACCCGTCCGCCACCGCCGACCGTGCCGGCAATGACGCTTCCGGTGTTGACGCCGATGCCCGCGGAGAACTCGCCTCCGTAGCGCTCCCGGACAACCTCGCAGATCTCCAGCGCGGCGGCCACGGCGCGGTCGGCGTGGTCAGGCATCCGCTCCGGTGCGCCGAACACGCCGAGCAAGCCGTCCCCGATGAACTTGTTGGCGTGTCCTCCATGGCGCAGCAGCACTGGGACGACCAGTTCCCAGAACCCGTTGAGCATCGACACCACCTCGTGCGGGCGCGCACGCTCAGCGAACGCGGTGAAGTTCCGGATGTCCAGGAACAGGACGCTGACCTCGACCTCTTCCCCCTCGAGGTCAGAGCCCTCGCGCAGCACGCGTTCGGCCAGGGCCGGGTCGACGTAGGCGCCGAAGGCCTCCCGCAGCCGCTCGCGCTCCTGCAGTCCCTCGACCATGGTGTTGAACGACTGCGCCAGCTTCCCGGTCTCATCGGTGGCCACCACCGGGACCCGCGCCGAGTAGTCGCCCTCGCGCACCCGCTCGGTGGCCGAGCGCAGGTCGCTGAGCGAGCTCCCGAGGGCCCGGACGACGAGGATCACGAGTTCCAGCGAGATGGTGAACGATACGCCCACGGCGATCAGCCACGCCACGCCGAGGTCTCGCAGGGTGGCGTGGTGACCCTGTGTAGAGAGCCCGGCCACCACCACCGCGGTGATGACATTTATGGCCGGCGCGGCGGCGAGCAGGCGCCAGCGCAACGGGAGCCCCGGCGCCTCGATGCTGAAGTCGCTGGGCAGCCCCGGCGCGATCTCCTCCAGCACCGGCCGCGTGACGACCTCCATGGTGAAGTAGCGCACGATCAGGCTGACCAGCAACACCACCGTGCCCACCGGCGCGAGCAGGAAGAACGTGTACCAGCTCAGGCCGAGCTTCCAGACCACGAAGGCGATGAACGGGAGGTAGGTCAACACGAACGGATACGCGCGCAGGCGGCGCACGTATTCGAGCGGCAGCGTGGCCAGGGCGGTCCAGGCCGCGATCGTCGATGCCTCGTCGCGGGCGCCGCGCTCCCAGGCGGTGACCGGGCGCCACAGCCGTCGGGTCAGCTTGATCGCGATCAGGTTGTCGATCGAGACCAACGCCTGTGAGACTCCGACCAGCACCCAGAAATTGATGCTGCTGAGCGGCTGATAGAGCTCGAGCAGGACGACGCCGCCCAGCACGACGACATGCGCGATCCCGAACTGCGCCCACACCAGCGCGTAGGAGTTACGCCGGGCGATCGCCCGCACAGCCCGGTCGACCGGGTCGATCATGACCCAAAGACTACGACCCGCAAACCCGCGCCGAGTTGGCGCGCGGAGATCCTCGGCTCAGCCCACGGGCGCGAGCGGGCGCCGCTCAGGCCCCCCACTGCTGAGCATTGCAGCGGCCTCCGCCAGCCCGTGCTCGCCCTGGAGGAGGCGATGGTCCAACCGGATCGCCGGCAACTCCCTGATTCCGCGCGAGGCCAGGCCGTAGCCGACCGCGCGCAGATCGTCGTCCCAGCTCGGGTCACCGGCGGCGGTCAGGCACTCGTCCAGCGGGATCCCGGCCGCCGCGGCGGCCTCGGCCAGAATCTCGGGATCCTCGAGGTCGAAGCCGCCGCAGAAGGCGAGCCGGCTGGCCGCCAGGGCAAAGAACGGCCCGGCGCCGACGTCGGCAGCGTACGCGGCGGCGCGGAGCGCCGACGGTGCGCCGTCCGGAGAGCACTCAGGCCAGATCAGCGGCAGCCTCAGCTCGGCGGCCCGGCGCTCGGCGAGCTGGCGCAGCTTGGGATCGCGGGTCGACGGAGCTCCGCCGGGCAGCGAGTTGCGGGCCACCGGCACCCAATCGACCTCGCCGAGAATCCGCTCGACCCGCTCGGCCGCCAGATACGAGAACGGGCAGGCGAGATCAAAGAAGAACGCGACACGCTCGAAGGCGGGCGTCTGCGGGCCAGGCCGAGCGTCGCTAAGACAAGCGGAGCTCGCTTGCCGGCGTTCGCTGCGGCGATCGGCCAAGACGATCAGTTCACCCATATGAGTAGTAACGACCCGAGATGGCAAAACTTGCGCTAAACCGTTTGTCCATAGACGACGAACCGGCTTGCGCCACCCCTTGGGTCCGTTAGACTCGATCTTGGTACGTAGGACCCGACCGGAGACCGTGATTCCCCAGGTACCCCCGCCCAAACGGCATCCGTATGACCAATGGTCACCGGATGCGCGCGCGCTCGACCTCGTCGGCGACAAGTGGACGCTGCTGATCGTGCGGGATCTGGCCGCCGGGCCTCGCCGGTTCGTCGAGCTCCAGCGAGTTCTGCCGGGGATCTCCACCGAGCAGCTGCGCTCGCGGCTGAACCGGATGGTGGCCGACGGGATGCTGACGCGCAAGCGCTACCGCGAGGTGCCACCGCGCGTCGACTACGAGCTGACCGATCGCGCCCGAGAACTGATGCCGATTCTCGGCGAGCTCGCGCGCTGGGGCCTCGAGTGGGCCTGGAGTCCGCCGCGCTCCAGCGAGGCGGTCGACATCGGCGCCATCTTCCGCCTCGCCCCCGGCATGCTCAGTCCGGCGCCCGGGCTGCAGGGCACGGTCGAGTTCAGGCTGCTGCCCACTCAGGAAGGAGGCGCTGCCGCTTCCTATTCCGTTACGGCCTCGGCCCGCGTCGTGACGGTCACCGAGCGCCAGGCCGAGGACCCCAACGCGCGGGTCAGCGGCGATCAGGCCGCCTGGGTGGCTGCGTTCTCGCCCCAGCATGATCGCAGCGGGTTGACGATGTCCGGTGATCGCGCGCTCGCGGAACGCATGCTGGACGGGCTCGTCGCCGTGTCGGCGACCGCTGCCGCCCGCATCGTCGCCGCCTGATCCGCACCACCTCCGGGCGCCGCGCACCCTGCTGCCTGAGCCACGCCGCGCCCGCGCGCCGTGGCCGCAACCCTCGAGCGCCTACTTGCTGGAGTAGTGCGCTGCGGTGATGTGCGGGATCTGGCCCCCGGCCGCTCCAGGTAGCGGCGGGGCGACCCAGCAGGCCTCGCGGCCGAGCGGGGCCGGCAGGTTGATCGCGGAGACCGGGCCGCCAGAGTTCTTGCAGTCCCAGGACGGGAGGTTGTTTTGCCTGAGCACGTTGGGATCGGCCAGCCACAGGGGCGGCGGGTACGTGTTCCCGCGGTTTCCGGCGTCGCGATTGGCGGAGAGGGACAGTGTCTCGGGTCCGACCGGAGAGAACTGGCGCAGGTAGTGTCCGACGCCGCCGCCGCCGACCGACACCGTCTTGGCGGCAAGGCCCGCTGCGCCATTGGAGATGAAGTCAGAGACCAGCTGCTGATGCAGCGAGAGCCAGTGGAGGATTGGGTTGAGCTCCCCCAGGAATGGTCCCAGCGCGCTGAACAGCGGCTTGGCCCCGAGCAGCACGTCCCGGATGCCCGGCAGGCCGGTCTTGGAGACGGTGATCAACGGCCCGAGGTTGACGAACAAACGGCGCAGATCGGGCGACAGGCGCTGAACGGAGAGCAGCGTCGGACCGAGATCTGCGGCCACCGGCAGCAGCTGCTTGGCCAGCGGGTCGGTGTCGAGCGCGAACGCCTTCAGCCGGGTCATCGTCGCCTTGGTCTCGTTGAGGAAGGTCGGGAAGACGTGGAAGGTGTCCGCCAGCGCGTTGTTCACCGATGCGGTGGTCCGGAACGTGGTGGCCGCTGAGGTGATCAGATTCCGCAGCGCCGACTGATCCTGGCTCAGGGCCGAGAACACGACGCCGCCGTTCTGGACCAGGCGCACCACCGCGGTGTGCTGGATGTCGAGCACGCGCAGGATGTCGGTCGCGTCGGCGGCGAACTGCGGCAGGTTGCCGAGCACGCTGTTGAGATTCTGATCGTTGCCGTGGAGGGCCAGAGCCAGCTCCTGCTGCCACACCTGGAAGGCGTGCCGGGTGCTCGGGTCCAGGGCGTTGAACACCTCGTCGAGCTGGACGGCGGGCTGCACCTGGCCCCGCGGGAGCAGGCCTCCGTCGGCCACGGCCGGGCTGTGCGACGTACCCGGACTCAGCTCGACGTAGGTCTCGCCGAGGATCGTCTTCTCGCGCAGGATCGCTCGCGCATCCTTGTGCACCGGGGCGTATTGGTTCTGCATCTGAATTGTCGCGACGGTGCGATTGGTCTGGGCGTCGATCGACTTGTCGATCACCTTCCCGACGCTCACGCCGGCGATCCGGACATCGGCCTGGGTAGCCAACTGGCCGGCGCTCGGAAACGACACCCTGATCCGGTAGCCCTGCGGGTTGAACGGGACCGTGCCGCCGAAGGACAGCCACAGGAACAGCAGCAGGCCCGCGCAGGAGAGCGCGAACAGCACCATCGTGATGACCTTGGATAGTGAGGGGGTGCCGGTTTCCATCTACTGGGTGGGGAGCTTGGGGAGGAAGGTGCCGCTCGCGCTGGGGGTGCTCGCGCCCCCGGTGCTCGAGCCCGCCGTGCTGCCGGCGCCGGTCGCCGCGCGCGGGGCGACTGCGGTGGTGGACTTGCCCGCCTGGTAGGAGCGGAAGGCCTTGATGTCAGCCGCGGCCTGCTTGGGGCAGAGGTTGAGGTTGGTGAGGATCGGCGTCAGGTTCAGCAGCGTCTCGGAACCGGTAATCGAGTTCACGATCTGGGTGAGGGTGGCGCAGCTGGCCTGCAGGAACAACGGCCGGAACACGCCGTTGCCGTCCTGGACGGCGAACAGGGTGCGGGCGCTGTGATTGAGCCAGGCCAGCCACCACAGGTAGCCGTGCTGGGCCCCGCCCGGGTTGTAGCCGACCATGTTGACGAAGTGGTTGAGGACGTTGAACACCTTGGACAGGCTCGGGGTGGCCTTGGCCAAATTCACCGAGGCCGGCTTCAGCTGGCGCACCAGCGGACGCGCCGCGACCACGAACGGCCGGATCTGGTTCTTGATGATCGGCGTGCTCGGGACCGCCAACGCGGTCAATGCCTGATTGGCCGCGGGCAGCGCGCGGGCAGCGGGCAGCAGATTGGTCGCGGCCGGTCCGAGCTGGTTCGCGAACGTCTGCACCTTGGTCAGCGTGGCCGTGGTCTGCGCGAGGGTCCCGGGCAGGTCGCCGATGGCGCGGCTGACGTTCTGGTCCTGGGAGGCGAACGCGCGGAAGACCTTCGAGCTCGAATCGACCAGCGAGACGATCTGGGTCTGCTTGGCGGCCAGCGCCGTGTTCAGGCGCTGCAGGGAGTTGACCAAACGGGTCAGGTTGGTCCCGCGAGCTGCCACCGCCTTGTTCAGACGCGCCAGGTCCCGGTGCGTGGGCTCGAAGCGCTGCAGGACCTGCGCGAGCTCGTTGCCATGACCCTTCAGTCCCTGTCCCGCCCCGTTGACCAGCAAGTCCAGGTAGGCGCGGGTGTCCGAGTCCAGCGAGGCGAGGATCTCGTCGACGTTGACGTCGGGAAGGGTGTTGGAGACCGGGATCGTCCAGCCAGGCTTCGCCGCCGGGGCGTTCTTGGAACCCGGGTTGAGCTCGATGAACATGTCCTTCAGACCGGTGCGTGGGCGCAGCAGCGCGGTGGCGTCGGTGTGGATCACGTGCTTGTACTTGTCGTTGATGTCCATCTGCACGATGGCGATGCCGTTATGCAGCGCAACCTTGCCGATCTGACCGATCTCGACGCCGGAGACGCGCACCGTCTGGCCCTGGCCCGGAGTCACGGCCTGGGCGGTGGAGAACTCGGCGTTGTAGACCGTTGGGGAGGACTGAATGAACGGGAAGCGCAGTCGCTCGTGGCTGAGGATGTACCCCGCCATGGCGATCGAGAGCACCAGCAGCACGAGGATGGCCGCGAAGTCGCTCAAGTGGGTTCTGATCGCGCGTTTCACTTCTTGGCCGTCGTGGTGGTCGTCGTGGCGGTCGTGGTCGTCGTCGTCGCGGTTGCCTTGGTCGTCGTGGGCGTCCCTAGGAGGCTGGCCGGCGCGCTGAACTTGAGCCCCTGCTGCGCGGCGAGGTCCTTGGCCAGGCCGGCCGCGGCCCTGGCGGCGGACTGCGAGCGCAGCGAGGCGCCGGGGGCCGACAGGTCGCTGGCCACCTGGGTCGGCGGTGTCGCCACGGGAGCTGACAGGTCGGTGATCGGGGCCTGGGTCTCGCAGGGAACGTTGGGCATCAGCGGTGGGCGCTTGCCGCCGGGCGGCAGACCGGGCTGCACGCCGGTGATCTTGCTCAGTGCCTGACCGAGCAGGCCGGGCTGCAGCGAGTAGGTGAAGGTTCCGCCGGTGCCCAGCACGCGGATGTAGGGGCCGTTGGCGTCGAAGTTGCGGCTCTCACCGGCCAGCCCGGGCAGGAAGTCGACCGCCTCGACGTAGGCCGGACGCGGCGGGAAGCCGTTGGAGGCGTTGAAGTTCGGGTCGTTCAGGGTCAGGTGCGACCACGGGATCACCACGTTGGCGATGCAACTCGAGGCCGGCCTGACCTGGTCGCGCATGAACGGGATCGTGGTGACGGCCAGGCGGGCCAGGGCGGGCACGGTCACCGACAGATCGGCGGTCAATCCACGCAGCTCGGCCGGTTGCACGAGTTGGCGCAGCTGCGAGATGAAGGGCAGGCTCTTGTCAATCGTCGGTCCGGTTGAGATCACGCCGGGAGTCAGGGTGCGCGCGAACACGCGGAGCGGCGGGAAGGCACGATTGAGCGCGTTGAAGGCCGGGATCCCGACCGCCAGAGTGCGTGGCAGTTCCGCCACGCTGCGCTGCAGATTGGCGCTCTGACGCGCGAAGGCGGCGGCCGTGGTGTTGAAGTCGGTGATCAGGTTCTGAAGATTCTGCGGATGCGCGTCGAGCGCGCCGGAGACGGTGCCCATCTGGGCGATCCAGTTCGACAGGTCGTGCGGCTGGATCCCCAGCGCGTCGTGGGCGACGATCGAGGTGTACTCGTAGGCGGGCAGCCAGAACTGGATCGAGCGGTTGTACCCGGGCCCGCCCTTCTTGACCGCGGTGCCGTAGTCCTTGAGCAGCAGCTGCAGGTTATGGCGAGTGTCGCCCTGAAGCGAGGTGAGCACCTGGTCGAGCTGCACCGGTGCGACCCCGGACTGGATCGGGAAGGTGTAGCCGTCGGGCGCCGTCGGCGAGGCCGGGGTGCCCGGGCGAATGTCGACGAAGAAGTTGCCCTCGAGGAAGATGCGCGGCCGGATGGCGAAGGTGGCGTCCTTGTGCAGCGGCAGTCCGACGTCCTGAATCTCCATCGTCACGTCGGCCGCCTGGCAGCCCTGGCCGCCGGTCTTGGCCGACGCCGACTTGCAGTCGGATACCGGGCTGATCGACGCGACCCGGCCGACGTTGATCCCGGCGATTCGGACCAGCGAATCCGGCCGTAGCCCGGTGGCTGACGAGAACACCGTGTGGACGGTGAACTTGCTCGCGAACGGATTGGCGAACTTCGTGTAGGCCAGGTAGGAGAAGAGGATGATCAAGACGATGCCGATCAGGCCGGCCTTGGCCCTGGTCATCCCGTCCCTGCGCTTCTTGCGGCGGCTGAATCGACTCATGGGTTGGTCGGGTTGGGGAGCAGTTGGGGTCCGGTTTGGGGGTTGCGGGTGAATGTCTCGCCGGCGGGCACGCGCGCGCGGCCGGTGAACGTCGGACCCTGCAGACCCGGGGTGTGGGCATCGGTGGCGAAGTTCCGGCCCTGAGGATCGAAGAAGTTCAGCTTCTTCGGGTAACCGCGCTGACCGGTCTCGCAGTCGGCAGCCCCGGTAGTGGAGATCGCGGCGCCGTAGGGCTGAGCGTGTAGGTATTCGTTGCCGCCGAGGGGGCTGTCGGGAACACCACCGTTGACCGGCGCGCTCGCGCCCTGAGTCCCAACATTGTTCGGCTGCAACGGATTGGTCTGATTGAGCAACGCGCGCTGAGCGAACCCGAACGTCGTCTCCTCAGAAATGTGCTCAGACAAATACGTCCACCAATAATTCCAATCATTACAAACCGTCACATACGGACCGAGATAACGCACCATCGGATTCAACGTCCCCGTCGTATCCGACAACGCATTCAACGCAACATTCGTCGCCGGCGCCAACGCCAACGACCGCAACGCACCCATCACCTGCTGCAAACCACGATTCAAACTCGGCGTCCGCGCCAACGTCGTCGTCCCCGCCTCGATCGCCGGATTGATCACCGGCAACGCCCGCCGCAACGACCCCGTCGCCGGCGCCAAACCCGCCCCCAACACCCGCAAATCAACCAAAAACGGTTGCTGCGCACGCAAACTATCCGTCGACACGCTCAACGTCGACGGCGACCTCGAAATCGTCGCCTCCAACGCCCGCGGATCCCGCGACAGCGCCTCAAACGTCGTCGCCATATCCGTAAACAACCGCGCATTCACCTGCGCCACCGGCGCGACCGCACCCATAAACGCATTCAACGAATCAAAAAACCCGGTCAACCGCGTACCCGGATCAGACAAATACCGCGCCACCGGCTCCAAATGCGCCAACAACCCCGGCAAACTCGAAACCGTGTCATTCAACGCCGACCCCCGCCCCGCCAACACATCCCCAAACCCCACCAAATCATTCTGAATCGCATTCCGCGTCCGCGCGTCAAACGTCTTGAAAATGTCATCAAACTGCACCGGCACACTCGTCCGCGAAATCCCCAACACCCCACCATCCGCAAACACCCGAGACGACGACCCCCTCGCGATCTCCACAAACTTCAACCCCAACACCGACCGCGGACGAATCGTCGCCGTCGAATCCACCGGCACATCCCCATTCGCCTTATCCAACTTCAACGTCAACAACGCCCCCACCTGACCCCCCGCCAACTCCACCGGCCGCATATCCGACACCAACCCCACCCGAAACCCACCCTCCCGCACATCATTCCCAATCACCAAATTCGACCCATCCGCAAAAACCGCCTTCAACTCCTTCGTCGGCACAAACGGCAACCCCTGATTCGCGTTATACGCCAAAAACACCGCCACCAACACAGCCAAAACCGTCACCGCACCAACCATCACCGGATTAGCAAACGCCGATTGGGAGGAGCGTCTCACGGTGACAGGAGGTAGTTGAGGAGGGCCTGGGTCTGGTTGGAGCCGCCGCCACTGCCCGACGACGTTCCGGTACCGCTCGTCCCGCTGCTCGCCCCGGTCGATCCGGCGCTGGAGGCCGACCCGGCGCCTGCCGCAGGAGTGGCCGGCGTGCTCGAAGCCGTCGCGTTGCCCGGCCCGGGGGCGGGCGCGCCGCTGCCCAGCGCTGAGAAGATCGAGCCGAGCGTCTTGCCCAGACCGAGGCCCGGGGTGGCGCTGACCGGAACCGTGACGGGGGACTTGGCGGTGCTCGCCGCCGCGGACGCAGCGGTGTCCGCTGCGACCAGCTTCGTCGCGCTGGTCGCCGGGCCGCGCTGACCGGGCGGCGCACCGCCCGGGTCGGGAACGGCGGCGGTCGGCGCCGAGGGATCGGTCGTGTTGACGCCGGGCTGGCTCGGGCCGAGCCAGGAGTAGCAGGAGCGGTAGGCCGACCCGAACGCCTTCAGGTTGGAGGCGATCGTGCCCGGCGTCGCGTAGGGCGTGCACATCGCGCTGACGAATGCATCGACGGTGAGCTGATGGCCGAACGGACCGAAAGTGTTGATGGCCAGCGGCTGGTTGAACACGTACTGCAGGAGCGCCTCGAGTCCGGTGTAGCCCTGGCCCCCCGGGCTGCGCGGATCCTTTTCGACGGCCCGGTTTCGGTCGTCGAGATCGTGCAGGACGATGGCCAGGTTCTGGCCCAGCTCCAGGCGTGCTCTTCGCGAACGTGTTGAGGTGAGTGATGGTCGGTTTGGCTGCGCGCACGGCGACGGTGCCGGTGACCGCTGCCTGACCCAGTGATTTGAGCGCCGGCCGAGCCGAGCGGGAGAACGAGGGCAGGTCGGTGAGCAGACGGTTGAGCTGTCCCGGCGGCGGCGTTGAGGTTGGCCAAGCACGGGCAGGTTCGCGTCGGTGGCGGCACCGAGCTTGGACAGCGCCGGGCGCAGCTGCTCCAGGAACGGCGGCAGGCGCTGGAGCGTGAGCCGGAGATTGGCCTGCTGGGTGGCGGTATCGGTGGCTGCGTTGTTGGCCTCGGTGATGAACCGCTGCACCTGCGTGCTGTTGTTGGCCAGCGCCGTGATCACCGCGTCGGAGTTGCTGGTCAGCTGCTGCAGCGTGTTCGAGTCGTTGCCGAGCAGGTTCAGCAGGTTGTCGGTCTGAGTCAGTGCGGGCACCGCTCGCCGCAACGCGGCCGCCAGGTCACCGGAGCGCCCGGCCACGGCGGCGCCGAGCTCGTTGATGATCAGTGTGAAACGCTCGCCGGTAGGGCATCCGCATCACGTTCTGCAGCAGGTCGGCGGGGATCGTCGTCGCCGTGCGGTTGACTGGGATCGTGCTGCCCGGCTTGATCACTGGCCCGTTGTGGCCCGGCTGGCATTCGATGAAGTACTCGCCGATCAGCGACTGCGGGCGCGACTGGCAGAACGCATCGGCGTGAAACGCGCCGAGCCCGGGCTGGGTGACCTGCACCGTCACCACGGCGTGCAAGGATCTTCTGGATCGAGATCGATGCTGTTGATCGTCCCGGCCCGCACGCCCGCAACCTTGAAGTCCGCGCCCGTGACCAGACCGAACGCGTTGTCGATCTCGATCTTGTAGGTACCGACTGCGTTGCCCTGTTCGAGGCGCCCAGCGCAATGAACAGGAACGCGCCGACGACGATCAGGATCGACGCGCTGAGGAGGATGCGCTTCATGGACCCGGTCGGCATCTGCTGCGGATTACACGGGAAGCCGCTCTGCGGGTAGTACACCGCACCGCGCTCCATCGAGCCCGGGCAGCGGTCGCCCTGGCCGCTGGTCAGCAGTCCGCTGCCGCCCTTGCCGCCGTCGAGTTGCCGAAGGCCAGGACCTGACGCAGCGTGGCCTGCAGGAATGCCGGTAAGAGGTTCAGGACCCCGTTCTGGATCGAGCCGACCCCGATGACCGGCGCAACCCGGCTCGAGCCGCCGTTGGCGTCGATCGTGCCCGGGTGGGTGTAGCCCTCGAACCAGCCGGTCAGATCGACGGCATATGGCCGCGCGGTGGCCAGCTCGGGGGTCGATGCGTTGAGCGCGACCGTCGACTGCGGGAACGCCCCGAGGCGGGTCTTTCCGTTGGCCTTGATGTTGTGCACGGTCACGGCCGCCAGCGGCTGGCCGAGACTCGTCAGCTCGATCAGGTCGTTGTTGGCTCCCGGGCGGCGGACGATGTTGGCCAGATCGCGGACGGTCGGGACCGACTGCTCGGCCAGCGGCTTGAGCTGCTCGAGCAGGACGCCGGAGCTTGGGGGCGACGGGCTTGGAGGCGTCGACCAGCGGCTTGACGTCATTGAGCGCGTTGCGAAGATTGACGAACGTCGTGTTGGCCAGGCGCATGAATCCGGGCAGGCGCTGGATCGACTGGGCCGAGCGCCGTGTGCTGAGCGGCCAGCGCCTCGGTCGTGGCTCGCCAGGTGCTGCGACCAGCCCGCTCAGGTCCGTGCGCCGCTGCGCGATGTCGGAGACCAGGTTGCCGGACTTGACGATGAAGTTGGTGAACTTGCCGGTGTCCCGATTGATCTCCCGGAACAGCATGCTGCTCGAGGCCAGCGCCGGGTTCAGATACGCGAACGCCGCCTGCGCGACCTTGCCCTGGCCGGCGTACTGGCTGGCCGATCCCTTGATCACTTCCTGCAGCCCCTTGCGCGTGGGCGCGTCGAGCGTGTTGAACAGCTGGTCGAGGTCGACGGCGCTGGTCGTGTTCGTGGTGGTGATCGTCCCGCCGTTGTGAATCGACGGCATGTTGCCGGGGCCGAGCCGCAGATCGATGTAGCGGTTGGCGATGCCCGACAGCGAGGATTCGCGCACCGTGGCCTCGGTGCCCTGACGCAGCGGCATGAAGTTCTTGTCGTTGATGTCGAGCGTCAGCCGCGCCTGGCCGTTCGGCGTCAGCTGGATGTCCGAGACCGTGCCGATGCTGTTGCCCGACACCTCGACCAGGTCGCCGCTGACGATCTGGCTCGCGTTCTGGAAGACCGCGTTGACCTTGTAGCTCGAGCCGCCGGAGAGCAGGATCACGCCAACGGCAACCAGCACCACGACAACCGCGGCACCTGCTGCGACCCGGCCGATCACAGATGAGTTACGCACCGACGTAACCTCGATGGGGCAATCGATCTCCTCCCGGCCCGGAGTTGGGGGACTACCCCGGTGCGTACGGGACGCGACGCTAGCAAGGCTCGCGGATTCAGTGTCAATCCGGAAGCTGGGCGCAAAATTGCGGTTTCTGGAGTGCCAGGGTCAAAGCGCACGCGGCCAATTTTCCGCTGGCCGCGAATTCACGCGCTGCATAGATGCAAGGCAGCCTATGCAGGCGTGAGATGGTGCATGAATCGAGCCCGACGGATTTCCGGAGATGGTCTCCGCGAGACGCCACGGGACCGTTGCCCCCGGAGTCGCCGAGGCCAGCGCTCCGCAGCGCGGCGGGCGCAGCTCGCATACCCGGGGCGGGACTCGAACCCGCAATGCTCCGAGGAGCAGCGCTTTTTAAGAGCGCCGACTTTGCCACTTTGTCTACCCGGGCGTGAGGCGAAATCTTAGTCGCGCACTAAGGACCGCAACTAATCCGCTGCTACGGTGTCCTGTACCATCGAGGATCCTCGCGACGAGCCCTAGATGGAAGTCTCAGCTCTCAAACACCCCGGGGGCATCGGCCTTCACGCACGCTCGCCGCTGCTGCGGTTGCAGTCAGACGAGCGCTTGGTCGCGCTCGTACGCCGGGGCAGCAGCACCGCCTTCGAGGTGCTCGTGTGCTCGGTACGAGTCACGCCTGCTGGCGTTCTGCCGTCATCTGCTCGGCTCCCGCGAGGACGCCGAGGACGTGCTGCAGGAGGTCATGGCCGCCGCCTTCAACGCGATGATCGCCGACGACCGTCCGATCAACGTCCGGCCGTGGCTCTACCGGATCGCCCGAAACCGCAGCCTCAACCACCTGCGGCGGATCCGGGCCATCGGCGTGGACTCGATGGACATCCACCTCTCCGAGCAGGGCCTCAGCACCGCCGACAAGGTTCACGGCCGCGAGGAGTTCCGGCTCCTGGTCGGCGACATCCATGAGCTTCCCGAGACGCAGAAGACCGCGCTCGTGCTGCGCGAGATGGACGCGCTGTCCTACGAGCAGATCGCGGAGGCGATGGAGACGACGGTGCCGAGCGTGAAGTCGCTGCTCGTGCGCGCACGCGTCTCCCTGGCCGAAGCGGCCGAGGCGCGGCTGCTGTCCTGCGAGGAGGTGCGGATCGAGCTCGGCGAGGTGGCCGAGGGCCTGCGCCGGCGCACCAGCCCGCTGGTCCGCCGCCACCTGAAGGCCTGCAAGCGCTGCTCGGCCTTCCGCACTCAGCTCAAGCAGACCAACAAGGCGCTGACCGCGATCATGCCGATCGGCCCGATGGTCATCCTCAAGAAGCTGGTCATCACCCACGTCGGTCACTCCGCCGGCTCGGGGGCGACCGCGCGGCCGGCTCCGGCGCCGCCGGCTCGACCGCCGCGGCGGGCGGAGGCCTGCTCGCCGGATCGCCGGCGGCTTCGTCTCCGCCGGCATGGGCGCGATCGCCACCAAGGCCGCGGCCGGGCTCGCCGCCGCCGCCCTGGTCACCGGCGCCGCGGTCGAGGTCGACTCGAGCCGGACGCACCCGGTCAAGCACCCGACAGCGGCGCTCGCCCGCGCCGGCCGTGCACACGCCGCTGCAGCATGTCTCGCCGCACTTGGGCGGCCCCCGTCCACGTCCTCGACAGGCCGCTCAAGAATGCCGCCGGGCGGTGGTCAAGCACCCCGACAAGACCAAGGCGGCCGCTGATCCCCGCGGTCGCCACCAAGACGCACGACGACGGCGAGCCCGACGACCACCAAGCCGACCTCAGCCACACCGCCGCCGGCGCCCGCGGCTCCGCTGCCCGGGCGGACGCAGACGCAGACCGACCCGACGGTGCTCGCCGCCACCCCACCGCCGCCCGCTCCCTCGGCCGCCACTCCGGCGCCCACGACCCCAGCCCTCGACCGCTCCGGTGCTGCCGACGACGAGCGCCACGGCGACGACCGCCACATCAAGCTCGCCCGCGTCGACTCCCTGGCCAACCTGGCCGAGCGGGCCTGCGCCGGCGGCACTCCCGCCGGGTCCGGCACCCCGGGCTCGTCCAGCACGCCGTAGCCCCTCACCCGAGGCACGCGATGTGAACGAGATCGACTTCGATCAGTTTCTCGCCGTCGACATGCGTGTCGGCCGGGTGCTCGCGGTAGAGGAGTTTCCCGAGGCCCGCAAGCCGGCCTGGAAGCTGACCATCGATTTCGGCCCGGAGATCGGGACCAGGCGCTCCTCGGCTCAGATCACCCAGTACACGCGCGAGGAGCTGCAGGACACGCTCGTCGTGGGCGTGGTCAACTTCCCGCCCCGCCAGATCGGCCCGTTCATGTCCGAGGTGCTCGTCCTGGGCGCCCTCGACGAGGTCAAGGGCGTGGTGCTGCTGCGTCCCGACCGCGGCGCCGAGCCGGGCTCCCGGATCGGCTAGCTGTAGGACCCGCCGGCTACGGCCCGGGCTCGCCGCCGATGATCAGCGAGCCCTTGGGTGCGCCGTCGATGTCGATCGCGTAGGCGCCGGCACGCAGGCCCGGGATCAGCAGCGAGGCGCGCCCGTGTGCGGAACGTTGAAGGTGTGCGGCGTCGGGGTCCGGAGCACGATCTGGTGGCTCTCGCCGTCGCTCGACTGCGATCGACACCTCCACGGCCAGGAACGCGGGTGCGGACACCGAGGCTGGGGTTCAGCTGTCCTCCGGCGCGAATCGAGAACGTCGCCGGCACCCGAGCGTTGACCGAACCGCCGCCGGAGGCGCCGCCGCCGCCTGAGGGCGAGGCCCCGCCGGTGGGCCGCGTCGTGCCCGAGGCCGTGGAACCGGTGGACGCCGTGGACTTGGTTGACGTCGCCGTGGATGCCTAGCCGCACTCGAGGTCGCGCTTGTGGACGACGCGCGCGGAGTTGAGCTGGTGCTCGACAGGCGCGGGCGTGGTGCCCGAGGAACTCGAGCCCCCGCAGGCGGTGAGGACGCCGAGAGAGCGGGAGCAGAGCCACGATCAGGAGACCGGTGGGGCACGGCCTCAGGATACGTAGATTCGCATCAGGCGCTCGAGGAAGCGCTCCTCATCGTGCCGGCTGCGGGCGCGCTCGAGCGACGCCCGCCCCCGCTCCGCGCGCAGTCCCGGATCGCTCCACAGCGCGCTCAGCGCGGCCGTCCACGCCGCGGTGTCCTCGGCCGCCACCACCCCGTCGGGGCCGACGATCTCCGGCAGTCCGCCGCGGTCGGCGGCCAGCACCGGCACGCCGGCCGCGAGCGCGTCGAGTACGGAATACGGGCACGGCTCCTCCCAACGCGAGGGCGCCAGCACGACAGCCGCGCCGGCGCGCAGCCGGACCGAGCTCATCCGCAGCCACGCGCCCAGCGAAGCGCACCTTCCCGGAGTCACCCCCGGCCAGCGCCCGCAGGCGTGCCTCGTCGGGCCGTCGCCGGCGATCACCAGCGGCACCCCGGCGCCGGCCGCGGCCGCGATCGCCGTGTCAAACCCCTTCTCCTGCACCAGCCGGCCCGGTGGCCAGCGCGTAGCTTCCCTGGCCGGCGCTGTGAATGCGCCACGAATCCGCCTGCGGGCACGAAGTTCGCCAGGGCCAACGAGTTCTCCGCCGGCAGCCCGAGCGAGCGCAAGCGGCCGAGGGTGGCTTCGCTGACGGCAACGAGCTGATCCGCGTGCTCGAACAGCCGCCGCTGCTGGGCCGCGAGCCCCGCGGCGTAAACCGCCGCCTCGGGCAGCGAGCCCCGGCAGCGCAGCCGCACACCCGGAAGGGTGTTGGCGCCGCGACAGCGAAAGCATCGCTCGCCGTCGCGATAGGCGATGGCGATGGCACAGAACAGGCGGAAGTTGTGCAGGTGCAGCACCGTCCGCGCGCCGGCGTCGCGCGCCGCGGCCAGCGCCCGCCAGCCGAACAGGGGATGAAGGTTGTGGGCATGTACGACCTCGGCGCCGGATCGCCGGACGGCGTCGGCGACCTCGTCCGGATCCAGCCCGCCGGCCGAGCAGACCGCGCGCGGCGCGCACCGAGCCCGTCTGCTCGCTGGAGCGCTCCAGCACCTCAACCTCGTGACCGTGTGCGCGCAGCAGCGCCGTGATGTCGGCGACGGCGCGCTCCTCGCCGCCCTGGTGGCGGTAGCGGTTGTGCAGCTGGAGAATGCGCATCGGCAGGAGGCCGCGCTCCGGCGCCGGGCCGGGGACCGCCGCGGGGATTGTGGCAACGTCCGTCCTCCGTGGCCGATCGCCCTGCTCACCAACTATCTGGCCGGCTACCGGGTGCCGCTCTACCAGCGGCTGCACGAGCGCCACGGCGTCGAGGTGCTCTGCTACGGCGGCGGCGAGCGCTACGTGCCGGCGTGGTTCGCCGATCTCGACGCCCAGCTGGCCGCGCGCGCCGTTCCCCGCCCGGCGGCTCGACGGCGGCGCGCGCGAGGCGCTGGGCGTGGCCAGGCGCTACGACGCCGTGATCGCCCCGTTCGCGGGCGGGGCGATCCTGCCCGCGGCCTACGCCGGCGCCCGCGCGCCACCGCCGCCCGTTCGTCCTCTGGGCCTCGGTCTGGTCACAGCCACGCTCGGCGGCGCATCTGCTGGCGCGTGCCGATGACCCGCCACATCTACCGCCACGCCGACGCCGTGGTCGCCTACGGCGAGCACGTCCGGCGCTTCGTCCGGGCGCATGCGTGGACGCGACGACGACGTGTTCGTGGCCCCACAATCCGTCGAGCCCGAGCTGTTCGCCCGCGACCGTCACAGCCGACGAGATCGCCGCCTTCCGCGCCGCCCACGGCTGCCGCCCGGCCCGATCGTCCTCTACGTCGGGCGGCTCGTGCCCGAGAAGGGCGTCGCGGTGCTGCTGGACGCGTTCGCAGCAGGTGCCGGCGCCTGCCACCCTGGTGCTGATCGGCGACGGCCCGCTTGCCGACCAGGCGCGCGGCACCCCGCGCGCACAGCTGCTCGGAGCCGCTCGCGCGCGAGCAGCTCCCGGTCGCCTACGCGGCGGCGCAGACTGCAGCGTGCTCGCCTCGGTCGCCACCCCGCGCTTTCGGGAGCCGTGGGGGTCTGGTCTGCAACGAGGCGATGCACCAGGGCCGCCCGGTGATCGCCAGCGATGCCGTCGGCGCGGTGGCGGGCGGCCTGGTCCGCGACGGCCAGACCGGCCTGGTCGTCCCGGCCGGGCGACGGGCCGCGCTGGCCCGCGCGATCGCGCGCCTGCTCGCCGACGACGAGCTGCGCGTCCGGCTCGGCGAGGCGGCGCGCAGAGCCGTCTCGGCCTACACCTACGAGGCGATGGCGGCGGGGTTCGACCGGGCGCTGGCCAGGGCGATGAGTCCATCGCCCACCGGCCCTTGAAACAGCCGGTGATCCAGACGCAGCAGCGGGTTGAAGATAGCTCGGCCGGCCCGGCCGGCCGTCGGGGCAAAGCACGAGGCCAGTGAGTCCAGCGCAAAGCCGGCGCCGGCCAGCGTGCGCTCCAGCGTGCGCGGGCCGTAGTAGACGCGGTGATCGGGGTGCACGGACTCGCGTCCGGCGAGCGACCGCAGTCCGATCTTGGGGCTGCAGGCGTTGGGCACGGTCACACACAGCCGGCCTCCGGGGGCGAGCAGTGTGCCGCAGCCGCGCAGGAAGGCATCGGCGTCGGGCACGTGCTCGAGCACTTCGCCGGCTATGACCAGCGCGTAGCTCCCGCGTTCGTCCGCCGGGGCGTCGGTCACGTCGCTGAGCACGAAGCGCTCAGAGGGCAGCGCGGCCTGCACCAGTCCGAGCGCCTCCGCGTCGACATCGAACCCGGTCACCCGCCCGGTCCTGACCAGCCGGGCGTGCAGCAGCGTCCCGGCCGCCAGCAGCTCGGCGGTGTAGGGGCTGTCGGCGCAGCCGAGATGGGCGATCTCGCCCTCGGTCCGGGCGCACAGGTCCTCGAGCCAGGCCCCGCGTTCGGCGAGCAGCGGGATCCGCAGCCGCTCGCCGCGATGCATCTCGGCCGAGCAGGACGACCGCGCCCCAGCGGGCGTATTCACTGACCGACGGAGAACATCGCCTCGAGGTCGTGACGCGAGTAGACCTCGAAGGCGACCATCGTCTGGGTCCGGGTCACGCCGCTCAGCTGCGAGATCCGGTTGGTCACCACCTCGGCCAGCTGCTCGTGCTCACGCAGGCGCAGCATGGCGACGAAATCCCACTCGCCGGTGACCGAGTAGGCCTCAGCCACGCCATCGATGTCGGCCAGCTCGCCGCCGAGCGTGGCCAGTGCCGAGCGCTCGGCGCCGATCAGGACGACCGCGTGGATCACGCCGAATGCTCGTCGCCGGGCTCCAGCACCACGACCTGCGATCCGGTGGCCGACTCGACGTCGGACTTGAACGCCTGCGCGTCGGTCTCGATCGCCGGGAACGTGTTGTAGTGGCAGGGGATGATCGTCTTGGCCCCGACCAGCTGCGGCCGCGTCGACGGCATCGGTGCGGTCCATCGTGTAGTGGCCGCCGATGCACATCAGCGCGATGTCGATCGGGTTGCGCTTGCCCACCAGCTGCAGGTCGGAGAACAGCGCGGTGTCGCCGAGGTGGTAGATCACCGTGTCCTTGAAGTTGATCAGCAGCCCAGCGGGCGTGCTGACGGTCCCCTTGGGCGTGGTCGAGGTGTGCCAGGCCGGGAACAGCTTGACCCAGCCCCAGTCGAACTTGACCGTTCCGCCGATGTTCGGGTCGTGGACGTCAATGCCCTCCTCCCCCAGCTCGTTGGCGATCTCGGTGATCGCCAGTACCGGAGCGCCCGTGCGCTTGGCGATCTCGACCGTGTCGCCGATGTGGTCGCCGTGACCATGGGTGAGCAGGATCGTCGTCGCGGAGACGTCGTCGGCGCTGATCGCTCGCCTTGGGATTGCCGGAGAGGAACGGGTCGATCAGGACGGTCGTGCTGCCGTCGGAGATCGTGAAGCAGGCGTGGCCGAGAAATCGGACTTGGGTCATCGAGTCAGTCCTCCTGTGTCGTGGGATGGCCGGACGCGGCGCCGAGCTCACGTGCCAGCTCGAATCCGACCGCGACGCCGACCAGCATGCCCAGCCGGGTTTCCTCGGCCAGCAGACGTGTGGATCGCGCGCGATGCGCTCCTGAAGGTCTTCCCCGCCGGCTGCCTCGTGAACCGCCTGGTCGTTGCCGAGGTCGAACCATCCGCCTTCGTTCAGGGCGCCGGCCAGCACGCGCTGCAGCGAGGGCGCCGCGCGCGCAATCACGTCCTGAGCCTCACGCAGTCGCTCCGGATCGGAGATCGCGGCGACCGCGGCATCGATCTCGGCTTCGGTGTAAATGGGGTCCGGCACTCGCCTGGAGGATCATACGTGCGTGGTCGTCCCGCTGACTTCGCTCTCCCATGGCGCCGGCTGCGGCTGCAAGCTCCCCGCCTCCGCGATCGCACCGCTGCTGGCCCGGCTGCCCCTCGGCCAGGAGGACCCGAATGTCCTCGTCGGCTACGGGGACGCGGACGACGCCGGCGTGTACCGGCTGCGTGAGGACCTCGCGCTGGTGCACACGGTCGACTTCTTCACCCCGATCGTCGATGACCCATTCGACTTCGGGCGGATCGCTGCCACCAACGCGCTGTCGGACATCTACGCGATGGGCGCGACGCCGGTCAGTGCGCTGAACCTGGTCGCCTTCCCGCTGGATGACCTCGGCGAGGACGTGCTGCTGGAAATCCTGCGGGGCGCCGGCGCGGTTGCGCAGGAGGCTGGCGTGGCGATCCTTGGCGGTCACTCGATTGAGGACGCGGAGCCCAAATTTGGAATGTCGGTCACCGGCATCGTCCATCCGGACGCGATCCTGACCAACGCGGGCGCCCGCCCCGGCGACGTGCTGGTGCTGACCAAGCCGCTGGGCGTCGGGGCCGTCGCCACCGCGCTGAAGCGCGGGTTCGGCGACTCCGCCGCTGGCGGAAGCGGTCGCGGTGATGACGAGGCTCAATCGCGACGCCTCAGCCGCCGCCCTGCGCGGCGGCGCCCACGCGCTCACCGACGTCACCGGCTTCGGGCTCCTCGGCCATCTGCACGAGCTCGCGCTGGCCAGCGGGCTGGCCGCCGAGGTCGATGCCGAGTCGGTGCCGGCAATCGACGGGCGTGCTCGACCTGCTGGCCGATCCCGCGGGCCGCGCGGTGGCGGGCGGCACGCGCCGCAATCGCGAGCACGCGGCGAGCTTCAGCACGGTCGCCGCATCTGTGCCGGAAGCCCAGCGCTGGCTGGTCTGCGACGCCATGACCTCAGGCGGGCTGCTGGCCGCGGTGGCGCCTGAGCGCGCCGCTGGTCGATGCCGGGGGCGGTGATCGGGCGCCTGAGCGAGGGTCCGCCGGGCGCGATCAGCGTGAGCTAGTGGGTCCTAGCGCGAGGCCAGGCGGTACATCGGCCAGCCGACCGCCAGGCCAGCCAGCACGCCGACGGCGTCCGAGAGCCAGCTCGCCGGTACGGCCAGCGGCATCAGCGCAATCACCACGGCGATCACCGCGGTGCCGATCAGATCTCCGTCGATGTCCTCGCCGGCGCGCAGCGCGAGCAGATCGGGGAGGGCCCAGGCGGTGATCAGCGCCAGCGCCGCTCCATTGGCGCCGAGCACGATCGGGAACGGATAGGCCGCGACGCTCACCGCCGTCCCGCCGATCGCGCCGATCGCGAACAGAGACAGCACCGGCACCGGTCCATGGCGACGCTCGAGCAGCCAGCCGTAGAGCCCGATCGCGCCGAGGGTCACGAACGCATAGCCGGAATTGTCGTAGACGAAGGTAGCGCTCATTAGCCGCCACCACTCCGAGCCCGGCTTGCCGACCACGACGAGGTGCTGGACCCCCCAGGGATCCGCCACATCAGCGTGCCGATCAACCCGATCAGCACCAGCGCCAAGGTGGCGTAGGGGCGCGATTCAGCCCGGATCCCCGGGATCTCGTCGCGGCGCAGCCGGGGCAGCGCCGGAGTCGGCCGGCGCCGGCGCTTCTCGGTCACCCGCCCTTCGCGATCGATTTTCGGAGCCCGCTTACGGAGTCGGTTCCCGCAGTACGGGCACTCCGTGATGTAGGGGCTTACCTCGGATCCGCAGCTCTTGCAGATCACGAACAGGTCCGGACCGCCGGTGCTCACGAACCGATTGTAGACCGGGTGATGAGCCCCGATCAGCTAACGGCGGTGGCCGCGACGATCTCGGCCATAACTTCGCGCAGATCGTGGTTGGCCTCCCAGACGACGACCTGGCGCGCCGCGCCGTTGCCACGCTCGAGCAGGTCCTCCAGCGCCTCCAGGTCGCCCAGCGAGCCGAGATCCTGCGCGTGCTCGCGCATCCGGTCCAAGTAGCCGGCGGGCCAGGGCGCGCGTTGGCACCCGTTCGGAGTGCGGAAGATCGACCAGTTCTCCGTCCAGGCCGTGCCGCGCGGCCAGCCACTTGTTCTCGTCGAGCATCTCGAACGGATACTTCGAGAGCCGCTTGCCCGCATCGAAGTGCTCGGCCAGTTCCTTGACCAGCGCCTGGACCAGCGCCGCCAGGCCGAGGGTGTGCTCGACGTGGGTCTGGGAATCCATCACCCGCACCTCGACGGTGCCGAAGTTGGGGTGGGGACGGACGTCGTGCCACAGGTAGGTGTAGTCCTCGATCACCCGCGCATCGACCATGAACTGGATCCGGCGGGAGTAGTCCTCCCAGTCCTTGTAACTGGGCGGGATGCCGGTGCGCGGAAAGGCGCGGAAGATCGGGGTGCGAACCGAGGCCAGCCCGGTCTGATCGGCGCGCCAGAACGGCGAGTTGGCCGACAGGCCGAGCAGCACCGGAATGTGGACGCGCATTCCGTTGGCCACGTGAATCGCCTTGTCCGGGTCATCGACGCCGACGTGGACGTGCATCCCGAAGATCAGCTCCTGGCGGGCGACGAAGCGCAGCGCGGAGATCAGGTCCCGGTAGCGAGGGCGGGCGACGATCCGCTGGTCCTCCCACATCGCGAACGGATGGGTTCCCGCGGAGCCGATGGCCAGCTGCTTCTCGGCCGCGGTCTGGGTGACCTGGCGCCGCAGCGCACGCAGCTGTTCACCGGCCTGCACGGTGCTCTGACAGGGCTCGGTGGAGACCTCGAGCACCGACTCCATCAGCTCGGGCTTGATCTCTCCGGAGGGGGCCGGCTCGAGCAGCGACTCGATCGCGTTGACGAGGTCGAGCGACTCGGCGTCGAGGATCATCAGCTCCTCTTCGATCCCGATCGTGTAGGCGTGCCCTTGGAAGTGGTGCTCCACCCGGGGGAGCGTATACAGCGAGCTGCACGGAGCGGGCCGAGCGGCCTAGACTCCGGACAGGTTCTCTAGCGCAAAGGACGGTCTCATGGCTCTGGGTTACGACGGAAAGCTCTACATCCTCGCGTTCGACCATCGTGGGTCGTTCCAGAAGAAGATGTTCGGGATCGAGGGCGATCCGACACCCGAGCAGACGGCGACGATCTCCGACGCCAAGCACCTGATCTTCGAGGCCATGCTTGAGGCGGTCAAGCGCGGCGTCGACGCGGGTGCCAGCGGCGTCCTGGTCGACGAGCAGTTCGGCTCCGACATCCCCCAGCAAACGCATCGAGCACGGCCTGAAGCTGGCCATGCCGGTGGAGAAATCCGGCCAGAACGAGTTCGACTTCGAGTACGGCGACGACTTCGGCGCCCACATCGAGACGGTTCAACCCCGACTTCTCGAAGGTGCTCGTCCGCTACAACCCCGAGGACGATCCGGAGCTCAACGAGCGCCAGCTCGGCTCGCCTCAAGCGGCTGGCCGACTGGCTCCAGGAGCACGATCGGAAGTTCCTCTTCGAGCTGCTGGTGCCCGCCACCGACGACCAGCTGGCCACGGTCGGCGGCGACAGCGACCGATATGACGCCGAGCTGCGTCCAGAGCTGATGCGCCGCGCGATCGCCGAGATCCAGGACTACGGGATCGACGTCGACATCTGGAAGATCGAAGGCGTCGACGAGCGCTCCGACGCGCGAGATGCTGGCCGAGCAGACCCGCTCGGGCCCGGGCCGGGAAAACGTCGTTTGCGTGGTGCTCGGACGCGGCGCCTCGACCGACAAGGTCGAGCACTGGCTCGAGGTCGCGGCGGGTGTCGAGGGCTTCATCGGCTTTGCCATCGGCCGCTCGATCTGGTGGGACGCGCTCAAGGCGTTTCTGGCCGACGAGACCTCACGCGAGGACGCCGCGTCCCAGATCGCGGACAACTATCTGCACTTCATCCAGGTCTACGAGGGTCAGCGGGTCAGCTAAACGCGGCTTCCGTCGGTCCTTTATGGGACATAACGCCTGAACCGGCCAGATTGGTAGGCTCGGTTCTGATGGCGATGAAGATGCGCCAGAGTCTCGCGCAGCTCGAGCAGGAGTTCCGGCAAGAGATGCAGCTCGACCGCAGCCGCAGGGAGCACCTGCGGCGCCATGCCGTCGTGCGCTCTCGCAAGCGCACTTACGAGCGCGAGCTCAAGCGCAGCTCCTTCCGCTTCTGGATGCTCGTGCTGTCGCTGATCGCCACCGCCGTCATCGTCACGGTGGCGATGTTCGAAACGCTCTACGCGCTGCTCGGCTGAGCGTACCGCGTCGCCGCTGAGCCCGCGCAGCGCTGCGTCGACCTCCTCACGCGCGCCCTTGGTCTCGCCGAGGCGCTCCTGCTGGATCTCGAGGTAGACCTCTTTGCGGAACACCGGGATGTCCCGAGGAGCCTGAATCCCGATCCGGACCTTCTCGCCCATGATCGCCAGCACCGAAACCTCGATGTCGTCCCCGATCATGATGCTTTGGTTCGACTTGCGTGTGAGTACCAGCATCTGACTTGCCTCCCTGCTCGCCTGGTGGTTACAGCACAACCCCGCTATCGCCCGTCACCCGGGCGACCGGCCGTGCCCGTAATCAGCATACAGCCGGGCCACCGACTTGAACAGGAATGCCAAGCAGCGTGTCCGGCCGTTCGCTGTACTAGTCTCCGAGCCTTATGCCACGTAGATCCCTACGACCGGAGTTGAACCGCATCCGCGCCTGGGTACGCCAAGGGCGAACCGACGCCTGGATCGCGCATCAGCTCGAGGTCACCGTTCAACAGATTCAAGCGTTCAAGCGCGAGCAGGATCTCGAGCCCGGTGCCGACGCCGACGGCGTCGGCGCCGCCGCCGACTTCGATGACGAGATCGATCTCCGCGCCGAGGACGACGCACTGATCGCCGCCGAGCTCGAGGCCGCCGCAGGCCGAGCAGGGCGACGAGGACCCGGACGAGGACGATGACGACGAGGACGAGGACAAGCCCTCCCGGCGCCGCCGCGGCCGCCGCGGCGGCCGGCGCGGCCGTCGCAAGGCGACCGGCCCGCTCGAGGCAACCTTCGACCATGGCGACGAGGGCTACGGCCTGTGGCTCGACCCCGCCGTGCAGGACGATCCCGTATACGCCGAGTACTGGGCGGGTCATCGCCCCGTTGAGGTCACGATCGAGGAGGAGCAGATCGTGATCCGCCGCGCCGGAGCGGACGACGCGGACGAGGCTGAATAGGCCGGGCTAGGGCTAGCGTTCCGGTTCGCGTTTGCGATCGGGACGCTATTCCTCAACCTTGCGCCGGCCGCCGCCGTAGTCGACGGCCTCGCGCAGATAGCGCGCGAACGCGGCGCCGGCCGACCGTGGTCATGTCCCACGCCTCGGGCGTGCGCGGCGCGACGCGGGTGGCGATGTCGAAGGCCCAGTCCGTCCCCTGCTCGACGTACAGCCTGGCCAGCTCGTCGGAGGTGAACGGCCCGCCGAGGCGGCGGCGCAGCTCGTCGACCAGCGCGTCGACCACTCGCTCCATCGCCGGGCGTACGGCGCGGATCGGCCTGGGACAGCGCGCCGCTGGCCCTCGCGCCACAGGCCGATCACCTCCTCGAAGCTGACCTCCACCCGGTCAGGCTTCCCGCGACGCGGGCGCGATGATTCAGTGCTTGGGCAGTCCGGTGATCACGTACGGGTGCTCGCCCGGGCGGACCATGCCCAGCGCCCGCGCGTCGCGCTCGATCGTGCTCGGGTTGTTCAGCGAACGCTGCTCGGCCGCGAGCCGGGCGTTCTGGCGGCTCGAGCCGGCTGACGATCGTTTCCTGCTGCGGCGGCCTGCGAGCGCGTGGAGAGCAGCGACAGCCCCTGACGTACGTAGAGCCCGGCCACCACGGCCAGCACCACCAGCAGCCCGACCCGGCCGACGCGATCCCAGCGCACGCGCACCCTCGGCGCCCGTGAGACGACCCGGCGCGGCCGGGGCTGCGCGCGCGCCTGCACCCGAGGCTTGCGTTGTGCTGCGGCGGCTGCGGATCGCGCGGATGGCATTCCGTTCGCCCTTCGTTCGCCGTCGCGCTCTCCTTCCTGCTGCAAGGCGCCGCCCGGCCCCTGCAACGCTACGCCCGGAATGCCCGGCGGCCCGGGTACTCCGCGTCGGCTCCCAGCGCCTCCTCGATCCGCAGCAGCTGGTTGTACTTCGCCACCCGGTCGGTCCGTGACGGCGCGCCGGTCTTGATCTGGCCGCAGCTGGTGGCCACGGCGAGGTCGGCGATGGTCACGTCCTCGGTCTCCCCGGAGCGATGCGACATGACGGCGCTGTAGCCGCTCTCGCGCGCCATCCGGATCGCCGCCAGCGTCTCGGTCAGGGTGCCGATCTGGTTGACCTTGATCAGGATCGAGTTGGCCACGCCCGGATTCGATCCCGCGCCTGAGCCGGTCGGTGTTGGTGACGAACAGGTCGTCGCCGACGAGCTGGATCCGGTTGCCGAGCCGGTCGGTCAGCGTGCTCCAGCCGGCCCAGTCCTCCTCGGCCATGCCGTCCTCGATCGAGAGGATCGGGTAGCGACCGGCGAGGTCGGCCCACAGTGCCGCCATCTCATCGCTGGTCAGGCTCCGGCCCTCGCTCTCCAGCACGTAGGCGCCGTCTCTGTACAGCTCGGACGTGGCGGGGTCCATCGCGATCGCGATCTGGTCGCCGGGCACGTAGCCCGGCCGCGCGGATCCCGGCCATCAGCATCTCCAGCGCCTCTTCGTTGGAGCTCAGGTCGGGAGCGAAACCGCCCTCGTCGCCGACCGCGGTCGACGAGGCCCCGCTCGTGCAGCGTGCTCTTGAGGTGATGGAAGACCTCGGCGCTCATCCGCAGCGCCTCGCTGAACGAGCGGGCGCCGACGGGCACGATCATGAACTCCTGGAAGTCGACGCGGTTGTCCGCGTGGGCGCCGCCGTTGAGCACGTTCATCATCGGCACCGGCAGCACATGGGCGGTCTCGCCGCCCAGGTAGCGCCACAGCGGCAGCCGCTCCTCGGCGGCCGACGGCGTGGGCCGCGGCCAGAGAGACCGCGAGCAGCGCGTTGGCGCCGAGGCGGGACTTGTTGGCGGTGCCGTCGAGGGCGATCAGCATCCGGTCGAGCGCGGCCTGCCCCGAGGCGTCCTGGCCGTGGATCGCAGTGGCGATCTCGCCGTTGACGTTGTCCACGGCCTTGGCCACGCCCTTGCCCATCCAGTCCGCGCCGCCGTCACGCAGCTCGGTGGCCTCGAACTCGCCGGTCGAGGCGCCTGAGGGCACCGCGGCCCGGCCCCACGCGCCGGAGCGCACGCTCAGCTCCACCTCCACGGTGGGGTTGCCCCGGCTATCGAGGATCTGCCGGGCGTGAACGTGCTCGATCTGGCTCATGCATGAGGGTCTCCTTCGGTCAGTCGCGCTCGCGCGTAGAAAAGCACCTGCTCGTCGGGGTCGAGATCGTTCCAGCTTCGGCCTTCGGATGCGGCCAGCTCGCTCGCGTGCGGTCACCCGGCCGCGGAATCGGTCGGCCGCCGCGCGCAGCGCAAGCTCCGGGTCGACCTGCATCTTGCGGGCCGTGTTGACCGCCGCGAACAGCACATCGCCGAGCTCGTCAAAGCGCTGCTCCCGGGTCGCGGCGGCCTCCAGCTCGTCGGTCTCGTCGCGGATCGCCTGCAGCGCGGCATCGATCTCCGGGAAGTCGAATCCCGTCGCGGCGGCTCGGCGCTGGACCTTGCGCGCGTACAGCGGTCCGGGCAGGTTCTCGGGGACCTCGCCGAAGATCCCGGGCTCCCGCCCCGCCTCGCCCTGCTTGATCTGGTCCCAGTTGCGCAGGACCTCCTGCGCGGTCTCGGCCTCCGCTGTCGCCGAACACGTGCGGGTGGCGGCGGATCAGCTTGGCGGTGCAGTGCTCGGCCACCTGCGCCAGGTCGCCCGCACCCGCGCTCCTCCAGCAGCAGCGAGAGGAACTCGACCTGGAACAGGACATCGCCCAGTTCGTCCAGCAGCTTGGCGTCGTCTCCACGCTGGGCGGCGTCGGCCAGCTCGTAGGCCTCCTCCACGGTGTGGGGGACGATCGAGCGCTCGTCCTGCTCGCGGTCCCACGGACATTCCCTGCGCAGCCGGCGGGTGATCGCGTCGAGACGGGCCAGAGCCTCCGCCGCGGTCGGCTGCTGCGGTCCAGTGGTCGGCTCGCCGGGGCGCCCGGCCGGTGTGTCCTCCGGGGTTCCGGAGCCCACCTGCGACTACTTCTTGGTCGTGGTGGTGGGCGCGGTGGTGGTCGGCGCCGCGGTGGTGGCCGGCGGCGCAGTGGTCGGCGCGGCCGTGCTGGTCGTCTTCGGCGCCTTGTAGCCGCTGCAGTCGGCCATCGCGTAGGCCGAGCGGCACTTGGTCTTGCTACAGCCAGTCCTTCTTGGCCTGGCTGTCGACCGCCGCCTGCGAGGCCTGCTGCGACTGGCTCTGGAGCAGCTGCTTGATCAGCGGCGTCGCCTGGGCCAGCGTCTGCTGAGTCCCGGGCTTGATCTTCACCACTTCGAAGACGTAGTAGCCGAACGTGCCGTGGATCGGTCCGAGCACCTTGTTCAGCGGCGCGGAGAACGCGGCCTTGTCGAGCGCCTGCTCCTGCTGGCCCTTGGTCACGCCGCTCAGCAGACCGCCCTTGTTCTTGGTCGCGGTGTCGACCGAGTACTTCTTGGCCACTGTCTGGAAGCTCTGGTGGGCGGCGAGCGCGGCCTTGGCGGCGGCGGCCTGCCTTGGCGCTGTTGGTCCGCACGATCCGCAGGTCGACGAGTCTCAGGCGTTCCGAACTGCGAGGTGTGGCTGCTGTAGTAGGCCTGGATCTGCGCCGCGGTGACCGTGACCTGGTGCTTGGCCAGCAGCTTCTTGAAGATCTGGTTGACGCGGACGCGGAAGAGGATGTCCTGCATCGTCTGGCCGGTCTGCGTGAGGAAGTTCTGGAACGCGGCGTGGTGGGGAACTGCGGCCTTCTTGGCGGTCTGGAAGGCCTGTCTGCACCTGCGCGTCGGTGACCTTGATGTGCTGCTTGGCCGCCTCGGCCTGGTACCAGTAGGCCTTGATCAGGAAGTCCATCACCTGGCTGCCGAGCGAGGTGAACAGCCTGCGCGCAGTCGGTCTTCAGCGTCTTGTCAGTGGTCTTGGCCAGCGAGGGGATCTGCTTGCGCACCTGGGCCAGGCAGTTCTTGAAGTCCGGAGGATCATTGGGCACGATCACCGGCGCGCCGGGGCTCTGCGAGGCGTTGCCCTTGGCCGCCACGTACATCCAGTGATCAAACGCCCGCGTGGACACGGAGTTGCCCGCCATGTCGGCGACCGAGTCACCGGACACGCCGCTCCCGCACGCGGCAGAGGCCCGCCGCGAGCACAAAAAAGGCGCACAGCGCCAGGATGGACTTCAGAGACTTCATTGACTGGGCGTGATGGTAGCGAGACCGGTTCGCGGACGTGGTCGGGGTCCGCGCGGGGCTTACGCCCCGTTTACGATCGCGCGCAGCAGGAGGCGGGCCTCAGGCCGCTTCGCGGGTCACGGCCAGCAGCACGTCCGCCGCGCGAACCACCGCCGGGAAGCGTTGGGCCGGATCCTCGGGGACGCGCAGCGACAGCTGCGACTTGCCGGACTCGTACAGCGCCTCGGGGATCTCCGCCCGGAGCTTCTTGGCCCGGACCGAGTCGAGTTCGACCGGGGTCACGGCGAGCCGTCCCCCGCGGAAGGTGACCAGCCGCGCGCCGGCCTGGCCCAGCTTGATCCGCGCCTGCTGCAGCGAGATCAGGTTGAGCAGCGGCTCGGGCAGCTCGCCGAAGCGGTCCTCGAGCTCCTCGCGCAGGAGCACCAGATCGGCGACCTCCCGGGAGGCGGCGATCCGCCGGTGGACGTCGACCTTGGCCTGCTCGTAGGGGATGTAGTCCGACGGGATGTAGGCGTCGACGTTGACGTCGAGCCGGACCGGCTCCCAGTCGTGGTCGCCTCCGTCGACCCCGTCCGCCGCCTCAGCGGCCTCCACCGCCTCGTCGAGCATCTGCATGTAGAGCTCGAAGCCCAGCGCCGCCACGTGCCCGGACTGCTCGTCGCCGAGCAGGTTTCCGGCGCCGCGGATCTCAAGGTCGCGCATGGCGATCTTGAACCCGGCGCCGAGCTCGGTGTAGTCAGACAGCGCGGACAGCCGCTGCGCCGCGTCGGCGGTCAGCGCGGCGGCGCTCGGATACAGCAGGTAGGCGTATGCGCGCTCGCGCGAGCGCCCGACGCGGCCGCGGATCTGGTAGAGCTGGGCCAGCCCGAACACGTCGGCGCGCTCGACGATCAGCGTGTTGGCCTGGGGGATGTCGATCCCCGACTCGATGATGCTCGTGCACACCAGCACGTCCGCCTCGCCGCGCAGGAAGCGCATCATCCGCTGCTCCAGCTCGCGCTCGTCCATCTGACCGTGGGCGACCTCGAAGCGCATCTACGGACACAGCTCCGCGCAGCCGCTCCGCGGTCTCGTCGATCGTCTCGACGCGGTTGTGCAGGAAGAACGCCTGTCCGCCCCGGGCGATGCTCGCGCTCGAGCGCGCCCCGAACCAGCTCCTCGTCGTACTCGCCGACGTAGGTCTTGACCGGCCGCCGGCCCTCGGGCGGCGTCTCGATCACGCTGATGTCCCGCACCCCGGCCAGCGACATCTGCAGCGTCCGGGGGATCGGGGTGGCGCTCATCGAGATCACGTCGACCTTCAGCTTGAGCTGGCGCAGCAGCTCCTTCTGCTTGACCCCGAAGCGCTGCTCCTCGTCGACGATCAGCAGCCCCAGATCCTTGGCCCGCACGTCCCGGGACAGCAGCCGATGGGTGCCGATCAGGATGTCGACCTCGCCTCGGGAGAACCGGGCCACGGCAGCACGCTGCTCGGCCGCCGGACGGAAACGGGAGACCTGCTCGATCGTCACCGGGTAGTCCTTGAGGCGCTCGGAGAATGTGCCGTAGTGCTGCTGGGCCAGAATCGTCGTCGGCACGAGCAGCATCACCTGCTTGCCGTCCTGCACCGCCTTGAACGCGCCGCGCAGGGCCACCTCGGTCTTGCCGTAGCCGACGTCGCCGCAGATCAGCCGGTCCATCGGGCGCGGGGCCTCCATGTCGGCCTTGACGAATTCGATCGCGTCGCGCTGGTCGGGCGTCTCGGTGAACGGGAACGCGTCCTCAAATTCTCTCTGCCAGTCGCTGTCAGGCGGGAACGCATGGCCCTCGCGCCGTTTGCGCTCGGCGTACAGGTTGAGCAGCTCCCCGGCCATCTCCTGGGCCGCCCGGCGAGCCCGGGCCTTCATCGTCTCCCAGCGCGTCCCGCCCAATTTCGAAAGCGGCGGATGGGTCCCGCCCGAGCCGACGTAGCGGCTGATCTTGGCCAGCTGATCGACCGGCACGAACACGCGGTCTGACCCCGCGTATTCCAGGTACAGGTAGTCGCGGGTCACGCCGGCCACCGTCTTGGTGTCAAACCCGGCAAACCGGGCGATGCCGTGGTCCTCGTGGACGACGATGTCCCCGGAGCGCAGGTCGGCGAAGCTCCGCAGCACGCCGCGCCGGCGCGCGCGATCCGGGCGCTCGGCGGTACCGCGCCGGCGGCGGAACAGCCGGTGCTCGGGAATCACGGCGAGGTGGAACTGCGGCGCGATGAACCCGGTCTGCAGGCGCGCGTGGGCAAAGGTGATCAGTCCGGCACCGTTCTGGGCTGCACCGCGCCGTTGTCGGATGGGTCCAGCCACCGGACCTTCAGCCGGCCGAGGTTGTAGGCCGCTCGCTCACCCTCGCCGCGCCGGGCGAACGCCACCACCGTCCGGTAGCCCGAGCGAGCGAGCTTCTCAAGCTCTGGCTCGGCCTCCTTCAGGCCACGCGCGGCGATGTCCGCCGTCTGGGCGCGGAACTCGAACCGCTGATCCTGGTCGATGCTCGAGAGACGAATCCGCGCTCGCCCGGCCAGCGACTCCTCGATGCTCTGGGGATCCACGTACAGCCGGTGCGCATCCACGTCGTGAAACGCGGCGCACACGTCCTGCCAGTGATCGGCCAGAGCCGGCGCCACGTCCTCCTCCCCGGCGATCAGGATCGAGGCGTCCTGCGGGACCACGTCCAGCAACGGATGAAAGTCTTCGATCGGGAGCAGCTCGGCGATGTCGGGGCGGTCGGCCGCCTCCTCGAGGGCGGCGATCTCGGCCAGCTCCCGGTACTCCTCGGCCAGCTCGGCCGCCGGCGCCACCTCGACCGTCTCGGCGTCACCCAGTGAGCGCTGGGTGAAGGTCGAGAACCAGCGCAGCGACTCGATCTCGTCACCGAACAGATCGACGCGCACGGCTCGGTCCTCGGTGGCGGGGAACAGATCTAGCAACCCTCCGCGGATCGCGAACTGGCCACGGTCCTCAACCTGGTCGACGCGTTCGTAGCCCGCTGCGACCAGGTCACGCGCGGTCTCCTCGAGGTCGAGCAGCTCGCCGACGCTGCAGCGTGAACCCGTGCGGGCGCAGGCTGCGGATCCGGGACCTTCTCCGACAGCGCGACCGCGCTGACCACGACCACCGGCGCGGCGTCCGCACGGTCCTCCCCGAGCGCGTCGAGGGCGGCGATCCGCAGCCCAACCAGGTGCGGCGGCGGCGCCAGGTGGGACTCGTAGGTGACGCCGCGGCTCGGGTAGTAGCGCACGGTGCGCGGCTCAAGCCAGGCCCGAAGACCGGCGGCCAGATCACGGGCGGCACGGTCGTCGCCGGCCACGACGATCGCCGGGCGGCCGGGATCGCTCTCCAGCAGCGCCGCGACGAGGTATGGGCGCAGCGACTGTGACACGAACGCGCGCCCGCCCTCGCGCTGCAGCGCGAGGGTGCTCGGGTCGGATTCCGCGTTGGCCAGGAGACTGCGAAGCATCTACTTCCAGTCTAGGTCGGGCCCGGCGCGTCTCCCAGAACTCGTTCTGCCGCGTCAGCCGCCTCCTCCACCAGCAGCTCGACCTCGGCGGCCGGCTCCCGGAACCGGCCGAGCACGTAGGCGGCAACTCGGTCCGGATCGGTGGTCGGCGGTCGCCCGACCCCGGCCCTGACCCGCCAGAAATCCGGCGATCCGAGCGAGCTGCGCAGCGACTTGAGCCCGTTGTGGCCGGCCAGGCCTCCGCCTTGCCGGACCCGGATCTCCCCAAACGGGAGATCGATCTCGTCGTGGAGCACGAGCACCCGCTCGAGCGGCACCTTCAGCGCCCCGCGCGCGGGACTGACCGATTCCCCGGCCTCGTTCATGAACGTCTGCGGCAGCAGGATCGCCACCCGCGCGCCCCCTGGGCCGGCGCGCCCCTCGGTGATCAGGCCGCGGTACTTGGCCTTGAACTTGGGCAGCTCCCAGCGTGAGGCCAGGCGCTCGCGCGATCTTGAAGCCGACGTTGTGAGGGGTGTGCGCGTATTCGGGCCCGGGGTTGCCGAGCCCGACCAGCAGCCAGTCCACGGGAGCGCCGGAGCGACCCGGAAGCGCCATGACGGAGGGCCGCCGCTACTCGGAGGCGGAGTCGGCGGAGTCGCCGCCGTCTTCGCCGGCGCTCTCGCCCTCGGGAGCAGCCTCGCCTTCGCCCACGACTTCGGTCTCGGGCTCGATCTCCGTCTCGTCCTCCAGCTGCAGGCGCGGCGGAAGCACGGTGGCGATCACCGTCTCCGGATCATCGAGCAGGGTCACGCCACGCGGGGCGGTGATCGACGCGAGCGTGACGGTCTCGTTCATGTCCAGCCCGGAGACGTCGTGCTCGATCACGTCAGGAATGTCGTTCGGGAGCGCCTCGATCGTCACCTCGCGGTTGATCTGCTCGAGGACGCCGCCCTCCTTGACGCCGGGGGCGTCGTCGCCGCCGACCAGCTCGACCACCACGGTCGACTGGATCTTGACGTCGAGGCGGACCCGGAGCAGGTCGATGTGCATCGTCGCGCCGTTCACCGGATGGCGCACCAGCTCCTTGAGCACGACCGGGGTGGCGCCGTCACCGCCGATCTTCAGATCAAGCACGGCGCCCGCGTGGGCCAAAGCGTTTGCGCAGCTCCCGCGAGTCGACCTGAAAGGGGACCGGATCCTCGCCGCCGCCGTAGACGACGCCGGGCACGGCGCCCTGGCGGCGCAGGCGCCGTACGGCGCGCGAACCGGCGACCTCGCGCTGGGCCGCCGTGAGAGCTGTGGCGTCTGAACCGGCCATAGGCTGCCGATGGTAGCGAGCACTTGCCCCGCGAGCGTTCCGGCGCGCTAGGCTTTGTCGCATGTCGGGCGAGGCTCAGCTGCTGCTGATGATCGCCGGAGTTCATCTCCTCGGTCTGGTCTGCGTTGCTGTCCTGATGCTGCCCGCGCTGCGGGATCAGCCCGACTCGCCGCCCCGGCCGATCGACGGGGACTCAGATGACGGCTGGGGCAACTTCCCCCGCCCTCCCCGTTCCCCGAGGGACGTGCCGGGTGGCGGGCTTCCGCTGCCCGACGCGCAGCCCGCGCGGGTCAGGCTGCGTGGACATGAGCGCCTGCGGGACGTGCTCCCGGGTCGGGAGCGCCGTCCGGTCCGCGAGCCCGAGCGCGACCCGGTACCCGCGGGCCGGCCCTAGAACCGCGCCGGACAGTCGCCGTCGCTGCGGATCCGGCGGCTGACTTTGAGCAGCTGAACCTGCAGTCCCTGGATGGCATCGCCGCTGCGGCGGACCTGGACGCATTGCACGACCGGTTCGCGGTACCGAGGAGACGTTCCAGGCCACGCGGGCGACGCCCGTGCTCCCGGTCAGGGAGAACCCGGTCGAGGGAGCCAGCTGGAGGATCGAGACCGTGCCGGCGCGGTGCAGGGTGCTGGTCAGCTGCGCCACCTGGGCCCGGCAGGCCGCGTTCGTACCGCAGCCCTGCAGGCGCGAGACCATTCCGGCCTGGTCGCCGCGCGCCTCGGCCTGCACCAATCCGGTGATCGCGGTGCGCTCGGCACCGTCGGTGCTGAACACACGGGCCAGCAGCGCGCTGATGGCGAGGAAGACGATGATGCCCAATCCGATCAGCAGCAGATAGAGCCGGCGCACAGCGCCGCACGGTAGCCGAGCCGGTTAGGAGTCGCTCAGCTCCAGGAAGCGATCGATCGACGCCTCCTGATGATCGAGACGCTGGGCCAACGTTCGGGCGTGGTCGGCTGAGAGGACGAGAAAGTCCTCCACGCAGCGCTCCGGATCGTCGGCGAGCGGATACACGCGGGTGAAGTCCTGCTGGGCGCAGGCGATGCCCAGCGGCGGCCGCCCCTCGGCCAGCGTCCGGGCTCCGCATACCGGAGTGACCACCAGCTGCGACTCGCGGGCGACCAGCGCCGTCGGCAGCAGTCGCGGTGCCGGGAGCCGGACCGACAGCTGCACCGAGCGGTCGACCTCCACTCCGGAGCCGATCAGCTCGCTCAGCGGCTCGCGCCAGACGTCGAGCACCAGATCCGCTCCGACCAGGGCGTCCCGCAGCGCGCGCGCCTGCTCGAGGTAGAGCGCCTCGGCCTCCTCGCGATCCTCGGCGTCGGCCAGATCCAGGTCGCAGGGGACCCGCAGCAACTCGTTGGCCGCGACCGTTGCGCCCGCTCCGCGGCTGCCAGGGGCGACGTAGGTCTGCAGCGTGCCGAGGTCCCGCCGCGCGTGGAAGATCACCGTGACGGCATCGCTCAGCGGCAGCCCGTCGACGCGTAGAGACACCGCGACCGCGGCAGAATCGTCGAGCAGCGCCCGCCGGAGCAGCTCATCCGCTGCGCCGTCTTCGGATCTGGTGCCGTCGTCGAGCATGCCTGCTCCTTCGTTTGGCGTGGTGTTTCACCAGTTATTTACCCACACCTGGCGGCGGCCCACCACCGCCAACTGGAGTAAGTCCCGTCGCTGTGACTGTCCCACCGGCAGATCTCGTCAGAAGATGGTCCGCGCGGGGTAGGCTGGCGGGCAATGAAGATCCTCTACAAGCCATTCGCCATCATCGCGTCGATGATCGCCGCCCGGATCGGCCGCGGCGTGTTCAAGGCGATCTGGACCAAGATCGATTCTGCCGATCCTCCGGAGCCGACCACCGAGCAGGCCAGCCTGCCCCGAGGTCGTCGGCGCCGCCGCCCTCGAGGCGGCCACGATGGCCGGCGTCGCGCGCGGCCGTGGACCGGGCCAGCGCCCGGACGTTCGAGCACCTGACCGGGTTCTGGCCGGGTAAGCGAGAGCAGGAGCCCGAAGCGGAGGGCTAGCTCGGATTCCGCCGGCGAGTACCCAGGGGCTGAAGCGCCTCGCGGGCCCAGCCGGGAATCGTCGCCTTGGCCATCGTTTCCAGACTGACGAACACGTGGCGCAGATTCCCCTGGGTCAGCGCCTGCTCGCCCCGCCACAGGCGGTGGGCGGTGAGGATGCTGTGTCTGCCGAGCCGCTCGATCGACCACCTCGAGCGTCAGCTCGTCATCGAACCGGGCGCGCCGCCTCGAAGCGAATCTGCGCCTCGGCCACGACCAGGTCGAAGCCCCGCTCCATCATCGCCTTGTAGCTGCCGAACGCCGCCCGCCACAGCTCGGTCATGCTGATGTCGAAGTACGCCAGGTAGTGGGCGTTGAACACCAGCGCCCTGCACGTCGCACTCGGCGTAGCGGACCCGGATGTCGTGGCGGAAGGGCTCGCCCACGGTTCAGCCTCCGCCCCTGAGCACGAAGCCCCGCTCGGCCAGCTCGGCGACCGCGTCCTCGAAGGCGGCGAAGTCCCGCCCCAGCAGGGCGTCGATCGGTCGTCCCCGCGGCCCCCGCGCGCGCACCCAGCGCCGCAGGACGCGCGGTGCCCGCGCGGTCTGCGGCCTCGCTCAGCAGGGTCATGAGGATCGGCAGCTCCGCGCTGTGCTCGATCTGGCCGGAGAGCAGGGTCAGCGGATCGACGGCCAGCACCTGACAGAGCTCATCCTCGTCCAGCCCGAGCATGTCCATCAGGCGCGCTGCGCGCTGGCTCTGATCGTTCATCGCGGGCGCAGCTCAGGAGTGCCCGAAGTGAGCTAGAACAGCTGGTTCTCGCCGCCGAAGACGTCGCTCACCGAGCCGTCGGTGAAGATCTGACGGATCGAGTTCGTGAGCAGATCGGCGCAGGAGAGAACGCGGACATTGTCCGGCGCGCCGGCGGGCAGCGGCAGCGTGTCGGTGACCACGATCTGCTCGAACCGGCCCGCGGCCAGGTTCTCCCAGGCGTTGCCGGAGAAGACGCCGTGGGTGGCTGCCGCGTAGACCCGGGTGGCGCCGGCGTCGTAGACCGCATCGGCGGCCGCTTTGAGCGTGCCGGCGGTGTCGATGATGTCGTCGACCAGCACCGCGGTCTTTCCCGCCACGTCGCCGATCACGTAGTTGATGGCGGCGACCTGCTGGGCCGGGCGCTCCTTGTTGAGGATCGCCAGGTCGGCCCCGATATTCTGCGGCGAACTTCTTGTTCAGCTTGACCCGGCCGGCGTCCGGCGCGACGACAACCAGATCCTCGAGCCCGAGATCGGCGAAGTACTGGGTGAGCATGAACAGCGCGGTCATGTGGTCGCACGGCTTCTGAAAGAAACCCTGGATCTGGCCGGAGTGCAGGTCCATGGTGAGGATCCGGTCGATCCCGGCCGACTCGAGCATGCGCGCCACCAGTCGCGCGCTGATCGGCTCCCGCGGCGCTGACTTCTTGTCCTGGCGCGAGTAGCCGTACCACGGCGTCACCGCGATCACCCGATGCGCCGATCCGCCGACAGCGGCGTCGATCATCAGCAGCAGCTCGGCCAGCGCGTCATTGGTCGTCAGGCCTTGGGCGGGATTGCCGCAGATGGGCTGGACGATGAACACGTCCGCCCCGCGCACCGACTCCTCGTAGCGGCAGTAGACCTCGCCGTTGGAGAACGTCTTCTGGGTCATCGGACTCAGATTCACGTCCAGCTTCGACGCGATCTTTGCCGCCAGCCCGGGGTTGGCCCGGCCCGAGACCAGCATCATGCGCTTGTCGTGATCCACGTGCAACTCGCTGCCCGGCAGGGTCTGCGTGTGGAGCATGCTCATGGTCTGAGCGAGTGTACGACGGG
Source organism: uncultured Solirubrobacterales bacterium (assembly GCA_963844475.1). GTDB lineage: Bacteria > Actinomycetota > Thermoleophilia > Solirubrobacterales > Solirubrobacteraceae > Palsa-465. The sequence goes on along the minus strand of CAWJOL010000003.1, from coordinate 364,908 downwards.
GCGGGGACGAAACGTCATCGCCGGCTCAGGTATCTGCGCGCTCGTTTGGGCCCTTTCCCTCGCGCTCCTTGCGGCGCTCGGAGTAGCCCTCGACGTTGGACTGCCGCGCTCGCGCGACCCCCAACGCTCCGTCCGGCACGTCCTGGCTGATCACCGAGCCGGCGGCGGTGAATGAATCGTCGCCGAGGCTCACCGGCGCGATCAGCGTCGTGTCGACGCTGGTCTTCACCCGCGCGCCGATCGTGGTCCGGTGCTTGCGGTAGCCGTCGTAGTTGGCGGTGATCGTCGCCGCGCCCAGATTCGTCCCCTCGCCGATGTCGGCGTCGCCGATGTACGAGAGGTGAGGAATCTTCGAGCCGGCGCCCACGTCCGAGTTCTTGACCTCCACGAACGTCCCAACCTTCGAGCCGGTCCGCAGCACGGTTCCGGGGCGCAGATAGGCGAACGGCCCGACGCTGACACGATCGCCGACCTCGGCCCCGGTGCTGTAGGCGTGGACCAGCTTGGCTTCGTCGCCGACCAGCGTGTCGATCAGGGTGGCATTCGGGCCGACGTTGCAGCGCGACCCGATCCGGGTGGCGCCGTGGAGGCTGGAGAACGGCGCGATCACGCTGTCCTGACCGATCTCGACGCCGGCGTCGATCACCGTGGCCAGCGGGTTGATGATCGTCACCCCGCTGCGCATCAGGTTTTCATGGATCCGCGCCTGCGCGACGGCGGTGACCTCAGCCAGCGCCACCCGATCGTTGATCCCCAGCGTCTCGGTCGCGTCGGCCAGCTCGTAGGCCAACACGGTCCGCTCGTGCTCACGCAGGATCGGCAGGACATCCGGAAGGTAGTGCTCTCCCTGTGCGTTGTGCGCGCGGACCTGTTCGAGCGCGGCCAGAAGCTCCTGGCCGTCGAAGGCGAAGATCCCCGTGTTGACCTCACGGATGTGCAACTCGAGCTCGGTGGCATCTCCCTCGGTCTTGGTCTCGACCACGCGTTCGACCGTTCCGTCGGGGGCGCGGACGACGCGCCCGTACCCACTCGGGTCCTCCAGGACGACCGTGGCCATCGTGGCCGCGGCGCCGTCGCGCTCGTGGTGCTCGACCAGCGCGCGCAGGGTGCAAGCGCGGATCAGCGGTACGTCGCCCGCCAGCACGATCACCGGCCGCCGGGGCTCGATGTACTCGGCCGCCGCCCGGACGGCGTCGGCCGTCCCCCGGGCCTCATGCTGAATCGCGATCTCCACCCCGTCGCCCAGGTGTGCCTCCAGCCGGCGCTCCGGACCGTCGACCACGACCACCCTGGCCGCGCCGGCGGCCAGCGCCGCCGCCACCGGCCAGGCGATCATCGGACGCCCGCACAGCGGGTGCAGAAGCTTCGGCGTGGCGGAGCGCATCCGCGTGCCCTGACCGGCAGCGAGAATGACGACGACGGGGTCGGTCACCACGGGCCCATCGTATGCGATCAGGCAGCGGCGGCTGGGCTCTGCGAGCGCCCGAGGGGACGCGGCGCAGCCCGCAGCTGCCCAAGATGCGCCCACAGGTGCATTAGGGCGTAGGCCCGGTAGGGCCGCCAGCGCTCGGCCTGCCGGCTGGCCTCGCGGGGGCTGGCGGGCGCGCCGAGCGAGGCGAGCGCGTGGCGGACGCCGAGATCGCCGGGCAGGAAGGCGTCGGGGTCCCGGAGCGCGCGCATCGCGATGTACTCCGCCGTCCACGAACCGATCCCGGGAAGCGCCAGCAGCTGCGCCCGCACCTCGTGACGCTCCGCGCCGGGATCGAGGATCAGATCACCACTCGCGATCGCGCGCGAGAGGGCCTGCAGGGCCCGCGCGCGCGACGCCGGCATCGCCAGACTCGTCCGCGCCCAGTCCGAGGATCGCTGCCGGAGCCGGAAACACGTGGGTGAGGGAGCCGACGGCCCGCGGCAACCGCTCGCCGCAGCGCCGCACGATCCGCGCGGTCAGCGTTCGGGCGCCGGCCAGCGAAACCTGCTGACCGAGCACCGCGCGGACGGCCAGCTCGTGACCGTCGACATGGCCGATCATCCTCCGCCCGGGCGTGGCGCGCACCAGCGGCCCGATCAGGGGGTCGCAGCCGAGCGCGTCGACGATGGCGTGCGGATCGGAGTCGAGGTCGAGCAGCGCGCGCGATCGCGCCACCGCGGCGCCAAGGTCGCGCAGGTCGTCCAGGGCAAAGCTTGGCGCGCACGTACGTCTCCAGCGGGCTCGAGCTCCACGATCCCGCTGCCATGAGGCAGCCGCAGGGCTCTGCGGTACACGCCGCCCGACACCTCCTCGATGCCCGGGACGGCGCGCCGGGCCAGAAACCCGACTGCGTCAGCCGCAGCGAACGGCGTGCGGACCGGGAGCCGGAGGACGATCGCGCCGGCCGCCTCCGCGACCGAACTCGCCCGGGCACGCAGCGCGCTCGGGGTCAGCGCGAACACCTCGCGGACGGTGTGGTTGAACTGACGCAGGCTGCCGAAGCCGGCGGCGAACGCGACCTCGGCGATCGGCAGAGAAGTCGTCTCGAGCAGGATCCGCGCCGTCTGCGCGCGCTGCGCCCGGGCCAGCGCCAGCGGCCCAGCGCCGACGACGGCGACCAGCTGGCGATGCACGTGACGCGGGGCATAGCCGAGCCGGCGCGCGAGTCCCTCGACTCCGTCGCGGTCGACGACGCCGTCGGCGATCAGCCGCATCGCTCGCCCGACCGTGTCAGCCCGGGTATCCCATTCCGGGGATCCGGGCGTGGCGTCTGGGCGGCAGCGCATGCAGGCCCGCAGACCGGCTGCCTGGGCCGCCGCGGCGGTGGCGAACAGCAACACGTTCTCACGCTTGGGCGTCCGCGCCGGGCAGCTGGGCCGGCAGTAGATTCCGGTCGTCCGCACGCCGACGAAGAACCAACCGTCAAAGCGCGGGTCGCCGGTCTCGACGGCGCTCCACAAGCGGTCGGTGTCCATCAGCATGGCCGCCAAGATGACACACTCCGGCTACCAAGTCTGGCGGGAATCGGACATCGCAGCCGCTGCGCTAGATTCGCGCTCGTCAGTCTCTGGGGGGTCGTCCAACAGGTCAGGACACCGGGTTTTGGTCCCGGGAATCGGGGTTCGAGTCCTCGCCCCCCAGCTGCATCGCGGGCTCTCGCGCTCGGGTCAGGGCGCCGCCGCGATCTGGAACTTCCGTTCAGCCTTGGGCGGCGAACCGGTGCACGTTGGCGCATCGGCTCGTACGTGCGTCTACCCCAAGCTTGCGGCTCAACCAGCGGCGTTCAACGGTCGACATTTGGCGTAGGCACATACGGGACCGGCAAAGCGGCTCTTCGTATTACAGCTATGCCCGTCAAGCAGACCGACAACCTAACGAGTTCCCTGCGCCCTGCTCGCGGCGAGGACGGCTTTACGCTCGTCGAGCTGCTCGTGGTGATCCTGCTGCTGACGGTCGTCGCCGGGGCGCTGATGGGGCCGCTGACGCTGTCCCAACGAATCGAAAACCGCGATTCCAACTATGCCGCCGCGCAGCGGCAGGCGCGCACGGGGCTCGACTCGATGGTCAGCCAGATCCGTCAGGCCTGGGTGATTCTGAGCACCGACCCCAATGCCGTCGAGATGAACGTCAATCTGAATGGGGTCGCGACGCACGTGCTCTATGAGTGCGACATCCCGCAGCCCGGGAGCGCCTTGTACCGGGAATGCGTACGCGTGCAATCGGCCGTCGGCGCGTCCCTTCCGTCGCTCGCCTCGGGCACGGTCGTCCTGACCAACCTGACCAACGGGACGTCGGCTGACCCGGTGTTCAGCTTCACTCCGGACCCGATCTCGCCGTACTACATGGCGGCCACGATCAAGGTGCCCGCCAGTAATGGGCTGGCCGGGGGGCAGAACCACTCAATCGTGTTCAGCGTCGGGACGCTGATGCGCAACCAGAACGTCGGGAACTGACGTGAGGTCGTTGCTCGCCGACACGGGTCACGGACCGCCCTCTGAGGACGGCTTCACGCTGATCGAGGTGGTGCTTGCTCTGACCTTGCTGTTGATCGGGGTCCTCGGCATGTTCACCGCCTTCACCGCCTCACAGCGGTTGTCGTTGGTCTCCGAGCGCCACGCCACGATGGTGCACATCGGACAGAAGGAGATTGAACGGCTCGAGGGCATCCCCTTCAGTCAGGTCGGGATCACCTCAAGTCCCGTGCACTCCATTGACCCCGCCAATCCGGACTATTACGTGGTCGGCGGTTCGCCACCGACGCTGCAGGTCAATCGCAGCACAGGCACCGCCGAGCCGCTCATCATCGACCCCGCCGGCGGAGCCATCACCCACACGCAGCCGTGGTCTGAAGGTCAGCTCAGCGGTCAGATCTACGACTACGTCACGTGGACGCAGGACACAAGGTGCTCTCCGGGCTGCACGGGCGCCCAGAACTACAAGCGCCTGACCGTGGCCGTAAGCGTCGGCCAGGGGCTGCACCCGACGCCGGTGTTCGTCTCAAGCCTGCTCGCAGACCCACAAGCCGCGCCGGCCGGGGGGGTCAGCAACGGCAGCGGCGGCAACCCCCTGGTGGACCCGACGACCACCTGCAAGGACTCCTCTGGAGCCACGCAGCCGTGCATGTCGCCGATCCTGTCCGGAAACCCGAACACGTGGTTCCTGCGCGACTGGCCCGCCACCAGCGGCGGCTCGCCGCAGCCTCCATCAGCCGATCACAACACCCATCCCACGGTCGGAGCGGTCAACGGACTGCTGTGCACAACGCTGACCGCTCTGGCGTCGATCGCCGGCAACATCGCCGGCTGCCCGGTGCCCGATCTGATGGACCCCAACCAGCCCTCCCCGACGGCCACGACGCTGTATCACTACTCGAAGGACCTCGGTACCACCGGATATCCCGGCGGAACGGTTCTGCAGCCGGTCTGCGCCACGGGCCTGTGCTCCGGCAGCACCGGAGGCGGCACCGGCAAGACGAGCGACTGCTCAGGAGGTGCCTTCACGAGCACGCTGCTCAACGTGCAGAGTCACATGTGGGTGTCCTCGCCGGTCACCGCGACCACGACGCTGACCGGTGACGGCGGCGTCAACCTGTTCACGCAGACGCTCGGGTCGACGCAGGGAGTGGTCAGCTTCTGCATCGAGATCTACGACATCCCGCCGTCGGGCAGCGCCGGATCGCTCGCTGACATCCTGGCTTGGCCCCCGGTGGACCTCGGGGGCGCGGGGTATGTGGCGGCGACCGATCCGGCGACCGGCGGGAACTGGCCGACCAGTCCCACGCAGCTGTCCTACATCTTCAACTTCCGCGGGAGCAACGGGCGGGTCAGCATCGCTTCCGGCCACCGAATCGGGATCCGCATGTGGGTGAAGGTCAACGTCAACCTGCCGATCGACCTGATCTATGACAACCCCCTGTACCCCACCCAGGTCCAGCTGAATTCCCTATGAGCCGGCGCGTACCCAAGCTCAGGGATCGATTGGCCGACGAGGCCGGCGCCGCCATGATCTTGGCGATGGTGGTCCTGATGATCACTGGCATGCTGGCGGCGGTGAGCGTGACGCTCGCCACGCAGACCAACAGTTCGACGCGGCGGGACGCAAACACCAAGAGCGCGCTGGAGGCTGCGGAGGCCGGGCTGCAGGTCGCCCTGTACCGGCTCAACATGCTGCGCCCCGACGATACGCACTGCATCGGCGATGCGGTGTCCACGCCGACGATCACGCCGCCGGCGCCGGCGAACCCGTTGTGCGCGAGTTCCTCCACCCAGCTGGGCAACGGGACGTCCTACCAGTACTACACGACAAACGCGCTTGCCGGATCCGCCAAGTGCGTCGGCCTGGTGCTGACGAGCAGCAACACGATCTCGCAGCGCTGCGTCACGTCGGTCGGCACGTCCAACGGGGTGTCCGCACGGTCGCAGATCCGGGTCGCCTCATTCGTTGCGCGGCCTCTGTTCCCGATCGCCGGCATCACCGGTACCACGTCGGTGGCGCTCAACGGGAACGTCAACGTCACCGGGTGGGCCGCCTCGAACGGGACGATTTCTGCCACCGGCAATGTTGGACTCGGCGGAGCGGTCCTCGGGCCCAAAGCCCAGCTCACCAAGACCGGCAACGTGACGGTGGGCCAGACGAGCACGCTGACCAGCCCGATCGTCCTCAGCCCGGTGGATCCTGGGACGTCCAACCAGAGCTCGCTTTCCGCATGCGTGGCCCGCCAGACGGCCGGTTACCCGGCCTGCAACGACAACTATCGGATTACCAACTACCTCAGCAATCCTTCTCATCCGACCGCACCGTATGACCCGTCAACGGGACTTTCGTCGTCGAACTTCGATCCGGCCGGGCGGATCCTGACTCTGAACGGAAATGCCTCACTGACTCTGGGCGGAGGCGTCTATAACTTCTGTGAGCTGACCGGGAGCGGAAACGTCACGATCAACGTCGGGGCCACGGCGAAGACCGCGATCTTCATCGACTCCCCCGACGATCCGAGCTCAGGGTGTGCCGCGAATACGGGACACATCGCACTCAGCGGAAATGTGAACTGGGTGAACACCTCGGCCGATCCGACGTCGCTCCAGATCTACGTATACGGGTTCAACGACGGGAGCAACAGGGTCACCTTGAGCGGCAACACCGCCTTCCGGGGGGTGGTCTACGCCCCGCAGTCGGGCGTCACGCTCAACGGCAACATCGGCTACTACGGCGCGATCTCCGGAGCGACGGTGACGATGAACGGCAACTCTTTCACCTGGGACAGCCGGGTCGGCTCGCTCCAGGCCGGGACGACGGGCCTCTACTACCGCACGGCGTGGGCGCAATGCACCTCAGCGATCACCACCGCTGACCCCGGCGCGGGATGCGGCTGACCGGACCGGACCGACTCCGCAGACTCAGCGTCCCCCGAGGATGCGCGCCATCTCGGGAGCCAGCAATGGGTCCGCCAGCGCCGCCCGCACATCGGCCGGGCGGTGCAGCGCGCGCTCGGCCCGCAGCATCCCGAGCTCCAGTCCGGCATCGCTGACCGCAGCCAGGCCGATCTTCATCACGTCCGAGCTGCGCCAGGCGAGCTCAGGGCAGCGAGAACAGCTTGGGCAGCGGCCGCGCCAGCCCGACGAGGTAGAACCCGCCATCGATGGCGGGGCCGAGAACCAGGTCGCAGCCAGAGGCGAGATCCTCCAGCGCGCCGGTGGCGTGCTCAGCCCGAAGCTGCGGCAGATCAGGCCAGACGATCAGCAGTGGCCCGGCCGCGCGGACGAACACCCGTGCGGCGGCGTCGGCGAGCCGGCCGGCGATCCCATCGCCGTTCTGGGGAAACATCGAGACGCCCGCGCCGACCAGCCCGCGCAGCTCCCGCCCCGCGTCGGGCGGGTCATGGGCGACGTGCACCGCTCCGGGGGCCACCTGTGCGGCCCAGCTCGCAGCCTGGACGATCAGCGCCGACTGGAGCGCCGCGCACCCGTCGGTGCCCAGCACGGGCTCAAGCGCCCGGCGCACCTCTCCACGGCGAGGCGCCCGCGCCATGATGACCACCGACGGTGTGGCGCCGCTCATTCCTGGCCGAACCGGTAGACGGTTCCGGCTGGGCGGGCAGAGCCCGAGGCCAGCGCCGGCACCGCCTGCGAGAGGACGTCGGCGAACACCGCGGTGCTCTGACCCATCAGCGCGATCAGCTCGCTCACCGGCGTGGTCGCCCCGGGCTTCACCTCGTTGGCGTAGTCGGTGACGAAGCCGATCAGGCCGTAGGCCAGCTCGAGTTCGCCGCACAGCACGGTCTCCGGACCGCCGGTCTGGCTGACCGCCGTCACCCCGCAGTCTCGGAGCTGCGCGATCTCGGCCGGCGTGTTGAAGCGGGGGCCGTCGACGTGGCCGTAGGTGCCGAGCTCGCGCACGGGATGACCGGCCCGGCGCGCCGCCCCGGCCAGCACCGACCGGACTTCGGCCGAGTAGGGAGATCCGTGGAGGATCCAATGCGCTCGGGCGGGATCGCCCGGCTCGGAGAAGAACGTGCACAGACTCCCGTCCGGGAGCCGGTTGGAGAGGAAGTGCAGGTCGTCGAACACCACCAGCGAGCCGAGGGGGAGTGCACCGTCCACCGCTCCACAGGCCGTGCAGCCGATCACCGCGCTCGCGCCGAGCTCCTTCAGGGCCCAGATGTTCGCGCGGTGGGTGACGTGGTTGGAAAGGCGCACGTGACCCGCTCCGTGACGGGAGACGTGGAGGACATCGGCCTCCGCGTAGGTCCCGCGCGTCACCCACGCGTCGCCGTACGGTGTCTCCACCGCCGTCGTTTGGGCGTCCTTGAACCCCGGTAGCGCGTAAGTGCCCGAGCCCGTGATGATCCCCACCGGCATCCAGAGGCGATCCTACTGCTCAGACGGGGCGAGGCCCGCGGCATGCGGCGCCTCGTGCTCAGCGAGCCAACGGTCGAAGCGCTCGGTCTTCTGGGTGTCCTCGTAGACCTCGTATTCCTTGAGCTTTCCCCACGCCATCCGTCCCCAGATGACGTAGCGGTTCTCATAGACGCGCTCGCCCTGGGGACTGTCGAGCATGGTCGTGGCCGCGGACGCACACCGTGGCGTTCCACGGGAAGCCCTTGACCATCACCTCGTCGGGAAAGATCTGGATCCCCAGGCGGGTGAAGCGCGCGAAGCCACTGCTCGTGCTCTGCCTTGCTGCGCAGGTCGACGGCAAAGCTGCTGGTGCCGGGGAACACCATCCGGATGTCGTCTGAGCTCGAGTCCGCAGCGTTGGCGCCGCATCCCCCGCCCGCAGGCGCTTCATGTTGTGCGAGATCACCTGCTTTCCCAGCCATGAGAGCATGCGGGCCTCCTCTAGATTGATCGCTCTAGCGATAGACTAGCTCGCACGTCGTGAATCCACAACGAGAGGGGTCCGGGTGGCCGCCACCAGAGATCGCATCGTCGGCGCCAGCGCCGAGCTGTTCCGCCGTCAGGGCTACAACGCCACCGGCGTCAAGCAGATCGTCACCGAGGCCCAGGCACCGTTCGGGTCGCTCTACCACTTCTTTCCCGGCGGCAAGGAGCAGCTCGGCGCGGAGGCGATTCGCACCTCTGGGGCGATGTACGAGCTGCTGATCCCCGCCGTGTTCGGTCCGGCTCCCGACCTGGTCACCGGCGTGCGTGACTTCTTCGCCGGGGCCGCGGCCCACCTGGTGCGAGACCGACTACGAGGACGCGTGCCCGATCGCCACCGTCGCGCTTGAGGTCTCGAGCTCCAGCGAGGCCCTCCGTGCAGCCTGCGCCGAGGTGTTCGAGAGCTGGATCGAGGCCGGGACCGAGATGTATCGAGGGCGGCGGTCTCAGCCGCGAGCAGGCGCGGGAGCTGACGATCGCGATGGTCGCCGCGCTGGAGGGCGCCTTCGTGCTGGCGCGGGCGCTGCGCAGCACGGAGCCGCTGGAGGTGGCGGGCGAAGTCGTCGCCCAGGCGGTGCGGCGGGCCCTCGGGTACGCCTAGCGGGGAACCCGGCCGCCTTCGGCGCCGGGCTCGGTCGCCGGGCCACCCGGGGCGGCGATGCCGAGCACCCGCATCGCCTTGAGGCCGAGTGAGAGCTTCTCCCGGCCGTCGGTGGAGGACACATCAAGGCCGGTCAGCTCGCGCACGCGCTCGAAGCGGTAGCGGATCGTGTGGCGGTGGGTGATCAGCCGCGCCGCCGTCGCGTTGACGTTGGCGTCGCAGTCCAGGAACGTGGCCAGCGTGCCCGAGCAGATCGGTCTCGTACTGCTCGTCGTAGGTCACCAGCGGCTTGACCGTCTCGCTGTAGAAGCGCTTGAGCTCGGCGGGATCCTTCATGTAGGGCAGCAGCAGCTGGTAGGTCCCGGTCTGCTCGTAGGCCAGCTCGGAGCGCTCGCCGTCCCCCTCGACGACGTTGGCCGCCAGCAGCGCCTCGTTGCCGGCCCGGTGCAGATCGAGCGGTTCCTCGGTGCGCCGGCTGCGACCGAGCGCGAACGAGAATCCCGGCAGTCCCGGACTCGAGCTCGCGCAGCACCGCCGCGGAGACCCGGCGTCCGGCCTCGCCATCGGGGTCGGGCACCAGCACGAGGATCTGGCCCGCGTCGCTCTTCGCTCGGGCGCGGCGATCGAGCCGGGCGCGATCGAGCGGGCGCCGCGGCTGGACACCGCGAGCAGCCGGCGGCGCCAGTCGTCCTCGGTGGGGTTGCGCGCGTGCGCGCGCACGACCACGACGCTGCCGCCGGCCGCGAGGTCCGTTCCGAGCTCCCGCCCGCGGGCGAGCAGGTCGCCGCGGTCGGCGATCCGCTGGTCGAGCACCGCGCGCAGGAAACTCGTGGCCGCCTCCTCCGAGGCCCGCTCGGGCGCGCGCACGCGCTCCACCTCGGAGGCGATCAGCGTGGTCACCAGACGCAGGACGGAGGCATCGGGCGTGCGCTCACGCGCGCGCATCCGCAGCTGGCCGACCGCGGTCTCGGCGACCTTCAGCTCGATCGTGGCGACGTCGTCGGCGTCACGCATCAGCGAGCGCTCGTCGGCGGGAGAGCGGGCCGCCACCGCCAGCACCGAGGCGGAGCGATCGATCAGGATCAGGCTGGCATCCAGCGCTCGCGAGGCGGCACGCAGGATCTCCGGCAGGCCCGCCCCGGCTTCGACGGCGTCGGTGATCGCGGCCAGGCCGGCGAGATCGTTGGCGATCGAGGGCGGCGCCTCGCGTTCGGCCATCAGAAGACCTTCGGCCACTCGAAGACGATCAGCGCGCCCAGCAGCACGCCGACGCCGACGAGGGCCGCGAGCACGTACAGCGAGAGCACGACCGCCGCGACCCGCTCGAAGCGGGCGCCGGTAGGCGGTGACCGCCGGCACGATCACCAGCGCGCAGAACGCGGCGAGGCCGAACACGCCCAGGCAGGCGCCGACGAGGTAGGTGACGGTCTGATTGCTCATGGTGCTGGGTGAAATTGTGCCGGAAGCCGGGGATGACGGGTCATAACACCGCCGGGGCCCCGAATTCGGCCCCGACCGGGACGCGCCGCGACGGCGCCGGGAAAGCGCTGGCGGAGCTCCCGCGCGGCCGCATTTGCCTGCGTGAGGCCATCTTCTCCCCAGAACAGGCCGGCCACCGTGGGGCCCGATCCGCACACCATCGCGGTTTCGCGCGCCGCAGGCCCGCGCGGCGGCCAGCGCGTCCGACACCGCCGGACACAGCGACTCGCGCCGCCGGCGCGAGGTCGTTGACCAGCAGCTCCGGCGGCAGGCGGGCACCGGGGCGCAGCTCCGTCGAGCAGGCGCGCGTGCAGGCAGCCTCGAGGGCCTCATCGCGGCCGGGGCAACCCCAGCCGGTCCGCCTCTCGGTACACCTCCGGCGTCGACAGCGCGTAGGGCAGCGGGATCAGCACGAACGCGTGCTCGGCCAGCGGTGGGAACGGCGCCACGATCTCCCCGGCCCCCGTCCCGAGCACCAGCCCGGGCGCGAGCTGGCTCGGCACGTCGGCCCCGAGCTGCCGCGGCGATCTCGGCCAGCTCCTCGGGCCGGCCCGGGGCCAGCTCGGCGGCCAGGCGCAGGGCGGCGGCGGCGTCGGCCGAGCCTCCGCCCATTCCCGCCGCCACGGGAATCCGCTTGGCGATCTCGATCCTCACCGGCGGCCCCGGCCCAGCCCCGAGCGCGCAGCGCACGCCAGCGCCTCGGAGACCAGGTTCACTCCCGCCACGCCCGGGCAGATGACCTCGTCCGGCTCGGTCGAGCATCGTCGATCGTGCTCAGCGACAGCTCGTCGGCCAGCGAGACCGACTCGAACAGCGTCACCAGCCGGTGGCGCCCGTCCTCGCGGGTCTGAGCCGAGGAAGAGGCAGAGGTTGACCTTGCCCGGGGCCAGCGCGCGGAGCCTCATCGGCGCCAACCTCTCCGGCCAGCTCGGCGAACTCGGCCGGGCGAGAGCCGTTCCGCTCGCTCGTCGGCCGGATGGCCCATCTCGATCAGCGCCTCGCGCGCGCGCTCGCGCACGTCCGGGAGTGCTGCGGCGGGACAGCGCGAGCGAGCGCGCCAGCGCCTTGCGCCGGTGCGCGAAGGCGTCGTGGACCAGCGCGCGCACCGTCGGGATCGGCCGCGGGGCCCGTGCGCCGAAGCCCGACCAGCACCGAGTCGACGTTCGGCACCGGGCGAAACACCGTCCGGGAGACGGGGCGCAGCACGCGCACCTCGCAGGCCAGCTGCGCCAGCACGGAACTGATGCCGTAGGCCGAGGTTCCGGCCTTGGCGGCCAGCCGCTCCCCCACCTCGCGCTGGACCATCACCACCCAGCTGGAGACCTCGGGCAGCTCCTCGATCGTCCGCAGGATCGCCGTGGCCGCGATCGAGTAGGGGAGGTTGGCCACGACCTTGTTCGGGACCGGATCGAGCGTGGCGCAGGTCGAGCTCGAGCGCGTCGAGGAAGTGCAGCGACGACGTTCTCGTAGGGCGCGAGCGACCTCCCGCAGCGTGTCCTCCAGGCGCAGGTCGATCTCCACCACGTGGACGTGGCCGGCCCGCTCGGCGAGCCGCTGCGAGAGCACGCCGGGGCCACCGCCGATCTCCAGCACGACATCCTCGGGACCGAGCTCGGCCAGCCGCTCGATCACGCCGAGGATGTTCCGATCGACGAGGAAGTTCTGTCCGAGCTCCCGGCTGCTTCTCACCATCCGAAGAGCGCGGCGGCGTTGCGCTCGATCGCCGCCTCGAGCTCCGGGTAGGGCACGCGCCGCTCGACGGCCAGCGCCTGCGCGGTGAGGGTCGACGTTGGCGGGCTGGTTGGGCTGGCCGCGGACCGGCTGCGGGAGCCAGGTACGGGGCGTCGGTCTCGACCAGCAGCCGTCTCGGCGGGACGCGGATCGCGGCCTCGCGCAGTGCCGCCGCACTCGGGTAGGTCACGTTCCCGGCCAGGGAGATCCACCAGTCCGGGTGCTCCAGGCACGCCTCGAGCTGGTCGGGCATCGAGAAGCAGTGCAGCACCACCTTCAACCCCTCGGCGTGGTCCTCGAGCACGGCCAGCGTCTCGTCGTCGGCGGCGCGGGTGTGGATGATCAGCGGCTTGCCGGTGCTGCGTGCCAGCCCGATCTGGGCCAGGAAGGCCCGGCGCTGATCCTCCGCCGGTGCGCCCTCTCGGTAGTAGTCAAGCCCCGTCTCGCCGATCGCCACGCAGCGCGGATGGGCGGCCAGCGCCTCGAGCTCGGCCAGGTCGGCGTCGTCGAAGCCGGTGGCCGAGTTGGGATGCCGGCCGACGGCGGCGTAGACCTGCGGGAAGTCCTCGGCCGCAGCCAGGGCTGCCCGGCTGCTGGCGCCGTCGAGGCCGACGGTGAGGATCCGCTGCACGCCCGCCTCGGCGGCCGCGGCGACGAGCTCGGCGTCCGTCGGCTCGCACAGCTCCAGATGCGTGTGGCTGTCGATCACGTCCGCTTGGGGAACAGCGGCTCGAGCGCGACCACGGACGGCGCCGTTGCCCCGTGCGGCAAAGCGGCCTGGTCGTAGTCGAACGACTCGGAGCCGAGCGCGGCCATCAGCCGCTCGGTGCTGGCCGGCATGTACGGATGCAGCAGGACGCTGATCGAGCGCAGTCCCTCGGCCAGCGAGGCGAGCGTCTCGTCGAGCGCGCCGGCCGATGCCTCGTCCTTGGCCAGCTGCCACGGCGCGCGCTCTTCGACGTAGCGGTTCAGCCGGCGCACGCGCCGCCAGATCAGCTCGAGCGCCTGGGTCGCCTCGGCGCGATCGAGCACCGTCGCCACCTCCCCAGGCAGGCCGTCGAAGTCCGGAGCCAGCTCAGGGTCGGTGTCGACCTGCGGGATCACCCCGTCGCGGTAGCGCAGCAGCATGGCGATCGTGCGGCTGGCCAGGTTGCCGTACTCGTTGGCCAGCTCTGAGTCGTAGCGCGAGCGCACGGCGTCCATCCCCACCGCGCCGTCGCCCCCGAAGGCGACGTCGCGCATCAGGTAGAAGCGCAGGGCGTCGGTCCCGAACTCGTCGATCACCTCGAAGGGGTCGAGGACGTTGCCCAGCGACTTGCTCATCTTGCGCCCGTCGGCGCCGAGCAGGAAGCCGTGCACGAACACGTGGTCGGGCACCGGCAGCTCGGCCGCCATCAGCAGCGCGGGCCAGAACACGGTGTGGAACTTGAGGATGTCCTTGCCGATCACGTGGAAGGTGGCGGGCCAGAAGCGATCGGTCAGATCCTCGCCCGGCCGCGCGTAGCCGAGCGCGGTGTAGTAGTTGAGCAGCGCGTCGAACCAGACGTAGAAGACGTGGCCTGGGATCCCAGGGCACGGTGACGCCCCAGTGCATCCGGGCGCGCGAGAGCGAGACGTCCTGCAGTCCCGAGCCGATGAACGAGCGCGCCTCGTTGAAGTGTCGCTGGGGCATGACGAAGTCCGGACGCTCGGCGTACAGGCGCTCCAGCGGCTCCTGGAAGGTCGAGAGGCGAAAGAACCAGTTCTCCTCCTGGTGGAGCTCGAGCGGGATCTCGTGGATCGGGCAGCGGTTGCCCTCGAGGATCTCGTTCTCGACCTTGAAGTCCGCGCAGCGCGGGCAGTACCAGCCCTCGTAGAGGTCCTTGTAGGTGTGCCCGTTGTCGTGGACCTGCTGCAGGACCTGCTGGACCCTGGTCTTGTGCTCCTCGTCGGAGGTGCGGATGAAGAAGTCGTTGGAGGCGTTCAGCCGCGGCATCAGCGCCTTGAAGTGCTCCGCGTTGCGGTCGGCCAGCTCCTTGGGCTCGAGACCCTGGGCCCGGGCCGCGTCGGCCACCGGCTCTCCGTGCTCGTCGGTGCCGGTGAGAAAGAACACGTCCTCGCCGCGCTGGCGCATGTGCCGGGCCAGCACGTCCACGGCGATCGTCGTGTACGCGTGGCCAAGATGCGGCTGCGCGTTGACGTAGTAGATCGGGGTGGTGACGTAGTAGGACATCTCGGTCGGCCTAGGCTATCCCGCGGAGGTCAGCGCGCTGTAGAGCTCATTGGCCGAGAACCCGGTCAGCTCGCCGATCACCGCGGCGGCGACGCGGGGCTTGGCGCCGCTGTCCGACCAGCCGGCGAACCGCCGCCAATGCGGCGGCCGGGTCCTCGGTCGGTCGGCTGCGCGGGCCCGAACACCAGCACCACCTCTCCGCGCGGCGGCTCCGATGCGGTAACGCGCGGCCAGCTCGGAGGCGCTCCCGCGCACCACCTCTTCGTGGAGCTTGGTCAGCTCGCGGCAGACGGCGACCGGGCGGTCCGGATCAAGTTCGGCCAGCACCTCCAGCGAGGCCGCCACGCGCCGCGGGGATTCGAAGGCCACCAGCGTCTCGGGGGAGCGGAAGACCTCGGTCAGCTCGCCCCGCTTGCGGGGCAGGAAGCCGGCAAAGCGCCAGCGGTCGGCGGGCAGCGCCGAGGCCACCAGCGCGGCGATCGCCGCCGAGGGTCCGGGCAGGACCTCGACCGCGAGCCCCGCGGCCACGCAGGCCCGCACGAGCACGAACCCGGGATCGGAGACCAGCGGCATCCCGGCGTCGGAGACGAGCGCCACGTTTTCGCCCCTGCGCATCCGGTCCGACCAGCTCACGCGCGCGCTCGGCCTCGTTGTGCTCGTGGTAGCTGACCAGCTTGGCGCTGACGCCGTAGCGATCGAGCAGCACGCGGGTGCGCCGGGTGTCCTCGCAGGCGACCACGTCGGCCTCACGCAGGGCGGCCAGCACGCGCAGCGTGACGTCCTCGAGGTTTCCGATCGGCGTCGGGCAGACGATCAGCCGACCGCTCATGGCCCGCGCCCGTGCAGCCCGTCGAAGGCCAGCGCCGCGGCGCCCACCATCCCGGCCTCGACGCCGAAGCGGGCGGCGACGATCCTCACCTCATCGCGCGAGGGCGGGAGCGCGCGCGCGAGCATCTCCGCCCGTGCCGGTTCGAGCAGCAGCTCGCCCGCGGCGATCACGCCGCCGCCGATGACCACGACCTCGGGATTGAAGATGTTCACGTAGCTGGCGATCGCCACGCCGAGGTTGCGCCCGATCACCGTGATCGCCTCGATCGCCGCCTCGTCGCCGTCGTGGGCGAGCTCGGTGACCAGCGGCCCCAGCAGCGTGTGCCCGTCCGCGCGGGCGCGGGCCAGACCGGAGTCCGGACGCTCGCCGGGCCAGCCGCTCGGCCTCGCGGGCCAGCGCCGTTCCGGAGGCCAGCGCCTCGACGCAGCCGCGGTTGGGGCAGTTGCCCTGGCAGCGGGGGCCGTCCATGTCGATGACCATGTGCCCGAGTTCGGCGGCGGACCCGATCGATCCGCGGTACGGCTGCCCGCGCAGGATCAGCCCGCCGCCGATGCCCGTGCCGA
The DNA here is from genome assembly GCA_963844475.1 of uncultured Solirubrobacterales bacterium. Taxonomy (GTDB): domain Bacteria; phylum Actinomycetota; class Thermoleophilia; order Solirubrobacterales; family Solirubrobacteraceae; genus Palsa-465. Next base: position 348,643 of record CAWJOL010000003.1, on the reverse strand, counting down.
TGGTCAGGATCACCGCCTCGTTGGCACCCGCGGGCGGCTCCCGCCCGATGCTCGGCCAGCGCCGCCACGTTGCCGTCGTTGTCCACGAACACCGGCAGGCCCAGCCGCTCGGCCATGATGTCGCCGAAGGGAATGTCGGCCAGCGGGAGGTTCACCGCGATCACGCCCCGGCCGGTCCGCTGGTCCATCAGGCACGGGATTCCGAAGCCGACCGCGGCGATTTCGGCGCCGGCCGCCTCCCGAGCTTCCTGAACGGCTTCTACAGTGATGTCGAGCAACGCCGACTGGTCAAGACCGGTCACGGTGCGCTGGGCGCGATGGTGGACTCCGAGCCCCTCATCGACCGCTCCGGCCAAGACCTTCGTCCCGCCCATGTCGACGCCGATGGTGCGTCGGCCTGGCATGTCGATCACTATATGCAGTGCCCGATATGTCCGAGAACCCCCCCAAGCCGACCGCAACCCGACGACCGTCCCTACCGCGTCTACAGCGGTGGGGAAGCGTCCAGCTCCAGCCCCGGGTGAGCGCCCCTACACCACCTACCGCGCGCGCCCTCGCGGGTTGCGCGCCCTGACTGCGCGGAGAGGAGGACGCGGCACTTCCCGCTTCGGCCGGCGCCGACGGCGATCGGCCGCCCGCGTGAGCCCGGGCGCCGCGGACGGATGGGCGCTGGCCCGGCGGGGCCTCAAGTACGTCGCCATCGCCGTGGTGGCCTGGCTGCTGCTGTCGCTGGTGCTGTTCATCATCAGCGCGCAGATCGAGCAGGGCAACCTGCCGAGCTCGGCCAGCGCGGCCCTGAGCTCCGGCGGCAACATGCTGACCTCGACCGACACGGTGCTGGTGCTCGGCACCGATCAGCGGCCGGTCGGGTCCAAGGAGCCCGGGGCCAACACCAGCGACACCGGCAGCCGCTCGGACACGATGATGCTCTGGCGGATCGGGGGCGGCACGTCCCGGCGGCTGTCGATCCCGCGGGACACCGTCGCGGCGATCCCCGGACACGGCACGAGCAAGATCAACGCCGCCTACGCCTACGGCGGAGCCGGCGCTGGCGATCAAGACGGTGGAGGCGTTCACCGGGCGTCAAGATCAACCACATCATCATCGTCAACCTGGCCGCGTTTCCGAAGTTCATCGACGCGATCGGCGGCGTCGACGTGACGACGGGCCGGATCTGCTCGCAGATCAGCGGGGGCGCGGCCAACGGCGGCTTCACGCTGAATCTGCGCCCCGGCACCCATCACCTGACCGGGATCCAGGCCCTGACCCTGGCCCGGACCCGGCACAACACCTGCAACCCGACGGAGAGCGACCTGACCCGCGTCAGGCGCCAGCAGCAGATCCTCAACGGGATCAAGTCGCAGCTGCTCTCCCCGGGCAGCTTCTTCCACCTGCCCTGGGCCGCGTGGCAGGCCCCCAAGGTGCTGCGGACCGATATGGGCGGATTCACCCTGCTCACCCTGTTCGCCGCCTCCGAGCTCGGTGGCTCGGCGCCGGTCACCGTGCTCAAGCCGAGCGGCGCGACGAGGCTGCCGGACGGCGAGTCGGCGCTGACCGTGACGCCAGGTCAGGTTTCCGCCGCGGTCTCGAAGCTGATGCACGGCTGATGTGACGATCTCGCCCGGGCCGGGGGGGCGATTCGTGGTGGGTTTGGAGATCTGGACCGTATATGGGTCCAAACGTCCAAAGGTGGCATGCGGTGGTGGCGCTTGGCCTACGCCAGCACGGGAACGTGAGCCGGCAGCAGCTGATCAAGCTTGGCTTCGGCCCGACGGCGATTGCCGGGCGCGTGCAGGGAGGCGAGCTGCATCGAAGCCATCTCGGCGTGTACTCCCTGGGCCGCCCGGCCGCCACGGCTCTTGAACGCGCGGCGGCGGCCCTGTTGGCCTGCGGCCCAACCGCCGCCCTGAGCCACTCCTCGGCGCTTGCGCTCTGGGGCCTGCGTAGCCGCTGGCCGAGCCGCTTCGACGTGACGGTGACCGTTGACCGGCGGCCTTCCGGGATCAGCGTGCACCTGTGCCGGACGCTGATCCGCCGCGACTTCCGCACCCGCCACGGCATCCGCGTGACGAGCCCGGCGCGCACCCTCCTCGACTGCGCGCCCGGACTAACCGACCGGGCCTTGGCCCGCGCCGTCAACGACATGCTGCTGGCCAAGCAGCTGAGGCCGGATCAGCTGCAGGACATCATCCGTCGCAACCCCAAAGTCCCGGGCGCGCCGCGGCTGCGGCCGTTCGCCGGTGGCGACACCGGCCCCACCCGGTCCGAGCTCGAGGATGCCTTCCTCGCCTTCTGCAAGCGGTTCAAGCTCCCCCGCCCCAAGGTCAACATCAAGATCGGCGAATACGAGGTCGACTTCTACTTCGAAGCCGCGCGGCTGATCGTCGAACTCGATGGCTACGCCTATCACTCTGACCGCACCGCGTTCGAACGCGACCGCACACGAGACCTCGACGCCAAGGCGGACGGGCGCGAGACGGTCCGCATCACCCACCGGCAAATCACCCGAGAACCGACCCGGCTCGCGGCACGTCTGCACACGATCCTCCAGAACCGGCGCGGCTAGCCGCAAGCGAGACGTGGCCGAGACCGGCGCGGTACTGACGGGAGCACATCCTCGGTCTATGGTCGCCCCGACCAAACTTCAGAAGGAGGGGCAATGTTCGGAGGCAAGAAAAAGAAGCTCCTCGCCGAGGGCATCCAGGCGAGGGCGGTCGTCATCAGCGTGCACGACACCGGGGTGACGATCAACGACAACCCGCGCGTCAAGCTGACCCTGCAGGTCCAGCCCGAGGGCGAGGTGCCGTTCAACGTCGACAAGAAGACGACCGTCTCCCGCGTCTCGATCCCCCGGGTCGGCGACGAGTTCGTCGTCCGCTACGACCCCGCCGACACCAGCACCGTCGAGTTCGACGTCGCTGCCGCCCGCCAGGCCAATGCCTCGGTGGAGGCGCAGGTGGCCGAGGCCGCCGCTTCGCAGATCCCCTCCGATCTCGCGGCCAACGGCATTCTCGGCCGCGGCGCGTGCGTCGATGTTCAGAAGACCCCGGTGGGCCAGCTGGTCGACTGTGCGATGACGGTCGGAGTGCGCCTGGTCGACGGGACCCCCTCGTACAAGACCACTACACGGATCTCTCTGTCGCCCGAGAACGCGGCCAAGCTGATCCCGCAGCAGACGCTGTTCACCGTCCGGGCCGATCCGCAGAACCATCAGCGGGTGGCGATCTCGCTCGGCGAGAGCACGCCCACGGTCACCATCAGCGACCCCGCGGTGGTTGATCCGCCGGCGCGAGCCCTGCGCGACGGCGTGCCCTGCCGCGTCACCCTCGTCGCTCACAGCGCGCAGTTCCTGCGTCTGCCCTCCGGGGAGGACCTCTACGCGGCCAAGGTGCAGGTCGCCGAGGACGGCTCGGAGATGCAGATCTTCCTCCCCGTTCCGCCGAGCGCGGCTGGACTGGTGCAGGACGGCAAGCAGTTTCCCGCCAAGCGCCTGCCGGCGGAGCCGAACGTGCTGACGGTCGATTGGGCCGCCGCCCAGCAGGAGTCCGGCGCCAGCGCGATGCTGGCCTGACGCCTGACGCCAGCCCTCGCTAGGAGGAGGAAGCGGGCGAGGAGGAAGCGGCCGACTCGGACTTCTTCGGCTTCGACCCTGAATCAGAGCCGGAACCGGACCCGGAGTCGGAACTTGAGCTCGAGCTGGAGTCTGAGCCTCCGCTCGAGCCGGAGTCGCCGCCGGACTTGGCGGTCGCGCCCTCCTTGCTCTTGTTGGCGTCCGCGTTCTCCTTCTGCTCACGCGAGCGCTTGCGGGTTCCGTAATCGGTGTTGTAGAACCCCGAGCCCTTGAAGTGCACGGCGGGCGGATGGAACACGCGCTGCACCGGCGCTCCACAGATCGTGCAGACCTCGACCGGTGGGTCGGACATGCGCTGCATCACCTCGAAGTGATGGCCGTTCTCGCAACGGTATTCATAGGTCGGCATGCCTCTTGAGTATAACCTCGGCCCTTGGCACTCTGAGTCCGAGAGTGCCAAGCGGGGCGGCGTTCTCCTCACCGGGCGCCCCGGCTAGCATCCGGCCCCGGATGCCTGCTGACCCCGTAACCATGGACAAGATCGTGTCGCTGTCCAAGCGGCGCGGCTTCGTCTTCCCCAGCAGCGAGATCTACGGGGGCCTTGGGTCAAGCTACGACTACGGCCATTACGGGGTGCTGCTCAAGAACAACGTCAAGGACCAGTGGTGGAAGGCGATGCTGCGCCAGCGTGATGACATCGTCGCGCTCGACTCGGCGATCATCCAGCACCCCCGGACCTGGGAGGCCAGCGGTCACCTCGCCGGCTTCACCGACCCGCTGATCGACTGCCGCACCTGCAAGCTGCGCTTCCGCGCCGACCACCTCGACCAGGCCCACTGCGGACGCAAGCCCTCCAAGCGCCCGGGCGAGACGCCCGATTGCGACCTGACCGAGGCTCGGGACTTCAACCTCATGTTCCAGACCACGGTCGGACCGGTGCGCGAGGATGGCTCAACCGTGTACCTGCGCCCGGAGACCGCGCAGGGGATCTTCCTCAACTTCAAGAACTATCTGCAGTTCTCGCGCAAGAAGCCGCCGTTCGGGATCGCCCAGATCGGCAAGAGCTTCCGCAACGAGATCACTCCGGGCAACTTCATCTTCCGCACCCGGGAGTTCGAGCAGATGGAGATGGAGTTCTTCGTCCCGCCCGATCAGGCACCGCGATGGTTCGAACACTGGCTCGAGCAGCGGATGAACTGGTACACCGGCCTCGGGATCCGCCCGGACCACCTGCACCTGCGCGCGCACGCCGAGGACGAGCTGTCGCACTATTCGAGCGCTACCAGCGACATCGAGTACCTGTTCCCGATCGGCTGGTCTGAGCTCGAGGGCATCGCCAACCGCGGTGATTTCGACTTGCGCCAGCACGCCGAGTACTCCCGCCAGAAGCTCGAGTACGTCGACACGGCCAGCGGAGAGCGCTACATCCCCCACGTGATCGAACCCGCGGCCGGGGTCGATCGGGCGCTGCTCGCGTTCCTGGTCGACAGCTACGACGAGGACGAGATCGGAGGCGAACCGCGGACGGTTCTCCGGCTGCACCCACAGCTAGCCCCGGTCAAGGTCGCCGTGCTGCCGCTGGTCAAGAAGGACGGTCAGCCGGAGCTGGCGGGCGAGATCCACCGCGCCCTGCGCGAACGGATGCAGACCGAATACGACGAGGGTGGTGCGATCGGTCGCCGCTACCGCCGCCAGGACGAGATCGGCACGCCGTGGGCGGTCACCGTCGACCACCAGTCGCTCGAGGATCGCACGGTCACTTTGCGCGAGCGCGACAGCCTTCAGCAGGAGCGCGTGCCCATCGACCAGCTGGGTGATCAGATCGAGCGCCGTCTGCTGGCATCCTGGAGCTCGCCCAAGCTCGGCTCCGGTCTCCCGGTCACCGGCTGAGCCGCTAACGCCGCTTACGCCGCTAACGCCGTCGCGAGCGGATCTGACGCGGCCTGCGCGCGCGCCGCCTGCCCCACAGCGCGCTGACCAACAGGACCAGCAGCACGACGAGCGCGATCATCCCGGCCACGGCGACCCCGGGAGAGATGATCAGCACGAGGACGGCCAGCACGACCGCCACGGCGAGATCGATGCCCAGCACCTCACGGCTCACAGCGGCAACCTCCGGTAGATCGCGCGTGGGACATGGCGCAGCACCGAGAACACCACGCGGAGCTTGCCGGGAACCCAGACCGTGTGAGCGCGGCCGGCGAGCCCGCGCACGGTCGCCTCGGCCACCGCCTCGGGCGTGGTGGCGAACGGGGCGGGATCGAGGCCCTCGGTCATCCGCGTCTTGACGAATCCGGGCCGCACCACCAGCACCCGCGGGCCCCCGTTGCGTGACGCGTCAGCCAGGCCCTGAGCCAGCGAGTCCAGACCGGCCTTGGCGGCGCCATAGATCGCGTTGCCGGCCCGCGCGCGCTCGGCGGCGACGCTCGAGAGCACGACCACCGTCCCGCTGCCCTGTCGGCGCATCGCCCGCATGCTGGCCATCAGCAGCGACCCGGTCCCGGTGAAGTTCACGTGCATGACTTCAGTCGCGGTGGCCGGGTCGGCGTCCAGTCCGTCCTGCGCGCCGAGCACGCCCGACCGCCAGCACCGCCAGGTCAAAGCCGCCGGCGGCCGCGAACGCCTCGGCTACCGCGCGCTCGTGGGAATCGGGAGTCGCGGCGTCGAGCAGCCCAGTCTGGATCCCCGGGTAGCGCTCGCTCCCCAGCAGCGAGACGGCCTCGCGCAGCCGGGCCTCGTCGCGGCCCAGCAGGTACGGGCGCACCGGGCCGTCCTCGGCCAGGCGGCGCACGATGGCCAAGCCGATCTCCGAGCTGCCGCCGAGCAGCAGCACGCGCGTCGGTCGGTCGGCGCTCATCGCTCGATCAGTCCGGTTCGCAGCGCAAGGTCAGAGCGCCAGAGCCCATCCGGATCGATCTGCTCGCGGACCCGCTGCCAGTCCGTCAGTGCCGGATACATCGCGCGCACCGTCTCGGGGCGCAGCCGCGCGTCCTTGGTCAGGTACACACGTCCCCCCGCCTCGGCCACCAGCTCGTCGAGCTGATCGAGCGCCGGCCCAAGGCCCGGCGCCGCGGCGGGCAGATCGAGCGCAAGCGTCCAGCCCTCGATCGGGAATGACAGCGGCGCGCCGTTGCCCGGTCCGAAATCCTTCAGCACGGCCAGATAGCTCGGCACACGGCGGCGGCGCAGCAGGTCGATCGTCGCATGGAGCACGCGCACGCCGGCGGGCGGAACGACGAGCTGGTACTGCAGCAGCCCTCGCGCACCGTAGAGCCGCGGCCAGGCCGACAGCACGTCGAGCGGGAACATGTGCGCGCCGAACTGCTCGATGTGTCCCCGCGCTCGCCGCGGTGCGCGGCGGAACCGCAGCTCGTTGAAGGCGCTGACCGTGCTGGGCCGCAGCACGCTGGCCGGCCAGCGCACCGGCACGGTGGCCCGCGCCCGGACGGTCGCCGTGGGGCGCACGGGTGTCCCGGTGTTGGGCTCGGACTCGGTGAGCAGTCGCGCCCGGGTAACGATGCCCCGGCCGGCCCGCGGCCCGAGCACGTCGAGCCAGGCCACCCGATGCGGGCCGCCCGGCTCGGAGAGCAGCGCTCAGCGCCTCGTCAAGATCGTCCACGCGGTCGGTGTCCACGGACAGCAGCGCACGAGAGGCCGGTGCCAAGGCGACTCGCGCCCAGACGATCACCCCGGTAAGGCCCATCCCACCGAGCGTGGCCGCGAACAGGCCCTCCGGGTCCCCGGGCTCCAGCTCCATCAGCTCGCCCGACGGCGCTCAGCAGCCCGATCGCCCGGACGTGGCTGCCGAAGGTTCCCGCGGTCCCGTGATTCTTGCCGTGGATGTCGCTGGCGATCGCTCCGCCGACCGTGACGTGCTGGGTTCCGGGCACGACCGGCACGATCCAACCTGCGGGGACCACGCGCGTCCAGTAGCTCCCCGATGGTCACCCCCGCGCTGGCGGTGACCATCCCGCTGTCGCGGTCGAGCTCGACGTGTTTGAGCGCGGTCAGGTCGAGCACCAGACCACCGGTCAGCTGTGCCGCGTCGCCGTAGGAGCGGCCCATGCCGCGCGCGATCGCGCCACGCGCACCGCGCGCCTGCTCGATCGCGTCACGGACGCGCGTCCGCGTCGGCCGGACGCAGCACTCGCGCACGGACGTCGGCGCCTGCGCCCCAGCCGCGAAGCGACACCTGGGACGGAGCCGGCGAGCTCCGTCAGTTGCGCAGTCACTGGGGCCATCGTGTCAGGACAGGGCGCGCAGACCCAGCACGAACACCATCAGCCAGGCCGCACCGGCCACCTGCAGCGGACGGTCGCGCAGCAGCAGCTCCTCGGGAGCCTCGCCGTCGCCCCGCTGAACGAGCGGCGCCGTAGCGCGCCAGGCAGGCGGCGAACGGGCAGGATCGTCAGCGGCCGCCACGGGAAGCCGTCGACCGTGGGCAGCGAAAACGCCCAGACGCAGTAGGCGAACAGCGCGCAGGCCGCGCTGCCGATCAGCAGCAGGCGCAGCCGAGCCGTCGTGTAGAAGCGCAGCACCTTGCGCTTGACCTCGTGGTCGTCCTCCACCCGCCCGAGCTCGGCCAGGCGCTTGCCGGCGGCCACCAGCAGCGCGGAAAAGGTGACGACGAGCAGAAACCAGCGCGACAGCGTCACCGGAGCGGCCACGCCTCCGGCGACGGCCCGCAGCACGAACCCGCCGGCGATCGCCGCGATGTCCAGCACCGGCACGCGGCGCCAGACCATCGTGTAGGTCAGCGTCAGCGCCACGTAGCCGATCCCGACCACGAGCAGCAGCGGACGGACCGCGGCGCACAGCGCCAGGCCCGCCGCCATCAGCCCGATGCCCATGACCACCGCCAGCCGCGGGATCCAGCTCGCCGGCCGCGATCGGACGCCGGCGCTTGCGCGGGTGCCGGCGATCCTCGTCTCGATCCCGCACGTCGTTGATGGCGTAGATTCCGGAGGCGAGCATGCAGAAGGCCGACGCAGGCCGCGCACGACGCGTAGGAGCACGTCGTCGCGTCCCGAGGGCGCCGGCGGCTCCGGCCGCGGCGATGACCAGAGCGTTCTTTATCCACTGGCGAGGGCGCAGGGTTACCAGAGCAGCCCGCAGAACGCCGCGCCGAGATCGCGCGTCCAGCGCCAGAGCGGTGGCGGCGTGACCGCGCCGGAACGCGGGTATCCCATTGTCGATCAGCCTATGACACTCCTTAAGGACAGAATTTGCAATCTATGAGGGCATTCACATATTGGTCGATCCGATGAGAACGCTCTCAGAAGGTCTTTATCTCCCTCTGGGGGCCTCTAGGCACCCTGCTGACGATGCTTGCGTCCCCGAGAGCGCCGGTCGAACCCGTCGCCCACCCCCGTCAGGTTCGCGCCTCCGCGCCTTCCCCCGCGGCCCCCGCGGCGTGCGCGGCGCATCGCGCTGCTGGCTTCCCTGCTCTGTCTGGTCCCGGTGCTCGTGTCCTTCGCCCAGGCGCTCACCCAGACCTCCAACTCCGGCATCGGCATCCGCACGGTCGAATGGCTGCGCGACAACGGTGCTCGCGGTTTGGTCAACTGGGTCGAGTCGACCTACTACTCGCTGAACAGCCCCTCGACCGGCGGCCCGGGACTGCGCGCGCTGCCCAACCAGCCGGGCACGGGGCTGGCGCCGGCGGTGCTCAAACATCAAGCCGCGATCTACCGTCCGCCGCGGATCAGGCCGGTGATGCATCCAGCGCTGCCCGGCGAGGGCATGTGGCGAGTCGACGTTCAGCGGTGGCGGCAAGCGGCCGCCCGTCCTGGTCACGAGCTTCCGTCCCGATCCCAACTACCCGCAGCTGGTGGCCGGCGTGGCCTGGATCGACACGCACCGGACGACCACGTGGCTCTATCCCGGACGCCAGGAGCCCGCGGTCATCGCTGCCCTCACGCGGCCCGATGCAGGTCCCGGTGCGGCTGCGCTCGCGTCTGGTGGCCACCTTCAACAGCGGCTTCAAGCTCAAGGACTCCGGGGGTGGGTTCGCCGTCGGCGGTCACGCCTACGCGCCGATGAAGCCCGGGGTGGCGACGTTCGTGCGCTACCGCAACGGGCGGGTCGACGTGATCTCCGTGGACCGGTGGCGCCGGCGTTCGCGTCGAACGTCCTCTACGCGCGCCAGAACCTTCCGCTGATCGTCGAGGGCGGGCACCTGAATCCCAACCTTTCCGACGGGCCGGAGTGGGGAGCGACTCTGGGCAACGCGGTTCGGGTCTGGCGCTCGGCGGTCGGCGTCGATCGGCACGGCAACCTGATCTACGCCGCGGCCAACATCCAGACCGTCAGCTCGCTGGCCTCGATCATGCGCCGGGCCGGTGCGGTCCGCGCCATGGAGCTCGACATCAACACCTACTGGACGAGCTTCATCACCTACCGCGGCGCGGGGGCGCAGAACCCCGCGAACCTGCTTCCAAGCATGGACCGGCCGTCGAGCCGGTACCTGAGCCCGGAGGACCGCGACTTCTTTGCCGTATATCTCCGCTGAGTTCAGCGCGCCGCGCTCAGCGGTGGATGCTGCGCCGCGGGAATGATCTGCGCGCTGGCCGGCTGTGGTGCGGGTCAGGCTCGTCCGCTCGGTCACGTCGTCGACTGACGGCTCTCGGTGCGCGCGGCCAGCCCGTCGAGCTCCTCGAGCTTCGACGACGACGACCGTGACGACGAGCACCGAGCCGCTCCACGCGCCCGGCTCCCGCCGGCCCACCTGAGCGTGCTCACCCGTGTCCTTCACCTGGTCGACCACACGCGCACGGTCCAATTTCCCGGCCAGCCGCCGCAGCCGCGGCCGCTGACCACGATCGTCCGCTACCCGGCGCAGGCCGCCGGACCGCTTCCGCTGGTCGTGTTCGGGCACGGTTTTGCGGTCACGCCGCGGCCCTACGCGGCGCTTGCTGACGGCGTGGGCCCGCGCCGGCTATGTCGTCGCGGCACCGGTGTTCCCGCTCGAGAATGCCGACGCACCCGGGGGCCCGAACGAGGCGGACCTGGTCAACCAGCCTCGGGATATGAGCTTCGTCATCACGCAGCTGCTGGACGCCAGCGCCGGGTCCGGCGCGTTGCACGGGCGGATCGACCCCCGCGAGGTGGCGGCGACCGGCCAGTCCGACGGCGGCGAGACCGCGCTTGCCGTCGCCTATGACCACCGGTTCCTTGACCCGCGGGTCGACGCCGCAGTGATCCTCTCGGGAGCTCGGATCCCCGGGATCGGGACGTTCAGCTTCCCCACCCCATCGGCGCCCCTGCTGGCCACGCAGGGCACCGCAGACACGATCAACCCGCCGAGCTTCACCCACGACTTCTACGACGCCGCACCGGCGCCCGAAGTTCCTGCTCAACCTGCTCGGGGCGCCGCACCTTCCTCCCTACACCGACGAGCAACCCCAGCTCGGGATCGTCGAACGGGTCACGATCAAGTTCATGGATCACTATCTGAAGCGCACCGCCGGCGCGCTGGCCGCGATGCGGCTCGCCGCCAGCCAACCCGGGCTGGCCTCGCTCGAGGCTGCTCCCTGACCGCGGTGATCAGTGCAACGTCGCGCGGGCGGAGACCGAAAATCCGTCCGCGGTGGGTGATGCTGAGAGCCCCTGCACCGCGACGTGCGCGTTGTTGAACAACGTCACGGTGGCCAGGCCGCCGAACGGGATGTTCGGCTGCACGATCAGCTGGCCGTTCTGCGCCGCGACCGTCGCGTCGGCGGTCGCGCTGACCCCGAGCAGCGTCGCCGTGCCGCGGAGGATGAGCTGACCGTTGCCGGAGGCCACCGGATGGACATTCTGCAGAAACGGAACCGAGGTGCGCAGATCGGCCTCGGTGACCCGAGCCGATCCGGTGAGCTCATTGCCCTGCTTGTGCAGCGTGGCGTCGCGCAGAGTCAGCAGGCCGGCCCTGACCTCCGCCGCTGACGACGTCGAGCTTGCCGACGTCGGCGGTCTGGCCGAGCGTCGAGCCCAGGTTGGGCGAGCTGCTGCGGTACTGGCCCATCCGGATGACCACGCGGTCGGCCTGGTGCCACAGCAGCTCGATGGCCGGAAACGCGTGCACCTCGACGTGGAGCACGGTGCCCGAGCGGGCCAGCCGGTCACGCAACTGCTGCTCGGCGATCCCCGGCAGCACGAGCTGGGCCACCCCGAACAGACGATCACCAACAGGGCGCAGGCAAGCAGGATCAGTCGGCGCATCTGCGGCTGAACGGTAGGGGTCCTCGCCCGGTGGCGCGTCGGGCGCTGGAGGCGCGGTTCAGCTCAGGACAGCGCGGACCGCGGCGACGGCCTGTCCCACGACCGGGGCGATGTCCAGGTCCGGCTCGCTCAGCTTTCGCACGGTGACCCCGTCGGCCAGCGCAAACAGGAAGGTCGCGAGCACGTCGGCGTCGGCGTTCAGCCGCAGCACCCCGGCCTGCGCCTTGGAGCGCAGAGCGGCGGCCATGTGCTCACGCGTGCGCCGGCCGAGCTCAGCCAGCTCGGCGGAGATCTCGGAGTTGCGCTGGGCAAGGGTCATCATCTCGTAGAACATGACGACTGCGGTCTGACCCTCGCCGAGGAATTCCTCGAAGCTGCGCACGAGGGCGGCGAGCACGCTTTCGGCATCCTGGGCGGCGCCAACCGCCTCCTCCAACCGTTCGATGCGGACATCGCACTCGCGTCGGACGACCTCGACCAGCAGTCGCTCCTTGGTGGCGAAGTAATAGTGCAGCAGCCCACGGGACACTCCAGCCTCACGGGCGACGTGGTCGAATGTGGCCCCGGCGATGCCGCGGGCGGCGACGCTGATGCGCATCGCCTCGACGATCCGGGCAGCCTTGTCCCCCGCGCAGCTCCCGGGCGGAGCGAATGTCGGTTGCGGTCGCTGCCTCCACGGAGCGAAGTCTAGTGTCCCGGGCCCGAGCAAAGAAAAGGCGCCCTTCCGGGCGCCTCTCCCAACCAACGGGTGTTTCGCGCCTGACTAGGCGGCGCTGACCGGAGTTGCCGGAGGCGTGGAAGCCGAGCCCGCGGGGGGCGTGTACTCGAACTCCTCCTCCTTGCCGAACAGCGTGTCCAGCACCTTCGAGCGCAGCGACTCGCTGCCGGCGAGGGCGAGAGCCGCCACCGATGCCCGCGATCGAGAAGCTTGCGGCCCAGGCCGAGGCCCTTGCGACCGCGCTTGCTTCGGCGCTTCGGTGAGCGAGATCGAAGCCTCACGGACGGCCTCGACAACCGATCGCAGATCCTTTTGCAGCTTCTTGTCCTCGATGATCGCCTTATGCGGCGCCTTGCCATTGGACAGGCGCGCGTACGCGCTCTTGCCCGACTCGATCGCCTTCTGCACGTTGTCGCGCAGATTGGCGTCGTCGATCAAGCGCTGGATATACGGATTGGACTTCGCGATGTTCGCGACGTCCGCGGCGTTTGACGCCACCGCTTTGGCGGCCTTCGTCTTTTTCTTTGCCATGAATCTCCCTCGTGCGTGTGGCGGGTTGAGCTGAGAATACCCAGCAATCAGCTAACGATCACGATGTTCAGTGCGCCGGCGACGCCTGCCGGGCCTGATCGGTGACCTGGGCAGGCTCACTTAACCGACTGCAGGGTCCTCGGCCGCGGGGGCGCGGCTCGCCGCTGGAGCGCCACTTCGAGCACGTCGCCGATCTCCGAGACGAACCTGAACTCCAGCTGCTTGAGCAGATGCGGCGGGATCTCGTCGACGTCCTGCTCGTTGAGCGCCGGAGCGATCACACAGCGGATGCCGCCTCGCTGTGCGGCCAGCGCCTTCTCCCTCAGACCGCCGATCGGCAGCACCTGACCGGTCAGCGTGATCTCGCCCGTCATCGCCACGTCGCTTCGCACCGGCCGTCCGGACATCAGCGATGCCAAGCGCGGTGGCGATCGCGATGCCGGCACTGGGTCCGTCCTTGGGCGTCGCGCCGGCGGGCACGTGAATGTGGATGTCGTGCTCGGCGAACCAGTCGTCGTCGAGGTCCGGCAGCACCTCGGCCGCGTTGGAGCGGATGTAGGACAGCGCCGCCTGGGCGGACTCCTTCATCACGTCGCCGAGCTGCCCGGTGATCGTGAGGCGTCCCTTGCCCGGCATCGCGGTCGCCTCGATGAACAGGACCTCTCCGCCGACCGGGGTCCATGCGAGTCCGGTGGCCACACCGGGACGTGAGGTGCGCCGCCGCGACTCCGAGAAGGAACCGGCGCTTACCGAGCAGCTCGTGCACCCGCGGCTCGGAGACCATGACCTTGCGGGTGGCCTTTCCCTCGGCCACCTGGCGGGCGACCTTGCGGCAGACGCTGCCGATCTCCCGCTCGAGCTGGCGCACGCCCGCCTCGCGCGTGTAGTCGGAGATGATTGCGCGCAGCGCCTGGTCGCTGAACGCGATCCGGCTGCGCGAGAGCCCGTTGCGCTCGATCTGGCGGGGCACGAGGTAGCGCTTGGCGATCTCCAGCTTCTCCGCCTGGCTGTAGCCCGCGAGCTGGATCACCTCCATGCGATCGCGTAGCGGACCCGGAATCGTGTCAAGCGTATTCGCGGTGGTCACGAACATCACGTTCGAGAGGTCGAACGGGAGATCGAGATAATGATCGCGGAAGCTGCCGTTCTGCTCGGGATCGAGCACCTCGAGCATTGCGCTCGACGGGTCACCCCGGAAGTCGGCGCCCAGCTTGTCGATCTCGTCGATCATCAGCAGCGGGTTGTTGGCGCCCGCGTCGCGCATCGCGCGGATGATCGTTCCGGGCATCGCGCCGATGTAGGTGCGGCGGTGCCCGCGGATCTCAGCCTCGTCGCGCATGCCCCCGACGCTGATTCGCTCGAAGCTCCGCTCCAAGGCCCGCGCGATCGAGCGCCCGAGCGAGGTCTTACCGACGCCCGGGCGGACCGACGAAGCAGAGAATCGAGCCGCGGGCGTCGGGTTTGAGCGAGCGCACGGCCAGAAACTCGAGGATTCGATCCTTGACCTGCTCGATGTCGTAGTGGTCCTCGATCGAGGACCTTCCGCGCGTGCGCCAGGTCGAGGTTGTCCTCGGTCGACTTGTCCCACGGAAGCGCGGCGATCCACTCGAGGTAACCGCGCACGACTCCGTGCTCGGCCATCGCCGGCTGCAGGCGCTCGAGCCGGCTGAGCTCTCGGTCGACCTGCTTGCGCACCTCCTCGGGCAGCTCGATGGCAGCGAGCTGCTCGCGCAGCTCGGCGACCTCCGCCTGGACCTCGTCGGATTCGCCGAGCTCCTCCTGGATCGCCTTCAGCTGCTGGCGGAGGAAGTACTCACGCTGACCCTTCTCGAGCTCGGACTGCACCTGAGACTGGATCTTGGATCCGATCGCGACCACCTCGAGCTCCCGGGCCAGGATCTCCGAGAGTCGGCGCAGCCGCTTGGCGACGTCGAGCTCCTCCAGCAACGCCTGCTTCTCGTCGGTCTTCAGCCGCAGCGCGCCGGCGATCAGGTGGGTCAGGCCGCTCGGATCCTCGACGTTGGTGACCATGATCTGCAGCTCTTCGGGCAGGTACGGGACCTCGGTCACGATGTCGGTGAAGGTCTGCTGGACGTTGCGCATCAGCGCGACCAGTTCCGGCGTCTGGCTTGACGACGTCGGGGGCCTCGGCAACCTCGGCGACCAGGTAGGGATCGGTGGCCAGCCACCTGCACGATGCGGACGCGCTGGCCACCCTGGACCAGGACCCGGAGGGTCCCGTCGGGGACACGGATCATCCGCGCCACCACGCCCATCACGCCAACGTCATAGAGGTCCTCCGGGCTCGGGCTACTCCTCCTCCGGATTACGGCTGGCCACCATCACGATCGCCCGATCGCCCGCGCAGGACGTCGTTGACCAACTCGATGCTCCGCTGCTGGCCCGACGTTGAGCGGGATCAGCATCTCCGGGAACGTGACGGTGTCACGCAGCGGCAGCACGCCGACCCGGTCCGGGAGCTGGCGCACCCCGCCCACCTCGATGTCCCGCGGGCCGCCGTCGGGGGTCCCGACCTCGATCATGCTTCGCGCTCGATCGGCACAGAGCGCACCCGCGGCTCGGACTGCAGCAGCGGGAGCTCGACGCGGAGGATCCCGTCCTCGTAGCGCGCCTTGGCGGCGTCGGCCTGGACGTCGGCACCGAGCTCGACGATCCGTCGGAAGCTGCCGCGCTCGATCTCGACCTGCTGGTAGACGTCGCTCTCCACCGCCGGCGGCGGCCGCCGGCCGGACAGGATCAGCTTGCGTCCCTGGATCTCCAGCTCGAGCTCGTCGATGACCACCCCGGCCAGTTCGGCGGTGACGATGGCCCGTGGCGGATCGGCCGTGTAGGCCACGTCCACGGCGGGAGAGAACCCGAGCCGGCGGCGGGAGAGCCCGGTCCGCTCGAGCACGTCGCCGAACAGCTCATCCATGTCCCGGCGCATCCGATCGAAGTTGGCAAACAGGTCTCGCTCGGGCATCGCCGCAAGGTTAACCGTGAGCGCCGGAGGATGGTTGATCCGGACCGCTGCGAGGTCCGTATAGAGAAGCGGCCGGTCTCACTGGCTAGTCAGAAGCTGCCCGCCGCCCGTCCTAGCCTCCCCTCCGGGGCGGGCGGCGCGGTGGCTCAGCTCGCTCAGCAATCGTAGACGGCGCCCTCGTGGGCAAGTTCGACGGGCTTGCCGAAGGTCTCGCTTGCAGCGGCCTGCGCCCACTCGGCATCAAGCTCATCGGAGAAATGCGTGAGGACCAGCCGACGGGCGCGCGCGCGGCGCCCGTGATCGCCCGCCTCCCCCGGCGTCAGATGACCACGGATCCCGGTGCGCTCCGGACGGGGCAGGGTCGCCTCGATCAGCAGCATGTCGGTGTCAGCGGCGAACCCACCAGTTCATCGTTGGGGCTGCAATCGGCGCTGTAGGTCAACCGGCCCGAGCTCGCAGGCCAGCTCGATGGCGTAGGTCGGCGTGTAATGCGGGACCTCGCAGAAGCGCACGGAGAACGGACCGATCACGAGCTCGTCGGGAGCGTCGTATTCGCGCAGGCTGAATGCGTGCTCGATCAGGTCCTCGTTGCCCCAGCAGCCGACGATCTGGCGAAACACCTCAGCCGGCGCCCACCGGCGCGTAGAGCGCCGGACGGGCGGGATGGTCGGTGCCGGGCCAGCCGCCCACCGCCACGGGCTGCTGGCGCGGCGCGTAGGTGAGGGCGTAGGAGAACGGGACCAGATCGAGGAAATGGTCGGCATGCAGATGGCTGACCAGGACCGCGCTGACGTCGACGTAGTCACAGCACTCCGCGCAGCTTGGAGAAGACGCCGTTGCCGCAGTCCAGCAGCAGCGCGAAATCCTCCTCCTGGATCAGATAGCCGCTGCAGGCTCCGCCCGCGTCCTGCCAGGACGGTGACTTGCCCAGCACGGTGACTTGCAACACCGCTCCTCTCTCGTGACTCTGACACTCTAACCGGGTGGCACTGGCCGTGGCGCACGCGCAGACGCCGTTGCTGATCGCGGCGAACACGCAACGCTTCGACGTCGCGCTGTTGGTTCTCGGCGCGCTGCTGGTCCTCGGCGCGCTCGTCTCCGGCATGGCCCGGCGGAGCTTTCTCTCGCTGACCGCGCTGTTCGTCCTGATCGGGTTCGTGCTCGGACCGGGAGTCACCGGGGCACTTCACTTCCAGCGCCCGCTCCGCCTTCGTCGGCGACCTGGCGACCGTGGCGCTGATCGTGATCCTGTTCCGTGACGGCCTCGAGGTCGAGCAGGAGATGCTGGTGAACCACTGGCATCTGCCGCTGCGCAAGTTGGTGCTGGCGATGCCACTGACCGCGGGGATCGTCGCGCTCGTGCGCGCGGCTGCTGACCGACCTCACCTGGACCGAGTGCTTCCTGCTCGGCGCGCTGCTCGCGCCGACCGATCCGGTGCTGTCATCGAGCGTGGTCACCGACCCGCGGGTGCCACGGCTCGTGCGCCATTCGCTGAACCTCGAGTCGGGGCTCAACGACGGACTGGCCCTCCCCGCGGTGCTGGCGCTGGCGGCCGCGCTGAGCGCCCGCAGCGGGCACTTTGTCTGGTGGAGGTTCGTGCTCCAGGACGTGACGGTCGGCTTCGCCACCGGTCTGGTGGTCGGCCTGGTCGCCTCGTGGCTGATGCCGCGAGACGGCGGCATCCAGTCCCATCAGAAGTCTCTGTACGCGCTCGGCGACGGCGTTTGCCGCCTACGGGATCGCGGTGCTGCCCCCGCACGGCAACGGGCTGATCGCCGTGTTCGTCGCCGCGATCACCCTCGGCATCCGGCGACCGGACCTGCGCGAGCGCGTTCAGCGAGCAGGCAGCGGACCTCGTCGAGATCGTCAAGCTGGGGATCTTCGTCGTGTTCGGCTCGCTGCTGACGCTGCACGGGCTGTTCGGCGACGGTTGGGCGGCCGATCGGGATCGTCGCCGCCACACTGCTGCTGGCGCGCCCGGTGGCGGTGTTCGCGGCGCTGGCCGGCACCGGCACGGACTCTGGCCACCAAGGCGTTCATGGCCTGGTTCGGTCCCAAGGGGGTGGCGACCATGACTTTCTCACTGCTGGTGCTGAACGACCAGATCGTCGCCGGCAGCCGGATCTTCAACCTTGCGGCACTGGCTGTGTTCTGCTCGATCGTGCTGCACGGGCTTACCGACACGCCCGGCGCGAGGTGGATCGCGCGGCGCTCAGACTGAGCGTGCCGCAGGTCGACCGGAGCCGGGCGAGCTCAGTGGTGCTCCTCGGCGTCGTGATGCCGCGCGGGATCCAGCACCCAGCCCAAGATGAGGCCAGCAGCACGAACGCGATGAATCCCGCGATCAGCGGCCAGAACATGCCGGAAACATATCGAGCCTGGGGTCCGACGGGACCCGTCCCGAGCCCTAAGCATGCAGCGCGACCTGCTCGCTCGCGGTGGGGAAAGCCCAGGCGACTTGAAGGCGGCGTTCCTGACGGAAGACGAAGCGGAGCTGGCTGGGCGGCCGCAGTCCCTCAGGATGAGCGGGGCGAAACGTTGCGCAGGGCCCGGCCTCGCGATACCGCGCAGAGCAGGTTGGTGTGGAAGAAGCAGTTCTCGCAGCTCACCTTTGCTGCCGCAGCGCGCCCATTTGCCATGCGTGACATACCCCGTTCGTGTTCAGAAGCTCAACCGACGACGACCTCCACTAAAGCGGAACTCGCCCCCCTTGCGCAACGCCCAATCCCGGAAATCGCAGGAATCTTCGTCACAACGAAAATACCTGGAAATTGCGGGCAAATTCTCAGAGGCGAGGCGAGAAGGCCCCGCATTTTCCGTAGCTTTCGCGTCATGGCAGATGAGCCCACCGGCGCGCGCCAGATGATCTCGCTCGCCGACTTCGAGGCGGTGGCGGAGCAGCAAGCTGCCCGCCGGCGCCCTCGGCTACTACGCCGGTGGCGCCGGCGACGAGATCACCTTGCGTGACAACGTAGCCGCGTGGCGCCGGCTGGCGATCCGCCCCCGGATGCTGACCGGCGTGGCGCGAGCGCGACCCCAGCGTCACCGTCCTGGGCCAGCGCCGTCCCCACCCGCTGATCATCGCGCCGATGGCCTTCCAGCGGATGGCCCACCCCGACGGGGAGATCGCGATGGCCCAGGCGGCAGCGAGGACCCAGAGCACGATGTGCCTCTCGACCCTCGCCACCACCGGACCCGACGCGCTGGCCGAGGCGGTCCCCGAGTGCCCCCGCTGGTTTCAGCTCTACGTGTTCACCGATCGCGGGGTGACCCGGGAGTTGGTCGCGCAGGCAGTTGAGCACGGCTACGAGGCGCTGGTCCTCACCGTCGACCTGCCGATCATGGGGCTGCGCGAGCGGGACCTGCGCTCTGGCGTCAACGCGGCCGCCGTGCAGCGTGGCCAGCGCGAGCTGCCGCCGGCGCCAAGGGGGCGATGACGCCCGGCTGACTTCGCCGGGCTGATCGATCCCGACCTGACCTGGCGCGACGTCGAGCAGTTCGCCGCCGAAAGTCCGCTGCCGGTGCTGATGAAGGGGATCCTCACCGCCGAGGACGCGCTGCTGGCCGCCGAGACCGGCGTGCGCGGGGGATGGTCGTCTCAAACCACGGCGGTCGTCAACTCGACACGGTCCTCTCCGGCGCCGACGCGCTGCCCGCGGTGATCGATGCGGTCGGCGACAAGCTCGACGTGCTGGTGGACGGCGGGATCCGCCGCGGCACCGACGTGCTGAAGGCACTGGCCTTGGGTGCCAAGGCGGTGATGATCGGCCGCCCGTGCTGTGGGGCCTCGCGGTCAGGGGGCCGACGGCGCCGCGCGGGTGTCCTTGAGATCCTGCTCGCCGAGCTCGACTCGGCGCTGGCGCTGTCCGGGTGCCGCACGGCGCCGAGGATCTCGACCCGAGCTTCGTCACCGCGGCTCCCGTGGGTAGCGTCAGAGCAATGAACGTCCTCATCACCGGCATCACCGGCTACGTCGGATCGCGCCTCGCCCCCCGCCTTGTCAGCGGACGGCCATGAGGTGCGGGGCATGTCCCGCCACCCCGGCCGGGCGCCGGATGGCATCCCGATGTTCGGCGCCGACGCTGTCTCCGGTGCCGGCCTCGGAGAGGCATTCGCAGGACATCGACGTGGCCTATTTCCTGATCCACTCGATGGAGACGGCGCGCCGGGCCGACGGCGCCTTCGGCGACCGCGAGCGGACCGCGGCGGAGAACTTTGCCCGGGCCGCTGCAGCCGCCGGAGTGCAGAGGATCGTCTACCTCGGCGGTCTGGTTCCCGAGGGCGGACCCGCCTCGCCGCACCTCAGAGAGCCGGCTGGCGGTCGAGGAAACGCTCTTGGCGCGCGGTGCCCGACTCGGTGGCCTTCCGCGCCTCGATCGTCATCGGAGCGCGGCTCGCGCTCGTTTCGCTTCCTGGTCAGGCTGGTCGAGCGACTGCCCGGTGCTGGCGGTCCCAGCTTGGCACTCCAACCGCACCCAGCCGATCGACGAGCGAGATGTGGTGGAGCTGCTCGCCCGCGCCGCCACCAGCGATCAGGTCCGCGGACAGTCGCTCGACGTCGGTGGCCCCGACGTCGTCTCCTACGGCGAGCTGATCAACACGATCCGCGATCACATGCTGATCGACCGCCCGACGCTGCGCTTCAAGCGGCTGACCGTCACCCCGATCGCCAGCCGCCTCGCCTCGGTGATCGCCGGCGAGGATCCGCAGCTGATCGGGCCGCTGATGGAGAGCTTGAACAGCGACCTGCTGCTGCGTGACAACCGAGCCGCCGAGCTGCTCGGCGTCCGCATGCACTCGCTGGACGCGGCCATCGACCGCGCGCTGCGTGACTGGGAGGCAGTTGAACCACTCGCCGCCCGGTAGCCAACCGTTACTGTCTGACGCCTCGATGAGCAAGGTCCAGACAGAGATCGAGATCGCCGCGCCGGTGGAGACGGTGTGGAAGACGATCATGAATCCCGGCTCGCCTCAAGGACTGGGTCACCATCCATCGATCGGTCGAGAATGCCTCTGAGCCGTTGGAGAAAGGCTCGACGATGGACCAGGTGCTGCAGATGCGAGGCGTCTCGTTCAAAGTGCACTGGACCTTGGCTGACCTCAGTCGCGCCGAACGATGGCGCAGTGGGACGGCCGCGGTCCGGCTCGCTCACGCGCCAGCATCCGCTACGAGCTCTCGCCGCGCGGCGATGACCGCACGCTGTTCAAATACTCCAACGAGTTCACCCCGCCCGGTGGAATGCTCGGAAACGTGGCCAGCCGGGTGATTGTCGGTGCGGCCTCCGAACGTGAGGCCAACGGTTCACTGAGCCGTTTGAAGACAGCTGCTCGAGCGCGACTGATCCACGCGGAACCGCCATCACTGCCGGCACGATGCAACAGCCTCTACAAATACCCGCCCATACGGCGAATTAACGCCATCGTGTGTATCGTTCAGCCACAAATTTTCTCGCAAATTCCACTCAGGGAGAAGTCAGTGGCTGATTTCGTTGACACAACGGTGAAGGACATCGACGGCCGGTTGCGCGCGCTCAAAGAAGAGGTATCCAAGCTCGAGGCCGCCCGTGCCGCCCTGCTCGGAACTCGTCGCGGACCGGGACGCCCGCCCGGCTCGTCGAGCAGCACACGTCGGCGCAGCGGCCGCCGTCCCGGCCGACCGCGCGGTCGCCGCGGAGGTAACACCCGGGCCAATCAGGCCCTGGAGCTGGTTCGCACTCAGCCCGGAATCACCATCCCGCAGATCGCCGAGCAGCTGAAGATCGAGCCGAACTACCTGTACCGCGTGATGCCCAAGCTGGTGGCCGACGGCCAGGTCAAGCGCGACGGGCAGGGCTGGCAGCCCGCCTCCGAGTAGGCAGAAGAAAGAGGGCCGCGTGGTCTACGCGGCCCTCTGGTTCTGGCGCCCGCCGGTCGGTCGACCCGCTCGCGAGCGTTAGACCAGGTTCAGCTGTTTAACTGCGTCACGTTCCTCAGCCAGTTCCTTGACCGTCGCATCGATTCGTGACCGTGAGAACTCGTTGATCTCCAGGTCTTGAACGATTTCGTACGTACCACCTGAGCAGGTGACAGGAAAGCTGGAAATCAGGCCTTCCTGGACACCATAAGACCCGTCGGAGGCGATCGCCATCGAAACCCAGTCGCCGGCCGGCGTCCCGAGTACCCAGTCGTGCACATGGTCGATCGGCCGCATTGGCGGCCGAGGCGGCGCTGGAGGCGCCGCGGGCCTCGATGATCGCCGCGCCGCGCTTCTGCACGGTGGGGATGAAGTCGTTCTCCATCCACGATCTGGTCATCGACGACCTCGACCGCGTCGCTGCCCGCGCCACCTTGGCGTGGAAGATGTCCGGGTACTGGGTCGCGGAGTGGTTGCCCCAGATCGTCACGTTGGTGATGTCCTTGACCGCGGCGCCGGCCTTCTTGGCCAGCTGCGCGATCGCGCGGTTGTGGTCCAGCCGCGTCATCGCCGTGAAGCGCTCGCGCGGGATGTCGGGCGCGTTGCTCTGCGCGATCAGAGCAGTTCGTGTTGGCCGGGTTACCGACCACGAGAATCCTCACGTCCGAGGCGGCGTGGTCGTTCAGCGCGTTGCCCTGCGGCTTGAAGATCCCGCCGTTGGCCTCGAGCAGGTCGCTGCGCTCCATCCCCTTCGAGCGGGGTCGAGCACCAACGAGCAGCGCGACGTTGACCCCGTCGAAGGCCTGGTTGGGGTCATCGAAGATGTCGACGCCGGCCAGCAGCGGGAAGGCACAGTCGTCGAGCTCCATCGCGGTGCCCTCGGCGGCCTTGACGGCGTCGGGGATCTCGAGCAGCGAGAGGTGGACCGGGGTGTCGGGGCCGAGCAGCTGGCCGCTGGCGATGCGGAACAGGAGGGCGTAGCCGATCTGGCCGGCGGCGCCGGTGACGGCCACTCTTACGGGGGAATCGCTCACTGGTCGTTCATCTCCTAAATCGGGGTGTCAGTTCGAAGGTATAACCGACCTGGCGCTCTCCGTAACCGGCCTGCGCTCTCGCGCCGGGGCCCGCTCCGCGCTCGCTAGGGTGCCCGGGGCGATGAGGATCGTCTACACCCGGACCGATGAGGCGCCCGCGCTAGCGACCTGGTCGCTGCTGCCGATCGTGCAGGCGTTTGCCGCGGCGGCCGACATCGAGGTCGAGACCCGGGACATCTCGCTGGCCGGCCGGATCCTGGCCCAGTTCCCCGAGCGCCTCAGCGAGGACCAGCAGGTTCCGGACGCGCTGAGCGAGCTCGGCGAGCTGGCCAAGACGCCAGAGGCGAACATCATCAAGCTGCCCAACATCAGCGCGTCCGTGCCCCAGCTGGGCCGCGCCATCGCGGAGCTCCAGCAGCAGGGCTATGACGATCCCCGACTACCCCGAGGATCCGTCCGACGACGAGCAGCGCGAGATCCGCGCGCGCTACGACAGGGTCAAGGGCAGTGCGGTCAACCCGGTGCTGCGCCAGGGCAACTCTGACCGTCGCGCGCCCGGCGTCGGTGAAGGAGTACGCGCGCAAGCACCCGCATTCGATGGGTGCCTGGTCCTCGGATTCACGTTCGCACGTGGCGACGATGAGCGACGGCGACTTTCGCTCCTCGGAGCTGTCGGTGACGGTGCCGCGCGCAGGGCCGCTGCGGATCGAGCACGTGGCGCCGGACGGCACGGTGACCGTGCTCAAGGAGCGAGTCGACGTGCTCGAAGGCGAGGTCGTCGACGGCGCCGTCATGCGCCGGGCCGCGCTGCAGAGCTTCCTGGCCGAGCAGATCGAAGCGGCGCGTGAGCAGGGCGTCCTGTTCTCGGTGCACCTCAAGGCAACGATGATGAAGGTGTCCGATCCGATCATCTTCGGTCACGCGGTGCGGGCCTACTTCTCCAAGCTGTTCAGCGCGCACGGCGCCGCGCTCGCCGCGGCCGGGATCAATCCCAACGACGGGATCGCCGCGCTGCTCGGCGCCCTTGACCGGGTGCCCGAGACAGAGCGCGCCGAGATCCGGGCGGCGATCGAGGCCGCCTACGTCGACCGGGCGCCGCTGGCGATGGTCGACTCCGACCGCGGGATCACCAACCTGCACGTGCCCAGCGACGTGATCATCGACGCGTCGATGCCGGCCGCGATCCGAACCTCGGGTCAGATGTGGAACGCCCAGGGCGAGCTCCAGGACACCAAGTTCGTCATCCCCGATCACTCGTACGCGCCGCTGTACGCCGAGGCGCTCGACCACTGCCGTGCAGCACGGCGCGTTTGACCCGGCCACGATGGGAACCACGCCGAACGTCGGCCTGATGGCCCAGGCGGCCGAGGAGTACGGCTCCCACGACAAGACCTTCGAGATCGCCGGACCCGGGCAAGGTGCGGGTGGTCGACGAGGGCGGGGAGACGCTGCTCGAGCACGAGGTTGACACCGGCGACATCTGGCGCATGTGCCAGACCAAGGACGCGGCGATCCAGGACTGGGTCCGGCTCGCCGTCAAGCGCGCGCGTGAGTCGGACACGCCGGCCGTGTTCTGGCTCGACGAGACCCGGGCGCACGACGCGCAGTTGCTGGAGAAGGTGCGGCCCGCGCTGGCCGAGCTCGATCTCGACGGCGCGCAGATCGAGATCCTTGACGTCGCGGCGGCCGCGCGGCTCACCCTCGAGCGCGCGCGCGCGAGGCGAGGACACGATCTCGGTGACCGGCAACGTGCTGCGGGACTACCTGACGGACCTGTTCCCGATTCTCGAGCTCGGCACCAGCGCGAAGATGCTGTCGATCGTGCCGCTGATGAAGGGCGGCGGCCTGTTCGAGACCGGCGCCGGAGGCTCGGCCCCCAAGCACGTTCAGCAGTTCCTCGATGAGAATCACCTGCGCTGGGATTCGCTGGGTGAATTCCTGGCCCTGGCTCCCTCGCTCGAGCTGCTCGCGCAGGCCGACGAGAACCCGCGCGCGAAGGTGCTGGCCGACACGCTTGACCGGGCCACCGGGCGCCTGCTCGAGGAGGATCGCTCGCCCTCGCGCAAGGTCGGCGAGCTCGACAACCGCGGCAGTCACTTCTATCTCGCGCTCTACTGGGCCCAGGAGCTGGCGCGGCAGAGCGAGGACGAGCGAGCTGGCGCAGCGCATGCGCCCGCTGGCCGAGCGCCTGGAAGCGCGACGAGCAGCAGATCGTCAGCGGAGCTCACCGACGTCCAGGGGTCGCCGGTCGAGATCGGCGGCTACTTCCGCCCCGACCCCGAGCAGGCGGCCGAGGCGATGCGCCCGAGCGCGACGTTGAACGACGCGCTGCGGTCGCTATAGCTGCAAGACCGTAGACGTCGCCCGAGCTTGGCTTGAGGTAGCGCACGTAGGGGCCGACGGCGATCGGCTCCGCCGACCACCCGCTGCAGCAGCTCGCTGGTCTCGAACTTCGCGCCGTGGCGGTGCACGCGGTCACGCAGCCACTCGCGCAACGGAGCGAGCTCGCCCGGCGGCGATGCTCGCCTCGCAGGTCAGGCAGCTCCTCCTGCGCCCGCTCCCACAGCTGGCCGCGCGATCAGATTTCCGAGCGCGTAGGTGGGGAAGTAGCCGATCAGCCCGCCGACCAGTGAACGTCCTGGAGCACGCCGTTGGCGTCGTCGGGCACGACCGAGGCCGAGGTACTCCTGAAAGCGCGCGTTCCACGCCTCGGGCAGATCGGCCACCGACAGCCGTCCCTCGATCAGCTCCTGCTCGAGCTCGAAGCGCAGCACGATGTGCAGCGCGTAGGTCGCCTCGTCGGCCTCGACGCGGATGAACGAGGGCTTGGTCATGTTGACCGCGCGGTACAGCGTCTCAGGGTCGAGGTCGGCCAGCGAGCCGCCGAACAGCTCCGAGACGCGCGGCGCCAGCACGCCGGCAGAAGGCTCGCCCGCGGCCGACCATGTTCTCCCACAGCCGGCTCTGGGACTCGTGCATCCCGAGCGACTCGGCGTGGCCCACCGGCGTGCGCCGCAGCTCGTCGGCGACCCCGTCCTCGTAGAGCCCGTGCCCGCACTCGTGCATGGCGCCGTAGAGCGCGGCGGGAAAGAACATCGGCTCCCACCGCGTGGTGATCCGCACGTCCCCGGCCCCGAAGCCCGCGGCGAACGGATGCACGGCGTCGTCCAGGCGCCATCCCTCGCGGGTGAAGCCCATCAGCGCGATCACGCCGTCGACGAAGATGCGCTGCTTGTCGATGGGAAAGCTTCCGTGCAGGCAGCTGTCATCGACGGCGTCGGCGTGCTCGCTCAGCGTCGCGATCACCGGCATCAGCTCGCGCTTGAGCTCGTCGAACAGAGCCGCCACCTCGGACGCTCTTGGCCCCAGGCTCGTAATCGTCGAGCAGCACGTCATAGGCGCAGTCGAAGCCGTCAAAGCAATCGACGTACTGACGCGCGAGCTCCAGATTGCGGAGTCAGATAGGGCGCGAACAGGCTGAAGTCGTTCTGCTCCCGCGCCTGCACCCACGCCTCCTGCCCGACCGAGGCCGCTCGGGCGAGGTCCGCTGCCAGTTCTCCCGGGACCCGCCGCGCCTTCTCCCAGTGACGGCGGGTGACCCGGACGAGCGAGGCGTCGTCGGAGTCCGGCGAGGCGCCGTCCAGCGCGCGTTCGGCTGCGTCGAGCAGCCGTCCCGTCTGCGCGCCGACGAACATCTCGTGGGTGATCCGCTCGAGCGTGGCCAGCGCCTCCGCCCGCGTGGCGCCGCCGCGCGGCGGCATCATCGTCTGCTGATCCCACCCGAGCAGACCCGCGGCGTAACGCAGATCTTCCAGCTCGCCAAGGTGCACTCGCAGCTCTCGCAGATGGTCGGTCACGGAAGACTCCAGTTCGGACGCGGTTGAGACGCGGCGGGTCACCGTAGCGCCTGTGCGACCATTGCAGCATGTTGCGCCGTCCGGGCTCCATAAAGCTGCTGGATGTCGCCGGGATTCGGATCGGCGTTGACCCCGGCTGGTTCCTGATGCTGTTCCTGGTGATCCTCTGGCTGACGCCGTCGTTCCGCAACACCCTGCACGGCTCCGACGGACAGGCGTACGTGACCACGGTGGTGAGCCGCCCTGCTGTTCTTCGGCTCGCTGATCGTGCACGAGCTCGGCCACGCCTTCGCCGCCCGGCGCCAGGGCATCGAGGTCAAGAGCATCCAGCTGTTCCTGTTCGGCGGCCTGACCCAGATGGGGCGCGACACCCGGTCACCCGGCGAGGAGTTCAAGGTCTCGGCGGCCGGACCGCTGGCCACCCTGGGCATGGTGCTGGTGTTCCTGATCGTCGATTTGGCGATCGTCGGACCCAACCGGCTGTGGCACGCATTCCTGCTCGACGGCGAGGTTCCCGTGACCCCCGTCCTGCTCGCCCTGAGCTGGCTGCTGCTGATGAACGTCGCCGTGCTGGTGTTCAACCTCGTCCCGGCCTTCCCGCTCGACGGTGGCCGCATCGCCCGGGCGATCGTCTGGCGGATCACCGGCGACAAGCGGCGGGGCACGCGAACCGCCGCGCAGCTCGGACAGGGGTTCGCGGTGATCCTGGCCGGACTGGGGATCTACCTGACCCTGTCCGGCGGCCGAGCGCTGAGCGGGATCTGGCTGATCCTGCTCGCCTTTCTGCTGGGGCAGTCCGCGCGCGGGCGCATTGGTGCAGACCGACCTCACCGAGCGGATCGAGGGAGTGCGCGTAGCCGACATCATGGATCGCCAGCCGGTGGCGATTCCCGGCCCAGACGCCGATCGACCAGGCGCTGGACGAGTACTTCCTGCGCTACGGCTGGGCATGGTTCCCGGTGATCGACGAGGGTGGCCGGTTCCTCGGCATCGCCCGGCAGGAGGCCGTGCAGGAGGCCCTCGACCGCGGCGACGGCGAGCTGACCGTGCGCTCAGTCCTCGCGGACGGCGAGACCGCGGGCTGGCATGTGGAGGAGGATCGGCCCCTGACCGAGGTGCTGTCCTCGGAGTCGCTGGGACGCCTCGGCGCGCTGATGGCCGTCGACGCCGGAGGGCGTCCTGCGCGGCGTGGTCACGATCGAGCAGGTCCGGCGGGCGCTGCAGTCGGCACTCAGTACGCCGGTGGCCTGAGGCCCAGCGTGCGCGTTGCCCCCCGGGGAGGCGGGCCGCGTTCCGCATTGCCCGCCGGGGGCCAAAAGTGCGCACAACCTCACCCCGGCCACCCGCCGTGGGCGATTTTGGCCCGCAGAGGGCACCGCAGACCCGCACCGCTCCGCGCCGGCGGGACGTTGTGCAATTTTGTCCCCGGGCGTCCTGATTCGGCGCGCCACGGCGCGCCAGAGCGTCCGGAAACCGACACCGGATCCGACCCGCAAAGCCGACCGAGGCGGCGCAATAAATAGAATCGGTCCTCGTGCCCTCCCACGACGTTCTGATCATCGGTGCCGGCCTGGCCGGACAGCGGGCTGCTCTGGCCGCCGCCGAGGCCGGTGCGACGGTGGCGATCATCTCGAAGGTCCATCCCGTCCGCTCGCACTCGGTCGCCGCGGCCGGGGGCATCAACGCCGCGCTCAACCCCGAGGACTCCTGGGAGTCCCACGCGTTCGACACCGTCAAGGGCTCGGACTACCTGGGCGACCAGGACGCGATCGAGGTGATGTGCCGCGAGGCGCCCGACGAAATCCTCTGGCTCGAGCACGCCGGCGTCACCTTCCACCGCAACGAGACCGGTCACCTGGGCACCCGCGCGTTCGGCGGCGCGTCGGCGGCGCGGACCTACTACGTCGCCGACATCACCGGCCACGCGATCCTCCACGTCCTCTACGAGCAGCTGATGAAGCATTCGGAGACCGTCGACCGCTACGAGGAGTGGTTCACCACCGATCTGCTCCAGGACGACGACGGTCGCTGCATCGGCGCCATCTGCCGCAACCTCCGCGACGGTCACCTCGAGGTGTTCAACGCCAAGGCGGTGATCCTCGCCTCCGGCGGCGCCGGCCAGGCCTACCGGCCGACGACCAACGGGCTGATCGTGACCGGCGACGGGATCGCCCAGGCCTACCGCATCGGCGCCCGGCTGATGGACATGGAGATGATCCAGTACCACCCGACGACGCTGGCGGGCAACGGGCTGCTGATCACCGAGGGCGCACGCGGCGAGGGCGCCTGGCTGCTGAACGCCGAAGGCGAGCGGTTCATGGAGAAGTACGCGCCGAACAAGCTCGAGCTGGCCTCCCGCGACGTCGTCTCGCGCGCCGAGCAGACCGAGATCAACGAGGGCCGCGGCTTCCCCGACGGCACGGTGGCGCTCGACGTGACCAAGGTCCCGCGCCGGCGCACGCTCGAGGCGCTGCGGGAGATCGTCAACATCGGCAAGGACTTCGCCGGCGTCGACATCACCCGGGAGCCGATCCACATCAAGCCCGGACAGCACTACATCATGGGCGGCGTCAAAACCGACGTCGACGGCCTGACCACGATCCCCGGGCTCTACGCCGCCGGCGAGGTGGCCTGCGTCTCGGTCCACGGCGGCAACCGCCTCGGGGCCAACTCGCTGCTGGACACGCTGATCTTCGGGCGCCGATCCGGTGAGCATGCGGCCCACCGGGCGATGCACATGACGATGCCGACCACGCCGGCGGCTCGGGTCGGCGAGACCGAGAAGCACATCGCCGACATCATCAGCCGCGACAAGAGCGGCCGTCGCGTGGCCTCGATCAAGCGCGAGCTCGGCGATGCGATGAACGATTACGTCGCAGTGTTCCGGGACGCCGAGGGCCTCGCCAAGGCGCACGAGATCGTGCGCCGGCTGAAGGAGGAGGCGACCAAGGCCACGGTCGATGACCGGGGCAAGATCTTCAACCAGGACGTGCTCGGCGCGATCGAACTCGGGTACATGCTCGACGTCGCCGAGGCGATCGTAGTGGCAGCACAGGAGCGCAAGGAGTCGAGAGGGGCTCAATTCCGCACCGATTTCCCGGAGCGAAACGACGGCGAGTGGCTCAAGCACGTGGACATCTCGATGAACGGTGCCGACGTGCCGAAGGTCAGCTATTCGCCCGGTCACGATCACTCGCTGGGAGCCCCAGGAAAGGACTTACTGAGCGCGCATGCCTGAGTACACCTTGAGGATCCGCCGGTTCGATCCGCAGTCGGGCGAGGCCGCCTACTGGGACGAGCACACGGTGGACATGCCCGAGACGCAGTCGATTCTCGATGCGCTGCTGAAGATTCGTGACGACGTCGACGGGTCGGTCGGCATCCGCTGTTCCTGCCAGCAGGCGATCTGCGGCTCCTGCGGAGTGCGCATGAACGGCAAGCCCGGCCTGGCCTGCAACACCCACCTCGGCGAAGCCGCCGAGCGCGGTCACGGCACCGGTTGGAACCCGCCCGACGAGGGCCAGCGGAAGCGGAAACGATCATCGAGGTCGAGCCGATGGGCAACATGCCGGTGATCCGCGACCTGATCGTCGACATGGACGCCGTCCACTGGAAGAAGATCCAGCGCGTCACGCCGTGGCTGATCAACAAGGAGCCCGTGCCCGAGCGCGAGTACATCGTGCCCCACGAGAACATGGTCGACGTAACCCAGACGATGGCCTGCATCCAGTGCGGCGCCTGCGTCTCGGACTGCCTGTCGATGGAGATCGACCCGCTGTTCGCCGGCCCGGCGGCGCTGGCCAAGGCCTACCGCTTCGTCGGCGACCCGCGTGACGCCGAGCATCACGAGCGGCCTCGTGGACCTCTCCGAGGACGAGCACGGCATCTACGACTGCACCCACTGCTTCAACTGCATCGATGCCTGCCCCAAGGGCGTCGACCCGATGAGTCAGATCATGCGCCTGCGGCGCAAGGCCGGCTCTGACGAGAACATCGAGGATCGCAACAACGGCTACCGCCACGAGCATGCGTTCGTCGAGAACATCAAGAAGAACGGGCTGCTGCACGAAGCCGATCTGCTGCCCGATTCCTACGGCGGCAAGTTCCACCCCCGCGCCGTGCCGGAGCTGGTCAGCTCGCTGCCGATCGCCGCGCAGGGCGATGGCGCGACGGAAGATGACCGTGAAGACGGCGCTGCTGCACCCGCACAAGGCCCCCAAGGAGGTCAAGCAGATCTTCGACGAGGTCGAGGGCCGCGAGGAGCGCTTTGAGCTCAACCTTTACGTCGTCGGCTACGAGGACGACCCCGAGGAGACCACAGCGACCGCGAAGGACACCTCGGACGCAACCGAAAAGGACCAGGGCCAGCCGGAGGCCGCCGGCGCCGCTCATCGTGAGCCGCCTGCGGAACCGTCGGCCCCGCAAACGGAGGAAACGACATGAAGGTCGCCTACTGGCCCGGCTGCGTGAGCCGCGGATTCACCCCGGAGCTGCACGGCTCGATGGCGAAGGTCGCGCCGCTGCTGGACATCGAGCTGATCGAGCTCGACCGCGCCAACTGCTGCGGCGCCGGCGTGATCGCCGAGCACAACCAGGAGCTGGCCGACACGCTCAACGCGCGCACGTTCGCGCTGGCGCAGCAGACCGACGGCGAGTTGATGATGAACATCTGCTCGACCTGCCAGGGCGCGCAGTCGGAGTGCCAGGAGCGCCTGGACGCCAACACCGAATACCGCGACCGGGTCAACGGCACGCTCGCCGCCGAGGGCCTGACCTACGAGAAGGGTCTGACCAACAAGAACTTCCTCTGGATGCTGGTGGAGGAGATCGGGCTCGACGCGCTGAAGGCGAAGGTCAAGCGTCCGCTCACCGATCTCCGGGTCGGGCCGTTCTACGGCTGCTACATCGTCCGGCCGGTCGACCGGCTGGGGATCGATGACGAGCGCCCGCGGGATCGCTACATGCACTGGGTGATCGAGGCGCTCGGGGGCACCGTCGTCGACTACGCCGGCGTCTACAAGTGCTGCGGCTTCCCGGTCATCACGATGAACAAGCAAGTCTCGCTCAAGCAGGCGGGACGCCACCTCGGAGATGCGATCGATGCGGACGCTGACTGCCTGGTCGTACCGTGTCCGCTGTGCCACCTGAATCTCGACATGCAGCAGCCGGGCGCCGCCAAGGTAGTCGGGCGCGAGCTGGGGCTCCCGGTGCTGCACCTGCCGCAGCTCGTCGGGCTGGCCCTCGGCCTCTCCCCCAAGGAGCTCGAGATGGGCAAGCACATCGTCAAACCGACGTCGGTGATCGACTGGTCGACATCAGTGGTGGGCGCCGCAGCCGCGTGATCGCGGCCCTGCGACGAGTCTTCAGGGCGGGTTCCGCCGCCAAGCGGGACCCTGCCCCGGCCGAATCGCCACCCCGGCCCACGTCGTATCCGTCCCCTGAGGCTGCGCAACGCATCGAGGCCGCGCGGCGGCGCCTCAAGGCCTTGATCCCTCCGCCGGAGGACTAGCGCGGTGAGCTACCGGGAGCACGCCCCACCGCCGGCGCTGGCTCCGTGGCTCGACTGCCTGTGGGAACGCCGGGGAACCGGTGAGCCGGTGCGGGTGCTGCCCGACGGCTGCATCGACATGATCTGGATCGAGGGCATCGGTGCCCAGGTGGTGGGGCCGAATACGGTGGCCTTCATGGCGACGCCTCCGGCGCAGGCTCACGTCGTCGGCGCCAGATTTCGGCCCGGCGCGGCGGCGACGCTCCTGGAGATCATCGAGCCCGAAGCGCTGCGCGATGCCCGGCCGTCCGCCGAAGCAGCGCTCGGAGCGTTCGGAGCCCGGATGGAGGAGGCGATGGCGCAGGCCCGGGACCCGCTCGTCCAGTTGCAGGATCTACTGCTGCAGCCGGGGGCGAGCGCGCCGAAGCCGGACCCGCTCGTGCAGCACGCGGTGGCCCAACTGCGCCGTCCCGGCGCGACCGTGGCGCCGCTCGCCGATTCGCTGGGCCTGAGCGAGCGGCAGTTGCGCCGGCGAGTCGCAGCCGCCGTGGGTTACGGGCCGAAACTTCTCGCGCGCGTATTTCGCCTGGAGCGCGCCCTCGCGCAGGCTCGGGCCGGAGACGAGCTGGCCCGCGCGGCGCTCGAGGCCGGATACGCCGACCAGTCGCACTTCTCCGGTGACTGCCGCGCCCTGGCTGGAGTCTCGCCGGGTAGGTTGCTGGGCCACCGCTGAGCTCACCGAGGCAATGTCCGATTTCTTCAAGACGCACCGCCCTGTACCGGCGAACATCAAGACATGAACACTGAACTGACACTTGGATGGGTGATCGCCTACGTCGACGAGCCGCGGGCGGCCAGCGCGTTCTACGCGGAGGTTTTCGGATTGACGGAGGAGTTTGCCGCGCCAGATGGGAGCTACGCCCAGCTCGACACCGGTCCCACGAAGCTCGCCTTTGCTTCGTACGCGCTGGGCGAGAAGAACTTTCCCGGCGGGGTGCGACGGGCCGACCCTGGCGGGCCACCTCCGAACATGGAGATCACGCTGGTCACGGTCGACGTGGACGGAGCATTCAAGGCGGCGCTCGACGCCGGCTGCGAGGCATTGGCCGAGCCGCAGGACAAGCCCCACGGGCAGCGCGTCGCCTGGGTGCGCGACCCGTTCGGCGGACTGCTCGAGCTGGGCACCCCGCTCTAGCGTCGGTCGCCGTAGAACCCACCCCAGACGTACGAAAGGCGAGGCTCCCTAAGCCTCGCCTCCGTATGTACCCCTGTACGTCCCGCGGAAGTCTTGTTCCCCGCCACTAGCGCGTATCAGCATGGTCACGCGTCTGAGCTGCGAGTTCGTCCCCTACCCGGGGTGATCTTGGGGGGATCGCGCCGCAAACGTCGGGTGATGGCGGTATCACCCTTTCGACGCCCCGTGCCGATAAGGTTCCTAGCGCGCGGGAGCCGCTCGCCCATTTAGATCATGAACCCGAGCCCCCCAGTTTCCGTAGCAATCGCCCGGTTTGAGGACATCGTCGCCCGAGGCCTACGTGCGCTGATCGACGAGGACGCGAGCCTCGAGCTGGTCGCGGCCGATTTTCCCCACGAGCGGTTGGCCGAGACGCTGTCCCGCCATCGGCCCCAGGTGGCGATCATCAACTTCGGCTCGCTACTCGCCGCCTCCGAGGTCCGGGAGCTGCACCGCGCGTTTCCCGGCACCCGCCTGGTCGTGCTGGCCAATCGTCCGACAGCGGGCGAGAGCCGCCAGATGCTGGCCTTCGGTGCCACGGCATGCCTGGCCAAGAGCACCCAGGCGCGTGATGTGCTGCACGCCATCCATCTGGCCTCGCGCGGCCTGCACGTGATGCCGCCGGCCACGATCGAGCATCAGCAGCTCGGCGGCCCGGACCTGCTCACCCCGCGCGAGGCGGACGTGCTGGAGCTGCTCCAGAGCGGACGATCGAACGCTGAGATCGCCAACGCCCTGCACGTGGGGGTCGAGACCGTCCGCACCCACGCGCGTCGTGTCTATCGCAAGCTTGGCGTCAGAACCCGGCGCGAGCTCCGCAGCCGACTCTGAGCGCTCACCAGGCCTCGCCCCAGCGCTCGGCGAAGGTGAAGTCCGAAACCGGATTGCGGCTCAGTTGACGTGGCCAGGGATCGGAGCGGTAACCCACCGAGATGTGACCGGCCAGGGCGATGCCCTCGGGCACGCCAAGCAGCTCTCGCACCTGCTCCTCGGCCGGGGCGAGCAGCGTGGTGAACGCCGCGCCGAGACCCTCTGCCCTCAGCCCAAGCAGCACGTTCTGCACGAATGGGTAGACCGACGCCCCGCCGACGATGCTGGGCCGATCCAGCGAGCTATCGGTGATGGCCAGCGCATCGATCTGCACCCACGGGACCAGGTGGACCGGCACCTCATCGAAGTTGTGGGCAAACTCGTCGGCGTTGCGCAGCATCCTCACGCGTCCCGAGGGTAGGCCGGCCCCTTCAGGGTCATCGAGCACGGCTCGCGCGCCGTTGGCCTCCGTGTAGGCCTCCCAGGCCGGCTCATAGAGCTCGCGCAACCGCCGCCTGGTGTCCCGGTCGGTGACCACGATCACCCGCCACCCCTGCCGGTTGCCTCCGCTGGGGGCGAACCGCGCGTTGTCCAGCACCCGCTCGAGTACGTCTCGGGGAACCGGCTGATCGGTGAAGCGCCGCGTCGAAGGCGCGTAGCGCATCGCCTCGTAGAGTTCGTTGCCGGGCTGCTCAGGCAACCTCCGCCGCCTCCCGGCTGCCGATCAGCAGCTCGGCGATCTGGATCGCGTTGGTGGCGGCGCCCTTGTGCAGGTTGTCGCCGACGATCCACATGCTGAGCGCACGGGGATGGGACTCGTCGTCTCGGATCCGGCCGACGAACACCTCATCCTCGCCGGCGGAGCGCAGCGGCGTGGGCACATTCTCGAGCACCAATCCGGGCGATCGGCTCAGCAGCTCTCGCGCGTGTTCGGCCGAGAAGGGCTCGCGTGTCTGCACGTTCACCGACACCGAGTGGCCGATTCGCACCGGCACGCGCGCGCAGGTGACGGCGACGCCGATCGATTCGTCCTCGAGGATCTTTCGCGTCTCGAACATCATCTTGCGCTCTTCGTCGGTGTGATCATCGCCGTCAGCGAACGAACCGGCAGCACCGATCACGTTGAACGCGATCGGCTCCGGGTACACCTCGGGAGCCGGCATCTCCATGCCGTGCAACGAGGCGTGGGCCTGCGCGTCAAGCTCATCGATCGCCTTCTTGCCGGTGCCCGAAACGGACTGATAGGTCGAGACCACTAGCCGCTCGATCCCGACCGCGCGCTGAATCGGCCCCAGTGCGACCATCATCTGCATGGTCGTGCAGTTGGGGTTGGCGATCAGCCCGCGGTAACCCCGCAGCACGTGCGGATTGACCTCGGAAACGACCAGCGGGATGTTCGGGATCGCGGCGGAACGCCGACGAGTTATCGATCACCGTCGCCCCGGCAGCAACAAAGCGCGGACCCCACTCGCGGGAAACGCCCGCCCCAGCGGAGAACAGCGCGATGTCGAAGCCCTGGATCGTCTCCTCGGAGAGGCCGACCACCGTCCGGCCGCCAAGCTCGCGGCCCGCCGAGCGGGCGGAGGCGAACGGGACGATTTCGGAGGCGGGGAATCCGCGCTGCTCGAGCAGTTCGAGCATCGTCGTTCCGACCACTCCGGTGGCACCGACCACCGCGACGCGGGGCTGTGAGCTCACCGGGCCTCCTGGCCGATCGGGCGTTCCTGCCGGATCCCGGAGGCGCCCAGGTCGAATGCGCTGTGCAGTGCCTGCACTGCCTGCGAAACGTGGTCGGCGCGGATCACGCAGGAGATCTTGATCGGCGAGGTCGAGATCATCTCGATGTTGATGCCCTGGGCGGCCAGCGTCTCGAACACCTGCGCGGCGACCCCCGGATGCGAGCGCATGCCGGCGCCGACGATTGACACCTTGCCGATCTCGGGATCCGTGTCGACGCTGGAGATCCCGAGGTCGGCGAGGATCGGCTCGAGCGCGTGTTCCGCGGTGCGCAGGTCCTCGCTGGAGATCGTGAACGAGACCTCAGCCTCCCGTCCCTCGCCGCGCGGTTCGTTCTGGATGATCGTGTCGACGTTGCAGCCGGCGTCGGCCAGCGCACGGAAGATCGAGGCCGCGGCGCCGGGACGGTCAGGCACGCCCAGCAGCGTGATCCGAGCTTCCTCGGCGGAATGGGTGACTGCGGTGATGAGGGGATGTTCCATCGTCTCGTCTTCTCCTAGGACAACGGTACCGGGACCATCTTCGAAGCTGGAGCGACAGTGGATCCGGACCCCATGCGTGCGGGCGTACTCGACCGAGCGAAGCTGTAGCACCTTGGCCCCGGAGGCCGCCATCTCCAGCATCTCCTCGAAGCTCACGTAGGCCAGCTTGCGCGCGTCGGGGACGATTCGCGGATCGGCGGTGAACACCCCGGAGACATCGGTGTAGATCTCGCATACCTCGGCGTCAATCGCGGCCGCCAAGGCGACCGCGGTGGTATCCGATCCGCCGCGGCCGAGCGTGGTCACGTCCCGGCTGGTCGAGACTCCCTGAAACCCAGCCACCAGCACGATCAGGTCATCGGCCAACGCTTGGCGGATGCGATCCGCGCGCACATCGAGGATCCTTGCCTTGGTATGAGACTCATCGGTGACGATCCCCGCCTGAGATCCGGTCAACGAGATCGCCCGGTGGCCGAGATCGTTGATCGCCATCGCGCACAGCGCGCACGAGATCCGCTCCCCGGTTGAGAGCAACATGTCCATCTCACGTGGGTCAGGCTGCGGCGACACCTCCTCCGCCATCGCGATCAGCTCGTCGGTGGTCTTGCCGCGGGCCGAGAGCACCGCGACGACACGGCGCCCCGCCTCGCGCTGCGCCACGATCCGTGCGGCGGCGCGCTTGATTCGCTCGGCGTCGGCGACCGATGTACCGCCGAACTTCATCACCACGGTGGAGGTAGACATGGCGAAGGAGGTTACGCGGTGAGCGCCGGAGGCTCGCCCACGGCTCCGCCGCGTCCGGAGACGATTCGGCGCCGGCGCCTGCTGGCCGCCGCCGGCGGCGCGGTGTGCGTGCTGGGCCTGGGAATCCTGCTGGCGCTACTGGCCTTCGGCGGCTCGAGCGCTCACTCCCCGCGCTTCGTTCCCGCGGGACCCCCTCCGGCCACCGTGCTCACCGCGCACGGCCCGGCCGCGCCGCTGCGAACGGCCCCGGCGCCCGCCTTCAGGCCTCTGCCGGCCGCAGTCACCCGCGCCGCCGGCGCTGCCGTTGGAGCAGCAGGTCGCGCAGCTGTTCCTGGTCAGCGTGCCCGGTCAGACCCCCGCGGGGATCGCTCAGCTCGGCTCGGTGGGCTGGGGCGGCTTCGTGCTCGGACGCGAGAACTTCGCCGGAGACCACGCGCTGGCGGCATTGACCAGCGCCCTCCAGGCCTCCGCCCCGCCCGCTCCCGCCGTGCCACCGCTGATCGCCGCCTCCCAGGAGGGCGGCCCGGACACGGCGTTCCCGGGCCTTCCGCCGCGCGGACAGGCCGCGATCGGTGCCAACGGCACGCCGGCGATGGCCGGCGCACAGGCGCAGCTCGCCGGCACCCGCCTGCGCTCGCTTGGTCTCTCGATGACCCTCGCGCCGCTGGCCGATGTTGACACGCCCGCCGGCGCCCTGAGCGGCCGGCTGTTCAGCACGGACCCAGCCGCAGTCGCCCGCTTCGCCAAGGCGGCCGTGTCGGGTTACGACAGCGCCGGAGTTATCTCGGCGGTCGGACACTTCCCGGGGTCCGGCGGCGCCTCGGCCGACCCCGACCAGATGACCGCCACCGTCGGCGGGCGGCTGGCCGACCTCCGCGCCCGGGACCTGATTCCGTTTGCCGCCGTCGCGGCCAGCGCGCCGGTGATCGTGATGTCCAACGCCGCGTACGTCGCCTTCGACGGGGTCACGCCCGCGAGCCTGCTGCCTCAGGCCGTGAAGCTGCTGCGCCAGGGCCTCGGTTTTCAGGGCGTGGTGATGAGCGACGATCTCGACGCGACATTGCAGCCGACCAATTCTGATCCCGGCACAGTCGCGCTGCAGGCGCTGCAGGCCGGCGATGACCTGCTCTACATCAGCGGCCCGCCGAGCGAGGCACATGCGGCCTACACGGCCGTGCTGGCGACGGCGCGCGCAAGCTCCAGCCTGCGAGGCGTAGTCCACGAGGCGCTGCTGCGGGTGCTGTCGCTGAAGGCACGCTACGGCGTGCTCGGGCCCTGAGGGCCCCGGGCTCAGACCGCGCGGCGGCCAGAGAGCGCGCGCCCGAGCGTCAGCTCATCCGCGTACTCGAGGTCGGCGCCAACGGGCAGGCCGCTGGCCAGCCGTGTGACCGAGAGCTCGGGCGTGATGCCCCGCAGGCCAGCCGCGATGTGCAGCGCCGTCGCCTCACCCGTGGTCGTCGGGTTGGTGGCGATCACCACCTCGCGGATCTCGCCGCTGCGGGTCCGCTCATACAGCTCGGCGATCTTCAGGTCCTCAGGATCGACGCCGTCGATCGGTGAGAGAGCGCCGCCCAGCACGTGGTAGCGGCCTCCGAACTCGTGCGTTCGCTCGATCGAGATCACGTCCGAGGGCTCCTCGACCACGCAGATCAACTCAGGATCCCGTCGCTCATCGGAGCAGATCCGGCAACGGGGTCCGTCAGCCAGGTTGAAGCAGACCTCGCAGAGCCCGATCCGCTCCTTGACCTCCCTGATCGCGTCGGCCAGCGCGAGGGCGTCGCCCGCCTCGGCTCGGAGCAGGTGAAAGGCCAGGCGCTGCGCGGTTCTGCCCCCCACCCCGGGCAGCTTGGACAGCTCGGTGATCAGTCGTTGGACCGGCGGCGCGTACATGCTGAGGGTGCCGGCTCAGAGGCCCGGCAGGCCCAGACCCCCGAGGCCGCCGGCGATGCCGCCGAGCTTCGAGGACGCGAGCTCCTGAGCCGATCGCAGCGCCTCGTTGACCGCGGCGAGCACCATGTCCTGGAGGAGCTCGACGTCGTCTGGGTCGACCGCCTGCGGATCGATCTTGATCGACTTGACGTGGAGCTCGCCCGTCACCTCCACGGTGACCATGCCGCCGCCGGCCGAGGCCGATACGACCTCGTCCTTGAGCGACTCCTGGGCCTCCATCATGTCCTGCTGCATCTTCTGAACCTGCTTGAGCATCTGCTGCATGTTGGGCTGCTGTGGCATCAGCTGTTCGCCTCGCGTTCGTCAGGGTCGTCGTCGTCGAGCTCTTCCGCGTCGAACTCCTCCAGAAAGCGTCGCACGAGTTCCTCTCCGGAGAGGAGTCGGGGCGCCGGCGGGTTCCTCCTGAAGCTCCTCGGGCTCGCGCAGCTCGTAGCGGAGCGCCAGCATCTGGCCGGTTAGCGTGCGGAAGGCATCCGCGGTCACCCGCCGGTGATCGTCCTGCTCGGCCTTGCGCTTGAGGAACGCGGCTCCGGGCGGGAAGGCGAGCGTCAGCTCCCGATCGCTGCAACCCACTGGGCGAGCGTCGGCCAGCAGGGCGGCCAGCATCGCGTTCTCGCCGCGCACGATGTCCACCACGGCGGGCCAGAGGTCGACCACCGAGGCGAGCGTCGGTGGGGACTGCGGCGCCGGTGCGGCCTGGGTGACGGCCGCGGGCTCCGCGGACGGGCGCGGCGCTGAGCGAACCTGCCGCGCTCGCGCCCATGGCGACGCGTCCCGCCGGCGCGCTGTCCCCGTTGGCAGTCCGGCGCGGCGGCTCGACGATGCAGCCGGCGCGACGGCCGGCGCCGGCGAAGGCACCGCGTTCTGGACGGCACGCAGCCCCCCTCCGCCCTCCCGCAGCGCGGTTTCCAGCCGCTCGATCCGTGACAGCAGCGCGGTCGTCGAGGGATCCATCTCGGGTGCCGCGGCCTTGATCAGGACCAGCTCCAGCTGAATCCGCGCCTGGGCGCCGTTGGTCGTCGCCTCAAGCGCGGAGGCAGACGAGATCGAGTAGCCGGACCGCATCGGTTTCCGAAATCGCCTGGGCTTGCTGGCTCAGCCGCTCATCGCGCTCCGGCGTGACCTTCATCTCCTGGGGCACGTCGCCGAGCACCTGAACGGCCAGCAGCTCGCGGCCGTGGACCTCGAGGTCACGGAGCACCTGACCGGGATCGCGCCCGGACTCAGCTAGCGCGGCGGCGGCGCGCAGGGCAGCCGCGGGGTCACGGGCAATCGTGGCGTCGATGGCCGAGAACAGCTGTTCGGAGTCCGCCACGCCCAGTACGGCGAGCACGTCGGCGGGCACAATCCGCTGGTCTCCGGCGTAGGTCAACAGCTGCTCGAGGGTTCCCAAAGCGTCACGGAAGCTTCCGGTGGCGTGGCGGGCGATCAGGGCGAGGGCGCCGCCGTCGATATCGATCTGCTCATGCTGGGAGACCCGCCCCAACACCTTCGCCACCTGCTCGACCGAGGGTCGGCCGAAGTCAAATCGATGGCAGCGATCGACCACCGTGGGCAGCACCTTCTGGGCCTCGGTGGTGGCGAGAACGAAGATCGTGCGCGGCGGCGGCTCCTCGAGCGTTTTCAGGAACGCGTTCCACGCCTGCTGGGAGAGCATGTGGGCCTCGTCGAGGATGTAGATCTTGTGGCGCCCCGAGACCGGCGCGTAGGCGACGCTGTCCCGCAGATCACGGATGTCGTCCACGGAGTTATTCGACGCGGCGTCCATCTCGATCACGTCGAGCGAGGTGGCGTTGTGGATCGAGGTGCACGACTCGCAGACGCCGCAGGGTGATGTCGTCGGGCCGTCGACGCAGTTCAGGCAGGCAGCGAGGATCTTCGCCATGCTCGTCTTCCCGGTGCCGCG
This sequence comes from uncultured Solirubrobacterales bacterium, assembly GCA_963844475.1. Lineage (GTDB taxonomy): Bacteria > Actinomycetota > Thermoleophilia > Solirubrobacterales > Solirubrobacteraceae > Palsa-465. Next base: position 307,502 of record CAWJOL010000003.1, on the reverse strand, counting down.
GGAGCCGACGAACAGGTAGGCGTGGTGGACTTTGCCCTGCTCGACGGCGTTGCTCAACGTACGCACCACGTGCTCCTGCCCGACTACGTCGGAGAAGGTGCGGGGACGATGGCGGCGGTAGAGCGAGGGACCGGTAGACACGGAGATCCGAGTCTAGTGCGAGGCGCGGCAGGCGAAAAATGGACCGTGCACCCTCTGTCGATGCTTGTACCCGAGGCGCAACCACCGTTTGCTGGCTCCGGTTCAGCGCTCCCGCTGCGCCTGGAGGTGACCGCTTAAGGCTGCTTCCTTCCGGACCTGACCTGGTTCACGGCTCTCCATCGCGGCGGGACCGAACCATCAACGCCACAAGCAGGGCGCTGACCTCGGGCCTTCAGCCCCTCGAGAGGGAATTCAGCCCCGCTAGAGCGGATTACGGGTACAGGGCACCGCTAGCACCCCGCCTAGCACGGTCCATCACCGATCCTAGTCGGTTTGTCCTGACGCGGTGGCGCCCGCCACCGTAGGCGGCCTCTGTATCGTCCGCCGGCAGCTATGTCGGTCGGAGTCATTGGCCTGGGGTACGTCGGGCTGCCACTTGTCGTCGCTTTCGCCGAGGCCGGCGAGCAGGTGATCGCTGTCGACGTGGACGAGCGCAAGGTGGCGGCGGTCGCAGCCGGTGAGTCCTACATCGAGGACATCCCGTCCGAGCGGCTGGCCGCGGTCACGGAGTCCGTCGAGGCGAGCACGCATTTCGCTCCCCTGGCCCGTGCCGACGCGGTGCTGATCTGCGTCCCCACGCCGCTGACGCGCAACCGCGAGCCGGACCTGGGCCCCCTCACCTCGGCCGGCGAGGCGCTCAGTCATGTTCTCCAGCGTGACCAGCTGGTGGTGCTCGAATCGACGACCTATCCGGGCACGACGCGTGAGCGGCTCGTGCCGATCCTCGAGGCCGAGTCGGGGCTGCGAGTCGGCGACGGCCTGAACGTGGCGTTCTCGCCCGAGCGCGTTGACCCCGGCCGGACCGACTACACGCTGAGCAACACCCCGAAGGTGGTGGGCGGCGTCACCCAGGCCTGTACCGACCGCGCGGTCGCTCTGTACCGCCGGATCTGCGAGCACGTGATTCCGCTTTCCTCCCCGGACGCGGCGGAGATGACGAAGCTGCTCGAGAACATCTTCCGCTCGGTCAACATCGCGCTGGTCAACGAGCTGGCGATCCTGTCGGACCGGATGGGGATCGACATCTGGGAGGTGGTCGACGCGGCGGCGACGAAGCCCTACGGCTTCATGCGCTTCGAGCCCGGGCCGGGCATGGGCGGCCACTGTCTCCCCGTCGACCCGTTCTATCTCACCTGGCGCGCCCGTGAGTTCCACATGTCGACGGAGTTCATCGAGCTGGCCGGCAAGATCAATCAGCAGATGCCCTACCACTGTGTTGAGCGAATCGAGTTGGCGCTCAACGACGCCGCCAAACCGATCAAGGACTCCCGGATCGCACTGCTCGGGGTCAGTTACAAGGGCGGCATCGGCGACATCCGCGAATCGCCGGCGCTTGCGGATCATTCAGGAGCTGACCACTCGCGGCGCGGTCCTCTCCTACCACGACCCGTTCGTGCCCGAGCTGCCCGAGTTCGGGCTGGACCAACCAGTGAGCTCGACGCCGCACTGGACGGTGCCGACGCCGCGGTACTGATCACCGCCCACCCTGGGATCGACTTCGAGGCGGTCGTCCACCAGGTCCCGCTGTTCATCGACCTGCGCGGTGTGACTCGCCGCATGGACGACGACAACATCGTCCGGCTCTAACCGGCCAGCGCCCGGCCAGCGGGCGCGTTTAGAATCATCGGTTCCGGGCGCGTAGCTCAGTGGGAGAGCGCTCGCTTCACACGCGAGAGGTCGCTGGTTCAAGCCCAGCCGTGCCCATCACAAACTGCCCGTAAAAGGGCGGTTTTTTGTTGTCCGCCGGCCTGGGGGCGCGGCGCGAACCGGGTCGGTGGCCGGATTTGTGCCACTTTGTGCCACTTCAGCCGACCGATTCCGCCCTTTCACAAGGCCCCCCGACCTTGATTCTGGGAGGCGAGCGTCAGCAGCCCCGGTGCGTTGCTCGTCGGCCTCGGCGCGCTCCTCTTGCCAGTGCAGGCCGGCGTCGGCCTGTTGACTTGCGGGCACGACCGTCAGCGGCACGATCGCCCTTCTCAGGAGGCGGCGGGGCTCTGGCATGGAGGTCGCCGGCTCTGACGTCACGTCACCAAGGCTGTCCAACGGAACCTTCTCGGCCGCTGAGCGTTGTAGTTCTCATGCGCCTGAAATTCGTTTTCGCCCTGGTTGCCCTCGTAGCTGCAATGGCCCCGGCTGGTGCGGCTGGCGGGCAACATGAGGGGGCTGCCGCGCGTACGGCGAAGCACAGGGCCGCGCCGAGGCCGATCGTGCTGCATCCCTCGTTCCATCTTTCGGCTACGGGCATCGACCGAGTAGTGACTACCGGGCGCTACGTCTACGAGAGCAGGCGCTTGCCTGCGAATGGGCGGGCGACAGGTACGCTGATCGACGAACAGACCGGAACGAGCGCGTCTCTCGTGTCGCCACCTGGCTGCTTTTTCGCCGCTATGGGCGGTCCTTGGGTGCTGTACCAGTGCAACGTGAGCGTTGCGCCCGCGCCAGTCGCGCCGCTGGAGTTGTATTCGATCCCTTCTGGAACGTGGCAGGGAATCAACAGCACGATTGGTCCCTCTGCAATCGGCTCCGACTGGATCGAGGGTGCCGCGCCAGGCCCGCCCTGCTACGAACATTGCGGCACCGACCCGACCGTGTTCCAGAACATCCAGACCGGCGCGGTACGGAGCCTTCCCGACTACCACGCCACAGGCACCACGATCCCCAACCTCAACTCCGCAACCCTTTCCGCCAAGCTCTGTTCGCCGCTGCGCGTGCCAGCGGGCCTCACCAACCCCTTCGACCAGTTGACCCAACCCGGCGGACTGAGCTTCGAGGGCTCCTTCGCGATCGCTGATGAGTGGTACACCGAACGGGGCGGCTACTACAACCGCCGGTTCGTCCTTGAGCGGTGCGGGACGCGACTCCGAATGGCGCTCGATAACAGCGTCCCTGGCAGTGATCCCGCGCCTACTGGTAACACCCACGCGGTCGTCTGGAAGCCGAACGCGAGTTTCCGAGGTGCGGGTGTGTTCCTTCCGAGCCTTCGCCGGTTCACGTTCGCTGTACCGTCAGGCGCTGGTGGCAGCCCGATAACACTAAGCACTCGTCACCTGTATTCAGTGACGGGCGCGGGAGAGCTGTGGACGGCGGCGGCCCCGACACAGCCAAGACGGTCTCGTCGATGAAAGGGCACCGCTCCGGACGCCTGCGACAGCAGGGCTGTCATCCGCACACACTCCTGCTGCAATGCGTGAGAATCGTCCTCGCTGTGATCGCTCTCTTGGCCGCAGCGGCCCCGGCCGCTAGCGCGGCCGCCAAGCACCACAGCAAGCCTCCTGGCCCGCTGCTGCTGCATCTGAGCTTCCACAAGGATGGCTCCGACGTGGTGCTGACCACCCCCCAGTACGCATTTCTTCCTTCAGCACCAACCTTCGAAGCAGGAACGCTGATTGACGATCGCACCGGAAAGAGAACTCTGGTTACTCCCCCTGCCGGATGCAGACCCACACATATGGGCGGTCTGTCGCTGCTGTTCGAATGTCAGAGCGGTTCAAGTTTGGTCTATGAGATTTCCACCGCGATTTGGAAACCGTTTCCGGCTCCCGCCGCCTACAGCGGCCCGAACCTCCAGCAACAGATCACGCCGGCGGCCGTTGGGACCCATTGGATCGAATACTTCTCAAAATTCTGCGATCCGACGGGCATTTCCCACGCGTGCGGCGACCAGACCTACTTTTTCCAGAACATCGACACCGGCAAGTTCAGGTCGGACCCCACGACCGCAACAACACTCGCTGACCCCAACCTCGTTGACCTGACCCGCAAGCTTTGCTCACCGCTGCGCGTCCCAGAGCGAGACACTTCAGGGGGATTCGAGGCCGGGGCGTCCTTCAAGATTCAAGGTGCCCCAGGAGCCGTCACCCTCGCTGGCAGCTTCGCGCTGGTGCAGAAGACCGACTTCTCCACCTACAACTCAACCGTGTATCTCGAACATTGCGGCTCTCGGCTGCACCAAGTTGTTGGCGGCCCGCACCTCGACTTCTCTGTTCCCGCGAACAACTATCGCTTGATCCTTTGGCCTGACGGCTCTGACCGACTGATCGGGCTTCTGCTGCCGAGTCGGCGGCGCGTCGTGGTTCCGCTATCAAGCGCGATGATCGGCCGGACGCAAACGCTCTTTGGGCCGTTGTCCAATTTTCCGGCTCAAGTTGCGCTCACCGAGCGGAGGCTGTTTGTCGTGGAAACGGGAGCGACGCCAGCGTCCTCAGCGTGGAGCACAACGCTTCCACGGCTCCCCGCGAGGTAGCACCCACGCCTTCCACCCGCCCCAAGCCCACGACCGGCCGCTCAGATCGCACGGTCAAAGGCTCCATCGAATCCTTTTCCGGTGGGTCGCGTTCTAGCCCGTATGCGCCTACGACTCCTGCTCGCCTTGGCTGGCGTCTTCGCAGCACTTCTGCTCGTTGCCGGTGGCTCGACGGCAGCAGCGCAGCCATTGGTGGTGCATCCTCGCTTTCAGCCGGTGTCGCCGGGAGTTGGCGAGGGGTCGGCCGACATCCGAGCGATCAGCGGCCGCTACGTGCTGTCCAGCCGCTATGACGGGCTGACCGTCCTCGACGATCAAACGGGCAGGCGAACAGGCGTCGTCAACAGCTGCTCCTACCAAGCCTTCGGGCCGCCTTGGATCCTGTTCGCGTGCTCTAGTGACAATCCCGGTGATTCTGGCTTGCGGCTCTACAACATCATCACCCATAAGCAATCCCGGCTCCCATGCACAGGGACCACGTGCTCCGAGGTAGCGTTGTTGTTGGGGAGGGCTTCAGGCGCACAAATCGGCGCACGATGGATCTTCTTTACCAGCTCGACCATTGGAGATTGTGGCGATAATTTTCACTACTCCTGCGGTCCGCTGGCGCATACGTTCATCAACATTCGCACCGGGAGACTGCGCTACTTCTATGACCAGTTGAGCAGCACGCGGATCATGGACCTCAACGCGCCCTATGCCACGCGCCTGCTTTGTCAGCCCGTGATGGCCGGTGCGGTAGCTGGTCCCTACGTCCCGTACGCCGATCCCGTCACGTTCTACGGAGACTTTGCAGCTACCTACACGCTGAGTGGACAAGGTAAACGGACCATCACGACCTACCTCGAACGCTGCGGGTCAAGCCTGCACATGCCGATCGATCCTCCCACCCAAAATGGATTCCGAGGCCCCATCGGCGGGAACGCCCACGCAGTCGTGTGGATGGTTTTAGACGCAAGCGGCATGTATCACCACCAACTACACGGACTGCTACTCCCAAGCTTGCGGCGCTTCACTGTCGCCTTGCCGCCGAAGATCTTTGCCTGCAACACTTACGGGTGTCTCGGCGGCGAGATTGTTGGCGTCAGTTCTCGTCGTCTGTACCTAACCGACGCAAACCGTCAGCTTTGGGCCGCGCCGTTTCCGCCTGTCGCGCCGTCGAAGAAGAAACCTAGAGCGATCCTAGACCCATTCGCCCACGAGGGGCGTGACCGCGGCCTTGGTCGCGCTGGCCAGTGCGGCGACCCTGGCCTCGTGATCGCCTCTCGCAGTCTCGGCCTGCCGTTCGAGCCGATGCGACTGGCCCCGCTCACTCCTAGGTAACGATCACGACGTGGCCAGCGAGAACGATGCGGCGGAACCGCCCCGCCAGTGCGGTGGCCAGGCTGCCTTGAGACGCGCTCATACCAAGTGGCACAACTCTGATTCTTGTGCCGCTATCCCCATACATCCATGCACATCCCCACACATCCGATCTCGCACGGATCAGCCGAAATCGCCCGCAGAGCCTATGTCTCCTGGCGATCCGGGCGATCCGCCTTATCGCTTCACACGCGAGAGGTCGCTGGTTCAAGCCCAGCCGTGCCCATACAAACCCCCCGTAGACGGGATCGATTTGCGGGGTGCGTAGCTTGTAAATCCGCTTCGTGCACGCTCAGTGCACGCATCAGCGTGTCGGCTCTACGAGAACGTGCAGGACTGGACGCCAAAGACGGCCGATCTGAACACGAGGTTGTGGTAGCTCCTAGCCGCCTCGTACACGCTGCGCACAAAAGCCGGCGCGTCGTCGGCCAGCGCTGCCTTGGTCTGGTCAGCCTGGTTCATGATCGTTGCCCGGCGCGCCTTGAGCAGGTCGTTCCAGGCCTTCCTGCTTTGGGGTGGCTGACCCATTTTCTGAAGTTCGCGCAGCAGAGCACGGGGCAGTCGCCGTCGAGACGGCTGATCGAAAAACCGACCGACTTGCGGAAGGACCTTCTGATCCGGGTGGAATGGATCGAAGCTCGAGAACGGGAATTGAGAGAGCTCGGCGGCTTTCGCTTCTGTGGCGTGGCAGGCAGCGTTGGCGCGCCGGATGAAGGCAGCGTTCGCGGCCGGGCGCGCAACAACGCCTACGTGGAGTCGATGGCTACCGCTCACCTTGATCACGCTCACGATGAAACTACGCCCAGCCGCCAACGGGACGTTTGGATCCAGAGGGATGAAGTTGGAAGCCACCGCGCCGTGCATCCCCTTGTACGCACCTGAGCGGCCCACAGCCTTTGAGGACGGATCCATCGAGTACAGATGACCGACCCCGGCGAGACTAACGGTTCCGTCACTCGTCTTAGCTGATCCCGAGCACCGCTCCAGCACATCGTTGCGGAGCACCTTCGTGAAGACGCAGGTGCTGCGAGTGGTTCCAACCAGACGACCAGCTGCGTCAAACAGTTTGGCCGGCAAAAATTCGGTGTCGCCCGGACTGGGACCGGTGGGCGGCTTGTCCACGAAGCCGCCCCTCACTACTTGATCAAACACCAATGTCTGCGTCGTCGGTCGCGCCGCAACACTTCCCGACAACGCCGTAAGGACCACCAGAACCATCCCAAGAACAACCCCCGCCCTCCACACCATGCCGACCCCCGATCCCCGAATGCCCAGTTATCTCACTATCCCAGAGCACCCCCGGGAGCGCAACGGCGAAATACGCCGCGGGCACTTGGCGCTGCGAGCGTCTCGAATGGGCACGGCTCCGGAGGAGAGTCGTAGTGGCACAACTCTGACTCGTGCCGCTATGGGCATGTATCCACGCACATCCGCATACATCCGATCTCGGCGGATCGCGCCCGGACGGCCCGCGGGCCTGTGTTTAAGGACTTTTCGTCGATGGGCCTCACCTTTTCGTCGATGGGCCTCACCGCTTCACGCGCGAGAGGTCGCTGGCTCAAGCCCAGCCGTGCCCATCAGACTAATTCCTGCTAATCGCTACTTTCGCGCGTGCGGCTGAGATTCATCGAGGGCGGCCCGAGGGAAGCCCGCGGGATTTGCGCCACTTCACAGGACACCTACCGCGACGGTCAGCGGGCCGGGCCGACACGTCCGCGGCGCCCCGCTCTGGGAAGAGCGGGGGCGCCGCGTACTGAGAATCCGTCTTAGGAGACAGAGACTGGCTGAGTGACCCGCTTCTCGTTGCCGTGCTGGTCGGTCACGATGACCACGAGGCTCTTCGTGCCGGCCGCCACCGTCGTCGGGTACGTATGGCTGATCGACCCGGTCGTCGTCACGACCGAGGCGGTGCCGTCACCAAAGCTCCACGTGATGTACGCCAGTGGAGCGGACGGAGTCGTCACGGTCGCCGTGAACGTTTGCGGCGTGCCACGGACCGCGGTCGAGGGGCTGACCGTCGCCGTCGGCTGCGACTGGGTGATCTTGCCGACGCATCCGGTGGTGGTTCCATTGGAGTCCATGTTGGAGAATTCGTACTGCATGAGGTATTGCTTGGTGGCCTGCTGGTTCCAGTAGCCGAAGCCGTTGTTCGAGAGACCGGTCCACGTGGCAACGGCCGAGCCGTTGTAGTTGTATGCGCACTTGTCGCCGATCTCATTTCCCGACGAGTCGTACCACGCGTTTAGGTTCACATCGGTCATCGTTTCGATGATCTCGTGGCTCAGGATGCTGAACTCCGGATCAGCTATGGAGTTGCTGGCGTAGCCGGCCCCGTAACCCATGTATTGGAGGTCACAGCCGGTGACTTGATACACCCACGGCTCGTTCGCCCAGACGATCTCGGAAGACGTCCCGGCATTGATGTTGGAGTGGTACGCGCAGTACCCCGAGTAGGAGCAGTTGCTCGGGGAGCCGTTGGCCGCGAAGCAACTTCCGACGTTCTGGGGTGTGAACAGCAGGTACTCCACGTTCGGCCCCTTCGGCAGATGATGCGCGATGACAAACGATTGCACCTCAGCGGCCTGTTGACTCTGGTCGAGGCACACCGGCGTGTTTACGCCGTTCTGCTGGTCGGTGCAGGTCGATGCTGGGAACGGCGTCGTATCGGTGAACGTCCCACCGTTCGCCAGCGCGTACGGGACGAACCGGGTTGCGCCACTGGGTCCGCTGTGGTCGTAGTACTGCTGCGCGACGCTGAATACAGTTGATTGCGTGTAGTTGGCTTTGGCGAAGTTAGAGATCCACGCTTTGACATCGGTTTGAAAGCTGGCCGGCATCGTCGATCCGGACGGGACCCAGAAGATCGCGTAGAGCTTCTGGGCATGCTGAACCTGACCGTTGTTGTGATACGACAGCAGGGAACAGTTCTGTCCGTTCCCGCACGCCGTGTTGTGCGGCGGAACACTGCCGAAGGCCGGCACAAACCCGATGCGGGTGTGGTCGGCGGTTGCCGGCGCGATCTCAGCGTTGGCCGGCACCGAACTCATCCCAAAAGCGGCTAATGCCACAACAGCGATCAGCAGTCTGCACGCGCGCAGACTGGCTGGATGACCCTTCATAAGCTGGCCCTTCTTCCCGCATTGGCGGAAGACGTTTGGAGGAACTCGACCCCGAATTCCACAGATGGCCGACCCTACTTGGGCATGGGCCACAAAACAAGGGCGCCCGGCTGAGGGCCGGATACGGCCCTACCGCTGCCTGCGCCACTGACTCTCCGAGTAGATCCTCGCCTGAGGCATCAGGCCGAATCGTTCAGTTGCAAACGCGGCAGTAGCCCACGTCGCATGCGCACCCGGCTAGCCGGGGGCTGACGCCCCTCGGTCCCCAGCGGCGCAACCAATCAAGCGCGGCCGGCTCGGCGCGGTCACTCTCCCCGCTCGGCCAACCGGCATCTAATAGCTTCGATACGAGCCGTTCGGTATCACGCTCGGCTCGGGTCGAGATCGACTTGATGTGCCGCGCGCGATCCGTGGTCGACGGTGGTCGTCTGGCATGAGCACATGGGTACCCCCTGCGCCGGATCGATAAAACGGGGCTCCGATGCCTCGCGACCGATGGCAACGCACCGGAGATCCGATCTCGTCAGTTCGACTGCGGCACGCCGGCGACGATCTCCTGGTACATACCCATCTGCCGGGCAATCTCGGCGTTCGTAATCCCCTCGGACTGGCGAAGCCCGTCAACGATCATGCTCGCCTCGATGGTGTTGCGCTGAAACTCCTCGTCCTCGCGCACAGCAGCGATCTGCGCCGCGGACCCAATGGAGCTCGATATAGCCGTTGAGGTCACTGTCGGCTCCGAGCAGGACAACATCAAAGCTCTCGATGCGTCCCTCCTGCTGCATGCGGCCGTAGAGGCCGACTGACTCGTTAAATACCTCAATCTTGGCCGCGCTCCTCGCGACCGCGTCAAGTCAGTTGTCACTCTGTTGACCATAGAGAGCGTACCGCTACACACGCGAGAGGAATTAGGCACTGCGGGCATAGGGGCCATCCCAGGACGCCGGCGCGGCAAATGAAGCTGCCAGCTGGTGCCGGAGCTGTAGGCTGGGTTGATGGCGGACGGCCCGCGGCTGCTCATCCAGGTTGCGCGCGACGGCGCGGTCCATCGGCAGCTCACCACGAATCCGCCGCAGAGTCTGGCCAGCGGTCAGGTACTAGTTCAGGCGGGTCCCGCGGACGCGAAGCGCCACCATCTCGAGCCACCCGCGCGGGCCAGATCGTCCTTACCGTGCCCTCGCCTGAAACCCTCGTGCGAGAAGCCGATGAGGTCCTAAACCGCCAGCACGCGGACGCGCGGGCGCGCGTTGTTGACGTAACCCTTTGGGTTCCATAGCGCGGCCTCGTCCTCCGGCTGCGTGGCCGCCGAGGAGTCCCACGCGCGCACTTGGATCTCGTGCTGGCCGGGCGGGAGTGTGAGCGTAGTCCGCCAGTGGCGCCAAGCCCACTGCCCAAGGTCCTCGAGCAGTTCGGCCTGTGACCAGCTCGCCCCGCCGTCGTGCGAGACGTCCACCCGCGCGACGTGTCGCTCACCACCCGCGAACGCGTAGCCGCGCACCTCGACCGGGCCCGCCGCCACCGTCGAACCGTCCGCCGGAGCCAGCACGTCGGAGTTGAGCGCGATCACTCCCAGCGCCATGCCTGCTCCCGGCCCAGGGCTCTCATCCTCCGGCAACAGCCGGTAGACCACGTGCTGGAAGTACCCAGGCCACGGCTCGGCGCGTACCTCGATGCGCTCGAGCCATTTGACGCTGCGCGCTCCGATGTAGCCGGGCACGACGACCCGCAGCGGCGCGCCGTGGACGGCGGGAAGGGGCTCACCATTCATCGCCCAGGCGAGAAGCACCTCGGGGCGACCCGCTTTGTCGATGGGGATCGACCCACCGAAGCGCTGTGCTGGTTTTGCCCCCGGGGCGACGTCGGCTCCATCAAAGCCGACGTGTGCCGCCTCCCGCAGCGGGCTCGCCAAGGCGAGTACATCGGCAAGCGCCACGCCGCTCCAGCTCGCCGTCCCTGTCGCCCCCGGACCCCAGGGCGCCTCGCCAGGGATGTCGCGGATCGCCATCAGGCCCACCCGGCGATTGCCGGCGCACTGGAGGGTGGCCGTGACCTCGCGCTCGCGGAACGCCTCGCGCAAGGTCGCGAGGGACAGCTCCAGCTCCCGCTCGACCAGTCCGTGCACGCGCAGCCGCCACGACTCCGTGTCGACTACGGGCACTGGTCCGTGACCCCGTACATAGAACGCATCTGTGGGGGTCAACTCCGCCCGCAGCGCGGCGAGCCCTGTCTCGGCGTTGAACGGCTCCTCCTCATGGATGACGAGGTCATCGCGCTTGCCGTACCGATTCACGCCGACAAGCGTACGCAACCTCCGCCACGTGCCGATTCTCCGCACTAAAATCTTAGTCAATCTGACTTAGATCTGAACGAGATCAGAAAAACAAGAAGTATGGAAATCGAGACCAAAACAACCAACACGAACGGGCGTGCGACCTGGCCGGGATGTCGCGGGCACTCAGTTCCGCGGCGCGTTCGAGCAGCGTTTGAAGGCGCTGCTTGACGAGGTCGCGGCCTCGAACGGACAGGTGGTTCTGTTCGTCGACGAGCTGCACACAATGTTCCGGGTGACGCTTCCGATCACGCGAGACGCGCCGGAGACATCCGGACGCGACTCGATCCGGAGTCGTTCGCTGCGCAGTGGCTATTGACGCCGACGCAGGCGCTGGCCCGCGCGGGTGTCATCGGCCAGGCGCAGATGCCTGAACGGCCGACCCTCACGTAGCTCGCGCACGACGGCCTCGACGAATCCAGAGTCGTCCATCGCACGGCCGTCGGTGACCGCGGCGACCAGCGCGCGCTTGCTCTGGATCACCCGGGCCATCGCTTCGTCGATCGTGTTCGCCGCGAGCAGATACCAGGCGGTGACGGCATCGTGCTGGCCGATCCGGTGGCAGCGATCCTCGGCCTGGTCGTGCATCGCCGGCGTCCATTCGAGCTCCAGGAAGGCGACATTAGAGGCGCGCGTCAGGGTGATGCCCTGACCGGCCACCCGCGTCGCGCCGATGATCAGCTGCGGACCACCCGGTTGCTGAAAGGCCGCGATCGCGGCGTCTCGCGCCGCCAGCGAATCGGACCCCAGGAGGTGCAGCGCGTCCGGGAAGTGCTTCACCACTGCCTCCTGCACCTCGACGTGCCGCGCGAACACCACGAGGGCCTCGCCCGAGGCGAGGAAGTCCTCGATCCAGGCGAGCGCCGCCGCCAGCTTGCCCCGGGCGGCGATGCGCTGGAGCGCTCCGAGCTGCGCCAGCCGCTCGGCCCGGAGCGTCGCCGCAATCTTGGCGTTGAGCACCCGGAGGTCAAGCGGCTGGCAGCGCAGCCACTCGACCACATCTCGCTCGGCGACCCGGTATTCCGCGTCGTTGGTCAGGGCGACCGGCACCACGACCTGCCGCTTGGCCGGTAGCTGCGGCAGCACGTCGGACTTCAGCCGGCGCACGAAGCAGTGCCGCCGCAGGTGCCAGTGGAGGCGCTCCTCGCTGCGCTCATCACGGAACTGCTGTGAGAACCGAGCGCCGGAGCCGAAGTCCTGGAGGCGGCCGATGACCCGCAGTTGTGCGATCAGCTCGTCGGCGTGGTTGAGGACCGGCGTTCCCGTCAAGGCCAGACGCAGGCCGTCCGGCGGAACAACGGACGCGAGCTGGCGCACGGCCTGGGTCCGCTTCGCGCGCGGGTTTTTGCAGTAATGGGACTCGTCGATGACCAGCGCTCGCGGACGCCTGCGCGCGAGCGCGTCCCGGTGTGCGGCGACGATCTCGTAGTTGAGGATCGTGATCTCGCCCGCGGGTGGAACCGCCGCGCGGCCCTCGATCACGGCAACGCTGCGATGCGGCAGCCACTTCTCGGCCTCGCGCTGCCAGGTGAGCTTGATCGACGCCGGGCAGACGACGACCGCCGGGTAGGCGTCGTCGGCCTCAAGCGCCGCGAGGGCCTCGACGGTCTTGCCGAGCCCCTGCTCATCGGCGAGGAAGCAGCGTCGCGCGTCGAGGACGTAGCGGACCCCTGCCCACTGATAGGGCGCGAGGTCGCCCCCGAGCACGGCGGCCACGGACTCGATCGGGTCGCCGTGATCCGCGCGGGAGCGCGCCACCGCGGCCGAGGCCTTGCGCCGCTCCTCGACCAATCGCTCGAGCACCTCGGCGGCAACCCCGGTCACCTCGACACCGTGGCGCGTGACGAACTCGTCGAGCTGGTCGGCGAGCCACGGATCAAGCGGCACCGCGCGGGTGCCTCGCGCTCCCGGTAGCCGCTCGAACGCCGCCCCGATCTCCGGATCCCAGATCACCTCGAGCCGCAGCTGCTCGCCGTCCACGCCACGGAAATAGACCAGGCGGGCCGGAGGCGGAGTCTCGCCTCGTGCGACCAGCCACAGACAGCGCTCAGCGGCGGCGTCGAGGCGCGCCGAGGACTCCTCACGCAGGGTCCGCGCCGCATCGACGGTCAGTGCTACGAGCAGCGTGCCGTCCTCGCGCTCGACGGCGCCCTCAGCCAGCGCGCTGGGCACCGGACCTGCGAGCGTCTTCAGCACCCACCATCCGCGGCCGTCGTACCGCGTCGTGCGCACGTAGCCGAGCCAGTGCGACTCCACTCCCTGAAGCCACTCGAGCACGTCCTCCGCCGCGCTCAGGTGAGGATTCCGAGCGAGTAGCTCGGCGACCTGAATCGCCGCCCAGTCCCCCGCAGGCGCCCACCACTCGCGGCTGTCCCATTCGAACCGGCGGCCGGGGATCGCGCGAACGAGCTCGACCAGCTCACGCTGATACGGGAACGCGAGCACGACGTTCTGGCCGCCGTTGCCATCGGGACGCAGTTCGACGTTCGGGCGGTGGGGCACCTGCTTCATGTGTCATCCACGCTAGCGGTGATGCAGAGTGCCCTGGCCGGAGCACGCTCAGTGCCTACCCGGGCAGCGGACCTAACCTTTTAGCGCCGCGCCCGATGACGGATGTATTCTGCCTGCGCTGCTTGTCCAACTGGGAGGTGGACGGTGTCACGGAGACAACTCGCGAGCGCATGCGTCTGCATCAGCGCGGTGCTCGTATCGCTTTCGGCTGTTGGCGCGGTCGCTTACAAGGGCAGCCCCGCCGGGAGGAAGCTCGCCGGGCAACTGCTGGGTTCCTACAAGCACGTGCACTATCTGGCCGGCAGCGTTCATGGGAGCGTCTATTACTGCCCGTCGCAGATCGGGGGTTACTACGAGGAAGCCGGATCCACGGCACCGTCCTCCTGCCTGAGCAGTCCGGCGACGGCTGCGTGGGTCACCACTCTGTCCAGCGGTCGCGGCACCTCCGCGGTCGGCTCCGTGGCGGCAAAGCGCAAACCAACGATCACCTTCGTCGCGACCAGCAACGCGACCTTCACCAAGGCCAGCGGGGCGACGTGCTGGACCAAGCAAGGCATCGACTACAACTTCGTCGGAAGCCCGCCGTTCGGGTTCTTCAGCACTGAATACATGGTGGTGGGGGCCAAACACGCGGGCAGCGTCGATCTAGTCGGCACCATGGCGAGCTTTCAGGGTTTCAAGGAGACCGACACGCTCAACGCCAGGACCCATCAGATGGTGGGCGAGAGCATCTACTTCGGCCTGGACCATCCAAAGACCGAGCAACACCTACTGACCAGCTACCACCAGGTTTCAAAGGCTCCAAAGGTCCCGCGGACCAGCCCCGTGTGCTGACGGCGCAGCAGAGGCCGCTGGCCCATTGCCCTCCCGCGCCGGCGACCTAGGCAGAGCAGCATGGCGGTAAAGATCCACGAGCCGGGACCGCGGCCCGGCGACGAGGAGCCCGTTCGGGGCCGTGGCCCGGCAGACGCTTGAGCAACACCTCAGGGAGGTACCAATCAAGTCTCGCCGCGGCGACGCTGCAGCAGCTCGGCTTCAGCCGCGTGACCGATCTCGACGGAGGCTTCCAGGCCTGGCGCGCCGCGGGTTTCCCGGTTGACGTGCTCCGGCGCACCGGCAGCCGAGGATCACCAAGCAAATTTGAGATTTAGCGGCAGATCACGGCTCTCTGCTCAGATTGTGCCGTGTTGGCGCAACGGCAGGCAGAACGATGAGCAACCACGTCGGCACCCGAGCGGGACGCCACAGCTCCTCGGCGAGCGTCCTGCCATGCGCGCTGGGGGCGGCGTTCATCGCGCTTCTGCTGCTCGGCTTCGGCCTGGGCGAGCTGAGCGAGTCGACCGCCGCAGCGTCGGACCTTGACGCCGTGCAGGACGTTGCGTCAGATCGCTCAGCCCTGCTGACCACGATGGCGCATGTCGCCTCGACGGCCGGGAGCGCATTCGTGCTCGTCCCGCTCGCCTTGATCGTGAGTTGGCTCCTGTGGCGCCGGAACGAGCGCAATGGCGCGCTGTTCATCGCCATCAGCTTCGCTGGGGCGACCGCGATCTCAACCCTCGACAAGGTTCTCGTCGGACGGCCACGGCCGCCGGTGCACCACCTCGAAGCGGTGACCAGCGGGAGCTTCCCCTCCGGGCATACCACGGAGGCGACAGCCTTCGGTGTGGCGCTGCTGCTCACGTTCCTCGCCACCAGGCCGCGGCGAGGGCTCGCAGTGCTGGCCGCGATCGTGACGGCGGCCGGGGTGGCCGCGGTCGCCCTCTCCCGTATCTATCTCGGAGTGCATTACCCCACCGATATCGCCGGAGGCCTGGTCCTCGGTGGTGGCTGGACGGTCATCGTCTACGTGCTGCTCTCGAAGGCTCGTCCCGGCCGCGACATACGGGCGAGGGCCGCTCAACCACAATCGACTTGAGCACCCGCCCCATGGAGCCCAATCGCCACATCGACTCGCTGTTCGTAAACCTCACTTACGCGGCGAACCGCTCGGCGCTGTGGCTGGCGATCGCCGGGGCGCTCGGTCTGGCCGGCGGCCCCCGGGGCAGGCGCGCCGCCCTCCGCGGCGTCGCCGCGATCGGAGTTGCGTCTGGAAGCGTCAACGGCCCGCTCAAGCTGATCTTCCAGCGCCGGCGCCCAAATCGCGGTCGGCTCCTGATAGCCAGGCCGCTGTCATCGTCCTTCCCGTCCGGTCATTCCGCCTCTGCGTTTGCCTTTGCCACGGCCGTCTCGAGGGAAATCCCGGGCCTCGCCCCTGTGCTGATGCCGCTCGCCGCGGCGGTCGCCTACTCCCGCGTCCACGTCGGAGTCCACTACGCCAGTGACGTGGTATTCGGGAGCGCCGTCGGAGTGGCAGCCGGTCTGGCGACACACCCCAGCCTCGCCCCACGCCGCGCCGCGCAGACCAGGCCGGGCCCAACGTGGCAGCGCACCCCTGAGCTGACGAATTCCGGCGAGTCGATGCGGATTCGCCACTGAAGCTGTCGTGCCGGAGCCCTCGGCAGCCTTGGCCTGCTCTCGCTGGGAGCAGTGGAATGACCGCCCGCTTGATGTACTCAGCGCCGCCGGCCACCAGCGCGCGGCGCATGATCGCTGGAGGGACCGCCCCGAATCGATTTCTCGTGACCAGCCCGCATGCCGGACAGAGCCGCCTGCTTGATTGCGCCCTCGCGACGATGGATGAGCTCGGACTCCCGATCACCGAGCGGCTGGAGATCACGGACCTCGATCGCCTCGGCGAACTGGTCCGCAGTGGAGGGGAGAGCCCCCGACTGGTCGTCGCGGCCGGCGGCGACGGTACGGTCGGCGCGGTGGCGGATGCGCTGGCCAACACCGACAACGTCCTCGGCGTGCTGCCTCTGGGCACCTCCAACGACTTCGCCCGCTCGCTGCGGATCCCCACCGATCCCCGCCAAGCCGTGAGGCTCCTGGCCGAGGGCAAGATCGCGACGATCGACCTCGGGCGCGTGATCAGCCCCGGCCGTCCCCCCCGGCACTTCGTCCACGCCGCGACCGTCGGGCTGAACGTGAGCTTCGCCAAGCTCGCGACGCGTGCCTCGATCCGTGATCGGCTCGGCCGGCTCACCTACCTCGCGGCGGCCGCCGCCGCGTTCCGCCACCGATCCTCGTTCAACTGTGAGCTTCGCTACGACGGTAACACCGAGGCCCTCAGGCTGGCTCAACTATCGGTGATCAACGCACCTGTCTTCGGTGGTCCGCTCGGGCTGAGCATCGACGGCTCGAGTCCGGACGACCGGCTGCTCGATGTCCTGGCGATCGAGGACGTCCCCCTCAGGCGCATGATCGGTGCGGCGCTGTTCCTCGTCCTGCGGGTCAAGCGGAAGGTCTCCGGAGTGCACGCTCTGCACATCTCGAGCCTCCAGGTCCACGCGGACCGTGAGCTCGAGGTCGCACTCGACGGAGAGATCGCCGGCAATCTCCCGGCCCATTTCGAGGTTGCAGGTGAAGCGCTGCGGGTCATTACGCCGCTCGAGTTCGAAGACCTCGACGACGTCAGCGGGACGAGTCCAGCGGCAACGGTGACGGTGGCTTGAGCTCTTCCAGACGCAGGAGCGTGGTCACGCGGGCGGCCCCTCCACGGGTCGACAGGCGCACCAGCACCCGCTGGAGCTCGGCTACCTCACGCGCGACGACGATCAGCATCGCGTCCGTCTCGCCAGTGACCCAGTCGGCGGAGATCACCTCGGGCATCGCGCGGACCGCGTCGGCAAATCGCTTGTGGCTTGCATCGTCGTGGCGCTGCAGAGTGACGGCCACGTAGACCTGGAGGGGGAAGCCGACTGCGGTCGGGTCCACGCGCGCCACGACCCCCCGCACGATGCCGGCCTGCTTCAACCGGCGCACCCGGTGAAGCGTCGCCGCCGGGGAGAGCCCGACCAGCCGCGCCAGCTCGACGTTGGAGCGATCAGCGTCGACCTGGAGCGCCTCAAGAAGACGGGCATCAATTAAGTCCAAGGAATCAGGCATCCCACGCAATATTCGATCGTGAATAGCGCTATGTGTCAAATCCTGGCCTGAATTCAGGCGCACGGCCGCCATCATCGTTTGCGTGGAAATCAAGCACCGCCCAACCCTCTTCGCCCTCGCCGCGGCCGGCGCCCTCTGGGGTCTGACTGTGCCCCTGTCCAAGCTCTCGCTTGGCTGGCTCGGCCCGGACTGGCTCACCTTCGCCCGCTTCGCCATTGCGGCCCCGGTACTCGCCGTCGCCGGCCGGCGCGGGCTGCGGGAAGCGTTCGTCCCGCGCGTCGCTGCGGCGGGAGCGTTGGGATTCGGTGCCGTGATCATGCTCCAGAACGCCGGCATCGAGCGCACCAGCGTGAGTCACGCCGCGGTGGTGGTGGGCGTGGTCCCGGTCCTCGTGGCGCTGCTTGCGGCCTCACTCGGCCAGGGCCGAGCGCGCCCGATTGGCTGGAGCGGCTATGCGCTGGCGCTCGGGGGCGTCGCCCTGATCTCGGGAACCGGCGGGAGCGGCGCCAGCCCACGCGGAGACCTGCTCGTGCTCGCCTCGGCGGCCCTCTCCGCCTTGTTCATCGTGGCCCAGCCGCGATTGCTGAGCGGACGCGATGCCGCTGCCGTCACGGCGGTCGAGTTCGCTGTCGGCGGGCTGATCGCACTGCCGTTCGCCGCGTTCACCGAGGCCACGCCGTCTGCTCCAGCCATAGCCACTCCGGTGTTGGCGCTCGTGGCGCTGGCGCTCGCGGGAACCCTCCTGCCGTTCTGGCTATTCGCCTACGGCCAGGCACGAGTTCCCGCGCAGCTCGCCGGTGCCTACATGAATCTGGAGCCGGTTGTCGGTGCCGCCGTGGGCTGGGCGGCGTTCGGCAGCAGTGCGGCGACCCCGCAGATCGCCGGTGCCCTTGCCGTGCTCGCAGGGATCGTCCTCAGCACCCTCCCCTCCACTACCGAGGACCGCGGCGGGAGCTGGCCGGGCAGAGGGCTGCTCACGGAGATGAGTGGACCACTTCAGCGGTACCGAAATGGACCAGGCTGCTGACCGCTCTGGCCGTAGGGGCCTGCCACACGTGTGGTCCTCGTTTTCCCGCCGCGGCGGGCTCGCGCACAGCCTGATTCAGCGACGCCGGCGCGGGCGCGGCGCAACTCGTGGTCGCCGCTCAGAGCCCGCGGCGTCAGCCGACCTCGTAGCGGGCGGGAACGTAATTCTGTTCGTTCCGCGGCGGCCGGACATAGGCGCGCTTCTGGCGTCGCGGAAGCTTCAGCTTTTGGCGCGGAACTTCCTCGTAGGGGATCAGCCCCAGCAGGTGTGAGATCAGGTTCAGCCGTAACGTGCGCTTGTCGTCGGCCTCGGCCACGTACCACGGCGACTCGGGTGTGTCGGTGTAGGCGAACATGTCGTCCTTGGCCTGGGCATAGTCGACCCAGCGCCGCCGCGCCTCGAGATCCATGCTGCTGAGCTTCCACTGCTTGGCCGGATCGTCAAGCCTAGCCCTGAACCGGCGCTCCTGCTCTTCGTCGCTGACCGACAGCCAGTACTTGACCAAGATGATGCCCGAGCGCAGAAGATCCCGCTCGAACTGCGGGCAGGCCCGCATGAACTCCTCGTACTCCTGCTGCGTGCAAAAGCCTATGACGTGCTCGACGCCGGCGCGGTTGTACCAGCTGCGGTCGAACAGGACGACCTCGCCGGCGGCCGGGAGATGGGCGACGTAGCGCTGGAAATACCACTGACTGCGCTCCCGCTCGGTCGGTGTTCCCAGCGCCACTGTCCTGACCACACGGGGATTGGTCTTCTCGGTGATCCGTTTGATCGTGCCGCCCTTGCCGGCAGTGTCACGACCCTCGAACAGCACGACGACTTTCAAGCCCGCATGGACAACCCAATCCTGCAATCGCACCAACTCCACCTGGAGCCGGGCGAGCTCCTTTTCGTATCCGCGCTTATCGAGCCGCCGCGTCCTGGTTATTGGACAGCCTCCGCCTGCAGCTCGTCCTCGAGCCTCTGGGCCGCGGGCGGCTCGTGCTCAGGGATCATTGGTCCGTCCCCGGCCGGGTCGAGCACATCGTGCTCGAAGAACTCGTAGCGACCTTCGAGCAGCGATTGCGCGAGCTTGTACTGGGCGTCGTCATTGTTGGCCCACAGCTCGTGGAACAGGACGTCGGCGCGACCCCGGGCCTGGGTGCAGAACAGGTCAGCCAGCTCGTAGATCGCCTCCCGGTTGGCCGGATCGTCCTGGCCAAGCGTCGAGGCGTAGGTGCAGGCGCTGGCGATGGCGAACAGCTCCGCCCCGATGTCGACGATGCGACCTAGCAACGCACCCTTCTGCTCGAGCTTGGCCTGGTAGCGGCCCATCGCATAGAACGTCGAGCGGGCCAGCTTGCGCGAGGAACGCTCGGCGTAGCGAAGGTGCTTGGCCAGCTCGCCGAACTCATCGAACGCGTTGGGACTCTGGCCCTTGCCGACGGTGAGCGAGGGGAACCACTTGGCGTAGAACGCGCCCGCCTTGACCGCCAGCTTCGCCTTCTCGGCCAGCGCCGCGTCCCCGAGCAGGATGTCCCCGGCCACGCTCAGGTGCTGGTCAACCGCTTCGCGCGCGATCATCAGGTGCATGATCTCGGTGGAGCCCTCGAAGATCCGGTTGATCCGCATATCCCGGAGCATCTGCTCGGCCGGAACCGGCTTCTCACCGCGCGCGGCCAGCGACTTGGCCGTCTCATAGCCGCGGCCGCCGCGGACCTGGACCATCGTGTCGACGGCCTCCCAGGCGCGCTCGGATCCGTACAGCTTGGCGATCGCGGCCTCGATGCGGAAGTCGCGCTGCTTGTCGTCGGCGAGCCGAGAAGCCACGTCGACGAGCGCCTCCAATCCGAACGCGGTGCCGGCGATGAAGGCGATCTTCTGTGCCACCGGATCGTGCTTGCCCAGCGGTTGTCCCCACTGCTTGCGCTCGTTGGCCCATTGGCGGACGATCCGCAGCGAGTACTTCGTGGCGCCGACGCAGATCGCGGGAAGCGACAGTCGCCCGGTGTTGAGCGTCCCCAGGGCGATCCTCAGCCCTCTCCCCTCGCCCGCGATCACGTTTTCCTTGGGGATGAAGACGTCCTTGAACTCGGTGACCGAGTTCTCCAGGCCGCGCAGACCCATGAACTCGTTGCGGTGGGTGACGGTGACGCCCTCGGTGTCCATCGGGCAGATGAAGGCGGTGATCCCGCCCTTGGAGTCCTCGGTCTTCGGCACCACGGCCATCACCACGACGACGTCGGCGATATAGCCGTTGGTCGCCCACAGCTTGGTCCCGTTGATCGTGTAGCCCCGGCCGTCCTCGGTCGGCACCGCGGTGGCCGACATCCGGGCCGGGTCCGAGCCCACGTCAGGTTCGGTGAGCAGGAAGGCGGAGATGTGGTCCTTGGCGACCTTGGGCAGCCATTCGCGCTTCTGAGCCTCGGAGCCGTAGGTCTTCAGCGGCTCGGGCAGGCCGATCGACTGATGGGCGGAGAGCAGGGTCGAGATCGCCGCGTGCCAGGTTCCGGCCAGCGCCAGGGCGCGGTTGTAGTAGACCTGGGTGAGACCAAGACCGCCGTACTCCTTGGGAATCTTCATGCCCAGGGCACCGAGGTCCTTGAGGCCCTGGATCACGTCGTCGCCGAGCTTCGCGTTCTCCTCGATCTCGAGCGGGTCCACCCGCTCGGTCAGGAAGGCCCGCAGGCGCCGGAGGAACTCCTCGCCGTCGCGGACCTTGTCCGGATCGGCCTTGGGCTGAGGATGGATCAGATCGAGCTGAAAATTTCCGAGATACATCTCGCGGCCAAAGCTCGGCTGTTTCCAGTCGGCCTCGCGGCTCGCCTCGGCAACCTGCTTGGACTCTTCGTATGAAGGATTATTTGACGGCATACGCACAGTGTTACCCATTCAGGGCGGGTCTGGTATCTCAGCGCGGGCGGTCCCAGATCAGCGTCTCGGTCGCCTTCGGGGCCAGTTGCGTGTTGAGCGTGCGCCCGCGCGACTGAACGGCGAACGCGGTGGTGGTGGCTGAGTCGTTGTAGACCAGGAGCACCTGGCTGCCGTCAGGATTGAGGAACGCGACATCGTCGAGTCCCGGGGTCGCGATGTCCATGCCCCGGCTGAGGTAGCGGTAACGGACGAAGTTCTCGGAGGCGATCCGGACCGCCCCGGGGGCGACGAACCGACTCAGCTGGCCCAGCTGGAAGTAGTCCCGCGTGGGAGCGAATGTGTGTGTGGTCTTGTCGACGGTGACTACGCCCGAGCAGTGGGGACACCCGCGGTTGGGCGGTTGCACCGGGCCGCCCGATCGGTCCAGGGCCAGGTTCCACAGCGCCACGGTGCTGGCCCAATTTCGCATTGAGCTGATCAGCAGCTCAGAGGTCGAAAACGGGGTGATGCCCGGGGAGCATTCCGACTCGATCTCATCAAGGCGAGGGTTCATCGCGTGCAGCGAGCTCATTAGGGTGGGGCTGCCGAAGTAACAGTGAGAGGCAATCCCCGTCAACGCCGGTGCTGCCTGACTCAACACCAGCCTGCGGGCGAATACGGACGAAGCCGCCGACCACCCATAGTCGTACCCGTAGATCTCGGTCCGCAGCCCCACGGCCTGCAAAGCTGGCCGCAAATCGTGGGTGATCCACGCGGCCTCGGCCGGCTCGCTGAAGTCCATGCCCGGATAGCGGGTGGCGTTACCGGGTTCGTTTTGCGGCGTGACGGCATCGATGTGGACGCCGGCCCGCGCATACGCGTGGATGAACCGGACGAAGTAGCTGGCCAGCGGGGCGTAGGCGCTGCGCAGCAGCGCACCGGAGTGGTTGCGGTTGTCCAGACGTCCGTTGGTCTTCATCCAGGCCGGGGGACTCCAGGGGTTGGCCAGCACCATGGCGTGCGGGTTCAGCGCCAGTGCTTGACGCAGCACCGGGATCGTGTACGCCGCATCGTGGGCGATGGAGAAGTGGTGGAGGCCGGGGTCTGATCGACCGGCCGGCAGGTCGTCATAGGTGTACGGGCGGCGCTGCGCGGTGAAGTCAGATCCTCCCATCGGCACGCGGATGAAGTTCAACCGCAGACCCGACGCACTGAACAGCGCCTTCATCAGCCGGCTACGAGCCGCCGATCCAAGTCGATCTCGGATCAGCCAGGCCGAGCTGTCGGTGATCGCTGCGCCCACGCCTCTGATGTGCTGATAGCGCACGGAATCGTTGACGTGGATGACCGGGACGCCGGGGGGCGCGGGGCCGCTGAAGGCCAGGTCCGGTTGCCGGCTGAGCGCCTGACCCAGGCTGGCGCTGGTCACGACGGACTCGACGCTGGGGTTCACCGCCGCGAGCGCGGACCGAGGCCAGAGACCAATGACCAGCGCGACCAGGACCGGGCTCAGTCCTACCCAGCGTTGAGCGCGTGTCCGGCTGAATGATGAGCAACACGCAGGGCTAGATGACGCCAAAGAGTACGAGCGCGCCGATGGCGAGGAGCACCAGGGCGGTGAAGGCGTTGCCCCAACGGTCGAGCCATTCCCCCTGCAGCTGGTAGCCGCCGAAGCAGGCGAACAGGGTCAATCCGACGATCGTTCCGATCGTGACCGCCGAGAAGATGATCAGCGCGCCGACGGCGGCGAAGACCCCGGCGGCGGCCGCGGCGAGGAACACCGGGAGGATCGTCAGATCAGGTGAGGCCGCAGCGCCGAACGGAACCATGATCGCGGCCACGCCGCGCGCGCGGCTTGTCGGAGCGGGCACGTGTGCGTGGCCGTGCTCGTGCGAGTGACCGTGTTCATGCGAGTGACCGTGCTCGTGGCTGTGGCTGTGGCCGTGTCCGGTCAGCTCGAGGGCAAGGAAGGCGAGTCCGGTCAGGACCAGCACGGTGCCGACGATCGTGCTCTGGGCGCTTTCAATTGCGGAGCGAAACTGCAGGCCGAGGACGATGATGATGCCGCCCAGGAGCAGTGAGACGAGCACGTGAGCGATCCCCGCCAACAGCGAGAGGCGCGCGACGCGCTGCAGCGAGAGCTTCTGCGTGCGCCCGATCACGGCCAGCGGAACCCAGTGGTCGGGCAGGATCGCGTGACCGAGGCCGACCCCGGCGGCGGCGGCGATCAGCGCCGAGGTGGTACCGCTCATGCGCTCACCTGGGCGATCTCCGGAGTCGCGGACAGCCCGAGCCGAAGGTGCTCGACGTGCGAGACCGCCTCCGCCAGCAGCACCCCCACGTGATCGTCGTGCAGGGCGTAGATGATCTGCCGTCCCTGGCGCTCGCCGACGACCAGCCCGAGGTGGCGCAGGATGCGCAGCTGTTGGGAGACAGCGGGCTGTTCCATCGCGATATCCCGGGCGAGTTCGTTGACCGAACATGCCCCGGCGCCGAGGCGACTCAGGATCCGCACGCGGCTTGGCGTCGCGAGGGCCTGCATGGTGTTGGCCACGGTCCGCGCCGTGACGACATCGAGGTAGGCCAGATCAACTTCATGCCGGCGGCTCATGCACGCATTATCGCATGAACAGGCCTGCATGTATACGATCGCTACGCGACCTCAGCCCGTTGACGGGACGCCGGGCCGCGGAGCAGCAGCAGGCCGAGCACCGGAATCGCCGCAAGCTCGGCCAGCATCGCGATGACGATCGGCAGCCGCAGCGTCGGCTCGCTGTAGCCGAAGAAATTGCCGCTCAGCGCGATGGCGATGGAGACCAGCGAACCTGTGACCAGGCCGAGCGAGCCCAGTGCGGCGAGCGCCCGCAGGCGGCGATCGGTGCTCAGCAGCGCCACGGCGAGGCCGGCGCCGCCCGCGGCGTTCAGCAGGAACAGCACACCGACGGTCGGGACCTCGCTGATGAAGTCGACGTACTGCTGAAAGTGGACCCCCGCCGTGACCGCCACCAGCGCGGCGGCAGCCGAGGTGATCGGCGTGATTCGAAACCGCAGCATCAGCCGACCACCTTGATCGTGCCGGTCATGAACGCGTGGAACTGGCAGATGTAGCTGTAGGTGCCGGGCCGCTTGAGCGTGAAGTGCGCGGACTGGCCCTGCTTCAACGTGCCTGAATCAAACGCCCCCGAACCGGCTGTGGCGGTGTGAGCGGTGCTGTCGAGGTTCCTCACCGTGACCCGGGTCCCGACCTTGACCGTCAGCGCCGGCGGCGCGAACGCGTAGTTGGCGATCTTCAACGTGACCGCGGTCCCGCCGGCCACGTTGGACGACGACGCCGCGGTTGCCGCGCCGCGACTGCTGCCGAGCGCGAGGGCGATTACACCGACGACCACGGCGACGGTGGCCGGAAGGATGGCGGGCTTGACCAGCACACCATGAATTCGTAGCCACCGCCTGCGCGGATCACTCGCGTACGCTCATGACATGTCAGACCGGCTCGGTTTGCGGGCGTTTGGGGAAGAGCGTCCGCCGCTCTGGCAGGGCTTGGTGCTGGCTGCGATCGCCGTCTCGCTAGCCACCCTGGCCGTCTATCCGCTGAAGCGCATCGCGCCGACGGTGTCGCTGAGCGTGGTTTACCTGCCCGCGGTTCTGCTGGTCTCGGCCTTCGGCGGCCTGGTGCTGGGCCTGATGACGTCGGTGGCCAGCGCGATGGCGCTCAACTTCTTTCACATCCCGCCGGTCGGTCAATTCAGCATTGCCCACCGGAGCGACTGGATAGCGCTGGCCGCATTCACCGTGGCCGCGGTGACGGTGAGCACGATGGCGGAGATCGCTCGCGGGCGAGCGCGAGAGGCCGAACGACGCCGCGGGGAGGCCGATCTGGCGGCGGGATTGGCGCAGGAGCTGCTGGCCGGCGTGCGGACGGAGGCGGCGCTCGGCGGCACGGCTCGACGGGTGGCACGTGCGCTGGCCATCCCCTCGACGCGGATCGAATTGGGCGTCGCCCGCGCCGGCGACCGTCAGGTGGCGGTTCCCCTGCCGGGCCGCGCCGGCGATCAGGTGGCCACGCTGCTCGTGCCGCGAGACCTGCCGCCCGAGACGATGGAGCGGGTCACCGAACGGATCGCTCCGTCACTTGCCGCGCTCGTCGCGATTGCCCTTGACCGGGATGCCCTGCAGGCCGAGGCGGTGGAAACCGCTGCCCTGCGTCGCAGCGACGATCTGAAGACCGCGCTGCTACGCGCCGTCTCGCACGAATTGCGCTCGCCCTTGACCGCGATGGTGGCGGCGGGACACGCGCTGGGCTCGAGCTCGCTGGTCGACGAGGAGCGAGAGCAGCTGAGCGCGGGCGTGGTCGAAGAAGGCGAGCGCCTGTCCGTGCTGATCGACAAGCTGCTCGATCTCTCCCGCCTGCAGGCCGGACGGGCCGAGCCCCGGCGTGAATGGATATCGATCGAAGACGTGCTGCTGAGCGCCCGGGACTCTGTGCCCGCGGGCCCGGGCGCAGTGCGCCTGTCCGTCGACCCCGGGCTGCCGTTGCTGATGGCCGACGCGGCCCAGCTCGAGCGGGTGTTCGCCAACCTGCTGGAGAACGCCCGCCGTTACTCGGGCGAGCTCCCCGTGTCGGTGAACGCGCGCCGGATGGGAGACCGCGTGGTCGTGCGCGTCGTCGATCAGGGTCCGGGAATCGGGGCCGCCGAGCAGGAGCGAATCTTCGAGCCGTTCTACCGCGGGCGCGACCCGGCCGCCGGGCCCTGGACCGGCTCTGGTCTCGGCCTGGCGATCGCCCGGGGGTTCGTGGAGGCCAACCACGGGAGCCTGTCGGTGGAATCGCTTCCGGGCCAGGGATCGATCTTCATCGTCTCACTGCCCTATGACGAGGATGGTAGCCCGGCGTGAGTGAACGTCCGCTGGTGCTGGTGTGCGATGACGAAACGCAAATCCTGCGGGCGCTGCGAGTGATCCTCCGCGACGCAGGCTACGAGTCGCTGCCGGCCGAGAACGGCGAGGACGCTCTGGACGCGGCGGCCGTCCGGCACCCCGAGGCTGCGATCGTCGATCTCGTTCTTCCCGACATGGATGGCGTCGAAGTGTGCCGGCGACTGCGGGAATGGAGCGAGATCCCGATCATCGTGTTGTCCGCCGTCGGCGACGAGGAGGCCAAGGTCCGTGCCCTGGCCGCCGGTGCCGACGACTACGTGACCAAGCCGTTTGGACCCCGGGAGTTGATCGCGCGGCTACAGGCGGTGCTGCGACGCGTGGGACCAGAACAAGAGGACGCGGTGATCCAAGCCGACGGCCTAGAGGTCGACCTGGCGGCACGTGTGGTCCGTCGTGACGGAGAGGAGGTACACCTGACACCGACCGAATTCGACCTGCTGCGGGTGCTGGCGCGCAACCGAGGCCGCCTTGTCACCTACCGCGAGCTGCTGGTGTCGGTGTGGGGGCAGGCCTACGCCGCGGATACCCAGGTGCTGCGTGCTCACGTCGCCAACCTGCGGCGCAAGATCGAACCTTCAGAGGGGCTTCGCTACATCAAGACCGACCCGCGAGTCGGCTACCGCTTCGGCGCCTGACCGGACGGTCCACGAGCTCACGACATCACCCTGTAATGCAGGTGCATAACGCCGGGGGCATTCACGGCTCGAGTCAGCTCGAGCTCGATGTTCTCGCCGAGGGAGCCGAACAGCGGCCGTCCGTCGCCGAGCAGCAGCGGGACGAGATGAATCTCGAGTTCGTCAAGCTCCCCAGCGCGAAGCAACGACTGCGCGAGTTCCGCGCCGTGAACCATGACGTTCGCGCTGCCGGCTGCGTCCTTGGCCTGGCGCATGGCGCTCTGGACGCCGTCGGTGACGTAGTGAACGAACTTCGACTGCGGCTCTGGTGGCGTGCCGCGGGTCGGGACGAAGATCGGAACCCCATGGTGATCGCCGTCCCAATGATTGGCGTATTCGAAGGTCTTTCGTCCGACCACCACCGCTCCGCTCGCCAGCGACTCGCCTAGGACCTGACCGCTAGCACCCGGCGGATCGAACCCCCTGGGGGTTCCCGTCCACTCGCCCAGCCAGGCGTGCAGCCGCTCGCCTCCAGTCCCCAGCCCGTTGCCGGGGCCATCGTCGGGACCGGTGATGAATCCATCCAGCGACATCGACATGTACAGAATCGACTTGGACATCGCCTGTCCTCCTTCCGCCCGGCTCCGAGTTGACTGCGGATGGGCCCGCCGGCAGGACCGTACTGCACCGATGGTGCACCAAAGCACAACATTGGATCGCACAAGCTCGTCTTCACAGAACCTGTATGACCTAGCACCGTTTCTGCATACGTCCTGCATGGGCCGGGGTCCACGATGGCGTCATGGCCTTTACCCCCACCCGGACCGCAAAGGCAGCCCGAGCATGCGTGCCGCTGATCGGAGGTCGATGACGATGGATGTTGTCGCCATTGCCCTCGCTGTGATCGCGTTCGCGCTGCTGACGGCGCTGATCCATGGGATCGAGCGGATATGAGCGGCGCGGATCTGTTTGGACTGATTGTCTCGGTGCTCGTCTGCGTCTACCTGCTCTACGCCCTGTTGCGCGGAGAGCGGTTCTGATGACGTTCCTTGGCTGGCTGACGATCGTCGCGTTCGCCGTGATCCTGACCGTGCTGGCGATGCCTTTCGGTCGCTACCTCGCCGCGGTTTACGCGGGTGAGCACACGGTCCTCGACCGCCTGTTTCGGCGCCCGGAGCGCTGGCTCTACCGGGTCATGCGGGTCGACGTCAACCAGGGTCAGGACTGGAAGGCGTATGCCCGGAGCCTCATCATCTTCTCGGTCGCCGGCTGGTTGGTGCTGTACGTAGTCCTGCGTACCCAGACGCTGTGGAACTTCACCGGCCTGAATCCACAGCATTTTCATTCCGGTACCTGGAATGTGACGTTCAACACGACCTCGTCATTCGTCACGAACACCAATTGGCAGTACTACGCCGGCGAGACGACGCTCAGCTACTTCAGCCAGATGGTCGGGCTGACGGTGCAGAACTTTCTCTCGGCCGGCCTGGGAGTTGTTGTAGCGGTCGCGCTGATTCGGGGGATCATCTCCCGCAGCGGCGCGAGCCTGGGCAACTTCTGGCAGGACATTGTCCGCACGATTCTGTACGTGCTGCTCCCGATCGCGGTGATGCTGGCGCTGGTGCTCGTGTTTCAGGGGTCGATCCAGAATCTGTCCCAATACCTCACCTCGAATGGGGTGACCAGCGGTGGGGGCCAGTCGATCGCGATGGGGCCGGTCGCCTCGCAGGAGGCGATCAAGTTGCTCGGGACCAATGGGGGCGGGTTCTTCAACGTGAACTCGGCGCATCCGTTCGAGAATCCAAGCGGATTCACCAACTTTGTCGAGATGCTCGCGGTGCTGATCATCCCCGCGGCGCTGGTGTTCATGTACGGCCGGATGACCGGCCGCCGTCGTCAGGGCTACGCGATCTACTCGACGATGATGCTGATGTTCCTCGTCGGAGCGGCGGTCGCCTACATCGCCGAGGCCCACGGGTCGCCCGCCCAGCACGCGGCTGGGCTGCACACCCACGTGCTCGCGGGCTCGGTGGGCGGGAACATGGAGGGTAAGGATCAGCGCTTCGGGATCGCCGGCTCGGCGTTGTTCGATGTCGTCACCACGGTCACCTCCTGCGGGGCGGTGAACAGCTCGCTTGAGTCCTTCACCGGGCTCGGCGGTGCAATTCCATTCGCCAACCTGTCGGCCAGCGAGACGATCTTTGGAGGGGTCGGCACCGGCCTGTACTCGATCCTGCTCTACGTGCTGTTGGCGGTGTTCATCGGCGGGCTGATGGTCGGCCGGACGCCGGAGTATCTGGGCAAGAAGATCGAGGCACGGGAGATCAAGCTGGTCGTGCTCGGGCTGCTGGTCACCCCGCTGTTCGCGTTGTTCTCTACGGCGCTAGCGGTCGCATCGAGGGCGGGGCGAGCGTCGATCTTCAGTCCCGGCAAGCCGCAGGCATTCTCCGAGTCCTTCTACGCCTATCTCTCACAGGCCAACAACAACGGGTCGGCATTCGCGGGCTACACCGGGTACGTCCAGCCCAGCCCCGGGAACCTCGGAGCGCATGGCGTTACCTTCGCGGACCTGCTTGGCGGGTTCACGATGCTGTTCGCCCGCTACGCGCCGATTCTCTTCGTGCTGGCGGTCGCGGGTTCGCTGTCCGGCAAGCGGATCAGTACGGCCGGCCTGGGAACGATGCGCACCGACAACCCGACGTTCGTGGTCCTGCTGATCGGCGTGATCATCCTCGTCGGCGCTCTGACCTTCTTCCCCGCCCTGCTGCTCGGACCCATCGTGCAGGGCCTGACCGGACACCTCTACTGACATGAAACGTGACGCCATCAACTCGGCCATCGGGATCGTCGTCCTGACCCTCCTACTCGGCATTCTCTATCCACTGCTGATCACCGGGGTCAGCCAGGTCGCCTTCCCCGGCAACGCGAACGGGCAGAAGGTCTACGTCCGGGGGAAGCTGGTCGGCTCGAAGCTCATCGGCCAGCAGTTCACCGACACCGTGATCAAGAGCGGCAAGGTGCAACTTGATAAGTCCGGCAACCCAATCACCACACCGGACCCGAGATATTTCCAGACCCGTCCCTCGGCGACGGTACCGGCAGACAACGCCGCCGGGACCGCATTCTCCAACGCCGGGCCGAACAACATCGCGACCGAGCAGGCGATCACAGCCAACGTCCAGGCCTACGTCGCGCTCGAACGGCCGTACGTGCCGCAGCTCACCGCGGCGAAGGTGCCCGTCGACGCCGCCAACACCTCGGCCTCCGGGATCGACCCCGACATCTCCCCCGCGAACGCCGCGATCCAGGCTCACCGTGTCGCTGCCGTGCGTCACCTCCCGCTGTCCCGGGTGAGCGCGCTGGTCTCCGACCACACCCACGGTCGTGGACTCGGGTTCTCGGGTGAGCGGGGCGTGAACGTCCTCCAACTCAACCTCGCGCTCGACCGACTTGGAGGTCATTGATGTCGGCGAACCCGCCCCCAGTAATTCCAGCCGACGCTCCGGCTGCCCCGCGTGAGCGCCAGGCGGTGTCGCTGTTTCGCCGCGACATCGTCCGCCGCGCCCTGATCGACAGCCTGCTCAAGCTGGACCCCAGAGTTCAGATCCGCAATCCGGTCATGTTCGTGGTCGAGCTGGGCGCGGTCATCACGACGGTGACGTGGCTGATCCAGGCCTTCGGGGGCGGGTCGCTCGGTGGCGGGCATGAGCCGGCCTGGTATTCGTTGACGATCGCGATCTGGCTGTGGCTGACCGTGACCTTCGCCAACATGGCCGAGGCATTCGCCGAGGGACGCGGCCGTGCCCAAGCGGACACCCTGCGCTCGCTGCGCCAGGAGACGGTGGCCGTCCTCAGGGACGGGAACACCAAGGCTGCCTCCGAGCTGCAGAAGGGCGACATCGTCGTGGTCGGAGCGGGCGAGCTGATCCCCGGCGACGGAACCGTGATCGAAGGGATCGCCACCGTCGATGAGTCCGCGATCACGGGCGAGTCTGCCCCGGTGATCCGCGAGTCCGGCGGCGATCGCAGCGCGGTCACCGGAGGCACCCGGGTGACCTCGGACCGGATCGTCGTCGAGATCACCCAGGAACCCGGACACTCGTTCTTGGATCGGATGATCGCGCTGGTCGAAGGGGCGGCGCGGCGCAAGACGCCCAACGAGATCGCCTTGAACATCCTGCTGGCCGGTTTGACCCTGATCTTCATGGTCGTTGTGGCGACCCTGCGCCCGTTCGGGCTGTTCGCCGGCACCTCTGTCTCCGAGACCACGCTGATCTCGCTGCTGGTCGCGTTGATCCCAACTACCATCGGCGCGCTCCTCTCAGCGATCGGCATCGCCGGCATGGACCGGCTCGTGCGCCGCAATGTGCTGGCGCTCTCCGGGCGCGCGGTCGAAGCCTCCGGCGACGTCGACGTGCTGCTGCTCGACAAGACCGGCACGATCACCATCGGCAACCGCCTCGCCGCTGAGTTCATCCCGATGCCCGGCGTCTCCGAAGCCGAGCTCGCCGAGGTGGCCCAGCTGGCTTCGCTTGCCGACGAGACGCCGGAGGGACGCTCCATCGTTGTCCTGGCGAAGACCTATGGCATACGTGAGCACGACATGGGCTCGCTGCAGGCCCAGTTCGTCCCCTTCACCGCACAGACCCGGATGAGCGGCGTGGATATCGACGGACGGCAGCTCCGCAAGGGCGCCGGCGACTCGATCATCGGCTTCGTCACCGCAGAAGGCGGACGGCCGCCCGCCGAGCTGCAGCCGGTGCTGGACCGGATCGCCCGCGAGGGTGGAACTCCGTTGGCCGTGGCCCGCGACGGCCAGACCCTCGGCGTCATCTACCTCAAGGACACCATCAAGGAGGGCATGCGCGAGCGCTTCGAGCACCTGCGGGCGATGGGCATCCGCACGATCATGATCACCGGCGACAACCGGCTGACCGCGGCGAAGATCGCCGAGGAGTCCGGCGTCGACGACTTCCTCGCCGAAGCCACCCCCGAGGCGAAGCTCGAGCTGATCAAGGAACAGCAGGCCGGCGGGCGCATGGTGGCGATGACCGGAGACGGGACCAACGACGCCCCCGCGCTCGCCCAAGCCGACGTCGGCGTGGCCATGAACACCGGCACCCAGGCTGCGCGCGAGGCGGGCAACATGGTCGACCTCGATTCGAACCCGACGAAGCTGATCGAGATCGTAGAGGTCGGCAAGCAGCTGCTAATCACCCGGGGCGCCCTGACCACATTTTCGATCGCCAACGACGTCGCTAAGTACTTCGCCATCCTGCCTGCGATCTTCCTGACGACCTACGCCACCACCAAGGGCGGCAGCGGCCCGCTCCACGTGCTCAACATCATGAACTTGGGCACCCCCCGCTCCGCGGTCATCTCAGCGATCATCTTCAACGCCATCGTGATCCCGGCACTGATCCCGATCAGCCTCAAGGGCGTCAGCTACAAGCCCATCGGCGCCAGCGCGCTGCTGCGGCGCAACCTCCTCATCTACGGCATGGGGGGCATCATCGCCCCGTTCATCGGCATCAAGCTCATCGACCTCATCGTCCACAACATCCTCGGAGCATGAGATGGAGCAGGGCGTGCGCGCGACGCAACGCGGCAAGCTCCGCGTCTTCCTCGGCATGGCGGCCGGAGTCGGTAAGACCTACCAGATGCTGGTGGAGGGGCGGGCCGAGCAGCAGGCCGGGCGCGACGTCGTGATCGGGCTGCTCGAGACCCACGGGCGTCCCGAAACCGCGGCGATCGCCCAAGGGCTGCCGATCATCCCGCGACGCCGCGTCGCCTACCGGGACACGGCGCTCAAGGAACTGGACCTCCCGGGCATCCTCGAACGCGCGCCGGAACTGTGCCTGATCGACGAGCTGGCGCATACCAACGCCCCAGGGGTGGAGCACCACAAGCGCTACGAGGACGTGGAGGACGTACTGGCAGCCGGTATCGACGTGCTCTCGACGGTCAACGTCCAGCACCTGGAGTCGCTCAACGATCAGATCGCGGAGCTCAGCGGCGTTCGGGTGCGGGAGACGATCCCCGATGACGCGCTCGGACGGGCGGACGAGGTCGTGATGGTCGACCTTACGCCAGAGGCGCTGATCGAACGACTGCGCGCCGGCAAGGTCTACCCGACCGAGCGCGTCGAGGCCGCACTGAACAACTTCTTCAAGATCGAGAACCTGTCCGCGCTGCGGGAGGTCGCCCTGCGGCAGGTGGCCGAGGAAATCGCCGATAAGCGGCTCACCACCCAGGACGCGCTGGGCACTCGCGAAGGCACGATGGCCGCCGAGGCACCACAGGCGGTTGGCGAGCGTCTGCTCGCGCTCGTGGAGCCGTACCCCGGCGCACAACGCCTGGTGCGCCGGGCCTGGCGCTCGGCGCAGCGCCTCGGCGCCGAGCTTGACCTGCTGTGGGTGAAGCGGGCCGGGGAGCGCCTGTCCGAGGAGGACGAGCGATCCCTGAGCGCGCTGCGGCAACTCGCGTCCGTGCTGGGCGTTCATTTCCTGATCGAGCAGTCCGACGAACTGCCCCAGGCGATCGCCGAGGTGGCCCACAGGCGCGGCACGACCTACATCCTGATGGGCCGCTCGCGGCCGGCACGCGGGCTTGGTCGGCTGCGCTCCCCCTCTCGCAACAGCTGATCGAGCTACTGCCCCGCGTCGACATCCGCATCGTCGCCGATCGCGCTCATCGGGCGCAGGACGAGCAACGATGAGCGTCGCCTTCGTCGTCCTGATCGTGCTCGTCGCGCTGGCCATCGGAGTGCTCGGCGGACGGCGGGGGGCGGCGCGCGTGACGCCCCCGGCGGAACGGCCGCGCTCGGTTCGGCGGACACTTGTCCCGTTCACCGGGCAGACGATTTCCCGGCGTTCCTTTGAGGCCGCCGCGCGGCTTGCCAAAGCGGAGAACTCAACCATCGTCCCGGCATTCCTGGCCCGGGTGCCACGAAACCTCCCGATCGACGCCCCGCTACCCGGCCAATGCGAGGAGGGGATGCCGCTGCTCGAGGCGATCGAGCAGCAGGCCACCGCGCAGGGCATTCCGGTCGACGCCCGGGTGGCTCGGGGGCGGACCTACCGGGACGCGCTCAACCACCTGCTCCAACAGGAGCACTTCGACCGCATCATCGTCTCCGCCACCAGCAACGGGACCGCAGGGCTGACCGCCGAGGATCTCCGCTGGCTCCTGGAACGTATCCCGGCCGAGATCCTGATCCTCCGCCCCGCGCCTGACGACACTCGCCGCATCTCCGCCAATGGTCTTCAGGGTCAGTTCTGAGCGCTCGCGCGCTCCGGTACCGAGGCCAGGTTTCGCCGATGCGGGCCCCGGAGCGCCAGCAGGTCCCTGTCCGCGCGCTCGACCACATCCGTCGAGTCGTCATTGGCCTGCAGCGCGCCGAACCCGACGCTGATCGACCCGCCGTCAGGCCCGGCGGAGAGCGCGGCGCTGATCTGTTCAAAGCGCCGTCGCCCATCAGAGATGGTGGCTTCGCTCATCGCGCAGAGGAACTCGTCCCCGCCCAGACGGATGACCAGCTCGTAGGACCGCAGCCGAGCACGGAGGACACCCACCGTGCGCTTGAGCATCGCGTCGCCCGCGCCATGACCCTCTGTGTCGTTGATCTGCTTGAGCCCATCGACGTCGATGTAGGCCACCACCAGCCGTCCCGAGCCACGGCGTACGCGGTTGATCTCGCGCTCCAGCTCGGCCAGCCCGGGGCCGCGCAGCCACGCGCCGGGCAGCGAGTCCATCGTCGCGGCGGCGCGCTCGGCGGCTGCCTGCGCGCGGTCCTCGGCGGCGAGCCGCCGGTCGCGGGCGGCCGACTCCCGATCGCGCGCCGCCTCGCCGCGGGCGGCGGCTGCCCGGTCGCGTTCGGCGGCGGCGGTCACGTTGGTCGGCGTCGCGGTCCCGTGCCAGCGCGGCCTCGTAGCGATCGTCGGCAGTTCCGGGGTGGAAAGGGCGGGAAGGCGACGATCGCTGGTCGCCCGCTCGCGATCGGACCCTGCTCCTTCATCTCCGGCGGTACGTTGCATGGGGACCGGCGGATCCCGTTCCTGGTCGTGCACTCGGCCGGTCCGACCGGCGCACTACCTTGATCGCTTTTGGGTACTCCAGCCCCCGAGCAACAGGTGCCACGCATAGCCCAATGGTAGAGTCCGAGCCCTCGGAGTAGGCTGGTCTGACCTGGTGTCCGCGAGCCTGGAACCTCTCGTACCACGGTTGCGCGGCGTATCACACGCCATGGCTGCCTTGCTGGCCCTCGCCGCGGCGGTCTTGCTGGTGGCGGTAGCGCCCACCGACTCCGCGAGGGTTGCGGTCTCCGTATACGGGGCAGGTCTGGTCGCTCTGTTCTCCGGTAGCGCCCTCTATCACCGCTGGCCGGGTCCACCTAGGTTCAAGCCGGTGCTGCAGCGAGTCGACCACAGCACCATCTACGTGTTCATCGCAGCGAGCTACACGCCGATTGCCCTCGTAGTCCTGCACGGCCCGCTGCGCTGGGTGATCCTGGGTCTCGCCTGGGCGGGCGCGGGAGCTGGGGTCGCGTTCGCGCTCGGCTGGGTGCATGCTCCCCGCGTCGCCAAGACGAGCAGCTACCTGCTTCTGGGGTGGTTGGCGATCATCGCAATTCCCCAGCTCCTCGAACGGCTGGACGCGGCACCGCTCGCGCTGCTCGGCGCCGGCGGCCTGCTGTATTCAGCCGGCGCGCTTGTCTATGCCACCCGACGCCCCGATCCCTGGCCGCGAACCTTCGGCTTCCACGAGGTCTTCCACGGGCTGGTGATCGCAGCCGCGGCGGCTCAATACGTGGCCATCGTCGGCTGGGTCGTGCCGGCCTAACGATGGCGGCGCTGGGACCCCGGGCCGGCACAGCACACATAGGTCTTGAGAGCGATCCGGGTGGGTAGGCTCGCCAGCGCATGGACGAGACACCGCACGCCGCCGTCGACCCAGAGCAGCTGAACCGGCACCCCGCCCTCAAGCGCGTGATCTCGCGCCTGTGCGGATGCGAGGAGACAGAATTCGTTCTCCAGGTCGTCCAGCCGGCGCTGGTCGGTCTGATCGACGGAACCGTCTCGACGTTGGCGCCGATCTTTGCCGCGGCGGTGTCCAGCAGCTCGCACACCGCACTGCTGGTTGGTCTTGCCACCGCGCTCGGTGCCGGGGTGAGCATGGGAATCTCGGAGGCGCTGTCGGACACCGGCGAGCAGACCGGCCGCGGCACCGCCTGGATCCGCGGCACGATCACCGGGGCGGCGACAGCGCTCGGCGGCATCTTCCATTCGCTGCCGTTCATCATCAGCAACGTCAACCACGCGCTGGTCGTGGCGGGCGTGGTGGTCGCGATCGAGTTGTTCGTGATCGCTTGGGTGCGCTACCGATTCCTGCACGTCTCCCTGCGCTCGTCGCTGATCGTGGTCACGCTCGGCGGTGTGATCGTGCTCGCCATCGGGGTGGCGATCGGCAGCGCGTGATCCGGACGAGGCGGACGGGATCGGCCCGTCCCGTGCGCCTAGTTCGCGTCTGAGAGAACCGCCACCGAGGCCCGCCCGTGCTCCGCCTGCGGGCGTGGGGATCGCAGCAGCAGCGGGGCCGCGAGGGCCCCGGCCGCGGAGACCAGCGCGACGACGATCCAGCCGGCCTGGAAGGCACTGAGCAGTTGAGCGCCGCCGTGGGGAATCCCGAGCACAGCCACGAACACGGCGACGCCGACAGCCAGGCCGACCTGCCGCAGCATGTTCACGACGGCCGAGCCGGTGGCGAAGCTCTGCGGCGGCAGGGAGGCGGCGGCGGTGGCCATCAGCGTGGGTAGCGTCAGGCCCACGCCGATGCCGGTCAGCAGCATCCCGCCGAGCATGTCGCCGACATAGTCCGGGTGCAGACCGGCGGCGGCAGCCCACCACCCCACCCCGGCGGCAAATGACGCGCACCCGGCGCCCGCCACCAGGCCCGGACCGAAGCGCTCGATCAACCGACCGGCGACGAGGAACGAGAACAGCGGCACCATCAGCGGACCCGGAGCGATCGCGAGTCCTGTCCTCAGCGCTGACCAGCCCCAGACGTCCTGACCCCACAGCACGATCGACAGCAGCATCGCTCCGAAGGAGACCGAGAAGAACACCATCACCGCTGACGCGCCCGAGAACGTCCGTACGCGGAACAGCGCGGGTTCGATGAGCGGATTCTCGCTGCGCAGGCAGTGCGCGATGAAGCCTGCCAGCGCCGCCGCCGAGACGATCAGCGAGACGAGCGTGCCTGGCGCGGCCCAGCCCCAGTCGTTGCCCTTGACCAGGCCGAGCGTCAGTGCGCCGATCCCGATCGTCACGAGCAGGGAGCCCAGTGCATCCGGGCGGCGGACCGGGTGTCCGGGGACGTGCGGCAGCCGCCGCCAGCCGACCACGAGCGCCCCCACCCCGATCGGTACGTTGACCAGGAATACCAAGCGCCAGTTGGCGGCGACCAGGATCCCGCCCGCCACGGGGCCGAGCGCGGCAGCCAGTCCTCCCACCGCGGTCCACGCCCGTACCGCGCCGTGGCGGCGCTCCGGCGCGGTCGTGGCCAGCAGCAGGCTGAGCGAGGTCGGCGTCAGCAGCGCCGCTCCGGCTGCCTGGAGCACCCTGAACGCGACCAGCATCGGGACACTCGTCGCGGCGCCGCACGCGGCCGAAGCCACGGTGAACACGCTCACGCCGAGCAGAAAACCGATTTCCCGGCTGCGGCCCTCGGCCAGCCGGCCGAACAGGATCAGCAGGGCCGCGTAGACGATCGCGTAGCCGTTGAGCACCCAGGAGAGGTCGCTCAGGCTGTTCGTCCCGAGGTCACGGGCCAGGCTGGGCAGGGCGACGTTGACGATGAACAGGTCAAGGCTCGCCATCACCACGGCCGAGCAGACGATCAGGAGCACGAGCCCGCCCGAGGCGTCAGCCCGGCGAGCGTTCTGGAGGGTCTGACTTAGGGATCTCATAGTCAGACCCTATCATGCTGGCTTAGGGCTGATTTAGCCAGCTATACTCGCGCTCATGAAAGATGTGATTCAGATGGCCGGCGACCTCGATCCCCGCAGCGGCTGGAGCGCGACGCGATGCACGGTCGCCCGTGCCCTCGACGTGCTCAGTACCCGCTCGGCGTTTCTGGTCCTGCGCGAGGCGTTCTACGGCACGACGCGGTTCGACGACTTCGTGCGTGGCGCCCGGATCAGCGAGCCGGTCGCCGCCGCGCGGCTGCGCGAGCTGGTGGCCGAGGGCCTGCTCCGGCCGGAGGCCTACCGAGAGCCGGGACAGCGAACCCGCCACGAGTACCGCCTCACCGAGAAGGGCGCCGATCTGTTGCCGGCGCTCGTGGCGCTGATGCAATGGGGGGACCGCTGGCTGGACGAGGACGGCGGGCCCGGTGCACCTGCGCCACCGCGGGTGCGGCGAGCGCGCCGGCGTCGAGCTGCGGTGCGGGGCCGGCCACGAGGTCAGCGCGAGCGAGCTCGAGCTGGTCCGCAACAAGCGGACGCCGGCGCCAGCGCCAGCTCTCGGCTGAACGAACGGCCGAGAACGGGCACCATCACGCCGTTGAAGTAAAGCTGCGCGCGCCGTTCAATATCTCGGCGAACGGGGAGAAGGAGCCCGGGACGGGGTAGGCGCATTGGCATGAGCCTTGATCTCCTCACCCAGCTGCGCCGGGTTGGTCTGCGCGGGTCGCACCTGCACGCGGCCGCGATCTCGTCCGTCGCGCTCTGCCTCGGGCTATGGATCCGAGCCAAGACGGTCGATCAGAACGAGCGCGGCAACGCCGAGCGCCGGGCGATCTTCGTCGGGCTGTGGCCGCCAACGCTGTATCTGATCGGCGAGTCGCTCGAGCGCCTCGAGCGGCGCTCGCGCTGGTGGCGCTAAGCCCCGGGGCGACCGGTCGGCTCCTCGCGCGCCGCGGTCGCGTACAGCACCATCCGCGTGGTCAGATCCACCGCCGAGCGAAGGTCCTGAGCCCCAGAGGAGGCCGGCGCGTCCAGCCGCTCGCGAAGATCCTCGACGTATTTGGGAGCCGAGCGCGCGGCCAGTTCGCAGCAGGCCCGCGCCGCGGCGCGGACCACCGAGGGCTCGACCGTCCAGATGGTCTCGAACGAGCGGGGCTGCCCGTCGTCGCGAGGTCGCTCCCACGCCACCAGGCAGGCGGCGAAGCCCGGCGAGTCGCATGCCACCACCCACTCGCGCATCAGCGGATCGCGCTCATCGATCGCAATCTCGACCGGACCGCGCTTGGGGCGCCGGGAGCGCGGAAAGTCGGCCAGCGCAATCGCCCGCTCGGCGGTGCGGGCCATCTCCCGCCATCGCGACTCGGCGCGGCGGTAGTAGCGCTCGTGCTGAAAGCACCCGAACAGCAGCGGGCGCTCGGCCCGTGCGCAGCACTCGTCCTCGATGGCATGACTCAGCGAGACGAGCGCGCGCTGGGGGAGCAGATGCGACTGCAGGTAGGGGAAGCTCTCGCGCAGGGCCGAATACACCGACGGCCGCAGCTGGTCGCCGAGCCGGCGGGCGTGATCGATCGCGGTGGGCAGCGACAGGCCCTGCTCGCGCGCGCGGATGACCGCGCGGACCTGTTCAAGCTCGCGCTCGGAGTAGCGGCGATGCCCGCTGGCCAGACGCTGGGGATTGGGGAAGCTGTAGCGCGTCTCCCACATGCGCAGCGTTCCCTCGCTGACTCCGCTGCGGGCGGAGATCTCGCGAATCGTGAGCGCGGCCGAGCTGTCTAGCTCGCTCACTCCTCCTCCTCCAGGGTGCGAGCCGGCATGGTCTGAGAACGTACCCGATCGCGCCGAGCAGCTCTGGCCGCGGGGGATCCGCGGGCTCAACTCGATGCGGATCAGTTCCTGCACGGACTGTTTGAAAATACCGACTCAGGGGAGCACTGCCGCAGACAATATGGCTCGCAACGAGATCTTCATCGACGCACCGCCTGCGGCCGTATTCGGCCTGCTGAGCGATCCCCGGAGCTACGGCGATTGGGTCGTGGGCTCTCGGGAGATCCGGGCCGCTGACCCGGACTGGCCGGCCGCCGGTGCGGCGTTCGAACATTCGGTCGGCGTCGGCTGGCTGTCGCTCAGCGATCACACCAGCGTCATCTCGGCCCGCCCACCTGAGTGTCTGGAGCTGAAGGCCCGGGCCCGCCCGCTGCCGTCGGCCCGTGTCCGGCTGCAGCTTCACCCCGAGGGAACCGGTACGCGCGTGACGATGATCGAGGAGCCGGTCAACCCCGTGCTGTCGGCGATGCTGGGACCGGTCGGACACTGGCTGATGAAGCTTCGTAACGTGGAGGCGCTGCGCCGGCTCAAGCGACTCGCCGAAGGGGACGCGCCGCGCCCGCGCGGCGCTCTGCCCCAGCGCGAGCCCGCCGCCGATGGCTGACGCAGTGATCATCGGCGCCGGGCCCAACGGGCTCGTTGCCGCCAACCTGCTGGCCGATCAGGGCTGGGAGGTGACCGTCCTGGAGGAAGCGCCAGAGCCGGGAGGAGCCGTCCGCTCCGGCGAGCTGGTCGAGCCGGGCTTCACCCATGACATGTTCAGCGCGTTCTATCCGTTCACGCTGGCCTCGCCACACATGCGCAAGCTGGACCTCGAGCGCTGGGGCCTCGAATGGGCCTGGAGCCGGATCGCGGTGGCCCACCCCACGCGCGACGGAACCTGTCCCGCGATCTCCAGCGACATCGAGGAGACGGTTACCTCGCTGGACGAGTGCGCCCCCGGAGACGGAGACGCCTGGCGGGAGCTCTACGAGCTCTGGCGCCGGGTACGCACGCGGCGCGCTCGGCGCCTTCTTCGCTCCGTTTCCCCCGGTGCGCCCGGTCGCTCGGGCTGCTTGAGACGCTCGGGCCGCGCGAGCTGTTGCGGTTTGCTCGCTTCTCGCACGCTGCCGGTTCGTCGAGCTGGGCGAGGAGCACTTCCGCTCCGACGGCGGAACGCGACTGCTGGCCGGCAACGCGCTGCACGCGGACATCAGTCCCGAGACGGCACTGGGCGGGGTGTTCGGATGGGTACTTTGCTCGCTGGCCCAGGACCATGGTTTTCCGGCCGTCCGTAGCGGTGCGGGTGAGATGACCGCGGCGCTGGTGCGCCGACTCGAGGCGTCCGGCGGTCAGCTGCTCTGCGGCCAGCGAGCGACGGCTGATCGAGTGCAGCGGCGGCCGTGCCCGGGCGGTGCTCACGGGCGAGCAACGGCACCCCGCCACGCGCGCCGTGATCGCCGACGTCGGCGCACCCCAGCTGTATCGGGAGCTGCTCGCCGGCGTACCGCTACCGCGCAGCCTGCTCAAGGACCTCGAGCACTTCCAGCTACGACAATGGCACCGTGAAGGTCGACTGGACCCTGGACGGCCCGATTCCCTGGCAGGCCGAGCGAGCCCGAGCCGCGGGAACGGTCCACGTCGCCGAGGGCGTCGACGCACTGACGCGGCAGTCGGCCGAGATGGCCTGCCGGCTGATCCCTTCCGAGCCGTATCTGGTGCTCGGCCAGTACGGCGGCTTCGACAGCACTCGCGCCCCCGCCGGCAAGGAAACCGCCTGGGCCTACACCCACGTCCCGCAGGAGATCCGCGGTGACGCTGCGCATGAGCTGACCGGCTCCTGGGATGAGCGGGAGACGGAGATCTTCGCCGAGCGGATCGAACAGCAGGTCGAGGTTCTGGCGCCGGGCTTTCGCAACCTGATCCGCGGACGGCACGTGTTCACCCCGACGACGCTCCGAGCAGGTCAACCGCAACCTGGTCAACGGCGCGTTGAACGGAGGTACGGCACAGCTCCATCAGCAGCTCGTGTTCCGGCCCGTTCCAGGGCTGGCGCGGCCCGAGACGCCGATCGAGGGTCTCTATCTGGGCTCGGCGTCAAGCCATCCGGGCGGCGGGGTGCACGGCGGACCGGGGGCCAACGCCGCCTCGGCCGCGCTCGCGGAGGCCCGCTCGCTGCTCCGGGCGCGGCCGCTCTCACGCCTGAGCCGCGGCTTTGCGCGCTGACTAGTCGAACGCGTCGCCGTCGACCCGCCGAGTCTCGATCTCGATCCCGCGGTCCAGTTTTCCCCCGGTCAGATCCACCACCTTCTCCACCACGGAGCTCCACATGTGCAGTTGCACTTCTTTGGCCATGCGCAGCCGGTCGTGCATGATCGCCGAGAGCCGGTCTCCGGCCCGCGCCCAAGACTCGATCTGAAAGCGCAGCAGTCCGTCGTGTTCGTCGGCGCGCCATTCGATCTGACCGGCCTCGAGGTGGCCGGCCAGGGTGGCGAAGCGGAAATGCTCCGGCCCGAGCTCGATCGTGCGAATCGGCCCGTCCCACGGGCCGGGCATTCGCACCAGCCACTCGTCACTCAGCTGCATTTTCCCCTTCTCGCCCCGCGTCTTCTGGAAGCGAGCCAGCGAGAACGGCGCAACGCGATTGGGATCGGCGCGCAGGCAGGCGATCAGCTCGGCCGCACCCCACGTGCTGTCTCGGATCGAGCCGCGGTAGCGGCGATGAAACAACGGTCCAGAGCCATCGCGCGGGCGCTGGATCTCCTCGTGGGAGACGTCGTCCGGTAGCCGCGGGGGCAGGTCCGCGTCGAAGCTGCCGGACCCCTCGGTGCGGTAGATCGGCGTCGTGCGCCAGATGTACGTCCATGAGGTGACGGCCACCCCCACGGGCCACGTGGCAGCGGTTGCCAATCGACGATGAACGGGAACGGTTGCCGGCACGCGGGATCAGACCTCGCCTGGGGCTTCCCAGGCGCTCGGACTTCTAACCCGTTCTAGCGGATCGGGCGTCGGCGGTTCGGGGCTCGGCCCGGGGGCTGCTGCGGAGCCTCGCGCGCGGGCGCGGGAGGTATGTCTCGCGCCTCGGACACCTTGCGAGACAGATGGACGTTCTGGCCGTGGTGGACGATGTCCAGGGCGGGGCC
Organism: uncultured Solirubrobacterales bacterium; assembly: GCA_963844475.1. Taxonomy (GTDB): domain Bacteria; phylum Actinomycetota; class Thermoleophilia; order Solirubrobacterales; family Solirubrobacteraceae; genus Palsa-465. Next base: position 264,433 of record CAWJOL010000003.1, on the reverse strand, counting down.
CTCCAGCAGGGAGTAACGCGCCTGCTCTTGGGTTACCTCGACCATCAGGCGCCTCCCACGGAAGGCCAGCCGATAGGCCAACCGGGTGAGATGCTCGGGCAGCCGGGGGATAAAGCTGAGCTCGCCGTCGTGATCGCGCATCCCGCCGAAGCCGCCCACCGCGGCGATCCAGGTGCCGGCCAGCGAGGCGATGTGAACGCCGTCGCGCGTGTTGTGCTCGAGGTCGTCGAGATCCATCAGCGCCGCCTCGCCGAAGTAGTCGTAGGCGAGCTCCATGTGCCCCACCTCAGCCGCGATCACCGCCTGCGTGCAGGCCGATAGGGACGAATCGCGGACCGTCAGCCGTTCGTAGTAGGCGAAGTTCCGCGCCTTCTCCTCATCGGTGAAGGCATCTCCGCGGAGGTGCATCGCCAGCACCAGATCCGCCTGCTTGACCACCTGTTTGCGATACAGGTCGAAGTACGGGAAGTGCAGCAGCAGCGGGTATTGCTCGGGCTCGGTGCTCTTGAAGTCCCACATCTGGTGGTCGGTGAACTCGTCCGCCTGCGCGTGAACCTCGAGTGCCCTGTCGTACGGAATCAACATGTCGCGCGCCGCGTCACGCCACCCCGCCGTCTCCTCCTCGTCGACTCCCAGATGTGCGGCGGCGCGCGGATGGCGCTCGGCCGCATCGGCCGCCGCGTTCATGTTGCGCTGCGCCATCAGGTTCGTGTAGACGTTGTTGTCGGCGACCGCGCTGTACTCATCCGGTCCGGTCACGCCATCGATGCGAAAGCTCCCGGCGGCGTCGTGGTGGCCGAGCGAGCGCCACAGCCGAGCGGTCTCGACCAGCAGCTCGAGGCCGACCTCGCGCTCGAACGCTTCGTCGTCGGTGGCCGCCCGGTAGCGGACCGTCGCGTCGGCGATGTCGGCATTGATGTGAAAGGCGGCTGTGCCGGCCGGCCAGTAACTCGAGCACTCCTGCCCGGCGATCGTCCGCCAGGGAAAGGCCGCCCCGCGCAGGCCGAGGAGCTTGGCGCGCTCGCGGGCCAAGCCGAGCGTGCGGTGGCGCCAGCGCAACGCGTCGCCGGCCCCCCGCGGCGCGGTGTAGGTGAGCACCGGCAGCACATAGGTCTCGGTGTCCCAGAACGTGTGCCCGTCGTACCCGGGCCCGGTCAAACCCTTCGCCGCGATCGCCCGCTGCTCGCCTCGCGCCCCAGCCTGGAGGACGTGAAACAGCGCGAAGCGGATCGCCTGCTGGAGCTCGGCGTCCCCTTCGAGTTCGACGTCTGCGCCGTCCCAGAACTCGTCAAGGTAGGCCCGTTGGTCCTCGACCAGCCCTTCCCAGCCCCGTTTGGCCGCGCCGGCACGGGCGGCTGAGACCTGATCTCGCATCGCGGGCATCGAGCGCTCGGCCGACCAGCCGTAGGCGAGGAACTTGACGATCCGCAACGGTCGGCCCGGAGCGAGATCGGCGGTGATGGTCAGCCGCGCCAGGTCATCGAAGACCTCGACCTCGTCGCTGGTGCCCTCTGGACCCTCGATCACGTGGTCCATCCCCGCGGCCATCCGCAGCCCGCTCTCCCGGGTGGAATGCACGAGCAGCGCTCGCTGCCCCGCGGCAGACGAAGAACTCGGAGACCAGCGGCTGCGCCAACGCGGCCGCCGCCCGCGGGTCCCCGGCAGACCACGGCAGCACCTCGTTGGCCACCAACTCGGACTGAACCACCACCGGCAGCTCCTCTGAGACCGGCTCGACCTCGTAGAGGATGGCCGCCACCGCCCGCTGAGTGAAGGACACGAGGCGGGTCGAGCTAGACGCGCACAACTTGTCCCGTCGGTGACTCCCATTCGACGCTGCGCCGGAGCAGGCCGGCGCGGAGGTCCAGCACCCGCTCGTGGCTGTGCAACGGCCGTAGCGCACGTCGAACGGCTCGTCCGCGACGACCAGCCGGATGATCTTGCCGTTGGTCACGTTGACCACCGTCTGGCCGTCCTCGGGATAGCCGTAGCCGGCCTCGGCGTACGGGAGCGGGCGGGTCTCGTAGAACCCGCCGAGGTAGGACCCCGGGCAGTCCGTTGGGCTCGCCTTCATCCAGGTTCGCCCGCCACCCGATGTGCCCGTTGGCCAGCGCGAACACCGACTCCGACTGCGCCAGACGGTCCAGGTCGAGCTCGGTCTCCCGCACCGTCCACGGTTCGACGGGAAATGCGCGCTGCTTGATCACGGTTTGTCGAGCAACTCGGCCAGATCCTTGACCACGATGTCGGCACCGTGGGCGCGAAGGGCCTCCGCCTGCCCGACTCGGTCCACGCCGACGACGATGCCGAAGCCACCGGCATGGCCGGCCTGCACTCCGGCCAGCGCATCCTCGAACACCGCGGCTGCCTTGGGCGGCGCTCCGACCGCCTTGGCTCCGGCGAGGAAGGTATCCGGCGCGGGCTTTCCCTTCAGCCCCTCGCGCTCGGCCACGTGCCCGTCGATGATCACCTCGAACAGATCGACGATCCCGGCCGCGGTCAGGACATCCCGGCAATTCGTGCTCGAGGACACCACGACCCGGTGCAGACCGGCGTCACGGGCCGCCTTGACGTAGGCCACCGACCCCGGGTAGGCCTGGACGCCGTCGTCATGGATCAGCTTCAGCACGATTGCGTTCTTGCGATTGCCGATCCCGTCGATCGTCTCGGCGTCAGGCGGATCGTCCGAGGTGCCCTGCGGCAGCTCGATGCCCCGGGAGGCCAGAAACGATGCGACGCCGTCGTAGCGAGGCTTCCCGTCGACGTACTCGTCGTAGTCGGCCACTGGCGTCGAAGGGGACGAACTCGGTGCCCTGGCGTGCGGCCCGCTCGCTGCAGGTAGCGTCGAAGGTCTGCTTCCAGGCCGCCGCATGGACCTTGGCCGTCTGGGTGAGCACGCCGTCGAGATCGAACAGGCAGGCCGTCACCCCCTCAGGTAGTCCAAGCATCACCGCAGACCGTACCCGAGGACACGTCGGGAGCGTCGCCGATGGTGATCCGAGGCCGGCGCAGGCCCGTATCTTTGGGGCATGACCTCGCGCTCCAGAGCAGCCACCGCCGTGGTCCTCGGACTGCGAATCGTCTACGGCGCCGCGCTGATCATCAAGCCACAGCGGCTGGCGCTGCGCTGGCTGGGCCCGGACTCAGGGCGCGCCCCGACCCAGGTTCCACTGCGCGGCCTGGGCGGGCGAGAGATCGCGCTGCACACCAGCGCAGCGCTGGCGGCCATGTCCGGGCGGCCCCTGCGTCCCTGGCTGGCCGTGAGCATCGCCGGCGACTGCGCCGACATCGCCGCCACGGTGATCGGACGCGACGAACTGCCCGACGGGGCACCGCTGGCCACCACCGTGGTTGCCGGGGCCTCGGCGCTGATCAGCGCTGCCCTCTTCGTCGCGCTCGACGCCTGAGTTCGGCCGCGTGTCGCTCGCCTACGACCGGCTCGGGGGAAGGTCCTGCGCTGGCGCTGTTGCATCCGCTCGGCGCCGACCGCCGCGTCTGGGACCCGTGATCGAAGCGGCTGGCCGCCCAACGCGATGTCATCGCCCTCGACCTTCCCGGGCTTCGGCCAGTCAGCCCCGCTGGCCGGGCAGCCCGACGCCCGCTGCGCTGGCCGAGGCCGTGACCGGGCAGCTGGAGGCCCTCGGCGTGCAGCGCGCCCACGTCGCCGGCAACTCGCTCGGCGGCTGGGTGGCGCTCGAGCTGGCGCTGGCGGGTCAGGCTCGCTCGGTCACGGCGATCGCGCCGGCGGGTCTGTGGGCGGAGCCGCTGGTGCCCAAGCGGGCGATCGCGCACCGCCTGGCCCGCGTCGCGCTGCCGCTGGTCGACGCGATCCTCGCCGGCGCGCCGGGCCGCCGCCTTCTGCTGGCCGGGAGCGTCGCCGTCCCGGAGCGCGTGCCGCCTCGCGCCGCCGCGCACCTCGTCCGCGCGTACGCAAGCGCTCCGGGTTCGTCGCGGTCAACGACGCGATGCGGGCGGGGCGATTCGCCGGTCTGGAGCAGATCCAGGTTCCGGTCACCCTGGCCTGGCCAGAGCATGACCGGCTCGTCACCCGGCCACGCCGTCTACCTGCGAACACGCGCAGCGTCGTGCTCAGGGGCTGCGGTCACATCCCGATGTGGGACGACCCGGAAGCGGTGACCGAGCTGCTGCTGGAAGCCAGCGAGGACTGACCGCCCTCGGGCCGGGCCATGCGGCGCGGTCAGCCGGTCGCCGCGTCGCTGAACACCTCGGCGCCGGCGGGCGACGCGGCGGGGACGATGCCGGCGCGCCGCAGCGGCTTGGCGAGCAGGATCTGGACCTCGGTGATGCGACGCTCGGCGAACCCGGCCTCGCAGTAGGCGAGATACAGCGTCCACAGGCGCCGGAAGCGCTCGTCGTAGCCGAGCTCCTCCAGCTCGGCCGTGTGGGCGATGAAGTTGTCCCGCCAGCGCCGCAGCGTCTCGACGTAGTGAGGCGTGAGGTCCTCCAGGTGGACCGTCTGCATGTCGGTGCGGCGAGCGACGCTGCGCGCGATCACCTCGTTGGAGGGCAGGCACCCGTTGGGGAAGATGTGCGTATTGATGAACGACTTGGACGCCTTCTCCACGTCGTAGGCGCGGTCGTCGATGGTGATCGCCTGCAGCAGCATCGCGCCGTCGGGCGCCAGCAGCCGCGAGCACTGCGCGAAGAAGGTCCCGAAGTGCTGCCAGCCGACAGCCTCGATCATCTCGATCGAGACGAGCTTGTCGTAGCGTGCCGCGCAGGTCCCGGTAGTCCTCGAGCAGGATCTCGACTCGATCGCTCAGGCCCGCGCGGGCGACCTGCTCGAGCGCGTATGTCACGCTGCTCGCGGGAGATCGTCGTGGTGGTCACATGACAGCCGCGCGTGGCGGCGGCGTAGACGGCCAGAGCCCGCCCCACCCGGTGCCGATCTCCAGCACCCGGTCTCGCGGTCCGAGTTCGAGCTTCTGACAGACCCGCTCGAACTTGGCCAGCGAGGCCTGCTCGAGGGTCATCCCGGGCCGCTCGAACACCGCGCACGAGTAGCTCATCGTGGGATCCAGCATCTTCGAGAACAGCTCGTTGCCGAGGTCGTAGTGGGCGGCGATGTCGTCCCGGCTGCGCGCGCGGGTGTTGCGCATCAGCCAGCCCGCGCGCGTGCTGCATCGGCGCGCGGATCGGTGTCAGCGCCGCGCGTACGCGGTCGAGCAGGTGCACGTTGCGCGCGGCGAGGCGGACGAGCGCCACCAGGTCGGGCGAGTCCCACATGCCCGCCGGCGTAGGACTCGGCCAACCCGCGGCTGCCGGACAGCAGCAGGGCCCAGGCCGCGGGCGAGTGCACCTGCGCGGTGGCCGCCGGAGCGCCCGTGCCGTAGACGCGCCGGCGCTCCGTTCTCGACCACCGACCAGGCTGCCGACCCGGATCTGGGCGAAGATGGCGAGGACCGCCGCGCGGGCAACCCGGGGGTTCACGCGGTCCCCGGCCTTGGGGTGCGGGTGGACGGCCACGCCGCGCAGCTTCAGCGCCAGGGCGTGGCCGTAGATCAGCGCCAGCACCCGCAGCGTTGCCGCGGGATAACGCGCGGTCACCGCGGCCAGCGAGCTCGCGGGTCAGCTCCCGCCGGCGCATGGCCAGCGTGGCGTCGAAGGACACCTGCTCGTCGCGGCGGCTCTCGATGTGGACCTCGAGCCGCTGCAGTCGGAGCGCTCACGCGCCACGTGTACCTCTGGTCCATGCCCATGAACGGAGACACGTGCAGCTGCTTGCGCGAGTCGCCGCGCACCGGGCTCCGCTGCCGGCCGCCGCCGCGCTGAGCACGTACGCATGCCGCTCGCCCCACGGCGTGTTGGTCACCTCGGCCAGCACGTGCGAGAGCTGCTCGCCGGAGCGATCGAAGCAGTAGTAGAAGCTGACCGGGTTGAAGCAGTGTCCGTAGGTACGCAGGTGGGTGAGCAACCGGATCGGGCCGTCGGGCCGGATGCCGCCGGTCTGGCGCTGCACCTCAGCTTCTGCACCGCCTCGGCGAGCGGGGTCCTGAGGGTCGCCGAAGTAGTCGCCGCGGCGAAAGCGCACCAGCCCCGGACGCCGGGCCACCAGGCGGCCGCCGAGCAGGCCCGGGAGCTCGTCGAGGTCGATGTAGGCCAGCGCGATCCGGTGGCGAAACTCGCCGCGGCGGGCCTCGAAGCGCCGATGGCGAATCGCGCCCTCGAAGATGCAGCTGGTGGTCCCATGGCCGACGTGGCTCACAGCCGCGCTCCGAAGCGCTCGCCCACCCGCACGGCGCTGGCCACGCCGTCCTCGTGAAAGCCCCAGCCCCAGTAGGCACCGCAGAAATGCGTGCGGTTCTGGCCGCTGATCTCCGCCACGCGGGCCTGCGCGCTCACCCCCGCGGCCGTGAAGACCGGGTGGGCGTAGGAGATCGTGCGGATCACCTTCTCGGGCGCAATCTCGGAAGTGCGGTTCAGCGTCACGCAGAACTCATGCTCTGCCCGCAACGACTGCAGGCGATTCATGTGGTAGGTGACCGTCGTCCGGTCGGTGGGCTGATCCAGCAGGTGATAGTTCCAGCTCGCCCAGGCGCGCCGGCGGCGCGGAAGCAGCTTGACGTCGGTGTGCAGCACCGCCTCGTTGCGCTGGTAGGGAATCGAGCCGAGCAGCTCGCGCTCGGCATCGGTGGGATCAGCCAGCAGTCGCCAGCGCCTGGTCTGAGTGGGTGGCGATGACCACCTCATCGAAGCTCTCGGCCTCGGTGCCGCGCGCCTTCACGACCACGCGCTCGGGGGTGCGCTCGATCGATTGGATCGGCGATCGCAGCCGCAGCCGGTCCTGCCACGGGGCGGTCAGCGCCTCGACGTACCGCGCGGAGCCGCCCTCGACCGTCCGCCAGCGTGGGCGGTCGCGAAAGCCGAGCATCCCGTGGTTGTCGAAGAACTCGACCAGGAAGCGGGCGGGAAAGCTCCACAGCTGATGCGGGTCCGCAGACCACACCGCAGAAGCCTGGGGAACGATCAGTCGCTCGACGAATGGACGGGAGAACCTGTGCTCCTCGAGCCAGTGACCGAGCGAGGGGCCCTGCCCGCTGGGCAGATGCAGAAGTTCACGCGCGGTGCGGTTGAACCGCGCCAGGTCGGCCACCATGCGGTGAAACCACGGCGTGACCAGGTGCGCGCGCTTGGCGAACAGCCCGTTGGCAGAGCCCCCGCTGTACTCGAAGTCGCCGCGGCCGTCGCTGACGCTGAAGCTCATCACCGAAGGTTGCCAGGCCACGCCGAGGCGCTCCAGCAGGCGCTCGAAGTTGGGGTAATTGCGGTCGTTGAAGACGATGAACCCGGTGTCGACGTGATGGGTCTCGTTCGGCGTATCGACCCGGATCGTGTTGGTGTGACCGCCGGCGTACGTGCCGGCTTCGAACACGGTGATGTCGTGCTCGCGGTGCAGCAGATGCCCAGCCACCAGACCGGACACGCCCGCTCCGACGATCGCGATCTTCATCGCCCCGTGCTCCTGACAGGTTCCTCATCGCCCCATATTCGTCCCACAGGGTCGAGCGGATCATCGGAGCGCTCGTGGGGTTTCGCTCCGCCGGGTCGCGCAGAGCGAGATTTATCATTTCTGATCGGTCATCGTCTACCGTTTTGGCCCAGTCGGGCACGACAACCGAACAGACGAGGAGCGCCTGAGGATGCCCACATACGACGAACTTGCTCTCGGCGGCGCGGCGGTAACCCGCGACCGCACCCGTGAAGTCTTCGGCCAGGTCATGGGCCTGGTCGCTCTGACCGTCGGCTGCACCGCTCTGGGCGCCTACATCGGGCGCAACCTGAGCGGCGGCACCGGGCTGCTGCTCTTCATCGGCGCGTTCGCGCTGCATCTTCGGGCTGAACATCGCCACTTCGCGCGGCCATGAGCAGCTGGCCATCAGCCTGCTGTTCGGCCTCGGACTCATGCTCGGCCTGGCGGTTGGGCCCGTACTGCACGTCTACGCCAAGTCCGACCCCGGCGTACTGTGGCAGGCGGCGGGCGCGACCGCGGCCTTCACGGGCGCGCTAGGCGCCTACGGCTACGCCACCCGGCGTGATCTGTCCTCGTGGGCCCGCACGCTGCTCTGGGCGCTCGTGGGGCTGATCGTGTTCGGGATCGTGGGGATCTTCGTCGCCATCCCGGGCGGGAACATCATCTACTCGGTGGCCGGCCTGGTGGTGTTCGGCGCTTTCACGATCTTCGACTTCAATCGGCTGCGCCGTGCGAGCATGGGCAGCGCGGTGCCGATCGCGGCCGGCATCTTCCTGGACATCTTCAACGTGTTTCTGTTCATGCTCTCGCTGCTGGGCGGCGGTCGCCGGTAGGAACCACCTCTGCTGGTCTCCGCGGGCGGGCAACCCCGCGGGCCGAACTGTGAGAAATGTCGCATCGCCGCGCCGGGTCACGGCCATAGGCTCTCCAGCGTGGTGATCGGGGTCATCACGTCAGGGGCATGCAGATAGGGGGCAGGCGCTCCAGGCGGGCGGGACAGCCGCCTGGAGCGCGCCGTACTGCTACCAGTTCCCACCGCCGCCGGCCCGCTCGCGCAGAGCATCCGGATCGAGCACGGTGATCGACCGCTGGTCGGTACTCACCCATCCAAGCTGGCGGAGCAGCCGCAGGGCGCGCGAGACGGTCTCGCGGGTGGCCCCCGTCCAGCGTGCGAGCTCGTCCTGGGTGAGCGAGAGCTCGATCCGGGTGCCGCCGCCAGACGGCACGCCGTGCTCGGCCGCCAGCTCGACCAAGCGTTTGGCCACGCGACCGACGCTGTCCCGGGTGGCGAGATCGACGACGTCCCGGGTCGCCTCGGCCAGGCGCGACACGAGCATCCGGATGAGGACGAAGGCAGCGTCGGGATACTGGCGGAGGAACAGGCGCAGGCTCTCGGCCGGGAGCACACCGATCTCCACGTCGTCGACGGCGATCGCATCGGCGCTGCGCCGCTGCGAGCCCAGCGCCGCCATCTCGCCGATCAGCTCCCCCGGTCCCCGAAGCGCGAGTACGACCTCACGGCGCCCGGGACCGTAGGCGATCAGCTTGACCCGGCCGCTCAGGACCAGCACGACCTCGTCCCCAGCGGAGCCGGCACGCAGGATCGAGCCGTGGCGCGCGACGCTGCGGTGGCGCACGAGCGCCAGCAGCGCATCAGCCTCCTCCGAGTCAAGCTGGCGTAGAAACGGAACGTGCCCGGGGTTCGCTGAGCTCACGACTCCTCGTCGGGCACATAGTGCCGCCCCCCGGCCGAGTCCACCCAGACGCGCATGATCCGGTTGGTGCGGGGATCACGGAAGCGCTCGTTGCTGGGGCGCCACTGCGCCGACGGGCGGTCCGCCTCGCCGTGACCCTTTCCCCGGCGCGGTCGGCCGGGGCGCGCTGGCGCGGCGCCGAGCGGGGGCAAGTCCGACATCACCGCGGCCGCCTGCTCGGTCGTCTGAGCTTCGGTTAGTCGCTCGACGCGCCGCTCGAGTTCGGTCACATCCAGGCGGCCGGCAGCGGCGTGCTGTTTGAGCGCCTCGAACAACAGCTCACGGTCACGGTCGCCGAGGCGCACGTCTGATCAGGCGCTGGTCTGCACCCTGACCGCCGTGCCATAGGCGACGATCTCGGTGAACTGCTGTCCGATCTCCGAAGAGTCGAAGCGGACGGCGATGATCGCCTCCGCGCCCATCAGTCGGCCGTTCTCCAGCATCCGGTCGATGGCGTGGCGGCGTGAATCCTCGAGCAGCTGCGTGTACTCGGTGATCTCGCCGCGGCGCAGCCCCTTGAACGAAGCGGCGACGCCGCCGGTGAAGCCCATGCTCCGCACCACCAGGCCGTAACAGATGCCGAGGTTCTCACGTACTTTGAGCCCCGGAAGCTCCAGCGCCGTGGTCATGGGCAGCTCGGCGTCAGACACGGAGAGAACCTACCACCAGCTACCGTTGGGGACCAATGGCGATCCGATCCCAGATCCTGGCGCTGCTCGGCGGCGCCGTGCTGCTCGCGGGGTGCGGCAGCAGCTCGTCGGCGAGCAGCTCGTCAGCGACCAGCTCGTCAGCGACGTCGTCGGCCCCGAGCGCCAGCACCAGCGCGAGCACGAAAAGCCCGACCCAGATCGGCTTCGAAGGCGTCGCCATCGAGCCCGGCGCCGACCTCGCCTCTCCGGGGACCACGCAGACGGGCACCGTGAGCGGCATTCAATGCGGCTCGGCTGAGCAGCTCGCCTACCACGTCCACGCCCACCTGTCGGTGTACGTGAACGGAGCACCTCGCGCCCTGCCCGGCGGGATCGGCATCCCCGGTTCCACCGTCCAGCCGTCCGCCCAGGGCCCCGTGGCGGCGGGCGGACAGTGCATCTATTGGTTGCACACGCATGCACCCGACGGCGTCGTCCACATCGAGTCGCCGACCCAGCGCATCTACACGCTCGGCAATTTCTTCGACGAGTGGCACCAGCCCCTGAGTCCCGGCACGGTTGCCGGCTCCTCCGGCAAGGTCACGGCGTTCGTCAACGGCAAGCAGTGGACCAAGAATCCGCGGCTCATCCCGCTCGACCCGCACGCGGTGATTCAGCTCGACGTGGGCGCCCCCGCGGTGCCGTTTCACCCGATGTCCTGGTCGGGCCTGCAGCTCTAGCTTCCGAGCCGGTCAGGTCGCCGAGGCGGCGCCATCCTCGTGACGACGCCGCCGGCGGCGCAGCAGCTCGGCCCCGAGCGTGCCCAGCACCAGCAGCCCCAGGCCGACGCCGAGCACCCAGCCGAGATCGCCGACGATCTCGAGCATGGGTGGCCCAGCGTAGAACGCACCCAAGCCGATCCCGCCCGCCCAGATGGCGGCGCCGAATGCGTTCAAAGGCACGAATTGCCGTGCCCGCACCCCATGGATACCGGCCACCCATGACGGCGCCAGCAGCACCGCGAGTACCGGGACTCGGTTGAAGACCTGTTCACCACGGTCGAGGGCCTTCAGGCGAAAGCGCAGGAGCGGACCCGGGGCGCTCACCAGCTTGCGCCCTCCCTTCAGGCCCAGCGCCCATCCGGCCACTCCCCCGCCGCTGGCGCCGATCCAAGCCACCAGCAGCACCGAGACGATGTCGAGCCGATGCTGGGCCGCGAACACCCCGGCGGCGATCAACACCGGCTCCCCTGGTCCCGCGACGCCGATCCAGCTCGCCGCCGAAGCCGCGGCCAGCGCCCAGTAGTCGATCGGGGCGCCACGGAAATGGTGGTGTAGATGCAGCGAGAGCCCCAGCAGCAGGGTGGCTCGGCCGGCGGCGCCTACGCGCAAGGGAGCTGCTCCACGTCGGCGATCGTTGCACACGCCGAGGCCGGCCACGCCGCGGCTGCGGGTGCCTGCCGTTAAAGCGGCAGTCCACCTGGACAGGTTCTGCTCGGGATCGTTGGCCCACGGGCCAATGCCCGGGTGGACCCCAGGACGGCAGGATTGGCGGCCGATGGCCACCGAGATCATCGTCTCCTACGACGGCACGTCCAACGACGACGACGCACTCGCGTTGGGGCGGATGCTGGCCAAGACCGGAGCGTCGTTGGCCCTGGCCTACGTGCGCCACTCACGCGAGTTCGATCCGCGGCGCGAGGAGCTCGCCCAGCACGATGCCGAACGGCGGCTGGCGCAGGGCGCGGCCTGGCTCGGCGATGGCGACATCCCGCAGCACATCGTGGTCAACGCCTCCACCTGGGAAGGTCTGGCGGCGCTGGCGGCCGCCGAGGGCGCCTCGGTGATCGTCTTCGGGTCGGACTACCGCACGCCGCCGGGCAACGTCGCTCCGGGAACCACGGCCCAGCACCTTCTCGAGGGCGGCCCGGTGGCCATCGCCGTCGCGCCCGCCGGCCTTCGTACGCAGTCCGAACCGCGGATCAACGCGATCTCGCTCGGTCCGGGAGAGGCCGATCCCGCCGCCCAGCAGACTGCAGCGGGGCTCGCCGAGAAGCTTGGGGCCAGCGTCGGGACCGATCCGGCCGACGCCGACCTGATCGTCGTCGGCTCTCAACCGGGGGCGGGACAGGGCCGGATCATCCTCAGCGGTGCCGCACGTGCGCGGCTGGAATCGGCTCGCGGCGCGGTCCTGTTCGTCCCCAGCGGCAAGCCCGTCACGCTTTAGCTGCCGCGTTTGTCGCACTTAGCGGCGGCTGTTTATCCCAATGTCCAGTGCCACCTGAGGAACCCTGGACCGAAGGCCATGGGTTAGCCGCCAGGCGCAGAGCAAGATTTCCGTGAGATTGGGGCTCACCGGGCCCGGCCGCCTGCGGGCGGTCCGTTATTTGCAACCGTCCCCAAGGACAAGGAGATCCAACTACATGTGGCAGGCCTATCCATCGTGGCTGAGCCCCGGAGACAACGCGTGGCAGCTGACTGCCGCCACGCTCGTTGGCCTGATGAGCGTTCCCGGCCTCGTTGTCCTCTACGGCGGCGTAATGCAGAAGCGCTGGTCGATCAACAGCATGATGTTGACCTTCGCCGCCTTCGCCGTCGTGCTCGTGATGTGGGTGCTGTGGGGTTTCAAGATGGGCTTCGGCTCGCCCTTCCACGGCATATCCCACTCAGGGTTCTTCGGCAACTTCATCGGCAAGCCGGGGTCCTCGCTGGGGCACGCAGCTGAACAGGGGCAAGCAGCCATCCCCTTGGCCACAACGGGACCGTCGTTCAAGTTCCCGCAGGCCTCACTCGTCTACTTCCAGTTCGTGTTCGCTGGGATCACGCCGATCCTGATGCTCGGGTCGGTTCTCGGGCGGATCAACTTCAAGGCGTGGGTTCCGTTCGTCGTTCTCTGGATGACGTTCGTCTACGTCGTCAACGCCTTCCTCATCTGGGGCGGCGGCTTCTTCGCCCAGCACGGGTCGGTCGACTACTCGGGTGGCTACGTGATCCACCTGGCAGCCGGCGTGTCCGGCTTTGTCGCGGCGGCGGTGATCGGTCCGCGATTGCAGCGCGACCGCGAGATCGACGCGCCGAACAACGTGTTGATGGTGGCGGTCGGGGCCGGTTTGCTGTGGCTCGGCTGGAACGGGTTCAACGGCGGGGACCCGTACTTCGCCGGCGCCTCCGCTTCAGCCGCGGTGATCAACACCAACGTCTGTTGCGCGGTGGCCTTCCTGGTCTGGGTCGCCTGGGATTACATGACCGGCCGCAAGCCGGGCCTGATCTCCGGCGTCAACGGCATCATCACCGGTTTGGTGGTGATCACGCCGGCGGCGGGTTACGTCAACGGCTACGGCGCGATCTTCATGGGCATCATTGGCTCGACGCTCGTGTACTTCGCGCTCAACTACCTGAGCCGACTGCGGCCCTTCCGTAACGTCGACGACACCCTCGGCGTCATCTACACGCACGGTATGGCGGGGATCACCGGCGGGCTGCTCACGGGCATCTTCGCCGACCCGAACATGATCGTGTACCAGGGCCTGGGCAAGACGCCGAGCATCGCGGCTGGAGGCCTGATCGACACGGGCAGCTTCACGCTGCTGAAGTGGCAGGCTCTGGCTGGTCTCTGGGTGATCGTGTTCTCCGCGGTTGCCACGTTCATCCTCCTGAAGGTGGTGGGCCTGTTCGTCCCGCTGCGGATGTCCGAGGAGAACATGGAGATCGGCGATGTGGCCGAGCACGGCCACGAGGTGTATCCGTCCGACGTGCCGTCCCTGGGGTATCCCAACGGCATCCCAGGAATCGCCAGCGGAGCCGGGGAGCCGGCAGCCTCACCAGCGTGATCAAGTACACGGGAGACCCCTCCGGCAGCGATGCCAGGCGCAGAGCCGCTTGAGAGCAATCCCCAGCCGGTAGCCGACCGGGGGGCGCACACCAGCGCCCCCCGGTCGACGCCGCTGACGATGGTCTCGGCCGCGGTGGCCGGCGACGATCTTCAGGGCGTGGCCGGCTCTGCATCCGACGCGCTCGGATGCCCGGTGGCGATCGCGCTTCCCGCCTTGGGCGCTCCGGTCGTCTGGCCGCCCGGGGCCGGTGACCCGGACACCCTGCGTGAACTGGTGGAGCACGCCAGCGCCGCCATCCGTGGCCTGCGCCCCGCGCGTGGCCGCCGGATCGCCGATGTCGTCTCGATTCGAATCGGGCAGGGAACGGTCGGCCTCGTGGCCGCGCTCGGTGAGCATCGGCTGACCGCGGATCAGAAAGCCTGGCTGGAGGCGGCCGCGGCCGCAGCCGCCGTCACCGCGCTGATGCGGGACACCCAGGCCGCAGACGTCGAGGGCTCACGGCGCGCATTGCTGCAGGCGCTGGCCGCCGGTCCCCCGCGCGACATGAACGCACTGGTGATTCAGGCGCGCCGCCTCGGAGTCGAGCTGGCCGGCGGCGCCGTTGCCCTCTGCGCCCAGGGCCCTCAGAACGTGGCGCAGCTGGAGCTACCCCCCCATCGCGGCGGTCTGCTGGCCGACGTCGGCGCGGGCCGGGTGATCGGTCTGTTGCCCTTGGTCTCCGGGGTGGAAAGCGTGGCCTCCGAGCTTGCGGGTGAGCTCGGCGCGCGTGGCATGGCGGTAGCGCTGTCCGCGCCGTGCCGCGGGGCCGACGGCGTCCATCAGGCACTCCATGAGGCCGAGCTGATGCTGGAGCTGGCCGCTCCGGAAGTGCAACCGGTCGGCCAGGAGGAGACCTACCGTCTGCTGATCGGCGTGCTGTTCCGAGGACGCCAGGAACTCGAGTCTCTGCGCGAGAGCACGGTCTCACCGGTTGCCATGTACGACCGCGAGCACGACACCGACCTGCTGGCGACGCTGCAGTCGTTCCTGGCCCACCACGGCTCGACCACCGAGACCGCCGAGGCGATGCATCTGCACCGGCACACGGTCGGCTACCGCCTGACCCGGGTCCAGGAGGTCTCCGGGCTGTCACCGTACGAGACCGACGGCCGTGAGCGCCTGAGTCTCGGCCTCAAGGCTCATCAGATCCTCGAGGCCGACCGACGGCGAGGCGAACGCGAGTAGGCTCCCGGGGCCGGGGCGGATGTCGGTTTTGCGAACGTAGAGGAGAGTGGCGATGAGCGACAGTGCACTGACGGCAGCTGACGCCGGCGCGCAGACCGCCGCTGAGGTGCTCGAGTTCGCCGCGCAGCGCGGCGTCGAGATGGTCGATCTGAAGTTCGTCGACCTGCCTGGAACCTGGCAGCACATGACCCTGCCGCTGCGCGCGCTGAACGAGGAGGACTTCGTCTCCGGACTCGGCTTCGACGGATCTTCGATCCGCGGCTTTCAGGAGATCCACGAGTCGGACATGCTGCTGATCCCCGATCCGACCACCGGGTTCATCGACCCCTATTACACGCGCGCGACACTTTCCCTGATCTGTTCGGTCGCCGATCCGGTGCTCGGTGAGCCCTACGCGCGGGATCCTCGCTACGTGGCCCAGAAGGCTGAGCGCCACCTCGTCGAGAGCTCGATCGCCGACGTCGCCTACTTCGGCCCCGAAGCCGAGTTCTTCGTCTTCGACCACATCGCCTACGAGCAGGTCGAACACCGCGCGTTCTACGAGGTCGACTCCTCCGAGGGCTTCTGGAACACCGGGAGCCCGGCGGCGGCGGGGTCGAACCTCGCCTACAAGCTGCGCCAGCAGGAGGGCTATTTCCCCGTCCCCCCCGCCGACTCGCTGGCCAACCTCCGCGGCGAGATGGTGGCGACGATGGAATCGCTGGGCATTCGCTGCGAGTTCCACCATCACGAGGTCTCCTCCGGGGGCCAGGGGGAGATCGACATGCGTTTCCAGCCGCTGCTGAAGATGGCCGACCAGATGATGGTCTTCAAGTACGTGGTCAAGAACGAGGCCGCGCAGGCCGGCAAGACCGCGACGTTCATGCCCAAGCCGATCTTCGAGGAGTCCGGCTCCGGCATGCACGTACACCAATCTCTTTGGAAGGCCGGCGAGCCGCTGATGTACGGCGAAGGCGGTTACGCCAACCTCAGCGACCTAGCCCGCCAGTACATCGCCGGCCTGCTCACCCACGCCCCGGCGCTCCTTGCCTTCTGCGCCCCGACCACCAACTCCTATCGCCGGCTCGTCCCCGGCTACGAGGCCCCGATCAACCTCGTGTACTCCGCGCGCAATCGCTCGGCCTGCGTACGGGTGCCGATGTACCACGAGGCGCCGAAGACCAAGCGGATCGAGTTTCGCTCCCCGGACGGGACCGCAAATCCGTATCTGGCCTTCAGTGCGCTGATGCTCGCCGGGCTGGACGGGATCAGGCGCGGCCTTGATCCCGGCGAGCCACTGGACGCCGATATCTACGAGCTGCCCGCCGAGACGCTGGCCCGGATCGGGACGGTGCCCTCCTCCTTAGAGGCGTCCCTGGACGCCTTGGCGGCCGACCACGCCTTCCTGTGCGAGGACGGCGTCTTCACCGAGGACCTGATCGAGGCCTACATCCGTTACAAGCGCACCGCCGAGGTAGACGCGATCCGGATGCGTCCGCATCCGTGGGAGTTCGCGCTGTACCACGACGCGTAGCCGGGTTTCAGCCGAGCACGAGCTCGGCGGCCGTGCGCAGCGTCTGCGGATCGCCGCCCACCAGCAGCGTGGTGACGATCGAGTCCTGCCACGCCTCGAGGTCGTGGCGGATCTTGTCGGGCGGCCCGATCAGCGTGATCTGCTCCAGCAGCTTCGTCGGCACGGCTGCGGCGGCCTCGTCCTTCTTGCCGGACAGGTACAGCTCCTGGATCTTCGCCACCTCCGCCTCGTAGCCCATCCGGATCGCCACGTTGGCGTGGAAGTTGACCCCCTTGGCGCCCATCCCCCCGAAGTACAGCGCGTACATCGGGCGCAGAGCGTCAGCGGCCCGCTCCACGTCGTCGGTCACGATCAGCGGCACCGTAGCGGCAACCTCGAACTCGTCCGCCGCCCGCCGAGCGCCGGGGCGCCCGAACCCTTCCTCCAGCGCCTCGCGGTAGAAGCCGTCGTGGTGGGGCGAGTAGAACAGCGCCAGCCAGCCGTCGCAGAGCTCGCCCGCCAGGGCGATGTTCTTCGGCCCTTCAGCGGCCAGGTAGATCGGGATGTCCTCGCGCAGCGGATGGATGCTCGACTTCAGCGGCTTGCCCAGACCGGTGCCCTCCGGCAGCGGCAGCGG
This sequence comes from uncultured Solirubrobacterales bacterium, assembly GCA_963844475.1. GTDB lineage: Bacteria > Actinomycetota > Thermoleophilia > Solirubrobacterales > Solirubrobacteraceae > Palsa-465. The sequence continues at coordinate 247,373 of CAWJOL010000003.1, read as the reverse complement.
ATAGTGCGGGCCCTGGTTGAGCACCGGGCCCTGCCGGGCCCAGATGTCGCGGAGGACGCCGATGTACTCACGCATGCGCGCGAGCGGCTTCTCGAACGACTGTCCGTACCAGCCCTCGACGACCTGCGGACCGGAGACGCCAAGCCCGAGGATCAGCCGTCCTCCGGAGAGGTGATCGAGTGTCATCGCTGCCATCGCAGTGGCAGCGGGAGTGCGGGCGGAGATCTGGACGATCGCGGTCCCGAGCTTCAAGGTCTGGGTCGAGGCACCCCACCAGGCCAGCGGCATCAGCGCGTCCGAACCGTAGGCCTCAGCGGTCCAGATCGAATCGAACCCGAGCCGCTCGGCCTCCTTGACCAACTCGATCGCACCCGGTGGCGGGCCGCCCGCCCAATAGCCGACGTTCAGCCCCAGTCGTAGCTCTCGTGCCATGACGCTGAACCCTATCCGTCCTGCCCTCGGCCCAGCCGCGCGGTGATCCGCCGCAGCAGACCAGGCCGGCGCGGCTGGGTGGCCTGCCATTCCTCTCTGGTCGGGAGCTTGCCCGCCCGGCGAGCGGCCATCACGCAGCGGGTGTGGGCGTGTCGCCGGCGGCTGCTGTCCCCTTCCGGCGCAATCAGCACGTGCTCGCTCAGCGCGGGCAGATGCTGCCCGCACAGCGGGCAGCGATAGGTGGAGGGCTTGAGGTTCTGCGCCCTGCGCGCCGACCACCAGCGCGGGCGCGGCGTCTGGGCCATCTGTCCAGCTTGGCAGCGCGAGCGGGTCCGCGCAGGTATGGTCGCAGGCATGGATCAGCGCGACGAGAGAATCGTGGTCGAGACCGCTCGGCACCGGATCACCGGGATCTTGCGACTTCCGCGTGACGGATACCGCAGCCGCCTGACCGACTATCTGAACGTCGCCGAGCGCGCGTTTCTGCCCCTGACCGAGGTCGAGATCAGGACCCTCGATGGCGCTGGCGAGCCCGAAAGTCGGCCATTTCTGGCGGTTTCGCTGACCCACATCGTGTTCGCGACCCCGGTCGACGCCGAGCCCGGCGAGGGTCCACTCCCCGGCGCGCCCGCCTGAGATCGAGTCGCCGCCGGTCGGGCGGTTTCGACAGCTATCCTTTGGCCCTATGGCGACGCAACACGCAGACGAACTCGAGGGCCTGAGCCGCAGCGAGATCCTCCGCGCCTCCCCGCGGATGTTCGACTCCAACCTGCTGGACAAGTTCTCTCGCGTCCATCCGGCGGTCCCGCCGATCCTGTTCGTGCCGGTGATCATCTTCATGCTGGTTGAGGGCCTCATCCACGGGTCCGGCTGGCTCACGCCCCTGTGGCTGGTCGGCGGCTACCTGTTCTGGACGCTGACCGAGTACTGGCTGCACAGGATCGTCTTCCACTTCGAGCCCGAGGAGGGCATCGGGGCCCGGCTGCACTGGATCATCCACGGCGTCCACCACGACCACCCGAACGACCCGATGCGGCTCGTGATGCCGCCGTCGGTGAGCATTCCGCTCGCGTCGCTGTTCGTGTTCGGGTTCTACGAGGCGCTTGGCAGCCCGACATTTCTGCCGTTCGGCGCCGCTTTCCTGGGCGGGTATCTGTTCTACGACATGCTGCACTACCACGTGCACCATCACCGCCCCCGGACTGCACTCGGCAAGCGCCTGCGGGAGCTGCACATGCGCCACCACTTCCAGACTCACGATCGCGGATACGGCGTCAGTGCGCCGTTCTGGGATCACGTGTTCGGCACCGCTCCAAAGGACAACTAGAGCGCGAGCGGGCTCAGCTGGCCGTCGGCCCAATGCGGGCGATCGGCGTCGGCTCCGATACCACTGGCTCGGTTTCGATGACACCCGGATTGCGGGCCTCCATCGGGAAGATCCACAGCTCCTGCACCAACACGCGGATGGTGGCCAGAATTGGGACGGCGACGATCAGCCCGACGACCCCGAACAGCCGCTCGATCGCCACGACGCCGACGGCGACCACGGCGGGGTGCAGTTCCACCGCCCGCGCCATCACCAGCGGCTGGATCAGATTGCCCTCAGCCTGGTGGGCGAGGACGTACACCACGGTGACCAGCACCGCCTTTCCGGGCGAAATCGTCAGGGCATAGAGAATCGGCGGGATCGAACTGGCGAGGGCGCCGAAATACGGGATGATCATCGCGATCGCGGTGAGGATCGCGAAGAACGCCGCGAAGTCCAGCCCGACCAGACGCAGGCCCAGATAGGTCAAGACCCCGAGCAGCAGCATGCCGAGCACCAGCCCGCGCAGCCAACCCAGGTAGGAGGTGCGCAGGCGCCCGAGGATGTGCCTGGCCAGCGGACGGCTCCGCGGCGGAACCGCCCGAAGCACGCCGCGGACCAGCGGGTCCGGCTGGATCGCCGTGTACACGGCCGTCAGGACCACCACGATAATGGCCGCAATCGCGGCCGCGACACTGGCCCCGATGGAGGCGATCGGTCCGAGCAGCTTCTCGGGATGCCGGGTATACCCGTTGACGTACTGCTGAATCTGCTGACCCATCTTGCTCGGGGAGTTGCCCGTCAGGCTCCCGAGCTTGTGCCGCAGCGAATCCACAATCCCCGGGAGTGAGTTCACAAATTGGTTGATCTCGTGCGTGAACACAGGAATCACTGCGTTGATCAGCACAGCCAGCAGGCCTATGCCTATGACCACGCCGATCAGCACCCCCACGGTCCTGGGAATCCGGAACCGGGTCAGCCCGTCAGCCAACGCGGCGAGAGGTAGCGACATGATCACCACGATCAACACGGCCAGCGCCAGCGTCACCAGCTGTTTGAACACCAACCCGGCCACCACGAGCCCGAACGCGAGCAGGACTGCCCGGTAGATCGCCTGCGGCGTCAGCTTTGACTCTCCCATCCGCACTCATCCTTCCCGGTCCGGCCGGGTTCCACGCCCACAAGGGGCAATGATGGACGCCAGGGTCGCGTACCGCGCGATCGGACTTGCGGCGGGACTGGTGCTGGTGGCGCTGCTCGTGCAGCAGCTGATCACGCTCCTGCTGGCCGTGGTCGTCACCGTGATCATTTCGCTTCCGCTCACCACGGCAGCCGATGTGGCCCAGCGCCGAGGCCTGCCGCGCGCCGCGGGCGCTGTCCCGGCCCTGCTGGCCGGGCTGGCCACCCTGGGTGGCCTGGGCTATCTGATCATCCCGTCGTTCGTCAGCCAGGCCAAACAGTTCGCCAACGGTCTGCCCCTCACCATCGCCCGGGCCGAGCATTACCTCCATAGCGCCACGGGGCTGACGACGAGGCGACTGTCCTCCGATCTGACAGGGTTTGTGCAGAGCTACACGCTCCACCCGCAGCGGTTGATCGCCCCGCTCGAGAGCGTTGGCCTCAGCGTGGCCGCGCTGCTGACCAGCCTGGTGGTCGTATTGATCACCGCGCTGTACATAGCGATCTCGCCGGAGCCGTTGCTGAACGGAGCGCTCCATCTGCTGCCGGGCACTCGGCGTCCCCAGGCGCGCGTCGTGTTGTCTCGGGTCCGGACGGCCTGGCTCGGATGGATCCGCGCGATGGTCATCGACATGCTTCTGCTCGGGGGGCTGCTGTACCTCGGGATGCGCATCGTGGGCCTCCAGTTTGCTGTTGGCTTTGCCGTGTTCTCAGCCGTGCTTACGGTGATCCCCAACTTCGGCTCGATCATCAGTGCCGTGCCACCGGTGCTGGTGGGGCTCTCGGACTCACCCGGGAAGGCGGTGCTCGTCCTCGTGGTCTACGTAATCGTCAACCAGATCGAGGGCAACCTGATCCTGCCGCTGGTGATGGCGCGGACGGTGGACCTTCATCCCGCAGTGGTGGCCATCGGCGTGCTGGTGATGGGTCAGCTGTTCGGGCTGATCGGCGTCGTCGTTTCGATCCCGCTGCTGTCGCTCACGCTCATCCTCATTGATGAGCTGTGGGTGAAGCCGCAGGAGGCCGCGGCCATCGATGCGGTCGCCGCGCCGGCGGTCGAGACGCCCTGAGCGGACACCGTCGGGGAGTCCGGGCTGCGCTTCATACGTAACTCTGCTTTTCGTCTTAGGTTCGCTGCGCATCCTCCCGACCCAGACAAGCGCGACTTGATCTCTCACCGAGAGGAGCACACAGGTTGGACTCAAGAAAGAAAGCAGCGACCGTGGCAGTAGCCGCAGCATTCGTCGCCGGAGGTGCCATCGGCGGTACGGTCCTCAACGCCGGAGCCGCGACCACGTCAACCACCGCGCCGGCTGCATCAACCAAGCCGGGAGGCTCCAATACCAACCCCGCCCATGAGGCCGCCGAAAGCCCTGCGCGGGCAGCCGCGGAAGCGTCGGGCAAGTTCCCCGGACCTGGCGGACCTGGTGGACCCGGTGGACCTGGCCACGACGGCAAGTTCGCTCCCAACACCAATCCGGCCCATGAGAAGGCAGAGAGCGCTGCTCACGCTGCCCAAGAGGCCGCTGGAAAATTCCCCACCGCCCCCTGAGTAGGTGGTCTTGGTGTGGCGGGGCGTGTTCCCGCCACACCAAGGCAGGAGATCTCCGGCCTGAACCTCAGGAGGCGGTGGCCTCCCGGAGGACGTGCACGAGACGTCCGCGGGAGCCGGTTCCGGCTAGCCCGAGCTTGACGTAGGCACGGGTGAGGTGCGTCTCGACGGTCTTGAGGCTGACGTAAAGCTCCTGGGCAATCTCGGTGTTCGTCGCCCCGGAGGCTGCGAGCTTGACGACGCGGAGCTCGCTTGCGGTCAACGAGTCGCGTCCCGTGGTTGACAGACGAGGACGTCGTCCTCCCCCGGCCTGCAGCTCTTGCTGCGCACGCGCAGTCAGGCGTTGCGCGCCACACGCGTAGGCGAGCTGCAGTCCTATCACCAGCGGACCGCGAGCCTCAACGCGCTGATTGGCTCGACGCAGAGCGCTTCCGAGTTCGACCAGTGAGCGAGCATGCTCCAGTTGGGCCGGCGAATCTTTGAGCAGGGCGACCGACTGCCGCAGCAGGTCCACGCTGGCCGGGGGGTCTTGGAGGATGCCGAGCGTGCGCAGGGCGATGCCTTGCGGACGAGCGAGGCCGGTCAGCTGTGCGAGCTCCAGTTCATCGGTAGCCAGGGCGTGAGCCTCGTCGCGCTCGCTGGGCGGGAGCGCAAGTGCGAGCGAGGACCGCCAGCTGGAGTACGCAGGCCCGAAACGCAGAAGCGAGATGATCCGTCCTGCGGAACGCAGGTCTTCTATCCCGCGAGCGCGGTCGCGGCGCAGAAGGCGCAAGCGACCGCGGGCCTCGAGCAACATCGCGCCGCTGGTCGTGTTCAGGAAGTCTGGCCCGAGTTCCGTTTGCTCGACGAGGTTCACGACGTGAATTTGGCTCTCGCGCTCGAGCAGGACGTCGATGAGAAGGAAGAACGCCGTGGTCACGCCCATGAGCAGGTTCGCGTCCTGCGCCAGCCCAATAGCCGTGGCCAACTCGGTCTCGGCGTGTGCGAGGTCGCCACGCCGAGCGTGAACCCAGCCGCGATAGACGATGGCCGTCAAAAGGCCAATCGCCGCCCCCGATGCCCGCGCGGCGGCATCGACCTGGTCGATGGCGACCAGCGCCTGATCGATTTCCTCGGCCTGGACGAATACGCCGATCACCTGCGGTGATACCCAGCCGCCGGCGCCGCGCTCGCCGAGCAGACGACCGCCCTCCAGGGCCCGCCGGTTGAACGCAAGCGCCTCCTGTGGCCTTCCGCGGTTCACGGCTTCGATAGCCAGCATCGCCGCCAGCGCGTGCGAGGCCCAGTAGTCACCCCGCGCGAGGTCTGTGTAACTCGCGCGGTTGCGGTCGAACTCGTCAATCCGCGCGGGATCGTTCAGGGTGACCACGGCGGTCAGTGCCGCGACCTCGGCCTGGATCTCACTCTCAGCTCGGTCCAGCTCGCCCTCGATCGACTCGATCACGGTCATGGCAGAGTTCCAGTGGCCAGCGTGCGCAAGCACTTCCGCCAGCGCGACGGCCATGCGGATACGCAGCTCCGGATCCTCGGCAAGCTCGTAGGCCTGCTGGAGTTCGGCGACGGCGGTCGGGTCACGCTGGATCGTCTTGACGACGGCGAGCCTCGCTCGAAGATGAACGGGCGTTGGCTCCGCGGCACCTTCGGCGAGTGCTCGGGCCAGCCAGCCCGCCGCTTCATCGGGTGCCGCACGGTCAAGCGCGCGTTCGGCCGCGGCCAAGAGCGTGGTGGCGACCGAGACATCGCCGCCGGGGGTGAGAATGCGCAGCTGCGCGGCCACCGACTCGGTCGGCGCGCCGCTTGCCTCCAGCAGGCCTGCTGCGCGGCGGTGGGCAGCTTGGCGGTCGGATTCCGGGAGGCTGTCGTAGATCGAGCGACGAAGCAACGGGTGCACGAACGCGATCGGGTCCTCGGCGCTCAAAATCTCGATGCGCCGCAGCCGGTGAGCGATCTGTCCTGCCCGCTCTTCGGACACCGCGGCCAGCTGCGCCGCGGTCGCGAGACGAGCGCCGTCACCCAGCACGGCCATCGCCCGAGCGAGGGCCGGTGCGTCGTCGGCAACCCGATCGACACGGCGGATCACGCTATCGCCGAGGGTCCGAACCGATGCGCTTGACACGCTACGTGCATCGGTCGGGACGCCCGCAAGTGTGAGCGTGCGCAGCAACTCTTGGAGGTAAAGCGGGTTGCCGGCAGTGGCTGCATGGCAGGCGTCGCAGATGTCGTCGGTGGCGTCGGGAATGTGCTCGCGGACGATTTGTGCCACCGACCCGGGCCGGAGCGCAGGCACCGAGACCCGGTCCTCGGCTGCGTTGCGCAACTCGTCAAGCAGGTCCATCCGGGAGCCTGGCTCATCGGGCCGAAACGCGACGATCAGCGCAACCGGCAGGTCGACGACTCGACGCGCCAGGAAGTCCAATGCGCGCAGCGAGGAGGCGTCCGCCCAATGGGCGTCGTCGACGGTCAAGACGACTGGTGATGCGGCCGCCAGTTGCGCGGTGAGCCAGTAGACCGCGTGCATCGAGGCGAAGCCGGCGGCGTGGATTCCCGTGTCACCGTCGCTCATCCCAAGCACCCACGCCGCCGGGGCCGCCGCTCCGGCGAGAAGCTGAGCCCGGCGCTCCGGCGTGGCCGAGGTGACGACGGGCTGGTACAGCTGGCGGATTACTCCGAACGGATGGTCGCACTCCAGTTCGCCGCCACGGGCTCTGATCACCTGTAGCCCAGATTTCCGAGCCTTTTGCACAGTCGCCGCGATCAAGGCGCTCTTGCCCGCCCCGGCAGCGCCCTCGAGGACCACGACGCTCCCGCGTCCGCTGTGCGTAGCCCCCATCAATGCCGCCTCCAGCGTGGCCAAATCGCTGTCGCGATCCAGCAGCGGCAGTCTCCGTCGCCCCATTGACCCCGAAGTATAAAGTTTGCCTAAAGGACGCGTCGCACTGGCAGGCCCGGGGAGCACCCCCGACCGCGGACTCAAAGATCAGGGTGGGACCCTGACGCAAAAGGCACGCGCCTGTGCGAGGGTGGCTCAGTGAACTGCAGAGGGGGGCGGCAGCCAAGTCTGCGCTGGGCACTCGGCCTGGCGGCGTCGGTAACGACAATGTTCCTGTCTGCCTCAGTCGCGTTCGCTGCGCCCGGCGACCTCGACCCCTCGTTCGGCACCGGCGGCAAGCAAACCCTCGACTTCGGCGGCACGGACCGTGGCACGCATGTCGCGCTCACCCCAGACGGCCGGATCGTCGTCGTGGGGTTAACCGATGCCACCGGTAGCGGGGACTTCGCCGTGGCGCGGTTCGGCTCTGACGGCACCCCTGACACGAGCTTTGGTGCCGGGGGCAAGGTAACGCTCGGCACGCAGGCGGGCGTGAACGACATCGGCGGTGGAGTGGTCGTGCTGCCCACGGAGCAGATCGTCGTTTCCGGTCAGGGGAACGCCAGCGAGGACTTCGTGACCAAGCGACTGAACGCAGACGGCAGTCTCGACACGACGTTCGCCGGCGGAGGCGGCACCTCGGTCGTGAACTTCGGTGGGACCGACGCCGTCAACGCGATGGCCCGCCAGGCGGACGGGAAGCTGGTTCTGGTTGGCTCCACGAACGCTGTTGGCGGTGGCGACTTTGCGATCGCCCGCCTGAACGGCGATGGCACCCCGGACACGAGCTTCTCAGGAGACGGCAAGCTAACGGTCAACTTCGGCGGAGTTGACACCGCCGCCGCGGTGGCGATCGCCCCCGACGGCAAGATCGTGGTCGTAGGCCAGGGAGGTCCCAACAAAGACTTTGCCGCCATCCGCCTTAACCCGGATGGGACCTTGGATACCTCGTTCGCGCCGGCGACGTCAGGAAAGGCGTACGTTGACTTCAACGGCAACGACGCGGCCGCTGGTGTAGCGCTGCAGTCCGACGGGAAGATTGTCATGGTCGGCGCGACCAGCGCAGTGGGAGGCGGCGACTTCGCGCTCGCCAGGCTCAACCCGGACGGCTCTCTGGATACGACGTTCAGCGGGGACGGAAAGCTGACCCTGGGCTACAGCGCTCCAACTGAGCAGGCTCTGGCGGTCGCGATCCAGCAGAACGGAAGGATCGTCGTATTCGGTCAGGGAGACGCCAACCACGATTTCGTCCTGTCCCGCCTGGAGACCGATGGCAGCATCGACACCAGCTTCGGCACGAACGGGACGATCGCAGTGGACTTCGGGGGCTTCGAGTACGACGGCGACATCGCGTTGGCGCCGGACGGCAACATCGTCATAGCCGGTTCCACGAATGTCACTGATGGCGGTGACCTCGCGCTTGCTCGGGTCGAGGGCGACCCCATCAACACGACCACGACCACGACCACAACGACGTCGAACTCGACTACGCCACCGGCTCAGACCGGTCCGTCGGCACAGATCGTCCTCGGAGACTCGGTAAAGCTGCCGGGCGCCACTCGGCTCAGCGGGTTCAGCTCGGCACCGTCGCCCGGAGCGAAGATCATCGATTATCACTGGTCGATCACTGGCCGCACACCGATCGTGGATGCAGGCTGCGGCCCGAGCCCCGTGCTTTCGCACCCGTTCACCAAGGTCGGTCTGTACACCGCGTTGCTGACCGTGACCGACTCGACCGGCCGCAAGTCCACGACGGCACGCTTCATCCCGATCACCAAGCTCAAGGTCAGCCCGCGTTCGGATGCGCAGACCTTTGCCTGCGAGAACCCGGCCAAGGGCGAGCAGCCCAGCACGGCCGACTGCGTGAAGTCGTTCGGCTTCTCGATCCTCGACGTCAACAGCCGCGGAGGCCCAGGCGTCTGCTTCAACGTGATCCACGCGGACGTCGGAGGGAAGACCTACTACAAGGGCACCGTTTCTGGCCCCGTGTCGATCAACGGTCTCTACCTGCCGGTGCCGGCCGGGGTGAAAACCTCCTACAACGGCTACACCCATAAAGTCGCGATCGCCAACGCCGAACGGGTCTCGATTCGCATCGGTCCGTTTGAGACCCAGAAGATCGACCTGGGGTTCACGGTCGAACCAAACAAGTTCCTCGTGTTTCACGTGATCAACGTGGACTCGAGCACTCAGACTCCGAAGTTCCTCGGCGCCCTGCCGATCCGCGGAGCGTTCGGGGTCGACCTCATCTACCACAAGAGCTTCGTCAAGATCGGGCTCGGATTGCCATCGCCGCTCAGCTTCGGCGGCAAGGTCGCCGCCCAGGGCGACGTCCGCCTGATCTCTGACAACGTCAATGGCCTGCGCTACGACGGCCTCTCGTTGACGCTGCCCCAGGTTTGGCTGGGCCCCATCTTCGTCTCCGGGCTGAATTTCAACTACACCAAGAGCACCAACAGCTGGGGAGGCGGGGCCAAGGTCACGCTGCCCGGCAGTCAGATCGCTCTCGATGCCGCCGGGCCGCCGACCCAGCCCCCCGACTTCGGTTTCGGCATCATCAACGGGAAGTTCGACCACGCGGGGTTCGGGATCGACTTCAACCCGCCCACCCAACCCGATCTGTTTCCGCCGTTCCACACCGTCCTGCTCAGTCACATCGGCGCGGCGGTCGGCATCAACCCGCTTCGGCTGACCGGCACGATCGGCCTCAACGCAGCCCATGTGGTCAACGAGAACGGCGTGCTGTTCGGGGTGTTCGCCTCACCGGATAATCAGTACAGCCTGCCGGAGAACGTCGGTCCCGAACTGGCCCCGCTCGCCTCACGGACGTTCGACAGCTTCTCCCTGGCCATCGCCGGCACGGCCGAGATCAAGGTCCCGCTCCTGGGCCAGCTCCCGCTCCTCAACGCCTATGGCCTGTACGAATATCCAGACTATTTCGAGTTCGGCGGAGGCTTCAGTTTCGGCGTCAGCCTGCTCCAGATCGACGGCGGCGTCAACGGATTCGTCTATCCCACCGACCGGACGTTCAACCTGCAGGGCGGGGTCAAAGCCTGTCTGCGTCACGTCGAGATCGGCTTTGATTTCTTCTCGGTGAAGATCAGCCCGTGCGTGAACGTCGGCGCCGTCATCTCCAGCAAGGGACTTGGCTTCTGCGCGGTCGTTCCAGTGCCCACGCCGTTCGGAACGATTCCGGTTGCCGTCGGCGCCGGCTACAAGTGGGGAGACAAGACGCCTGACCTGATGATCTTCTCCTGCGACTACAAGGCCTACACCGAAGTATCCAAACGGGCGAGCGCGAGCGCGGCGGGGCCCGGCTATTCGGTGACACTCCCCCACGGCCTGCCCGCGGCGATGCTCCGCGTCCGAGGGTCGGGGGCGGCCCCGACCGTGATCGTCACCGATCCGAATGGTCACCCCATCGGGCACAGCCGCGATGCGTTCACCGTAGGCGGAACGGAACCGGGCACCACGCTCGTGGCGTTGCGCCATCCGCTGGCCGGCCGGTGGACGATCACGGCCGCCGCCGGATCTGCCCCGATCGTCGACGTCGCGAGCGCCAACGCCCTGCCCCCGGTGGGGATCAGTGCCCAGGTGAGCGGCAGCAACGCTAAGCGGGTCCTGCGCTATCGGATGACCCCGGGGGCCGGTCGCACGGTGACATTTGTCGAACGCGGGGCGGCCACCGGGCACCTGCTGGGCGTCGCGCGTGGGCGCGCGGGAATAATCAGGTTCACCCCGGGGGCCGGGCGACGGGGACGGCGCACGATCGTTGCCCTGATCGACCAGGCCGGAGTGCCGGCACGGAGCGAGACCGTCGCGACCTATTCCGCACCCGGACCTGTAAGCCCAGGACGTCCGGGCGGGGTGCGGGCCAAGCGTCAGCGCGGCAAGATCCGCGTAAGCTGGCGACGCGTCCGCGGAGCCGTTCGCTACGAGGTGCTGGTACGACTCGCGGATCACTCCGAGACGTTTCGTGTGGCCCGCAGCACTCAGGTCACCCTGGCCGATCCGTTCCCGGCAAAGCGTGGACAGGTTTCGGTTGACGCGCTCGGCCGTGACGGCAGGCGAGGCAAAGCGGGCACCGTCGGGCTGGCGCGCGGCCGCTAGGTTCTCCGCCGTCCGCGGGTGATTCCCAATCAGCGCATCCGATCCGCAGGTGGGAGATCGAGCGTCTCGTGCTCTGGCACCCCTTCGTCGATCTCCTTCGCACGTTCGATCTCCGCGTTGACCTCGGCGCCGAAGAGCACCGCCACATTGGTGATCCACAGCCAGACGAGCAGGATGATCCCCGCCGCGAACGACCCATAGGTCACGTTGAAGCTCTTGAAGTTGGCGAGGTAGTCTGAGAACACAGCAGAGGCCGCGAGCCAGAGCGCTACGCCAGTGAGCGCTCCTGGTGTGATCCAGCGGAATCCGCGCTGTCGTACGTCGGGGGTGACGTAGTAGATGAACGAAAACGCAAGCAGCGCGCCCGCGAACGCTCCGGGCCAGCGAGCGATCCTCCACACTAAGGCAGCCTCGGACCCGAGGATGTCCTGCGCCACGCCCCCGCCGGCGAACACCAGCAGCAGCGTCGTCAGTCCCAGCGCCAACAGCACGAACGTCGAACCGACGTCGATCACCTTCCGGCGCACGAAGCTGCGCCCGCGCGGGGACTCGAACACGACGTTGAGGGCGCGCCGCGCCGCCTCGAGATAACCGGTTGTCCCGTAGAGGGCCGTCACGATCGCTATCAGGAGACCGGCGGCCGCAGTGCCTTTGCTCTTGAGCGCCGCCCGCACAGCCGCGTCAAGTGGCGCCAGGGTATCCGCGGGGACCACGCCCCGAAGGTGGCCGACGATCGCGTTGTAGGTAGCCGGAAACTCGCCCAGCAGTCCGAGCAGCGACACCGCCAGAAGCAGTGTCGGGAACAGCGACATCAGCGCGTAGTAAGTAAGCGCCGCGGCGTGATGCGTGCCTTGGTCGTCGTAGAAGGACACCACCGAGCGCTTCGTGAGCCGCCATGCGCGCATCACGAGCAAAACGTATCGATCACTCGCGACCCGGGCAGCACGGGACGTTGACCGGGATTGCCTGCCGCGATGGGTCGCCCAAGGCAGACACGAGAATGGGACGCAAGCTTAGAACGTACCGGGGAGGCACGACGCGGAAGTCGGTCAGGATTCCGCTCCGGTCATCAACATCCGCTTCGAGCGCGGAGGCGATCGTCCAACGCAACGGCTCACCTGATGCTTTTGCGACTCGAAGGACCGCTGCCCCCGGATCAGCAGCATCCGGTCGATCGTCCCGATCCGGATTGAAGCGATTTGGCCGATGGCGTAAATTCGCGTTCTAACCGGTTGAGATGGCGATAGGGAATTGTCGCCTGATCGCCATTACTGGGGGAAGGGGTCCAGGGGTGTCTTTAGATCAGAAGCGGGCGCGTTGGTTCGGTGTGCTTTACCTCATGACGTTCGTGACGTCGATTGCAGCCGCGCTGCTGTACAGCCCGGTGCTCAATCATCCCGTGGGGTACATCGGCGGTGGAGGCCACGACAAGCAGATCTTGCTCGGCGCTCTGTTGGAGCTGCTGCTCATCATCGCGAACATCGGCACGGCCGTCGTGATCGTCCCGATTGTCAGACGCCAGAGCGAAGAACTGGCAATCGGCTACGTGACGGCTCGGCTGATCGAGTGTACGTTCATCCTCGTCGGCATCCTCTCCGTGCTCGGCATCATCACGTTACGGAACCAGGTTGCAGGCGCGTCCGAGGGGACGGTCGCGTACACGCTCAAGGCGATCAAGGACTGGACGTTCCTTCTCGGCCCAGGCTGGGTCGTGGGTTGGGGGAACGGGGTGATCCTCGGCTACCTGATGTACCGCTCGCGCCTGGTGCCACGACGGGCAGCGTGGCTCGGGCTCGTCGGCGGCCCGCTGATCATCGTGTCCGGGACGGCCGTGATGTTCACCGGCGACCATCCGAGTAGCACGCTGCACTCCCTGCAAGCGATCATGACCGCCCCGGAGTTTCTCTGGGAGCTGTTCCTCGGGATCTACTGCACGATTTGGGGGTTCAGGCGCGATGCCCCGATCCTCTCCGGCAGCGCCCGATGAAGACACGGCAATGTCCTCGGCAGCATCCCCATCCTCGCCACCGCAGGACTCGCCCACGTCCTCGACCGAGATCCAGCCGAGCGATAGACCGACCAGCCATGACGTACTTTGGGAACGCGAATTGCAGGACTTTCGCCTAACGGAGAGGGCGGGATTCGAACCCGCGAAAGAGCTTTCGCCCCTTACTCGCTTATCGCGCCAAGCTGTTGCCGCCTGTTGCGATTTGGCCCGACCAGCCCGAAGCCAGGCGGTCTGTGCGTCCCGGCGTTGATATCTGCTGTCGGCTGCTGCCTTCTGGTGCTTCCAAAGCCGCTTCCAAGCCCCGCGCTACCTTGCTAACGCTGATCGGCCGCCAGCGGCAAGCGCGACCGGTTGTAGCGCCTCCTTTCACGCGCAAGCGTGCAGGCAGCGGGCGGCGGGAGCCGAAAGGCTGCCTGCCGTCGGCATGGGCACCGGTGCCGTTGATCGAGTTCAGCGTTCGGTCCTGCGGTCCGTGCAAAGGCAGCGCAGCGACTCGAACTCCCAGATGCCCGCCAGGAGACCAAAGCGGGGGTGGTGCTCGGCGACGCTGTGACGTTGTCACGGTCCTGCCATCGGAGCCATCTTCGTGTAAAGGCGCTCGGCGTCACGGCCGACGCCTGACAGCAGGCCGGACTTGAAGGTGTGCATCCAATGCAGGCCCAGGAAGTAGAGCCCCGGCAACGGGGTGACGCCACGCCGTGCACGAGCGGCCAGCGCCAATGATCCCGGCCAGCCACGGGCTGTAGGCCCAGAACCAGGCTGAACTCGGCGGGTCGAGGGGAACTCGACCCGCTGCACCGACGGCTTCCACCTAGGAGCAGCGCGACTTCGCCAAGGGACCCGTCGGGTTGGGCGACGTGCGCGAGCCGGGAGCGATCACGCGCGCTTTCGCGCCGACGACCTTCGGTTCGTGGGCTCGCTCATCGGCGCGGCACTAGGACCTGCGCGAGGGCTCCGCTTCGGAAGCGCTGCTCCTCGACGACGTCGAGCTTAAGGGGCTCCTCGAGGTTCGCGAAGGCGCTGCGGCCCGCACCGATCGCTATCGGGACCGTCGATAGGTGGTATTCATCGACGAGACCGAGATGGGTGAGTGATGCGGCGAAGCCGGGACCGCCGTGAACCAAGATTGTCCCTTCGTCGTCTCGACCCTTGAGCTCCGCGATCTCAGCACTCAGATCGCCGCCGAAGATCTCAGCCGGCCCCCATGTCGCGTTCTTCAGGGTGTGGGAGAAGACGGCCTTCGGCTTGTCGTTCATCGCGGTAGCGATCGGACCTTGGGACGCGGCCCAGTGCGGGCCCATGATCTCGTAGCTGCGGCGGCCCATCGCGTGAACGCCGGCGGCCTCGAGCTCACGGAGGCTTCGGTCCGTCGAGTCCTCACCGAACCACTCGAACATCCATTCGTGTGTTCCGTCCGGGCTGGTGGCAAAGCCGTCGAGGGACATAACCATCTTGAGAATGACTTTTCTATCGCTCATACAGGTAAAGACCTACCCGCTCGCCCCGACTAATCGCCCCCGACGGAAGAACCGGACGTCGACGATCGCTTCAAACATACGGCGAACTGTCCACCGACGAGCGCCTTGGCGACCACGGACTCGGTGAGCGAGAGCCTAAGCGTCAACGCGTGGGCGCGCGCACGCTCTAGGGTGTGTTCGTCCGGAGCGAGCTGAAGAGGGTCGTGTACAGCTCTGGGTAGAGGTTGAGTGGGGCGTCTTCGGGGTCGACGTGGTGCTGGATGGCAAGGCCGATGTCCAGTGCGATGACAGCGGTTGCGATCGCTTTGGCGCGGGCGGCCTGGTCTGGGGCCTCGCGCTCGATGATCTCGGCGACGCGAGATCGGTTGCCGCGCCAGAAGCCGGCCGCCAGTTCGCGCAGGTTCTCGTCTCGTCCGGCTTGCGCGAGGCACTCGAGCCAGAGCCGGAACAACCAGCGGTCCTGAGGCCGGGCTTGCATCTCCGCGAGCATCTCGCCGGTCTCACGTAATGTCGGGGTTCGCTCCGGGTCGATGAGGCCCCGGTCGACCATCGCGTTGTATTGGGAGTAGATCCGTTCGCGTAGGAGCTCGACGAACAGCTGCTCCTTTGAGTCGAAGTTCGAGTAGAACGCTCCGCGCGAGTAGCCGGCTTCCGCGGTGATCTCTTCGACCGAGGAGCCCAGCAACCCGCGCTTGACGAACACACGCGCAGCGGCATCGAGCAGCGCGGCGCGCGTCTGCTGCTGGCGCTCAGCTCGAGTGAGCCGCTTCGCGGGCCTAGCCATGGCCGTATGTGAGCACGGGCGCGGTCGGCGTCGCTTCGAGCGCAGGCGCCAGCCAGCTCGTTGACATGCAATGTTGCATCCAGATACGGTACTGCATGTGAAACGAACGGGTCCGCGTCGACTTCTCTCGCGGGTCTCGCTGGTCGCGGCGATGATCGTAGCGACGGTAAACACTTGGACCGGGGGGCCGCTGTTGGCGTTGTGGGTGGGATCCAAGGTGCAGGGGCAGTACACGACCCCGAGCATGGCCGCGATCGGAGCGACCGTGGTTACGCTGGCGCTGGTCTTGTTTCTGCTTGCCAGGCTGATTACCCGCCTCGACGCTCGCTACGGCGAGGTCGTCGGACGGCCAAAGCGAACCCGGCAGCCGATGCCGTGGCTGCGCAGCCTGCGCGACCGCTATGGCGATCCGCCGCAAGAAGTTGAGCCCCTAACCGCACTCGAGTGGATACTCGTCGGGATGGTAGTCCTCGTCTTCGCCTGCTTCGAGGTCTGGTTTTTCCTCTTCGCAGGGTCGCCGCTACCGCACGGCTGACCGCGCGGCGGCCCGCCCCAGTGCTTCCGCGTGAAGGCAATCGCGAGTGAACGATGAGCCCCTAGCCGCCGGCGAGTAGCTCCTGACGACTGTCACCAGACCCCGAGGGTCACGGTCGCAGTTCGCGCATTGCGCTCGTAGGTTTTCGGCAGCTCGACCGCGTTTCTGCCTAGGCATCTCAAGCACGGCAGGTCTGAGCGTCTGTGCTCGGCCAGCTCATTCGGCCAAGAGCGGACCGTCCGCTGACGCCACGGTTTGCGGCATCCGTTTCACGAAGGCGGGGAAGTCCGTGGCCACGTCGACTGGGCTAAGGAGAGGGCCCGCGCAAGCCGCACGATGCCGTCCTGTATCGCGTGCTCGGTGAGGTCGGAGTAACCGAATATGAGGCCGCCGCGGCGAGCGGGCGATAGTCGGAGCGGCGACACCCCTGCCACAGCCACTCCCTCCCGCGCGGCGGCCGCGACGACGAGCGATTCCTCAAGGTCGGGTGGCAGCCACGCGACTAGGTGAAGTCCGGCCGCGATCCCGGTCGGCTCCAAATGAGGCAGGTGGCGGGCCAGCGATTCGAGCAGGACGTCGCGGCGGGAGCGGAACATCGGGCGCATGCGCCGCAGATGACGGTCGAGCTCACCGCGAGAGAGGAAGTCGGCGAAGGCGAGCTGGTCCAGGACCGGCGAACCGCGGTCGGCGAGCAGCTTGGCGTTCGCCATGGGTTGCACGAGTTCGCGGGGAAGAACGAGCCAGCCGAGCCGGAGCCCCGGGGCCAGTGTCTTGCTCGCGGTGCCAGCGTAGGCCACCCGGTCGGGATCGAGCCCGTGGATGGCGCCGACCGCGGAGCGGTCATAGCGGTACTCGGCGTCGTAGTCGTCCTCGACGACTAGAGCTCCGGTTCGCTGCGCCCAGGCGAGCACGGCGGCCCGGGCCCGGGGCGACAGCACGCCCCCGGTGGGCCACTGATGGGATGGGGTGAGGATGAGCACATCCGCCTCCAGATCCTTCAACGCGTCGACGGGTACGCCGCCGTCGTCTACCGGGACGCCCCGCACTTCCATTCCCAGGGTCCGTGCGATGGGACGTGCATCGTCGTCGGCTGAGGGGTCCTCCACGGCCACCGTCCGGGCGCCGCGCGCAGCAAGCACCCCGAGCAGCAGCGAGACTGCTTGGGCGTAGCCGCTGGTGATGACGACGGCGTCGGCATCGGCAGCTGTTCCGCGGACCCGATTGAGATAGGTTGCGATCGCCGCGCGCAACTCGGGGGCGCCACGGCCGTCGAGGTATCCCAAACGCGCGTCCGGGGTTTCGAGGAGCACGCGGCGCAAGGAGCGTAGCCACGCGGCTCGTGGAAACGCCTGGAAGTTGCCGCGACCGTATCCGAAGTCGACAACCGGCCGGGGCGGACACTTCGATGTGGATCGCCGACGTGGCGATGCGTCCGCCGGCGGTGCGCCGGTTGCCGCGCGCGCCACCCGTGTGTAGCCGCCGCTGCGGCTGGTCAGGTAGCCGCCAGCGACGAGCTGCGCATAGGCCTCGACCACGACTCCTCGCGAAACGCCGAGCTCGACCGCTAGCGCGCGGGTTGGAGGAAGCACGGCGCCGACGGGCAGGACACCGGAGCGGATCCGCGCGCGGATCGATGACTCGATCTGCCGGTGCAGCGCCACCCCACCATCGCGCTCTAGATCTATCAGCAGTTCCGCGACGGGAGACGGATTGGTACTCGAATACACGACGCGATAGGACCTTATCGGCAGGACCGATGTCTGCGAAGCTCCACGCCACAACAGCTCCCGAACACTCAGCGCCAAGGGCGTGCGACCGAAGCCCCATTCGAAGTGTGTAGGGACCCCGACAACATCCCCGACACCGCCCCCGTGGGCTAAGAAAGAACCTGGACATGAGCCATCCGACCTCGATCACCATCACACCTCTCCACGTCGCCGACTTGAGCACCGAAAACGGTCTTGTGCCGGTAAACGTGCATCTCATCGAGCATCTCGACGGTCGGGTGCTCGTCGACACCGGCATGACTGAGCTGCATCCGCTCGTCGCCGACATGGATCCCCGCCTGACCCCATTGACGGAGCACGACATCGATCTCGCGAGCATCGACATCGTCGTCAACTCGCATCTGCACTTCGACCACTGCGGCGGGAACCACCTATTCGCCGGCAAGCCGTTCTACGTCCAGCGTCGAGAGCTTGAGGAGGCGCGCGCGGGTGGGTACACGATCTCGGAATGGGTGGACCCGACCGGCGTGGAGTACACGCTCGTTGACGGCGAGCACGAGCTGCTGCCCGGGATCCGGCTCGTTCCCGCTCCAGGCCACAGCGTCGGCTCGCAGGTGGTCGTCGTCGAGACAGGCGGGCGCCCGATCGTCGTGGGTGGCGACGTGGCAGTGAGCTCCAGCGAGCTCGACGATCCGACCACTGAGGGGCAGCGTGCCGTGCGTTCGCTAGATCCCGAGCTGGTCTGGCTCACACACCAGGACGAGCCCTGGCGTCCCGGCACCGCCTGAGGCCGACGCCGGCGATGTCGAAGGTGATTTACCAGATGGGAGGCGTCTCGGCCGACGGCTACACCGCCGGACCGGACGGGAAGTTCGACTGGGCGAGGCCCGATGAGACGCTGCATCGCTTCCACAACGAGCTGGCGCGAGGATTCGCCGGATACCTGCTGGGGCGCCGGCTGTACGAGACGATGCTCTTCTGGGAAACCGCCGAGAACGACCGTTCGGCCATCGCACGAGAGTTTGCGTTGATCTGGCAGGCGCTACCCAAGGTGGTGTTCTCGCGGACTCTCGACTCGGTCAAGGGTGCGAACACGACGCTTGCGCGCGATGGCCTTCCTGCCGCGCTGGCCTCGCTTCAAGAGACCGTGCTTGGGGACATCGCGGTCGGAGGCGCCGAGCTCGGTGCCGAGGCAGCCCGTCTGGATCTGATCGACGAGTACCGACTGTTCGTCCATCCGGTCGCCGTCGGCGGCGGCACCCCCTTCTTCCCGCGCGATCACCGTGTCGACATGGAGCTGGTCGAGACGCGCAGGTTCAGCTCGCGCGTCGTGTACCTCAGATACCGCGTGGCCGGGCGATGACCCTGCAGCGCGCGCAATGCGCGCCGCGCAGCCGGTCGGCGTGACGAGGCGAGGCGATCGCTGCGCTTGTGCGCCCTGGCCTCCGCAGGGCGGCACCGCTCATTCGAGCCCAGTCGAAAGAACAGCCGGTTTGACGAAACGCCGAGTTCATCCGCGGCACGATTGAGGAACTGCCGCTCGCGGTCGCCACCGTGGACGTCGTGATCTCCAACTGCGTGGTCAACCTCTCGGCCGACAAGCCCGCCGTGTTCCGTGAGGCCCGTGTCCTACGGCCAGGCGGCCGCATCGCTCTGTCAGACATCGTCGTCGATGCCGGTATCGATGAAGCGACTCGCGAGGACATCGCCGCGGCCACCGGCTGCGGTACGGAGCCGCTATCTGAGGACAGCTACCGGCTGATGCTCGCAGACGCGGGACTTGCGGAGGTCGAGGTTCAACAGGCGCATCGGATGCACAGAGGCGCGGCGTCCGCATCGTTCGCGCCCGCAAACCCCGACGTCTGTGGGCATAAGGGACGGCCTTGGCTTCATCTGACATGCCAAGTGGCGCGGCTGGGCCCATCGCCAGCGCCGCCGTTCGACCGCGGGAAGACGCCGACCCTGATCGACAGCGGGTCTGAAGGCGCGCCGCTGGATTGCGCTGCGACGAAACATGCTCTCGCTGTGTGTGCGATCAAAGGTTCAAACAGCGGCGAACGCCGAGAACGAAGGCGTAGAGCGGTGTCCTGACTGGAAGTTCCGCCGGTAGGAGGAGGGCGGCACACCGAACGCCTCGCGGAAGTGGCGCCGGAACCCGGCTGGGCTCGACAGGCCGACCAGGCTTCCGATCTCCTCGATGCTGGCATCTGAACACTCCAACAGCCTGAGGCTGCCCTGAAGTCGCTGGCGCAAGAGCCAATTGCCGGGGCTCGTGCCCGTGGCGGCGCGAAAGCGGCGGCTGAACTGGCGAGCAGACAGGTGCGAGCGGCGCGCGAGCTGGTCGACGGTCAGAGGCTCGCCCAGGCGTTGGAGCGCCCACTGCATGGAGTTAGCGATCGGGTCGTCATCGATGCGTCGTGGGATGGGCGCTTCGACGAACTGCGCCTGACCGCCGTCACGGTGCGCGGCCACGACCATCTGGCGAGCGACGTGGTTGGCGACGTCAGCACCGTGGTCACGGCGGATGATGTGCAGGCACAGATCGATTCCGGCAGCGGTACCCGCGGAAGTCAGCACGTCGCCGCCGTCCACGTAGAGCACATCCGCATTGACGCGCACACGCGGAAAACGTTCTCCGAGCAGCCCGGCGTACAGCCAATGAGTGGCCGCTTCGCGCTCGTCGAGCAGGCCGGCCGCGGCAAGTGTGAAGGCGCCCGAGCAGATCGAAACCAGGCGCGCCCCGTTGTCATGTGCGCTGCGAAGCGCAGCGACGATCTCCTGCGAAGGATTGGCCTGCGGGTCAGGACAGCCCGGGAGAATGACCGTGTCGGCGCCGGCCAAGGTGTCGAGGCCGAACGGGGCGATGATCTCAAAGCCGCCCACGACCGCGAGCGGCCCGGGTCGCTCCGCGCAGACGTTGAACGAGTACCACCAGGCAACCTCGAGTTCGGGCCGCGCCGACGCGAAGACCTCGGCAGCGATACCGAGATCGAACGGCGCCAGCCCCTCGAACGCCAGCACGGCAACGCGGTGCGCGGACGTGCCGACCTTGCTCGACTTCGCCATGATGTCCGAATCGTAGCTGGGGTTGTCTTTACGGTCACTGGCGCGCGGGAGCGGCAGGGGCCAGGCTGCACGCATGCCCGAGCGAGCGGTCGCGCACATCGATCTGGGCGTCATCGCGCGTAACTGCGGTCGCGTCCGGGAGCTCATCGGTGCGACCACGAAGCTGTGTGCCGTTGTCAAGGCGGACGCCTACGGCCATGGCGCTACGCGGTGCGGAAAGGCCGCTCTCGCCGGCGACGCGGACTGGCTCGCCGTGGCGACCTCCGGCGAGGCCGCACAGCTGCGGCGCGACGCCATCGACGCACCCCTGCTGATCATGGGCGCACTCACCCGCGAGGACGCGCTGGTCGCGCTCGATGTCGGCGGGGACGTGGTGGTGTGGGAGCCGGCGTTCGCTCGGGCGCTCGCCACCGCGGCGGAGTCGCTCGGCGTCACCGGCCGCATCCACGTCAAGCTCGATTCGGGGGTGGGGCGCCTCGGCACGAAGGACCCCAGACAGGCACTCGCCGTGGCAGAGATCGTCGAACAGTCCGAGCACCTGCAACTCGTCGGGCTCATGACGCATTTCGCCACCGCAGACGAGAGAGGCGACGCCTACTTCGGACAGCAGCTCGATGCGTTCACCGCCTTCGCCCGGTGCTTCCGCGAGCAGCATCCCGATGTGGTTCTCCACGCGGCCAACAGCGCGGCGACATTTCGGGAACGGGCGGCGCATCTCGACATGGTGCGCTGCGGCGTCGCCATCTACGGTATGGACCCCTTCCAGGACGATCCGTCTCGGCTCGGACTCGAACAGGCCGTCACGCTGAGCTCATATGTGGCGTCTGTCCGGCTGTTTGCGCCCGGCGACAGCGCCGGCTACGGCCGTACCTGGAGAGCTGATCAGGCGACCTTCGTCGGCACGCTGCCCATCGGCTATGGCGACGGCTGGCGACGCGACTTCTCGAACAACGCCGATGTTCTGATCGGCGGGCGCCGTTACCCGCTGGTCGGGCGAGTCAGCACGGACAACATTACCGTCGATCTGGGACCCGACACCGACGTGCGGCCAGGCGCGACCGCGACCCTGATCGGTCGTGACGGCGAGGAGCGAATCACCGTGGAGGATCTGGCCAGGCAAATCGGGACGATTAACTACGACATGACCTGCGGTCTGAGCCAGAGGGTGTTGCGCCGGTGGACCAACGAGGTCGGGGACGCCGCATGAACCTCGGTGGTGGCGGTGGCCGATCGTCGGTTCAGATCGGGGCCCTCGTCCCGCTGACCTCGCCTGGCTGGACGCAGGCAGGTCAGCACCTGCTCGCCGGGCTCGAATCCGGCGTTCGCGACATCAATGACGGCGGCGGGATCGCCGGAAGGTCGCTCGAGCTGGTGGTGCGGGACACCGCGGCCGATCCGCAGAAGGCTGCGGCGGCCGTCGATGAATTGGCACGTTTGGGCGTCGTTGCCTTGGCTGGCGAGTACCACAGCGTCGTCGCTCGCGCCGCTGCTGCCAGGGCAGACGCCATCGGCTTGCCCTTCCTCTGCTCCTCAGCGGTTCTCGACGTGCTCACAGAACAGCCGACCGATTGGGTCGCGCGCCTTTCCCCGCCGCAATCCCGCGGCTGGGGGATCTACGCCGATTTTCTTCTTAGCGCGGGCTGTACTCGGATCGCCGCCGCGGCGCAGCGGAGTCTTTACTGGGCCACCGGGATCCGCATCCTGCGGGAGCACCTCGCTCCGCGCGGCGGCACGGTCGTCGAGCTCGACATGGAGGTTCTCGCGCCCGCGGCCGTATGCGATGAGCTAGCCGACTGCCACGCGACAGCTGTCCTGCTTCTGGTCAGCCATCCAGAGCCGGCGGTGTCAGTCGTCAAGGCCGTCCGGCGCGACCAGCGCCTGACCGAGGTCATGATTGGTGCCCCCGCCGGGCAACCCGAGTTCGCGGAATGGGCGACACTCCTCGACCACGATGGTGCCGGGATTCCCTTCTTGCGCTACATGCCCGAGCGTCTCAGCGCACTCGGTGCACGCGTCCAGCGGACTCTTCTCAAGCGGCTAGCCCACGCGCCGTCCTTCGTCGCCTTCGAGGGCTATGACACCGTCGCCGTCCTAGCCGACGTCCTGCGTCGCCACGAAGGAGCATGGCCGTCCCCCGGGGACTCCTGGCCTCGCGTCGTGGTTGGAGGGACACGGGGCCAGATCCGTTTCAGCCGTGGTGCGGGCAGCAGCGTGTGGCAGTGGGCTTGGCCACCAGTCCAAGTAGTAGCAAGCGACCCGCGGTACCCCGGCTGCTTCCGGGTACTCAGTGCCGCCTGAGCAAGGGTCGCAGCTCGCGGCCAGCGAGACCGCCTGGAGCCGCGCTGCATCTACGCGGCCGCGACTGTTCCCGCGTCTGTCGTCAAGACAAGGCGAACACCGCAGCCCGCTCGTCTTCAGACACACCACCCAGGATCGCTCTCCATGCCCGCACAGCCGGAAAAGCAGGGCTGCCGCCTAAATCAGCGATCGACCTCCTCCTTGCCAGAAGCGGGACGATGGCGCTCCTCGGCGTTGGCGTCCACTGCAGGCAAAACATGCACCCACCTCCGCTGCGGGCACCCCTGGTCGTGATCGGAATGCGCGACAAGCGCTCGTTCGAGTCCGGTAGTCACTGATGTCCGTTTCGTCGCCATAGGCATCGTGTGCGCACAACCGAGCCAGCTAGCGTTTTCGCGGCAAGGGCATCGCGAGCGACGAGCCGTCGAGCGATGGTCTGCTCACCGAAGCACTCGTCGGAGCTGCGAACGCCGTCGCCGAGAGCGATCGTGACGACCGACGAAGCCTTTTGAGGCGATGCCGCTATCGGATTCACGCGAAAGCGATCACGCGTTTCATCCGGCGTGCTCGGCTCTTCAGGAGGCGGGACTCGGATCCGCGTCGATCGTTGAGCTCAGGGTTCCGTCAGCACAAGGCGTCGCCTCTGCTCTTCGATCGGGCCTTAGGAAGCGTCTTGGATGAGGGGTTAGGATGCGTGACATGGCTGCGAGGGGCTCCGCGCGCAGGTGGGTGGTGGCAGGAGTCACGTTTGCCGTGGCGCTGGGTGCGGCGGCGGCGGTTGCTGTGGCGCTCGGCGAGGGCCTCGGAGTCGATGCTGGGGTGATCGTGCCTGGCCGACGCGCGGTCAGCGTCACCGGCACGCTTCGGTGCACTGCGGGCCAGAGTGGAGGCATGAGGGTGACGGTTTCGGAGCCCGGCCGCCGAGCAATCGGTACCACGCGTGTGCGGTGTGATGGTCGCCAGTCAGTGTGGCGGGTGCGGGCGCGCACGGTGCGGGGGATGAGGTTGTCGCCTGGAATGGCAGGCGTCAGCGTCACGATCACGTTTCGTGCGACCGGCAACACACAGGTTGGGATCGGCGTGGCGGGATTCGTCAAGTTGCGCTGCCCGTCGAGTCGGCGGCGAAACGGGGTGATCGATGAGATTTCTTTGGGCGCATCCGACGGCGGTTCGCAGGCACATGGGACCGCGTTGATCTTTCGTCGTCGCGGTCGCTGGCAGATCTCGGTCGTCGCGCAGCACGTGCCGCCGAACGGCCGCGCCGACGCGTACGCGGTGTGGCTGCATTCGGCGTCCGGAGATGACCGGCTGCTGGGGTTCGTCAATCCGCGCGTCGGCCGCGACCGACGGATCCAGACGATGGGTCAGCTGCCAGTCACTGTCGGCTGCTATCAGCAGGTGGTCGTCTCGCGGGAAACGGCCACGACGCCGAAGCATCCACGGAAGATGGTGCTCGCCGGGCCGATCAAGATCGGCTAGCGAGACCGCGGAGCCCCGGAAAGCCCAAAAACGCCACATAACGCGGGGCTTTCGTAACGCGCCCGGAGAGATTCGAACTCCCGACCTTCGGTTCCGTAGACCGACGCTCTATCCAGCTGAGCTACGGGCGCTTGCGAGCGATTCTAGACGTGCATCACCGATGACGCGGTTGGGTCGAAGGCCCGACTTCGCGAGACAGCCACTCCATCAGCGGGCGGGCCGCGGCGAGTTCGGTCTCGACGATGGTGTCGCACTCGCTCGTGTGCAGCCACGGCCCGAGGGGATGCCGTCGGAAGAGGGTCAGATGCTTCATCCGCAGGCGTGCGAGCCTGGGATGGTCGCTCGCGTAATCCTTCGGGGCCTGCGTGAGCGACGGCTCGATCGCCTCTAGACCAGCTCTCGAGGCCGTCCCCAGGGCGTCTTCGAAGGCGGCGGCGCGCTGATCGTCGTCGATGGCCGCTCGGAACCTCCCGAGCTGATCCGGAAAGGCGTGGTGCAGCCCGGCGCCGACCAGCAGAGCGTCGAGCGAAAGCTCGACGAGGTAGCTCCCGGTGGGCGCGGCAACGGTGATCGCGAGTTGCTCACAGATCGGCGGGCCCGGACGGAACCGGGTGTCGCGATAGGGCCGGAGGATCCGCGCCTCGCCCAGGTAACGAAGCCTCTCAGCCAGCTCGTGGGCCGGTCGCACGAGCTCGGAGTCATAGCGCTGGCGGTTGGCTTTGAACCACTCGCGGTCGTTGTTGGCCCGCAGCTTGCGCAGGAACTCGACCGCCTCCGGAGACCACATCGCGCTCAGCGGCTGCGAGCGTCCACGAGGCTTACTCCGCCTCGTAGAACCGCGCCACTGTGAAGCCGATCAGCGTTGGCACGTGGACGGCGAAGATGATCAGCGCGAGGGTCAGGACGACGAGCGGGGCGCCGCTGACGTGGTTGCGTACGAATGAGTACTCGATCATTCCCGCTACCACGATGTACGCCAGCAAGGCCCACTTGGCGATGCTCGCGAAGCGGTCCCAGGGGAAGTCCTTGACCCGCGCCAGGGCGAGCAGGTTCGCCGCTAGCAGCAGCGCGGAGAGGGCCACGAGCACCACAGCGGGCGCAATTGACACGTGCTCAGGCAGGTGCGCGGACAGGTAGATCCCCGCGGCTACGATCAGCGCCAGCGAAGCCATGCCGACCTGCGTCACCGGCGGAAGCCGGCGTTCGGTCATCCGGTTCGCAACTTGGTCATGATCACGAGCGTCGCGATCTGCATGATCCCGAGGACTCCGGCCGAGTAGACGAACCGCTTCATCAGCTTCTCGATCACCTCAGGATTGGGGCGCGGCTTCTTCAGCTCGATCAGCACGGCGATGTTTGCCGGCTCCAGCAGCCCCAGCGCGATCACCGCCATCACGCCGACGACGATCATGCTCGCTACGACCCAATCGTGGTTCGGGAAGGCGGTGAGGTTAGTACCCAGCTTGGTGGAGAGCTGCCAACCGGCCGCCAGCGTGACCGTCACCACCACCGGCATGATCACGACCATCTTCGGCATCAGCTTGGTCGTGAACTCCACCCGCGCGGGTATCGACATCCGGCCGATGATCGGACCGAGGATCAAGCCAAGGAACAGGTCGATGATCGTCCAGGCGGCCCCGCCGGCCACGTGCAGGAACTCGAGCGGCCAGAGCTCGTTGGCAGCGATCGCGATGATTAGCAGGACCGCCGCGACGCCGGCGATGATCAGCCCGACACGGGGAACGATCTCGAAGTCCGGGCGCTCGATCGAGGGGGCAGGCTGTCCGACCTCGGTGAACGTTGGCGCGGGAGCGGCAATCTCGACCATCTGGGGCTGCACTTTATACCGAGGCTGAGACGGTTGGCAAGACCGACGCTTGAGCGGAGGGGGCGGGATTCGAACCCGCGGTCCGGTTACCCGGACTCTGGTTTTCAAGACCAGCGCATTCGACCACTCTGCCACCCCTCCGGGGTGGTACGGACCCGATGCTAGCCATGCCGGCCGCGCTCCGTCACGGCCGGGGCGTCGGTCCCTCAACGTTTACACTGGCCCGCACAACCGGGAGAGGTGGCCGAGTGGCTGAAGGCACTCGCCTGCTAAGCGAGTAAGGGGCGAAAGCTCTTTCGCGGGTTCGAATCCCGCCCTCTCCGTTCCTGCGAAAGCCCTGCATTTTGGACGTCCCCGACGTCCCTCATCCTGCCCCGAGAATCCGCACCGATCGGCGTCATCGGCGGCCGTGGAAGCGTTTTGAAAGCACCAGGCCCGAACTCCACCTGTGGGGTGGGCGGCCGCCGGTGCGCGACCGAGGCCGTGGCGGCACACGGACCGCAGGGAGTCCGGGAGTGGGCGGTACTGGGCTCGGGCCGGTGACCTCCTGGGTGGTGCCCATGGACCACCGTCTTCGATGGCTCGACACGGGCGCCGGCTGCAGCATCCCGACCGACACCCATGTGGTACCGAGGTGGTGGTCGGGACGAGCGCTGCGTCACCGAGGCGATCGTGGGGTGCCAGCCTGCGGGGAGGATCGAAGCGATCGCGGGCGAGCCTTGGTGTGTAGATGTCGAGACAGGCTCAGGATGGGCTGCTCGTGACCGCTCGCTACCGTCCGCGCGGCCCAATCGTTGTGTGTGTCATTGGCGTCCCTGATTCGATTGCTGTCGCCCCCCCGCCGATCTTGTCGAGGTCGTCGACTGCAGCGGCGAGGTCATGCGTCGACTCGGTGTCGCGGGTCGGCTTTCGGGGGTCTTCTCCTACCATCTGTTCTTCACGCTGGGTGCCGCTCGGGTCCATCATGGGTGTCTCCTCTCATCGGGCTGCGGGTCCGGATCGCTGGCCGGGTCGGATACGGGGTGCAGTCGTGCGCGCTCCCTCCGTTGCCGAACGACGCGGAGTCGTTGCGGCATGGCACGACCTTAGGAGAGCGCTCGCCGGACCGCATCGGGAGCAATACCCATCTTCTTCCTCAGCGCCCTACCCGCGGGCACCAAGCAGCGCAAAGCAAACACCTTAGCGTCGGCAAACAGCGAGCTGGTGCCCAGAAGGCCAGCCCACGGGATGGGAACAGCGGGATCTCGTCAGCTGATCTCCGCCCGGAAGTATTGGAGAGGGAGGCTGTGGTACGCCCCTGGACAACGCTGCGAATGTCCGGGGGGCGAGATCGAAGGTCGTCTTCGGCGGTCAGCGCGGACGAAATCCCGAGCAGAGCACCCGCATCCAGGTGATTCGCCCGTCTTGCTCGGTGTAGTACGCCTGTTGCTCAACCAAAAACTCTCCGTCCGGGTTGCGAACGTGGAAGCGATAGGAGACACGCTGGCAATCGGCAAACGCGTCCGTCTCGAGCGAGACCACCTGCTCGATCTCATCGGAATCCTCGAACCACTGGGCCAGCACGATCTCCAGGACCGCATCCGCTCCGGACGCCTCCCAATTGCGATTTGGCGTCAGTCCTCGGAAATCGATCTCTGAATCGATTAGGGCAGCCACATCAGCGAAGTCCTTACGGGCCACCGCCTCAGCGAACGCCTTTCCGAGGCCTGTGTGCTGAACAGCCATGACTCACTCTCCTCATCTCTCGTGTCGTGTTGATCGTCCAGTGTGAGCACGGTTTGCTCGATCATCCACGTTTCCGCGGACTGCTCAACCGTTTGCCACTGCGTGGCGAGGTGCCGGCGCTAGCCAGGGTTCGTGGCGCTGACGAGCCACACCGACCCGAGGCCGACGATAGAGCCGTCGGGCTTCTGCCATCGAGCGTAATGGTCCCGTAGCGCCTCGGCTATCTCATCCCGACAGCTCTCGCCGCATTCACCGTTTAGGCGAATCAGCTCGGCGCCGGGACCGATCGCCAGCAGGGATTCGATCGCCTCATCCATATCCGCACCCATGAAGTAGTCAAAGTCGTGCCGATCAAGATCAATCTGCGCGAACCCAGCGGCCTCGAGAATCCCACGCGTGGTCTCAGGATTCCCGAGCGAGAAGGGACCGGGCCCACAGGTGTCGGCGTCGGACTCATCAGGACGCGAGAGAAACCGCTGGACCACCTCCTCCGTCTCGGCCCAGATCGGACTCTCGGCTTTGCGCCGCCAACAGACCTTGCGAAGCTCGCCGCCAGGCTTAAGCGCCCCGCGGATCGCCCGCATCGCCAAAACGGGCGAGGCGAAGAACTGCGTCCCCATCCGTGAGAACGCGTAGTCGTAGACGGGATCCCACTGTGCCGTCTGCGCATCAGCGAGTTCGAACTTGATGTTGTCCACCTCAGCGTCGGCGGCCTCGCGGCGGGCATCCTCAATGAAGTGCGCAGAGGAGTCGGTGCCGAGCGCCAGACCGCCTGCTCCGACGAGCTCTGCCAGTCGTTGAGTCGTATCGCCAAATCCGCAACCGACGTCGATGCACCACCCGCCCACGGGTGGCGGAAAGCGCTCGAAGACTTCCTCGGTGACCTCATCCAGCGCACCTACGAACACGCGGCGGTTCGATTTCCAGCGCTCGTAGAGGACCGTATCCCAGGCGCGCACAGCCTCCACGTTGGTCACCGCCACCGCACCGGCGAGTTGCTGCTCCACGATCGTCCGATCCTATACCTCCGCCTGATCGCAGCGCGGTGCGTATGCAGAGCAAGCGGCCTCCTCGAACTCAACATCGACGCTCCGCACGATCGCAACGCGCGAAAAGCACTCGTGCGACAGAGGTGTGGTTGCTCATGGGCGCTTGGCGCGTTCTGCATGGCGCAATCGGCCTAATGCGCCGGAGTTGATGCGCCCAGTCTTGTCTGCGCTCGTGGCTGGGTGCTCGCGACTACTCCCGGCGGCCGCGACAAATGGCGCACGCTCGTGCACCCTGCGTTCCGCGACCTGATCGTTGGCCTTCGCCTGGCCCGGACGCGCCGCGTCTGTACTACAACCCCCGGGTGTAGGTCTGAGGGGCACCGAGGTTATCTCGCAGGGGACGGGCATCCGGATCCACGCTCCGTCGGGGTCGACTTGCTGGCACAGCTCTCATCGCAAGCCGCCTCTCGCGGATCCGGTCCATGGGGTCCAGTGCGGGGAAAGCAGCGGCTGGTACTTCTAGACCTGACGGTGTGCGAGCAGTGTGGAGTCGTGAACGATGAACGCTCTGGCCTCGCGGGGCGTGACCGACGATGAGCAGGTATCCGTCGGGCGCGAACGCCGCAGCTAGTCGACGGGTCACATCGAGCATCCCGCCTTCGGGTGGATGCAGAAAATGGGTGGTGACTAGGTCGAAGGCGCGGCCCTGGGCGGCAAAGTGCCGTGCGTCGACCCGCCACCACTCGACTTGGTCGGTTACGCCTGCCTGCTCAGCGTGTCGCGCGGCGCGGGCGAGTCCGTTGGTCGAGAAATCCGCGCCGGTCAGCCTCCAGCCTTGGCGCGCCAGCCAGATGACCTCACCGCCCTCGCCGCAGCCGACATCAAGCGCACGACCCGGCGCGAGCCGTGACGCCTCGGCGACGAGCTGTGGGTTTGGAGCGCCGCTCCAGATGTCTTCATCGCCCGAGTACCGCTCGTCCCAGCTGTCGGGCTCGAACATCTCTGTCGAGGGACCGCGGTCGGGGCGTTCGCTCAGGAGCTGCCCGGTCCAAAGATCAGGCGGAGCGCGCGGGTGTGCGAGAGCGGGATCGCGCCGCCCACGAGCGCCGCGTGATGGGTAACAAGAGCCATTTGGGCAGGTTGACAACCTTTCCGGCGGATGCAACCTCGTTTGGTTTTCCGGCAAAACTGACGGTTCCCCTGAGCCGGTTGAGGCTCGAGTGCGCCTCCAGTCGCGCGAATTGCAAGCTGGGTTCGGAGCAGTGAACGAGGCCGTCGAGCTGATCCTGATTCTCGGCCCAGAGGGCGCCCACGAGCACCTCCATTAGACGTAGCGGCTCCTCAAGAACCCTCAAGGTCACGTCGCTTTCGAGCTCCGCGCCCGGCAGCTGGGCACCCCTTCCTGGTCGGCGGTCCCGAGCACCATGCAGCGATTCGCTTCGATGATGCCCCTCGCCATATCGCTGAAGTCAGTCATCGCGTCTAGCGGCGCACCTTGAACTTCAGATGTAGCACCCGGTCGCCCTGGATCATCACGTGCGGATCCTCCAGCAAGTGCTGACCATCGATGCTGCCGAAATAGCGTTTGCCTGAGCCGAACACCACCGGCACCATGTCCATCGCGACCTCGTCCACACGGCCGGCCGCGAGGATCTGGCCGCCCACTTCGCCAGCGCTGACGGCGACGGTCCGCTTCCCGGCGAGCTCCTGTGCCTTGTCGATTGCGGCCGTCGGGTCGCTGACGAAGTGGTACGACGCCTCCGGGTGCCAGCCTTCGGGCTTGGGCCGATGGGACACCACGACCACGTGGTCGCCGGCAGGCGGCCGACCCTCCCAGCCGTTCACGAGATCGAACAGCTTGCGGCCCATCACGATGGTGCCGATTGCCTCCCACATCGGCCGGACGTACTGCGCCGACGCACGCGACACCCTGAAGCCGGTTCCAGCGCCGGAATGATCGTACTGTTGGTCGCCGCCTTCGGCGAGAGGGGTGTCGCCGTTGAAGTACCAGTCGTGGAGCGGCCCAACATCGTCGTTGTCGTCGGCGATGAAACCGTCCACCGACACCACGTTGTGCATGATCACTGTGCCCACACGTTCTCCTCGAATCGGGTTGCGCTTTTCGGCCCAGATCTTGCCGAGCGTAGGGGCGACTGTCTTGTAGAAAATCAATCAGCCGGCATCGGGCCGCGGTCCGGCGGGAACCCCGGCTCGGCAGGGAATCGCTGACGCAGGGCGAGGTATTCCGTCGGGGTGTGGCCGGTGAAGTCCTTGAACTCCCTGACGAAGTGCGCCTGATCGAAGTAGCCCGCCGAGTGGGCGAGCCCAGACCAGTCGACCGGACGCAAGGCGTCTACAGACAGGATCAACTGCGCAAAGCGGTAGATCCGCGCCATCCGCT
Source organism: uncultured Solirubrobacterales bacterium (assembly GCA_963844475.1). Classification (GTDB taxonomy): domain Bacteria; phylum Actinomycetota; class Thermoleophilia; order Solirubrobacterales; family Solirubrobacteraceae; genus Palsa-465. The sequence goes on along the minus strand of CAWJOL010000003.1, from coordinate 215,607 downwards.
TCGGGGTGACCCCGACATGAGACTTGAACTGCGTGGCCAGGTGGTTGCCGCTCACCCCGGTGGCATCGGTCAGCGCGCCGATCGAAACGGCGCCGTGGAACGTCTCCAAACTTCCCCCTGCGCGCAAGACCAGGTCGAGACCGCGCGACGGCGCTTTGTCAAGGCGCGAGCGCAACTCCTCCTCCACAACCCGCAGCGCCGCGGTAGCCGACGCGGAACCGCCGATCTGGTTCCGAATCCGGTCCAACGATCGTTGCCAGACCGCGTCGACCGGCACCCATCGGTCCCGCAGCTCGGTCGCCGATACGTCGACGAACGGCGAAATACCCCAGGGCTTGAAATGCACGCCGACGACTCGCACGCGCGCTGGGTATTCGACGACGAAACGCCTTGTCCAGACACCCATGAACCACCCATCAGTGAAGACTGACGGCGGCACTGAAGGATCGGAATCCCACAGGCGGACAGGTCCGCCCAGGTTGACGAACAGGTGGGCCGACGGCATCGGCGGAACATTCATCCGGCAGTGGCGCGGCGGCCCGGTCAGGGAGTAGATGTCGTCGATGAATCGGTCGAGCGGAGGGGCGGGCACCCGGCCGATGTATTCCATTGATGCAGTGTGGCCGACAAGGCTCCGGCCCGCGCCGCGACCAACGGCGCTCACGATCGCAATGCGCGAAAGCCGCTCGTCCGCACCGCGTCAGCTGCGCGCTGAACCTGCGAACACCCGTCCGCGCCGAAGTGGCTTGTCCGCAGGCCGGCTGGACCTCCGTGCCAGTCAAAGCACATCGCGGTCGCGTCGTCTTGCAGTTGACCGCCCGTGGCCTCGAGCCGCACGCGGTAGTCGAACACCCCAGCACGATCCGGCCGTCAAGGATGTCGGGCGGAAGCTCCTCGATGTAGGCGCGCACCGGCGCGGGTCCGCCGCCGATGGCGTGCTTCCGAAGACGGATGGGCATCAGCGCCGGGGATCGCCTGGTGGACCCCGAACAGATGCTCACCATCTGGACCGCCAACCCAGGATCCAAAGTCAGCTGAGGCACACAGCCTCCTCGGAAGCTGGTCCGCGACCCCTCAACGACCCGAGCTACAGCACACCCCGCCGCTGACCGAGACTCGCAAATTTCGAGAGCGGTTCCGCGTAAACAGCACTCGGCGCAGGGCCGTTTGAACGTCAGCCGCGGGCAGAGAGCTGGTGGGCGCGCTGAGGTCGAAGTCGCCTGCGAAAATTCGGGTGTGGGTTCACCGCAGACGCTCAGCGAAGCCGAACGACGAATCGCTGCTGTGTGGGCGGCTGACTGCGCTGAGCGAGTGCTCGGACTGTTCGAGGCCGAAGCTCCGGGCGATACCCGCCCACGGGACGCCATCGCGCGAACACGGGCCTTCGGTCGTGGCGAGCTTGACGTCGCGGAAGAGATCCGCCGCCGGTTCGCCGGCGGCGCCGCCGCACCTGAAGTGAGCAGTCCTGCGGCGGCCGCTGCCGCACGAGCGGCAGGGCAGGCCGCAGCAATCCCTCACATGGGTGCGCATGCCCTGGGCGCCGCCGCGTACGCGGCCAAGGCCGTGGGACTGGCCGCCCCGAACCGTCCAGAGTCGGTTGGCGAGGAGATCCACTGGCAGCTAATCAGTATGTCCGCACAGGCCAGGAGCGCTCTACGGCAGCTTCCGCCGGTCGGGGAGAATCGGTCAGGTCCGCTGGGCCCAGGCCTCCTTGCATCGGGTCTCCTCGGGACGATCATCCGCAACCTCCAGGTTGGCCTGGCGGACGCGTGCGCGGCTATTCCGATCGATCCCCATAGCGGCCGAGGTCGGCAGCTGAGCGGGTGAGCCGGCGTCAAGACGCTTGCACGCCCGTTATGCCACTTAGTCAGGGTCCAGTCGCGGAATCCTCAGCCGACCTTTACGCAGATGGCGGTCGCCTCGACGAGTGCAGGCGCGGTTGACTCGTCGACTATCCGGACGAACCACCGCGCAGCGTTATTCGGGTCCGGACTGTTCACCACCGCGAACGCATTGCCGATAAACGCTGTGTTGATGCCGTGCAAGAGGTACCCGCCTCCGATGAGGCTCTCGCCGGCGGCGCAACTCGCGAAGACGTCGCCGCTGCCTGCCGTTCCACCGCTTGCGTTGGGGATGAAGCTGGTCGGTCCGACTACTGTCCGGATGCTCGACGCCTGCAGGCCAGTGCCGGTGGCGCCCGTGAGACCTTGCGGGCCGGTGTCGCCCTTCGGACCTTGGGGACCGGTGTCACCCTTCGGACCTTGCGCACCGGTGAGCCCTCGCCGGCCGCTGAATCCTCTCGGGCCTCTGAACCCTCGAGGGCCGCGAAGTAGGTTGCTCGCAGCATGGGCTCTGGGTGCGTTAGCACTCCCGCCAATTGCGGTGGCCGTCCCGGCGGTTGCCGCAACCAGCGCGATCAAAGCGACGATCAATGCCGGCGACTGCTTCATGTACCGCAGTGCTCTCATCGAAGCACACCTCCTGTTATTGAATTAGCGAACGCGGTGGGCGTGCCCGCCAGGCGATCCTCGAGGCGAGCAAGAAGCGGCACAACCCGGCCGCGACAGCAGACCAGCGAGCAAAACCGTCCCGGTCTAGACCAGGGGCGGACCGTTGGGTATGCGGTGGGAAAGGATCCTTTCACTTTGCCGGTACGAACACGAAGGCCTGACGAATCCTGAACGGAGAACACTGGTTGGCGGGCGAGTGGAACGACATCGTGGGCCCTGCTTGACGCTGGACTGATCAGCTGAGACGATCGCCAGGGCGGGGACGATCCTCCAAAGGAGAGACCCATGGGAACGCGGAAACCCTGAAGAGCGGCGAAACCGGGGTCCACCAGGCTTGCGGTAGGGGCGTCATTTCACTGGCCGGCATCTTGCAGCCTGCACTTCGTGGGCGGAGGCTTTCCTTCCCGAGGATGCACCAGTAACTCAATGCAACTAACGTGGCAATCGCGCCACAGAGGGAGATGGGGCATGTATGTAGTGACTAGAAGCTATTCCGGGCCGGGCGGAACGGAGTTGTTCGAGGCCCTCGCCAAGAGAGAGGATGACGTCAAGGCACTCATAAGCACCGTGCCGGGGTTCACGAGCTATGCAGCATTCCGCAACGACGCCGGTGGACAGACGGTGACTATCTGTCAAGACAAGGCTGGCACCGATGAGTCCTCGCGGCGCGCCGCCGAATGGGTCAAGGAGAACGTCGGCGTAACCGTCGATGCACCCACGATCGCCGAAGGCAGCACCGTCCTCCACTTCTAGACGAATGGGTCAGTCAGCCCGCCACTGCTCGGCGGGCTGACTGTTCCTTGCCGAAGCAAGGTGCCATCGCCCACGCTGAGCGCGATGAAGGTCAACGAACTGCGTCCGCGGGCACGAGAGTGACGCGGTCGACCGTCGCGTCGGGCGCCTCGGGGCCGGCTCGCGTCCCGGGGTCGACGCGCAGAATCGTCACCGTGCTGCTGGTGACATCACCATTGCCATCGAAATGGACGCGGCCAATGAGGCCGTCGCGGAGGTCAGTGGCGAACAGGGCCCGGCGTACGGAATCCCGAGTACCGTCAGAGCGCGCGATCGCGTCGAGCGCGACCGCCATCGCCTGGGCGGCGTAGATGGCGCTGGGCTGGACGTTTGGTGTACCGAGTGCGGCACTGAGCTCGCGTGCGAAGCGCCTCCCGTTCGGGCCGAAGCCGCTCGCGTCGGCGACGCCTGTGAGAGACACGAACGTGCCCTTCGCGGCGGCGGGGCCCGCTTGCCCGATCAATACCGGCAGCGGCGTGAACCCGTCGGGGGCGAGCAGTACCACGTGCGTCCCGAGCCGTCGGCGGAGGGCGCGCAGCACCGCGGCACCGCCCGTGTCCAACCGCCCACCGAGAAAGACCGCCCGGGCCCCGGAGCGAGCGACACGCGCCGCCAGCCGCGCCTGTGAGCGCGCCCCAGCGTTCCAGCTCGCGTGGCCGGCGAGGGGCAGTCCCTCTGCGCGGGCCGAGCGGGCGAACTGTGCGGCGAGCACTCGCCCGTACGCGTCGTCTCCATCGTCAAGGACGTAGACGGGCGCGCGGCCGAGGCTGCGGGCAAGCAGCGCGAGCGCAGCCGCTTGGTGGGCGTCGGTCGGAAAGACGCGCAGGAAAGTCCGCCGCCCGTCCGGGTAGAGCGTCTGCGGCAGACCTGGCGGCGCGCCCGGGGTCGCTCGAGTCAGAGCGGTTGACGAGGCCAGCGGCGACACCATCGCCAACGGCTGGCTCGCGCGGACCAGCTCGGGGATCTCTGCCAGCGCGCACCCCGAGTTCAGCGGGCCTACGACCACGAGGACATCCTGTCGACGGCCGTAGTCACGGGCGTTTGCTGCGCACTTCTGAGCGTCCGGTAGTCGGGTGGCGGCCACGGCGTCGTCACATGATTGGTAGGCGACGCGGAAACGCCCGGCGCGGAATCCAGCGCGCCGTAGGACGTAGGCCATGGCATCGGTCATTTGCTGCGACGAGAAGCGCAAGCCACCTTGAAGGGGCAGATCGGATACGACGACGCGCTGTGCCGGCTGGGTGCCCGCATAGAACGATCGCTCGCAGGAGGAGGCGGCGCGGCCGGCGCCTGTGACCGGCGGCTCTGTCCCAGCGTTGGCAGCCGTCGCCACCCAGACGCTGCCTGCGCCTACCGCCACCGCGCGCGGGAAGCCCCCAATGGCGATCGTCTGCACCGACTGATCGGCGATCCGCGCCAGCGTGCCGCGTAGGGGGTTTACGGCCCAGAGCACACCGCTGCCGAAGGCGAGTCCGCTAGTCCCCTTGGACACCGGGATCGTGTGCATGACGAGCTTGTCCCCCCCACCGGGCTCGATGCGCCACACAGCGCCGTCATCTGGCGCGGAGACCCATGCGCCGCCCGCCCCGGCGGCGATGGCCGACACAGCAGTCGCGTTGACGCGACCGCGGCCGACGACCGAGGCGGTCCGCGCGTCGATGCGCGTCACCTCACCGGTGTCGGCCAGTGCCCACACGCTGCCGTTGCCGAGGGCAATCGCCCGGGCGCGCAGAGCCGGGCCCACTGAAACGACACGGTTCGTCGCCGGATCGATGCGCAGCACCCGGCCGTCAGGGCCAATCGCCCACACCCCTTCCGGGCCCGTCGCCACGTGCTGAGCGACGGTGTCCACGACCAGCGGGTGCCCGCGGGGCAGCGTGATCGTCGCTCGCGGCGCGTGGGTAGCTGGATCCAGCCGTTCCAGCGAAGCGGCGACCAGGCCCGCGCTCTGCTCGCCCTGAGCTTGGCCGCCGCCCCCCACCCACACCGCCCCCATGCCGGCGGCGACGTCGGTGGGGGTGGCGCCAACGCCAAAGGTCTGCACCGAACGTGAGCGGGCGTCGATCTCTGACACGGTCTGATCGTCGGCGTTGACCACCCACACACTCCCGTCGGCCACCGCGAGCGCGCTGGGGGTCGCGCCGACCGCTATGCGGGCAACCACCCGCTGCTCCCCTGGCGACACGACCGCCACCGAGCCCCCCGCGGGGGGCGGCGGCGCGATTTGCTCGCCCTCGCCTGCGCGCAGCACAAGCGCCACCGCGGCCACTACCGCGACCATCGCCAGCGCGACCCCGCCGACGCGGCGGCGACGCCGCGGCGGATTGGGACGAGCGCGGGTCGTGAGGAGGTGCGGATCCTGGCGCAGGATCGCCTCCTGGAGCGCGCGGACATCAGGGCTGGGCTCGAGCCCGAGTTCTTCGATCAGCGTGCGTCGAAGGCCGGCGTAGGCCTCGAGCGCCTCCGCTTGGCGGCCCGCGCGGTAGAGAGCGAGCATCAGCTGCGCATGGACGCGCTCGCGCAGTGGGTGCTGACGAGCCAGAACCGTCAACTCGGCCACAAGTGCGGCGTGCCGCCCGAGTTCCAGGTCGGCATCGATACGCATCTCCATGGCGGCGAGCCGGCGCTCCTCGAGTTCGCCGATTGCCTCCTGCGCGAAGGGCTGCCCGTCGACGTCGGCCAGTGGCTGACCGCGCCAGAGCGCGAGCGCTGCGGTCAGCTCTCGCGCCGCCATAGCAGCGTCGCCCACCTCAAGGCATCTTCGCCCCGCCTGAACAAGCGCCTCAAAGCGGAGCAGGTCGAGCGCATCAGCATCGACGCGGAGCCGATAACCCGCTGCCGCCGTCTCGATCGGCGGCTGCGGACCGAGCAGCTTTCGCAGGCGCGAGACATGTGCCTGCAGCGCGGCGGCGGCGTCGCCAGGCGGGCTGTCGCCCCACAGCTCGGCCGTCAGACGGTCGGCGGAGACCGCCTCGTTGGGATGCAGAAGGAGCAGGGCGAGAACGCTGCGTTGCCGGGCGCCGCCGAGCGCGAGCGCATGGCCGTCGCGGCGGACCTCGAGCGGCCCCAGGATTCGGAACTGCAGCGACGCGGTCAGAGCGCAAACCCTACCTGCGGCACCCCTTGTCAGTGGTTTGTCAGTGCTCGTCAGCGATCAGGAAGCGCTTGGCGCAACAGTGCGCACCCATGACACGCAAACTTGTCGTCGCCAGCCTGCTGACCCTGGCGGGTCTCGGGGCCGTGCCAGCCGCACGGGCAACGTTCCCCGGTCGCAACGGGTCGCTCGTCGTGGAGCGGATGGTCGGCAACACACAGCCAGATCTGTTCCTCATGCGCCCGGATGGCACTCGTGAGCAACGACTCACGGCAACCGGAGCCTGGGAGGAAAAGCCGGAATGGTCGGCCGATGGCCGACAGCTCGCGTTCTCGCGCAGTGCGCCCTCTGGAGCGCCGTCCGAGATTGCAACGCTCCGCGTACACGGTCGCGTCCTGCACATGCTCACCCACTTCGGCTCCATCAGCGCCGACCCAACCTTTGCGCCCGACGGTCGCGTCGCTTTCTTCTCACTCAAGGACTTCCCGCAGCCGGCCGGCGACCAGGCGCCTCCGCCGGCCGATCTCTACACCATCGGGCCCGACGGGAGCGGGCTGCGGCGCCTCACCAATGACCTCACGATCCAGACCGATCCGGAGTGGTCGCCGAACGGCGCTGAGATCATGTTCTCGATGTGGCGGCCGGTTCCCCACCAGCCGCCGGGCGTATACGACATCGGGCTGTCGGCCGTGAACCCGCTCGGTACCCACCAGCGTGTCATCGTGCCCCCTACGATCAATGACGTGGTCACCCAGGACTGGTCGCCTGACGGGCGCCACATCCTGTTGGAGATCGCGACCTCGCGTCCCAATGGCCGCCCGGGACACGGAGCCCGCCAGAGTGACCTCGCGGTCATCAACGCAGACGGCACGCACTTCAGGCGACTGACGCGTACCGCCGCGATCGAGTCAATGGCGGTGTGGTCCCCCGACGGCAAGCAGATCGCGTTCGCAAGCGATCGACAGGTGAAGGGAAAGCAGGCGCTACAGCGGGGCGGTCGTGCCTTTGAGATCTACACGATGCGGGCCGACGGAACCCACGTCCGGCGTATCACCCACAACGACGTCCCGGACCTGTACCCCACCTGGCAGCCGTTGGGGCGCTAGCGCGGGCTCGCGCGTCGTTTCGATCGTCGTGGATACCCCTATTCCATCCGTGTGACCGCGATCTGAGGGACAACGTCGCCTGGATCGGCGCCTGGAGTTGAGCCTGTGAGGTTTCACGTCCACGCTCAACCATCTGGTTGACAAAAGGGTGAGGCTCCGTATCCTCAACCATGTGGTTGAAGATATGCAGGACATGGACCTGGTGTTTCACGCGCTCGCGCACGGCGCCCGCCGAGAGATCATGGGAAGGCTCGCCGAGCGCGCACTAGCGGTGGGCGACCTCGCCGAGCCTTTGGCAATGTCGTTGGCCGCGGCGTCAAAGCACATCAAGGTCCTCGAACGGGCTGGTCTGGTCCGGCAGACAGTCGAAGGTCGCCGTCACATCTGTCACCTCGACGCTGCGCCCTTGGCCTCGGCCTCAGCGTGGCTCCAGTTCTACGAGCTTCATTGGCAGCAGCGCCTGGATGCTCTCGAGGCCCTGTTTGACGAGCAAATCCCTAGCGCGGAGGAATGATTTCGATGATTACCGAGGACGCCGTGGTCCGACTAGAACGGACCATCTCGGCCCCACCTGAACGCGTCTACAGGGCATGGCTGGAGCCTAAGCTCCTGCAGCGCTGGATGGCCCCCGGAAGCACGCAGGTCGCGCGGGTCGAGATCGACGAGCGGATCGGCGGCTATTTCCGGATCTGGCACGAGAATGCGGGCGGGGATGTAGGCGGCTTCGAATGCGAGCTGCTTGAGCTGGTTCCGTCAGAACGGATCGTGTGGCGTTGGGGGTTCGTCGGGCCGGCTCGCACCGACGGTCCAACGTTTGACTCCCGCCTAACGATCACGCTGCGCGAACTGCCTGGCGGAAGCACGGAGCTTTCGCTCGTACACGAGCATCTCGACGAGCTGCGCCACGCGATGCCAAACGTCGCCGACAGCGTCGATCCAGGCTGGGCCGCAGTGCTCGGCAAGCTCGCCGCGGCGACTGCGACCCGGTTGGCCGATACGCCCATTCTGTTCGTCTGCCACGGCGATGACGGCGGACCGCGGATCCATCCGTGCCGCCGGGTCCAAGAAGCGCTCCGCGCCGCTGACATCGAATACGAAAAGGTGATCGCCGGTCACGGCAGCCCATTGCCGTGGCTGCGCAGAGGCTCACGCGACCAGCTGCGCGCCGCCACCGGAGCCACCGCACTGCCAGCGCTCAAGCTGCCCGACGGAACGATCATCACGCACTCACGGGCCATCCGCTCCTGGATCGACGACAGTCGATCCACCCCCCGCTGACCTAGAAGAAGGTTCCTCTCGCCCGTCGTCGACGTATGGGCCGGGCGAGCGGGTCCTAGCGTCCGAAGCGACGCTTCACGAACGCGGCGACATCGGCCTGCGCGGCTGGCAGGACCGACCCATGGGTCGCATTCGGGTACGTCCGGAGCGTGACCGCGTCGCCGACCGCCGCGAGTGACTTTGAGATCGCCTGGGTGAAGGCGGGGAACACGGTTTGGTCAGCGAGGCCCTGAAGCAGCAGGACGGGAGCGCCGATCTTCAGCTTGCCCGGATCGTTCTTAGCCAGATCGGTGATCGCCGGCGCGGTATTGGCAGACGGGCGCACCAGCTGATTGAGCGGAAGGCCACCGAACGACTTCGTCGAGGATAGGCCGCCCAGGCACGTGCTCAGCGTCTGTGGGTAGAGCTTGGCGGCGGCGGGCGTTAGCAGCGAGGCCACGTGCAGCGACGGATACCCGATGTCGATCCCGCGGAGAATCGTCGCCGCCAATGGCGTCAGCGCGGTCGTCGCGAGCGTTTTCAGGAAGCTGGCCTCGTTCGCGATGTGCGACGCGGGCGCGAACGCCGCGACGCCGCGCAGTGTCAGCTCGGGCGTGTAGCCGTGAACAAGCGACGCGGCCCACAGCGCAGCGTGCCCGCCCTGAGAGTGTCCAGTGATGATGAACCGCGTACTGAGCGCCGGATCGAGCTGGCGAGCGGCCCGGACGATGTCGATGACTCCGTAGCCCTCGGAGCGGCCGATCAGATACGGATGCGGGCCAGGCCCACCCAGTCCCTCGTAGTCGGTGCGCACCACGGCGTAGCCGGCCTTGATCCAGCTGTCCAGCAGCGGGTACGAGCCATCTCTGGGAAGGCGCGACGGCGCACACTGATCGGCGATGCCGGTGGTGCCGTGAGCCCACGAGATGACCGGCCAGCCACCCTTTGGCGCCGTGCCGCGGGGAATCGAGACCAGCCCAGACACCGCGACGAGCTTGCCCCGGATCCCGACCTGCTTGTAGAGCACGCGATAGTTCTTGGCCCCGCCGAGGGCCGCGCCGCCGCTCAACGCCCGCTCCCAGATCAGCGTTCCATGCGGGCCGCTCGGCAGCTTGTTTCCGGGGGCATAGAAGCGCAGCCCCTTCGGCCCCAGAGTGACCGCGCTGGATGTCGGGACAAGCACGACAAAAACGATCAGCGTGGCGAGCGCCGCGCGGGTGGCGAATCCTCTCCTCATCTCTCTCCCGCCGACGCTATCACGGCGCCGGGGAGCGGCGAGCCGCGTGACCCCCTGGCTTCAGGCCGTGTGGTCTGCGGTCGCGGCCCGCAGGAGCGCAAGTGCGTTGGAGCGGATGGTCGCCGGCGGCCTGCTCGCGCGGGAGTCCGGCGATGTCCGTCAGCCCGACGAAGGCTTCGATCCCTACTGTCGCGCCGATGCCGTGGATCAGCCCGAAACGGTCAGTGCCGCGCCCGTAGGTTCTGGGTACGCGGAGAGCGCGAGACGCCAACACTTTCGCTAGCCCTCTCGCACGGCGAAATCCGGGGCGCGACGCGAGCGGACGCGGGACACATGCGAGCCCCGGTATTCGGTGCGATCGCGGGGAACTGCGCTTGAATCCTTCCCCAGGGCGCGACTCTAGGGGAATACCCTTGGCGAGGCTCGCAGCTCGCGTAGTCGCGTATGAGAGAGCACCTGAATATCGTTGTGGTTGGGGGTGGCCAGGCCGGCGTGGCGATGAGCGCCGTGCTGCAGCGATCCGGTATTGAGCACGTGGTGCTTGAGCGCCAGCGAGTCGGGGAGCGCTGGCGGAGCGAGCGCTGGGATTCGTTGCGCTTTCAGTTTCCGAATTGGGCATTGGAGTTGCCGGGCTACGCGTACGCAGGCGATGACCCCAACGGGTTTGCGCACTGGCAGGAGATCCTGCAGTTGATCGAGACCTACGCGGCGCACCGGCAGACGCCCGTGCGGGAGCACATGAAGGTCACCGAGCTGCGTGCGGAGGATGGCGGATTCGTGCTGTCAGTTCCGGACGGGACAATCCGCGCGCGTCAGGTCGTCGTCGCGACAGGGCCGTTCCAGCGACCCCGCATCCCGCGGTTCGCCGGGGAGGTTGCGCCGTCGATACTGCAGAGCGACCCGACGCGGTATCGGCGCCCTGAGGACCTGCCCGAGGGCGCTGTACTCGTGGTCGGCAGCGGGGCGTCGGGGTGCCAGATCGCGGACGAACTGCAGCGCGCGGGACGCACGGTGTTTCTGTCGGTTTCCAGGCACCGGCGTGTCCCGCGGCGGTTTGGCGGCAAGGACGTCACGTGGTGGCTGGAGCGGATGGGCCGCTTCGATCAGACAATCGACAAGTTCCCCGGGCGCCAGTGGCCTCCGTCGGTCGTGGTCACGGGCGTGAACGGCGGCTACGACGTCAACGTGCGTCAGATGGCCGCCGACGGCATCCGCGTGCTCGGGCGCGTCCTCGACGCGTCTGACGGCAGATTGATCCTGGCCACCAACGCGAACGAGGTTCTAGACGAAGCCGACGCGGCGTTCGCCGGCTTCCTCGCCGCCGCCCGCGAGCACGCCGCGGCGGACCCGGATGTGGAGCTCGCCGAGGAGGAGCCCGACAGATCAGCGGCCCCGCCCGTCAGGATCGAGGAGATCGATTCCCTGGACCTACGGCAGGAGAACGTCGCAGCAATCATCTGGGCCACCGGCTACGACTACGACTACGACTGGCTGAAGGCACCGGTACTGGATGCCCAAGGCCGACCGCTGCAGCAGCGTGGCGTCACCCCCGTGCCGGGGCTCTACTTCCTGGGCCTGCATTGGATGCACACCTTCAAGTCCGGCCTGCTGTCAGGCGTCGGCCGTGACGCCGAGCACCTTTACACGAAGATGGCTCCGATGGCCGGACCTTGACAACGTCACAGCGTCGCCGAGTACCCCCGTCCGTTTCCTGGCGGGCGTCTGGGAGTTCGAGTGCACTCAGGTCGGCGGTTCGCCGCTAGGTGCCGTGGATTCGTTCCCTCACCGCGCGCCGTGCTCGTTCGAATACCTCTGCATCTTCGTTGAGGATGAACGTCGTGTTGGCACCGGCGAGGAGTGCTTGGAGTTCGAAGGCGAGCTGCTCGGAAGCGATACCGCGGTCGAGCTCCCCGAGCTGCTGGGCCTCGCGAGCGAGTCGCTCGAGTATCTGCAGCCAGTCCCGACGCTGCGCAGCGATCGAATCGCGGGCCGGTCCCGGCCAGGAGCCGACGTCCGCCGCGGCTGCGGAGAAGAAGCATCCGCCGGGAAAGACCCTGCGCTCGATATGGGACAGATATGTCTCGCAGATGGCGAGTAGGCGCTGGATCCCTTTCGGCGCGTCGAGTGCGGGCCGGAGCACCTCCGCGACGAAGGTTTCTCGGGCGGCGTCGATCGTGGCGAGCTGCAGTTCCTGCTTGGAGCCGAAATGGGCGTACAGGCCGCTCTTGCTCATTCCAGTCGCGTTCGCGAGGCCACCGATGGTGAGACCCTCGAGCCCCACCACGGTCGCAAGCCGCGCGGCCTCGTCGAGGATCGTCGCGCGGGTTCGCTCGCCCTTGGTCTCGATCGGAGCGTCGGTGGCCACCCTTGCAGGATAAAGCACGGCCGTGCTATTCTCGTCCGAACTGAATAGCACGAGTGTGCTTTTCTTGTCTAGTGAGGGGCGAGTCGATGGAGACGGACTACTTGGTGATCGGGGCGGGCGCGAGCGGCTTAGCGTTCGCGGACACACTCGTAGCTGAGGCGGACGTCGAGGTGACCCTCATTGACCGTCGGTCGGCATCAGGCGGCCACTGGGCGGACGCCTACCCGTTCGTCCGTCTGCACACGCCCTCGGCTTACTACGGGGTGAACTCATTACCGCTCGGCGGAGATCGCGTCGACCAGGCTGGTGAGAACGCCGGATACTACGAGCGAGCGACTGGCGCCGACCTGCGCGAATACTTTGCCGACGCGGCGGCGCGTCTCGTCGCCACTGGGCGGGTGCGACTCCTGCTCGAGCACGTGCACGAGGGTCGCGAGGCTGACGGCGAGCTGGTCCGGAATCTCAGAACAGGCGCGGCCCAACACGTGACGGTTCGTCGCAAGGTGGTCGACGCGCGCTACCTCGAGGCATCGGTGCCCGCGACGCACACGCCGACGTTCGAGGTCGACAACGCCGCCCGGGTGATTGCGATCAACGATCTCCCTGCCCACGCCGACGTGACGTCGTCGTACACGGTGATCGGCTCCGGCAAAACCGCGGTCGACGCCTGCATGTGGCTGTTGGACAATGACGTCGCACCGGAGCGCATCCGCTGGATCCGGCCCCGCGACGCCTGGTTCCATGACCGCGCCCACTTCCAGCCGCTCGAACAGGTCGGCGCGACCATGCAGGGCATCGCCCTCGACGCCGAGGCGGGAGCCAAAGCGGAAGGTCTCGAGGATCTCTTCCACCGGCTCGAGGAGTCCGGCCGGCTCGTCCGCATCGATCCTTCACAGCCAGCCGCCATGTACCGCACGACGATGCTCAGTACCCGCGAACTGCACGCACTGCGGCAGATCGACAACGTCGTGAGGCTCGGACGCGTTCGCCGCGTCGGCGCTGATCGGATCGTCCTCGAGCAGGGGGAAGTCCCCACAACCGCACAGGTTCTCCACGTCGACTGCACGGCGCGCGGCCTACGCAACGCGCCCGCCACCCCAATTTTCCAACCGCGCCAGATCGTGCTCCAGCAGGTGCGACACGGCTCACCGACCTTCAACGCGGCGCTCACGGGCTTCATCGAGGCACACCGCGACAACGACACCGACCGGAACCGGCTCTGTCCACCCAACCCATACCCGAACAGCGTCGCCGACTGGCCAGCGATGATGTCGCGCACCTGGCGAGCCGAGCGGCGATGGCTGGGCGAGCCGGACCTCGCCACCTGGGTGTCCGAGAGCAGGCTCAATCTCCTGCGAGCGTTGTCCGAGCACTTAGCCGAGCCAGGCGTTCAAACCGCGGTCAACCGCTTTGTCACCCACGTCGGCGGGGCCATCGAACGACTCGGGTCCGGCGACGAGCAGACGACCGCGTCGCACGGAGACTCAGTCGCCGAACTGCATCGAGTCCATTAACCAAAGGAGGAGCATCATGCCGCTCATCAACGTCAAACTCATCGAGGACGTCTTCACGCCTGAGCAGAAGGGACAGATCGTGGAGCGCCTCACCGACGCCATGGTCTCAATCGAAGGGGAGAACATGCGCGGAGTGACCTGGGTCATCGTGGAGGAGGTCCGCAGCGGCGATTGGGGCATCGGAGGCAACGCCCTGCGCACCGAGGACGTCCGGGCGCTCGCCGCCGGAACGGGCGCCGAGTCGTAGCTGTCCGCCACGCGGATCGCAATCGCTTTCGCCGGCCGTGCCGACCAGAGTTGACCGGTCGGTTCGGCGACCGGGCGCCCATGAGTCACCACGCCCCTTTCGCATGAGCGCTTCGTCGCGCGAAGCGATCGTCAGGCGCATCTACTGTGAGCGCCGGGTCGCGGAGGCGTGGGCATGCGACGCTCCAAGCCGAGGTCGTGCGCATCGTCTTCTGGCGAGGAGTCCGGGGAGCAGCCCTCTTGAGCGTGGCCCACAAACGTGGCTCACGCCGTGTTGACGTCAGGGTCTTCGCGCCCGCGCCTTTTGCGGTAGTCGGCCATCTTGGCTCGACTGCCGCACCTTTCCATTTCACACCAGCGCCGGCGGCGTCCTCGCGAGCGGTCGAGGTAGAGCAACGAGCAGGCGGGCGTCGCCCGCGCATTCACGGATCAGCGGACGCTCCGGGCCGCTCAGCAATTCGATCGCCTCACATGCGATCAGTGCGAGAGCGTCCTCGATGCCCTGTGATGAAACCCATTTACGACGGAGGCGCCTGTCGAGCTGTGGGGCAAGGCGAGGCGTTCGCGCCCAGGCGTTGAGCGCGTCGAGATCGGCGGTAGCGACCGCATCGTCTTTGAGTGCCGCTCGCGCTAGGCGATAGATCACCTCTCGCAGCTGACGCGCGTCATCAAGGTCTTCGCCGCTCGCGGGCGTCGGAGACCGAAAGTCCTGCTGATCGCAACCACCCCTCGAGATCGGAGGGTTGGCGCAGGCGTTCGACCCCGCGGCGGTAGCGATCGCCGAACGTCGCCGCGAAGTCGAGCGCCCGGTGACCGGAGACAAATCGAAACGAGAGCTGGTCATCAGCTCGCTGGTTGGGCTTGACAGTCCGACTCATGGCAAGCTACGTTACCTGTCAAGACGGTAACGCTCAAGGGAAGGAACGTGCACCATGGGGCAGTCGGTTCGGCTACAGGCAGGGGAAGGCGACTCGGTATCGCTGCGCGGAACCAGAGTCACGTTCAAGGTCAAGAGCGGCGAGGCCGAGGGGGCGAGCTGCACCGAGTGGATTGCCGCGCCGGGGTTCGACACTGGCCTGCACGTGCACGAACGGCTTGAGGAGACCTGGTATGTCCTCGACGGCGAGCTCGAATTCCGGCTGGGCGACGAGGTCGTCGCTGCCGCCTCAGGCGCGTGCGTATTCGTCCCTCCCCACGTTCCTCACGCCTTCGCCAACCGCGGCCAGGTACCGGCAAAGTTCCTCCTACTGATGTCTCCCGCCAACGCACGATCGCTACTTCGTCGAGCTCGCGGAGATCCTCGAACACAGCGGCCCGCCCGACAGCGAGGCGATTGCCGCCCTGAGGGCCAAGTACGACACCCAGCAGCTCTCCTCACTGAAGACAGACGCCGAGCCGCAGCCCGCGGCACGCTGAGCGACAACCTTCACGACCGCGCCCGGCGAGCCCCGCCAGCCCGGCGAATGGCACGCGAACCCGCATCGCTCGCAGTACGGGCGTGGGCGGACGCCAACTGCCGCGCTGCCTTCCGAGTGAACCCAATCGTAGGCAACCCAATGCGATCACCGACATCGCAAGGCGATCTAGGGAGACCGCAGGACTGAGGTAATGCGCCGACTAGCGCGACGGCCGGGTCCGTCGCGGGGGATTTCGAGGACCTCGGGGAGTGGCGGCTGAAAGACTTCGAGCGACCGACGCGGCTGTTCCAGGTCGTCGTCGACGGCGAGGGCGTGGACCGCTTTCCCGCGCCTCGCGCTCTGGACGTCCGGCCCTCGAACCTACCGGTTCCTGAGAACGCCATGATCGGGCGCGAAGCGGAGCTGCGCACGACCCACTCGACGTCGGCGCGCTCGCGGACGCCCCGTCGGTGCGGCTGTTCGTCGAGCGGGTCCGCGCCGTCGACCCCGGGTTCACGGTCACTGCCGCGAACGCTGCGCCGGTGGCCGAGATCTGCACACGGCTGGCGGGGATACCGATGGCGATCGAGCTCGCGGCCGCGCGCTCCGGCCTGCTCGGACCGGCCCACCTCGCCGAGCGGTTGCTCACCGACCTAGACGCTCTTGCCGCGGTCGCGCGCGACGTCCCGCCTCGCCAGCGCAGCCTGCGCGGCGCTCGAGTGGTCGCTCGGCATCCTTGAGGAGCGGGAGCGATCGCTGTTCGCGCGCTGGGGCGTCTTCGCGGACCGCCCGACGGTCGCCCGCGTCCAGGCCATTTGCGATGCCGACCTCGACGCCGTCGAGACGCTCGTGGAGCACTCGTTCGTGCGCCGCGACGGGGACCGCCGGCTGCGTATGCCCCAGTCCGTGCAGGCGCACGCGCGGCACTGCTGGCCTCCTCCGGCGCCGAGGACGAGCTACGCCGGCGCCACGCAGCTGCGATGGCCGCCGCCGCGGAGGAACAGCACGCGCAGTTCATGCTCGACACTGCCGCGGTCGTCGAGGAAAGCTCGGCCGACCGCGAGGACCTCCTCGCCGCGATGCGGTGGGCGGCGCGAACGCGCCCGACCTGCACGCACGGCTGGCCGGCAGCGTCGTCGTGCCGCGCGTTGGCACGGGACCAAGGCACTCGAGGCGGACGTGGAGGCAGCCCTGGCGCGCACGCCGGCGCCGTCCGTCACCCGGTTGCGGCTTCTCGTCGCGCGCGCGACCATCGCCTATGGCGTCGGCGAGCGGGCTCGCCTCGTCGCCGCCTCCGGCGACACCGATCTGATGCCGCTCCTCGACGGACTCGCCGGGGAGGCGTACCTGGTAGCTGGACGGCTCGACGAGCAGCGGCTCGAGGGCGACGCGGCCTGGACGATTGAGGCCGTCGGGGTCTGCCTGATCGCACTCGGCGTTGCGTCCGATGGCGTCATGCTGATCGGTGCGGCGGAGGCGGCGACCGAGCGCCTCGGCGAGCCGGGCCGGCCGCAGTTGACGATAGACCAACGCGACCGCGGTCTCGCGCGCGCCCGCGAGCAGCTCGGCGGCGCCGAGGTGGACGCACGGCTAGAGCGCGGCCGCCTGATGGCCCGTGACATCGCCACGGGGCTCGTGCTGCGTGCGCCCACGATCGTCCGGAGGGACACCGGATGACGGCTTGGCAGGACTTCGAACAGGTAGAGCCGGGTTCGCGCAGCGCGTGCGCGCCCTGTTCGACGCTCACAAGCACAAGACGATCGCCACCCTGCGAGCCGACGGATCGCCCCGGATCTCCGGGATCGAGGCGGTGTTTGAGGACGGCGAACTAGGTTTTGGCTCGATGCCGAACGCTCGCAAGGGCGCGGATCTCCGCCGGGATCCGCGGTTCGCCCTGCACAGCGCCACGATCGATCCGGTCGAGGGCTCAGAGGCGCAGTGGCCGGGCGAGGCGAAGATCAGCGGTCGAGCGATCGCTTCGTCACCGGCCACCGACGGATCGGACAGCGATCACTTCCGCGCCGACATCGCCGAGGTGGTGCATACCCACCTCAATGAGGAGGCCACGATGCACGTCGTAGAGTGGTGGACGCCGACGCACGGGCTGCCAAGGATCGAGCGGGAGTGACCTTGGGGACGGTAGGAACGCAACCCAGCGGGGCCCACCGACAAAACCTGTGGTTGGCGGCTTGGCGGTGTACCGGCCAGAGATCTAGCCATCTGGCCATATGAGGCGGCTCGCCGTGACGGCAGGATCATTCGATCTCGGAGATCTTGGGGCATGAACGCGTAGCGGATCAGTCCGGCCATTCAGTGGCGGCCGGTCCGCTGCCGACCGGGACTGCCGGCTGTCGCGACTGGGCGGGGCACGTGATCGTCTGCGGATTGCAGACAGTCGGTGTGCGAACGGTTGAACAGCTTCACCTGGCCGGGGCGCGTGTGGCGGTGCTCGACGATGAAGCGGTGAGCGATCGTCATTTGCGCGTCATCCGCGGCTGGGGCATCCCGATCGTCGTCCGGGGCATGAAGCTGTCCGAGTCACTGCTCGAGGCCGGAATCGCCGGGGCAGAGGCGGTCATCGTCATCGAATCGACCGATCTGCGAACCCTCGAGACCGTCCTGCTGGTGCACGATCTGCGCCCTGATGTGCGGGTGGTGGCCCACCTGGACAATCCGTCGGTCGCACGGGCGGTGGAGGAGATCAGCGGCGTCGCGACGGTGCTGGACGTTGCGACGCTGTTCGCCCCAGCGGTGATCGAAGCCTGCGTCAAACGCCGCGCCCACGACATCAAGGTCGGCGCGACCCATTTCGCGACGATCGAGGTTGTGGCTCCGCGTGACGCCACGCTGCGTGAGTTGTACGGCAGCCTGGTCCCGCTCGGCGTGTCCACCGCAGCCAACCCGGACCCGGCTGTCTGTCCCGGGCGCGACCTGCGCGTCACGGCCGGGGATCGAGTGACGCTGCTGGGGACGCGTGAGCAGTTCGACACCGTTGGGCTGCAGACGCGCGCCCCGGCCAGCGAAGACGTGCGCAGCGCCAGGGAGCGCATGCTGAGCGCGATCCGCCGCGTCCTTGGACAGCTACTGAGCGACAGCGACCGATCGCTCCGGATCGCAGTAGGACTGGGGCTGCTGCTCCTGCTGGTTTCCACAGTGACACTGCACCTCGGCTACCGCACCACTCAGGGCCGAGGCCCGCTCAGCGTGATCGACGCGATGTACTTCACCGTCGAGACGGTCGCGACGGTTGGCTTCGGAGACTTCTCGTTCGCGACCCAGCCGCTGGGCATCGAGATATTCGGCATTTGCTTGATCCTGGCGGGAACGACGCTGGTCGCGACCATCCTGGCCCTGCTCACCAACACGCTGGTCACACGGCGGATCGCCGAGTCACTCGGGCAGGCGCAGATCCCGGGGATGCGCGGCCATGTGGTGATGGTCGGACTCGGCGCGGTCGGGATGAAGGTGCTCGAGGGACTGCTGGCGCGCGGGAGAGAGGTGGTAGTCGTCGAACGCGACGAGACCAATCGCTACCTCAACCAGGTCAGGCAACGCGGTGTGCCACTCGTGCTCGGCGATTCCACGCTCTCGCAGACGCTGGACTCGGTCAACCTCGCGCAGAGCGCGGCGGTGGCGATCGTGACCTCGGACGATATGACCAACCTCGAGACCGGCCTCGCCGTCCGAGACCGGCTCGGGGAACGATGGGGCGAGGTGCCCGTGGTTCTGCGTGTCTTCGAACGTGAGCTCGGGAGCCGGCTGGAAGAGAGCTTCGCCTTCCGGCACGTCTGGTCGACGGTGGCCATCGCCGCCCCCTGGTTCGTGGGCGCCGCCCTCGGTCTCGAGGTGCTGTTCAGCTTCTATGTCGGCAGCCACCCTTTCCTGATCGCTCGACTCCGCGTCGAATCCGGCGGCGGCCTGGAGGGCCTGGCGATGAGCGAGCTGTCTGCTGACATCCGGGTCATCGCGATCGGTCGCGACGCCCGGGATCACGAGCTGGAGCACCCGCCACGACGCGGAACGCGACTCGCCGCCGGCGACGACGCCTACCTGGCCGGCCCGTACGAGCAACTGCTTGACGTGCTCAAACGCGAACGACAGCGCCCGGAGCCGTGATGCGCTCCGGCCGTCAGCTGCTGGGGCCCCAGACCAGCAGCGCCTGCGGGTCCGGATCGACCTTGACGATGATCTTCCCGCCTTCGGCGATGCCCTGAAGGGTCGCGTCGTGGAGCGACTGCGAGGTCTGCACTGGTAGTCGGCGCCGCCGTCGGGATGCACGAGCAGATCGAACTCGATCTGGTGGCCGCCGCCGAACTGGATGCCGACCTCTCGCATTGAGTTGACCGTCGCCGACATTTGCACGCCGGTCTGGTTGAGCCGCACGATCTTGTCACGCTCGCCGGCCATCGCCCCAGGTTTGACCACCTGCTGGGCGGTGCCTTTCAGCTTGTCCCGGAAGCCCATGCGAGCACGCCTTTCCGAAGATCATGGCTACGTCCGCATCGTCGGGGTCGACCTTCACCGTGACGTTCTCGCCCGCGTTGAACGGGTTCGACGGATAGATGCACTGGTTCATCGTCACGTGGTAGGCCTCGCCGCCCGCTGGACTGATCGTCATCGTGATGTCGTACTCGGTCCCGCCCGGCGTATCGGTGTTCCCGGTTGGCGTCATCGAGTCGATGTGCGCCGGCGTGTCAACGCCGACCTTGGTCAGCTTCTTCGCCCGGTTGGCAAGGTCCATCTGACTGGCGGACGCGCCGACGCCGAACTTGCTCGTTCACCCTCGTTTCCCGGCGTACCGCTGATCCGTTCGCCTGCGGCTGCGCCTCGGGGACCATCCTCGCACAGTGGGATGGATTCGACAGACCTTGACTGTTCGAAGTCAGGCGGCGAGGCGCTCTTGGCGGGCCGCAACCTGCGCTCGTACCGGACGCTGGGCGCTGGCGATGCCGCCTTCGTGGTTGAGCACCTGGGCCCGAACCTGCTCGAATCCGGCCTCCTCGAGCGCCTCGACCCACCAGTCGGCGCTCGCCGGGTGCTCCCACCGACCGGTGATGTAGCGGGCAAGATTCCTGAGCAGTCGCCAGGCCCCCGCGGGCCCTTTGCGCAGGAGCCTCAGGACTGTGCCGGCCAGCACACGACGGTCGCGGGCCTGGCTGATGCCAACCCGGAACATCATGTCCCCGATGACCAGACGTCCCCCCGGGCGAAGCACCCGTGCGGCCTCGAGCACGGCGCGACGCTTGTCGCCGTCACGAAGGTGGTGCAGACAGTAGTTGGAGATCACCACGTCGACCGACTCGTCGACGAGCGGCAGGCTCACCGCCGAGGCGACCGCCACCTTGATGTTGTCAAGGCCCGCGCTGTCCGCTTTCGCGCGGAGGTAGTCGCACATCGCGGGCGAGATGTCCACCGCCCACACGGTGTCGACGAACGGGGCGATGTCGAGCGCCAGAAGCCCCGTCCCCGATCCTAGATCGAGGACCGTGTGCTCGGGCCTGGGGCGAGCCTCGGCGAAAACGCGGTCACGGAGCTCACGAAAGCCGTCCGTGCGCGCGAGGACCTCGGTGTCCGCGACGCGTGCGTCCCAATTGCTCGCCACTGGAGACATGCTCCGCCTCCCCGTCATCGTGCCGGCCGCCAGCGCACGGTGCTCACCGGAGGCTGCGCTTTGAGGGACGGGATGCCCGCGCCAGACGCCAGCGTGGCCAGCGCCCAACCAGCCGAGCGGAAAACCGCCGGCTGACCGACGGTGGGCCTTGCCAGCGGTGTGGGTCGAGGTCGGCCCCGCAGAGGGCACAGCCCGCAGCAAACGGCGTGACTCGCTCACCGCACTCGGGGCAGTATCCGGGATGCATGCTGAGAGCATCGTGCGGATCGCTGTGTGAGAGCTAAACCGAGCGTCAGTCCGGGCTAAGTGTGCAATGCCGGCTCTGGTGGAGCGCCAGCGCCCGGACTGCTGACGCGGCATGATCGTCGCGGATGCTCCCAGAGCGGATGGAAGACGACGGGCTGCTGCTGCGCCGGTGGGTGGTCGGCGACGCTGAGGCGCTGCACGCCACCCTGGCCGACAGCGCGGCGGAGCTACGGGCGTGGGTGACGTGGGTCGACCAGGAGGGTGCCTCGGTCGAGAGCCGGCGGCAGTTCATCGCCGAGCGCGAGCGTGAGTGGCAGGGCGGTGGCTCGGTCCTGCTCGGCATCTTCGTCGGCGATCGTGTCGCGGGAGGATGCAGCCTGAGCCTCCGCGCGGACGCGGCAGGAGTCCTGGAGATCGGTTACTGGCTGCACCCCGCATTCCGCGGCCATGGACTCGCGACCCGCGCCGCGGGCCTGCTGACCGACGCCGCCCTCGCGGTGCCAGGTGTGCGCGCCGTGGAGATCCGCCACGACGAGGCCAACGCGGCGAGCGGCGCCGTGCCCCGGCGACTCGGCTACACGCTCGTGGGTAATGCGCCGAACCGGGCTCGCGCTCCAGCCGACTCAGGCACCGACCTGGTCTGGCGCCGGTCCCGCCTGCCGCAGAGTTTGGTGTTGCGCCTGTCGCTCGACCTCGTGCCCGCCGACCGCGGTGGCCGCCGCCAACCGATCGTCGACGGGTATCGCGCATCGATGTCCTTCGGTCAGCGCCGGCGCGGGATCGAGCCGATCGTGCACGACGCGATCGTCGTGCTCGAACGCGGCTTGACGCTCGCCCCGGGCCAGCGTGGGCTCGCGCGCGCGTGGGTGCTGATGCCTGAGGAGCTGCCGCGGTCCGTCGGCGTCGGGGGCGTCTTCACGCTCCTCGAGGGCGATCGGATCATCGGCCGGGCGGAGGTCCTCGGCATGTACGCCGATCCGACGCTGCAACCGTTGGAGGACCTTCGCGCAGCGAAGACCCGGCGCCTCGCGGAGGTGTAGAGAGCGCTCACGGCGGCGACCAAGCGCCGCGGGCGAGCGCTCTGCACGTTGGACGCCTACTCGCTGGGATCGTACTTAAACGAGATGCCCAGCCGGATTCGGTAGTTGAGCACCCCTCCCTCCTGGATCGTCAGGTCCTGACGCACCACCTCGGCCACGCGCAGCTCACGCACACTCTTCGCGGCCGTCTCGACGGCCACTCTGGCTGCCGCCTCCCACGATTCGCTGCTTACACCGACGACCTCGGTGACGCGGTAGACACTGTCCGCCATAGCACTCCTCCTCCTCGGTACTGGGTTGGCCGCCAAGGCCGTTCCCGGGAAGACTCTATGTTGGACTGTGGGAGCAGATCTAGCAAGGAGGAGCGGCCGGCCCCCGTGCGCGGCGCTCAGCAGCCGTCGACGCCGCAGGCCTCTCCGCCGGCGGGCACTGCAGCCGTCGGGCGGCCGTCCCATCCGGTACGCAGCAGCTTCAGCAGCAGCTCGGGAGGTTGGGCGCCCGAGACGCCGCGCTCGCGATCGACGACGAACGTCGGCACCGCGCTGATTCCCAACTCAGCCGCAGTTCGCTCGTCAGCGCGGACCGCATCGGCGTAGCGCTCGCTCGCGAGGACCTCGCGGATCTCGTGCTCGGGAAGCCCGACCTCTACACCGAGCCGGACCAGCGTGTCGTGATCTCCGACGAGCTCGCCCTCGCTGAAATACGCGCTCATCAAGCGCTCCTTCATTGCGTCCTGCAAACCGTGGTCCGCGGCGAGGTGCACCACACGGTGACCATCGAACGTCGCACCGCTGCGCGCGATATCGAGGTGAAACTCGAGTCCCTCCCCGGACGCCTCCCCGACCAGATGGCGTTCCATCTCGCGGATGCGATCGAGCGTCAGACCGTATTTACCCGCCAGACGCTCTGCCCGGTCCCCCTCGCGCTCAACCGGCGCTGACGGATCGAGCTCGAACGCCCGCCAGGTCACTCGCACCTGATCCGCGTGCTCGAATTGGGCCAGGGCAGTTTCGAACCGGCGCTTGCCGACGTAGCACCAGGGGCAAGCGATGTCCGACCAGATCTCGACGTCCACTGCATCATCTCCATAGTTGAGGTAGCAACTATCCAGTCTAGCCGCGCCCCATAAGCCGCCTACTGCGAGATGGTCAGCATCGCCGCGCTCGCCGGCGGCAGTCTGAGGCGATATGAGCCGGCAATGCGCGCTACCGAGGCAGCCTGCGGATTACCGGCGAGTAGACCGGTGGCGGTCTGCGAGCCGAAGCTCTGACCTCCGAGGCTGATGCCGGTCCTAGCGGTCGCGTTCGGTGCGATCAGCCGTTCAAGGACGGCGGACCCAGCCGCCGAGGGGGCCTTGACCGTGACGGTTTGCGACCGTGTGGTGCTGGTGTTGATCAGCACCACACGCGCGTGCCGGTCGGGCGCCAGCGTGGCCCAGGCCCGCAGCGTCCCCTGGGTCGCCCCGGCCAGCTTGAGCAGGCGCGACCCGGCGGGGGCCGCCCGCGCGAACATCAGCAGGCCGTAGTAATCGGGGCGCACGTACCCCTGCCAGACGCCGCCCAGCTGGCTGAAGGCGAACAGTTCGTTGACCGCCCCCGGAAGCGTGTGGATGTTGACGCCATCGACCCCGACGCTCTGCATCGCGAACAGCGCGTCGAGCGCCCACAGGGCTGATGCGAACGTGTCACTGAGGCCGCGCTGCCCCCCGCACGAGATCGAGTTCATCTCGTCAATCCGCAGCCGGTGACCGCGGGCGTGCGCCAGTGCCGCGTACCTGGCGACGCTGTCGGCGAGGCCGAGCGAAGAGGCTTCGGACAGGAGCTGGCCGACCGAAACGTTCGTCCTGCCCGCGCACCGCTTGAGCGGGTAGCGATGCAGGGTCACCACTCCGACGCGCGGCTCGCCGGCCAGGAACGAGCCCAGCTGCGGTTGCCAGGCCGGGGACCCGATCGATGGGCCGGCCAGAGGGACCTGTGGCAATGAGCGGGCGACCCTGGAGAAATCACGGATGAAGTCAGAGAATGCATAGGCCGGTGCCCGTCCGCGGACGTGGCCGCCGCTCGGTGTGCGGTACCAGCTGAAGCTTCCGTACAGCTCGGGCTCGTTGCCGATTTCAAGCGCCCCGATCAGTCCGCGTCCGATCGTGGCGAGCATCGCGTTCGCCTCGGCTGCGGCTAACTTCGCGCTGTTGGCCTCGAGGTTGATCCCGAGGATCAGACGGGCGTCGACGGCTTGAGCGAGCGCCCGAGCCACCTGGAGCCAGTTTTGGGTCAGGGTGTACCTCACCCAGGGAGGGCGCGTCATATGGGGAACCGCGTACCACGTCCAGTCGGTGCTGTCGCCCCCGATGCGCAGCGACGCGCTCTGACCCGGCGCGAGGTTGCGGATCAGCTGCTCGAACACGGGGTTTATGGCCCGCGGGTCCTTTCCCGCATAAGCAAGGAGCGATGGGAGCTCCAGCGACAGGCCGACAAAGCCGGCTGGGACGGCGCGACCTATCGTGGCGCGCCCGACGTTGACCACGGCGGTCCCCGCCTCGACAGCCTTCGGGCGGGCATCCGCGAGCGATGGTCCGCTGCAGGCTGCGACCGCAACGATCCCCACCGCAACGAGAATTCGCAAGCTCGCTCCAAACCGCAGCTTCATGGCGCCCTTCATAACCATCTCTATTGATATTATGCAGCTTGGTCTGGGTCAGCCACCGGACCGCTCTACTGCGATCGTGACCGGCGCAGCGCTTGCGCCGCGCGGTGGTGGCCGTCACGTTGGCTTGGACTACCCCCGAGGCACGCCGCAGCCGTAAACCGCGCGTCCGGGCTGGTGGCGTTCAGCAACGTAGCATCCGTTGATCTGTACCTGGACGTCGTAGCGCGCGCGCTGACCGCCCACGGACAACACACATGAGAACTCGGGCGCCTGCGTGGATCCGAAGGGCGCGCCGGCGCGCTCGGCCGCAGTGGCTACGCGGCAGAGCGCCGAGGCCGGTCGCGGCGGTCCGCCGCGGGTGAGCATCGCGTGCTGGAGTCCGCTGGCCGTCACGCCTTGAGCAGCCGGCGGCGGCGGCGCTGATCGCGTCACGGTCGCCGTGGCCGACGATGACGTCGTGGAGCGACTCGTCGAGGCCGAGGTACTCGATGACGATCCGCAGGCCGTGGCCGTCAGGGCGAGCAGGGCCGCAGAGACCGCTGCGGGGACGATCGGCGAATGGAGACGAGGCATTGGCTGCGTTAGTGTGGCAACGCAGTGGACGAACCGGCAACAGCACGATCGCCAGATAACGGCGGTCCGATCCCGAGGAGACCTGCATGACCGATCGCAACCGTCGCATCGTCCTAGCCGAGCGTCCCGATGGCAACGTGGACGAGGACACGGTTCGCCTCGAGCACACCAACGTTCCCGAACCGGCGGAGGGGGAGGCGCTGCTGCGCAACCGCTACCTGTCGATCGACCCGACGATCCGGACGTGGATGGATGACGTCAAGGGCTATCTGCCGCCAATCCAGATCGATGAGGTGGTGCGCTGCGCCGCCGTGGCCGAAGTGGTGAGCTCCAACTGCGAGCAGTACAAAGTCGGGGATCTGGTCTTCGGGATGACCGGTTGGCAGGACTATGCGATCGCCGACCAAGGCGCTCGGGCGATGCAGGCACTGCCGCCGGGCGTCGATCCGACGGCAGCGCTGAGCGTCTTCGGAGTAACGGGGATGACCGCTTACTTCGGCTTGCTCGACGTCGGGCAGATCAAGGAGGGCGACACCGTCGTCGTCTCCGGCGCTGCCGGGGCCACCGGATCGATCGTCGGACAGATCGCCCGCATCAAGGGAGCCGGACGGGTCGTCGGCATCGCCGGGACCGATGAGAAGTGCAAGTGGCTGGTCGATGAACTCAAGTTCGACGCGGCGGTGAATTACCGCGGCGGCGACGTCGCCTCGCGCCTGCGGGAGGCCTGTCCGGACGGAATCGATCTGTACTTCGACAACGTCGGTGGAGAGTTGCTGGACATCTGCCTGGGACAGCTGGCGCTGCGCGGACGAGTCGTCCTGTGCGGAGCCATCGCAAGCTATAACGGGCGGGAGTCGGCGGTCGGCGTGAAGAACTACCGCAATCTGATTCCGCGGCGCGGGCGGATGCAGGGCTTCATCATCCTCGACTACCTCGACCGCTTTGCGGAGGGCCAGGCGGAGATGGCGCAATGGGTCGCGGAGGGCAAGGTCAAGTACGCCGTCCACCTTGTCGAAGGGCTTGAGCAGGCGCCGGAAGCGCTGAATTTGCTGTTCACCGGTGGCAACACCGGGAAGGTGATCGTCCAGGTCGACTGAAGTGCGCTTTGTCGCGGTGAAGGCAAAACGCGGACGGTGGGTGGTTGCTGGAGCGATCACGAGCGCCGTGGCCGCGTGCGGCGCAACCACCAGCGCGAGCACCCCGGGCGCGCAGATTCCGCCGCCCGCAGCGACGACCCAGCTCTCCGCGGGTAGCTGTGCCGGCTCCTCCGCGAGCGAGCAGTTCGCGCGTGCGAAGGTGGTGATCCTCGGCACGATGCTGCCCGGCCCGGCACTGACATTCGGTCCGCGCCGGCTGCTGACCTCACCGGCTCGGATGCGCGTGCTGCGCTATCTCAAGGGAGGCGGCTCGCGGATCATCCGCGTCGTGACCGCCGTGACGGCCAGCGGCAACACGGTCCGGGAGTCCGAGGACGCCATCATGCCGACCGCCGGGGAGCGCTGGAAGATCTTCAGCGACTCCAGACGCTCGCCCCTGGCGACGTCGGTCTGCGCCGGCAGCGCGCGCACCGGCTGACCAGCTAGACCCGCCCCGGCGCAGGGGTTATCGTCCAACCATGGATGGTCGCCTTG
Organism: uncultured Solirubrobacterales bacterium; assembly: GCA_963844475.1. Classification (GTDB taxonomy): domain Bacteria; phylum Actinomycetota; class Thermoleophilia; order Solirubrobacterales; family Solirubrobacteraceae; genus Palsa-465. The sequence goes on along the minus strand of CAWJOL010000003.1, from coordinate 188,342 downwards.
AGCTCGTAGAATTTCCGGCCGATGACCCCGACCGAGCTCGCCGCTTCTGGTCTGTATTGCTGGGCACGAGCTTTGCCCCTCGCAGGGGCGGGCAGGGCGAGGGATGGCAGACCCAGGGACAGTCTCCAGCCATCGGCGTCCACGATCGCGGTCGCGGTCCGGGCGATTCGTTCTCGCTGCCGTATTTCGCGGTGAGGGATCTCGGCGCGGCGCTGGAGCAGGTCACCGCGCTGGGCGGGAGCGTCATCCACCCGGGGGCGCAGTGGGCGATCTGCAAGGACTCCGAGGGCAGCCCGTTCGCGCTGACATCGGACGGTGCGTGAGCGCGTTCCGGGGTTGACCTGGCGTCCGCTGCACTAACGCCCGTTCGTCGACCGGCTGGCGCCGCTTGACAGGTGGCCGACGAGAAACTCGGTCTGATCGGCCACCGCACGTTCCCACGCGTCACCGAGGTAGATCTCGAAGTGCCCGACCGGGTAGCGCCTGATCTCAGCGCCTGGGGCCGCCTGAGCGAACTTCACCGTCGCCTCTGCCGGGGCCACCGTGTCGCCGTCACACACGCAGAACAGCACCGGACAAGCGAGCCTCGCCGCCGAGCGCCCAGGGCGATAGCCGGCCACACGCAGCGCGACTCGAGCGGCGACTCGGTTCTCCCAGAGTGTGTCCGGCGGCAGCAGGGCCTCGAAACCGGGCTGCGCGTCCGGAGTGGTCATGACCGCGAACGACCCCGGTGGTCCGACCGCGGGGATGTAGTGCGTCCGGCGAGAGCCCAGCGCGCCGAGCTGATCACGCAGCCCGGCGAACGTCGCCTTGGCGATGTTGACCGGACCCATTTTCGGCAACGAGGCGAGTCCGTCGGTGAACGGACACTGGGCCACCACCGCGGCGATACGCCCGTCCTTGGCAGCGACGCTGAGCACGTGGCCACCGGAGAAGGAGGTACCGAACAGGGCCACGAGGCCGGGATCGACCCAGGCGAGCGCTCGCGCGTAGCCGACCGCGGCTCGGTAGTCCTGATGCTGCTTGGAGATGTCGAGCAACTGGCGCGGCTGGCCGGCGCTGGCGCCGAAGTGACGGTAGTCGAACACCAGCGCGCCGATCCCGGCGGCGCAGAAGCGCTCGGCGTAGGCGTCAAGGCGCAACTCCCGCGTCGCGGAGAACCCGTGGGCCATCACGACGATCGGGAACGGGCCCTCGCCGTCGGGCCGGTAGAGCCAGCCCGCGCACTCCAGGCCGCCGGAGATGAAGCTCACATCGCTTCGACTGATGACGCTCACAGCGTCGGCTCGGCGTCGCGTGCCTGCACCAGACCCGCTCCGCCGCTGTGGTCCTGGATGTACGACGTGAGCTGCAGCTTGTTGCGGACGGGCGGCATCTGCTCCTCCTTGGGTTCGACGACGTGACCGAGGATCGTAGGCGCCCGCCTCAGGACGGGCTCGACGGCGCGTTGACTGACCGCTACTCAGTGGCGAGCGACGGGCCCGCAGCCGGCGCAGGCGTGCGGACGCTGGACGGGAGGACGAGCAAAGCCACGAGCAGGCCAACGGCGAAGATCCCGGCAGCCCACCAGAACGCCGTCGTGTAGCCGTGGACCATCGACGCGGCGGCCAGCCCGGGGAAGGGGGCGTGGCTGCGGGCATAACTTGCCGCCGAACTGGCGAACAGCGTGCTGAGCAGCGCGGTGCCGACCGAGCCGCCGACCTGCTGGGAGGTGTTGACCATCGCCGAGGCGATGCCCGTCTCGTTGCGGGGCACGCCGAGCGTGGCGGTGCTGAACGCCGGGGCGAAGATGCAGCCCATCCCCAGCCCGGTGATGATCAGGCCGGGAAGGATGTCGGCGGCATAGCTGCTGCTCGGAGTCAACCGGGTGAAGAACACCATCGCGGCCAGGCCCAGCGTCATCCCCACGACCACGAGCGGCTTGACCCCGGTGCGCTGCAGGATTCGCGTCTGCACCGTGGTCGAGGTGACGACGATCGTCGCGGTCAAGGGAAGGAAGGCCACCCCCGTCATCAGCGGTGAGAAGCGGAGATTTTGCTGCATGTAGTAGGTGAGAAACAGAAATACGCCGAAGACGCCGGCGCCGGCCAACGCGATCGAGGCGTACGCGCCCCCTCGGGCGCGGTCCCACACCACATGCAGTGGCAGCAGCGGATGCGCCGTGCGGCGCTCGATCAGCACGAAGGCGCACAGCAGCAGCACGCTGGCGACCAGGGAGACGATGGTCAGCGGGGTCGTCCACGAATGGGTCTCAGCGTTGGAGAAGCCGTACACCACCGCGAACAGACCCAGGGAACCGACCACGACTCCGGGCAGATCGATCCGCGGACGCTCGGGATCTCCCTGGTTGATCAGCAGCCGCATGGCCATCAGTGCCGTGGGCAAGGCGATGACCAGATTGACATACAGACACCAGCGCCACGAGAGCACCTCGGTGAGCAGGCCGCCAAGCAGCAATCCGAGCGACGCGCCGCCGCCCGCGATGGCGCCGAAGATGCCGAAGGCCTTGGCCCGGTCCGGCGAGTCGGCGAACGTCACCGTCAGCAGCGACAGCGCCGATGGCGCCAGCAGCGCCCCGAAGACGCCCTGCAGCGCGCGTGCAGCGACAAGTGTGCCGAAGGACTGCGCCAGACCCCCGAGGGCCGAGGCGAGCGAGAACCCGATCAGTCCGCCGATGAACGTCCACTTGCGCCCGAACAGGTCACCGAGCTTGCCCCCGAGCAGCAGCAGGCTGCCGAAGGCGAGCGCATACGCGGTGATGACCCACTGCCGGTTGGTGGTCGAGAAATGCAGCGCGGTCTGCGCCGACGGCAGGGCGATGTTGACGATCGTCGCATCGAGCACGACCATCAGCTGCGCCGTACCCAGGAGCGCCAGCACCGCCCAGCGGTTGGGTTCCGAATGGGACTGAGCGCGGGCCGTCATCGGGTCCCGTCAAAGGGTAGCCACCCGACGAGCCCGCTCCCGGGCCCGGGGCGGTCGGCGGTCGGCGGTCGGCGGTCGGGCGCGAGGGGTAGCCTGTGCGCCGCCCTGGTCACGCAGAAGCCCACGCCTGCCTCCTGGAGCGCTCGCATCCGCCGGGGGCGCCGGCTCTCGTTTGCTCAGGGACTGGCCGCGGTCCTCGTGCTGGCCGCCGCCGCCCGCCTGCTTGTGCTCCTGGTCTGGCCGCAGTACACGCCGACCAACGACGCCCTCGATTACGACCACCACGCGGTGGCGATCGCCACCACCGGCCACTACCCGCAATCCGGCCTTGGTGGTCCGACGGCGTTCCGTCCCCCGGCCTTTCCCGTGCTGCTGGCCGGCGTGTACAAGCTCGTCGGGGTGGGCTCGGCCAGCACGCGGTGGGAGGCCGGACGGATCCTGCAGGTGCTGCTGGGAACGATCGCGGTCGGGCTGATCTGCCTCATCGCCCGGCGGCTGTGGGGAGCAAAGGTCGCGCTGCTGGCGGGGGCGATCGCCGCCGTGTACCCGCCGCTGCTGCTCGTTGGTTCCTCGCTGATGACCGAGCCGCTGTATCTCGTCTTCACCCTGGGCGCCGTGCTCGCGGCGCTCCGTGCGCGTGAGCCCGGCCAGGCCGGGCGCTGGGCCGTGCTGAGCGGCGTGCTCTGCGGGCTTGCCGCGCTCACCCGCGGCAACGGGATCTTCCTGCTGCTCCCCGTGGCGCTGCTCGTCTGGAGTGGGCGACCGCGGCGCTCGCGCCGGGCGATCTCGGCGCCGCTGGCCGCGATCGCGGCCGCGCTGCTCACGATCGCTCCCTGGGCGGTGCGCAACTCGGTCGTGTTTCACCAGTTCGTTCCCCTGGGAACCGAGAGCGGCTACGCGCTGGCTGGCACCTACAACGATTCCGCGCGCACCGACGCCCGCGCACCGTGGCTGTGGCAGCCCCCGCTGGCGCAGACGCTGACCCTGCACCGCCGGGAACCTCGGCTGAATGAGGCCGACATCTCGAACCGGCTAAGCACCGACGTGGTCGATTTCGTGGGCGCGCACCCCGGCTCGCCGTTTGCCGTCGCCTACTGGAACGCCCGGCGGCTGCTGAACCTTCCCGGCCCCGGCATCGAGCGGGAACTGGCGTCGGTCTGGGACTACCCGCGCACGCTGGCCGTGATCAGCGTGTACGCGTTCTGGCTGACCGCGCTGCTGACGATCGCCGGCGCGCTGACGCGGACCGCCCGCCGTGCCCCCGCGGTGCTCTGGCTCTGCCCGCTGGCCCTGGCCGTACCGACGCTGTTCTTCCTCGGCTTGACGCGCTACCGAGTGCCCGCCGATCCCTACGTGGTGATGCTGGCTGCGCTGGGCCTCCTCGGCGCGGCGCGGCGAGCTCGGCGGGCGGCCTAGCTGAGCGGGCGACCCTAGAACGTCAACGAAGCACGCCGTTGGAACAACCTTGATCGACTTCATGACCTGAGCCGACTCGGGGCGTCTTTGGCGATTTCTACCGTCTAGCGCCAGTTATCCCCATACACGCTGACCACTGGCCCGGAGTGCAGCTAGTGCTTGTCCGGCCCGGCCGGCTCGTCGTCGGCTTCGAGCTCAGATTGCTGCATGTCCTTGTTGTCTCCGGACTTCAGCTTCTCGACGTCGCCCTTGACGTCCTCCTCGCGTCCCTCCTTGTAGGCATGCAGCGACGTGTTGGGCACCGACTGCTGATCGGCTGCGGTGTTGCCGTCAGGATCTGGCATGAGAACCTCTCTTCTGACCGTCGGGTTGGGGGGTAGGCGACGGCAACCTGGTGCTACCCCCGCCGTCAACGGCGAACGCACGACCTTGAAAGGAAAGTTGCCTTGGAGCCTGAGCAGATCACCACCGAGCTCACCGATCGCGTGCTGACGATCACCTTGAACCGCCCTGAGCGACTCAACGCCTGGACCGCGACGATGGGACGCGAACTGATGGAGGCGTTTGACCGCGCGGACGCCGACGACCAAGTCCGGGCGGTGATCGTGACCGGCGCCGGACGCGCCTACTGCGCCGGGGCCGACCTGGCCCGCGGCGGCGACACCTTCCGCGGGGCGCCGGCGGAGTCAAATGCATTCGAGCATCGCGACAACGGCGGGCGGTTCACCCTGCGCGTGTTCGACTGCACCAAGCCCGTGATCGGTGCGATCAACGGGCCGGCGGTCGGCGTGGGCGCCACGATGACCCTGCCCATGGACGTGCGCCTGGCCGCCGAGGACGCCCGCTTCGGGTTCGTCTTCGTTCGCCGCGGGATCGTCCCCGAGGCCTGCTCGAGCTGGTTTCTCCCGCGCGTCGTCGGCATCAGCCGGGCGATGGAGTGGGTCTCCACCGGACGAGTGTTCGACGCCCAGGAGGCCCTCGAGGGCGGGCTGGTGCGCAGCCTGCATCCCGGCGGCGATCTGCTCGAGGCGGCCAACGCGCTGGCGGCGGAGATCGTGGCCAACAGCGCGCCGGTGTCGGTAGCGCTGGCCCGGCGAATGATGTGGCGGATGCTCGGAGCCGAGCACCCGATGATCGCCCACCGCGCCGACTCGCGCGGCATGTTCTTTCGCGGCCAGTCGGCCGACGTGGCGGAGGGAGTGAGCTCATTCCTGGACAAGCGCACGCCGCAGTTCACCGACCGCGTCAGTGACGGCCTGCCGGAGATCATGCCCGGATGGGTGACGCCGGGCTTCCAGTGAGTCGCGCCCTCGCGACTGGCTTATAGTCGGCCACGACGTGACGGGAACGTTCGAGCGTCCACCTGACGTGCTGTCAAATCTCAGCGTGCCGATCGTGCTCGCACCTCTGGCCGGCGGCCCGGCGACGGTCGAGCTGGCGGTGGCCGTGGCGGGGGCAGGAGGGCTCGGGTTCCTGGCCGCGGGCTACAAGGCTCCGGAGGTCGTGGCCGCGGAGGTTGCGGCCTTCCGTGAGCGGACCGCCGACCCGTTGGGCGTGAACGTCTTCTCGCCGCCGGTGATGCCAGCGCTGCCCGCCGCCTACGCAGATCATGTGCAGGCGGTGACTGCCGAGAGCGAGCGGATCGGCGTGCCGGCCGGCGCCCCGGTGTTTGACGACGACAGCTTCTCGGCCAAGATCGATCTGCTGGCCCAAGCGCGCGTGGAGGTGGTGTCGTTCGTCTTCGGCTGCCCTGCGGCGACGGTGATCGAGCGCCTCCAGGACGGGGGCAGCAGCGTGCTGGTCACGGCGACGACACCGGCGGAAGCCGTGCAGGCCGCTACAGCGGGCGCCGATGCCGTCGTGGTCCAGGGCCTCGAGGCGGGCGGCCACCGCGGCTCGGCGATCAACGACGACCAGCCGGCCTACGGGCTGCTGTCGCTGCTGGCGCTGGTGCGGGCCCAGGTCGACCTGCCGCTGGTGGCGGCGGGCGGCATTGCCACCGGCGGCGCGATCGCCGCCGTGCTCGGCGCCGGAGCCTGCGCCGCCCAGATCGGCACCGCGTTCCTGCTCTGCCCGGAGGCGGGGACCGCGCCGGTCCACCGCGACGCAATCGCCAGTTCAGCGCCGACCGCCGTGACGCGCGCCTTCACCGGCAAGCCCGGCCGAGGCATCGTCAACCGGTTCATGCTCGACTACGGCGAACGGGCCCCGGCGGCCTACCCCGAGATCCATCACGTCACCTCCCCCCTCCGGGCCGCCGCTCGCAAATCCGGCGATCCGGACCTGGTCAACCTGTGGGCCGGGCAGACCCACGAGCTCGCGCGCGCGGAGCCTGCCGCCGCCGTGGTCAAGCGGCTGATGACCGGGGCCCGGCACGCGATGGACGCCGCGGCCAGGCGCCTGGAGCCCCCGAGCCGATCGTGAGCGCCGGGTTTCCGACCGACAGCGAGCTGGCCACGCGCGCCCGCGACTGGCGCCACGACGCCCTGAACACGATCTGCGACTCAGTCGAGCCCTGGGAATTCGGCGTCGTCGCCCGCTCGAGCCGCTACCCGGACTACTACGAGTTCAACGTGATTCAGGTCAGAGAAGACCCAGGCCCCGACGTGCAGCGGCTGATCGACTGCGCCGATCGAGGCCTGGCCGGGTTGGCGCACCGGCGCATCGACTTCGAGCAAGCCGAGCAAGCGCGTGGGATGCGAGCGGAGTTCGAGCTCAGAGGCTGGCGGTCGACCCGGCTGCTGCACATGTGGCACGAGGGGAAACCACCAGGCGGCGCTGCGCCGGAGGTCATGGAGGTTCCCTTTGATGCCGTCCATCAGCTACGCGTGGACTGGCACGAGGAGGATTTCCCCGGGGTCGACGCGTCGGAGTTCCACGGACACGCCCGCGAGGTGTCGCTGGCGCGTGGCGCCCGGGTGCTGGCCGTCATCGATCAGGGCCGCCCGATCGCCTACACCCAGATCGAATGCGCCGGCGACGCGGCTGAGATCAGAGATGTCTACGTGCACCGGGAACACCGCGGCCACGGTCTGGGCACGGCCCTCACCTCGGCGGCCATCCGAGCCGCCTCGCCGGTCCGAGATCTGTGGATCACCGCGGACGACGAGGATCGTCCCAAGCACCTCTACGCCCGGCTCGGGTTCCGCCCCGTGGCGCTCGAGCTGCAGTTCCTGCTCATGCCATGATCGAGGCATGAGCTACACGAACGCCGATGCCCGCGCGCAGCTGCTCAGCGAGCTGTCCCGTGCGGCCGAGCGGATCGGGTACGCGCTGGCTTCCCTGGGCGAGGCGTACGAGTGGCTCGACGACCAGATGGCCGATCGGCTCGAAGCCGAGCTGTTTCGTCCCGTCGGATCCGCGTACGGGCGGGCCAAGCGCGCCGCCACCGAGTTCGCCGAACGGTACGAGCTGCCGGCTCCGGCGCTCGAGCAGACCGCCCCCGGCGGCCGGCCGGGCGACGCGCGCGGCGCTGTTGAGCGGGCCGGCGAAGCGCTGCGCAGCGCTGACGAGACGCTCTCAACGCTGCAGGACTCGATGCTGCCGGTCGAGGTCGGAGATCCCGAGATCCGCGCCGGACTGATGCAGATCCGGGAGCTGATCGGGCCCCTGTCCGCCCGAGCGCGCGAGCTGTTGCGCACGCTCGGTCGCTGAGCGGCCGCAAAGCTGGTTCCGGGGCGTCACCTGTGTACGGGATAATGTACATTTGTCTGCTATGCCATCTGCCGCTGACACCTTCCAGCGTGCCGCCGCGGACTACGACGCAGCTCGTCGGCGGCTGATCCCCCCGTTTGAGAGCTTCTACGGCACTGCGGTGGCGGCACTTGATCTCGCCGGCGGACCGATGCACCGCATCCTGGATCTCGGAGCCGGCACCGGCCTGCTCTCAGAGCAGGTGGCGGCGGCGCAGCCGCAGGCCCACCTGACCTTGCTGGACGGCGCTCCGGCGATGCTCGAGCAGGCACGCGCGCGGGTCGGAGCTGGAGCCACGCTGATCACCGGCGATCTGGTCGACCCCCTGCCCGCCGGACCGTGGGATGCCGTGGTGTCCGCACTGGCCATCCACCATCTGGTCGATGCGGCCAAGCGTGAGCTGTTCGCCCGGGTCCATGCGGCCCTGCGGCCGGGCGGGGTCTTCGTCAACGCCGAGCAGGTGGCGGGGCCTACCCCGATGTTCGACCAGCATTACCGCGACTGGCACGCGCAGATGGCTGCGGTGCTGGGGGCGAGCACCGAGGAATGGGCTGCGGCCCAGGAGCGGATGCGCGTGGACCAGTGCGCGGACGTCGAGAGTCAGCTGACCTGGGTGCGGAACGCCGGGTTCGGTGACGCCGACTGTCTGTTCCGCGACCATGGCTTCGCGGTCATCGTCGCCCGGCGGGCCGGCGCCTGAGCGGCGGCCGGCACGGCCGGTCAGAGCTGGACGGTGACCAGCGCGGCGCTCGCACCGGGCATCGTCACCCGGTAGCCGTGCCGGCCGCGGGCGAGCTGCTCGACGGCGTGAGCGTTCTGCCACACGGCGTTCCCATTCAGGTACTGGCCGGCAAACGTAACTCCCGACCGGGACCGCACCGAGGGGGCGAGCAGACGCTCGACCGTCGCCGGGTTCTGCGCGGGGAGGCCCAGATCCACGCTCGCTGGGCGCCGGCCCTTGTTGATCACCAGCACCCGAGCGGTGTGGTCGGCGAGCCGCACCGCCCACACCTTGACGTGCAGGCCGTGAGGCTGATGCACGTGGGTCGGCAGCAGACGCCCACCGGGCCCCAGGGTGCGCGCGAACGCGATCATCCCGTAGAGCAACGGCCGGACCTGGAGGCGGCCGCCAGCCAGGATGAATGGGGCGTTGATCGAGTCATCGCGGATATGGACGTTGACCCCGTCGACGTGATTACGCAGCAGCTCGAACAGGGCATCAGGCGCCCACAGCGCGGCGGCGAACGTGTCACTTACCCCGGAGGTGCCGCCGCAGGTGACCGAGTTCAGCTCCGTGAGACGAAACTTCAGGCCGGCGCGATGAGCCAGGTCGACGGCCGCGCTGACGCTGCCGGCCATGCCCGCCGACGAGCGCTCGCTCAGCACTCGGACGATCGTGGGCCGCCGCGGAGAACTCGGGCGCGCGCATTGAGACAGCGGATACCGGTGTGCGGTGACCATGCCCACCGTGCCACGCTGGTGGGCGAGCAGGCTCGAGACCCAGCCCAGGTCCAGCGACGGGTTGGCCACCGCGGGCCCGAGGATCGGCACTCCGCCCGCGACGCCGGCCAGGGCCCGCGCGTAGGAGCCGAAGCCCCGCACGTAACTGCCCGCGGAGAAGCGGCCAGGCCTGATCGGGCGATCGGCGCCGGCTTGCGCGATCGATGCCAGCCGGTACCACGGCGAGCGGTGGTAGAGGTCCGGCTCGTTGCCGATCTCGAAGCCGGTGACGGTGCCGCGCGGGAGGGCGGCCGTGGCGGCTCCGGCCCACCTCGCGGCCATCAGGCCCGAGTTTGCGACGAGATTCAGGTCCAGGATCAGCCGCAGGTCAGCGCTGCGGACCAGGTTGCGGGTGCGTTGCAGCCAGGACGGAGTCAGCTCAAACGCCCTCGTCGGCATCACGCGGTCAATCGACTCCCAGTAGGAGTGATCCGCCGAGTCGCCCCCCACGCGGATGATCGTGGGACCGTCGCCGCGCACGTGGAGGTCGTCCAAGATGCGCTCGAACAGCCGCATGTGACGCTCGTAGCGCGGCAGGCCCCAGTATTCGGTCGAGAGGCCGAAGAAGGAGCGCGGGATGCCAATGCCCGCAGCCCCGGCTCGGATCCTCACTGTAACCGCGGGCAGGTGGCGTGCGCGGACCAGACGCAACGGCGCCAGCCCCAGCGCCGGGGTGTCGGTATCCGCGGTCAGACGCGGCGCGGCGTGATGCCAGTGACGTGCGCTCCGATCTCCGGCTTTACCGGAGCCGGCGATCAGAACCAGCGAGAGCGTCAACGTGCCCGCGCCGACGGCCAGGGCCAGCCACATCGCCCGGTTGCGCCCTGTCCTGGTGGCCAGCCGCACCCGCGCGCGCAATTCCCGGGATGACGGGCGAGCGCGGTATCGCGGATCGAATCTGGGTGTGCTCATGGTCGGCTCCGCACGCGCCGTCGCCCTCACGTGTGGTGGCTTCAGCTTCCGCGCCGAGGCCGGCCGAGGATATGCCGCATTGCTTAACGGAAACCACGGTTCGATGTTGGCGTCCGGTTGGCGCTTGATTGCGCCCGAGGCACCCGCGCCGGTGGGACGCGACGGGCCCCGAACTAAGCGGCGAGCGCGCCGACGCGCACCCGGCGCCGGCCGAATCCGCGCCAGCGCCGGGCGGCGGGTGCGCTCACGGCGTCGGCGTGGCGGCGCAGCAGCGCCACCAGCTCCACCGTGGGGGCGAACGGATCGGCGATCACGGCGCGGGACTGCACTGACATGGCCGCGCGCAGTTCGCCGTCCACCTCGGCCAGCAGCAGCGAGCCCGCCGGCACGCCGTCGGCGCTGTCGAGCGCAGCCAGTCTGGCCAACGGCGCGTGGTCGTCGGCATAGGCGAGGCGGATGGTGATTGCCGGGATGGTCAGCGGAGCCATGGCGGCAACTGTGCCGCCGGCGGGGCATGAATGCAAATAGGAGTTTGCTTGGTCAGGTATAACCTCACGTAATGCTCGATACGAGGCGTCTACGGGTCCTCTGCGAGGTCGCCAAACACGGTTCGTTCTCCGCCGCGGCGGCGACCCTGGGTTACACGCAGCCTGCGGTGTCCCGTCAGATCGCCACGCTCGAGGCGGAGGCCGGCACGATCCTCGTGCTGCGGGTACCCCAGGGCGCCGTGCTAACCGACGCCGGCCGGCTCCTGGTCAAGCGCGCCGAGGCGATCCTGGCCAGTCTGGTTGATGCCGAGACGGAGTTGCGCGCACTCGCGGGACTGGAGGGCGGCCGGCTTCGGCTCGCCTCGTTCGCCTCTGCGGCAGCCTCGATCCTGCCGCTGGCGATCGCACGCTTCCGTGCCCGCTTCCCCGCCGTCGAACTGACGATCGCGATGGCCGATCCGATCGACTCGCTACCGCGCCTGCGAGCCGGCGAGCTTGACCTCGCGCTTTCGCACGAGGACCTGTCCGTGCCTGCCGACAGCGACCTTGCCGACCTGCGCGGGGCGATCGAGCAGCTGCATCTGTTCGATGACCCCATGTACGTAGCGATGCCGCCGGAGCACCCACTGGCCGGCGAGAGCGATCTCGGCCTCGCGCGTTTCGCCGACGAGCAGTGGATGCTCGCGACCACAAACACGTGCCCGGACTCGCGCCTGTTTCTCCGGGCCTGCCACGCGGCGGGATTCGAGCCGCAGATCGCCTTCCAGAACGACGACTACCCGGCGATCCTCGGTTTTGTCGCCGCCGGAGTGGGGGTCGCGTTGATCCCGGACATGGTCTGCCGTGGCATCCGCGAGGACGTGGTGGTCAGGGAGCTTGACCCGCGCCCCCGGCCCGCCCGATCATGGCGGCCCTGCCGGTTGGGTACCGCTCGCCCGCAGCCGCCGCGATGCTCGGCGTCCTGCGCGAGATCAGTGACGAGTGGGTGGCCGAGCGCCCGGCACTGGTTCACGCCTGTCCGCCGGCGTTAGTCCAGCACCGTGAGCAGTGGTGTGTCCATGTAGCGGCGGGCGACCTCGGACAGCACGCGGATCATCGGCTTGGCCGCAGGCGCGACTCCCGGTCCCGCGATGGTTGCCGCCACGACCTTGCGCGCCGGGCTGCGTGGCGCCAGTGCTCGGACCACGATCCCGGGTGTACGCGGGTCAGCGCCAGCCGGGGAATCAGCGCCACGCCGACGCCGGCCGCCACCAACCCCTGAACGGTCTCGTAGTCGTCGCTCTCGAAGGTCACGTTCGGCTCAAATCCGGCCGCGACGCACGAGCGAATGACATGGCGAGCGCAGGGGCTGGAAGCGGACGTCTGCACCCAATCCTCGCCGCGCAGGTCGCCGAGTGTCAACGCCGGCTTGCCGGCGAGCAGATGCTCGGCCGGAAGCGCCACGTGCATGTGGTCCTCCAGCAGCGTCATCGTCTGCAACCCCACCGCGGCCCGTTCGCGCACGCCGGGGAACTCGAACAACAGCACGAGGTCGAACTCGCCGGCCCGCAGGCGGGGCGCTATGTCCTCGGGCTCCCCCTCGGCCAGCGTCAGGGAGACCGCGGGGTGGCCGGCGCGGAAGGTGGCCACGGCCTCGGGGAGCAGGGTCGCCCCGGCAGAGGGAAACGAGGCCACGCGCAGGATGCCGCCCCGGACTCCGAGCACCGCGGCGAGATCCGACTCGGCGGCCTCGACCTGGGCAAAGATCGTGTCGGCGTGCTCAACCAGCGTGGCCCCGGCCGCCGTCGCCCGGACGCCGCGCCGGTCACGTATCACGAGCGTCGCTCCGGTCTCCGCCTCCAGCCGCGCAATCGCCTGTGAGACGGCCGATTGCGTGTAGGAGAGAGCCTCGGCCGCAGCGGAGAACGAGCCGCGGCCGATCACCTCCTGGAGGACCTTCAGCCGGCCCAAATTGAGCATTAGCAGATTTTATACTGAACAGAAGAAACTTCATTAGCGCTGATAGCAGGCACCTGCGACGCTCGCGCCGAAGACACGAAGATCTTGGATCACGCAACGACTGGAGCGCCCCCATGTCAATCAACGCAATCGTCTCCTATGACGACACCGACAATGACCACGATGCGCTGGTGCTCGGGCGCCTGCTGGCGGACGCCGGAACAGAGCTGACCCTCGCCTACGTGCGTCACACGACGCAGGTTGAGCACACGCGAGAGGAACTCGACCAGCATGAGGCCGAGGCTCTGCTGGAGCGCGGCGCTCAGTGGCTCGAGGACGCGGACGTGACGCGTCGGGTTGTGGTCAGCGCGTCCACCCCCGAAGGACTCAGGTGGCTGGCCGAGCAGGAGGACGCCCAGATCGTCGTCTTCGGCTCTGAGTACCGCACCGCATCCGGACACGTTGCCCCGGGCCGCTCGGCGCAGACGCTGCTCGAAGGCGGCCCGGCCGCCCTGGCCATCGCGCCGGCGAACTACCGCGCAGCCGCTCGCCGGATCGGCAAGATCGGGGTCCTCGCCGGTGCCGGCGACAACAGCGCGCTGGAGACCGCGCGCCAGCTGGCCGACGCCTTCGGCTCAACCCTCACCAACGGCGAGCGGAACGTCGACCTGCTGGTGGTCGGTTCCCGGCCCGAGGCTCCCGAGAGGGTCGCGTGCTGGTCACCGCTCAGGCCCAGAACGCGATCGAGAACGCCACCGCTCCGGTGCTCGTACTCGCCCGCGGCGTGGCTTTGCAGTTCCGCGTTCCCGCCACCGTATAGCCGCGCCTCGGGGACCGTTCACGGCCGCCACGACTATCGTGGCGCCGTGTGCGGACGCTGATCATTTCCGATCTCCACCTCGGTGGGCGGATGCGCCACGACGTGCTCACGCGCCCTCGGGCGCTGGCACGCCTGCTCGAGGCGCTCGACGGCATCGACCGGCTGGTGCTGCTCGGCGACTCCGTGGAGCTGATGGAAGGCCGTGCCCAACAGGCCATGACCGTGGCCCAGCCAGTGCTCAGAGCGATCGGTCAGGAACTCGGTCCCGACCGCGAGGTCGTGCTTGTCCCGGGCAACCACGACGCGCCGCTCGTGCGCTCTTGGGTGCGGCTGCATCGCCCGCAGCTGCAGCTCGAGACGCCGATCGGGCTGCAAGCGACGCCGGCCCTTGCCCGAGTCACGTCATGGCTGGCGCCGGCACAGGTCCGGGTGAGCTATCCGGGGGTGTGGCTTCGACCAGGGGTCTGGGCTACGCACGGCCACTATCTCAACCGCCACCTAGTGCCTGAATCTACCTACGGGATGCTGCGCGGTCTGCTTGGGGGGTTGCCGTGGAACGGTGCATCCCCGGGTGACTACGAGCAGGGGAATCGGCCGTCCCTGGTCCGGGCGACCCGGTGGCTGCCGCGACCGCTGGTGACGTTGCTCTACGACATGGCCGAGCTCGCCCGCGCCTCGACGATGCCACGCGTGCGCCGGCACCTCCTGATCCGCCGGATCGCGCCGCTGACCTCAGCGCTGCTGGGGCAGCAGATGCAGCGGGCGAGCATCCCCGCTCTGGCGCGCGTCGTGCGTGAGCTGGGCGTCGACGCCGACTGGGTCGTGTTCGGGCACGTTCACCGGCTCGGCCCGATCGGCGACGATGACCCCCAGCAGTGGCGGGCCAACGGTGATGGACCCGCGATCGTGAACACGGGCTCATGGCTCTATGAACCGCTGCTCGTTCACCGCGCGACTCCCCCCCACCCGTACTGGCCCGGCGGCGCGGTGCTGCTCGAAGACGAGGGCCCGCCCCAGGCGATCGGACTGCTCGATGACCTGCGCCCGTCGGACCTGCGCTAGCGCGGTCCCGCGACCTCAGGGGAGGATCAAGTGGCTGTCGCCGAATTCGTGCCAGAGATAGCGATGGCTGAGCGCCTCCCGGTAGCAGCGCTCGAGCAGGGGCCGCCCGCCCACCGCCTCCAGCATCTGCAGATGCGAGGCCTGTGGTTCATGCCAGCCGGTGATCAGCCCATCGACGGCCCGGAGCCGCTGCTCGGGCGCCACCACGAGTCCGGTCCAACCCGACCGCGCGTGCACCTCCCGATCGGCCACTGCGGCTGACTCGAGCGCCCTGACGACCGTGGTGCCGACCGCGATGACCCGGCCACCCCACCGCCTCGTCGCGCTGACCAGCCGGGCCGTTCCCTCCGGGACCTCGAAATACTCGGGAATCGGTGGCTCATGGCGCTCCGGCGAGGAGAGCCCGGCGTGGAGTGTAATCGGCACGAATGTCACTCCCCGTGCATGCAACGCGGCGACGAGCTCCGGGCTGAACGGGCGTGCGGCGCTCGGCATCTCGGCGCTGCCCGGCGTGGCCGCGAAGATCGTCTGGTAGTCGGCCAGCGGCCACGGTTGCTGCACGTAGCCGTAGCGGACGGGCTCGCCGTGGCGCTCCAGGAACTGCTCCACCGAGTGGCCGGCAGAACGGAAGCAGCCGAGAGCGAGGCGCGCGCCGGCGGCATATCGGGCCACCAGCTCGATTGTGGCTCCCTCGGCCAGCACAATGGTGTCTCCGGAGTGGCTGGGCACGGGACCAGAGCCATCCGCGCTGCGCAGCTCGACCACCCGCCAGCTCTGGTCGAGCCCTGGCGCGCGCGAGGCGACGTGCACACGGACCTCCGAGCCGTCTCGCCGGCGCCCCGGCAGTGCCGCGGCCAGGGTTCGGGAGACGTTGACGACCAGCAGGTCGCCCGGCGCGAGCGCGTCGGGAAGGTCACCAAAGCGCCGATGGGCGATTTCGCCGCGCGCGCGTGTCGCGACCATCAGCCGGACCTCGTCGCGCGCGAGCCCTCTGGCCTCGGGTGGTCCCGGCGCTTCCAGCGCCGGCGGAAGCTCAAACGCCAGCGCCGTCATGGGCAAGCGCGCGGGCGACATAGCGCCCGCTCGGCAGGTCGCCATCGATCAGTCTGAGCAGGCCCGGGACACTCGCGCGCGCCGGCGGCCGGTCGGAGATGTCCTGGCCGGGAAATGCCTCTTGGTGCAGCTGGGTGCGCATATCCCCAGGGTCGACCACGTAGATCCGCAGCGACGGCTGCTCGGCGGCGAGAATTGCCGATACCTGCTCGAGCGCCGCCTTCGATGATCCGTAGCCGCCCCAGCCCTCGTAGGGCTCGACCGCCGCGTCCGAGCTCACGTTGATGATGCATCCCCCGTCTGGGAGCCGCGGGATCGCCAGCTGGGCGAGCGCGAGCGGGGCGAGCGCATTGACGCGAAAGACGCGCTCGAGCTCAGCCTGGGGGTAGTCGGCCAGGAGGGGTTGCGGGCTGGGGCCGAGCGCGCTGGCGTTGTTGACCAGCAGATCGACCGTCTCGCCCGCGGCGGTGAGGAGCGCGCGCCGGTGCTCGGGCTCGCTGACGTCGCCCGGCAGGGCCACCACCTCGGTGAGAGCTCCGAGCTCCTGCGCGGCGGCCTCGAGCTCCTGCGCGCCGCGCGCATCGATTACCAATGCCCATCCGCGCCGAGCCAACACACGTGCCAGCTCCAATCCAAGTCCGCGAGATGCGCCGGTGATGATCGCCAATGCCATGCCGTCAAAGCTACGGCGACGGCGGTCCCGGTTTCCAGCGGCAATTGGTCCTAGGACCGGCGGCCGACGAGCCCGTCCCTGACCGCAAGCAGCGCCGCCTGCGTACGGTCGGCGACGTCGAGCTTGGCCAGCACATGACCCACGTGCGTCTTCACCGTCTTCTCGGAAATTCCGAGCTCCAGGGCGATCCGCTTGTTGGAGCGCCCACCGGCAATCAGCGCCAGGACCTCGCGTTCGCGCGCAGTCAACCGCTCGTGCACCGGCTCGGGCGGGGCGCCGTGAGCCAGCGCGCCAACGAGTCGCGCCGCCACCGACGGGTCGATGATCGCCTCCCCGCGGTGAGCTGCGCGGATGGCCCGTGCCAGCTCTGACGGCTCGACGTTCTTGAGCAGGTATCCCGCTGCTCCGGCCTGGATCGCCGGCAGCACTCGGTCCTCGTCCAGGAAGCTGGTGAGCACGATCACCCGGCAGTCGGGCAGCTGCACCCGCAACTGGCGCATCGCCTCGAGGCCGTCGACCTGCGGCATCAGCAGGTCCATCAGGATGATGTCGGGGACCAGCGCCAGCGCCTGCTGGACTCCCGCCTCTCCGTCTTGCGCCTCGCCGACGACCTCCAGCCCGTCCTGAAGCTCCAGGAACGCGCGCAGGCCCTCGCGGACCACTGCGTGGTCGTCGACGATCAGGATCCGGATCATCGGACGAGCTCGAGTGTCACGGTCGTCCCGGCTCCGGGCGAGGAGATGATCTGCAGGTGGCCGCCGTACTCACGGGCGCGCTCCTCCATCGAGGTCAGACCCAGGTTGCGCGCGCGCAGCTCGGGCCGGTCAGGATCGAACCCCACTCCGTTGTCGCTGATCTCGATCCGCCCGGCGCCCAGGCGCACGGTGATCTGGCCCGCCCGAGCGTGGCGAAGCGCGTTGTTGAGCGCCTCCTCTGCGATCCGCAGCACTGCCACGGCCTGCGCGCTGTCGAGCTCCGACAGCGAGTCGTCCTCGGCGGCGAGGGTGAGCGTCACGCCGTGGACGCGCTGCAGCATCGACATCTCCCTGCGCAGCGTCTCCTCCAGACCGTCGCGCTCCAGCTCGGGCGGACGCAGCCCGAGCACGAGCGAGCGCAGTTCGTCGAGCGCTTCCCGGGCCAGCTCACGCACGCGTTCAACCGCCGCACGCGCAGCCGCGGGATCCCGGTCGAGCTGGGTGCCGGCGGCCTCCGCGGTCAGCATCACGCTGAACAGCTTCTGGCTGACCACGTCGTGCAGATCGAGCGCCAGACGGTTGCGCTCAGCCACAACCGACAGCTCCCGGCTGCGCTCGTACAGGCGCGCGTTGGTGATGGCGATCGCGGCATGCGCGGCCAGCACCTGGATCAGCTGCTGATCGCCGAGGTCGAACGCCTCCCCTTCCACCTTTTCGGTCAGGTAGAACGCACCGATCACTCCCTCTTGGGCGATGATCGGGACGCCCAGGAAGGAGCGCATATCCGGGTGCGCATGCGGCCACCACCCGCGAAAGCGCGGGTCCTTGTGGATGTCATCGGTCAGAAACGGGTCGGGCGTGGTCAACATCGCCCCGAGCATTCCGTGCGTCCGGGGCAGCGGCCCCATCGTCGCGATCAGCTGGTCACTCATCCCCGAGACCAGAAAGCGCCGGAACCCGCCCTCGCTGTCCGGGATCCCGAGCGCGGCGTAACGCGCCCCCACCAGTTCACGCGACGCGTCGACCAGGCGCTGCAGCACGTCCTCGACCGACAGCTTCGCGGCCACCGCAAGTACGGCGTCACTGACCGCCTGCAGGGCGGGGGTCAGCGGATCGGCCATGGTGGGCACGATACTTTGCAGCGATGCCGCGACTTTGGTTCTGGATGCAGGCGGTGATCGTGGTGTTCGTCCTAGCCGGGATGATCATCGCGATCACCAAGCTGGCCTGAACGCGTCCGAGCGACGCTCCTCGGGGAGGCCCACTAGCTAGAGTCCGCCCAGTGTTCGGCTCGATCGTCGTTGGCACCGATGGCTCGGACACCGCCACCACGGCGGTCCGCTACGCGATCGATCTGGCCCGCGAGCTGGGCGCTCGTCTCCAGATCGTCAGCGCCTACGAGCCCGTCTCGGCTCAGCGCCTGCGGAACGAGAAGACCGAGGTGCCGAAGGACCTGCAGTGGATGATCAACCCGCGCGAAGAGGTGCTCACTCTGCTCGAGCAGGGCAAGCAGGAGGCGCTCGGCGCCGGTGTCTCCCAGGTGGAGACGTTCGCGCGCCAGGGTGATGCGGCGGATGCGATTCTCGACGTGGCCGAGGAGCAGCGCTCCGATTTGATCGTCGTGGGCAACCGGGGCATGACCGGCGCAAAGCGGTTCCTGCTCGGGTCCGTCCCGAACAAGGTCTCCCACCACGCCCCGTGCTCGGTCATGATCGTGAGGACGACCTAGGTCAGCCGTGATGGCGGGCCGCGCTGGCCGTTGCAGCGGTCGCCGCGCCGGCATCGAGCAGGCCGTAGCCGTAGTCGGGATTCGGCTTCGCCGTCCCCAGCGTCTGCGCGGTGCTCTCGAGCCGGGCCAGCACCTTATCGGGAGTCGGATGGCGGCCGATCACTCCGCTGGCGATGACCAGCGCGGCGGCCGCGGCAACATGCGGAGCCGCCATCGAGGTTCCGTACCAGCCGCCGGGGTATCCGAAGCGAGCCGGATGGGCCGCGTCGAAGAAGGTCAGCTGGGAGATGTTCGGGAGCGCCCGGGTGGGGTGGCAATTGGCGTCGCTCAGCAGCGTCGTGTCGTTGCCGCCGCCGGGCGCCACCAGGTCCAGGCGGGTGCCGCCGTTTGAATAGTTCGCCAGGCAGCGGTCCTTCGTCGTAGCGCCGACCGAGATCACCGCGGCGGCGCGGGCGGGATAGGCCACCTGGGCCACGCCCTCGTTACCTGAGGCAGCTACCACCACCACACCCCGTTGATGGGCGAAGCGGATGGCCGAGATGATGTCCGGGATGTCAGAGGAGGTCACGTCGAGCGAGAACTCGAGGCTCAGGTTGATGACCTGGGCGCCGTGGGTGGCGGCGTAGCGGATGCCCTGCGAGATCGTCGCGGCGTCACCGGTACCGTCGGCAGCGAGGATCCTCACGGGCATGATCGAAGCGCCGTAGGCCAGACCGGTCAGCCCGAATCCGTTGTTGGTCGACTCCGCCACCAGCCCGGATACGAACGTGCCGTGGCCTTCTCGGTCGAGCGGGAATGAGTTCTTGGCCACGAAGTCCCGTGGCTTGACGAACTTGGTTTGGTTGAAGTCCGGGGAGCGCTTGAAGTTGTGCCAGTCGCGATAGGCAACCCCCGTGTCCAGCACGGCCACGGTCACGCCTCGGCCGCCGGCCCGGTGCACAGCCCGCAGGTTGGCCCACGCCGCCGGAGCATTCACGCCGAAGCCGGGGAGGAAGTTCCACTGCATCGCCTCCCAGCCCCGGGCCACCTTCGAGCGCCCAGGGTCGTTGGGAATGTAGGACCCGGCGATGTGCGCGACGTAGTTGGGGACCGCGTAGGCGACACCGGGTTGATGGCGCAGCTGCGACACCGCTTGGCCGACCGGCTCGCCCTTGCGCAGACT
Organism: uncultured Solirubrobacterales bacterium; assembly: GCA_963844475.1. GTDB lineage: Bacteria > Actinomycetota > Thermoleophilia > Solirubrobacterales > Solirubrobacteraceae > Palsa-465. The sequence goes on along the minus strand of CAWJOL010000003.1, from coordinate 168,276 downwards.
GAGGATGTGCTCTCCAGGGGTTGGCGTCGAGGCGGCGGAGGCGATGCGGGCGCCCATCCGGCGGGAGATGTTGGCGGTGACGGTCGCCGCTGGGGGCCCGGGCACCGGTGCGTAGCCGACGATCACCTGACCGGGAACGAAATCGGCCGCCCTCGCGGGAGCCGCGACCAGCATCGCTCCCGACGCTGCGAGGATTGAGCAGGCGCACCAGAAGGTCCGTAGGAGATGGCGGGTGAGAGGCATGAAATGCGGTGGCTGGGGCCCCGGGCTCGCAGGCGCAAGCAGTGCAGCACGCTTAAGACATCATGGGACGCCCGAAAGTTGCCCTACACAACGCTAGCGCTCGTCCCCCTTCACGGTGAAACCCCACTTCTTCCCCCGAGACGAGTACTTCATGCGCCTTGCGCTGCGCGAGGCTGAACGGGCGCTCGGCCATGACGACGTGCCGATCGGCGCGGTGGTCGTCAAGGATGGCGAAGTCGTCGGCAGCGGCCACAACGAGCGCGAGTTGCGCAGCGATCCCACTGCCCACGCCGAGATGATCGCGCTGCGCGACGCCGCGCGGACGCTCTCAGCCTGGCGGATCCTGGACTCGGTGATCTACGTGACGCTGGAACCGTGCGCGATGTGCGCCGGAGCGATCGTGCTGGCGCGCGTGCCGCGCGTCGTTTTCGGCGCCTGGGACCCCAAGGCCGGCGCAGCCGGGAGCGTCCTCGAGGTCCTCGCCCAGCCGCAGCTCAACCACCGTCCTCAGGTCCAGGGCGGGCTGCTGGCCGAGGACTGCGGAGATCTGCTCCGGACGTTCTTCGCCAGCCGGCGGTGATGGCCACTGAGGATGCGGCGTCCGCACCGCCCGTCGGCGAAGCGTCGTCTAACGTTTCAAGGGCCTACACCTGGAGAGGTGGCAGAGCGGTTGAATGCGCCGGTCTCGAAAACCGGTATGGGCGTTTCCGTCCATCGGGGGTTCGAATCCCCCCCTCTCCGCTGATCCAGCGTCAATACCCGCACGATTGGGCGATTTCCCCCGCCTCGGCGGCCCGAGCGCGCGGCTCGATCAGGCGTGACCCTCCCCGACCGGTGATCGGTCCGACGTGCGATTCTGCTGCTGCACTTGAAACCGGGTCGAACAGAGACTGGGATTGCCACGGCAGATCATCACCACCGCGCAACACTGGCCTCGGCGGGGGCTCGATTCCCGCTCCGTCCACCGCCGTCCGGCCGCCGGCCGCCCCGAGGCCCAGCCGGGCTCCGCCGTCCTATCCGACCCTTCGCAGCCGCGCGTCTTCTAGGTCCCGCCCGGGGGAGCCGGCACGGACGCATGATCCCGCGCGAAGCCGGGTCGCGCTGCTGGTGGTACGGATTGGCGCTGAGTTGAGATGGCTCCGGCCACGCGAGAGCGGCGATCCCGGAGGGCGATGATGGTGCCCAGGCAATTGGCCTGGGCACCATCATCAGCGATTACGGCGTGAACGTGGAGATGAACGTACCCCAATTCGCGAGTGGATCTCGGTCCCCGGCGGGAATCATCTCGTCACCCATGACGACATGACCGCTGCCGTCCGAACTGGCGGCGGAGTAATCCCCCCACCGGCATGCCGGACCGAAGCCCGCGGCTTCATAGCAGGTGAATCCATCCTCGGGACGAGCACCGGGACCAACCACCCTGATCGCTCCATTCACGGGTCGTCCGCGGAACGGAACGTAGGCGGCACTGGGATAGACGTTCGGGCCGGAGACGCTGAAGGTCATCGCGCCGTTCCCCGTCTTGTCTAGGCCGACAGCCGGGTACATCAGGCTTGAGCCGCCATCGGTAGCGAGGTATCCCTGGCTGGAAACGGTCCCGCTGGTCCCGCTCGGCGTGACTCGGAACCAGGCGATCCCCGAGTGGTCGGCCGGTTGACCAATTCCGGTGTTGAGCGCTGAGTACAGATTGCCAGCGGCGTATTCGACTTGCTGCATCCGGTCATCGTTGACGGAGATCGGGGGCAGCGGAGCACCAAGCGACTCGCCGAGCGGGCGGGGGCCCGGCTTCTGCGTCGCGTTGACCGGCGGCGTGTACGGCTCGCTCGGCAGGCTCGCGTGGGTCAGCGTCACACTCGGGGAGGCGCTGCTGAGCGAGCCTGTGTTTGACAGCGTCCACAGAACAACGGACTTGGCTCCGACGCCACCCATTGTGGCGAAGCCGTTGAAGTCGGGAGTACTCAGGAAGTACTCCCGGTCGGGTGCGTAGCTACCGCCCTCGGGAGTCTCGGCGGGTTGCACGGCATTGGCCGGGTTGCCGTCGAACCTAACCGCGCCGACGTGGATCGCGACCAAAGCGGGAGGCGGCACCGTGCCGGTCGCCGCTGCGGCGAGACCCTGCTTGGACATCGCGTAGAGCTCGCCACCGTTGCTGTCGAACAATCCCTGAATCGGATAGCTGTCAGTGCTGATGTAGAACCCGTGCGCGTCCGCCCCGATTCTCGGCTGATCGCCAAAGCAAGGACAGTTCGGCTCGGAAGGGTTACCACCGGTACCGATGTTGGTTGTGTCGAAAGAGAACACCCCATAGCTGCCGGTGGGGTCGGAGCTCTGACTGACGGCGATCAGCTCTGAGCTACGGTCACCGAGTGCGCCCGTGGACGGATTGACGTTGATCTCCAGGACGGTCATGAACCACCTAGCCGTCTGGGCGTCGTAGTAGCACCTCGGGTCGGACAGAAACGGCCCGAACGTCGTCTTATCGCCGCTCGTGCTCGCCGCCGGAGGGAGTCCGAAGAACTGATTGAGCGAAATCGTCGGCGAGAGTGGCGCGCCAGCCTCTGTGTATGCCCTCACGGCCAGATTGACAGCCTCAAGCACGGCTCCGTGGTGGGCACAGAGCCCTTGGTCGGGAGGTTCGACCGGAAAGCCGTTGACCGCCACGGTGTCGGTTGCCCTCAGCCCGACGAAACCCGAAGCCGCCGCTGAGGAGCCCACAACGGTGAGGCTGGACGGGTTCGGTTCCGGCACCGCGTTGAGCGGCGCTGTCTTTGCTCGTAGCGGAGATCCAACCCTCGGGGGCAGAGACGCGGAAGACGTTTGCGTGCGGGCAAGCGGGGCGGCGTTCGGGTTCGCGGTTCCGAGGAACACCAGACGGCCGCTGTTCGTCTGCGCGGGAGCCTTTCCCACCGTGGCGCCGGCCGCGAGCCCGCACAAGCAACAAAGTGACAACCCAGCCACGACGAACACAGTAGTTGCACGTCGAATCTGCCCGATCATTGACCACCCTCCCTTGGTTGGCGACCCGGTGCCCCGGATGTCGACGCATCCTAACCTCAGACCCGACCCAAGCTCAAGCCCCCGCGTCGGCGGTGTGCTTCTCCTTGCACCGTGGACCGACGGCGCTACGTCGCATAGCTGCCGAGAGATTGTCGCCGGCACCAAATGCGAGCACGAGATCAGGGGATTCGGCCCGCGACCTCGGCACCAACCACGCACCCCGCGAGCGTCAATCCGTCCGGTTTTTCCCCCGCGTTGGTGCCTTGAGCGCCTCCCAAAACTCGGGGATTCTCCCGCTGCGCGACTGAGCGTCTAGATTTCCGCCGGCCGGTCAGGGGTAGCGCAACCCCAGGTCCGATCGGTGATCGCCCTCACCCATGCCCGCCGTCGCTGACATTTCCGCTGCGCCGCGGTGAACAATTCCCAGATCGCAGACCGCCTCGAGGCGATGGGGTCGTTGCTAGAGCTCTCGGAGGCGAACCCGTACACGGTGCGGGCCTACCGCCGGGCCAGCGAGGCCATCCGCGCGGCCGCGTTTCCCGTGGCCGAGCTCGTACGGTCGGGCCGGGTCCGGGAGCTGCGCGGCATCGGTCCGAGCATCGAGTCGCGACTGCGAGAACTGGTACAGACCGGCGAGATCTCCGAGCTGGCCGAGCTCGAGCGGCAGCTCACGCCGGAACTGGTCGGCCTCGGTCGCTACCTCGGACTGAGCGCGAAGCGCTCGATCGAACTGGCGAGGTCGCTGGGGGTGCGCACGGCCGATGAACTGCGAGCCGCCGCCGCAGCGGGTCGGCTGCAGAGCGCTCGGGGGATCGGCCCGAAGACCGAGGCCCGTCTGCTCGAGGCCCTGGCCCGCGAGTCTGACCCGCGCGCGCCGCGTGGACTGCTGCTGAACCGTGCCCGGGAACTGGTCGATGCGATCGCAGCCGGCGTTGATGGCGAAGCCGCCGGGGATGTCCGGCGCTGGCGGGACTCCTGCGATCAGCTCGCCGTGGTCTGCGCCGCGGTCGATCCGGCAGCGGCGCTCGCGCGCTTTGCCGGTCTGCCGCAGATCGTCGCGATACTCGAGCAGGAGGACCGGCGCGCGGTCGGGCTGACGGTGGAGGGGGTGCCGGTGGAGGTGATCGCCGCCTCGCCGGAGCGCTTCGGGACGGCGCTCCTGCGGGCGACGGGATCGCCGGCTTACGTCGCGGGGCTGGAACCGCTACCTGACGCTCTTGACGAGGAGGCCGTCTACCGGGCGCTCGGTCTGCCCCCATGTCCGCCCGAGCTGCGGGAGGCGCCCTTCTGCGGCCAGCCCCCTGAGCTCGTCCGGGTGGACGAGATCCGCGGCGACCTGCACGCGCATACCACGTGGTCAGACGGACGAGCCGGCGTCGAGGAGATGGGCCGCGCGGCCCACGCCCGCGGCTACGAGTACCTGGCGATCTGCGACCACACCCCCGCGGTGGGCGCGGTCCCCGGGCTGACCGCCGACGACGTCCGCCGCCAGGGCGAGGAGATAGCCGCCGCGAACGAACGGCTGGCGCCGTTCCGAGTCCTGCGCGGGATCGAGTGCGACATCCTGCCTGACGGAAGCCTCGACCTTCCCGACGATGTCCTCGCCGAGCTCGACTGGGTGCAGGCGAGCGTCCACGGCGGGCAGCGCATGGCTCGCCGTGAACTGACCAAGCGCGTCGAGGAGGCGCTTTACAACCCCTACGTGCGATGCCTCAGCCACCCGAAGGGACGGATCATCAACGTGCGACCGGAAAATGCCCTTGACCTCGAGCGGGTGTGCGAGGTCGCGCTCGAGCGAGGCGTCGCGCTGGAGGTCAACGGGCTGCCGCCCCGCTTGGATCTCGGCGGTGAGCACGTCCGCGAGGCACTGCGAGCCGGAGTAAAGATCGTCTGCTCGACTGACGCGCACTCGGTGCGCGGGCTGGAGAACATGGCCTACGCGGTGGCCACCGCGCGCCGCGGCTGGGCGAGCGCTGTGGACGTGATCAACACGCGGCCGTTGGCGGCGATCCTTCACCCCGAACGCCAGGAGGGCGGTGCCGAGCCTTGCGTTTGAGTCGCTTCTGCACTTGAATGGCTTACTGGGGCCGGGCCCCAGGCCGCGAAAGGTGATCACAATGACAAAGCGCACCGGTGGACCTGTACGGATCGCCTTGGTGGCGGTATTCGTTCTCGGCGCGCTCCTTCAGTCGGCGGCTGGCGCTGCGGCTGCCCTGCCACCGGTCAAGCACGTGTTCGTGCTGGTCGAGGAGAACGAGAGCGAAGCGACGTCGTTCGGCCCCAACTCGCCCGCGCCATACCTTTCCCGCACGTTGGTCTCCCAGGGCGCCTATCTCCCCAACTACTACGGCATCGGGCACAGCAGCCTCGACAACTACATCGCGATGGTCAGCGGTCAGGCGCCGAATCCGCTCACCTCCGGCGACTGCCCGACCTTCGCTGACTTCCACACACCGACATCGATGGACTCGAGCGGGCAGGAGAACGGCCAGGGGTGCGTCTACCCGGCCGCGGTCCCGACGCTGATGAGCCAGCTCGGCAACGCTGGTCTCAGCTGGCGAGCCTACGAGGACGGGATGGGGGCCGATCCCACGCGCGAGTCGGCGACCTGCGCGCATCCAGCCGTGGGGAGCGCAGACAACACGGAGGGCGCAACGCCCACCGACCAGTACGCGACCCGGCACGACCCGTTCGTGTACTTCCATTCGGTGATCGACAACCAGGCCACGTGCAACGCGAACGTCGTGAACCTCAGCCGCCTCTCGACCGATCTGCACAGCGCGGCAACGACACCGAACTACGTCTTCATCACGCCGAACCTGTGTAACGACGGTCACGACGCCCACTGCGCGAACGGCGGGCCGGGCGGGCTGGCGCAGGCCGACACGTTCCTGAAGACGTGGGTTCCGGCGATCACCTCCTCGCCGGCGTTCAAGCAGGACGGCCTCCTGATCATCGCCTTCGACGAGTCCGTGGGCGACGCGTCCGCGTGCTGCGGCGAGGTGCCCGGGCCTTACGACCAGGCCAACGGGATCCTGCCCGGCGGCTCCGGCCCCGGCGGCGGCGTCGTCGGAGCGGTGCTGCTCTCCCCCTTCATCGCCCCGGGGACGACGACGGCGACTGCGTACAACCATTACTCGATGCTCGGAAGCGTCGAGGACCTGTTCGGGCTGCCGCGACTGGCGGCGGCGAGGGGGAGAGTTTCCTTCGGCGCCGACGTCTTCACCCGGCCGGTGCCCCAGGACTCCGGGCTGAAGCTCCGGCCCGCGTCCTTCGCACCCCAGGGACGAGGGACCGGCCGAGGCCACCAGGGGACGACGATCAGCTATCGCGATTCGAGCGCCGCGCGGACGACGCTGACCTTCAGCCGGATATCAGCGGGGTACCGCGTCGGGAGCCATGCTTGCAAGTCGCTCGGGTCCCGGCACACACGGCCGAAGCACACTTCGGCCTGCTCGGTGATCAAGTCCGTCGGAACCCTCACCCACCTCGACCGCGCCGGTTCCAACAGCGTCGCGTTCACCGGACGCCTGCGTGGGCACGCGCTGTCCGCCGGCTCCTATCTGCTCGAGGCCACGCCGGCGCTGAACGGCCTCCACGGGACCACGAGGAGCGCGCGCTTCCATATCGTCTGATCAGCCCTCGCGCGGGCGCTGGTTGTGCCCGTAGGCGGCCTCACGCACCTCCTCGATGCTCTCGAGCCCGGATCCGAGCGCCCCGGCGACGGTCGCGATCGACGCGCCCAACCAGGCCAGTCGCACGTAATCGACTACGCCCGCGAGTGCCCGGTCTGAGCGCCGAGGCTATGAGCGTCGACCACCAGCGCCGCGGAGTTCGCGAACCAGCTCCTCGGCCACCTGAGCCGGAAGCTCGGGCGCCGAGAGAACGCCCACACGAACCTCGCCAGCTGCTGGTGGGCCGGCCATCAACCCGGCTCAACCCCATCACCCCGGCTCAGCCGCATCGTCGCGCGGGCGGGTGCAGCGGCGGCATAGCCTCGCTCTTAGGCCGCCCGGACGATCCGATCAACCGCTCAGCGGACGCCGATCAGGTCGACCACGAACAGGAGCGTCTCGTCGGGGCCGATCACCCCACCCGCGCCACGCTTGCCGTAGGCCAGGTCCGGAGGAATGGTGAGTCGGCGGCGTCCCCCGACCTTCATGCCGGTGACGCCACGGTCCCACCCGGCGATCACCTGACCCTTGCCGAGCTTGAACTTGAACGTGTCGCCGCGGTCCCACGACGCGTCGAACTGCGATCCGGTTTTCCACGAGACGCCGACGTAATGCACCTCGACCACATGTCCGGGGGTGGCTTCCTCGCCGTCACCGACGGCGAGGTCCTCGATCTCCAGCTGGTAGGACGGCGCCTGACCGGAGGGAACGTCGACTTCGGGCTTTTCGGTGGCTGTCATGGGCCGCAGACTATTGTTTCGCCCTCGTCGCATCCTTCCTGCGGCGGCGCTGACGGGCATAAGCTGCGGCCCGGCGCAGCGGCCGGGTCATCCGCCAGCTCAGCGAATGCTCGTAGTGAGCCCGGATCTCGGCCACGGCGCGCTCGCGATCTCGCTCGACCTGACTCAGGTTGTGTCGCAGCGCCAGGTACTCGCGTGGGTCATCCGCCGGCCGTTCGAGGTCGGCAACTGTGAGCTCGACCTCACGTTTGCGCATCAGCACCCAGGTCTGTCCGTGCACCGGTGCGTCGGCCAGTATCTCGAAGGCCCTGCCCCAGTGGGCACGGATCCACCACTCCGACATCAGCACCATCGGGCCACCGTCGTCCCAGCCCTGATCCGGCCGCAGGACATTCATCCCGACGCGATCCTCGTCCCACGGCTCGCCGGTGAAGACCTCACCGTTGAGGCGGCCCATGTAGCTGGCGATCAGCAGCCCGCCGGGCTTCAGCAATTTGTGCAGCTCGAGCAGCCAGGGCAGCGAGTTCTCGGTCAGATGAGTGAACACCGAGAGCGCCCAAGCCAGGTCGAAGCTGGAGTACTCGAGGCCGAGCGGCGGGTCCACTCCGTTGCGCATGGCGTGCAGTGGCGGGCTGAGGTTCTGCTGCAGCCAGGTGATGCTGTCGGCGTCGATGTCGGTTCCCCAGAACTCAGCGCCCGCTCGTGCCTCGGGCAGAAAGTGGCGAAGGGTGCGCCCGGCGCCGCTGCCGAAATCGAGCACCCGCTTTGCGTCGAAGGTCCAGTCGCTCGGGAGCAACTGCAGCAGCGCGGCACGGGCCTGCGATCCGAGCGCCTCGTAGGCGGCGAACGGCTCGCCGCGGTTCTCGAGCGAGCAGACCCGGCTGGCGAGCGGGAGCGGTGGATAGGGAGCGTCGGTGCTGGCCGTCATGAAGACCGGACAGGCTAGCTGTCGCCCTCGCGCCTAGGCGGACTTGACCTCAGCGCCGTCTCGCTCACGCAGCGCGCGAGCGATCCGGCCGCCGGCGGCGGCCAGCAGCACGCCGACGATCGTTGTGATCACCGCCAGGAACGGCGGGAAGCTGCCCAGTGACACCTTGGCATGCGTACCGATCAGCGCGTGCGTGAGCAGCAGCGCCAGGCCGTAGAGCGCGCCGCCGAAGAAGCCGCGATCAGCGGCGTCCCACCCGTCCAGATGCTCGAAGCCGGACAGGAATCCGCCGATGCCGGCCACGGCACCGACCGCGTAGTACGCCCCGCTCGAGACGCCGAGCAGAATCCCCGCCACCACGCCCAGCAGAGCCGGCAGGACCCCGCCGAGAATCACCTGAACCGGTTGCGGGCGATCACGGAACAGCACTGGCCTGAGCATCTTCAGGCTTTTCGAACCGGCGTCAGCGGATCCTGACCGATCACGCCTGGGTCTGGGCGAATGCTGCGCCCACCACGGCCTCCGCGGTCGCGCCGTACGGCGGAGCGAACGCTTCGATCAGATCGCCCTCGCCACGTACGAAGACGGCGCGCAGATTGGAGAACTCACGAAAGCCCTCAATCCCGTGGTGGCGGCCAGACCCGCTGTTCCCGATGCCACCGAAGGGCAGCGACGGCAGCGCCCCATGCACGGCGGCCGCGTTCACGCAGGCCCCGCCTGAGGTGGTCCGGCGCAACACGTCATCGGCCACCGCCTCGTCCTTGGCGAACACGTACAGCGCCAGTGGGCGCTCGCCCGCGTTGACGTGGCCGATCGCGTCATCGAGTTCGTCGTACGCCTTCACCGGGAGGACCGGGCCGAAGATCTCCTCCTGCATGAGGGCAAGATCGTCCGGCGGGTCGAGCACGAGCGACATCGGTAGCTGGCGCAGGTCGGGATCGACCTCGCCGGCTTGCTCGAGCGGGCGCACATCGCATCCGCGCGCCCGGGCATCCTCGATCAACCGCTCGATCCGCTGCAGATGGCGGGCCGTGATGATCCCGGTGTTGCTGGGCGAGGCGCAGAACCCGGGCATCTGCTCACGCATGTGGTCAGCGGCCAGGGCGGCGAAGTCATCCAGGCGTGCCCGCGGCACCAGGCAGTAGTCGACCGAGATGCACATCTGTCCGTTCTTGAGCGCCTTCGTGCCCAGGATCTGCTTGACCGACTCGGCGTCGATCGAGTCATCGGCGAGGATCGCTGGACACTTCCCGCCCAATTCGAGCGTGACCGGGACCAACTGATCGGCTGCCGCCTTGGCGATCTCACGCCCCACCTCGGGACTGCCGGTGTAGAGCAGGTGGTCCCAACGCACTCGGGTGAACGCCTTCGCCAGCTCGAGACCGCCGACGACGACGTCGACGCGGTCGCGATCGAACGTGGCCCGAATCATGTCCTGGAGCACGCGTGAGCAGGCCGGGGTGTGCTCGGAGGGCTTCAGCACCACCCGGTTGCCGGCCGCCAACATCTCGATCAGCGGGCCGACCGAGAGATCGAAGGGAAAATTCCAGGGGCTGATGTTGCCGACGACGCCCTTGGGCTGCGGCTGCACGAACGCGCGCCCGGTACCGAACAGTGCCGGGTCGCAGTAACGCGGCTCAGGCGCCATCCAGGCCTCGAGCTGCTCAGCCGCGTAGGCGGCGCGGCCGGCGACTCCCAGCACTTCGATCAAATCCGTGGCCAATGTCGGGTGGACGCCGAAGTCGGCGCTCATCGCCTCCTCGATCTCCAAGCGGTGGCTCAGCACCATGCCGGCGAGGGCACCGAGCAGGGCACGCCGCTCGTCCAACGAGGGGAACGGTTCGGCCAGGAACGCGGCACGCTGGCGGCTGACGATCTCGTGGAGCTCATTGATGGCCGCGACGTCGCTGCTGTCGGTCGCGCTGGCGTGTTCGATGGTCGACATGCGCTCTCTCCTCGGATTGTGGCCCTCCACGGTCACCATACCCCCCGCGGACGGAGCCGTTCAACTCAGGAGTTGCGATGCGCTCACGGTAGGCTTCAGGCCGCATGCCGGAGTTTCAGCACGGGGCCGCAAGCATCTACTACGAGGAGCACGGGCAGGGCTACCCGCTGTTGCTGTTTGCCCCCGGCGGGATGAACTCGACCGTCGAGCGCTGGACGGCCGCAACCTTGAACGCGTTCTCCGAGTTCCGCGAGGACTTCCGGCTGATCGCGATGGACCAGCGCAACGCCGGGCGCTCCGCCGGTCCGCTGGAGATTGACGACCCGTGGGGCTCCTTCGCCCGCGACCAGCTCGCGCTGCTGGATCACCTGGAGGTGGAGGACTGTCACGTCATGGGCTGCTGCATCGGGTGCTCTTTCGCGCTGAAGCTCAGTGAGTTGGCGCCCGCGCGCTTCAGCGCCGCCGTGCTCGAGCAGCCGGTCGGCGTCGTGGGCCAGAACCGTCATCTCTATGAGTCGTTGTGGCGCAACTGGGGCGAGGACCTGGTGGCCAGGCGCCCGGACATCGACGCCGCGCAGCTCGAGCAGTTCGGCACCCGGATGTGGGACGGAGAGTTCGTGGTCAGCGTCGACCGAGAGTTCGTCAGCACCTGCTCCACCCCGCTGCTCGTCCTGCCCGGGATCGACGACTACCACCCCACCGAGACCGGACGCGAAGTGGCGAAGCTGGCCCCGCGCGCCGAGACGTTCGAGCCCTGGAAGGACACCCCTGAGCACACCGCCCAAGCGGCCGAGGCCGTGCGGGAGTTCCTGCACCGGCACACGCCGGGGCAGCTGCGCGCGACCGGCTAGCGTTGGCGGTCTGATGTCGACCGTGCCCGTGACCCGCCGGCCCGCGATCGTGGCGGTGGACGACGAGCCCGCCGTACTCGCTGCGGTTTCCCGGGACCTGCGGACCAGGTTCGGGGAGCGCTACAGGATCCTGCGCGCGAGTTCAGGTCCGGAGGCTCTGGAGCTGCTGCGGGAAGTCCGCCGGCGGGGTGACCAGGTCGCGCTGCTGATCGCCGACCAGCGAATGCCGGGAATGCCGGGAACGGAATATCTCGTGCAGGCGCGCGAGCTCGTTCCCGACGCCAAGCGCGTCCTGCTGACCGCCTACGCCGACACCGAGGCGGCGATCGAGGCGATCAACAGCGTGTCGCTGGACTACTACTTGCTGAAGCCGTGGGATCCACCCGACGATCAGCTGTACCCGGTGCTCGAGGATCTGCTCACCACCTGGGAGTCCGGTGCGGCGCTCGAGGCCGGCGGCGTTCGGATCATCGGTCATCGGTTCTCGAAGGAGTCGCACGACCTACGGGACTTCTTGGCTCGTAATCGCGTGCCGGCCCGCTGGCTGGACGTCGAGCGCGACGGCGAGGCCCGAGAGCTGCTCCAGGTCACCGGAATCGCCGCCGACCGCCTGCCGGTGGCCCTGCTGGAGGACGGCTCGGTGCTGGAGCGCCCGACGATTCTCGAGCTGGCCGAGCGCCTCGGAGTGAGCAGTCAGCCCACAGAGGACCACTACGACCTGGTGATTGTCGGTGGCGGACCAGCCGGCCTCGCCGCCGCTGTGTATGGCGCGTCCGAGGGATTGCGCACGGTCATGGTCGAGCGCGAGGCCCCGGGAGGCCAGGCTGGGCAGTCGAGCCGGATCGAGAACTACCTCGGCTTTCCGGTGGGGCTGAGCGGTTCGGACCTGGCCCGCCGCGGTACCGATCAGGCACGCCGACTGGGAGCGGAGCTGCTGACCATCCAGGACGCCGTCCGACTCCGCGCCGACGGAGCCGGACGCTTTGTCGAGCTCAGCGGCGGCGGTGTGCTGAGCGCGAACTGCGTACTGATCGCCTCGGGGGTGTCCTATCGCCAGCTGGACACCCCTGGATTTGCCGAATTTTCCGGCGCTGGGATCTACTACGGCGCGGCCGTCACCGAGGCCCGCTCCTGCGAGGACCAGCACGTGGTGATCATCGGCGGCGCCAACTCCGCCGGCCAGGCGGCGGTCTACTTCAGCCGTTATGCCGGGCGGGTGACGATGCTCGTCCGTGGCTCCGGTCTGGCCGCGTCGATGTCGCACTACCTGGTCGAGCAGATCGCCGCGCAGCCCAAAGTCGACGTCCGCACCCAGACGGTGGCCGTAGCCGCAGCGGGCGAGGACGGACGGCTGCGACGGCTGACCGTCCGCGGGCCTGATGGCGAGGAGTCGACGCTCGAGATCGACGCGTGCTTCGTCTTCATCGGTGCGATTCCCCGCACGGATTGGCTCGAGGGCGTGGTGACCCGTGACGAGCGGGGGTTCGTGCTGGCCGGACGCGACGTGCAGGACGAGGGCTGGCCGCTGAGCCGCGATCCCTATGTGCTTGAGACAAGCGTGCCGGGGGTGTTCGTGGCCGGGGACGTTCGGGCGCGCTCGATCAAGCGCGTGGCCAGCGCCGTCGGAGAAGGCTCGATGGCGGTTTCGCTCATCCATCAATACCTGGCCGACGCGTGACCGAGGCGATAACGCTGGACGAGTTGCGCTCCGTCGACCTGTTCGACGACCTGACCGACGAAGAGCTCGCGGAGTGGCTGCCGGTGACGAGCGTACGGCTGCTCGAGCCCGGTGAGGTGATCGCCGAGCAGAGCGTGGAGGTCGACGGGCTGCATCTGCTCTTGGATGGGACCGCGCAGAGCTTCATGATCACTCGTGGCCGCGCCGAGCCGGTGGGACGACAGCAGGCCCCCACCTGGATTGGGGCGATCGCCGCGATGACCGGTAATCCGCTGCCGGTCCGCATGCAGGCCCAGACCGCGTGCCGGGTCGGATTCGTCGAAAATGAGGACTTCCGCCGCCTGGCGCTCGCCCAGCCCGCCGTGCATCAGCGGGTCATGCATCAAGTCGCGCCGGTGATGAGCCGGGTCACCGAGATGGAGCAGAACCGAGAGCGCCTGGCCTCACTGGGCACGATGGCCGCAGGTCTGGCTCACGAGCTCAACAACCCGGCCGCCGCGGCACAGCGCGCCGCGGCGCAGATGGCCGATGCGCTCAATGTCCTCAGCTCGACCCTCGGCCGGTTCGTCGAGGCCGGACTGGAGCGGGAAGAAGCCGAGCAGCTGGTCGGGATGCATCGGGAGGCAGTCGCGCGGGCGGAGTCGCTGACCGCGCTCGACACACTCGATGCCGCCGACGCCGAGGACGAGCTCGGTGAGCGCCTCGAGCAGTTGGGCGTCCCCAAGGCCTGGGAGCTGACCGAGCCCCTGGCGGCCGCCGGGATCGATCGGGCGTGGATCGACGGCGTCGCGGCGGTCGCCGGAACCGCCACCGTTGCCGCGGTGGAATGGGTCGCGTCCACACTCACCGCGCGCCACCTGGCGCTGGAACTCCAGCAGTCCACCCAGCAGATGTCGAAACTCGTCAGCGCGGTCAAGTCGTACGCCTACATGGATCGTGGTGATCTCGTCGAGATCGATCTGCACGAGGGTCTGGAGACGACGCTCACCGTGCTCGGCCACAAGCTCAAGCACCGCTCGATCAAGATCGTCCGCGAGTACGACCGCAGCCTGCCCAGGCTGACGGTCCGCGGCTCTGAGCTCAATCAGGTCTGGACCAACCTCCTCGACAACGCGATCGACGCCCTGGGGGAGAGCGGCACGATCACCATCGCCACCGAGCACGACGGTAGCTGCGCCCGCGTCGACATCGCCGACGATGGCCCCGGGATCCCCGCCGACATCCGCGAGCGGGTGTTCGACTCGTTCTTCACCACCAAGGACATCGGCAGCGGTACCGGCCTGGGACTGGCCACGGCCAGGCGGATCGTGGTCGACCGCCACGACGGTTCGCTGACCCTCGACTCAGAGCCCGGACATACGACCTTCCACGTGTCGTTGCCGCTATCGGCCGCCTGAGCGCCGGGGCGCTACGACGCTCCGGTGGTGATCACCATCCGGAACCTCGCGTCACCGCTGAGCATCTTTTCGTAAGCCTCGCGCGCACGCTCCAGCGGCACCGTCTCGATCATCGGCCGCACGGCCGCCAGCACGCTGAAGTCGAGCGTGTCCTCCGAGTCCCGAGAGGTACCGGAGGCGTGGCCGATCAGCGAGGTGCTGCCACCGATGAAGGCCGCCGCCGGAACCGGAATCGGCTCCATCGAGGCACCCACCACGACCAGGCGACCGCGCGGCCGCAAGCCACTGAACACGGCGGCCATGGCGGCCGAACTGGTGACGGTGGAGAGGATCACGTCGGCCCCGCCGAGGGCTTGGAGCGCCTGGCCGGGATCGCCGGCGGTGCTGTCGATGTAATGGTGGGCGCCGAGCTCCCGCGCCAGCGGCTCCTTCGCCGTCCCGCGCGCGATTGCGATGGTCTTGAAGCCGAGTTTGGCGGCGAACTGAACGCCGAGATGACCCAACCCGCCGACCCCGAGAACGGCGACGGTGTCACCGCCGGTGGCGCCGCTGTGACGGAGCGCATTGAAAGTGGTGATCCCGGCGCAGAGCAGGGGCGCCGCATCCTCGGCCGAGAGCTGGTCGGGCATCGCAGCCAGCGCGCTGGCGCGCACGACCACGTAATCGGCGTACCCGCCGTCGATGGTGATCCCGGGAATCTCCATGTGCTGGCAATTGATCAGGTCGCCGCGCCGGCACCATTCGCAGTAGCCGCAGTTACCGCCGAACCAGCCCACGCCGACCCGCTGCCCGACCTCCCAGCCCATGACCCCTTCGCCCAGCGCCTCGATCGCGCCGGCGATCTCGTGCCCCGGGACGAGTGGATGCGAGACGCCGGGAAAGCCGCCCTCCTTGGCGAACATGTCGCTGTGACAGACCCCGCAGGCGTGCACGCGGACCAGCGCCTCGCCGAAGCCCGGCTGCGGCACCTCCCGCTCCACCAACTCGAGATCTCCGCCGGGTTCCCTCACCTGCACTGCTCGCATGGTTGCCATCTTGGGTTCGCTTTCGGTCGCTGACGAGTCCGCTTCTAGCCCGGCAGTGCGCTTTCGATCGCCGCGAGTACCTTCGGATCCTCGGGCGTGGTCTTGGTCGACCAGCGCGCGATCAGCTTGCCGTCCGCGCCGATCAGATACTTGGTGAAGTTCCAGGCCGGCGGTCCCGATCCGGGCTGTCGGGCCAGGTCTCGCCACAGCGGCGATGGATCTTCCCGGACCGAGGTGGGTTCGGTGAGGGCGAACTTGACGCCATAGTTCTTCTCGCAGAACGCGCCGATCTCTGACGCCTCGTCGTACTCCTGGCCGGCGAAGTCCGGCGAAGGGGACCCGAGGATCTCCAGGCCGCGCTCGTGATAGCGCTCGTAGAGCGACTGCAGCCCGGCGTACTGCGGAGTGAACCCGCACTTGCTCGCGGTGTTGACGATCAAGGTCGGCTTGCCGCGCAACGAGCCCAGGTCGAGCTCCCCGCCGTCGAGCAGCTTGACGCGATGGGAGTAGATGTCGGTCGATTCAGCCAGCTTTGGGGTGCGCCTGAAGTACATGCGCGCAGTGGAGAGAATGCTCATATCGGTGATACGCCGGTGTCGGGCAAACGGTTCATCCAGCCTCCTGCAGATGGGCGTCGAAGAAGTCGAGGATGCGCCGCCAGGCGTCCTCGGCCGAGGGATGGTGGTGGTCAAAACCCGCGATGTGCACCAGCGGACCGAGCGCTGGGCCCATGTTGATCCGGTTGAGAAAGCTGTGGCCGGCGTCCGGATACTCCTTGACGTCATGCTCCACGCCCAGTTGATCCAGCGCGTTCTGCAGCCGGGCCGCCCGTCCGGGCATCGTCCGGTCCCGGGCGCCGTAGCTGGCGACGATCGGACACGCGCCGGCCAGACGCTGCGCGGCGTCCTTGGGCACCTCGCCGTAGTTCACCGACGCCGCCGCGAAGTCAAACCGGGGAGCGCAAAGGAGCGCGAACCCGCCGCCCATGCAGAACCCGATGATGCCGACCGCTCCGGTGCAGTCCTCCCTGTCGCTGAGCCATCGGCGGGCAGCGTCGATGTCCTCGTACGCCGCCCCGTGGCCCGAGCGCGACGCCTGCAACGTGGCCACGACGCAGCGGATCCCGCGCCCGGAGTACAGATCCGGCGCGAAGGCCAGGTACCCGGCCGCAGCCAGGCGGTCGGCCTGCTCACGGATGTCGTCGCTCAACCCGAGCGCGTCCTGGATCACCACCACTCCCGCCCAGGGCCCTGCGCCACGCGGCAGCGCCAGGTAGGCACCCAGCTCTGCCGACGCCGCGGCGTAGGTTGTGTCCGGCATCGCGGCCTAGTCTAGGACCGGCAGCAGGGCCGGGTTCTCGTGCTCAGGCGGGGACGAGTTCGCGCTCGGTCTCGGCGCGCTGCACCACGATCTCGGCGGAGGACGCTTCCGCCTCCGGGCGGGCCGAACCGCTGCCCGGCAGCGCCAGACGGAAGATCTTCTTGACCACCGAGCCGAACTGCTTGTGCAGGGGCCCCGAGTTATAGGGCAGGCCGTAGCGCTCGCAGATCTCACTCACCTCGGTGGCGAGCTCGGCGTAACGGTGGGCGGGGATGTCCGGGAACAGGTGGTGCTCGATCTGGTGCGACAGGTTCCCGCTGAGGATGTGGAACAGCCGGCTACCGGTGAGGTTGGCCGAGCCGAGCATCTGCCGCATGTACCAGCCGCCGCGGGTCTCGTTCTCGACCTCCTCCTCGGAGAACTCCTCGACGCCGTCGGGGAAGTGCCCGCAGAAGATGATCATGAAGGACCACACGTTGCGAGTCAGGTTCGCCGTCAGGTTGCCGGTGGCGACGAAGGGCGCGGCGGGCCCGGCCAGCAGCGGGAAGGCGACGTAGTCCTTGAGCACCTGGCGACGGCCCTTGCGCCAGATCGCCTGGAGGATGTCCCGCTTGTCGTTGAGCTTCACCTCGCCGGACTCGATCCGGTCGACCTCCAGGTCGTGGACCGCGACCCCCCACTGGAACAACAGCGCCAGCAGCGTGGCGTAGACGGGGTTGCCGAGGTCGCGCGGACGCCACTCCTGGTCCTCGGACATCCGCAGGATGCCGTAGCCGATGTCGCGGTCCTTGCCCAGCACGTTGGTGTGGGTGTGGTGCATGTAGTTGTGCGAGTGGCGCCACTGATCGCCGGGGCAGGCCGTGTCCCACTCGAAGGCCTGCGAGTCCAGGGCCGGGTCGTTGGTCCAGTCGTACTGGCCATGCATCACGTTGTGACCGATCTCCATGTTGTCGAGGATCTTCGACAGCGACAGCGCGGCGACGCCGCCGATCCAGGCCGGCGGGAGGAAGCCGGCGAAGAGGAGGGCACGCCCGGCTACCTCGAGGCCCCGCTGGGTCTTGATCATCCGCTTGATGTAGTCGAGGTCCCGATCGCCGAGGTCGGCGCGGACGCGGTTGCGCAGTTCGTCGAGCTCGGCGCCGAGGGCGTCGATCTGCTCGGGGGTGAGTTCAGGATGTGTGCTCGGCATCAGTCGATCTCCTCGTGTGGTCAAAGTTCCAGGGCTACGTCGCCGGCGGGGACGGACACACAGAGCTGGATGTCCACGTCCTCCTCGGTCGAGACCTCACCGGTCCGGACGTCACGGACGGCGCCGGCGCTCTTGCGGCAGGTGCAGGTGTGGCAGATGCCCATGCGGCATCCAAAATCGGGCGTCAGGCCCGCCGCCTCGGCCTGCTCGAGCAGCGTGCCCGTGGCGATCGGCGAGGCGATGTCACTGCGGAGAAACCGCAACGTGCCCTCCGCCGTGTCCTCGCTGAGATTCAAGCTTGGCGGGGTGAAGGTCTCGGCCAAGACCTGCTCGGGTGCGTCCTCCCAGGCCAGGCGCACGGCGTCGATCAGCGACGGCGGCCCGCACACCGCAGCAGTGGTGCGGGTGGGGTCGAAATCCCCCATCACGGCCGCGATCGTGCCCTTGTCGAAGTGACGGCCGCCCTCCCGCGTGGCGATGTAGCTCAGGCTGAGGTTCGGGTGCTCCGCGGCCAGCGCCTCGACCTCGCGCCGGTAGAGCCAGTCCTCAGCGGTGCGCGCGTAGTGCAAGAACGTGATCTGTCCGTCGTGGCCCTCGTCGCACAGTGTGCGGAGCATCGACATGACAGGGGTCACACCGCTGCCGCCGCTGATCAGGACCAGCCGCTCGGGACGCTCTGCGGGCAGGGCGAAGTCGCCCTGGGCCTGCCCGAGGTGAAGGATCTGGCCGGGGCGAAGGTGCTGCTGGAGGTGACCTGAGACGAGCCCCTCGGGGTGAGTCGTGACGGTCAGCTCGAGCAGCCCGTCAGCGCGGTGCTGCGAGCAGCTCGGCGAGTACGTGCGGGTGCGTCGGACGCCATCGATGTCCACGCCGATCCGGGCAAACTGGCCGGCCTGGAACCCGGTCCAGGCAGCGTTGGGACGCAGGGTGACGGTCACGCTCCGGGGCGTCTGGCGGTGCGCCGCGACGACGCGGGCGCGGGCGTCGCGCACCGTCAGGTCGGGGCGGATCAGTTCGAGGTAGCGGTCGATCCCGTGCGGACCCAGCAGAAGGTCGACCAGCGAGGACTTCAGCAAACGGCGAGCGGTTAGTTCGGCAGGCATCGGTTACCTAAAGTTAGTGGACAAGTGTTCACAACATGAGTGTAGGCATTCTCCCCGGCGCGTCAAGGGGTAAACTCGCAAGTGTGATCAGATGCACACCGACTTGGTGAACAGCCGTACCGGACCTCCCGGACACGCCTCCGCCACCGCATCGCCCTTGACCCGACCTCCCGCCCGCACCCAGGCGCAGCGCCGCCGCCACACCCGGCAGGCGCTGCTGGACGCGGTGCTGCTGCAGCTCGAGGCGGGCGAGAGCTTCGACGCGCTCAGCCTGCGCAGCGTGGCCCGCGCCGCCGGCGTGGTCCCGACCGCCTTCTACCGCCACTTCGAGAGCATGGATGCGCTCGGGCTGGCGCTCGTGGAGGAATCCTTCCGCACCCTGCGCGGGATGCTGCGCGAGGCGCGCGAAGGGGTCCCGCCCGAGCAGATGATCCATCGCTCGGTGGAGATCCTGATGGAGCACGTGCGCGCGCACCGCGCGCATTTCATGTTCGTCGTCCGCGTCGGCTACACCGGCAACGTCGTGCTCCGGCACGCGATCCGCAGCGAGATCCGGCTGTTCACCAGCGAGCTGGCCACCGATCTGGCGCGGTTCCCGGTGCTGCGGGAATGGTCCACTGACGATCTGCAGATGCTGGCCGGACTGCTGGTCAACACGATGATCGCCACGGTGGGAGCGACCGTCGATGCTCCGGTTGCCTCGCCGGACTCCGAGGCGGAGATTGCCCGGGTGGCCGAGAAGCAGCTGCGGTTGACGCTGCTCGCGGTTCCTCATTGGCGCAGCCAACCCGCTCCGCGCTGAGCGGATACCGTCCGGGACGTGGCCCGCGCGCGTCCGACCGATCCGTATCCGGAGCTCTCGTGGTGGGGCTGGGGGAATCCCGCCGAGGTGCCCACGCTGCCCGACAGCGTCTCCGCGTTGCTGGCCGAAGGTCTCGGCGTCCGTGGTCCGATGCCGCGGCCGGCCGCCCCGAACGAGGTCTCCCTGCTCCCGACGCGGCTTAGCGACGCCACCGCCGCTGCCCTGACCGACGTCGTGGGCGCCGCCAACGCCTCGGCCGACCACGAGACGAGGGTCCGTCACGCACGCGGGAGGTCGACCCCCGATCTCCTGGACCTTCGTGGCGGTCAGCCGCTCAGCGCCCCGGACCTCGTGCTGGCGCCCGGTTCTCACGACGAGGTGATGAAGTTGCTGGCGCTCGCCACCCGGGACCGGGTGGCCGTGGTCCCCTTCGGCGGCGGCACCTCGGTGGTCGGCGGCCTAGGGCCGGCGAGCGCCGGCTTTGCCGGTGTGGCGGCGCTCGACACGCGGCGGCTGAATGCGCTCGTCTCACTGGATGAGGAGTCGCGCCTGGCCGAGCTCGAGCCCGGCCTGCGCGGTCCGCAGGCGGAGGCGCTGCTGGCGGCCGAGGGCTACACGCTCGGCCACTTCCCGCAATCCTTCGAGTACGCCACGCTCGGCGGCTTCGCCGCCGCGCGCTCGAGCGGGCAGGCTTCCGCCGGATACGGTCGCTTCGACGAGATCGTGATGGGTCTGAAGGTCGCCACGCCGGCGGGGTCGCTGGTCCTGGGGCGAGCGCCCAAATCAGCCGCAGGCCCAGATCTGCGCCAGTTGCTCCTGGGCTCGGAGGGGACCCTCGGGGTTATCACCTCGCTGACCCTGCAGGTTCGGCCGGTGCCCGAGCGCCGGATCTACACGGGGTGGCGATTTGGCTCGTTCGCCGACGGCATGCTCGCCCTGCGACGACTGGCCCAGGACGGCCCGCTGCCGACGGTCCTGCGGCTCTCAGACGAGGCCGAGACGGCGCTGAACCTGGCGCGGCCGGCAGAGCTGGGTGCCGGGGCGGGCGGCGGATGCCTCGCGGTGGTCGGCTATGAGGGCGCCGCCGAGGCGGTGGAGACTCGCCGTTCGGAGGCCGAATCTGTGCTGCGGGCGATGGGGGGCGAACCGGACGCCGAGGCCGGCCACGCCTGGGAACGGGATCGGTACCGCGGCCCCTACCTTCGCGACGCGCTGCTGGACGCCGGCGCGCTGGTCGAGACGCTGGAGACGGTGGCCTTCTGGTCTCGCCTGCCAAAGGTCTACGAGGCGGTGACCGGAGCACTGCGCGACGCGCTGAGCACGCAGGGCACGCCGCCGGTGATCCTGTGCCACATTTCGCACGTGTACCCAAGCGGGGCCTCGCTGTACTTCACCGTTGGCTGCGCGGCCCTCGAGGATCCGACCGAGCAATGGCGATCGGCGAAGGCGACCGCGGGCGACGCAATCGAATCCTCAGGTGGGTCGATCAGCCACCACCATGGCATCGGCCGGGACCATCTGCCCTGGTACGAGCGGGAGATCGGCGAGCTGGCGGGCGCCGTACTCCGTGCGGTCAAGGCCGAACTCGACCCTGCGGGAATCCTCAATCCCGGCGCCCTCATCCCCGGGGCTCCCGCATGAGCGAGAACGACCGCGTCCGGCGGCTGGCCGAGCTGATCGTCCGGTTCGGCGCCAACGTACAGCCGGGACAGATCGTCTCGATCTCCTCCGAGCCGGGGAAGGAAGAGCTCGCGCGGGCGGTCGCCGACGTGGCCTATGCCGCGGGCGCGAAATTTGTGGAGGTGAGGCTGTTCGACCTGCACCTCAAGCGCTCCCGGGCGATCCACGCCGAGCTGGACAGCCTGAGCTACGTCCCGCCCTGGTACGGCGAACAGATCCTCGCGCTCGGGGCCCACCGCAGCGCCGTGATCACCCTGACCGGTCCGGTCGAGCCGCACCTGATGGACGACGTCGACCCCGATCGCCTCGGTCGCGACATGCTCCCGCGCGTGCGTGAGTCCGAGGCCGTCCTCAACGATCGGCTGCTCAACTGGACCGTGGCGCCGTGTCCGACCCCGGGCTGGGCTGCGCTGGTTCACCCCGAGCTCTCCCCGCCAGCGGCGCTCGAGCAGCTGTGGAGCGAAATCGTGCGCGTGTGCCGGCTCGACGAGGAGGACCCTGTCGCGGCCTGGAACGCCCGCCTTGACCGACTGATCGAGGTAGCGGGCACACTGACCGCACTTCGACTCGATGCGTTGCACTTCGAAGGGCCCGGCACCGATCTGACGATCGGCCTGCTGCCGACGAGCCGCTGGACCGGAGCTCGTCTGGCCACCGCCGAGGGCATCGTCCACGCCCCCAACCTGCCGACCGAAGAGGTGTTCACGACGCCCGATCCCGAACGGACCTCCGGCATCGTTACCTCGACCAAGCCGCTGTTCGTGGCCGGTGCGCTGATCACCGGGCTGCGGGTGCGCTTCGAGGGCGGCCGGGCGGTGGAGATCGAGGCCGAGCGCGGAGCCGAGGCGCTTCGGGCGCTCACCAACCGCGGTCCCGGTGCCGCGCGGCTCGGCGAGGTAGCGCTGGTTGATCGTGAGAGCCGGATCGGCCAGCTGGGAACCGTGTTCTTCGACACGCTGCTGGACGAGAACGCGGCCAGCCACATCGCGCTGGGGGCGGGCTTGAGATGGCCCTGGAGGGAGACGAGGATCACTCGCGCGTGAACCGCAGTGAGATCCACATCGACTTCATGATCGGCGCAAATGACGTCGCGGTCAGCGGAATCACCGCCGACGGAGCCGAGGTCCCGCTGCTCCGCGACGGGGCGTGGCAGATCTGAGCAGCCGCTCGCTACGCTAACCCGGTTTCCTGGAGAGGTGCCGGAGCGGCTGAACGGGCGCGACTGGAAATCGCGTAACGGGGGTCAACCTCGTTCGGGGGTTCGAATCCCCCCCTCTCCGCTCCCTTTTCCAGCACGCGTCACCAGCCGCGAGGTGGGCCCACCCCACGTCTGCATGTTTCCAACCTCTTTTGGGTAATTGCGTTGATAGTTTGGTGAGCTTGGGGGCCAATTCATGAGCCAGGAGCGACCGGCACTGCGGCTGGTAGCAGGGACGCTCGACGTCCCGGCCGAGTGGGCGTGGTTCTGCGGCCACTGCGCGGCCCCGTCTCCGGGAGGCGAGGCGCCGCCACCGACGGCACGAGTGTGCCCTTCCTGCGGGCTCGGCCTGCTGCTGGAGACGCGGTTGGATGCCGTGCCCACCTCGCGCGACGCGTTCGTCGTGGTCGATGCGCAACTGCTGGTTCAGGCGATGTCCCGCCGTGCGGAGCAGCTGCTCACGGTCGCCGAGGATCTCGCCGTCCACCGGCCGGTCTCCAATCTGCTCGTGCCCGCCGACGCCGAGGCGGGCAAGTCTGCCGGGTTTGCCGCCGCGGTCGCCGAAGCCGTAACCGGTGGCGACGAGCCCGCGACTGCTTTCGTCCGACCCTGGAACACATTCGGAGTGCGGATGCGGGCGCGGATCGCACCGTGTGGGCCTCCGAGGGCCGCCTTGCTGGTACTCGACGCCCGGCCCCCCAAGGGTCCGCTGAAGGCCGTCCAGGGTTAGCCGGCGGGCGCCAGCACCTCGGGCGCCCCGTACTGCCCGAGCACTCCGGGCAGCGATACCGACGCATCCTCGCGCTGGCCGTTCTCCAGCAGCGCGATAATCGTCCGGCCCACGGCGACGGCCGTGCCGTTGAGCGTATGCAGGTGGGCGAGCTTGCCCTCGGGATCGCGACGGCGGATGTCGAGCCGGCGCGCCTGGTAATCGGTCGTATTCGAGCAGGAGGTGAGCTCGCGGAAGCGCCCCTGTCCGGGCAACCAGGCCTCGCAGTCGTACTTCTTGGCCGCCGAGGCCCCGAGCTCGTTGACGCCGATGGCCAGCACCCGGTAGGGAAGGTTCAGGTCCTGCAGGATCGACTCCTCGATCGCCAGCAGGCGCTCGTGCTCGGCCTGGGAGTCCTCCGGCTCGACGAAGCAGAACATCTCGACCTTGTCGAACTGATGCACGCGGAAGATGCCCCGTGTGTCCTTGCCGGCCGCCCCCGCCTCGCGCCGGAAGCAGGTGGAGAATCCGGCGTAGCGCAGCGGCAGCCCGTCGGCGGGCAGGATCTCATCTCGGTGAAACGAGGCCAGCGGCACCTCCGAAGTGCCGACAAGGTAGAGATCGTCCTCCGGGAGGCGGTAGAGCTGCTGCTCGGTGTCGGGCAGCATCCCAGTGCCGTAGAGCGCCTGTGAGCGAACGAGGACCGGCGGAATCACCGGCTCGAAGCCCGCGGCCATGACCTTTTCCATGGCATAGCGGACCAGCGCGAGCTCCAGCATCACGAGCTCGCCGCGCAGGTAGGCGAAGCGAGATCCGGACACGCGGGCCGCGCGCTCCATGTCGATCCGCCATCCCGCCAACTCGAGATGATCCCGGCCGGTGGCCCCGGCCTGACCGACCTCTCGCAGGACCACATCCTGATCCGGTGCGTCGGGGGCGGGCAGGTTCGGCAGCGCCGCCAGTGCGGCGTCGAGCTGGGCCCGGACCGCGGTTTCCTCGTCGCTGAGGGCCCGTCCCCGCGCGGCCAGGGCGGCCAGCCGCTCGCGTTCTTCGGGCGTCGGCGGCCCCTTGCGGCCCCGGCTGGCCCGGTTCTGCTCGGCCCGCAGCTCCTCGAGCTCCGCGGTCAGCTCGCGCCAGCGCTGATCGAGCGCCAGCACCTCGTCGACCTTGGCCGCCGCCTCCGGTCCGCGCCGGGCCAGCGCCGCCCGCACGCCGTCAGGGTCGCGCCGGATCAGTCTCAGGTCTAGAACGCGGCCCTCCCCGCGGCGCTACTTGCGCGCCGTCTTGGGCTTGGAGGTCTTGCCCTTGTTCTTGGCCTTTGCGTTCGCCTTGGCCTTGACCGACGTGGAGCCCAGACCGATCGCTGCGGTCGCCGGTGCTGCCGGCGTCGAGGAGGTGGAAGCAGCCTGGCCAGGCGCGGGGAGCGTCCCGATCGACTCCGAGCTGCACTGCGGCACGCCGACCAGCCGTGGCGCCTGGCCTCCGGCGTACTTGGCCACGAACTGGGCGACCGCGGCGGCGTCGTGGCCGACGACGATGTTCTGGGGCATGATCGCTCCGGAGAAGCCGCCGTTCTCGATCGCGTAGAGGACGCGGGTAACCGGTCGCTCGCAGCGAACGTTGAAGTTCGGCCCGTTGGTCCTCATCGCGGTCCGCGGGTTGGTTGACGAGCCGTTGGTGGCCGCGTAGGACAGGGTGTGACAGCCCGAGCAGCGCTGGTTGAACAGGACGGCTCCGCGATGGGTCGGATCGGACTGCGGCACGCTGATCTTCTGCGTGCCGCACGCCGTCGCGAATGCCGCGATCGCGGCCGCAGCACCAGATATGAAGAGGACCCTGATCGTCCGGCTCATGCGGGCCGGATCATACGGAAGCGGGCGCAGCATGCGGCGCTACCAAGCTGGGCGGGCGTACTGGGTGACTCGGGCGCTGGGGCTGGCTCTACGATCGCGCCGTGCCGATGCTCTCCTTCACCAAGCCCTGCGCGTCGATCGCGGCATTGGTGCTCGCGTGCGCGGTGAGCGGCTGCGGGCACACCGAGCACGTGGGCTCTGACCGAACGCTGAGCGTGGCGCTGACCGAGTACCACCTGAATCCCCAGAGCGCTCAGGCCAGCGCCGGTCCGCTGACCATCGTGGTCCGTAACTACGGCCGCCTGACCCATAACCTGGTGATCTCGCTGAACGGCCAGCCGGCGGGCTCGACCCGGCCGCTGGCACCAGGACAATCGGCGGCGATCACGTTGGATCTGACCAGAGGCAGCTACCAGATGTCCTCGACGATCCTCTCCGACCAGGCGCTCGGCGCCTACGGGACGCTGACCGTCACCTCCTGACCCCGGGCAGGAGCCTGACCGCCCGTGACGAACTCCTGGCCAGCCCCGGCGCTGGCCAACAGACGTTCGCCCCACGCAAATACGCGATCGTCCTCCTACGGCGGCAACCAGAGGAACCAGCGCCGGGGCTGTATAAACGCCGTGATGGTCAGCGACCCCGATCAGGCCGGCGGAGCGACCGGCCCGGATCCAGAGCAGTTCCGCGAGGTGTTCGGGCGCTTCGCCACCGGCGTCGCGGTAATCACCAGTTCCGGCCCGACCGGGGCGGGCGGCATGACCGCCAACGCGATCTGCTCGCTGTCGCTGAACCCCCTGCTCGCGCTGGTCTGCTTTGAGAACCAGGCTCGCACGCTCCCGATCGTCCGGGAGTCGGGCCGCTTCGCCGTCAACATCCTCGGCGCCGACCAGTCGCATCTGGCCGGCGTGTTCGCCTCCAAGCTGCCGGAAGCGGAGAAGCTCGACGGCGTCGATCACCGGATCGCGCATGGAGTGCCGATCATCGAAGCCGCCCTGGCCTGGGCGATGTGCGAGCTGCGTGAACTGATCGCCGGCGGCGACCACACGATCGCGATCGGGCAGGTGTTGGCGCTCGGGCTGGGCGACGGCGAGCCGCTGCTGTGGTACCGGGGGCGCTATCACCACGGGGTGGGGCCGGACTCGGGCTGAGGCTCGGGCTCGGGCTGAGGCCGCCGACCTCGGGATCGCTCACGCCGTGCCCGCCGCCCGCGCCAGCAGGATCACGATGACCGCCGCGGCCAGGGCCATCACGCCGATCTCCCGCTGAACGATCGCCACGACGACCAAACGCTGCTCGTCCTCGGGCAGCTCCCCGACCTCTTCGGGTGAGGCGAAGCCGCGCTGATCGAGCACCATCTGCGCGGAGGCCACGCGCAGCTGCTCGGCCACGAACGAGACCGCGAGCGGGAGCACCCCATAGAGCACATGGATGCTGGGAGATTTCGGTCCCACCAGCTGATACACGCCGCCCTGGGCGGCCTCGAGCACCACCAGGACCTGACCGGCGCGCAGCAGCCGCCAGAACCACGGATTCGGCTGCGCCCGCCACCAGCACCAGACCCCGAGCAGACCGGCCCCCGCGTTGAGCGAGATGGCCAGCACGCCGACGATGATGTGCACGGGCCTCACTGCGCTGGCACTCCATCACATAGCCGCATTTGGCACTAAGTAACACTCTGTTACAAGCGGCCCCGCCGCGGTGATATAACCCCTCGTCGTGCTTCGCACCTATCTGCCGGCAATTGTCTTCCTGGTCCTTGGGGGGCTCGTCGGCACCCTGTTCTCGGTGCTCAATCTGTTCCTCGGCAAGCGCCAGCCGAACAAGTCCAAGATCTCGCCCTACGAGTGTGGGCTGCCGTCGGAGATCCAACGCGGGATGCGCTTCGGGATCAGCTTCTACCTCATCGCGATGCTGTTCATCCTGTTCGACATCGAGGTCATCTTCCTCTACCCGATCGCTGTGCAGCTCCGGGCGTTCGGCCCGTTCGCGATGTCCGAGACGGTCGTGTTCGTGGTCCTGCTGATGGTCGCCTTCGTCTACGTCTGGCGCCGGGGAGCCCTGGAATGGAAATAAAGCGCGAGCCGTTGGGCAAGGTTGGGGATGCCGTGGATCCCACCGACTTCCGCGTGCGTCAGCTGCGCTCCCGGGACATGCTCCGCGGCGACCTCGACGACGCCGCGCTCGATCAGTACGTCGAGGAGCGGGTGATGACCACCACCGTCGACAAGGCGGTGGCCTGGGCCCGCGGCAACTCGCTGTATCCGCTGACCTTCGGGTTGGCCTGCTGCGCGATCGAGATGATCACCACCGTCGGAGCCCGCGCCGACCTCGCGCGGTTTGGCTTCGAGGCCTTCCGGGCGTCCCCGCGTCAGGCCGACCTGATCATTCTGTCCGGTCGCGTGTCGATCAAGATGGCGCCGGTCATCCGCCGCCTTTACGACCAGATGCTCGATCCCAAGTGGGCGATCTCGATGGGCGCCTGCTGCTCCTCAATGGGCGTCTACAACAACTACGCGCTGGTGCCGGCGGACAAGTTCATGCCGGTCGACGTGCACGTTCCCGGTTGTCCGCCCCGCCCCGAGGCCCTGATGCACGGCATCCTGCGCCTGCGCGACAAGATCCAGGGCAACCCCCCGGAGGGCTGGCGCGAGCGCTACGACGCCGTCGGCACCGAGGAGCTGCTGCCGGGCGAAACCGATCTGAACAGCGCGGATATCAGCGTGTTCAAGCCCGGGGACACAGCCGGTGCCTGACGCCACTGGACTCGAGCTCACCGCGCAGGAGCTGCGCGAGACCGACGCTGATTCGATCCTCGGCACGAGCTTTCACCGCGATCGGGCCACGCTGCTGAGCAACCCCGCCGCCATCAGGGGAGTGCTCGCCCAGCTCAAGGACAAGGGCTACACCTTCCTGTCCAGCCTCCACGGCGTCGACTATTGGCCCGAGGAGCCACGCCTGGGCGTCCTCTACGAGCTGCTCGACATGAAGAACGTCGACCGGATCTCGGTCAAGGTTCGTGTGCCCACCGATGCCCCGAACGTCCCCTCGGTGGTCGAGCTGTTCCCAGGGGCCAACTTTCCCGAGCGCGAGGTCTACGACATGTTCGGGGTGATCTTCGACGAGCCATCCCGACCTGCGCCGGATCCTCATGCCCGAGGACTACGAGGGTTTCCCCCAGCGGCGGGACTTCCCGATTGGCGGCGAGCCGGTGCTGTTCACGTTCAACGAAGAGAACAACTACGGCAAATGGCAATAAGCAGCGACTACCGCCGACGCGAGGAGTCGATCACGCTCGCGTCCGAGCCCGCCGGCCAGGGCGAGACCCATGAGCTGATGACGCTCAACATCGGGCCGCACCATCCCGCCACCCACGGCGTGCTGCGGTTGATCGCCACGCTCGAGGGCGAAGTCGTGCGCGACATCAAGCCGATCATCGGCTACGTCCACACCGGGATAGAGAAGACAGCGGAGGACAAGGCTTACTGGAAGGCCATTCCCGTGGTCGAGCGGATGGATTACCTCGCGCTACTACTTCAACGCGATGGCGTTCTGCGGCGCGGTCGAGACGTTGCTCGGCGTCGAGGTGCCGCCGCGGGCTCAGTACCTCCGGGTCATCCACATGGAGCTCAACCGGATCGCCTCGCACCTGTTCTGGCTGGCCACCGGCGCCCTGGACCTCGGCGCGATCTCGATGTTCTGGTACTGCCTGCGCGAGCGGGAGAAGATCGTCGACCTGTTCGAAATGTCCTCGGGACAGCGGCTGCACACGCGCTACATCCAGGTCGGTGGCGTGATGGAGGACATCCCCCGGGGGTGGCTGAAGAAGCTGAAGGCCTTCACCGACGACATGCCGACCCGGGCCGACCAGTACGCCGACATGATCGAGAAGAACCAGATCGTGCTCGAGCGGCTGCGGGGCATCGGCATGCTCGACGAGGCCACCCTGCTGGAGATCGGCGTCACCGGACCGCTGCTGCGCGCGGCCGGCAACCCGTGGGATCTGCGCAAGGCGGCTCCGTACTCCAGCTACGAGCACTTCGACTTCAAGATCCCGGTCGGCACGATGGGCGACAACTACGATCGCTACCGCGTTCGCCATGCCGAGATGTACGAGTCGGTGAAGATCATCGAGCAGGCGGCCGAGGGGCTGCCCGAAGGCCCGTACATCACGACCGACCGAAAGGTCGCCCTCCCGCCCCGCCATGAGCTGGCGACGAGCATGGAAGCCCTGATCCACCACTTCAAGCTCGTGACCGAGGGCTTCCGGGTGCCGCCGGGCGAGGCCTACTTCCCGATCGAGGGCCCGCGCGGCGAGCTCGGCTGCTTCGTCCGTGCGGACGGCTCCGCCAAGCCGGCGCGCGTGCACATGCGCGACCCCAGCTTCGTCAACCTGCAGGCCCTCGCGCCGATGGTCCGCGACAGCTACATCGCCGACCTGATCGCCACGCTGGCCATGCTCGACCCGATCCTCGGAGGGATCGACCGATGTAGCCGGATGACTCGGCGGACTCCTTGAGGGAGCCGATGAGCGTAGGCTTCCGCGCTTCGGGCATGGCTCCCGCGTCCCGGGCTGGGACGAAGCGGTCGATCTGACCAAGGATCCGGCGACGGTTCCCGACCCGGCCACGACCCCGGTCCCGCAGAGCTCAAGGACACGATCGTCGCCGCGATGGCCAAGTATCCCGACCGCCGCTCGGCCGCAATCCCCGCCCTGCACGCCGCCCAGGATGTTCACGGCTGGTGCTCGCCCGAGGCGATCGAGCAGGTCGCCGCTGTGATGCAGCTGACTCCGGCCTACCTGACCTCGGTGGCCACCTTCTACGACATGTTCTCGACGTACGCCGAAAGCGCCGCCACGACGTGTACGTGTGCACGAACATCTCCTGTTCGCTGCGCGGCGCGGATGAGTTCTTCGAGGCGATGCTCGCCGCGGCGGCGGGCCACGACGAGGTCGAGCGTGCGCTCGTTCGAATGCCTCGGCGCCTGCGACATCGCCCCGATGGCCTCGGTGGATGGCGAGTATGTCGGGCCCGCTGACCGACGAGGACGCCGATCAGATCGTCGCCGACCTCGAGGCGGGACGCTCGGTGCTCGAGCACAAGCAGCTGCGCTACCGCCGCTGCGCCGATCCAGACGTGGCGGCCGGCGAGACCGACTTCAGCCCGCCGGCCCCCGATCAGGCGCCGCGGGCCGACACGGCCGGACTTCCGCCGCACGGCGAGCCGGACCGGCCCGGGCCCTCGGCCCCGATCGAGACCCCGACCGACGAGAACGAGAACGAGACGCGACGCATGAAGATCCTGTTCGAAGGCATCGACGAGCCCGGGCTGAACACGCTCGAGGTCTATCAGCGGCGCGGGGGCTACGAGGAGCCTGCGCAAGGCGCTGGCATGCCCCGCGAGGACGTGCTGGCCGCGATCATGGACTCGGGCATCCGCGGCCGCGGCGGCGCCGGCTTCCAGATGGGCAAGAAGGCGTCGTTCCTGCCCCACGGCGACATCGACAAGTACCTGGTCTGCAATGCCGACGAGTCCGAGCCCGGCACGTTCAAGGACCGCGAGCTGATGCAGAAGAACCCGCACATGCTGATCGAGGGCATCATCATCTCGACCTACTGCACGGAGATCAGCCGCGCCTTCATCTACATCCGCGGCGAGTACTCGCATCAGGCCGACATCCTCGAGGCGGCGATCGCCGAGGCGACGGAGGCGGGCTACCTCGGCGCGTCGATCCTCGGCTCCGATCACTCGCTCAGCCTCGTCCTGCACCGCGGAGCGGGCGCCTACATCTGCGGCGAGGAGACGGGCCTGCTCGACTCGCTCGAGGGCAAGCGCGGCAATCCCGCGGCTGAAGCCGCCGTTCCCGGCCATCGAGGGCCTCTACCACGGGCCGACGCTGATCAACAACGTCGAGACGCTGGCCACCGTGCCGGCGATCATCCAGATGGGCGGCCAGGAGTACGCCAAGCTCGGGACCGAGACCTCGACCGGAACCAAGCTGGTTTCGGTCTCCGGCGACGTGCAGCGCCCCGGCAACTACGAGGTCGAGCTCGGCACGCCCTCGCGGGAGATCATCTTCGACCTGGCCGGGGGCACCTTCCCGGGGCGCGAGGTCAAGTTCTGGTTCCCCGGCGGCTCGAGCTCGCCGGTGCTGACCAAGGACGACCTCGACCTCCCCTACGACTTCGACACGATGGCCAAGGCCGGGTCGATGCTCGGCTCGGGCGCGATCATCGTCGTCGACGACTCCCACACCGTGGTCGAGGTGGCCTACAAGCTGGCCAAGTTCTACGCCCACGAGTCGTGCGGCAAGTGTGTGCCCTGCCGCGAGGGGACGAACTGGACCCAGAAGATGCTCGAGCGGATCAGCTCGGGAGAGGCCACGCCCATGGACCTCGACATCATGGCCTCGGTCCAGGAGCAGATCATCGGCAACTGCCTGTGTGTGCTGGGCGACGCGATGGCGATGCCGGTCGGCTCGCTGGTCGAGAAGTTCCGTCCCGAGCTCGAGGCGGAGATCGAAGCCGCCCGCGCGCGCGTCAATGCCGCCGCGCTCGAGGACGTGGTCGCCGTCGGCGTCGCCGACGAGCACGCCGGTCCAACAGGATGACGCGGATGCCGACCCCGTCGAGCAAGGGCCGGATGCCGAGCGGTCGGCATATCCGCGCCGTCCACTAGCGAGATCCGACTAACCATGCCGCGCCCTGAGCACAAGACCATCCAGCTGACCATCGACGGCCGGGAGATCCAGGCCACCGAAGGCGCGATGCTGGTCGACGCCGCCAAGTTCGGCGACGTCGAGATCCCGTACTTCTGCTACGAGCCCAAGCTCGGCAATCCGGTCGGCGCGTGCCGCATGTGCCTGGTCGAGATCGAGGGGATCCCCAAGCTTCAGACCTCCTGCTCGACCCCGGTCAAGGACGGGATGGTCGTTCACACCCAGACCGACCGGGTCCGCCACGCGCAGAACGCGATCGTCGAGTTCCTGCTCGTCAACCACCCGCTCGACTGCCCGGTCTGCGACAAGGGCGGCGAGTGCCCGCTGCAGGACATCACCTTCGGCTGGGGCCTCGGCCGCAGCCGCTTCATCGAGCCCAAGCGGCACTTCGAGAAGCCGCTCGCCCTGTCGCCGCTGGTGGCCATCGACCGCGAGCGCTGCATCCTCTGCTATCGCTGCGTGCGCTTCTCGCAGGAGATCGCCGAGGACTACCAGCTGATCTTCGCCGAGCGCGGTGCGCACACGTTCGTGGCCACCCACGACGGACATCCGTACGTCGCGCCGTTCAGCGGCAACATCATCGAGCTGTGCCCGGTCGGCGCGCTGACCTCGCAGCCCTACCGCTTCCGCGCCCGGCCCTGGGACATCGAAGGCGCAGGCGGGATCTGCACGCTGTGCCCGTCGCAGTGCAACGTCACCTTCACCGTGCGTGACGAGAAGGTCATGCGAGTGCTGGCCCGCGACCACGCCGAGGTCGATGACGGCTGGCTGTGCGACAAGGGCCGCTTCGCCTACCAGGCGATCCACGTCGACGAGCGGATCACCGCGCCGCTGGTCCGCGACGGCGGCGAGCTGCGCGAGGTCTCCTGGGAGCGCGCGCTGCGAGGTCGCGGGCGGCCTCGCGCGCCACACGGGCCGTGTCGGCGCCCTGGTCGGCGGCCAGGCCACCAACGAGGAGGGCTTCCTGCTCCAGCGCCTGTTGCGCGAGGGGCTCGATTCAAGCCGACATCGACTCCCGGATGGCCGGCGACGTGCCGCTCGAGCGTCACGCGCGCGCTGGCCGCGCCGGCGCTGCAGGCCACCGTCCCCGACCTCGAGTTCGCCCATACCGTGCTCGTGCTTCGGCTGCGAGCCGCTCGACGACGCGCCGATCCTTGACCTGCGGATCCGCAAGGGCGTCCGGCGCCGCGGCGTCAACCTGGCCATCGCCACCGCCCGCCCGAGTGCACTCGATGTCAACGCCAAGACGGTGATCCGCTACGCCCCCGGCGAGGAGGCGACGTTCCTGGCCGAACTGGCCGACGACCTGGCCGGCGAGGCCGGCGGCGAGCTGGCCCGGCTGCTGCGCGACGGCGGCGAGGACGTGGTGATCCTGTGGGGCGAGCGCATCGGCGCCGACGCCGCGGCAGCAGCTGCTGCGGATCGCCGACTCGCTCGGGCTGGCCGCGCGCGACGGCGCCGGCCTGCTGGAGATTCCCGCCGGCGCCAACGGGCGCGGCCTGCGTGAGGTCGGCGCCATCCCCAGCGCAGGCCCGGGTTACGCCGAGCCGCCGCTGCGCCCGGGCGCGACGCCGCAGCGATCGCCGAGGCCGCCGCCGACGGCGAGATCACCGCGCTGTACCTCGTTCCAGACCGACCCGATCCGCGAGCTCCCCGACCGCGCCCTGTGGGAGCGCGCCCTGCACCAGGTCGGGGTGGTGGTGGCGCACGCCTCGGTGCTGACCGAGGGCCTGGCCGAGCACGCCAACGTGATCTTCCCCGCCGAGTCGCACGCCGAGAAGGAGGGCACGGTCACCCACCCCGACGGGCGCATCCAGCGCCTGCGCG
Organism: uncultured Solirubrobacterales bacterium; assembly: GCA_963844475.1. Classification (GTDB taxonomy): domain Bacteria; phylum Actinomycetota; class Thermoleophilia; order Solirubrobacterales; family Solirubrobacteraceae; genus Palsa-465. Next base: position 134,400 of record CAWJOL010000003.1, on the reverse strand, counting down.
CCGCGATCGCCCATCCCGGCCAGGTGCGCGCGGGATGGTCGGTGCTGGCCGACGTCGCCGCCCGCGTCGGACTCGACACCGAGATCCTGCACAGCGGGATGGCGTGGCAGCAGATCGTCGACGCGGTGCCGTTCTACGCGGATCTGACGCTCGAGGAGCTGGGCGGCCAGGGCGTGCGCTGGCCCGAGCGCGAGCAGGCCGCGGCGATGCCGGCCGGCGCACCAGCCGCAGACGGCGGCCTCGCGCACGATCGGCACCACCGACCCGGTCCGACCCACCCCAAAACGCCTCGATCGACGCATTGCGACTCGGGACCTACCGCTCGATCTGGGCCGCGCCCGAGGTCGAGATCTCGCCGGCGCTGCACTTCGCCATCGCCCACCAGCAGGTGGAGCTCTCACCCCAGGACGCCCAGCGGCTCGGGATCGCCAGCGGCGAGAAGTACGTCGCCCAGCTGGATGACGCGGGCGCCGCCCGATCAGGCGAGGCCGGAAGCCGAGCGGACGGCAGCCCCGCGGGACGCGCCTGCGCGCCACCGCGCACGTGCGCACCGGCGTTCCGATCGGCACCGCGTTCCTGGCCGAAGGCGTGGCCGGAGACTCGGCCAATGCCCTGACCGAGAAGCTGATCGAGGTGACGTAAGGCGTGACTCCTGTTCGCGGTAGCCAACTACTTCGAGCCCTGGTGGATCCAGATCATCAAGGCGCTGGTCATCTTCGCCGTCGCGTTCGGCGTGCTGCCGGTCCTGGTGGTCTATGAGCGCAAGCTGCTCGGCCGCTTCCAGGCCCGTTACGGACCCAACCGCGTCGGGCCGTTCGGGCTGATGCAGCCGCTGGCGGAGATCGTCAAGTTCGCCACCAAGGAGCCCTCGCGGCCCACCAGCTCGGTCGGCTTCCTGTTCCGGATCGCGCCGATCATCGCCATCCTCACCGCCGTCGCCGGCCTTGCCCTGGTGCCGTTCGGCGACGTCCAGAACATCTTCGGCCGCCGCGTCGGCCTGTACGGGATCGACGTCTCGATCGGACCCCTGTTCGTGTTCGCGCTGGCCGGGATCTCGTTCTACGGGATCATGCTCGGCGGCTGGGCCTCGGGCTCGAAGTACTCGTTCCTCGGCGCCATGCGCGGCGCCGCGCAGCTGATCTCCTACGAGGTCTCGCAGGGACTCGCGCTGGTCGGCGTGGTGATCAGCGCGCAGACCCTTTCACTGACCGGGATCGTCCATGCCCAGGCGGGCATGTGGTACGTCGTTCCCCAGTTCGTCGGGTTCCTGATCTTCCTGGTGGCCTCGTTCGCGGAGACCAACCGCGCCCCGTTCGACCTCGTCGAGGCCGACGCGGAGCTGGTCGGCGGGTACTTCACCGAGTACGGCGGCACCCCGTTCGTGGCCTTCCTGTTCGCCGAGTACATGAACATGATCGTGGTCTCCGGGATCGCGGCGACGATCTTCCTCGGGGGCTGGATGCTGCCGTTCGGAATCCATCCCGCCCGGCTGGGTCGATCCGCTCGTGGTGATCGCCAAGATCATGCTGTTGTTCAGCTTCTTCATCTGGATCCGGGCGACGCTGCCGCGGCTTCGCTACGACCAGCTGATGTCGTTCGGATGGAAGTTCCTGCTCCCGCTCGCGACGCTCAACCTGCTCGTCACCGCAATCCTGGTGGTCTCATGACCTACGACCCCGGCAACGACGTAATCGAAGTCATCCGCGCCCCCGCGCCCGGCGCGGCCGCCGGCGCCTACCGGGTGTTCGGCGAGACCCTGCGCGGGCTGAAGACGACCTTCGCCCGGATCATCGAGGGGCCGGTGACGATCCAGTACCCCGAGGAGAAGACGCCGGTCTATCCCCGTTTCCGCGGCCGCCACAAGCTGCATCGCTTCGAGGACACCGGCCTGGAGAAGTGCGTCGGCTGCTCGCTGTGCGCCGCCGCCTGCCCGGCCGACTGCATCCGCGTGGTGGCGGCCGAGAACACGCCGGAGAACCGCGTCTCGGCCGGCGAGCGCTACGCCGCCGTGTACGAGATCAACCTCAGCCGCTGCATCTTCTGCGGCTACTGCGAGGTCGCCTGCCCGTTCGACGCGATCACCATGGGGCACGACTACGAGATGTCCGACTACACCCGCTCGGATCTGATCTTCACCAAGGAGATGCTGCTCGCCGAGCCGATCGAACGCACGCCGCTGCGCTCCGAGGGCGAGTAGGAGGCCGGCGGTGAGCGCAGTCCTCTTCTTTCATCGCCGCGATCGGAGCGATCTCCGGCGCGATCGGCGTCGTCGCGCTGCGCAACCCGTTCTACAGCGTGCTCGCGCTGGTCTGCCACCTGATCTCGCTGGCCGCCCTGTTCCTGCTGCTGCGCGCGGAGTTCGTCGCCGCCGGGCAGGTGGTCGTCTACGCCGGCGCGGTGATGGTGCTCTACGTGTTCGTGGTCGCCTACGTCGGGCGGCGGGACGAGGCGCTGGCCGGCGGCTCGGGCCTGCGGATCCTCGGGCCGCTGTTTGCGCTGGCGCTGGCCATCGAGCTGTGCATCGCGATGCTCGGGTCGGCGCTCAAGGGGATCTCCGGCAAGGGCGCGCCGTACGTGCTCGGCTTCGGCACCCCCAAGCACATCGGGACGCTGTTTTTGACCAAGTACCTGCTGCCGTTCGAGCTCGCCTCGCTGCTGCTGCTGGTCGCGGCGATCGGCGCGATCGTGCTGGCGCGCCGGCGCCGCGGACTCGAGTACGACGCCGAGGAGCAGAGCGACCTCGACGGTCCGCACGATCCGCCCGTCGTACACGGGCACGATGGCCGAGGCGGCCGGAATCCGCCATGCCGTGGAAGCGGTCGAGCAGGAGCCTGACGTGGAGGTCGCCGGTACGCCCGCGCACTCCGGGGCGGGCAGCCGAGAGCGCTCGCTCAGGGGGGCTGGTAGTGGCCATCGGCTGGTATCTCGTCGTCTCGGCGCTGATCTTCTGCATCGGCGCCGGTGGCGTGCTCACGCGACGTAACCCGCTGGTCGTGCTGCTCTGCCTGGAGCTGATGCTCAACGGCGCGAACCTTGCGCTGGTCGCCTTCGCGCGGATGCACGGAGGCGAGGACGGGCAGATCTTCGCCCTGATCGTGATGGTCGTCGCCGCGTGCGAGGTCACCGTCGGCCTGGGCCTGATCGTCGCGATCTACCGCCGCCATCTCCCGATCGATGTCGACCAGCTGCACGAACTCAACGGTTAGCCCGCGATGAGTCCGACGACGTTCGGTTGGTTGATTCTGCTGTGCCCGCTCGTGGGCACGACGGTGATCGCGCTCGGCCACCGGCGGCTGCCGGGCCGCAGCGCCGGGTGGGTGGCAACGCTGGCCATCGGCCTTGTCGTTCGCGTTCTCGGTGGCCGCGCTGGTCGCCCTGCTCGGTCGCAGCCCCGAGCACCGTCAGGCCACCTCGTCGCTGTGGAACTACGTGTTCAGCTTCGGCGTCGACGCGAAGCTCTCGATCCTCGTCGACCCGCTGTCGATCTTCATGGCCCTGGTCGTCTCCGGCGTCTCGACGCTGATCCACCTGTACTCGGTGCTCGTACATGTGGGAGGACCGCGGCTACGTCCGCTACTTCGCCTACCTGAACTACTTCGTCTTCTCGATGCTCCTGCTGGTCCTGGCCGGCAACTTCCTGCTGCTGATCGTCGGATGGGCGTTTGTGGGTGCGGCGTCGTACCTGCTGATCTCGTTCTGGTACCGGCGCGTCACCGCCACCCGCGCGGGCCTGAAGGCGTTTGTGATCAACGTGGTCGGCGACGTCGGCCTGGTGCTGGGGACGTTCTTCATCTTCAGGCACACCGGGACCGTCGACTTCCTCAAGACCTTCCATTCGGTCACGCACGTGTTCCATCACAACCAGACCGACCTGGTGGTCGGTTGCCTGCTGCTGCTGGTCGGCGCGTTCGCCAAGTCCGCCCAGGTTCCGCTGCACACCTGGCTTCCGGACGCGATGGAGGGCCCGACCCCGGTCTCGGCCCTGATCCACGCCGCCACGATGGTCACGGCGGGCGTGTACCTGATCGCGCGCATGCACCCGCTGTTCGAGCAGGCACCCACCGCGGCCGACGTCGGCGCCATCGGCGGTGGCCTGACCCTGCTGATCGCCGCCACGATCGCGATCGTCCAGACCGACATCAAGCGCGTGATCGCCTACTCGACGATGTCCCAGATCGGCTACATGATCATGGGGGTCTCCGCGGGCGCGTACTCCGCCGGGCTGTTTCACCTGATGACCCACGCGTTCTTCAAGGCGCTGCTTGTTCATGGCCGCCGGCTCGCTGATCGGGGCGATGGCGGGCGTCCAGTCGCTTGACCGGATGGGCGGCTTCCGCAAGGCGATGCCGTTCACCTTCGCGTGCTTCGTCGTCGGGCGGTCTGGCACTTTCAGGCCTGCCCCCGTTCTCAGGCTGGCTCTCCAAGGACGACATCATCGGGTTCCTGGATCACCGCGGCCACGGCTTCCTGATCCTCGGCATCGTCGGCTACGCCGGGGCGCTGCTGACCGGCGTCTACACCTTCCGGATGATCTTCCGCGCCTTCTTCGGTGACCCGGTCCCCGAGGCGCGCGAGCTCGAGCACGGACACCTCGCCCACGCCGAGGTGCCCCGCAACCCGCTGACCGGCGAGGAGGAGGACACCGACGTCGGCTTCCCCGGCCCGGGTCACTTCATCGCCGAACGCGAGTGGCCGATGAAGTTCGCGATGGGCAGCCTGGCCGTGCTGGCCGCGGTCGGCGGCGTGCTGCAGATCCCGGGCATCGACGACGCGGTGACCAAGTTCCTGGATCCGACGTTCGCCGATTCGCGTCTGGCCCGCTCCCAGCTGCCGACCAGCCCCGCCTGGATCGGGTTGATCATCGGCGCGGTGATCGCCCTGGTCGGCATCGGCATCGCCTACACGACTGTGGGTCCGCTCGCCGGCCACTCCGGTGACGCTGCGCGAGCGCTTCGCGCCGGTCTACACGTTCCTGGCCAACAAGTGGTACTTCGACGAACTGATCGACTTCGTCGTCGTCCGTCCGGCGCTGTGGCTCGGCCGGTTCACCGAGTCGGTGCTGGAGCGAATCGTGATCGGCGGGACGATCACCGGCGGGACGCTCGGCGTCGGTGCGCGCCGGTTCCGCCGCGGTGCGTCGCTGGCAGACCGGATTCCTGCGCTACTACGCGGCGGCGATGGTGGTCGGCATGTTCGCCGTGTCCCTCTACTTCCTGATCTCGAGCACCTGAGCCGATGACACTGTCGATCCTGATCTGGCTTCCGCTGGCGATTTCGCTGGTCGCCGCGTTCGTCCCGGCCCGGGCGCTCGGACGCGTCGTCGCGGTCGGGAGCCTCGTCACCGCTGGGGATCGCGATCTCGTTCGTGGCCCGGTTCAAGCTCGGCCACTCCGGGCTGCAGTTCGTCACCGACACCACCTGGATCGGCGCGCTCGGCATCCATTACAAGCTGGGCCTCGACGGGCTGAACATCGCCCTGATCCTGGTCACCACCGTGCTGTTCAGCGCCGCCCTGATCTGGGCCTCGCTGCGGGAGTGGGATCGGCCCCGGAGCCTCTACTTCCACTTCGGCCTGGCCGAGGCCGCCGTGCTCGGCGCCTTCTGCTCGCAGGACCTGGCCCTGTTCGTGGCCTTCTTTGACCTGATGCTGATCCCGTTCTACTTCCTCACCGGGATGTGGGGCTCGGGAGACCGCGTGCGCGCGACGCTGAAGCTGGTCATCTACACGCTGATCGGCTCGTTCTTCATGCTCGTCGCAGCGGTCGCCACCGGCGTGCTGGCCTCCCAGCAGCACGGCACGAACCTCACCTTCGTGCTCTCGGCGCTGCAGCACCTGCCGCTCTCGCACGCCTCCCAGGAATGGATCTTCCTCTGCTTCGCCGCCGCCTTCCTGGTCAAGATGCCGCTGGTCCCGTTCCACGGCTGGCTGGCCGACGGTTACAAGGCGATGCCGATTCCGGCCGTGGCGGTGTTCTCCGGCGTGCTTTCGAAGGTCGCCGCCTACGGGTTCCTGCGCATCGTCCTGCCGCTGTTCCCGTTCGCCTCGGTGCACTTTCCAGACCCTGATGCTGCTGATCGCCCTGGTCTCGATCCTGTGGGCCACCTCGGTCGCCCTCACGACCGAGGACGCGCGGCTGGTCGTGGCCTACTCGAGCGTCGCCCAGCTCGGCTTCATCGTCCTCGGCATCTTCTCGCTGCGCCCGCAGGGGGCCCAGGGGGCGTTGCTGCAGATGGTCAACCACGCGCTGATCACCGCGCCGCTGTTCTTCATCGTCGCCGCCCTGGCCGCGCGCGCCGGCGGGTCCGAGCGGCTGCGCGACATGGGCGGCATCGCCTTCCGCGCCCCGGTGCTCGCCACCCTGTTCCTGATCGTCGCCTTTGCCACGCTGGCGATTCCCGGCTCGTCGAACTTCGCCGGAGAATTCCTGATCCTGCTCGGGTTGTTCAAGTCCAAGCTGGTTATCTCGGCGATCGCCTTCGCCGGCGTGGTCGGCGCCTCGGTCTACGCGCTGCGGTTGTTCATCCGCGCGATGCACAATCGCGTGGGCCCGCGGGTGAGTCTCCCGGGAGATCGACCCCGCGTGAGCTGGTCGCGCTCGTGCCCTTGGTCGTGGCGATCCTCGTGCTGGCGTTCTATCCGCAGTTCTTCCTGCGCCGCTCGGAGCCGAGCGTGAAGGCGACGGTCGCCGCGTCGCCGCGGCGCCGAGCTTCCCCGCCGGCGCCACCGCGTACGCGCCCCTGAGGAGTACGCCGTGAACGCGCTCCTGATTACAGCCTGCCGCCCACATCAAGGGCCCGCACGTCGACTGGGCCAGCCTGTCGCCGCTCGTGGTGCTGAGCATCGGGGCACTGCTGGTGCTGCTGGTCGGCCTGCTGTCGGCCTCGTTCGCCCGTGAGCGGGTCGTCCCGCTGATCACGATGCTGACGCTGGGCATCGCGATCGGCTTCGAGATCGCCCGGTTCAAGCACCCCGCCTCGATCGTCTCGGACTCGCTGCGGATCGACGACCTCGCGCTGGTGCTGGATCTGATCTTCTCGGTCGCGGCGCTGGCCACGGTGATGCTGTCCTGGCGGGCCAGAGCGGCGCGCGACGCAGGCCACGGCGAGTACTACTGCCTGCTGCTGTTCAGCATCCTCGGCATGGCGGTCCTCGTGTCCTCGCAGAACCTGATCACGTTGTTCATCGGGATCGAGCTGCTGTCGATTCCGCTGTACATCCTGTGCGCTTCCGAGTATCGCCGCGAGGGCTCGCTCGAGTCGGGGCTCAAGTACCTGGTCATCGGCTCGGTCGGCTCGGCCACGCTGGTCTACGGGCTCGCGATGATCTACGGCGCAACCGGCTCCACGGACTTCTCCGGGATCGCCGCCGCCCTCGGCTCGGGCAAGCTGAGCGGCGGGTCCCTCGGCGATCCGCTGCTGTTCGTCGGTCTGGCGCTGGTGATCGTCGGGTTTGCCTTCAAGGCCTCGGTGGCGCCGTTTCACCAGTGGACCCCGGACGTCTACGAGGGCGCCCCGACCCCGATCACCGCGTTCATGGCCATCGGCCACCAAGGCGGCCGCGCTGGGGATCTTCCTGCGCTTCTTCGATGTCGCCGCGATCGGCGCCGAGAACACCTGGGCGCCGCTGCTGGCCACGATCGCCGCGATCACGATGATCGTCGGCAACGCTGGCGCGCTCGGTCAGTCCTCGCTGAAGCGGATGCTGGGGTACTCGGGCGTCGGCCCAGGCCGGCTACATGCTCGGCGGCGTGGTCGTCGGCACCCAGCTCGGGGTGCAGGCCACGGTGCTGTACCTGGCCGTCTACCTGGCCATGAACCTGGCCGCGTTTGCCGTCATCTGCGCCGTCGAGGCCGGCGATACACGCGGCGATGACGTCTCCGCCCTGGCCGGACTTGGCCGCCGCAGCCCCTGGTTGGCCTGGGCGATGACGGTCGCGATGCTGTCCCTGGCCGGGATCCCGGGCACCGTCGGCTTCATCGGCAAGTTCCAGCTGATCCGGGCGATGGTCAGCGGCGACGTACACCTGGCTGGCGATCGTGCTGGTGATCGGGTCGATGATCTCGCTCGGGTACTACCTGCGGGTGGTGGCCACGATGTGGATGACACCCGCCACCTGCCGAAGCCGGCATCGACGCTTCGGCTCTGTCCGGCGGTGCGCTGGCGCCGATCGCCGGCGGGTCGGCCGAGGCGGATCCGGCGGCCGGGTACTCCGTCTGGATGGCCGCGCTCGGACGAGTCCGCCCCGGCCCCCGAGACGGTGTTCGTAGCCGCGCTGTTCGCCGCGGCGAGCGTCTTCTTCGGCATCTTCCCCTCGCCGCTGTTCCATCTGGCCGCGCACGCGGGGCATGCGCTGGGCGGGATCTTCTAGGGCTTCGCTTCGGGCTTTGGCCGGGGGCGGGTTGCGGTCGCGTGCCGGCGGTGAGGGTGCTCGAAAACCTCTGTATATGGAGGGTTTTCGAGCAGCCTGACGGATGGGGCGGCCCGTCATCCCCCGGGAGACTAGGCCGACGACGGCGACAGAACCGCTGGGTCGATGACGCGGCGCTCGGCGAGGCGAACCCCGGTCTCGGGGTCGTGGGCCACCAGGTAGACCGTCGGCGTGCCGGCGGCCAGGGCCTGGATTCGCTGGTGGCTCAGCTGCGCGTCGGCCACGCTGGATGACACGCCGTCGACGACGCCAGCGAGCATCAGCTCCTGGTTGTAGGAAGCGTCGCCTGCGATGAGCACGTTGTGGTCGCCGTCCTGGATGACGACGCCGGAGTGGCCGGCCGTGTGCCCGGGGAGTGGCACGAGCGTCACGTCGCCCGCCTGGGTCAGCGGCAGGCTGCGCGGAAACGGGCCGAAGGGCGCGGGAGTGAGCTCGATCACGGTCGGCTCGAGCCAGCTCGGAAGCCGGTTGCTCGGATAGCCCCGCAGCAGGCCGAGGCGCCCGGAGGAGAGTTTGTGGTCCTCCCGGGACATCAGGATCTCGCTGTGGGGAAAGCTGTGCAGTCCGCCGGCGTGATCGGTGTGCATGTGCGTCATCACGACGCGGCGGACATCACGCGCAGTGATCCCGAGCCGCTCCAGCTGGGGTCCGATTTCCTGCTCGGGCTCCACCGACAGGCGCACGGCGAAGCGGTAGTAGGGATGCCAGCGCGCGAAGTAGCCCGGCTCGGCGGCGCGTGCGGTCTCCCCCGTGTCGACGACGATCACGCCCTCTGGATGCTCGATCGCGTACGCGTAGATCGGCAGCGGTTCGGTCCAGTTGCGGTCGAGCAGCATGTTCATCTGGCGCAGACTGCCCGGGCCGACGCCCCTGACCTGATTGGTCTTGATCGCGACCGTTCCGGTCTGGATTGCATGGATCCTCATCCGTCTCTCTCCCTTGGCTTTAAGTCCGCGCGCATCGCGGCGCCCCAAACCGGGTAATCATCCCCCATGGACGAAGATCGCCGCTCGGACACCGAGGAGACGTTCGGCAGCCAGGGGCCGCCGGAATCCGTCTCCAATCAGAACGCCGAGGAGGGTGACGCGCCCAGCCCGGAATCGCCGTCGGGATCGCCGTCGGGCTCAGCCGGAGCCCTCAGGCAAGGGTGACGACTCCCCCGACGAGGACGCCGGACGCCAGAGTGCCTCCGGCGAAGCGGGACGCCCCGGAGGCGCCGGCGAGCACTCGCAGGCCACCGGGCACCCCTCCAACGCAGGCTGAACACCCGAGGCGCGAGCGCCTTCGGATCACGCCGCGCGCGGCGCTACGATCCGCCGTCCGTGGAGTATCCGGTCGAGAGCTTTCAGCGAGGACGAACGTGAGCGTCTGCGTCCCCATTTCACCAACCTCGACCGGCCCGTGTTCGCCCTCGTCAACCTGCCGGAGACGGTCAAGGGCGCCCTCTTCGCGCGGTATTCGCGCTACCCCGGCACGCTGCGACAGATGTTTCTCGAGGAGTTCGCGGCCGATCTCCCCGCTAACCCCGTCAGCTGGGACGGCGAGGAGGGAAGTCGAGCCGCCCAGCTCTACGAACGGATCTTTCTCGGCTACGGCGACGACTCGGTGGCCCAGCTCGGGGGGGCACACGTCGCCTGCGAGTGGGTCTCGAACGTACTGACCAAGATCCTCCAGCGCCCGCGGCTGGGGGCATACCTCGAGCAATCGACCCGCTACATCGCCTACGACGCGCCGATGCCGGCGCCGCCTGGGGGCTACCGCTTCTATCGCGATCCCGAGCTCGGCCCGGATTACGAGAGCGCGATGAACGAGCTGTTCTCGATCTACTCCGAGGCGCTGCCCCGGGTATGCGCCTGGGCCGAAACCGAGTTCCCGCGCGCCCCGGAGGAACCGGACGCGGCCTACGCCCGCGCGATCAAGGCCAAGGCGCTCGACCTGCTGCGCGGGCTCTTGCCCGCGAGCTCGCTCTCCCACATGGGGATCTTCGCGACCGGGCAGACCTATGAGCAGCTGATCCTCCACCTGCTCGCCCACCCGCTGCCGGAAGCCCAGCGCTACGGGAGGATGATCCTGGAGGAGATCAAGTCGGTGATGCCGAGCTTCGTCGCCCGCGTGGAGCGTCCTGAGCGCGGCGGCGAATGGATCTCCTATCTGGAATCCCGGGCCCAGGCGGGGGAGCGCTGGGCCAAGCGCCTGTCGCTCGAGGAGCCGCCCAGCGCGGGGCCCTCGGTGCGGCTGCTGCACAGCGAGGGCGACGAGGATGACCTGCTCGCTGCGCTCCTGTTCGAGGCGACCGCAAGCTCAGAGGAGACGATCCGCGAAGCGATCTCCCATCTGGGCTTCGACGAGCGTGGCGAGCTGCTCTCTGACCTGATTGGAGCTCGGGCCAACCGCCGCCACCGGCCCGGGCGCGGATTCGAGGCGCTGCGTTATCGCTTTGAGATCGTCTCCGACTACGGCGCCTTCCGGGACCTCCAACGCCATCGCATGCTCACGATCCAGTGGCAGACGCTGACGCCGGATCTCGGCGCCGGCATCCCGGACCAGGTGGAGCTGGCGGGTTGCGGCGAGGAGTACCGCCGCGCGCTGGATGTCTCCCGCCGCGCATACGAGCGGCTCGCCGACCGCGGGCTCGAGCGCGCCGCGCCCTATGCGCTGTGTCTGGGCTACCGGATCCGCTACATCCTGGATCTCAACGCCCGTGAGGCGATGCAGCTGATCGAGCTGCGCTCCGGCCGCGAGGGCCACCCGAGCTACCGCGCCGTGGCACACGAGATGCACGCCCAGATCGCCGCGCGTTCATCCCGCCGGTGGCTCGGGCGATGAATCACATCGACACCGATACCGAGCCGCGTCTGGAGCGAATCCTCTCTGAGATGCGCAGTCAGGCGCGCGCCGCCGCAGGGTCCTGATCACGCGGGAAGGTCGGGACGCCGGTCGGCGTCCTCTGTTGAAGAGACCCCGACCCCACCCCGAGGTGATGAACATGACATTCAGGACTCGCAGACTCTCGATCGGTGCCGCGCTCACGCTGACCGCGCTGGCCACAGTGCTCGCGCTCGCGCTGCGTGCTGATGCACGCGCCAGGTGCCGGAGCCAAATCCCGCCCAACGGTCAAGCTGGCTCAGAGCTCGCTGGGCAAGATTCTGGTCAGCGGCTCTGGACGAACGCTCTACGCGTTCACCCGTGACGGCCGTAACACCGATCGCTGCATGTCGATCAGCGGCTGCACGAGCGTGTGGCCGATCCTGACCAGCGCCAAGAAGCCGACCGTCGGCCCTGGCGTGAAGGCCTCGCTGCTGAGCAGCATCAAGCTGCCCCACCGCAGCGGCCCGGCAGGTCACCTACGCCGGGCACCCGCTCTACACCTACACCGGCGACTCGACCGCCGCCGAGACCGACTACGTCGGCACCCCGCAGTTCGGCGGAACGTGGCTCGCACTGAGCGCCGCGGGCAAGACCAAGCAGTAGCGGCGCAGCCGGCCGGTCGCCCCCTCCCGCCGGGGGGCGATCCGGCCGGTGAGCGGCTACGAAGCCCTCACCGGCTCTCGCGCTGGCGAAGCTCGATCCGCCGGATCTTCCCGGTCAGCGTCTTCGGAAGATCAGGCACGAACTCGATCAGCCGCGGATACGCGTAGGCCGAATGCCGGCCGCGCACGAAGTTCTTGATCTCCTCGGCCAGCTCATCGGAGGGCTCGTGCCCGGCGGCCAGGACGACGAACGCCTTGACGACGTTCCCCCGCCGCTCGTCCGAGGCCGCCACCGCGGCTGCTTCGGCCACCGCCGGATGCTCCAGGCAGGCGGACTCGACCTCGAACGGGCCGATCCGATATCCGGCCGAGATGATCACGTCGTCGGCCCGCCCCTCGTACCAGAAGTATCCGTCGGCGTCGGTGGACGCCGCATCCTTGGTGTGGAACCAATCGCCGCCGAACACCTCGGCCGAGTCCTCCTCGGGCCGGTTCCAGTAGCCCAGCGGGTAGTGCGGGTTTCGATCGCGCCCGCAGGCAGATCTCTCCGCGCTCTCCCGGCGGCGACGGGACGCTCGTCCTCGTCGAGGATCGCCACCTCCCAGCCCGGCATGGGCTTGCCCATCGAGCCTTCGCGGACCTCCATGAACGGATAGTTCGCGCACAGCGGATAGGACTCGGTGAGGCCGTAGTAGTCGAGCACGGTGACGCCGTACTGGTCACGGAACCAGCGAATCGCCTCGGGATTCAGCGGCTCGCCGGCCGAGCAGACGATGCGGAAGTTCTGTGGATAGCGGGTTCCCGCGTCGGCGATCGACATCATCGAGCGGATCGCCGTCGGCGTCCCGAAGACGTTGGTGACCTGTGGCGGGAGAGGAAGTCGAGCTGCTTGTGCGGATCGAAGCCGCCCTGGCGCTGAAGCACCGCCTGCACCGCGCCGAAGCGCCACGGCCCGATCAGCGGGCAGATCCCGGCGGCCCAGGCCCACTCGCCCATGCCGTGGAACACCTCGCCGTCGCGGACGTCGTGGCAGTAGATGAACTCCTCGTGGGCGAGGATGTAGCGGTGGGCGTGGAGGATTCCCTTGGCCAGCCCGGTCGTGCCCGAGGAGTAGTACAGCTGGGCCGGGATCATCGGCGGCCGTGTCGACGGTCTCGAACGAGCGCATCGACCCCGGCCAGCAGCTGGTCGTCGAGCACGAGCACGTGCTCGACCGAGCGACGTCATCGATCCGCGCGACGTTGGCCGCGTCGGTGACCACCACCTTGGGCTGCGAATCGCTGATGCGGTGCCGGATTCCCTCGTCTCCGTACAGCACCGACATCGACAGGAGGATCGCCCCGAGCTTCCAGGTACCGAAGAACGCGGCCGCCGTCTCCGGAGTCGGCGGCAGCAGCATCGCCACCCGGTCGCCGCGCTGCACGCCATGCGCCGCGAGCACGTTGGCAAACCGCGCCGAGTCGGCCTGCAGCTCGCCCCAGGACACACGCCGCACCTGCCCGTCGGAGTCCTCGTGGATCATCGCGAGCTTGTCGGCCGGATGGCGGTCGCACACGTCGGCGGCGATGTTGTAGCGGTCGGGCACAGCCCAGCGGTGTTGCTTCGCAGGCCTGCTCGTAGGAGGTGATGTTCGTCGACGGAGCTCATCCCCACATCATCTTCCTCGCCGGCTCCGGCGCACAAGCAGGAGGTTGCGCTCGCGCCGTCGCCGGGTAGACCGCCGCCCGAGGTAAAGTCCAGCAGGGAGGAGACGTGAGCCTCGCCATAGTCGTCCTGTTCGGCCTTGGGATCGCCGCAGCGCTCGTCGCGGCCTGGCGGCTCGTCGCGCCCCACTGCGGCTAGCGCACGCCGGAGGCGGTCGGCATGCAGTCCGCGCTCCACGCCGCGACCTCGACCCTTCCGCATCTGCGCCGGGGCTGTTCGCAGCGAACCGCCGAGCAGGCGGCTCCGCACCTGCGAGCGCTGACCGGAGCGGCGGCGATCGCGCTCGCCGACGTCGCGCACGGTGCTGGCGATCGACGGCGAGGGGCGCGAGCAGGTGCGCCCCGGAGACCTGCTGTCCCGGCTGCTGGCCAGCACGCGCGATGACCGCCTGAACATCGTCCCCGCGCTGATCTCCTCAGACCCGACCTGCCCGCTGCGCTCGGCGGTGCTGGCGCCCCTGATGGTCCAGGGCAGGCGCGCCGGGACGCTGATCGCCTTCTACCGCACGGTCGGGCGCCCGCGCCACCATGAGCTCCGGGTGGTCCAGGAGGCGGCGAGCCTGGTCTCGGCGCAGGTCGAGCTCTCGGTGCTCAGCGAGCAGCAGGAGCGCGCTGGCTCAGGCCGAGCTGCGAGCGCTGCGCGCGCAGATCTCGCCGCACTTCATCTACAACGCCCTGGCTGCCGTGGCCGGCGACATCCACGCTCGCCCCGAGGAGGCGCGGGAGCTGCTGATCGACTTCGCCGAGTTCACGCGCTACCTGTTCCGCGACGGACGCCCATACGTGACCCTCGGCGAGGAGATCGCGCACGTCGAGCGCTATCTGCGGCTCGAGCAGGCCCGCTTTCGCGGCTGCCTGCGCGTCAGCGTCGACATTCCAGCGGAGACCGCTGACGCGGTCGTCCCGGCGATGTCGGTGCAGCCGCTGGTCGAGAACGCGGTCCGCCATGGCGTCGAGCAGCCGCGCCGGAAGCGGCCGGATCAGAATCTCGGCCCGCGACTTGAACGGCGACGTGGAACTTCGGGTCAGCGACGATGGCCGGGGCATCGAGCCGGAACAGCGTCCCGGGCGTGCTCGCGGGCGCCGGCGGGGGAATCGGCGTCTCGAACGTGGATTCGCGTCTGCGGGCGACCTTCGGCGAGCGCTACGCGCTGCGGATCGAGTCCCGCGTCGGGCGAAGGCACCACCGCGGTGATGATGGTCCCGCACCTGCGCGGCAACGCTCGATGCCGCTTCCGACTCGCGGGAAGGCTGTCGCGTGAGGCGCCGACGGCCTGACGATCCTGGCCGTCGACGACGAGCGCAGCCAGCTCGATGACCTGGCTCGCTTGCTGCGCAGCTCGCCGACTCGTCGAGGAGGTCGAGTGCGCCAGCGACGGTCAGGATGCGCTGGTCAAGGCCTCAGCCCATCACTACGACGCGATCTTCCTCGACGTGAAGATGCCCGACCTCGACGGCGTGCAACTCGGACGGGTGCTGCGGCGCTTTGCCGCCCCGCCGGCGCTGGTGTTCGTCAGCGCCTACGACAGCGCCGCGGTCGACGCCTTCGAGCTGCGTGCGTTCGACTACCTGCTCAAGCCGGTCGGCCGGCGCCGTCTGGAGGAAGCGCTGGAGCGGGTAGCCGGCGCCGTCCACGATGAGGCGGGCGCCAGCGGGGCGCGTCCGGCGGATCACGGCCCGAGCGCGGCCGCCGGATCTGGCCCGGGCGACAGCGAGGTGATCGCGGTGGCCAACCTCCGGGGAGCGGCGACCCGGCTGATCTCGCGCGGGTCCGTCCTCTATCTGCAGTCTCACGGCGACTTCGTGCGGGTGGTCACCGCCGACGGCCGGTATCTGCTCCGGGCGACTCTGGCCGACATCGCGCAGCGGCTGGGAGCCGTTCGGGTTCGTGCGCGTGCACCGCCAGTACGTCGCGAATCTGCATCAACGCGGTCGAGGTCCGTCCGCAGCTCGGCGGCACCGCGCAGCTGGCCTTCGGTGACGGTGAGACGATCCCGATCGCCCGTCGTCATGTGGCCGAGCTGGGGCGCCGCCTCGGAGTCTGAGCGTCGGCGGCGCCGGCTTACTCCTCCGCGTGCGCCTGTTCCTCCTTGATCTTGCCCTCGAGCTGGGCCATCACGTCCGGGTCACGTAGCGTCGTGACGTCGCCGAGCGCACGGCCCTCGGCGATGTCGCGCAGCAGCCGCCGCATGATCTTCCCCGAGCGCGTCTTGGGCAGATCGTCGGCCCAGATGATCCGCTTGGGCCGCGCGAACTTGCCGATCTTCTCGCCGACGTGGGCGCGGAGCTCCTCGATCAGCTCATCGGTGCCTTCGGTCGTGCCGCCGAGCGTGACGAACGCGCAGATCGCCTGACCGCTGTCCTCGTCGGCCTGACCGATCACCGCCGCTTCGGCGACCTTCTGGTGGGAGACGATCGCCGACTCCACCTCGGCGGTCGAGAGCCGGTGACCGGACACGTTGACCACGTCGTCGATGCGCCCGATGATCCAGAAGTACCCGTCCTTGTCCTTGCGCGCGGCATCGCCGACCAGATAGGTCTCCTTGCCGAACTTGGAGAAATAGGTCTCGACGAAGCGGTCGTCCTCCTTGTAGAGCGTGCGCAGCATCGAGGGCCACGGGCCGCCTGATCACGAGCAGCCCCTGCCCGTCGTCGACTGGCTTGCCCTCCCGCTCGTCCACGACCTCGGCCGCGATCCCCGGGAACGGGAGGGTGGCCGACCCTGGCTTGGTGGCCACGATCCCCGGCAGTGGAGTGATCATGATCGCGCCGGTCTCGGTCTGCCACCAGGTGTCGACGATCGGGCAGCGCTCACCGCCGATCACCTTGTAGTACCAGAGCCACGCCTTCGGGTTGATCGGCTCGCCGACCGTGCCCGAGGAGCCGCAGCGACGACAGATCGTGCTTCTCGCACATGCTCGACACCCCACTTGATGCAGGCCCGGATCGCCGTCGGCGCGGTGTAGAAGATGCTCACGCCGTAGCGCTCGACGATCTCCCACCAGATGCCCTTGTGCGGGTAATCCGGCGCCCCCTCCCACATCACCGAGGTGGCGCCGTTGAGCATCGGGCCGTAGACGATGTAGGAGTGCCCGGTGACCCAGCCGACGTCGGCGCCGCACCAGTAGACGTCCTCGTTCGGGCTTGAGGTCGAACACGTAGCGATGGGTGGCCGAGACGCCGGTCAGGTAGCCACCGGTGGTGTGCAGCACGCCCTTGGGCTTGGCCGTCGAGCCGCTGGTGTAGAGCACGTAGAGCGGATGCTCGGCGTCGAGCTCCTCGGCCGGGCATTCGTCGTCCGCCTTATCCATGATCTCGTGGAACCACACGTCGCGGCCGTCCTGCATCTCGCACTCGGCGTCGGTGTGCTTGACCACGATGATGTGCTCGAGCGTCTCGAGGTCGCCCATCACGGCGTCGACCTGCTGCTTGATCGGGGCCGTCTTGCCCTTGCGGCGGGCACCATCGACGGTGACCAGGGCCTTGGCCTCGCGAGAACTCCATCCGCTCCTTGACCGAGTCGGCCGAGAAGCCGCCGAACACCACGTTGTGCGGCGCGCCGATGCGTGCGCAGGCGAGCATTGCCACCACGACCTCGGGGATCATCGGCAGGTAGATGCCGACGATGTCGCCCTGTCTGCACCCCGAGGTCCTTCAGCGCATTGGCGAACTTCTGCACGTCCCGATGCAGATCGGCGTAGGTGATATCGCGCTCCTCGCCCTCCTCGCCGCGCCAGTGGAAGGCGACGCGCTCGCCGCGGCCGGCTTCGACGTGCCGGTCCAGGCAGTTGTAGGAGGCGTTGATCTTGCCGTCGGTGAACCACTTGTAGAACGGCGGGTTGGAGTCGTCGAGGACCTCGGTCGGCTCCTTGAACCAGTGCAGCTCCTTGGCCTGCTTGACCCACCAGCCCTGCCAGTCCCGCTCGGCCTCGTCGTAGACCGACGGGTCGTTCAGCAGCGCGTTCTTGACGAACTCCTCCGGCGGGTCGAACTTCTCGATCTCGAGCATCTGCTCGAGCTGGCTCTCGAGGGTCTCCTCGCCGGCCGGAGTCTCAACGCTGTCTGCCATCGAAGCCTCTCCTTCTTCGCGCTTGCAGTCGCCAACGGCTGGCTCGGACGCGCTCAGGCGCGCCCGAGCCGGCGCTTGGGTCATGTACTACCCGACGCTACTCCCCTTCTCCCGCCGTGTCAGCGCCTGAGCGGGAATACCGGGGCCACGACGCGGCCGAACGTCGAGTTGATCACCGCCGCGAACGAGGCGTACCAGGCGGCGATCGCCGTCGCGAGGCCGAAGTAGCCGCCGAGCTTGATCGTGCCGCTGTCTGGTCCCGGCGAGTTGCCGATGCCCAGGATGATGAAGGTGATCGCCAGCAGCAGGAACACCAGTGCGATGGCCCCGGTCGTCCGCAGCGAGGCGATGAACATGTAGGTCGTGAAGATCCCCCACGTCCACAGATAGAGCCGCGAGCCCGTTCGATCGCTCCGCTCTTGGCCACCGGCGTCCGCCGGATGACGAGGAAGTAGAACGAGATCCAGAACGCCCCGAACGAGCAGAATGCGACGGCCCCAAACGTGTTGCCGGTGCGGAACTCCCAGATCCCGGCCAGCAGCTGCGCGATCCCGCCGTAGGCGAAGGCAAGCCCGAGCACCACAGGCAGCTCCGCCACCGGTCGGAGCTGACCAGGTTGGCGTTGAACATGCTGAGCACGAACGTCGTGCCGGCGAACGCGGCCAGTCCGAGCGGCCCGGGATCGGCAGGGGTCCATCCGGCGCTGCCTCCTCCGGTCGGATCTGGTGCCGGCGCGAGGTCGGCTTCGCGCGCGCCAGGTCGAGCGGCTTCCATCTATGCCTCCTCTTTGAGCTGGACAGGTCGGCCGGGCTCTGACCTGCGGGGCGGGGACGGCAACCGCGAATCGCCGGACGGCGCTCATCAGCGACGCCGAACGGAGGCTGGCGACGACGAACGGCGCCCGCGGGCCGGCGGTGCGAGGCCCGCGAGCCCGACGGGCCCCGCAACCCTGGCTCCCGGCGTGGACGGGAACCAGGGCAGTCTCGGCCGGGGCGCTACCCGCCGCTGCGCGAAGAACCTGTGACTCCGTGACCGGAGCCGGCGCACGGCGGGTGACGTTGGCGGGAAGAGGCGTCCTCTGAGCGCCATCGGCAGGCCCCGCCGCGCGGCTGAGCCGGCCGGACGGATGTACGAAGCGACTTGGCTCGCTCGGCTCGCTCGTCTGCGGCGGCCCGCGGCGCTCAGCGCCGGCGCTTGCGCTTGCGCTTGCCCGTGGACGCGCGGGTCCGCTGCGCTGCCGGAGCTGCCACGGTCTCACGAGCCGGCTGCTTCGGCGCCGGCTTCGAGCGGCCGCCCCCGCCCCCCCGCCGCCACGGCCGGAGGCCTTCATGCGCTGCTCGCGCAGCTCCGCCGAGGAGGGCCACTTCTCCGCGCGGCCGCTGCGCCAGGACGGCGGCACGCCGTTCGGCCAGCGCCCGGAGAACAGGTAGGCCAGCGCGAGCAACCAGAAGCCCTGCACGACGGGCACCGGCGACCCGATCGGGAACAGCACGAGGATACCGGTGAAGATGCCGAGGTAGCCCATGAAGCGCGTCAGCAGCCCGACCCGCATCGCCTGGAGCGCGACGAGCACGAACCCGACCGCCAGCAGGAGCGCGGAAGCCTGGCCGATGAACGGCAGGGCGAGCAGCCCGGGCGCACTGGTCAGATGATTGGCCTGCTCGTAGGTCTGCGCTCCCTGGCTGACGAACGTGTCGGCCTTGCCGGCGATGACGATCGCGTAGACGACCCCGCTGATCGCCGGCCACCACCCCGCCGACGATCACCATCCACCTGATCCACGGCTTGACAAGCTCGTTCCGCGCCCGGGTGATGTCCAGCAGGAAGGCGAGCGTGGCGGCCAGCGCGCACAGCCCGATGCCGTTGATCACGGCGCCGATGACATCGATCGGGAAGCGCTTGTGAGCGGTGATCAGGTCCAGGGTCAGCTCGTTGACCTTGGTGTGCGGACCGGAGAGCTGAAGCGCGGCCGCGCCGACCAGCAGGATCCCGGCCAGCGCGGCGATCACCGCTTGGCGCATGCGCGTACGCGGGATTCGTAGAGCAGCTGCTCGTCGACGGTCATGAGGCTGACATGCTAGCCGCGGGGTGCCGGAGCGCGCGGCTCGCGCGGGGGCAGTCCCCGGGGGGCGGACTCGCCCTCGGAGGGCATCCGCGCCGGCACGTATTCCGGATCGTCTCGCTCGAGCACGCGTGAGACGCGGTCCCCGACCGCGAGCAGCAGGTCAAGCAGGGGCGAGAGGATCCTGATTCCCGTCTCGATCCGACCCCGCAGGACCGGATTGGGGTGCGAGCCGGGCATCGACCCGGCCGATTCTACGGCGCTTCGCACGGGCCTACACTCGCCGCGGTGCCAGCCACCGGAGACGCACGATCGGCCGTCTCGTGCCCGGCCTGCGGCGGCGAGCTGGCCGACTGGCGCTGGGTGCCGACCAGCGAGCCCGCCCTCGGCAGCGCCAGTTACCTGCTGCGCCGGTGCACCGCCTGCGGCTCGGCGGTGACCGTCGGCGCGGCCCCCGAGCGCCTGCACGACCTCGGGGCCTACCGTCCCGGTCGGCCGCGTCTGTACCCGCTCGCGCGACCGCTGCTGCGGCGCCTTCGACCGGCGCCGCCTGACGCATGCTCAGAGCCGCTCGCCCCGCCGCCGGCCCGGCTGCTCGACGTCGGCGCCGGACGCGGGCGGTTCGTGGCCGCCGCGCGGGCGGCGGGCTATCAGGCCGAGGGCATCGAACCTTCGGCCCGGGGTGTCGCCGGCGGCGGCGGAGATCGGCGTCGAGCTGGCACCAGGCGAGCGTCCAGGAAGCGTCGGTGCCGGCGCGCTCGCTGGACGCCGTGACGCTGTGGCACGTCCTCGAGCACCTCGATGAGCCGGGCGCGGCGCTGGCGCGGATCGCGGGCTGGATGCGCCCGGGTGGCGCGATCCTGGTCGGGGTTCCGAACCTGGCCAGCCTGCAGGCCAGGCTGGGCGGCGAGAGCTGGTACCACCTCGACGTGCCCGCGTCATCGGGTGCATTTCACGGTCGACGGTGTCCACGCGCTGCTGCGGCGCAGCGGATTCGAGGTCGTGCGCACCCACCACGTGCTGGCCGAGCACAACCCGTTCGGCATGTGGCAGTCGCTGCTCAACCGCGTCACGACGACGCCCTCCTACCTCTACAACCTGCTCAAGCGCAACGCGCCGGTCCGCTCGCCCGACCTGCTGGTGAGCGCGCTGGGAGTGCCGCTGGCGCCCGTCGCGGCGCTGGTCGAGCTGGCGGCCGCGGCGGCGCGGACGCGGCGGCACGGTCGCGGTTCTGGCCGCGCGCACGGCCGAGCGATGTCGGCTCGGTACCATAGGTCCATGGAAGGAAGTGGATTCGGCGGAATGTTCGGTGATCCCGATGATCTGCAGCGTCGGCTGGGCGAGTTCGCCGAGCAGATGCAGGGAGCTCAGCGCCTGGCCTGGGCCGACAACGCGATCAAGCTCGCGGTCGATCTGACCGTGGCCGCGATGAACCGCGCCAACATTCAGGGGACGACCGAGCAGCAGGCGGAGCAGCTGCGCTCGGTGATGGCGGTGATCTTCCCCGAGGCCGTCACGCTCGTGCGCGAAGCGCGCGAGGGCCTGCAGTAGCTCAGCGCCGAGCGCCCTCAGGCCAGCGCGGCCAGCACCAGATCGTCGTGCTCGCCGGGCTTGACCTTCCGCAGGACTTCGCTTGATCGTCCCGTCCGCGGAGATCATGAACGTGGTCCGCTCGTTGCCCATGTACGTGCGGCCGTACATCGACTTCTCCACCCACACGCCGTAGGCCTCGGCGACCGCGTGATCCTCGTCGGAGAGCAGCGGGAACCCGAGCGTGTACTTGCCGGCGAACTTGGCGATCTTCTTGATCGGATCGGCCGAGACGCCGAGGACGACGGCGCCGGCCTGGTCGTAGTCGGCGTGATGGTCACGAACGCCGCACGCCTGCACGGTGCATCCCGGCGTATCGGCCTTGGGGTAGAAGTACAGCACCACCGGCCTTCCCTGCAGCGCCGCCAGCGAGATCAGATCGCCGTTCTGATCGGGAAGGGTGAAGTCCGGGGCTTGATCGCCGGTCGAAGAGCCATGTCGCTTATTTCAGCAGGCGCGAGAGTCGGCGGTCCTTGAGCAGCTTCCCATCGGTCTGGCAGGTCGGGCAGTAACACATCACGTAGTCCTCGTAGAACACGGCTTCGAGGCGGTCGCCGCAGCGCGGGCACGGCTCGCCGTTGCGGCGGTGCACGCGCAGCGGCATCGGCAGCTTGTCCGGGATCGGCAGGGTGATCGTCTGCTCGTACTGCGCGAGCACGTCGGCGAGGACCTTGATCGTGGCCTCACGCAGGCGATCGGCCTCGTCGGGCGGCCAGATCGGTCCCGCGCTTGAACGGGGAGATCTTGGCCGCGTGCAGGATCTCGTCCACCCACGAGCGGCCGATGCCGGCGATCACGTGCTGGTCGCGCATCAGGGCGTAGAGCGGGCGCGGGACGTTCAGGAGCTCGGCGAAGTCCGGCGGGTCCGGCCAGGCTTCCGGACCCAGCGCGGCCAGCGTCTCCTCGGCCTCCAGCTCCGCGGCTCGCAGCAGCTTCACCCAGGCACGCTGCTTGGTGCCGAACTCCCGCAGGCGCAGCTCGCGCCCGTCCTCGAGGCGCACGAGCAGGCGGGAGGCGCGGTCACGCAACGAGGCCCGGACGTCGAACACCTGCAGGCGCCCCGCCGACATCAGGTGGATGAGCAGCGTCGAGCTCCTCCTCGAAGTCGACGAGGAACAGCTTCCCGCGGCGCCGGATTCCCTTGATCTCGCTTGCCCTCGAGCGCGCTCAGCGGAGGATCGAAGGTCTTCAGCGCGTTGATCCCGGGGGCGAGCACCGACTCGACCCGGGACCCGGTCACAGCCGCGCCGATGCCGGCGCGCTGTGATCTCGACTTCAGGCAGCTCTGGCATCTGTACCTCTCAGCGTAGTGCGGGCCGTACCAAACCATTCGCAGCGGTTCAGGAACCCTTTACGCGGCGAGCAGAAGACTCTCCGCCATGAGCGACCTACTGGCAATAGTTGGACCCGCAGACGGCGACGAGCGACTGCTGGCCGAGATCGTCCGGCGCCGCCCAAATCGCGTGACCGTGCTCGTCGAGAGCGCCGATCGCCGACTGGGCGACCGAGGAGTCCTCGTCCGCTCGGGCGACGCGGGATCGGTCTGGCCGAGCTGCTGTACTGCGATCGAGCAGCGCACCGGCGCAGTGGTCGTCGGCACCGCCGGCGACCCCGACCAGCTTCGCGGCTGGCGATTTGACCGCGTCGTCGGTCGGCCGCGTCCCCGTAGCGGCGTAGCCGGCCTCTCCCGACGGCTCTCGCAGCCGCCATCCGGGCGGCCCGCGCCGGTACGCTGCCTGCCGATCATGACCGTCGCGCTCGCCCCTGACGATGTCGTCCGGACCCACGCCGAAGGCGAGGCGAACGAGCGCGAGCCGCTGCTCGTGCTCGACCCGCTGATCTCGTTCCTGCAGGACAGCGGACTCGAGGCACCCCAGGACCTGCAGCGCGACGCCGATCGGTGACGGCCATTCGAACGTCACGTTCAGCCTGTCCACCGGCGTGGTTCTGCGCCGGCCCCCTCGCGGTCCGCTGCCGCCCAGCGCCCACGACGTGCTGCGGGAGGCGCGGCTGCTGCGGAGCGCTGGAGTCAACCCCCGTCCGCACGCCGAGGGTGCTCGCCGTGTGCGACGACGTCATCGGTGATCGGCGCGCCGTTCTACGTGATGGAGCAGGTCGCCGGAGAGGTGATCACCACCGAGCTGCCCGCGCCGCTGGACACGCCGGCCGAACGGGCCCGGGTGGCCGACAGCTGATCGACTCGCTCGTGGAGCTCCATGCCGTCGACTGGACCTCGGTCGGCCTCGAGGGTTTCGGCAAGCCGACGGGATATCTGGAGCGTCAGCTGCGTCGGTTCACGGGGCTCTGGGAGCACAACCGCACGCGGGAGCTCGCGCAGGTCGAGCAGGTCGGCCGATGGCTGGCCGAGAATCTGCCCGAGTCGCCCACCGGCCACGATCGTCCACGGGGACTACCGGCTGGGCAACACGATGTTCGCCAGCACCGCGCCGGCCCGCCTGGTCGCGGTCCTCGACTGGGAGATGGCGACGATCGGCGACCCGCTGGCCGACCTGGGCTACATGATGATCCACTGGATCCAGGCGGGCGAGTCAACCGGCAGGTTCAACCTCCAGAGCGTGACCACGTTGCCCGGCTTCCCCACCCGGCAGGAGCTGATCGCGCGCTACGAGGAGCGCTCGGGACGCTCGATGCAGGCACTGAACTGGTACGTGACGCTCGCGCTGTGGAAGGGAATCGTGTTCATGGAGGGCAACTACAAGCGCGCGGTCGCGGGCTCGACCGACGATCCCTATTTGAAGACGTTCGGCGAGGGTGTCGTCGAACTCGCCGAGCGCGCCCTGGATGTGACGCGGCATGGCTTCTGAGAACGGCCGCTACCGCGGGCTGCTGGTCGACTACGGCGGGGTACTGACCAGCAATCTGTTCGACTCGTTTCGCTCCTTCTGCGAGCTCGAGGGTCTCGAGCCCGAGGAGATCGGACGTCGCTTTCGCAAGGATCCGGCGTGCCGGGAGCTGCTGATCGGCCTGGAGACGGGCAAGCTGCCCGAGGCGGACTTCGAGAACGGGGCTCGGCCGGATATCCTCGGCGTTGAGGGCGCCGGGCCTGATCGACCGGCTGTTCGCCGGGTCGCGCGCCTGAGCCGTCGATGCTCGAGGCGGTGCGTCGAGCCCGTC
This sequence comes from uncultured Solirubrobacterales bacterium, assembly GCA_963844475.1. Taxonomy (GTDB): domain Bacteria; phylum Actinomycetota; class Thermoleophilia; order Solirubrobacterales; family Solirubrobacteraceae; genus Palsa-465. The sequence continues at coordinate 109,942 of CAWJOL010000003.1, read as the reverse complement.
AGGCCGGGATCCGGACCGGATTGATCTCCAACTCGTGGGGGACCCGGCGCTATGACCGCGCCGGGTCTGGCGGAACTGTTCGACGGCGTGGTCATCTCCGGCGACGTGGGGATCCGCAAGCCGGCTCGCGAGATCTACGAGCTCGGGGCGGAGGAGATCGACCTGGCGCCGTCGGCCTGCGTGTTCGTCGATGACCTGCCGTTCAACCTGGTCCCCGCAACGGAACTCGGGATGGCGACCGTTCACCACGTCGACGCGGCGCAGACGATCGGCGAGCTCGAGCAGCTGCTGCAGGTGCAGCTGCGGTGAGGCGGCGGCTGCGCGGCCGTGGCCGCGGTCGTGGTCCTGGGCATCGCTGCTCGCCGGCTGCGGCAGCTCGCCGCTGACCACCAGCGAGCTGCACAACGACGCGACGCGCGTGTGCCGGCTGGCCAGCCGGCAGACCGACCGAATCGCCACGCCCACCTCGCCGGCCGGAACGCAGCCGTTCCTGCGGCGGGGTATCGCCGCGCTGACCCCGGAGCTCGCGGGCCTGCGTTCGCTGCATCCGTCCAGCGAGGTCGCCGACGTCTACAACGCGGCGGTCAAATCGCTGGGCTCAGCAATTGGCCTACCTGAAGGACGCGCTGCACGACCTGCAGCAACGGCGAGGACCCGGTGATTGCCCTGAAGACGCTCCAGCAGGAGCTCGCGCCGGTCGTGACCCAGGCGAACGGTGGCTGGGACGCGCTCCAGATCCCGGCCTGCCTGAGTCCGGTAGCATCGCGCGTCGCGTTGACATACCGGTCCACGGCGCTGCGCCGCATCACCGGGATAGACTCACGCCGTTTCTGCACCGGCGGGAGGAGAGCGAGACATGCCGTACAAGCCCGGAGACCTCACCAAAGGTGCCGCCCGGCGGGTGGTCCGCGGTGGGTTGGACGTGGTCGACCGCGTGGCCGATTGGTGGGAGCTGCCGTTGCCCGCTCAGCTGCTGCAGCTGACCCACTTCCGGGAGGACCTGCGGCGGTTCAACCTCTACGACACCGAACAGGTCGAGAACGGCGGGGGTGTGGCGGTGGTCTCCGAGCCCCCCCAGCATCGGTCCTACGACGGTTCGCAGACCGACCCGCAGAACCCCTCGATGGGCAAGACCGGTGCGCGGTTCGGGCGCAACATGCCGCTCGAGGCGACCTATCCGCGAAGAGCAGTCGATGCTCGACCCGAGTCCCCGCGAGGTCTCGACCCACCTGCTCAACCGCGACTCGTTCAAGCCGGCGACCACGCTCAACGTGCTCGCGGCGTGCTGGCTGCAGTTCCAGAACCACGACTGGTTCAGCCACGGCGACAACTCCGAGACGGAGTTCATCGAGGTCCCGCTGAGTGATGACGACAGCTGGGACGGCGGGATCATGGAGGTCCGGCGCACCAGCGCAGACTCGACCAATGCCGGAGGCGAGCTTCCGCCGACCTACGTCAACAAGGTGACGCCGTGGTGGGACGGCTCGCAGCTCTACGGCTCGACCGAGGAGCGCAACCGCGAGCTGCGCTCCGGCGAGGACGGCAAGCTGAAGCTGGAGGACGGGCGGCTGCCTGAGGAGACCAAACCGGAGCTGCACGGCGTCGATCTGACCGGCTTCAGCGACAACTACTGGGTCGGCCTGTCGATCATGCACACGCTGTTCGCGCGTGAGCACAACGCGATCTGCGACATGCTGAAGGCCCACCACCCGAGCTGGGACGACGAGCAGCTGTTCCACAAGGCGAGGCTGATCAACGCCGCGCTGATCGCCAAGATCCACACCGTCGAGTGGACGCCGGGGATCCTGGACAACCCCGCGCTGCACGTGGCGATGAACGCGAACTGGTACGGCGTGCTGCCGAAATGGGTCAAGCGCACCTTCGGCCACATCGGCAGTGGCGAGCTGATCAGCGGGATCGTCGGCTCACCGCTGGACCACCACACGGCGCCGTACTCGATCACCAGCGAGTTCGTTTCGGTCTACCGGATGCACCCGCTGATCCCCGACGACTACCAGATCCGCTCGCACGCCACCGACGAGGTGATCGCCGAGACCGACTTCACGCCGATCCAGGGTCACGGGACGCGGCAGATGATCGACGAGCACGGGATGGCCGACTGGATCTACACGTTCGGCCTGGCCCACCCGGGGGCGATCACGCTGCACAACCACCCCGAACGCGCTGCGGAACCTGACCCGGGTCAACGGCGATCACGTCGACATCGCGACCATCGACATCCTCCGGGACCGCGAGCGAGGCGTGCCGCGCTACAACGACTTCCGGGAGAAGCTGCGCAAGCGCAGGGTGGAGAAGTTCGAGGACCTGACGCCCAACCCGGAGTGGAACGACGCAGATCCGCGAGGTCTACAGCGGCGACATCGACAAGGTCGACACCCAGGTCGGGATGCTCGGGGAGAAGCTCCCGCCGGGTTTCGGCTTCAGCGACACCGCCTTCCGGATCTTCATCCTGATGGCCTCGCGGCGGCTGAAGTCAGACCGCTTCTTCACCAACGACTACACCCCGGAGGTCTACACCCCGGAGGGCATGAGCTGGGTGGAGGATCACCTGTTCGGCGATGTCGTCAAGCGCCATTTCCCCGAGCTCGCGCCCGCGCTCGAGGGCTCTGAGAATGCGTTCGCGCCCTGGAAGCGCGCTGCGCTGATCAGTCGCGCGTCGCCGCGACCGTAGAGAAGCTTGAACATCCGCCGCAGCAGCAGCGTGCGGCGCGCCCGGTAGGGGAACATAAACGGCTCCCGCTTGAGCGCCCGCCGCGTCACCAGCAGCGACTGCACCTTGGTGTACTTGCGGATGCCGTTGGCGCCGTGGCGACTGCCCAGACCCGGAGGCCTTCCACCCGCCCATCGGAAGGTTCAGCGCGGTGTAGTTCACCTGCGCGTCGTTGACGCAGACGACCCCGGCCTGGATCCGGCGCGCGAGCGCCTCGCCGCGCTTGACGTCGCCTGTCCAGACGCTCGCCTGCAAGCCGTAGGTCGAGTCGTTGGCCAGCCGCACGCCCTCCTCGGCGTCCGGGATCTTCATGATCGGGATCGTCGGCCCGAACGTCTCCTCCTGCATGCACTTCATCGAGTGATCGACGTCGACGAGCACCGTCGGCTCATAGAAGCGCCCGGCGCCGGCGCGGACGTGGCCGCCGACCAGCACCTTGGCCCCCTTGGAGATCGCGTCGCGCACGTGATCGTCGACGATGTCGATCTGCGGCGGGAAGGTGACCGCGCCGACATCGACCGTGCCGATCCCCGCCGGAGCGCCCTGGCGGAGACCGCGGACGTTCTCGGTGACCCGGCGCACGAAGTCGTCGTAGACCGGCTCCTCCACGTACACGCGCTCGACCGAGATGCAGACCTGACCACCGTTGTTCATCGAGTAGAACGCGGCGGCGTTGGCGGCCCGCTCGATGTCCGCGTCCGCGCAGACGATCATCGGGTCCTTGCCGCCCGAGCTCCAGATAGCACGGAATCAGCGCGTCGGCCGCGGCCTTCATCACCGCCTTGCCGGTCCGGCTGGAGCCGGTGAACATCACGCAGTCGACGTTGGCGATCAGCGCCGCGCCGGTCGACCCGTCGCCCGTGGCGACCTGGAAGACGGACTCCGGGATGCCGCACTCGCGCATCATCTCCTCCATCAGCAGCGAGCTCAGCGGCGTGATCTCACTCGGCTTGAGGATCACGCTGTTGCCCGCCATCAGGGCGGGGATGCAGTCCCCGAAGGAGTTCGCGATCGGATAGTTCCACGGCCCGATGACGCCGACGACGCCGACGGCGGCGTAGCGGATGACCAGCTTCTTGCCCGCGGCGACCGGGTTGTTCCAGGACGGGACGCGCTCGTCGGCCAGATACTTCGGGCCCTCCTTGGCCCAGAAGCCGAGGGCGCTGACCGTGTAACCGAGATCGGCGAGCTGGGCGTCCTCGTGGGTCTTGCCGTTCTCGGAGACGACGACATCGAGGATCCGCTCGGCGTTGTCCAGCATCCACTTCTGCGCGCGGCGGAGAACCTTGCCCGCGCTCGTCGAAGCCCAGGGCGTCCCAGCTCGGCTGCGCCGCCCGCGCGCGCGCCGCCAGCTCGGCGATCTCCGCCTCGCCCGAGGACCGGGATCGTCGTGATCAGCTCTCCCGTGGCCGGATTCTCGACCGGGATCGTCGCCGCGTTGTGGCCGCCGTTGGTCTCGGCCCGGGTCTGCTGATCGACGCTCGCCATGTCTCTCCTTCTGCCGCTGTGGGAGGTTGCCGCCCCCGGGGCGGCGAGGCGAAGGCTAGCGGACGCCTGGCTGGCCAGCCAGGCCCTGGGCGAGCGCCTGGGCGATCAGCTCGAAGTGCTCCGGTCCGCGCCGTCAGCGGCGGCGACACGGCGACCGCGCGAGCCAGCGGGCGCACGAGCACCCCGGCCGCCGCGCGCCAGCCACCAGCTTCCCGACGGCACCCGGATCCTCGGCCATCGCCTCGGCGCTGACAGCTCGACGGCGGCGAGGGTTCCGGTACCGCCCCGGACCTCGGCCACCGCCGGATGCTCCTCGAGCGGCAGGAGCGCGTCGAGCAGTTCCTGCTCGCAGTCGCGGTCCGCGGCTCAGCAGTCCCTCGCGCTCGATCACCGCGATGTTGGCCAGCGCAGCGGCACAGCAGTCGCGTGGCCGGAATAGGTCGCGCCGTGGCGCAGCACCGGTCCCCCGGGAGCGCGCCAGAACGGCTCCGCCACCCGGTCGGCGACCATCACGCCCCCCGAGCGGCAGGTATCCGCTGGTCACGCCCTTGGCGAAGGTGATCATGTCGGGCGTCGACGTCCCAGCGCTCGATCCCGAACCACGTCCCCAGCCGCCCGAACGCGCAGATCACCGAATCGATGACCAGCAGAATCCCGGTTTCCCGGCATAGGCCGGCGACCCCTTCAAGGTATCCCGCGACGGGGGGATAAACGCCGCCGGCGCCGATCACCGGCTCGACGAACACCGCGGCGATGCGCTGCGCGCCGACCCGATCCACCGCCTCGTGCAGAGCCTCGAGCGAGTCGTGCTGGACCACCTCGGTACTCCATCATCGGGCCGAAGCCCTCACGGTTGGCCGGGATCCCGGCAATCGCGGTTCCGAAGCCGTGCGTCCCGTGGTATCCGGAACTGCGGCTGACCAGCACGGTGCGATCCGGCTCGCCCAGCTCGGCGAAGTACCGCCGCGCGAGTTTGGCCGCGGTGTCGATCGCGTCCCCGCCGCCGGACCCGAGAAACACGCGGGAGGGCATCGGGGCCCGCTCGCGCCAGGACGTCGGCCAGCTCCAAGGCGGGCGGGCTGGCGAAATCACCGAAGGCCGAGTAGGCCTCCAGGCGCGATCATCTGGGCCGTCAACCGCCTCGGCGATCTCCTTGCGTCCGTGGCCGATGTTGGCGTACCACAGGCTCGCGGTAGCGTCGAGGTAGCGCGTTCCATCGGCGTCCCAGACCCAGACGTCCTCGCCGCGCTCGATCACCAACTCGGCGTGGCGCACCGCGCCCATGTCGGCAAACGGGTGCCAGAGGTGGGAATCACGGCTTCGCTCAATGCGCTCACGATCCGTGCTCGGTCGTCGGTGCCCGGCCGGCTAGGCCGGGTCGAGCTCGATCGACTCGATCTGCGGCGGGTCGAGCGGACGGTCCCGAGCGCCGGTGGGGAGCGCCTCGATCGCGTCGACGACGTCCATCCCGCCGGTCACCTGTCCGAACACCGTGTGCTTGCCGTCGAGCCACGGCGCGCTGTCGATGGTGACGAGGAAGAACTGCGACCCGTTGGTGTCGGGCCCGGCGTTGGCCATGGCCAACGCGCCCCGCACGACCTTGTGCGGGTTGATCTCATCCTCGAACGTGTACCCGGGGCCACCGGTACCGGTGCCCTGCGGATCGCCGCCCTGGATCATGAAATCCGGGATCACGCGATGGAAGATGACCCCGTCGTAGAACTTGTCGGAGGCGAGCTTGCGGAAGTTCTCGACCGTCTTCGGCGCGTCGTCGTCGAACAGCTCGAGCGCGATCGTGCCGTGGGTTGTGTTCATATTGGCTGTGGACATGAATCCCAGCCTACCCGGGCGCGAGCACATGCATCCAGTCGGCTCAGCTGCGGATCTGGACTGCGCTCAGCCCGGTCGTCACGCCCACGGTGGGGGTATCCCCGACGCTGAAGGCATCGGAGCAGGTGACCTTCGCCGTGCTCTGGCTCTTGGCGGCGGTGGGATTGGAGGCCACCAGCGAGATGCCCGGTTTCCAGGCGCTGCTTGGACGGACCCACTTCGACCATGGCCGTGCGGGTCTGACTGACGCACCCGATGGAAAGCACGCAGGTGACGGTCACGTGCTGGCCGGGCACCGTGCCGGCGATGACCACATCGGGGTTGGCGATCACGAGGTAGGCGGAGCCCGCGGGCAGCACCTGCTTGAGCACGGTGGTGTCCGTGGTGTTGATCGTCGTCTCCCTGGACGCGGCCCCGGTCTCACGCGGCAACGTCCGGTTGCAACCGACGGAGCCGCGCCGGCTGATCGAGGAGATGGCGCTGCCCGCGGGACATCCTCCGCCCACGCGCCGCTGCACGGCGCCCGCATCGATCTGCGCCGAGCCAACCGACGCCTGGGCCAGCTTGGGCAGCGGTCACGGCACTGTCCTGGAGCTGCGTCGTGCCGACGCTGTTGGCCGGCAGCTGCGTGGCTGCCCAGGCGACGCCTCCCAGGGCGAGGAACAGCGCAACCAGCGCCACGCACATCGAAGCGGATGGACGCCTGGTCAGAAACGAAAATCGACTCATCACGAACCTCCCGCTCGAACTGTTGATTTCAGACCCTCGCAGCTTCGAGCTGCAGGGGATGACCGCGCACCTCGGTGCCCTTGACCTGCTCGACGACGCGCTGGGCTTCATCCGCCGGTACCTCGACGAATGCAAACCGCTCGAGCACCCGCACGTTGCGCACCGCCTCGCCGTCCAGTCCGGTGGCGGCAGTGATCGCGTGGATGATGTCGGCCGGCTCCAGCCCGGCCGCCCGCCCGCCCGAGACGATCAGCTTCCGGCCGGGGCCCTCACCGTTGGTCGAGACGTGCGGCTTGGAGTGGCGCGGAGGCTTGGCCTTGACCGGAGTCGGCGCGACGTGCGCGTCCTTCACCCACGGCGAGAGCTTTACGCCGGCGTGGCGCTCGATGGCCTCGATATCCCGGCGCTGCTTGGGCTCGTAGAAGGTGATCGCCCGGCCGCTGCGGCCCACCCGGCCGGTGCGGCCGATGCGGTGGACATAGACGTCCGGGGAGGTGGGACGTCGTAGTTGATGACGTGCGAGATCCCGGTGATGTCCAGCCCGCGCGAGGCCACGTCGGTGGCCACCAGCAACGGCAGACGGCCGTCCTTGAACGAGATCATCACCCCGTCCCGTGATCCCTGGCTCATGTCCCCGTGCAACGCCTTGACGTTCCATCCCTTGTCCCGCAGCGTCCGGTACAGCGCGTCGCAGCGAATCTTGGTCCGCACGAACACGATCGCCTGGTCTGGCCGCTCGGCCTCCAGCACCTCGACGAGGCGGTCCGGCTTTTCCCGCGGCTGCACCTCGAGCGCGAACTGCTCGACCGTGTCGACGGTCAGCGTCGGGTTCTTGACCTTGACGATCACCGGGTCGTACAGATACTGGTCGGCCAGCCGCCGGATCTCGGCCGGCATCGTGGCGCTGAACAAAGCCGTCTGCCGGCTTGACGGGGTGAGCGAGAGGATCTTCTCGACGTCCTCGAGAAAGCCAAGATCGAGCATCTCGTCGGCCTCGTCGAGAACCACGAAGCGGCACGCGTTGAGCATCAGCGAGTGGCGTGAGATCAGGTCCTTGACCCGCCCGACGGTGCCGACCACGATGTGGCCTCCGGCCCGCAGCTGCGCCTGCTGGGTGCGGATCGGAGCGCCGCCGAACACGGCGACGACGTCGACGCCCTTGGCCTTGCCGTAGGCGCGCAGCGCCTGGGTGACCTGGATGCACAGCTCGCGCGTCGGCGTCAGCACGAGGCCCTGGACATCGTGCTCGGAGGGATCGACGTACTGCATCATCGGCAGCCCGAAGGCCGCGGTCTTGCCCGAGCCGGTCTGGGCCTGGCCGATCACGTCGAGACCCTCCAGCAGCAACGGGATCGCCTGCTCCTGGATCGGGCTCGGGTTCTCGTAGCCGACGTCCCGGATTGCCTCCAGGAGATCGGGAGCCAGTCCCAGGTCAGCGAAGTCAGTCATCTGCCATCCCACGATAGTGCTTCCGGCGCTAGCAGAGCGCACCGGGTGTGCCGGCCAAGAACGACAAACGGCCCGCCGAAGCGGGCCGCGTCTCGCCGACTGCGATCGCAGAGCAGGCTAGATTGCCTGAACGTTCGCGGCATTCGGGCCCTTCGGACCCATGCTCGGCCTCGTACGAGACCTTGGTCCCCTCGGCGAGCGAGCGGAAGCCGTTGCCGGAGATCGCTGAGAAGTGCACGAACAGGTCCTTGCCCTGATCGTCGGGCGTGATGAACCCGTAGCCCTTCTCGTCGCTGAACCATTTGACGGTTCCTGTTGCCATGTTCCCTCCCGGGATTTGGTCGTGTGCTGCGAAACGCGGGAGGTGCACTTAGGGCAACCACTACGGACGCGGGCACTGATTGACCGAGCACCTTGCTCGGCTGATGACTTAAGTCTAGACGGACAGGCGGATCCCGTGTAAAGCGCGCGTTGGCCGACGCCGACCTCGCCACGGTCAGCCCGCCGCGAGGCCGTGCGCGACCATGCACGATGTGTCCTGGCTCGCAATCGTCCTCGTCGGGCTCACCGCGCTGGCCGCCGCGTGCCTGCAGGCGGCGACCGGACTCGGCTTCGCGCTCGTGCTGACGCCGGTGCTGTTCGCCGTGCTCTCCTCTGACCGGCGCGATCGTCACCGTCACGTTGCTCGGCCTCGAGCTGAACCTGCTCGTGCTGCTGGCCGAGCGGCGCCGGCCGGCGGTGGCGTGGGCTGAGCTGCTGCCGATCCTCGCCGCCGCGGTGCCGGGCACCGTCTGCGGGGTGCTCGTGTTGCGCGCGCTGCCCAAGTCCGCCCTGCAGATCGTGGTCGGACTGCTGGTCATCGCCGCGGCAATCGTGCGCGTGCGGATGCGCCATCGCGTGGTGACGCCACGGTGGCGCGCTGCGGCGGTTGGCAGCTCGGGCTCGCTCACCGGGGCGCTGACCACCTCCTCGGGGTGAGTGGGCCGCCGCTGGCGCTGTGGTTCTCGCACCGCGGCCTGCGCCCGGCGCAGCTTCGTGACTCGCTCAGCGCGAGCTTTCTCGCCATCGGCGTGATCGGCGCACTCGCGCTGGTGCCGGTCGCTGGGCCGAGCCCACCTGAGCGGCTCGCTGCTGGCGGTCGGACTCGCTCGGGGTGATCGGCGGTCACGCGCTCGGCCGGCGCGCGTTCGCGGCCCTGGACACGCGGGGCTTCGAGCCGCTGCTGCTGGGCGTGATCCTGATCGCCGGGCTGGCCAGCGTGGTCAGCGGCGCCGCCGTCGGCCTGAGCTTTGGGCGGCCCGGGGGCTACCGCTGATCCTCCCTCCGGCGATCCCCGGATCCCGGGTGTTCAACTGAAGCTGATCGTCCCGTCCAGGTGCGCGGAGTCCTCGTTGGTCCCGCGGACACCGAACCGGATCCCGCCGGCCTCCGGCGCCTGAACGAAGCGAACGCTCGCGGGAAGCAGGATCGGCTTGCGGAACGCGACCTCGACGGTGTACGCGTCGGGAAGGCGCGGCTCGCAGCGCGGCCAGGCAGCGGGCCTTGGTCCACATGCCGTGGGCGATCGCCGATGGGAAGCCGAACAGACGGGCGCTCAGCGGATGGACGTGGATCGGGTTGTAGTCGCCGGACACCGAGGCGTAGCGCCGGCCGAGGTCTCCGGGCAGCTTCCAGGTTGCGGTGGCCGGGAGACCGTTCGGCAGACGGCACCTCGGGCGCCGGCGCCGACTCCGATCCGCCGCCCGCGGCGGAGATTCGTCGAGACCTCCTCCCACACCAGCTCATCGCCCACGCGCGCCTCGGTCAAGCAGCGAGAACTGCTGACCGCGCGGATGCGGCTCGAGCGGCCCCGCCGAGACCCGCAGCGACAGCGCGCTCGCCCGCCTGCACCGGGCGGTGCTGCACGATGCGGTTGTAGATGTGGACGAGCCCGATGGCCGGAAACGGGAAGCTCGGGTCGGTCATCAGCGCCAGCTGCAACGGGAACGCGAGCATGTGCGGGTACGTCGGCGGCAGCTCGTCGCTGAGCGAGAACCCGCAGACGCGGTCATACGCCGCCAGCCGCTCGCGGTCGATCGCCACGTCGGCGAGGACCAGCGTCAGATCGGGGATCTCCCGGCCGCCGCCCCCGACGAACGGGAAGCCGGGACGCCCCGGGAACCATCGCCACCCCGGCCCGGGCGAACATCGGCAGCATGCCGGGTGAGGAGGTCAGTTCACGAACGGCCACGGCTCAGGCTCCCAGCAGGCTCTGCCCGCAGACTCGCACGACGTTGCCGTTGACTCCCGCCGACCCGGGGCTGGCGTACCAGGCGATCGTCTCCGCGACGTCGACCGGCAGGCCGCCCTGGGCCATGCTGTTCATCCGCCGGCCCGCCTCGCGGGTTCCGATCGGCATCGCCGCCGTCATCTGCGTCTCGATGAACCCGGGGGCCACCGCATTGATCGTGGCGCCCTGCTCGCGTACCGCCTCCGCCCAGGCCTGCACCACGCCGATCACCCCGGCCTTGGAGGTCGAGTAGTTGGTCTGGCCGGCGTTGCCGGCGATGCCGCTGATCGAGGAGACCAGCACGACGCGGCCGTTCGGGCCGCATCACGTCGCGTCCGAACAGCTCCTGGTCGATCCGCTGCGGTGCGAGCAGGTTGACCCCGATGACCGAGTCCCACAGCTCGTCGCTCATGCGCCCGAGCGTCTTGTCCCGCGTGATACCGGCGTTGTGGACGACGACGTCGACGCCTCCATGATGCTCGAGCAGATGCGCGGCGAGCTCCCCCGGCGCGCTCTCAGCGGTGATGTCGAGCGTGAGTGACGAGCCGCCGATGCGGCTGGTCACCGACTCGAGCTCGGAGGCCTGGCCGGGAACGTCGACGCCGACGACATGAGCGCCGTCGCGCGCCAGCACCTCGGCGATGGCCGCGCCGATACCGCGCGAGGCGCCGGTGACCACCGCCACCTTCCCCGACAGCGGACGCTCCCAGTCGAGCTTGGTCCGCCACGAGCTCAGACGGTCCGATCCGGATCACCTGGCCGGACACGTAGGCCGATTTGGGCGAGAGCAGGAACCGCAGCGTCGATTCGGTCGCGTTCTCCGCCCCGGGAGCGACGTAGACCAGCTGCGCCGCGGCGCCCTTGCGGACCTCCTTGCCGATCGAGCGGCTGAGCCCCTCGAGCGCGCGCTGGGCGACCGCCTCGGGCGGCGTTGCCGGCGTCCTCCGGAGGCGTCCCGAGGATGATCACCCGGCCCGCGGTCCGAACCCGGCGAATCGTCGGGTGAAAGAACGCCCAGGCTTCGTGCAGCTGCTCGGTCGAGGCGATCCCGGTGGCGTCGAACACCAGCGCCTTGAACCGCGCCTCGGGCGGAGCCGCGTCGGGATTGAACACCTTGGCGTCGAGCCCGGCGGTCGCGGCCGCGGTGCGGATGTCCTCCTGCATCGGAGTGTGGACCTCGGCGCCGATCGCGGCCAGCACCGCCGTCAGCGCTCCGGCGAGCCGGCCGCCCGGGGCGCGCCCCGAACAGCACCGGCCCGTCGATCACCGGCTGGCCGGTCTCGTAGCGCTCGAGCTTGACCGGTTGCGGCAGGCCGACCTGCTTGGAGACGACTCGCCCGATCGGCGTGTTGATCAGCTGCTGGTAGCGGTCAGACATTTGCGGCCTCCATGATCGCGGTGACTCCGAGTCCGCCGGCGGCGCAGATCGAGATGACGCCGCGTCCGGTGCCCGCCTCGGCCAGTGTCTTGGCCAGGTTGGCGACGATCCGCCCGCCCGTAGCGCCGAACGGATGGCCGGCGCCGAGCGACCCGCCGTGGACGTTGAGCTTGGCGCGGTCGATCGCGCCCAGCGGCTGCTCACGGCCCAGGCGCTCGCGGCAGAACACCGGGTCCTCCCATGCCTTCAGCGTGCACAGCACCTGCGCGGCGAACGCCTCGTGGATCTCGTAGAAGTCGAAGTCCTGCAGCGCCGCACCGGCCCGGTCGAGCATCCGCGGCATCGCGTAGGCGGGCGCCATCAGCAGGCCCTCGCCCCCGTTCACGTAGTCGACGCCGGCGGTCTGTGCCTCGGTGAAGTACGCCTGCACGGGGATGCCGTGCGCGGCCGCCCATTCCTCGCTGGCCAGCAGCACCGACGAGGCTCCGTCGCTGAGCGGCGTCGAGTTGCCGGCCGTCATCGTGCCGTCGGGGCCGCCGAACACCGGCCGGAGCTTGGCCAGCTTCTCGGGACTCGAGTCCGGGCGGAGGTTCTGGTCGCGCTCGAGGCCGAGAAACGGCGTCACGAGGTCGTCGAGGAAGCCGGTGTCGTAGGCGGCGGCCAGATGGCGATGGCTGCGCGCCGCCAACTCATCCTGCTCCTCGCGCCCGATGCCCCATTCGGTGGCCATCAGCGCGGTGTGCTCGCCCATCGAGAGACCGGTCCGCGGTTCGGCGTTGCGCGGGATCGCCGGGACGATCTGCTGGGGGCGGATCTTGGCCAGCGCCCGCAGCCGCTGGGCGTTGGTCTTGGCGCGGTTGACCTCGAGCAGAACCTCGCGGAGATCCTCGTTGAGCGCGATCGGCGCGTCCGAGGTGGTGTCGACCCCAGCGGCGATGCCGGCGTCGATCTGCCCCAGGGCGATCTTGTTGGCCACCAGGATCGTCGCCTCGAGTCCGGTGCCGCAGGCCTGCTGGACGTCGTAGGCCGGAGTCTCCGGCGCCAGCTTGGAGCCGAGCACCGACTCACGGGTGAGGTTGAAGTCCCGGCTGTGCTTGAGCACGGCGCCGGCCGCCACCTCGCCCAGCGTCTCGCCCTCGAGGTTGAACTTGCTCGCGAGGGCGTCGAGCGTGTAGGTCAGCATGTCCTGGTTGGAGGCCCGGGCGTAAGGGCCGTCCTGCCTGGCGAACGGGATCCGGATGCCGCCGAGCACGGCCACCCGGCGAGCATTTGCATTCATAGAAAGCGGCTCCTGGGTCGGATTGTTACAGCGCTGTAGCTTAGACTGGCGCTGGTACTGCCCGGGGTGGCCGCGGTCTAGTCGCCCGACTTGGTGGCGGTCGTGAAGGCGCCGCCGCTGGTCGCCCGGCGCACGAGCCCCGGCAGCAGGATCCGCGCGGCCGCCGCCAGCCAGTACGGCCGCGGGACGTAGCGCTCGGCCTTGCCGCCGGGCCCGGCCGTCGACGATCGCCTCGGCCACCCGCTCAGGCGAGGACACCAGCCAGCGCGTCGTGGGCCTTGGCCAGCAGCTCGGCGGCGGGGAAGCCCTCGGTCTTGACGAACCCGGGCAGCACCAGGCCGACGTGGACGCCGTGTTCGCGCTCCTCGCCGGCCAGCGCATCGGTCCAGCCCGCCAGCGCGAACTTGCTCGCCGAGTAGGCGCCGGAGTTGGGGCGCGACACCCGGCCGGCGGTGCTGGCCACGTTGACGATCGACACCTGCCCGGCGCCCGCCGTCGCCGCGGTCTGCGCGCAGCAGGGGCAGCAGCGCCTCGGTCGAGCCGCACCGGCGCCTCGAAGTTCAGCTTCATGTGACGCTCGACGTTGGCCCATCCCGTCTCGCCGAAGGTCCCACGCCAGGCCGCGCCGGCGTTGTTGACCAGCATGTGCAGCTCGCCGTGCTCAGCCACCACCGTGTCACGCACGCGCGCGGGAGCGTCCGGATCGGTCAGATCGACCGCGATCGTGGTCGCGCCGCCGAGTTCGTCGGCCAGCGCGCGCAGCCGCTCCTCGCGCCGGGCGACGAGCACCAGCCGGGCATCCGGGCTCACGGGCCAGCCGCCGGGCGGCGGCCTCGCCGATGCCGCTCGAGGCGCCGGTGATGAGGGCGACGAAGCTCATGGGCGCTGCAGCCTAGTGGGTCGCGCCGAAGCGCCCTGGGGTAGCGTTGCTCGCACTTTGAGCCAAAGCACCCTGGCCCTGATCACCGTGCCGTTCTTCACGGGCGTCATCGGGTACGTGACCAACTGGACCGGCGTGCTGATGCTGTTCTACCCCGTGCACTTCAAGGGCGTCAGCGCCGGCTGGCTGCAAGCGCGTCTCCCGGGTGCTGCCCTACAAGCTCCAGCAGATCCCCGGCATCATGGTCGGCGGCATCGGCTGGCAGGGGATCATCCCCTCGCGCGCGGCGAAGATGGGCAGCCTCGCCGTCGACGTGGGAATCGCCAAGCTGGGCAGCCCGCGGGAATTCTTCGACCGGCTCGAGCCGGAGAAGATCTCCGCCCACATCGTCGAGCGGCATGCGCGGGCGAGATGCGAGAGATCGTCGATCGCGTGATGACCCGCGAGCAGCCGCGGCTGTGGAGCGAGCTCCCGCGCCAGGTCAGGGAGCTCGTCTACCAGCGCGTCGAGCAGCAGCTGCCGGAGATCGTCAATCACCTGACCGACCAGATCGCCGAGCACATCGATCAGCTCGTCGACGTGAAGCTGATGGTGATCAAGCGCTTCGATCCTGAGCTGGCCAACCGCGTGTTTCTCGACATGGGCCGGCGTGAGCTGAAGTTCATCCAGAACTTCGGCTTCTTCTTCGGCTTCGCGCTCGGCATCCCGGTGGCCGCGCTGACCCACTTCGTCACCTTCTGGTGGCTGCTCCCGATCCTCGGCGTGGCCGTCGGCTACGTGACCAACTGGGTGGCCCTGTGGATGATCTACGAGCCGCCGGAGCCGAGGCGCTACGGACCGGTTCGCTTTCAGGGGCTGTTCGTGCGCCGCCAGCCCGAGGTGGCCGACGTCTATGCGCGGATCGTGGCCGACGAGATCATCACCGTGGCCAACTTCGGCGGCGAGCTGCTGCACGGGCCGCAGTCAGACCGGACGCGGATGCTGATCGAGACCTCGATGCGGCCGGCCATCGACCGTGCCATCGGCCCGGCCCGGCGCGCGCTGCGCGTGGCCATCGGCGCCCGCGAGTACGAGTCGATCAGGCGCTCGTTTGCCTCCGAGCCGGTCGAGTCGATGATGGCCCCGCTCTCGGACCCCGAGTTCAGCCGCAGTCAGAGCCGGACCATGCGTAAGCTGATCTCCGAGCGGATGAGAGAGATGGCTCCCACGGACTTCGCCGAGATGCTGCGCACGGCCACCCGCGAGGACGAGTGGCTGCTGCTGCTGCACGGCGCCGTGCTCGGGTTCGCCGGCGGCCTCGTGCACCTGGCGCTGTTCGGATGAACGAGGAGCCCGGCACCCAAGCAGGAGCTGAGCGTGGTCGAGGCGCTGCCCGGGCTGGCCCGGGTCGCGGCCGAGGTCTGGTGGCGGACGGCCTGGTGGGGCCTCGAGGTCTCGGTCCGCGTCGGCACCCGGATGGTGCAGGTCGCGCTCGACCCGGGAGCCGCAGCCGAGCTCGCCCAGGAGTTCAGCCAGGGGATGCGCGGCTACGCCCGGGAGTTCCTCGGCGTGGCCGACCTCGACGACCGCGTCAGGCAGATGGCGCCCGCATCGGCGACGTTCTCCCGCCGCGGGCGGCGCAACGGGCGACGAGCCCGAGGAGGTCGTCGCTGCGCGCCCAGGGGGCCGAGCTGCTGCGCCAGGCCGCGGACGTCAGCGCCGACGACAGCACCCATCCCGCCTTCGCCAGGATCCTCACCGAGCTCGCGCCCGACGAGGCGCGGATCCTCCGGGTGCTGATGCTCGAGGGGCCGCAGCCGCTGGTCGACGTGCGCGCGACGCAACCTGATCGGCGTCGGCTCGCAGCTCGTCGCGCCGGGCCTGAACATGATCGGCCCCCAGGCCGGGCTGCGGCGCCAGGACCGCGTTCCGTCCTACCTGGACAACCTCCAGCGCCTCGGCCTGGTCGCCTTCAGCGACGAGCGCCCTCGAGGACTCGATCACCTATCAGGTCCTCGAGGCCCAGCCCGACGTGCTCGAGGCGATCAAGCAGACCGCACGCGCCAAGACCGTGCGGCGCAGCATCCGGCTGACCCCGTTCGGGCACGACTTCTGCGTGGTCTGCCTGCCGACCGACACGGCCGAGATCGAGGCGCTGACCGCTCGATGACGACCGCTCTAGGCGCTCTAGATGTCTGACTTGAGCGCGAAGTAGAGCGCCGGGAACAGCTCCCGGCGACCGGGCACGCTGACCAGCATCTTGCCCAGGTTCGCGCCCGGGGACGATCTGCACCAGCTCGTCCCGGATCTGGCGGATCAGCAGCCGCGGGTTGGAGCTGACGCTGCCGTAGTCGATCACCAGCACATCCACCGACGGGTCGAGCCTGCCGGCCTCGACGTAGGTGGTGAAGTCGAACGCGCTGCGACCGAGCGGCGACTCGCCGGTCGAGTACAGCGGCCACAGGAGCTTGGACGCCCAGCGCGCGCTGTTGGTGAGCGTGTTGACGCCGCGCTGGCGATCGGGAAAGAACTTCTTGCCCAGCCACGGCATCCACGCGTTGGTGACCGAGCCGATCACCTTGTCCACGACCGGGTTCATCGTCCAGGTGACGAGGATCCCCTCGGTCTGTCCGTCGATGCCCTCGGCGGGCTTGCCGGTCAGGAACAGCTCCTGGAGCTCGGCCAGCGCGCCCGTCGCGATCGCTGACGGCCCGGCGTCCGAGATCGGCGATCCACTGCCATGCCTCCTCGCGAGCGCCTTCAGGGTCGGTCTTCGCCTTGCGGCGCAGCTGCGGTGACGCGCTGCGCCACGCTCTTCTCCTGCTGCGCTGCCTTGCCGTTCGGGCTCTTCGCCCGCGTCCTCGTCGCCTCAGCCATGTCGCCTCCTCCAGGTAGGTTCCCGCCTGAGCGCGATCCTACCCGGAGGCGGCTGGTCCAGTCAGCCGCGCGCCCGCAGCGCCAGCTCCAGCTCGAAGCGGCCCGCCGGGCGAGTCCAGCGCGTCGCCGAGCAGCTCGCGCAGCTTGGCCATGCGGTAGCGCACGGTCTGCGGGTGGACGTGCAGCTCGGCGGCGATCCCGGGCGTGTGGCGCTGGTGGGCCAGCCAGGCCGCGAGCGTCGCCAGCAGGCGCTCGCGCTCGGCGGCCGGCAGCGCCTGCAACGGCGCCAGCGCGTGCGCGACGAGCGCCCGCGCCAGCGCTTCGTCGCCGAGCACGATCATCGTCGGCAGGTGCTCCGCGACCCGCAGCAGACCGTCCGCCGGCAGCGCGCCCCGGGCCATCAGCTCCAGCGCCCGGCGCGCCCAGCGCAGCGAGCGGTGGGCCTCCGCCGGCCCGACGCTCGGTCCGAGTGCTGCGCCGATCCCTTCGACCGCACGGTCCAAGCGCCGCCGCGCGCCCGGGCCCGTCCGGGTCGGGCACCACCAGCCACGGGCCCGCAGCGTCGGCGCCGGCCAGCGCGTCGACGTCGAGCCGCCGCGTCACCGGCGCCGCGCTGTCGCCCGCCACCACCAGCACGGCGAGCCGGCGCGGGAGCGGCCAGCGCGCCAGCTCGGCCGCGCGATGGAGCGCCTCGGGGTCGTGGCCCTCGGGATCCAGCAGCAGCGCGGCCAGCCGGCGGCGGCGACGCTCTCGCTCGCCGGCCTCGTCGGACTGCATGCGCAGATAGCCCTCGACGACGTCGGCGGCCAGCGCGTCGCTGTAGACGAAGATCCCCTCGGCCAGCGCGATCACCGCCGGAGTCGGGACGCCCACCTCGGCCGCGACGTCGGCGGCGGCGCGCCAGGCCGCGCGCGTGCCGGTGCGGAAGGCCTGGCGCAGAGCATCGAGCGAGCGCCCGGCCTGGAACTCCGCCTCGCCCAGCCGCCGCCACACCTCGTCGGTCTCCCCCGCCGGCGGCGCGCCGCGCTCGACCGCGTCGAGGAACGTGTTCAGCGCCTGCTCGATGCCCAGCCGGATCCCCATCCCGGAGGGGTCGGCCAGGACCTCGGCGTAGACCGGATTCTCGGCCCGGATCGCCGCCACGATCTGGTCGACCAGACGCGCCAGGTCGCGCCCGGACCGCCGCCACCGTCTCCGGCGGCAGCTGCTCGGCCGACCAGGGAGCCGCCGCCATTGTCACATTGTGACAAAACGCGGCCGAAGGACAAGTTGCCCAAGGGCGGAGATATGCGTCGCGGCTCGGAAGTAGGGTTCCGTTCATGAGCGCTACCGCCCCCCGCCGGCGCAGCATCACCCAGACCCACGAGCGGATCGCCCAGCTCGGCTGGGAGCCGACCTACCACGAGCCGGCCGTGCGCTATCCCACGCGCTACAAGTTCCCGCACAAGGCCAAGGACCCGATGAAGCACATCATGCGGGAGTACCTGCCGATGGAGCTCGAGAAGGACGAGCGCGTCTACGGCGGGCTCGACGCGGCGGTGCGGGCGAACATGCCGAGCAAGGCCAACGAGCGCTGGCTGGAGATCCTCAAGCCGTTCATCACGGTGACCAACTTCGCCGAGATCGGCGCCGGGCGCTGCATGTCGATGCTGATGAGCGCGGTGCCCAACAACGAGCTGCGCAACGGCTACCACGTCCAGTTCGTCGACGAGATCCGCCACACCGGGCTGCAGATGGCGCTGGCCCGCTGGTACGCCAAGAACGTCCCCGACCCGGCGGGCTGGAACCTCGGCCCCAAGGCCTTCACCGGGTCGGTGCTGACCAACCCGGGGCTGAACATGTTCAGCCACTTCATGGTCGGCGACCCGATCCAGTGCGCGCTGACGCTGCAGGTGGTGGCCGAGACGGCGTTCACCAACATCGTCTTCGTCGCCCTGCCCGACGTCGCCGCGCGCAACGGCGACTTCACCCTGCCGACCACCTACCTGAGCGTCCAGTCAGACGAGGCGCGCCACATCTCCAACGGCTACGCGACGCTCCTCACCGTCCTCCAGGACGACCACAACGCGCCGCTGATCGAGCGCGACCTGCAGCAGGCGTTCTGGATCAACCACGCGTTCATCGACGTCTTCGCCGCGGTGGTCATGGAGTACTTCTCCAAGGACCGCTCCGACCCCGAGTGCTACCTGGACAAGTGGGACCGCTGGGTGCGCGACGACTGGCACCGCGCCTACGTGATGAAGCTCGGCAAGCTCGGGCTCGACATCCCCACCGACATCTTCGACCGCGCGCGCGAGCGTCTGGTCAACGGCGTTCACCACCGCCACGCGATCCTCGCCTTCGCCGGCTGGCCGCTGTCGTTCTGGCGCTTCGATCCCCTCGACGAGCGCGACTTCGACTGGTTCGAGAGCAAGTACCCCGGGCTGGTACTCCAAGTACGGCCCGTTCTGGGAGGCCTTCCGGGGCAGCACCGATCCCGACTCCGGGTTTCCTGCCGCTGGACTTCATCAACATGGCGCCGCCGTTCTGCTGGACCTGCCAGGGCCTGTGCGTGGCCGAGGAGGACCGCCGCCACGCGATCTTCCCCGACGGCGCCGGGCAGCCGCGCACGCGCTTCTACTGCTCGAAGGAGTGCGAGTGGATGGACGTCTCCAACCCCGGCCGCTACACCGGCGACCGCAACTACCTCGACCGCTACCACGGCTGGGAGGCCAGCGAGGTGATCAAGGACCTCGGCTTCGTCCGCGCCGACGGCGAGACGCTGATCAGCCAGCCCCACCTGCGCGACGAGCGCCGCTGGAAGCTGAGCGACATCCGCAAGCACGACCTCGAGTTCGTCTCCCCGAACATCCGCGTGGCGCGCGAGCTCGGCCTGCCGAGTGGCGACTGGAGCACTGCGGGCTGGAGCACCGCCGCCCGCCCGAGCGTCGCCGTGCCATGAAGGTCCGCCTCGAGCCGATCGGCGAGGAGATCGACTGCGCGGCCGACGAGACGGTCCTCGACGCCGCCTTCCGCCAGGGCTACAACCTCGTCTACGGCTGCCGCGAGGGGCAGTGCTCGGCGTGCAAGTGCTTCCTCCAAGAGGGCGACGTGGCGCTCAAGCGCTACTCCAACTTCGCCCTCTCGGACTCCGAGCGCGAGAGCGGCTACTCGCTCATGTGCCGAGCCATGCCCGAGCAGGATCTGGTCGTCGAGCTGCTGCACTACGACCCCGAGAGCTACCGGCTCGAGCACGCGATCGCGGACGGCGAGGCGACCGTCGAGGCCGATCGAGCCGCTGACCCACGACATCACGCGGCTCGTCCTCAGCGCGCCCGGCTTCAGCTTCACCCCCGGTCAGTACGTCGACCTGCACGTACCCGGCCACGACGGCGTCCGCCGCTCGTTCTCGATGGCCAACCTGCCCGGCGAGGACCGGATCGAGCTGATGATCAAGCGCTATCCCGGGCGGGCGCCTGTCCGGGATGCTCGACGGGCAGATCAAGGCCGGGGACAAGCTCGGCTTCACCGGGCCCTACGGCGCGTTTCGCCTGCGCGAGGCCGAACAGCCGATCCTGATGATCGCCGGCGGCTCGGGCATGGCCCCGATCCTCTGCGTGCTGCGCCAGCTCGCCGCGCGAGGGCTGCGAGCGCCCGGTGCGCTTCTTCTACGGCGCACGCACCGAGGACGACCTGTTCGGGCTCGAGGAGATCGAGCGGCTGGGCTCCGCGCTGGGCGACTTCCGCTTCACGCCGGTGGTCGAGCGGTTCGTCCACGAGGCGGTCGGCGAGTACCTGACCGCCGGCGAGATCACCGCGCCGGACGTCTACATGTGCGGCCCGCCGCCGATGATCGAGGCGGCGGAGGCGATGCTGACCGGCGCTCACGAGATCGACGAGGCGCGGATCTTCTCGGACAAGTTCACCACCTCGGCCGACGCTGCGCCGGACTCCGCCCAGCCCGGCCCGCCGGTCAAGCGCGTCGACAGCGCGGCCGCGCCGGCCGGCTCCGACGCCGAGCGTGACTTCGACTGGTACACGCCGCGCAAGCGTCGCGCGTCGCTCTACGAGGACGTCACGATCGATACCCAGCCGTCCATCCACCGCCACCTCACCCGGGGCTGGCCGATGTTCTTCGAGGACGGACGCGGCACCTGGGATGACGGCTCGACCCAGCTACGCAGCAGCGACTGGTACGCGTTCCGGGATCCGGCCGAGCAATGGGAGCGCACGTACTACCAGCGCTGCCGCGGCGGTCGAGAACCAGATCGAGAGCGCGATGCGCTCGGCCGTTCAGGAAGGCTTGATCGCCGACTTCACGCCCGACTGGGTCGACCTTCCTCAAGGCGAATCTCCAGGTTGCGGCCTACATCGAGCACGGCCTGTGGTTCGCGCTGGCCACGATCGGGCGCGACTGCCTGTCCGATTCCGTCGCCACCTGCGTGTGTCTACAGGCGGCGATGAAGCAGCGCTCAGCCCAGGCGCTCGTGCTCTACGCGATGGACCTCGAGGAGCATCACGGCCCGTTCCCGATCGAGGCCGCGCGTGAGGCGTTCCTGACCGAGGAGCGCTGGCAGCCGACGCGCCGCTACGTCGAACGGCTGGCCGCGACCAAGGACTGGGGCGAGGTGATCGTCGCCGCCAACGTCTGCTTCGAGCCGGTCGTCGGGACGATGCTGCGCCGCGAGCTCGGCATCCGCGCCGCCGCCGGATGCGGTGACACCGTCACCCCGGTCATCGCGCAGGTGGCCAACCAGGAATGGGAGTGGGCGCGTGGCGTGGACGACCGAGCTGATTCGGATGCTGCTGGCCGACCCCGAGCACGGCACGCACAACCGCGCGGTGATCGACGCCTGGCTGGCCGACTGGCAGCCCGGCGCTCAGGAGGCCGCCGACGCGCTCGGTTCGGTGGCCGCGGTCGACGTCGTCAACCTGTCGGTGTACGCCAACGCCGTGCTGGCCGAAACGGGTTTGGATGGGGCGGCCTTGCCGAACCGGCCGATCGTCCCACGCAGCGAGTGCGTCCGACCCCAGCGCGGCAGGCGGCGGCCGCGTGCGCCCGCGCCGCGGTCAACGGCGAAGGCGGCTACGACTACGTCGGGATCGTGATGGCCAAGAGCGCCGAAGGCGACGCGGTGGCCGACATCCTCCGGCGCCGGGAGAGCGTCGAGGTGATCGAGCAGCCGTCGTTCTGGGACATCCGCGCCAAGGTTCGCCTCGCCATCCCCTACGCGGAGGTCTCCGAGCAGCTCGGATATGAGATCGACGCCTACTCGATCCAGCACGAGATGTCGACGCACTACGGCCGGATGGTGGCGACCGACGATTCGCTGATGCTGTTCTCGGATCCGACCGAGGCGATGCAGTACCTGATGTCGTGAGCCGGCCGCGGGTTCAGGCGGCGCTGCGCGGCGGCGGCGAGCGGGTGGCCGGGCTGAGCGCGCACGGTCGTCACGCACGCGGCCGCGATGCGGGCGATCCGGGTCGGCCTGCCCGCGCGGTTTGACCCCGATCGCGCGCGGCGACCTCGAGGCAACGCTGGAGCTGCGCGTGCGGCGCCCGGGCGGAGACGGCGTCACGCCCGCTGGCCCTGCAGATCAGCGCGCGGCGAGCTTGCAGGTCTCGCCGGGCCCGGCGCCCGAGGCCGGCGCGGCGGTCGAGCTCGGCGCCGACGACATCGTGCGCCTGGCCGCCGGCACGGTCGGCTGGCCGCAGCTGGTCTCCTCGGGACGCATGTCGATGACCGGCGACCCGTTCCTGGCCCTGCGCTTTCCCGTCGCTGTTCCGGCTGCCAGCGCTGGCTAGACCCGCGACGGGCACCGCGCTGGCGGCCGTGTCCTGGCTGGCGCCGGCCAGCGCCCCGCCCGGGCAGTCCGCGGCCAGCACCTTGCGGCGCGGGTTCTCGATCCCCACCAGCGCGATGATCCCGCCGAGCACGGCCAGCGCCGCGCCGATCTCCATGCCCAGACGGAACGAGCTGACCGAGGCGTCGACCAGCGCGGCCGCGCACCACGGTGCGATCGGCCCCGTGCAGGTGGGCGGTGTCGATGACCAGCGGGCGGGTGCGGGCCTGGGCCACGAAGGCGCGTGCGGCGGGCGCGAGCGGCTTCGCCGGCGACGTCGCTGTCAAGCCGGCTCTGGAAGCTCCCCGCGACGACGGCGCCGAGGGCCGCGATGGCCAGCAGGCCGGCCACCCTGGCCACCGCGTTGTTGACGCCGCTGGCCAGGCCGGAGTGGCGCTGGTCGACCGACGGCCAGCACGGCCGCCGTGAGCGGCGCGACCGTCATGGCCAGGCCGAGGCCGAACACGATCACCCCGGGCAGGATCTCGCTGATGTAGCCGGCATGCGCGTCGGTGCGGGAGATCAGCAGCAGCCCGAGACCGGCGATCACCGGCCCGCCGGCCATGAAGTAGTGCGGACCGATCCGGTCGGCCAGCGCGCCGAAGCGCTTGGCGAGCAGGAACACGATCAACGGTGATCGGCAGCAGCGATGCTCCGGACTTGACCGGGCTGTAGCCCGCCACCTGCTGGAGGAACAGCATCGAGGAAGAACGTCGCCACGCCGAGTCCGGCGTACATCGTCAGCGTGGTCAGGTTGCCGACGGTGAAGTTGCGCACCTTGAACAGCTGCAAGCGGCAGCATCGGCTGCGGGCTGCGGCGCTCCCAGGGCACGAACGCCGCGAGCAGCACGAGCCCGACGACGAGCGGAATCGCCACCCTCGCGCTACCCCACCCGTACGTCGGCTGCTCGATCAGTGCGAACACCGGGCCGGCCAGTCCGAGCGTGCACAGCACCGCGCCGACGACGTCGACGTGGCCGGGTGTGCGCTTGTCGGCCGGCAGGCGGCGCAGCAGCAGCAGCGTGATCACCACCGGGACCAGGTTGATGGCGAAGATCCATCGCCACGACGCGGCCTGGACGAGCACCCCGCCGCCCAGCGGTCCGATCACCGTCGCGACTCCGGTCCACGCCGTCCAGCTGCCGATCGCGGCGGCCCGCTCATGGTTCTCGAAGGTGTCCATGATCAGCGCGAGCGTGCTCGGGACGAGCAGCGCGCCGAAGATCCCCTGGACCGCGCGGGCGCCGATCAGCAGCGCGCTGCTGGGAGCGATTGCACAGAGCAGCGAGCAGACGCCGAAGCCGATCAACCCGGCCGAGAACACGCGGATGCGGCCGAACAGATCGCCGAGCGAACCGCCGACCAGAAGCAGCGAGGACAGCGTCAGCATGTACGCCTCGACCACCCACTGCTGCTCGGCCAGCCCGCCGTGCAGGCTGGCGCGGATCGCCGGCAGCGCGACGTTGACGACCGTCCCGTCGAGGAACACCACCCCGGATCCGAGGATCGCCGCAATCAGGGCGACCTTCTTGGTGTTCAACGTGCCCATACCGGCAGCCTAATGACCCCGCGACCGGGTCTCTATCTCGCCCCCGCGGCGAACACCGCGTTGGGTTCGTATCCATCGAAACTGACGCTCTGGGCGAGCGGCATCTTGGTCTTGACCACGACGCAGAAGCTGCGCGGGCTCGCGTGGCTCGGGATGCAGACCCGGTACATGCTCCCGGGCTCGATCGCGTAGACGTCGACGAGGGTCACGTTGCCGCGGAACTCGGCGGGCGCGCGGTCGCCGATGAAGGCCTGGGCGCGGACGATGGCGTCACGCCTGGCCTGCGGTGTCCGAGCACGGTGGAGTGGTTGATCAGCCCCGCACTCAGCAGTGCCGCGGTGATGGCCAGCACCACGGCGGTGCCGCCATAGTCGCGGGCGACGATCCAGGGCAGATCGGGGCGCCGGCGGCGCAGGAGCGCGGCCAGCGGCAGGCTCAGCAGCACGATCCCGAGCAGGTTCAGAAAGCAGGCCACGAGCGCCGCCCCGAACAGCTTCTGTGTGTCCCCCACCGGAGGCAGCGCGTGGCCGATCAGCGCATCGACGATGACCGCGGCCACGAACGCCGGCCACAGCCAGGCGCCGCGTCGCCGCCAGCGCATGCGGACGAGCCAGGCACCGTCCATGGTCGAAGAGTAGACGCGAGCTGGGGGTGGCGCTCGTCAGCGGCCGCTCGCAGGAGTAAGCTCGCGCCACCCCCTGTTCGGGAGGCCCGCCGGAGATCCCGGGAGGCTTCTGAAAGTGGGGCCGGACGGAGACCCCGGCCGGCCCGCAAGACGAAAGGGCACGCATAGATGGCGACCCACATGGCTGAGCCGGCGGCTGGCGAGGTAGAGCGCCGCGACCGGACATCTTCAAGCCGAGGACCGGATCTGGCTGCTGCGCGCGATGTTGTTGATGCGCGGCCTGGAGGAACGGGCGATGAGCCTGTACCGCCAGGGCAAGGTCCCGGGCTCGTTCTACGACGGATTCGGGCAGGAGGCCGTGTCGGCCGGCGCCGCGTTCGCAATGGGGCCGCAGGACCGGCTCTGCATCCTGCACCGTGACCTGGCCGCACACGTCATCCGGGGCGTACCGCCGGCGCGGATCCTGGCCCAGTACCTCGGCCGCGTGACCGGCGTGACCGGCGGGCGCGACGGCAACGTGCATTTCGGCGACCGGCATCTCGGCTGCGTCGGGATGGTGTCGATGCTGCCCGACATGATGCTGGTGGCCACGGGCATGGCGATGGCCTTCAAGCTCCGGGGCGAGAAGCGCTGCGCCCTGACCTGGTTCGGCGACGGCTCCACCTCGCGCGGCGATTTCCACGAGGCGATGAACTGGGCCGGGGTGCAGAAGCTCCCCGTCGTGTTCGTGCTCGAGAACAACCAGTACGCCTACTCGACTCCGCTGGACAAGCAGTTCGCGGTCGACCCGGTCGAGCGGGCGGCGGCCTACGGGTTCACCGGGGTGAAGGTGGACGGCAACGATGTGGAGGCGATGTTCGAGGCCACCTTCGCCGCGCGCGAGCGGGCGCTGGCCGGGGATGGACCGACCTTGATCGAAGCGGTGACGATGCGGATGCACGGCCACGCCGCCCACGACGATATGAAGTACGTGCCCTCGGCGCTGGTCGAGGAGTGGCGCGCGCGGGATCCGATTGACCGCCAGGACGCGCGGTTGGTCTCTCTGGGCGTGGACGTGGAGTCGGTCCGCTCAGCGGTGGCAGCCGAGATCGACGCTGCCAGCGAGGAGGCGCTGGCGGCGCCGATGCCCGATCCGGCGACGGTGCTCGACGGGCGTGTTCTGTGAAGCTGAGGCCGAGGTCCTGGGGGACGGTCTGGCTCCGTGGAGCGGCTTCGCCTCCGGGTCGGGGTCGGGATCAGGTGATGAGCGATGAGCGAGATGACCTATCTGCAGGCGATCTCGGCGGGACTGCGTGATGAGCTGCGCGCCGACGAGCGGGTGCTGGTGATGGGCGAGGACATCGGCGAGTTCGGCGGCGCCTTCAAGGTCACCGACGGCTTCATCGAGGAGTTCGGGCCCGGCCGGGTGATGGACACGCCGCTGGCCGAGTCAGCGATCATCGGCTGCGCCGTCGGCGCCGCGGTGGTCGGTCTGCGCCCGGTCTGCGAGATGCAGTTCTCGGACTTCATCTCGTGTGGCTTCGACCAGCTGGTCAACGTGGCGGGAAAGATGCACTACCGCCAGGGCCTGGCCGTGCCGATCGTGGTCCGGCTGCCTTCCGGCGGTGGCTTCTCCGGCGGCCCGTTCCATTCCCAGAACCCCGAGGCATGGTTCATGCAGTCGCCGGGGATCAAGGTGGTGGCCCCGGCCACCGCCGAGGACGCCAAGGGCCTGCTGCACGCGGCTATCCGTGATCCGAATCCGGTCTGCTTCATGGAGCACAAGCACCTGTACCGGCGGGTGCGCGGCGAGGTGCCGGATGGCGTGTACGAGACGCCATTCCGAGCCCGGGTGGCCCAGCCCGGCAGCGACCTGGTCGTGATCGCCTACGGGGCGATGGTGCACGTCGCCCTGGAGGCGGTGGAGGATCTGGACGCATCGGTGGAGGTGCTGGATCTGCGCTCGCTGGTGCCCCTGGATGAAGCAGCGATTCTCGATTCGGTGCAGCGCTGCTCCAAGGTCGTCGTCCTGGATGAGGCGAACCAGATGTGCGCTGCCGGGGCACAGGTGGCGGCTGTGATCGCCGAGCAGGGCTTCGAGTTCCTGGACGGCCCGGTGGTCCGGGTGGCCACGCCGGATGTTCCGATTCCGTTCTCGCCCCCGCTCGAGCAGGCCGTTCTGCCCGGCGTCGAACGCGTGAGGGAGGCGTGCCGTGAGCTCCTCGCCTACTGAGGCCACCAACGCCTTGATTGACGTGACGATGCCGCAGATGGGGGTGTCGGTGGCCGAGGGCACCGTGGTGCAATGGCGCAAGGGCAGTCGGGGATCCGGTGGGCGCCAACGAGACCGTCTGCGAGATCTCGACCGACAAGATCGACAGCGAAGTGCCGGCGCCGGTCTCCGGGGTCGTGGCCGAGATCCTGGTCGCCGTCGGCGAGACCGTGCCTGTAGGAACGGTGCTGGCACGGGTGCACGGAGGCTCGGCGTCCCGCTCCGGCCCCGAGCTGCGGGCGCGTCCCCCACCGCGCGGCCGGCAACACCCGCGACAAACGGCCGGGGTGGTCGCTACTCCCCGGTCGTCGGGCGGATCGCGGCTGAGCACGGGATCGACCTGAGCTTGGTCACCGGGACGGGCCGCGACGGACGCGTGCGCAAGCAGGACGTGCTGGCCTATCTCGAGCAGGCGGGGAACGGTGGCGTTGGGAACGGCGTTGCGGAGGACCCGCCGCTGCACATCGAGAGCCCGTACCGGCCGGACCCGGCGCTCAGCGGAGACGGCGTCGGGGCTCTCCCGCGTGCGCCGGCAGATCGGCGAGCACATGAAGCGCTCACTTGAGACCGCCGCCACCTGCACGACCTGGATCGAGGTCGACATGAGCCGGGTGGAGCGCGCCCGGGCGCGACTGAGGCTAACCGCGCTGGCGTTCGTCGCGCGGGCCTGCGTCGCGGCTCTGCGTGAGCATCCCGCGCTGAACGCCTGGCTCGAGGGCGAGGAGTACGTTCGTCACGACGAGGTGCACCTGGGCATCGCGGTGTCGCTCGGTGAGGACGGGCTGATCGTGCCGGTGATTCATGGTGCGCATGAGCTGTCCGAAGAGGGCCTCGGCGTCCGGATCAAGGACCTCGCGCGGCGCGCGCGTGCGCGTGAGCTCTCCCCGGACGACGTGCGTGGCGGCACCTTCACGATCACCAATCCCGGCCAGTACGGGTCGATCATGGCCACCCCGATCATCAACCAGCCGCAGGTGGGGATCCTCGATCTCGAGGCGGTGGTCAAACGACCGGTTGTGATCACCGACGCCGACGGCAACGACTCGATCGCTATCCGTCCGATGACCATCCTCGGCCTCAGCTGGGATCACCGTGCGCTCGATGGGGTACAGGCGGCGCAGTTCCTGGCCGCGGTCAAGGCTCACCTGGAGGGTTTGTC
Organism: uncultured Solirubrobacterales bacterium; assembly: GCA_963844475.1. GTDB lineage: Bacteria > Actinomycetota > Thermoleophilia > Solirubrobacterales > Solirubrobacteraceae > Palsa-465. Next base: position 81,647 of record CAWJOL010000003.1, on the reverse strand, counting down.
CTCGGCGTAGCATGGTTGGGATGAGCGCTCCGGAGCTGTGGGTCTGTCAGCTGGGCACACTCGAGTACCGCGAGGCGCTCGCGCTGCAGGAGCGCATCCGGGCGGCCCGGCAGTCCGGAGTCGTGCCGGACGTGCTGTTGTTGCTCGAGCACTGGCCCGTGCTCACGCGCGGGCGTCGCTCGGCGGCCGGCGAGCTGCCGATGGGCGAGGACTGGTACCGGGCGCAGGGAATCGACATCGTCGATACCGACCGCGGCGGCAAAATCACCTACCACGGACCGGGGCAGTTGGTCGGGTATCCGATCGTGGCTGTCGATGACGTGGTGGCCTATGTCCGGACCCTGGAGCATGCTCTGGTTGGAGCGTTGCGTCGAGGACGGGGTCCAGGCCCGGGCGCGCTTCGACGATGGACCGGACTTCACCGGCGTCTGGGTCGACGAGCGGAAGATCGCCTCGATCGGCGTGCATGTCCAGCGCGGCGTGACCACGCACGGGTTCGCGGTCAACGTCGAGAACGACCTTCAGCCCTTCTCCTGGGTCGTGGCCTGCGGGCTCCCCGATGTCCAGATGACCTCGCTGATCAAGGAGACCCGCCGGCTGGCCGGGCAGATGCCCTGCTTTCGCAAGCGGGCGGCGTTTGCCGTCGCCCAGGCGCTGGGGCGCCGGCAGCGGCTCGTCAGCCTGGCCCGGCTCGAAGCAGCGGTCGGGTCTGAGCGGGCGCTACAGGCCCAGTAGCTTCGTCACCGTCTGGGTGATCCGGTTCGGCTCACGCGCGAGCTGGAACCAGGTGAGCCTCAGGTATCCCCACCCCGCCAGGGTCAGGCGCTGATCGTTGCGACGATCACGTTCGGTCCCCTGCCGCGTGCGGTGGGTGCGGTGGCCATCGGTCTCCACCACGGCTTTTCGCTCTCGCCAGAGGAAGTCCACGCGCAGGGGCAGCTCGCCGTCGTGGAGATCGAGCCACGCGTTGACCTCGGGTGACGGCAGGTCGGCAGCGCGGATCAGCGCCAGGAAGCGCTCCTCAAACTCGCTCCAGGTGAACGTGCTCCCGGCGGTGTGCTCGTGCAGAACGGCCTTCAGGGTCGCCGCGCCGGCCCGGTTGGGGTTGCGCTCGAGCTGGTCGGCAACGGCCCGCAGGTTGAGCAGGCTCTCCACCTCGGCCTGGTCGAACGTGCGCTCCAGACCGCGGCGGTTCAGCACGGAGGCAAGGTCGAGCGCGGTACGGGCGACGGTCGTGCAGGGGATGCCCTCGACCAGGGTCACGTCTCGGTCGATCAGGGTGAGCGACCGGTGGAGGTCGACCCCGATGTGGCAGCGGCTCGAGCGCGATGGGACGGTCACATCGATCTTCGCGCGGTCGGTGGCGCGAATCTGGTGCAGCGCCGCGGCGGAGCGGTGAGAGAGCACGGCCCCCGGGCCGCAGGCGAGCACGGCGGCCATCAAGCGCCCGTGCCGGGTGAGCAGGGGCGCTGGGACGAGCGAGTAGACCGCGTGGTGGATGCGGTGCAGGCGGCCGGCGAGGGCGCGTTGTTGGACGGCACGCGGCGCCAGCCCCAACCGCGCCAGTTGGTCAAGGCTCGCCACCGTGTGCTGGGTCGCCATGAGGGCTACGGCGGCGCTCTCGATGGAGGCGTGGTCGAGAAAGCGCTGACATATTTCGTTTTCTCGACCACGCCCATCCGGGGATGACCTTGAACGGCCCATCGGCGCCGATGGTGACCGGGATGACGTGGCGTGTCTGTCACCCCCTGAGCAATTTCTGTGGAAACCGCGCTTAGCGCTAGCCTTGTCTCGTGAGCGTGCGTGAGCATGTGACCCGGTCGCGGTCCAACCCTGGAGGCATCTCCGATGTCCTCACCGTGCTCGGCACGCAGGAGGTGCAGCCTCACCGGGGCCGTAAGCCGCCGTGGTTCAAGGTTCCAGCGCCGGGCGGACCGCGCTACCGGGAGCTGCAGAGCGCTGATCACCGAGGAGAACCTGCACACCGTCTGCCAGGAGGCCGCCTGCCCCAACATCGGCGAGTGCTGGCAGCGCGGCACCGCGACGTTCATGATCCTCGGCGACACGTGCACGCGGCGCTGTGGCTTCTGCAACGTCAAGACGGGCAAGCCGACCTGGAACGATCCGCTGGAGCCGGCTCGCGTAGCCCGCTGCGTGGCCAAGATGGGCCTACGGCACGCGGTGATCACCAGCGTCGACCGTGACGATCTGCCCGACCTCGGCGCCAGCGCGTTCGTCGGCGTGATCCGGCAGATCCGCCGCCAGGCTCCGCGGTGCAAGGTCGAGGTGCTGACGCCCGACTTTCGCGGCGAGGAGATGCCGCTGGCCAAGGTCATCGCCGAACGACCCGATGTCTTCAACCACAACGTCGAGGTCGTCCCGCGGCTATACCCTGTAGCCCGCCGGGGCTCAAAGTTCGAGCGCTCCTGCCGGGTGCTGCGCAACGCCAAAGAGATGGGGGGCGACGAGGTGACGACGAAGTCTGGACTGATGGTCGGGCTCGGAGAGAGCTTCGAGGAGATGGTCGACACGCTTGGGACGCTGCGTGAGCACCATGTCCAGGTGATCACCGTCGGGCAATACCTCCGGCCGACCGAGCAGCATCTGCCGATCGTCCGCTACTGGCATCCGGATGAGTTCGCCGAACTGGAGCGGGCGGCGTACGCGCTCGGATTCGACCACGTCGCGGCCGGCCCACTCGTGCGCAGCAGCTATCACGCCGATCAGCACGTGGCCCAGAATGAGCCCGGCACTGGGCCGCTCGCCCGAGAGGCGGTGGGAGCATGAGGCGCCGGTTCCAGCCCTCGGCGGCGCGCTCTGCAGCGCTGAGCCTTCTCCTGCTCAGCGCCCCGGCGGCGCTGGCCCGCGGCGGCAGCGGCAGCTCAGGCTTCGGCCGCAGCTTCGGCGGCGGTGGCGGCGGCGGCCTCGGACGCGGCGTTCGGCCACGGTCATTTCTTCTTCATCCCGATCGGCGGTGGCGGCGGCGGAATCCTCGTCTCATCATCATCGCGGTCCTCGTGCTCTACGTGCTGCCGCGCTCCTGTCGTCTGGTGGCGCGGCCAGCAGGCTCAGGGCACCGCGGCCCGGCGGCGAGTGGCCCAGCGCGAGCGCAAGGTGGAGCTCGCCGCGGCCGAGGCGGCCGAGGACGATCCGGCGTTCGCCCCGGACGTGGTACGCCCAGCGGCGGCGCAGCTGTTCCTGGACATCCAGAAGGCCTGGGACGCCCGGGACCGGATCCGCCTGCGCGCGCTCGTGGCGCCGGAGCTGCTCGGGGAGTGGGAGCGGCGCCTGGACGACTTCGACCGCAAGGGCTGGCACAACCGGGTACAGCCGATGGGCGAGCCGCGGGTCGAGTATGTAGGGCTGCGCAACACCGGGGACGACCGCACCGACCGCGGCCAACGGTCCGGATCGAGACCAGCGCTGCGCGACTACGTCGAGGACGCATACGGTCAGCGGGTCGGCCGCGCGGACAGCCTGTCCGACACGATCAAGGTCCGGGAGTACTGGACGCTGGGCAAGCGCGGCGGCCACTGGATCCTGCTCTCGATCGAGCAGGGCGGCCGAGGGCGACCACGCGCTGAGCGAGGAGATCGTCGCCAGCCCGTGGGCCGATGACCGCAGCATGCGCGACGCGGCGCTGGTCGAGGGTGCGGTCGCCGACGCGGTGCCCGAGGGCACCAACATCGCCGAGCTCGCCGACCTCGATTTCCAGGGCGACGCGCGGGCGGCGGCCAACGACCTGAGCCTCGCCGACGGGCGCTTCGCGCCGGACATCCTCGAGGTCGCAGCGCGGCGTGCCGTCGCCGCGTGGGCCGAGGCGGTCGACGGCGACGACGCCGAGCTGCTCGCCGCTCGCCCATCCAGACGCGGCCCAGCAGATGCTGCATCCCGGCGATCCGAGCCAGCAGACCCGGCTGGTCGTCCGCGGGCCGCAGGTCAAGCAGATCCGGATCGCCGGCCTCGACGCGGCGGCGACGCCGCCGACGATGACGATCGAGGTCGACCTCGAGGGGCGGCGGTACCTCGAGGATCGCGACTCCGCCGCGGTCGTGGCCGGCAGCCAGTCGCGCCGCACCAGCTTCACCGAGCGCTGGACGCTCGCCCTCGACGGCGATTCCGAGCAGCCGTGGCGGATCGCCTCGGTCGGCAGCAGCGCCGTCGCGCGGCTGTAGCGCGTTCGGCCCGGCCGCTGCCGGAGCCGGCCGGTCGGCCGAGCCGCGACGGCGCGCACTAGGCTGGGGCCGGCATGATCCCGATCAAGGACAACGTCCCCACGGACACGTTCCCGTGGGTGACGATCGCGTTGATCCTCGACCAACGTCGTCGTGTACATCCTCAGCGTCCGCCACGGCGGGTCGCTGATCAGCGGGCCCGACGCGCAGGAGGTGCTCAAGTACGGAGCGATCCCGCGCGCGCTGACCCACTCCGGCGTGCACTGCGCCGAGGTGGCGCGTCAGACGTTGACCGGCCCGCAACCGCTCGGCGTGATCTGCAACAGCCCGCTCCTGTCCGCAGAACGGGATCCCGCCGGAGAACTCGCTGCCGGCTTGGCAGACCGTTCTCACCTCGATGTTCATGCACGGCTCGATCCTCCACATCGCCGGCAACATGCTGTTCCTGTGGATCTTCGGCAACAACGTCGAGGACGCCCTGGGCCACATCAAGTTCATCGGCTTCTACCTGCTGGGCGGGGTCGCGGCGCTGGCCCTGCAGGTGCTCGTCGCCCCGAACTCGACGGCCCCCACGGTCGGCGCCTCCGGCGCGATCGCGGCCGTGCTGGGCGGCTACATCGTGCTGTATCCGCGGGCCCGGGTGCTCACGTTCGTGTTCATCATCCTGTTCTTCACCGTGATCGAGCTGCCGGCGATCGTGATGCTGGGGATCTGGTTCGCCGAGCAGGCGGTATTCGGCGCGGCAGGCCTGACCAACCCGGCCGGCGGTGGAGGCGGCGTAGCCTACTTCGCCCATGTCGGGGGCTTCGTCTTCGGCGCGCTCACGATCCGGCTGCTCGCCTCCAAGCGACGACGAGGCCTCGCTCTCAGATTCCGGCGTACTGATCGCGTGCGCTACTTCCTGCTCGCCATCGTGCTGGCGTTCATCCTCGGCCTCGGGCGTGCTGACCGCGCTCGACATCTCGCACTACGGGCTGACCGCGGTCAGCGTGCTGGCCGTGGTGATCCTCGTGCTGTTTATGATCGGCATCGTCGGGGCTCTGACCGAGCGCCCACGCGAATGAGCGATCTTGGAGTCCTCCAAGAAGGACGGGCGCGCCGCGCCGCGCGGGAGGCCAGCGCCGGCGTCGGCGCCGCCGCCGCCGGCGCATCGGGCGAGGGCCTGGTCATCGTCGTGCTCGGGGTCGTCGCGCTGCTGGTGTTCATGGCCTCGGGAACCTCGGGACCGGCGTCCAGGCCTGGCGCCGCTTCCCCGCCGGCGCACACGCGTCCGCCAACATCGCCCGTCGACGGCCGCACACGCCTATGGCGCGACCCCGGCTGCGGCGGCCGATCGCGTCAGGGCGCACTTCAAGCTGGGCGTGCGCAGCGGGCTGCTGTTCGACGTACGTTCGGGTCGTGTGCTGTGGGAGCGCGCGCCGGGGCAGCGAGCTTCCGATCGCCAGCCTGACCAAGATGATGACCGCGCTTGTGGTGGCCGCCCAGACCCGTCCGGCGGACTCGCGTGCTGATCACCCGTCAGGCCGTGCACTTCTCCGGCTCGGGCGTGGGGCTGCTTCCGCTCGGCAAGCAGGTCTCGGTGCGCGCGCTCCTCTACGGGCTGCTGCTCCCCTCCGGGCAACGACGCTGCGATCGCGCTGGCCCAGCATGTGGCCGGTACGCAGGCCCGGATTCGTGGCGATGATGAACGAACGAGCGCGGCGGATGGGCCTGCGCTGCACCCATTTCACCACGGTCTCCGGCATCGTCGATCAGGGCAACCGCTCGTGCGCGAGCGATCTGGCCCTGCTGGCTCACGCGTGCTGAGACACGCCTGAGCTGGCTCGGATCGTGGCCACACCCAGCGCGGTGCTGCCGTTTCCGATCAAGGGCGGAAAGCTCTACCTATACAACAACAATCCGCTGCTGCGACTCGGGGTTTGCCGGAACCGACGGCGTCAAGACGGGCTACACGGTCGCAGCCGGCCGTTGCCTGGTGGCGACCGCGAGGCGCGGGCGGAAGTGGCTCGGAGTCGTGCTGCTGCACTCCGCGGATCCGCCCGATCAGGCGACGCAGCTGCTGAGCGCCGGATTCGCCACCCGGGGCGCCGTGACCCGGCGAACATGCCGGCGGCCGATGCTCGTCCTCGCCGGAGCGGGGCGCGCGAACAAGAAGCCCTGAACCGAGTCGCATCCGTGACCGCGCAGCCGTGAGAGCTGCGCGCCGGTTTCGACCCCTTCAGCGGTCACGTCGATATTGAGCATGCGGGCCATGCTCAGGACGGCTCCGATGATCGCGCCGTCCTCTCCGTCGTCGTTCAGGGCCTCCACGAACGAGCGATCGATCTTCAGGGCGTCGATGGTCTGCCGCTTGAGGTAGCTCAGTGAGGAATATCCGGTGCCGAAGTCGTCGAGCACCAGTCCAACCCCGAGGCACTTGAGGTCTCGGAGCGCGTTGGCGCTCGCTTCGACGTCTCGGAGCAACATGGCCTCGGTGACCTCGAGGTCCAGCCGTGCCGGATCGAGGCCGGTCCGCTCGAGTATCCGGGCCACCGAGTTTGCGAGATCAGAGCGAACCAGCTGTTGAGCGCTCAGATTTACCGATACCCGGATCGGCTCCGCGCCGGGTGCCGCGGCCTCCCAGGCGACGGCCTGCCGGCAGGCCTGCTCCATCACCCACTCTCCGATTCGCACGATCAGCCCGCTGCTTTCGGCCGCCCCCATGAACGCAGCCGGTTCAAGCAGCCCGCGGTGCGGGTGCTGCCAGCGCACCAGCGCCTCGACCGAGACGATCCGGTTGCGCGGCAGCGAATCACCGGCTGATAGAAGACCCGCAGCTCCTCGCGCTCGAGCGCCTTGCGCAGCGAGCTCTCAATCGCGATCCGCTCTATCAGCCTTGCGCGCATACCCTCGTCGAACACCGCCACGCGGCCCTTGCCGGCGGCCTTGGCGCGGTACATGGCCGCGTCAGCGTCTCGGAGCAGGCCGGACGGACTGGCCGTGGCCGGGTCACCAACGAAGGCCACCCCGGCGCTCACGGTGATCGTATGCTCGAGTCCGCCGATGGTCACCGGCGTGCTGCAGGCGCCGGCGATGCGAGTCGCGATGCCGATGGCGTCAGCCGGACCGCTGAGATCCTCGCACAGGACGACGAACTCGTCACCTCCGAACCGGGCGATCGTGTCGCCGGGGCGGAGCGCCGACACGAGCTTTGGCGTGAGCGCGGCCAGCAGCAGGTCGCCGATGTCATGTCCGCGGGTGTCGTTGACCAGCTTGAAGTCATCGAGATCCAAGAACACCACGGCGAGGGGCGCTTGCGAGCGCCGGGCCCGGGCCAGCGCATGCTCCAGCCGGTCCAGGAACAAGGTGCGGTTGGGCAGCCCGGTCAGCGGGTCGTGGCTGGCCTCGATGCGGCGCGCCCCGGCGTTGCGGCTGCGCTCGGAAGCGTCGGCGATCGCCACCGAGAGGAAGGCTTCGCCATCAATCCGCAGCCGGGTCACGGTGAGCCTGACCGGAAGCTCGCTGCCGTCCTAGCGGCGGGCGTGGACCTCGATCACCGGCTCCTCGCCACCGGGGATGGGCAGGACGCTCGCACGCGACCAGAGCGACTCGGAATCTGAGAGGACGAAGTCCTCGATCGGTCTCCCGGTCAGCTGCGCCCGCGGGCAGCCGAGCAGCTGCTCCGCGCGTTGGTTGGCCAGGACGATCAGACCGGCGCGACTACACACCAGTCCGGCCTGCGGCGCGGCCTCAAACAGGGAGCGGAACAGGCCCTCGACAGGTTTCAGCGTGGCCATCTGAGATGTTTTGCCAGATTGGGTCACGCCGTCTCCCGCCCCGGGCGGAAAAGGTATGTCAGCCCCATCCATGTATCGCGTTCAGCATCGGCGCGAATCAACGCCGACTTGAGGGCATACTCCATAAAGTTCCGCACTATGCGGCAATTTCGCGTCGCCTAGGGTACGCCCCGTGGCTGTAACTCGGGAGCCAGTCGGCAGGCCAGAACGGGGGCGCAGCCGGCGACCCGTCGTTCTCACGAGGCTGAGCTGGGCGCGGCCGAGGAGTACGACTATGACTGGATCGTGATCGGCTCCGGCTTCGGCGGCAGCGTCTCGGCCCTGCGCCTGGCCGAGAAGGGCTACCGCGTCTGCGTGCTCGAGGCGGGTCGGCGCTTCGAGGACGACGACTTCCCCAAGTCGGCCTGGAGGCTGCGCAAGTTCGTCTGGTTCCCGTGGGTCGGCAAGCGCGGGATCATGCGGATCTACCTGTTCAAGGACATCGCGATCCTGGCCGGCTGTGGCGTGGGCGGCGGCAGCCTCGTGTACGCGAACACGCTCTACGTGCCCTCGCGGAACTTCTTCCAGGCCGAGGAGTGGCGCACGATGCAGGACTGGGAGGCCTCGCTGGCCCCGCACTACGAGGAGGCCAAGCGGATGCTGGGGGCGACCGAGGTGCCGTTCGAGAACGACACCGACCGGCTGTTTCGAGAGCTGGCCTCCGACATGGACGTCGAGTACCGCCGGCCGACGGTGGGCGTGTACTTCGGTGAGCCGGGCGAGACCGTCTCGGACCCCTACTTCGACGGCGAGGGCCCCGACCGGGCCGGCTGCATCCGCTGCGGAGCGTGCATGGTCGGCTGCCGCCACAACGCCAAGAACACGCTGCGCAAGAACTATCTCTGGTTCGCCGAACGAGAGGGAGTGGAGATCCTTCGCCGAGCGCCACGTGACGGAGATCCGGCCGCTGGGCGACGCAGATGACGGCTCGGCCGGCTACGCGGTCACCGCCCGGCGTCCGGGCGCGTGGCTGCGCAAGCGCGAGGCAACGCTGACCGCAAAGGGCGTGGTCGTCGCCGCCGGAGCGGTCGGGACCAACTGGCTGCTGCGCTCCTGCAAGGAGTTCGGGGCGCTGCCGCGGCTCTCGGACCGCCTCGGCGAGGTCGTGCGGACCAACAGCGAGGCGCTGCTGGCGGTCACCGCCACCAAGGACAGGTACGACTTTCACCGCTCGGTGGCGATCAGCTCGAGCATCTATCCCGACGAGGTGACCCACATCGAGAACGTCACCTACGGCGAGGCCGGGGACGCCATGGGGCTGCTGTTCACCTCGCTGACGGCCGGCGGAACACGCGTGACCCGGCCGCTGAAGTGGGCCGGCGGCGACGTTCGCGCATCCGATTCGCGTCGATCCGGCTGCTGTGGAAGCGCGGTTGGGCGCGGCGGACGGTGATCCTGCTCGTGATGCAGACGCTCAACAACTCGATGCGGCTGAAGCCGACTCCGGATCGGGCGGCGGAAGCTGATCCTCACCACCGAGCAGGACCCGGACAACCCGAATCCGACCTGGATTCCGGCCGCCAACGAAGCGGCGCAGCGAATCGCCGAGAAGATCGACGGAGTCCCCCAGAGCAACCTCCCCGAGGCGCTGCTGAACACCCCCGCCACCGCCCACATCCTCGGCGGCGCGGTGATCGCCCCGGATCCCGTCACGCGGGGTCGTCGACCTGCGCCAGCGCGTGTTCGGCTACGAGAACCTGCTCGTCTGCGACGGCTCGGTCGTCCCGGCCAACCCCGGGGTCAACCCGAGCCTGACCATCACGGCGCTCACCGAGCACGCGATGACGTTCGTTCCGGTCGCCGACGGCGCGGTCGAGGAACCCGAGGCCGAGGCCGAAGCCAGGACGGGAGGCGGTCGTCGAGGCCAAGGATCGGCCCGAGGGGGAGGGGGCCCAGCACGAGGTCGGGGAACCGGCAGAGCCGGCATGACGGCGGAAAATGGGAGGATCACGGCATGGAGCGTGACCTGCAAAAGCGACTCGCCGCCAACGAGGACACGTTCCGGGACATCAACGAGGGAATCGCCCGCGGGCAGTGGCCGGGGGAGGAGAGTTCCCCGGTCAGCTTCCGCTGCGAGTGCGCCCGGCTGGGGTGCAACCTCCTGATCGAGCTGACCCTGGCTGAGTACGAGGCGGTGCGCAGCAACTCACGGCGTTTCTTCGTGGCTCCCGGGCATGAGCTGCCCGAGGTCGAGTCGGTCGTGGAGACCCGCGCGAACTACGTGGTGGTGGAGAAGCGCGCGGAGGCGGGCCGCATGGCCGACCTCCTGGACTCATCGGACTGACCGTCGGACTGATCGGTGCCGCGTCGAGACGGAAGCGCATCCGGACCTCGGTGCCCCCGGATCCCCGGTTCATGATCGTCAGGCCGTCGCTGGCCTGAGCGATCAGCGCCAGGCCCACCCCGAGCCCGGGGCTTTCGTAGTTCGACCGCAGCCCGCGAGCCGTCGTCGCCGATGCAGATCCACAGCTCGTCCGCCGGCCAGGTCAGCATTGACGTAGATGCGGCCGGCGTAGCCACCGTAGGCGTGCACGACGACGTTGGTCAGCGCCTCGGAGGCAGGCGAGGCGGATCGACGTCGAGCTGCTCCTGGCTCGCGCCCGCCCTGCGCCGCGTATTCGGCCAGCTCCCGGCGGGCCACCGGGACGGAGGCGGGAATCGCCGGATAGGACTGGATCAGATTTTCATGGGTGTCGAAGCCTGTCACTTTATGCCGACTTACCCGGATAGCCGGGAGAACAATCGTCGGCTGCCAGCCCGGTCCAGCCGTGCCCCGGCGCCGCCCGGGCTGGCTTCACCCGTCACCCGGGGAGATCAGGCGGCGGGCGCGGTGGCCTCGGACCGAATTCGGCGGCGGATTGACGCGACGGCGAAGGGCGAGCCAGCCGCCGAGCGCGACGACCACGCAGGTGATGGCTCCGACTCCGAGGCCGGCGCGAGCGCCGAAGCTCGCCATCACCCAGCCGATGATCGGCCCGCCGACCGGGGTCGAGCCCTGGAAGGCCACGAACCACAGCGACATGACGCGGCCCCGCATCTCAGGCGCGGCGGTGAGCTGCAGGGTCGAGTTGCCGGTTGACATGAACCAGATGCTGGCGCCGCCGGCGAAGGCCAGGGCGATCAGCTCGATCTCCAGCCCCGGCGCCACGGTGGCGAGCGCCATGGCGAGGCCGAAGGCCGAACCGCTCAGCACGAGCGGGCGCAGACCGGTCCGGCCTCGGGCGGCGATGACCAGGCCGCCGAACACCGCTCCGGCCCCCATCGCCGCGGTCATGAAGCCGAAGCCGCTGGCCCCGACGTGCAAGCCCTGGCTGGCCATCACCGGCAGCGAGACCTGAAACTCGTAGGTCAGACACCCGACGGCGGCCATCATCAGCAAGGGCACGGCGAGCTCCGGCGTGCGGCGGACGTACCGCAGACCCGTCGCGCAGCTGGCCGCGAGCGCGTGGAGTAGGTGGCGTCGGGTGCAGGTCGGCGCGCTGCATGCGTCATCAGTGAGACGACTACGGCGACGAAGCTGCCGGCGTTGACGAGAAAGCACACGCCGTCGCCCAACGGTGGCGATCAGCAATCCGGCCACGGCCGGGCCGATCGTCCGCGCGACGTTGACGAGCACCGAGTTGAGGCTGACGGCGTTGCGCAGATGCTCGGGCCCGACGAGCTCAAGCATGAATGACTGGCGAGCGGGATTCTCGAAGGCGTTGTTGACGCCCAGCAGCGCCGCCAGAACCCCGATCTCCCACACCCGCACGGTCCCCGTGACCGTCAACAGGCCAAGCGCGAGCGCTTGGACGCCCATCGCGGTCTGCAGCACCACCATCAGCCTGCGCTTGTCGACGCGGTCGGCAATGACGCCGCCGTACGGAGCGAGCAGCAGGACCGGAAGCGTCTGGAGGCCGATGACGATGCCAAGGGCGGTGCTCGAGTGGGTCAGCGTGAGCACCAGCCACGACTGCGCCGTCATCTGCATCCAGGTCCCGATCATCGAGACGGCCTGCCCTCCGTAGTAGAGGCGGTAGTTGGGCACCGCAAGGGCCGCGAAAGTGGTGCGACCGACCCGCATGACGCGGGTCATCGCTCCTTCTCCCCGAGCCGCTGCGCAAGCGCCTCGAGCGCCGGCACGGCCCGCTCGATCGCGAGCTGCTCGTCCTCGGAGAGCCCGGCGAGCGCGATGCTGATGGCATCGGTTCGCTCGCCGCGCATCCGTTCGGCCAACCGCCGTCCGCGGGCTGTGGCTCTGACCCACGCGGCTCGGCGATCCTCGGCGTCGCTCACGCGCTCGAGCAGGCCGGCAGGCGACTAGGTCAGCGATGACCCGAGAGAGCATCGTCGGATTGATGCCCTCGGACGCCGCGACGTCGCCCAGCCGGACCGGGCCGCGCCGGACCACGTCCAGCAAGACCGCGACCCTGGTCGGCGTCAAGCCGGCCGCGCTGGCTGCCGCGGTTGGACGCAGGCGGCGGGAGAGGCGCCCGATCGCCGCGCGCAGGCGCGAGGCGCTTTCGATCTCCGGAGACGTGGGTGCGGTGGGTGGCGTGGTGGCGGTTCCTCTAAATAGTTGCTTGCTGGCAAGCATTAGTCTAGCAGCCCGCCGCTGCGGTTCAGCGGCCAACCTCGACCCTCGACCCTCGACCCGGCTATGTTGACCGCGTGAGCCCACCCGGTGAGCACCACCTCGCCCGCCTCGCCGAGCAGGCGTTCCAGCGACGCGGCGACTATCCATCGCTCCTGTTCGAGGGGCGCTGGCATCGGTTCGGGCGAGCTGTACGAACGCTCGTGCCGCGTGGCGAGCGGACTTATGGAGCTGGGGGTGGCCCCCGGGGACCGGGTGGTCGTCACGATGGCCAACTGCCCCGAGGTCGGCGTCGTCTACCAAGCCCTGTGGCGAGCCGGCGCAGTGGTGACTCCGGCAACCTTCCTGCTCTCCCCCGAGGAATTGCGTCGCCTGGTCCTGGACTCGGGGGCGAGCGCGGTGGTCACGACCTCCGAGCTGCTCGAGAAGACGCTGGGCGCCTGCGCGGGCATCGAGAGCCTGCTTGCCGTGATCACCGTCGGCGAGTCAAGCGGCGGCGCGCTCGGGCTGGCCGAGCTCGAACGGGCCGAGCCCGGCCCGATCGTCGAGCGCGCGGACGAGGACCTCGCGGCGCTGCTCTACACCGGCGGCACGACCGGCCGCGCGAAGGGGGTGATGCTGTCCCACGCCAACCTCCACTTCACCGGGGCGGCGGCTCAGCAGGCCTCCCATGTCGCCGGGGTCAACCGCACGCTGCTCACACTGCCGCTCTCGCACTCCTATGGACTGCTGGTGACGATCACCGGGATGCACTCGCCGGAGCGGGGCGTCGCGGTGCTGCTGCGCTGGTTCGATCCCGCTGCCTTCCTCCGGCTGATCGGTGAGCATCGCCTGCAGCAGAGCGCGGTCGTCCCGTCGATGCTCCAGATCCTGCTCTCGCAGCCGCTGGAGGACTATGACCTCGCCTCGCTTCGCTATCTCACCTCCGGAGGGGCGCCGCTGGCCCGGGAGCTGGCCGACGAGTTCTCCCGGCGGGTGCCGTCGGTCTCGATCCGCCAGGGGTACGGCCTGACCGAGACTGCCGCTCTGGTAGCCACCAATCCCGCCGGAGCCGAGCGCCCCGGTTCGGTCGGGCTGCCTGTGCCCGGAACCGAGATCAGGATCCAGGCTGAGAGCGGAGAGGTGCTCCCACAGGGGGAACTCGGAGAGATCTGCTGTCGCTCGCCCGCCGTGATGCGAGGGTATTGGAACGCCCCGGAGGCGACCGCGCAGGCGCTCCGCGACGGCTGGCTGCTCACCGGTGACATCGGTTATCAGGATCCGGACGGATACCTGTTCATCGTCGATCGCAAGAAGGACCTGATCATCCGCGGCGGTTTCAACGTGTATCCCCGTGACGTCGAGGACGCCCTGGTGGAGCACCCGGCGATCGCGATGGCTGGGGTGGTCGGACGGCCCGACAGCGACCGCGGTGAGGAGGTGGTGGCGTTCGTCTCGCTGCACCCCGGCGCCCAGGCGACCGCGCAGGAGCTGATCGACTGGTCACGTGAGCACATCGGTGGCTACAAGTACCCACGTGAGCTGCACGTCCTAGACGCGATACCGCTGACTCCGGTGGGCAAGATTGACCGCAAGGCGCTCCGTGGCTGGCTGAACCCGAGCGCCGAACCCGCTGGTCGCCCCGCGAGCTAACCGGACGACCTTCCCCAGAACCGAAGTTCTCGGCGCAGACGGGAGGCAGGCGGGCCGGGGGGCACTCGGGGCCTGCTTTCGATGGACGATTTCGCTACCCGAAGATGGCCCCGGGCAAAAACGCGCCGACCACCCAATTCGGCACGTCGACCACCTCGTGAATGCGCAGATCAGCGGCGACCGACACCAGCGCGTACGACTCCTCGCGAGTCAGCTCGTGGCGCTCGACGATGTATTCGACCAGCGCCCGAGTGGCCTCGCGTGTGGCCTCGAGCAGATCGTCGGCGATTCCGGTGCAGACGTGGTAGGCCGAGGCCTCGACGCTGGCCAGCTGCCCCGCGGGGATGTCGTATTGGGGATAGTGCAGGTTGAGATCACGGCGGACACTCAGGCGGACCGCCACGTCCATGGCCGCCTCGACGGCCGTACCGCAGACTTCGGCGTCGCCCATCGCCGCATGGGTGTCTCCCAGCGAGAACAACGCCCCCTGCACCCCGACCGGGAGGTACAGCGTCGTCCCGGGCTGCAGGTGCTTGATGTCCATGTTTCCGCCCCAGCGCCGGGGCGGGATAACCGAGTGCTGCCCCGGCTCCTGCGGCGCCACCCCGATGGTCCCCGGAAATGGAGCGAACGGGAGGGTGATGCCGTCGCCGAAGCGCACCGCACGCCGTTCGCGCTCGACGGCGGAGATCCGCAGCCAGGGCTCGCTGAAGTCATCCGCCAGCAGGCCGAAACCGGGGATGATCGCGGTCCAGCCCCAGTCCTGGGGCCGCAGCTCCAAGATTTCCACGGCGAGCACGTCACCGGGCTGAGCGCCCCGCACGTACACCGGCCCGGTGATCGGATTGACGTGGTCGAAGTCGAGCGCCGCCACGTCAGCAGCGGTTGACTCGCGTGTGAGCTGGCCGCCCGAGGCATCGGCGGCCTCAAACTCGACGATCTCCCCGGACTCGACCTCCAGCACCGGCACCGCGGCGTTGTCCCACACGTAGGCGACCGGCTCGGCCCGAAGGCGGTGGAGCGAGTGATCGTGCAGTTCGCTCAATCCGGCGCGCAGACTAACACGGCGCCGAGCCGCCGCCGGTCAGTCAGCCGCTCAGCCGGAGCGAGAGCACGATCTGCTGTGCCGCGACCAGTGACTGCTCGGATGCCTTCTGAGCGGTGAACGCCTCGAGCACCCACGCCTTGTGGCGGCCCTGGGCGGCCGCCACCAGAACCCGGATGGGCACGCCCTGCTTGTTACGGCCGTAGAGCACCACGCTCCGGGCGGGAAGGCCGCCCAGCGTGCTCCCCAGCGCATGTTTGACCGTCACCGAGCTATAGCCCTTGCGGATGGCGTCGACCGCCGGCTTGAGCAACGGCGGCTTGGTTCCGGCAAACAGGGGCCGTGAGACCACCTCGATGGTCGCGTCGTGGCGCTTGCTGGCCAGCTGCACGAACCCGTTCCCGCGGACCGCCGTCCAGTCACTCGGCAACCGCCCCACCAGCCCGATCCCCGGATTTGCGAAGCTCAGCGGAAGCGCCGGAAGCTTCGCCGGCGGCGGAAGCCGGCTGGGCGCGTGGCTCGAGCCGCCCGCGGTGATCAGGATGATCGCCACGATGATGACGGCCGGAACCAGCGCGCCCAGCGCGAACCGCGCCGGAGTCGATTGAGGTGAACGAGTCAGATGCGGTTTTGGATCAGCTGGCGCTTCGTGCACGCCGGGCGAGGATGCGACGTGCACCGAGGCCGCCTGCGAGCAGGAGAACCCCGATCATCACCGCGCCGGTGACGTCGTAGCCGGTGAAGGCCAGACGCGCCTGGGCGTTGGCCGCCGCCGCGCTTTCCTCGGCCTGGCTGGGCGTCTCGCCCGCCTCGCCTTCGGTCGTCGTGCCGGTGGTGCCGGTGGTGCCGGTGGTGCCGGTCGTCTCTTCGTTGTCGGTCGTCCCGGATGTGCCGGTCGTGCCCGTGGTGCCGGTCGTGCCGGTGGTACCGGTCGATCCCGTGGTGCCGGTCGAGCCCGTGGTGCCCGTCGTGCCGGTGGTGCCGGTGGTGCCGGTCGTGCCCGTCGTGCCGGTGGTGCCCGTCGTGCCGGTGGTGCCGGTGGTGCCCGTGGTACCGGTGGTCGCGGTGGGCGCGGCGGCGGCGGACTCGGAAGCCCCGGCCGTGACCTTGGCGACGCCGGTGTCACCCGGCGTGGTCTGGAGCAGGAACACGGTCAGCGCCTCCCGCACGTTGTACGGGATGGTGGTCTGGTTGGTGCTGGTGTCGTTCGCGTTGCAGATGATCGGCGCCAGCACCGGGATCCCGGTGTCGGTGTTGGGCGTGCCGTTGCCGCAGCCGGCGGCGGGGATCGGAACGCCGTTCTGACCGAGCTGAAGGACCTTCGAGGTCGCCGTCGGGGCAACTGAGGTGCCGTTGTTGCAGGTCTTGGTGTCCGAGGTCGACTGAACCGCGTTGGCGACGACACCGCCTGCTGCGTTCACGTTGGCGACGGTCGAGTCGCCGTGAGAGGTCTGGCAGGTGGACGTGTTACCGATGTTGCCGTGCGAGTTGGCGACGCCAACCGAGATTGAGGTCGTGCCGGAGCCGACGTTGGCGTTGGCGACCGCGAAATGGTTGGTCGAGCCCGTGGCCGTCGTTGCCGAGTCGGCGGTGACCGCGTTGACGCAGAGCAGGTGCCCGGCGATTGCAGATGTTGTCCAGCATCGCCGTCTGGGCAGCGTCCAGCGGGCCAGCGTGAGCTCTGGCCAGGATTGGTGTCGACCCCGAGGATCTCGTTGCCGGCCACCGAGAGAATCGTGATGTGGCCGTGGAAGGTGCCATCAGCACGCTGCTCGCCGCGGGCGCGACCGAGAATGACCTCTTCCCGGTTGGGCGCCTGATCACCGCCGCCGGTCGGGTCACCGGAAAGCGGACGTGTGTCGGTCGGGCGCCAGATCGACCGCGGCGATGGTTCCCTGACCGTGCGGATTGGCCCCGTGCAGCGGAGGCTGGTACGGGTTCGACGCGGCCGCGGCCGCCTGTGGGGACGACGCCGCCGGGGCGACTGCCGTCGTAGTGGCGGGCGCTGCGGCTTGGCGTCCTGGAACGCCGAGATCAACGCCGGAAGACAGTCCGGGAACGGCGATCACCATCAGGGCGGCGATCGCTACCGCTGACTTGGCAAGAAACGGGATGCGTCCCCTCACGAATCCTCCTCAAAGCTCTTCATTAGGTGTGCTGACGCGGCAAATTCAGGCTTCGTCACCGTACCGGTTGGCCCGGATGCAAGCAAGCCAGATGCCCGCGGGTGAGGCCAATTTGCACGATAATCTGCGCCCGATGATGCGCAGGGCCACGCTTCTGTACGACCGAGATTGCGGGTTCTGCAGGTGGACGGTGGCGCGAGTGCTGCGCCGCGACCAAAATCGGGAGCTTCGAGCGCGTACCATCCAGAGTCACGGACGGGCAGGATCTCGTTGCGCCGGTGCCGCACGGACAAGCGCCTGGATTCATGGCACCTGGTGCTCAGCGACGGGCGTCTGTACTCGGGCGGTGAGGTGTTCGGGCCGCTGCTGCGGCTGCTGCGCCGACCGCGGACAGGCGTGGCTGCTCGAGCGGCTGCCCGCCCTGAGCGAACTGGGGCTATCGCGCCGTCGCAGCGGCGGCGATCGTGGTTTGGCTCCCTGCTCTCCGGCGCGGCCAGGCGGCGCGCCGACGTGGTACTGGCCGAGCACGCGGGCGGCGCAGAGATCGAAGCGGTGGAGCCGGTACGGGCGCGACCGGAAGCGCCGACTGCCCCCGAGGGTGCGACTCCCGAGGACGCCCCGCAGCCGGGCCCGCAGTCAGCACTTGCGCAGGCGCCACTCGAGACGGACTCGGAGCCAATCGGCTGGCAGCAGCGCTTTGAGGAGTCACCGTTCGGCCGAGGCATCCTCAGCACGCTGATCCTGTTCACGCTGATCGCGATCGTGGCGATCAACCTCCCGGGATCCGATCTGCGCAAGCAGCTGCTGAGGCCCGGGCCAGCCGTATCTCAACGCGCTGGGCCTCGACCAGAACTGGTCGCTGTTTGCCCCCAACCCCCGCCGCGTCGTACTCGCCGTCTCCGCCACCGTCACTTACGACGACGGCCGCAGCGCGCAGTGGACCTTCCCGCACGACGGCGCGCTGCTCGGCACCTATCGCGACTACCGCTGGCGCAAGTGGCAGGAGAACCTGATCAGTCCGATGAACTCCGTCCCGCTGTGGCGACCGGCGGCGCTGTGGGCCGCGATCGCACGAAACTCGAGCCGGTCACGCCGTGACCAGGGTCGCCCTGGTGGAGCGCTACGCCTCGCTGCTGGGCGCCTGGCGTGACTCCCAGCACCGGACCCACCGCGCAGCGGGTGTTCTTCGTTCTGCACGTCGGCGGATCGGGCGGCCCCGCATGATCGCCGCCTGGGAGCGATTCTGGTTCGAGCCAGAGTCGACGGCCAGCCTGGCCGTGTTCAGGATCGTCTTCGGCGTCCTCGCACTGGGCTGGACGCTGTCGCTGTCTGGGGACCTCGACGCCTTCTTCAGCACCAATGGTCTGCTGAACAAGGGCCCGGGGGCGCCGGGACCTGGGGCGTTCTCGCCGTGTTCTCCAGCGATCTGGCGGTGCAGCTGGTGTTCGCGGTGCTGCTGGTCGCATGTGTCGCGCTGATCCTGGGCTACCAGACCCGGCTCGCAGCGCTGCTGGTGTTCGTCGGGATTCTGTCCCTGGAACGTCGCGACCCGTATGTGTTCAACACCGGCGACGGATCTGATCCGGCTGCTCGCCTTCTACCTGATGCTGGCGCCGGCCGGGGTCGCTCTGTCGCTGGATCGTCGCCGGCTGGCTCCCGAGCGGTTCTGGGAGTTTCCCCGCCGGGCGCCGTGGGCGCTGCGGCTGATGCAGGTCCAGCTCTCGATCCTGTACCTCGCCGGGCTGTGGATCAAGCTCCAGGGAACGACCTGGAACGACGGCACCGCGGTGTCCTATGCCATGAGAATCTCGGACCTGACCCGGTTTCCGCTGCCCGGCTTCCTGATCCATTCAGCGCTGCTGTCCAACCTGATGACCTATGGCACTCTGGCCATCGAGTTCAGCGTTCCGATCCTGATCTGGAACCGGCGCCTGCGGCCGTGGGTGATGCTCGCCGGGGTCTCGCTTCACCTGGGCATCGAGTACTCGATCCGCGTCGGCTTCTTCAGCCTGGCGATGCTCACCCTGTACCTGTCCTTCCTGGACCCGGCTTGGGCGGAGATGAAGCTGCTCGCCGTCCGCGGGTGGCTGGATCGCACCCGGGTTCGGCCGGCTCAGGCGTCCACGGCGCCCTGCTGCCGTAGGGGAGCATTGAGCGCGCCGGCCCCCTAGCCTCTGCGTGATCCCGGATCTCTCCTCCAATCCGAGCGCTGCTCGCGCATGATGCTCAGCGCGCTGCTGGCGGCGGTCTCGCTGGCCGCGCTCGGCCGCCGCGCCGGCCAGCGCCGATCAGCTGATCCGCACCTATCGGGTCGCGCCGCCCGGAGTGGATCCCAACGGCCCGAGCGGCGAGCCGAGCCTCAGCGGCGACAGCCGCTACATCGCCTTCGCGTCGGAGGCATCGAATCTCGGGCCGCGGGTGGGCACGCGTCGCACCTCGAACGTGTACGTCTACGACTCCGCCGACGGCCAGCATGTCGCTCATCTCCAGCACCCCGAGCGGCACCGGACCGAACGGGCCATCGAGCGAACCGTCGATCAGCGCGAACGGCCATGTCGTGGCGTTCTCGTCCTCGGCCACCGACCTTGTGCCCGGCATCCGCCGGCACGTCAGCCAGATCTACGTCCGGAGCGGGGCGGGGCCGATGCGCCGGATCAGCGTGGCCTTCGGCGGCCAGCCAGATGCGAACTGCTCCCAGCCCGTGATCTCAGCCGATGGGCGCTACGTCGCATTCAGCTCCGCTGCCGACAACTTCGTCGCCGGAGACGACAATGCCGCGTCCGACATCTTCTTCGCCGACCTCTGGCTGGGCACGATCCGCAGGATCAGCGTCTCCTCGCAGGGAGCCCAGGCCAACGGAGCATCGGTCAACCCGTCGATCAGTGCCGACGGTCGCTATCGTGAGCTTCACGTCCACGGCGAGCAATCTGGTCAGAGGCGATCGCAACCGAGTAGCCGATGTGTTCCTGCACGACAACCTCACCGGCCAGACCGGCTGGTCAGCACGTCCGCCCGCGGGCGCCAGCAGAACGCCTCGGCGGCCGCGCCGTTCACCCAGGTCTCGTCGCTCAGCGGAGATGGGCACTACATCGTGTTCGACTCCGACGCCACGAACCTCGTCCGCGGAGACCGCAACGGCCACACCGATGTGTTTCGCCACAGCCTGATCAGCGGTAACACCGACACTGGTCTCGCAGAGCTCGCTCGGACGGCAGGGCAACAACGACAGCTTCTCCCCGTCGCTCTCCGCCGACGGCCGGGTTACCGCGTTCGAGTCGTTCGCCGACAATCTGGCCTCGCCCTGGGCCCCCAACGAGAACATCTTCGCCCAGGACCTGGCCACCGGCACGACACTGACCGCGGACGTGACGCCACAGGGCACGGCCCGCGGCCCGGAACTCGACGCCCAGCTACTGCAGCGCCCAGCCGTCGCGGCCGACGGGCAGCTGGTCGTGTTCGCCTCCGGAGCGAACAACCTGGTCGCCGGTGATCACAACGGCACTGACGATCTCTTCCTGCGAGTGCTGGTCCCGCCCACCACGGCGATCGTCCAGGCACCTCCGGCCGAGCACTACCGATCGCCGTCCGGTCGTCGAGTTCCGGGGCAGCCTGCCGCTGATCCAGCTCCGGCCTGTGCGAACTCGACGGCAAGGCGCAGGTCCTGTCCGATGGGCCGCCCGTTTCGGTTGCCGAAGCTGCGGGCCGGTGCGCATGTGCTGCAAGCGTTTGCGGGCGCGCCGGGGACGCTGTCGGACCCACTCGGCGTCACCGCTGCACTTCATCGAGGGCTAGCCCGAGCTCGCCGTTGGCGTGCGGCTCAGGGGGAGTAGATCGTGGTGTTGGCCACGGCCCCGCCCTGGTAGCGCTGGCCGCCGGCGACGAGCACCCGACCGTCTGAGAGCAGCGACCGCGGCCTCGCGGTGCGGCCGGCGTCAGCGATCCGGCTGCACGCCAGCGGTTGCGATGCGGGTCGTAGAGCAACGCCGACGCGAGGGCCCCGTGATCGTTGATCCCGCCGGCGATCAGGACCTGCCCGTTGTGCAGCCGCTCGGCGACGTGAAACGCGCGTGGAGCAGGCAGCGGTGCGGCGCGGGTCCACCGGTTGCGCCTGGGGTTGTAGATCTCGGCCCCGGCCTGGAATCCAGGCGCGCGATCACCGCCTCCGACCACCAGCACACGTCCATCGGCGAGCAGGTCGCCGTCTGGTTGGCTACGCCGAAGGGCAGGTGGCCCGCGCTCTGCCAGCGATTGCGGACTGGGTCATAGATCTCGGCGGCGGAGAGCAGTCTGAGGTCTCCTGCGCGATCCTGCTCACCGCCGACGACCAGAACGCGGCCGTCGCTCAGCAGCGTCGCCGTGTGGTGGAAGCGAGGGGTGCGGAGACTCGCGGCGCGCGACCCAGCGATTGCTTGCCGGGAGGTATAGCTCAGCGCTGGTCAACGCCGGCCCGAACCGTGTTGAACCCACCGGCGACCAGCACACGTCCGTCGAGCAGCAGCGTCGCCGTGTGGTTGTCACGCGCGGTGTCGCCATGTCTCCGGCCGGCTGCCAGGTGTTGGAGGCGGGGAAGTAGCGCTCCGCCGAGGTCAGGTAGTTGGCGGTGAAATTGTAGCCCGCCCGCGACGAGCACCGAGCCGTCGCGGAGCAACGTCCCCGTGTGTGCGAATCGCGGCGCAGAAGAACGGCGCCACCGTCGTCCACCGACCACGGCCGCGGATCGAAGATCTCGGCGCTGGCCAGCATCTTGGACTGAAACCCGCCTGCTACGAGCACGCGTCCGTCGCGGAGCAGGGTGGCGCTGGCCAGATAGCGGGCGGTGTGGAGCTTGCCGGAGGCGCGCCAGTGGCCGGCCGCCAGCGCGACGGCGGGAACCAGCGCCAGCGCCAGCAGGACGCCGCGCGAGCCATCGCAGCCGCCGGGAACCCCGGCTTCTGCATGGTCGATCCTGTGCATCACACCAGTGTGAAGGGAAGGATGGTTCGGAGGCTGACGGCGAAGAAGTGGCTGATGTTGCCCGCCCGATCGATGGCTCGTGACCCGCACGACGTAGGTGCCCTGTGGGAATCTTCGCCCTGGGGTCGATTCGGAAGCTCCATCGCCCGTGGCGGACCTGGGCATCGAAGAAGAACGGCGACCCGCAGGCCGAGAGCAGCAGAAACTGATGCGAGTCGTACCAGATGCACGCTCCGTGAGTGGTGAAATGCTGACGTGAGGCCACCAGCTGCACCGCCAGCTGGACCCTGGCCACTGCGACGTTGTCCTTCACCGTGCCGCTGAGCTGCAACCCCGAGGAGCCCAAGCCGCATTCGCTGGTCCGGGACGGGGCACGCCTGATTCGGACGACCGGCGGAAGGCCGTCGCGCACCCGAATTCGCACGGATCCCGAGCTGACTTCCGGGCCGCGGCGTCGATGACCACGACGAAGGCGTGGTAGGTCCCCGGGGTCTGGTAGCCGTGCAGGGCCAGCGGCTGATAGCTCTGCTCGACGACTCCATCGCCGAAGTGGAAGACGTAGCGTCGCAATCGGCCCGCTGGGATCCAGACGCATCGAGCAGCACGCCGTGCATCTGCAGGGGCGTTCGGTCGGCGACCCGGAGCCTTGCGCGTCAACCCGGCGTGGCGGCCGGCGCGGTTGCGAGCGGTTGCGGGCCGGCGTGTGCGGCCGGTGCCCCAGGGCATCGCGGCTGCCAGGGCGCCGGCGGCCAGCACCGCGGCGGTTAGCTTGCTCAGCTGCACCGCGGCGATGATACGGGCCGCGGGTCCGCGCGGTCAGCGGTAGATGAATCCGATCTGAGGGTTCGACAGCATTGCCAACGCAGCGGCGGGACTGAAGTTGCGGGTACTGACCTGCCCGATCACGGGCGCGTGCATCTCGCTGATCGTGAATCCGACCCGTCGCTTCCCACCGAGTTGACGAACGCCACGTGACCATCTGAGTGGGCGCCGAAGGCTCCGGGTTGAAACACCATCACGGCTCCGGCTTCCGGGACCGGGCCGGTGGAGAGGCCCGCGCTTCTGGGCATTGGCGACCCAATCCTTGGCCGTCCAGTCGACGCCCAGCGGGCCCCCGTGTGCAAGCAGAAAGTTCGTGTAGGCCCAGACATCCACGCTTTGAATGACGTCCGGGCGCTTGGCGGCGACGTAGTCAGTGCACTGGCCGGTGGCGACGCCGGCGTGGAACTGCGAGAGGATCGAGGTGGCCGTACGAACCCACCAGCTTCTGGCGAGGTCCTGGATCACGCCCAGCTGGAGAGCTGGCGCAGCGGGAAAGGCACCGCCGTACTGGAGGACCCTGACCTGCCGGGCGAGCGAGAGAACCGACCTGTGGCGCTTACCGTGCACGAGGTAGGAGGCGCTCAGGGTGCTGGAGCCGCAGGTGGCCGCCACGTGCCAGCTCGCCGTACGCGCTCTGGCCGGAACGTTCCACACCCAGGCCACCCGCGTTCTCGCTCGGCCTGACGGCGCTCAGGACCTGGGAGGTTCGCCCCGGCGCCCTCGCCACGCAGCTCGCATGAGGTTCCAGGGGCGGCCAGGTTCATGGCCAGATAGGCGCTGCCGCCTGCCCACAGCGAACCGCTGCTCAGCGTCTGCGCCGACGCGCTCGCAGAGAGCGCCGCCGCAAGCAAGCAGGCGAGCGTGGCGATGACCGCAGTGAGCCGAGCCCCCATGCACCTTCCATCGGCGAGGAATGGGGAGGCTTTAGGGCTTTTCTAGCGTTCCGACAAAGAATTTATGTTCGGGCCCGGGCTTGCCCTGGGGCCGAGCCCCGCTAGGACGCCGGTGAACTCAGGCCTGCGCTTCTCGACGAAGGCCGCGGTTCCCTTCGACGAAGTCGTGCGTACGCCCCAGCTGATGCTGGAGTTCGGCCTCCAACGCCAGCTGGCTCGTCAGATCGCCGTAGATGAAGCGATTGAGCGCGACCTTGGATGCGGCGTACGAGCGCGTCGGGCCGCAGGCCAGGCGTTGCGCCAGCTCGCTCGCCGCCGGGACGAGGTCCGGGTCAGGGTGGACGGCGTTGACCAACCCCCAGTCCAGCGCCTGCGCCGCGCTGACCCGCTCGCCGAGCAGCGCCAACTGAAACGCCCGCGCTTTGCCGACGGCCGCCGGAACGAGAGCGGTTGATCCGCCGTCCGGCATCAGGCCGATGTTCACGAACGCCAGTCCGAAGTACGCGGACTCGCCCGCCAGCACGAGATCGCAGGCCAGGGCGAGTGAGCAGCCGATCCCGACCGCCGGGCCATTCACCGCCGCGACGACCGGCTTGGGCAGATTCCGCAGACCGGCGATCACCGGGTGGTAGATCTCATTGAGCTCCGTGGCGATGTCGGGTCCCCCGTCGTCGGCAGGCTCGAATCCAGCTTTCAGATCTGCTCCGGAGGAAAACCCGCGGCCGGCGCCGGTGATCAGGATCGCGCGAATTTCGTCGGCCGCGGCCTCCCGCTCGATCACGCTCAGCAGCTCGGCTCCGAACTCTGGCGTCCAGGCGTTCAGGCTGGCCGGGCGGTTCAGGGTCAGCCGGCCAACGCCCCCTTCCGGGTCCCAAATGATCGTCTCGTAGCCCACCGGGTCGCGCTCCTTTTCGGTTCGACACTCTGCCCGGGCGAAGGCTAGAGGCCGCCAAAATCTTTTAGTTTCCTCAGCGATGATTGCGGAAACAACTAGTCAGAGCGGGTCTACGCCACCCATGTCCAAGGAATTGAGGATGCCTGATGAAAGTTTCACGATTGCTGCTCCGCCTCGTCGTCGGCGGCCTGTTCATCGGGCACGGAGCCCAGAAGCTGTTCGGGTGGTTCGGGGGTCACGGGATTGATGGAACCGCGCAGTTCTTCGAGCAGCTCGGGATGCGGCCGGCACGGCACAACGCGATCGCCGCAGGTGTCGCCGAGACGGGCGGGGGCGCGGCTTTGGTTCTGGGCTTCGCCACGCCGCTGGCGGGCGCCGCGCTTACCGCGACGATGCTCACAGCGATCAGCCGCGTGCACGCAAAGAACGGTCCGTGGGTCTCCGATGGTGGCTTTGAGTACAACCTCGTGCTGATCGCGGCGGCTCTCTCGCTGGTCGACATCGGTCCCGGAAAGCTGTCCGTTGACGCGGCCCTCGGTCAGGAGAAGAGCGGGCCGGGCTGGGCACTGGCCGCCGGCGCCGCGGGTGTGGTGGGAGCGGTCGGCGCGCATCTCCTGGCCCAGCAGGCTGCCACCGCGGCCCCGCAGGAGAGCGCGCCTGCGGCGGCGCAGGAGAGCAACGCAGCGGCCCCGCCTTCGAGCGAGGCCTTCGCACCTTCCGGCACTTCCTGAGCCCTTCACGCCGGGGGCCTAGCCGAATGCCCCCGGCCGTGCAGTTCTCACTTGCTCTGGGCCATCAGCGTTAATTGGGCGCGTGCTGACCGTCGTCGCAGAGCCGGAGCCCGAGCAGCTCACCCGCGAGCACCGGCTCGCCACCGGCGCTGCGCTTATCACCGTCACGCTCTGGGCCTCAGCCTTCGTCGGGATCCGCTACGCGGACCGGGACTTCTCGCCGGGCGCCCTGGCCTTGGGCCGCCTGCTAATCGGCAGCCTGACGCTGGGAGCGATCGTCCTGAGTCGCCGCGAGGCGATGCCCAGCCGCCGGGATCTGGCCAGCATCGTCATCTGCGGACTCCTGTGGTTCGGCGCCTACAACGTCGTCCTCAACGAGGCCGAACGGCGCGTGGACGCCGGCACCGCGGCGATGCTCGTCAACATCGGTCCGATCCTGATCGCCGTCCTCGCGGGCCTGATGCTCCGGGAGGGCTTTCCCCGCCGATTGCTGGCGGGCTGCCTGGTCTCGTTCGCCGGCGCCGTTGTGATCGGCTTCGCCGTTTCCCGTCATGGCTTCCGTGAGAGCTGGGGGGCGGTCCTGTGCGTGATCGCCGCGATCGCCTACGCCGGAGGGGTGGTGGCGCAAAAGCCGGCGCTCCGACATTCATCAGCCCTCTACGTCACCTGGCTCGCGTGCACCGTCGGCGCGGTCAGCACCCTGCCGTTCGCGCCCTCGCTCGTTCATCAGCTGGGCCATGCCCACGGCTCGGCGATCGGGTGGATGGTCTACCTCGGAGTCGCCCCGACGGCGGTCGGATTCGGCACGTGGGCCTACGCGCTGGCCCGGACCACCGCCGGCCGGATGGGGTCGACCACGTATCTGGT
The DNA here is from genome assembly GCA_963844475.1 of uncultured Solirubrobacterales bacterium. Taxonomy (GTDB): domain Bacteria; phylum Actinomycetota; class Thermoleophilia; order Solirubrobacterales; family Solirubrobacteraceae; genus Palsa-465. The sequence goes on along the minus strand of CAWJOL010000003.1, from coordinate 55,120 downwards.
CCCGCCGCTCGCGCTGCTGCTGGCATGGATTCTGCTGGGCGAGGCGCCCCCGGCGCTCGCCCTACCCGGTGGCGTCCTGTGCCTGGCCGGGGTCGCCGTGAGCCGCGGTAGGGCGCGGCTCAGAACAGGCTCCCGATCCCGTTGATCACCGCCTTGCCCAGTACCACCTCGAGAATCACACCGGCGATCCCGAAGGCAACGCCCACCGCGACGATCAGGATGTCCTCGAGGAGCACGCCCAGCGAGACCAGGACCACACCGAGGGAGGGCAACGTATCCAGGCCGCTGAACGGAGGAGCGAAGAACGCGCCCGCCGACCCCCCCACCACCAGGACCGCAAACACGATGTTGCTGAGCCGGTGCTCGAAGAGAAATTGCAGCCGAGGGCGGCTGAGGTGCTCCAAACGCCGGATCGCCTTCATCAGCGCAGCGATGAAGCGCTGCTGCCGGTTCCCGGCCAGCTCGAGCTCAAGCCAACGCCGGGGCAGCCAGATTTGCTTGCGGCCGATGACGAGCTCCAAGGCGAGCAGGACGGCGATCACCTCGAACACGTGGGTCGCGCCGCCCGTGGGCAGGGGAAGCGCCGATACCCCCAGAAGCAGCACGAACAGGACGGCAAAGCTCTTGCCGCCGAAGACCTCGATCAGCCCGCCGACGGTTTTCCGCCCGTCCCCACGCAGCCAAGCTTCCAGTTCATCGCTGAACTTGACCGGCTCGGTAGGGCCCGGCGGAGGCGGCGATTTCGGCTGCGGGGTCGGAGGCGACACGGGTCCCCGACGATAGTGAGCTGATTTTGTCCGCGATGCCGTAACCTCAGCAGAGGAACGCGGTACGTTGATGTACCGTGGCGCCGCTGGACATACCTGAGATGCCCGAACATCACGACGTGCTGATCGTAGGTGCCGGCCTGTCCGGCGTTGGTGCGGCCTGTCACCTCCAGCGCGACTGCCCCCAGAAGTCCTTCGCGGTCCTCGAGGCCCGGGACGCGATCGGCGGGACCTGGGATCTGTTCCGCTACCCGGGGATCCGGTCCGATTCAGACATGTACACCCTGGGCTATTCGTTCAAGCCATGGACGGAGGCGGAGGCGATCGCCGATGGCTCGTCGATCCGCGATTACATCCGGCAGACCGCGGCCGAGCATGGCGTCGGCGAGCACATTCGCCTCGGCCACCGCGTCATCGGGGCCGATTGGTCCTCGCAGGACGCGCGGTGGACGCTGACGGTCGAGCTGGCCCAGACGGGCGAAACGATCGAGCTCACCTGTGGCTTCGTCTACTGGTGCAGTGGCTACTACCGCTACGACCAGGGTTTTACCCCCGAGTTCCAGGGAACGGACCAGTTCGCGGGGCAGATCGTTCACCCGCAGCACTGGCCCGAGGACCTCGACTACCGCGGCAAGCGTGTCGTGGTGATCGGCAGCGGGGCCACCGCAGTGACCCTCGTGCCGTCGCTGGCGCAGGACGCCGCACATGTGACCATGCTCCAGCGTTCCCCCAGCTACGTGGTTTCCCTGCCGGCCCGGGACGCGGTGGCGACCTTCCTGAGGCGTCACCTCCCCGAGCGAGCCGCCTATGCGGTCGTCCGGTGGAAGAACGTGGTGCGAACGATGCTCAGCTTCGAGCTGAGCCGTCGCCGACCGGAGTTGATGAAGAAGTTCCTGCGGCGCGGCCTCGAGCTGCAGCTTCCCGGCGGATTCGACATCGACACCCACTTCAATCCTCGTTACAACCCATGGGACCAGCGACTCTGCCTCGTGCCGGATGGAGATCTGTTTCGCGCCCTGGCCAGCGGCGGGGCGTCGATCGTCACCGATACGATCGAGCGCTTCACCGAGCACGGGCTGAAGCTGAGTTCCGGCGCCGAACTGGAGGCGGACCTGGTGATCACCGCCACCGGACTGAACGTGACCCTGTTCGGGGGCACCCCGATCGCCGTCGACGGGCGCCCGGTCAAGCTGCCGGAGACCATGGCCTACAAGGGCATGATGCTGAGCGGCGTTCCGAACATGGCTCTCGCGCTCGGCTACACCAACGCCTCGTGGACGCTCAAGTGCGATCTCGTCTCCGAGTACATGTGCCGGCTGCTCAACCACATGGACGAGCATGGCTATGACCGGTGCACGCCGATCGAGCCCGAACCGTCCGGGCCGCGCACGCCAATCATCGACTTCAGCTCCGGCTACGTGCTCCGAGTTGTCGACCAGCTGCCCAAGCAGGGCGACCGGACCCCGTGGCGGCTGCACCAGAACTACTTCAAGGACCTCCGCATGCTGCGCCGCGCGCCGCTGGACGACGGAGCCGTGCGCTTTGAGCGCGGTGCGGCTCAGCCGACCGATCAGCGCGAGCTGGCCGCGGCCTAGCTGAAACGATTTTCAGAGGTCGTACGGGTACCGGGTCAGGGTGTCGCAACCCTCGCTCGGTGATCAGCAGAAGATCTTCGAAGCGGACGCCGCCGATCCCTTCGACTCCCTCAATTCCGGGCTCGATCGCCACCACGTCTCCGGCCACCAGCGGCTCGGTTCCCGACAGTCCCAGCGCCGGGGCCTCATGAACCTCGAGGCCGACGCCGTGGCCCAGGCTGAAGTAGAACCCCTGCGTCAGTCGCTGGCCCGGCTCACGGGTCCGCTGCGTCGGATAACCCGCGCGCTCAACCACCTCGGCGGCGAGGTCGTACAGCGCCCGGCCGGTAATCCCAGGGCGCGCCGCCGCGCGTGCGGCCTCCAGTGCCTCACGCACGACCGCGGCCAGCGCCGCGACTTCGGCGGTGAGCTCGCCGGCCACGAAGGTCCGCGTCATGTCGGCCCAGGTGCCACTGAGCTCGTCACGCGGCCACAGATCGATCTCGATCGGCAGGTCCGCCGGAAGCGGTCCTGAGCCGGGATCGTGCCCGCCACCCGACAGCAGTGACACGACCATGATGTCCGGAGGCGCCGGGCACCCGGCCGCCGCGCATTCCGAACGGATGGCGGCTCTGACCCGCTCGGCGGTGAGCAGCTCGCCGGAGTGGAGCAGGCGCCCGCCGTCGCGCTCGGCTCCGCGGATCAGCGCCTCAGCGGCGGCCATGCCTGCCTCGGCCGCGCGCTGCGCACGGCGGATCCCCTCGAGCTCCGAGGGAGTCTTGATGCGCCGACGCTGCTCCACGACGGCACCATCGATCTCGATCTCGATGCCGGCCGCGCGAATCCCGTCGGCGATGGCGACCGGCAGATCACGCGGGACTACCGCCTGCTCAATACCCCAGGTCCGGAGCGCCCGGACCGCGGTGGCAAGCTCGGCCTCCTCCCGAGGCATGCCCTCAGCCACCAGCTCATAAAGGCCAAGCTCATCGGTGCCCAACATGCTGGCCTGCGGCAGCACTCGGGCAATCCGATCGGCCTCTAATGAGTTCGACAGCACAAATGTGTCCTGATCCCGGGCCACGAACAGAAACGGGTCCATGATCTCGAGCGGCACCTCGTGGCGCAGTGACGGATAGCGCAGCGTGTCGCCGTAGAGCAGAATCGTGCTCACAGCTTCAGCGGCGGCCGAATCGAGTGCGGGAGGTTGCGGCCTCCCTGGCGAGATTCCGGGCCATCGGCCCCAGGTTCAGTTCACGTGCCAGACGACTCAGCTCCTGCCGCTCGGCGGCGGACAGCGACGCCGGCCGCGTGGCCGACTGGCGGAGCAGCTGTTGCAGACGCTCTCGCCGATCTGGCGGCAAGGCGCGCCATTGGCGTCCAGCCGAGACCGCGAACTTTCCCACCGCCGTGGCGACGCCAAGGCGCCCTAATTTTCCCGCCATCATCAACCGCCTGTGGTCCGAGGGAGCCGCTCGCTGAAGCCGCGTGAGCGGGATGGGGCCAGTGTGGCATGCATCGCCCGCTGGGCCATGCGCGGCGCCTGGCGGTCGCCGAACAGCTGGATCGCCTGGTTGGCTGCCATGGCCAGCGCATTGAGCTGGAAGGCGATCATCTCCGGGTCCGCATCGGGTGAGAGCTCACCGGCCCTGATCGCCACCCGGACCTGCGATTGCAGCGTGCGATGCCAGCCGGCAAGCGTGGCGGCCACAGCGTCGTGCACCGGTCCCGGCCGCCCGTCGAATTCGGACGACGCGGCGGTCAGAAAGCAGCCGCCCGCGAACACATCGCGTTCGAGATACGAGATCCACGCGTCGCAGATCGCGTGAAGGCGCGCCAGGCCGGAGTTGGCGAGGAGGCCCGGCTCCCACACCTCCCGGGTAAACACGCTGACCGCGGCCTCCAGCGCTCCCAGCTGCAGCTCCTCTTTGGTCGAGAAATGGCGCAGAACGCCCGACTTGCTCATCTGGAGCTCTTCGGCCAGACGGCCGAGCGTAAAGCCGTCAAGTCCCTGTACGGAGGCCATCTGCATCGCCCCGTCAACGATCGCGGCCCGGGTCTGCAGCGCTGCCGACGCCGATCGCCGAGGGCTCATCCCGGAAAGAATAGCGGCCGAGCGGTCGCCAATTTGATAGCGTGCGACCGGTCGCTAAAACCGAGAAGGAAGGACCATCGCAGATGCGCATTCGCCGACTGGGCTGGGCAGGGTTGGAGGTCGAGGCCTCGGGCGCCGTGGCCGTGATCGACCTGTTTGAGGACGTGGGCTCGATGCGGGGGTTCGTCGGGGAAGCGCGTGAACCCCTGCCGGGTCCCTCGGCTGCTGGGGCGGTCTCGCTCGCCCTGGTCACCCACCTGCACTCCGACCACACGGACCCCGGCGCCCTGGAGCGTGCGCTGGGTCCAGAAGGAGTGATCCTGCGCCCCGGGCGCGCGGCCGGCGACGGGCTTCAGACGGCTGCGCTGACCGTCGCCGAGACGGGGCTATCGGAGCGCCGACTTGTCTCCCAGACGGTACAGCCCTGGGAGACCGTCGAAGTCGGCCCGTTCAGCGCCACGGCCGTACCGGCCGTCGACGGCTTCGGGGATCCGCAGGTCTCTTGGGTCCTCGCGGCGGATGGGCGACGGATCATCCACTGTGGCGACACCCTGTTTCACGGCTCGTGGTGGATGATCAAGATGCGCCTGGGTCCGTTCGACGCTGCCTTCCTGCCGATCAATGGTCCGACGGTCGATCTCCCCCACCGCCAGCCTCCGAGCCGCCTGCCCGCGGCGATGGACCCCGTCCAGGCGGCAGAGGCCGCCGCGCTGCTGGAAGCCGGTCTGGCGATCCCGATCCACTACGACACGCTGCACCGGCCGCCGACCTACAGCCAGGTCGAGCGCCCCGCCCAGGCGTTCACCGAAGCCGCCGCAGAGCGCGGCATCAGGACTCAGGTGGTTGGGGCCGGGGAGTACGTCGACCTGTCCGCGCTGAGTGCCGTCTAGCTTCAGGTCCGTGCGCACCTGAGTGGTTGCCGACGGGGGGTCTTCGGTTGGTCGACTGCGGTCCTGGGTACGTCCAACCTCGGCACAGGGAACAACCAAAGGGAGACATCGAATGCCACAGGCCAAGGCAGACCGAGAGGCAGCCGCCAAGAAGGCCGCCGCCACGCGTGAGCGCAACCAGCAGAAGGAGCGCTCCCAAACCGCAGGAAAGAAGGGTGCCGGCACCCGTCAAGCGCACTCGGCCCAACAGGCCGCCACCCAAGCCAAGCGCGCGGCAGGCGGCGCGCTCAGCGGTGCGAAGTCCGCGGCCCGCGCGGCGGGAACTGCGGCCAAGGAAGCGGGCAAGGCGGTGGGCACGCGGGCGAATCTGGCTCGCGGAGATAAAAAGAGGTAAGTCAGGCTGACACCCGCGTCGCCGGGGTATCTTTGGCAGAGACGATGCCTTTCTTCGGACACAAGACCCGGCGCGAGCGTGAGTGGGACGAAGTCCGCTCGTCCGCGCAGGACGATCTGGTGAGTCTCGGCGATGACATTCGCTCGCTGGATGTGGACATCCAGATGCCCGGCGTCTCCGCGGAGGCAAAGCAACGCTACGACCAGGCCCTGCAGGCCTATCAGCGCGCCAGCGAGATCTTCGACCGGGCCAAGCGGCCGGAGGACCTTGCTCCGGTAAGCGAGACGCTCGAAGAGGGGCGCTACGCGATGGCCTACTCCAAGGCCCGCCTGGAAGGGCGCCCACCGCCGGAGCGACGCCCGCCGTGTTTCTTCGATCCGCGCCACGGACCCTCGACCGAGGACGTCGAGTGGGCACCACCGAGCGGCCAGCCGCGGCCGGTCCCCGCCTGCGCCGCCGACGCGGTGCGGATCAGGGACGGCTTCGCGCCGCATGGCCGGCAGGTGACGGTCGACGGTCATCCGACGGACTACTGGAACGCCCCGCGCCACTACGGCCCCTGGGCCGGCGGCTACTTCAACGGCTTCGGGGGCGGCGGCCTGCTGTCGGGGCTGCTGCTGGGATCTGCGCTCGGCGCGGGTCTCGGGTTCGGCGCCGACGCGCTCGGTGACGCTTTCGATGGCGGGGATGACTGGGGAGACGGAGACGGCGCAGACTTCGGTGACGGCGACGGCGGGGACTTCGGCGGCGGGGACTTCGGCGGCGGAGACTTCGGCGGCGGAGACTTCGGCGGCGGAGACTGGTAGACGCCCAGTTCCGTCGCGATCGGCGCCTGCCCGCCGTGGTGGATCAGCCGGCGCGTTCGGCTGAGGCGAGGCCACGCCGTGCGAACACCGCCAGCAGCGCCGCCCCGGCGGCCAGCAACGCGAACGACACCGCGACCTTGACCGGGGACCCAGCGAGCAGCCCGCGTCCGGCTTCGAGCGCATCGGTAGCCGGATTCAGCCGCGCGACGGAGTGAATCCAACCGGTCAATAGACGCAGCGGCACATACACCGGGGCCAGGAAGAGAATGATGAATACCGGCATCTGGATCAAAGCTCCGGCCTGCTCGGTGCGCAGGAACATAGCCACGCCGCAGGCCCACAGCACGGCGACGAAGTTCATTGCGATCCCGAGTCCGATCAGGCCGAACAGGTCGATTCCGCTTCCGTCGATGCTCATGCCGGCGATCAGCGCCGCGATGGTTATGACCGTGGCGGTGATCATCCAGCGCATCAGCGCTCCAGCGGCATAGCCGGCGATGATGCCGCTGCGGCGCGGAGCGCTCAACAGCAGCCGCCGGGCGAACCCGGAGTCGAAGTCGCGGGCCACCGCGAAACCGGTGAACACTCCACCGAACGCGGCCGACTGCAGGAACACGAACACGAACTGAAAGGCGGTGTAGCCCGGCTTGTAGTTGAAGTTCGGGACGTCGCCGATCCGCGAGAGCCCACCCGCGAAGGCGACGAGGAAGAAGAGCGGAAAGATGATCGAGGGCAGGAGGATCGCCGGGTTGACCACGGTGTTGTGAATCGACCGCCAGGCGACGCCCTTGGCGACGTAGAAGAAGCGCCTCACGTCCGCACCAGCCGGGTCTTCATGGCCGAGCCGGCCAGCGTCAGGGTGATCACCGCGAGCAGCCCGGCAATTCCGAAGCCCAGGGCGAGCGCCTCCGCATCCCAGCCGGTGATGATCAGGCTGCGCACGCCCTCGATCAGGTAGGACACCGGGTTGTAGGTCGCGACCTCCCGGAACCAGTCCGTCTTGATCAGGTCGCGCGGAAGGCTCGACGAACTGAGGAAGACGGTCACGAACAGCAGCGGGAAGATCCCCTGAACGGCTTCGCCGGTGCCAAAGCGCAGCGCCAGCAACGCACCGAGCCCGGCGAAGCCAAAGGCGATCAGTATCGAGAGCGCGAGCAACACGAGCGCGCCCCCGACTCCGCTGCGGATGCCCACACCAGTCGCGAGCCCCACCAGCAGGTACACCACCGACTGTATGCAGGCCAGCACGAAGCGCCCCCCCGAGCTGACCAATCAGCAGCGCGGTACCGCGCAGCGGGGTCAGGGCGAGACGGCTGAAGAAGCCGGTCTCGATGTCCCGGGCAAGGTCGGTCCCGGTTGACACGGCCACGAACAGCGCGCCCTGGATGAACGGGAGGGCCAGGGCGAAGTCCCGATAGTCCTTGACCGGAAACCGGGGGATCCTGGTCGCGGCGCCGAGCGCACTTCCGTTGATGGCGAACAGGATCAGGGGAAACAGCAGGGGGAAGATCAGTAGCGCGCGCTGGCGCAGCACGCGGGTGACCGAGCGCCGCGCCACCGCGCCGACCTGCTCGAGCACGCCGGGACCGGCGCCCGGCTCAGCGACGGCGACGGCCACGTCGGCGACCCTCCGCCGGAACCTCGGAAGGCTCGGCGCCCTCCGCGCCTTCAAGCTTGCGACCCGTCTTGGCCAGAAACACGTCGTCGAGGGACGGCTGATGCAGCTGGAGCGAGGCCACGTGCAGGTCCGCCCGGTCGAGGACGCGGACGATCTCGGCCAGCTGCGCCTCTCCGCCCGGCAGCTGCACGGTCACGCTTCCGCGTCCGTTTCGCCGCAAATCGCCGAAGCCCGAGAGCAGCCCGGCCAGGGTCTCGACGACGGCCTCGTCCGCCGGGACCACCTCGACGCTGGGACTGCCGATCTCGGCCTTGAGCTGAGCCGGTGTTCCCTCGGCGACGATCTTCCCCTGGTCGATGATGCCGACGCGGTCGGCCAGAACGTCGGCCTCCTCCAGGTACTGGGTGGTCAGGAAGACGGTCATCCCCTCGTCGTGGGCCAGTCGCGCCACCTCGGTCCACAGCGCGGAGCGGCTCTGTGGATCGAGGCCCGTGGTGGGCTCGTCGAGGAACAGGATTCGTGGGTTGTGGACCAGCGCGAGCGCAAGGTCAAGGCGGCGCTTCATCCCGCCGGAATAGCCGCCCACCCGGCGGTCGGCCGCGACGGTCAGTCCGACCCGCTCGAGCAGCGTGTCCGAGCGCCGCCGGCGCTCTGCCTTGGCGATGCCCTGCAGCGTCGACTGCAGTAGCAGGTGCTCACGCCCGGTGAGGATCGGGTCCAGGGCGGCCTCCTGCAGCGCCGCGCCGATCGAGGCTCGCACCTGCGCGCCCTGGCGGACGACGTCGTAGCCACCGACGCTGGCTCGGCCGCTGGTCGGGGGCAGCAGGGTCGTCAGCATCAGGACGGTGGTCGACTTGCCGGCGCCGTTGGGACCGAGGAAACCGTAGATCTCCCCCGGAGACACCGCCAGGTCGATTCCGTCGACCGCGCGCGGGCCCTTGCGAAATTCGCGCACCAGTTGCTCAGTTTCGATGGCCGGTCGATCGCTCACGCGGCACAACTTAGCAAAAGCTTTCCGCGTCCAACTATTTCGTATGCCAACTAATGCTGGGCGGCCGACGTCGGCCGAGCCCGGGCACGGAGGAAAGGTGATCCTGGGTCGGCTAAGGGATGTCGATCAGCACTTTGCCGACCGCGCCGTTCTCCACGGCGTCGTGTGCTGCGGCAGTCTCGCCGAGGGTGAACCGGTGCAGCGGAAGAGTCGTCAAGGCGCCTTCGTGCAACGCCTCCGTGATGTCGGCCACCGCGGCTCGCTTGGCCGCTTCCGGCATGGTGTAGACGAGCACGAACTCAACCGCCGCGTTCAGCGTCATCAGCCGGCGGGACGGTGCGATGGGCTCGGTCGGTGCCGTGTAACTGCTGATAACAGCGCCGGAGGCGAGCAGCGCCTCGTCGACCTCGAGGTTGTGGGCGAGATCGACCTCTACCACTCGGCGAACGCCCTCCGGCGCCCAGCGGCGCACCCGGTCGGCAACGTCCTCGGTGCGGTAGTTGACCACCAGCTCGGCCCCCGCCGCCTCGGCCAGCCTCGCTTTCTCGTCCGAGCTGACGGTTGTGGCGACCCGAGCACCGCGCCAGCGGGCCAGCTCGATCGCCGCATGGCCGACGGCTCCCGCGCCACCGTGGACCAGCACCGCGTCACCCGCCCCGACATCGCCGTCGGCGAACAAACACCGGTGCGCGGTCATCGCCGGGATACCCAGACTCGCGCCCAGATCTAAGGAGGCGCCTTCGGGCAGCGGGACGGCCTGGGCGGCCGGCAGCGCGATCCACTGCGCCGCAGTCCCGCTCGAGCGTTGCCACTGGGCGTTGTAGAGCCAGACCGGCTCGCCGATGCGGCGTGGGTCCACGTCCTCACCGACGGCATCGATTCTGCCGGCGCCATCCTGGTTGGGAATCACCGGCTCCCCCTGGTCCTGAGTCGTCGAGCGCCTAGCCTTCCAGTCGGTCGGGTTGACTCCGGAGACGGCCACGCGTACGCGCACCTCGCCCGGACCGGGCTGCGGTTCGGGCACGTCTCGCAGCTCCACTCTGCCGTGATTTGCCCCAGCGGTCTCGTAGACGGCAGCCTTCATCCCGTCAGGGTAGAGCGCGGCCGCCCGCTGCCTGGTTTTGCACGCTTTTGCATGTTCGTGTAGGGTCATGCAGGTGCTGATCGACGAGCGACACGGTGTCATCCTGGAGCGTCTGCAATTCGCGGGCCGCGTCCTGGCTGCCGACCTCTGCACCGAGCTGGGCTGCTCGGTGGACACCGTCCGCCGCGATCTGCGTGAACTCGACGAGGCTGGCCTGCTGCGCCGCGTCCACGGGGGCGCGCTGCCCCGGCACGGTGTCGGTGGCTCCTTCGCGCAGCGCGTCGAGCGCTCCGCGAGAGCGAAGCGATCGATCGCCCACACCGCCGCCCAACTCGTCCGCGACGGTCAGGTGATCGTGATCGACGGCGGTACGACAACCCTCGAGGTGGCGCGGGCGCTCAAACCTGACCTGCGGGCCACCGTCGTGACGACCTGCCCGCCGATCGCGGTGGCGCTGGCGGAGCGGCCCGGATTGGACGTGACGGTGATCGGGGGCACTCTTCGGCGCGGCTCGCTGGTCACCGTGGGGGCCGAAACGGTGTCCGCACTGCATGCGATCCGGGCCGATCTCGTCTTCCTCGGAGTATGTGGGCTTCACCCCACGATCGGCGTCAGTGTTCTCGACATCGAGGAGCGACACGTCAAGGCGGCGATGATCGAGGACGCCGCCGAAGTCGTTGCGCTCGCCGACGCCGAGAAGCTCGGAACCGGGATGCCGTTCGTGGTTTCCCCCCTGTCCGCGGTCAGCCATCTCGTCACCGACGCCGCGGTCGACGATGAGCGGCTGGCACCGTACCGCGCCGCGGGCATCCGGGTGATCCGCGCATGAGCCGCCTGCGGTTGGCCGCCCAGGTGAGCTCCTGATGGCCCACGCGCTGCTCGCCGAGGCGCAGGCGCTGCTGATCGACCTGGACGGCACGCTCGTAGATTCCTCGGGTCCGGTCGCTCGTGCGTGGGAGGGCTTTGCCGCGCGCCTGAAACTTGATCCCGCGATGGTCATGCATCACGGGCAGGGCCGGCCCTCGAGCGAGACGGTCGCCGACCTGGCTCCCCCAGACCGGCGCGCAGAGGAGGCAGCGAGGATCGAGCACTCCGAACTTCACGACACCGACGGGGTGTTCGCGCTGCCCGGAGCCCAGGCTGTCCTGCGGTCTGGGCGCCCGCTGGCGATCGTGACTTCGTGCTCAGCGGCTCTGGCCGCCGTGCGACTCGGCGCGGCGGGCCTCCCGGTACCGGAGCAGCTCGTCAGCTTCGACGACGTGCGCCGCGGAAAGCCGGACCCCGAGGGCTTCCTGCTGGCGGCTCGGCGCCTTGGCGTGCCTCCAGCCCGCTGTCTCGTCCTCGAGGACGCGCCCGCGGGCATCGCTGCCGGTCGCGCCGCCGGCGCGCGCGTGCTGGCGGTTCGCACCACACACGCAGACGAAGACCTCCGTGAGGCCGACGCCATCGTCGACAACCTCAGCGCGCTGCAGGATTAGCTCGCTACCGACGTCCGTAGAATCAGTTACCGAGGCATCGGATCCACGCGCGGGCCACGCGCCCGGGCGGATCGCCGGACACCCTGGTGCTCAGTGCGGGGGCGAACAGGTCAACCAGCGCCCCAGCCGCCAGCAGCGCACCGGCGACAACTCGACGAACGGACCGCCCTCGACCTGCGTGATGGCCGGGATCAGCCGCCAGACACGCCCTTTTACTCCCGGCGCCGCCTCACTAGGGGCGGACCCTTACCCTTGCAGTCCGCACGGCGCACCGCGCACGAGTATCCACGAGGAGGCAGACCGATGGCGACCACCGAGCAACGGCATGAGCAGGACAACGGCGTGGCGGTTCCCGCGACGACGCTGAAGGTGGACAACCCGGCCACCGGTGACCAGCTCGCAGAGGTCCCAGCCTTCGACCGCGAGGGAACGCTCGCATTGGTCGACCGTGCCCGCGCCGCCCAGCCGGAATGGGACGCACTTGGCTTCGCCGGCCGGGGGGCGTTGATGCGCGACATGCGCCGCTGGCTGGTTCAAAACCGCAGGCGGGTGATCCAGACGCTCAGCGACGAGAACGGCAAGCCGTTCGAGGACGCGCAGTTGGAGATCTTCTACTGCGCGGACGCGCTCGGGTTCTGGGCCAAGAAGGCGCCGAAGTGGCTCGCCGACGAACGGGAGCGTCCGCACTCACCGCTGCTGCTCGGTCGCAAGGTGGTCAATCGCTACGTGCCCTACGGCGTGGTCGGGGTCATCGGGCCTTGGAACTATCCGCTGATCAACAACTTCGGCGACGCCATCCCGGCGCTGATGGCGGGCAACAGCGTGGTGCTCAAGCCGGCCAGCCTGACGCCGCTGAGCTCGCTGTTGATGCAAGAGGGGCTCCGCGCCGTGGGCGTTCCGGAGGATGTCTTCCTGGTTGCCAACGGGCCTGGCGGCATCGTCGGCAGCGCGCTCGTGGACTCGGTCGACATGCTGCACTTCACCGGTTCCACCGAGGTGGGCAAGCGGCTGGCCGAGCAGGCAGCCAAGCGGCTGCTGCCGTTGACGCTGGAGCTGGGCGGTAAGGACCCGATGATCGTGCTGCGGGATGCCAACCTCGAGCGGGCCGCCAATGCGGCGGTGTGGGGCGCGCTCCAGAACGGGGGTCAGACCTGCATCTCGATCGAGCGCGTGTACGTCGAATCGGATGCCTACGAGCCGTTCGTGGCCAAGGTGGTCGAGAAGGTCGGACGGTTGCGCCAGGGGCCTCCCGGCCCCGCCGGCAAGGTGGACGTCGGCGCGGTGACCTCGCCCGAACAAGCCGACCTCGTGGAGGAGCACATTCGGGACGCGGTCGAGCGCGGAGCGAAGATCGAGGTGGGAGGAAAGCGTCGCGCGGGGACGGGCTCGTTCTTCGAGCCGACGGTCCTGACCGGAGTCGACCATTCGATGAAGATCATGCGCGAGGAGACGTTCGGACCCACCCTGCCGATCATGCGCGTGGCCGACGAGGAGGAGGCGATCCGCCTGGCCAACGACTCGGACATGGGCCTGGACTCCAGCGTGTTCGCCAAGGACCCGGCCCACGCGGAGCGCGTGGCGCGGCGCCTGCAGTCGGGCGCGGCAGTAGTCAATGATGCGCTGGCCAACTACTTCGCCATGGAGATCCCGATCGGCGGGATGAAGGAGTCCGGCGTCGGCGCGCGCCACGGACGCATCGGGATTCAGAAGTACGCCAAGCGCCAGAACCTCGTGGTCACGCGCTTCGGGCTCAACCGCGAGCTCTACTACTTCCCGTATTCGAAGGGCGCCACCAAACTGACGGAGTGGCTGATCGTGGGCCTGTTCGGGCGCGGCAGCCGCAGGCGCTGAGTCCGGGCAACCAACCTAGAAGTCGCGCAGCTCGACCTCCCGGGTACGCAGTTCGGCGATCGCGTAGTGGCCGTCCTGCAGGCTGCCGGGAGCGACGGCCGCGCTGCGCCCGATCGCGGGTGGAGTCCAGGACAGCATCACCAGCTGACCTTCCCGGCGTTCGAGGTGGCGATGCTGCGGCGAAACGTCGACGTCGGGTGACGCCACCGGGCTGACCCCCCGGCTGTCGGGTTGATGGGGCCCGGCCCTGGCGTCAGTGCCAAGGCTGGGCCAATGTGTCGGCATGAGCGCGACGACACCAACGCCCGGTTCGCGGCTGGGCGCTCCGCCAGCAGCTCGGACCGGCCAGGGTTGCGCGATTGCTTCGGTGGGCGTCAGCCTGCCTGAGACGATCGTTCTGAACCAGGCGATCGCCACGCGACTCGGCGTCGCCGATGATTGGATCGAGCGCCGCACGGGAATCCGGGCGCGGCGGTTCGCTCAGCCGGACGAGCGCCTTGCCACCCATGCGACACTGGCGGCAGGCGCGGGCCTGAAGCGCGCCGGGGTGGCAGCGGCGGACGTTGATCTCGTCCTCGTCGCGACCACCACCTCCGATGAGCTGCTGCCCAATGCCGCGCCACTGGTGGCACATGCGCTCGGGGCCTCACGAGCCGGAGCATTCGATGTTGGAGCCGCTTGCACCGGGTTCCTGTCTGCCCTCGCGACGGGATCGGCTCAGATCGAGGCCGGCCGTGCCGGGTGCGTCGTCGTGATCGGCGCAGATTTCATGTCGCGTATCACCGACCACGATGACCGTGCCACGGCCGCAGTATTCGCCGATGGAGCCGGAGCGGCGGTGCTCGTCGCCACCGATCAGTCGAGCCGCATTGGCCCGGTGGTGCTGGGCGCCGACGGCTCGGGCGCCGAGGACATCTATGTCGGGCGCACCGAGGCGCTAATCCGAATGCGCGGCCACGAGACCTTCCGGGAGGCCGTGGCCCGCCTCTCCGAGAGCACGCTTGCGGCCACGGCGGCCGCCGGAGTGGAGCTCGATGAGATCGACCTGTTCGTGTATCACCAGGCCAACGGGCGCATCTTGACCGCCGTGGCCGAACGGCTCGAGCTGGCGCCAGACCGGGTCGTCGACTGCATCGGTGAGTACGGCAACACCTCGGCTGCGACACTCCCGCTCGCGCTTGGCTTCAGCGAAGCGCACGGGCTGCTTCACGAGGGTGATCGTGTGCTGCTGGGAGCGTTCGGGGCCGGGTTCACCTGGGGCGCCACCGTCGTCGAGTGGGGCTCTGGCGCCTGATGGGCCTCGCACTGACCTCCCGCCGCGAGGAGGCGCCGTGCTCCCCGCTCGAGCGACTCGAGGTGCTCTGCGATCCAGGCTCGCTGAGCGTTATCCGCAGCACCGTCAGCTCCCCTCACATGGGTGAACGTGCACGCCCGGGTGACGGGGTCGTCGGAGGGTCGGGCCTGGTCGATGGCCGCCCGGTGTTCTGCTACGCCCAGGACTCGAGCTACGCCGGCGGTTCGCTGGGTCACGCCCACGCGGACACAATCGTCCGGGTGCTGGAGCTGGCCGGCCGCGCCCGCGCGCCGGTGGTCGGATTCGTGTCCTCCGGCGGCGCTCGGATGCAGGAAGGCGTCGCCGCGCTCGGCGGCTATGGGCGGATCTTCCGTCAGACGGTCGCGCTGTCCGGACGGGTCCCGCAGATATCGATCATCACCGGGGTGTCCGCGGGCGGCGGGGCATATTCCCCGGCGCTCACCGACTGGGTGGTGATGACCGAAGACGCGAGCATGTTCCTCACCGGTCCCGGTGTCGTCCAAGAGGCCCTCGGCGAAGTGGTGAGCACGCAGGAGCTAGGCGGCAACCGCGTGCACGAGCGCAACGGGGTCTGCCATTTCACCCGCCCTACCGATGTCGACGGGGCCAACCTGGCGCGGGAGCTGCTCGGCTTTCTCCCCAGTCACCGTGGCGCCAGCGCCCCCGACCGCCCATCCCGTCCGCCCGACGGGGGCGACCCCGGCGCCTGTGTCCCACGCGAAGCGCGCCGCGTCTACGACGTGCGCGACGTCGTCCGCCGCCTTGCCGACGACGGCGAACTGCTCGAGATCGCGGCGGGCTGGGCGCGCAATCTCGTGACCGGCCTGGCTCGCATCGAGGGTCGCGTGGTCGGGGTGATCGCCAATCAGCCCCGCTACCTCGGCGGCGTGCTCGACGCCGCGAGCTCGCAGAAGGGTGCACGCTTTGTCGACAAGTGCAACGCGTTCGGAATTCCCCTCGTCGTGCTCGTCGACACGCCAGGGTTCATGCCCGGCACCCGCCAGGAGTCGGCGGGGGTCATCCGCTTCGGCGCGACGCTCGTGCACGCGTTCGCCCAGGCCACCGTTCCCCGGGTGACGGTGATCCTGCGCAAGGCCTTCGGGGGGGCGTTCATCACGATGAACTCGAAGGACCTCGGCGCGGACTACGTGTTCGCCTGGCCGCAAGCCGAGATCGGCGTGATGGGCGCCAAGCCCGCGGTCGGGATCATCCACCGGCGCGAGCTCCGAGACGCCGTCGACCTCGACGCCGCGCGCGAGCGGCTGGCGGCGGGCTACGCCGAGGCGCAGCTTCGTCCGCAGGTCGCGGCGAGCGCCGGTTACGTCGATGAGCTGATCGCCCCGAGCGACACGCGGGGTCGTCTTGCCTGGGCGCTGAAATCGCTCGAGCTGAGCTGATGGCGGGCCCCGGCGGAGAGGTCCTGCTCACCGGTGCCACCGGCTTCGTCGGCATGGAGCTGCTGGCGCGCTATCTGGAGCGAACCGACAAGCGCATCGTCACGCTGGTGCGAGCCCGCGATGACGAGGAAGCCCAAGCCAGGATCGCGCAGACGCTTCGCAACCTATTCGGAGCCCGGGGCGAGCTGTACGCGCACCGTATCCAGGCGGTCGCCGGCGAGCTGACCCTCCCGGGACTCGGTCTCGGCCCGGCCCGGCGTGACGCGCTGGCCGAACGGGTGGACACGATCATCCACTGCGCCGCGTCGGTGGCGTTCACGCTGCCGATCGAGCAGGCGCGGTCGATCAACGTCACCGGGACCAGCCGGATGCTCGACTTTGCCGAGCTTGCGCTGACGCGCAACGGCCTCGAGCGCTTCGCCCACGTGTCCACGGCCTACGTCGCCGGGACGCATTCCGGGCGCTTCGCCGAGCCAGACCTGAACGTGGGACAGGGGTTCAACAACTCCTATGAGCAGTCGAAGTTCGAGGCCGAGCAGCTGATCCGCGCGCGGTCCGGCGTTCCCTCCACGATCCTGCGGCCGAGCATCGTCGTCGGTGACCGGCGCAGCGGTTGGACGGCGGCCTTCAACGTCCTCTACTGGCCGCTGCGCGCGTTCGCCCGCGGGCTGTTCACCGCCGTGCCGGCGATCCCGTCGGCACCGGTGGACGTCGTCTCGGTCGACTACGTCGCCGACGCGATTCATTCGCTGTGCGAGTCCTCCTGCGGCATCGGCGAGACCTACAACCTGACCGCCGGGGTCCATGCCAGCACGATGGGCGAAATCGCGGGCGTCGCCAGCCGGTACTTCCGGCGACCGCTGCCGAGGATTCTCTCCCCCAAGGATTTCGCGGTGCTGGCGCGCAGCTCGAGCGCGGCCCAACGCTCGGCGCTCGAGTCAAGCGCTGAGTACTTCCCCTATTTCGCCAACGGCACGGTGTTCGACAACGCGCAGGCACGGGCCCAGCTCGAACCGGCCGGGATCCAGGTGTCGCCACTCGGTGAATATCTCGAACGGCTGCTGGATTTCGCCACCCGTAGTCGCTGGGGCAAGCGGCCGATCGCGCGAGCGGAGGCATTGGCGGCCTGAGGGACGGCGGCTACGATCCGTCCGTGGCCAGCCGGGCTGATCAGCGCGCGGGGGCCAACGCCGACGCGCTGGAATTGTTCGTCGAGGTGCTCTCACAGGCCGAGGCGCTGTCGAGCACCGATGCGTTCTACGGTCGGCTCTGCGAAGCGGTGTGCCGCCTGGCCCACATGCGGCGCGCAGTCATCTTTCGCTACGACGCGGCCAGCCGGCGCGTCCGCGCAGCCGGCGCTCATGGGCTTGCGCTCGAGCCGTTCGCGGAGGCTCATGTATCGGTCGACTCTTCGCCGATCACCGCGCTCGCCCTACGCGAGGATCGCGTCGTCGAGGTCACCGGGGACGTCAGCGGCCAGTTCCCCGAGGAGTTCGCCACGCTCGTGGCCGAGCCCGTGCGATTCGTGTGCGCGCCGATGGCCGCGCCGGGCCGCGCGATCGGCGTGATCCTCACCGATCGCGCGCTGGAATCTCCCCCGCTCGACGACGCCGAGCGCTACCTGCTGTGGACCCTGGGCAAGGCCGCTGCGCTCGCCACCGTGGCGCGGATGGTCGCCACCCAGGCTGAGAAGGCAAGCCAGCTCCAGCAGCGCATCGACCTGGCCCGCGAGATCCACGAAGGAGTCGTGCAGCGCCTGTTCGGCGTCTCGATGGCGCTCGACGGCGACGGTGCGCTACCGACGGCCGCCCGGCGCCGGTGCGCCGACGAGACGCAGGCCGCCTTGGCCGATCTCCGCAGCGCGCTGGAGCGCCCGCTGGCCGCCGCGCCGCGCGCGACCGGCACGACATTCCTGGCCGAGGTGCAGCGCCTGGCGCGTGTGCATCCGGACCTCAATCTGACCCTTCAGCCCGGCCCCGGACCTGAGGTGCCAAGCGTCCTCGAGCCGCTGGCTCAGTCGATGCTGGCCGAGGCCGTGCGCAATGCCGACAAGCACGCGAACCCGACGTACGTTCACGCGCGCGTGGACCACCTCGACGGGGCGTTCGTCCTCGAGGTGTCCAACGACGGCGTCCGGTCGCCGAAACGCCGAACCGGAATGGGGCTCCGCCTGGCCGCCCTTGAGGCACTCCAGAGCGGCGGCGTGGTCGAGTTCGGCGAGCGTGAGCAGGGCACCTGGCAGGTGCGCCTGGTCGTACCTCACGATGCCTGAGGAAGGCCGCAGTCCTGAACGTCTGCGCGTCCTCGTCGTCGATGATCACGACGTCGTCCACTGGGGCTTTCGGCTGATGCTGACCCAGCAACCGTGGGTCGAGCGCTGCGTCAGCGCGCATGAAGGCCGCGAGGCGATCACGCTGGCGTTGCGCTACCGGCCGCACGTTGCGCTGGTCGACCTGTTCATCGGCGAGGAGTCAGGCGCCGAGGTCTGCGAGCAGCTTCGCAGCGCCGTTCCGGCCACGCGGGTCCTGCTGTTCTCCGGTGCCGGAGAGATCTCGCCCCACGCCGCGCGCGCCGCCGGCGCCGCCGGGTTCGCGTTCAAGGACTGGCCGGCGCGGCGGATCGCCAGCGCGGTACGCGCCGTCGGACTCGGTCAGACGGTGTTCGAGCCGCACGAGCGCCGCGGGGCGCTCGGGTTGTCCGATCGCGAGCGCTCGGTGCTGGAGCTGATGGGCTCAGGCGCGACGAATCCCGAGATCGGCGACACGCTCCATCTGTCCAAGCACACCGTCAAGGAGCACACGAGCGCGCTGTACCGAAAGCTCGGTGTGCGTAACCGCACCGAGGCCGTCCAGCGCGCGCAGCGGCTCGGACTGCTCAGCTGATCGACGCCTGCGGGCCGGCGGCCGCCTTGGCACGCTGGCGCTCGGGCGTGATCCGGACCACGTCCCAGGCCAAGCCGGTGCGCTGGAGCGCCGAGATGATCAGACCTGAGGGATCGAGCTCCCACCAGCGCAGCCCGTGGTAGGCGGAGCGCGGGAAGGCGTGGTGGTTGTGATGCCACGATTCGCCGAGCGAGAACAGCGCCAGCCAACCGACGTTGGTGGACTGGTCATCGATGTCGAATCGCCGGCGGCCGAAGTAGTGGCAGACGGAGTTGACCGACCACGTCACGTGGTGGACCAGGAAGATCCGCACGAGTCCGCCCCACAGGTAGCCGCGCAGCGCGCCACCGAGCGTGAAGCCGTGCAGGACGAAGCCGGCGAGGGTCGGAATCAACAGCGAGAGCACGACCATCAATGGGAAGCGGCGGCCGATCCGCCTCATCCTCGGGTCCTCGTAGAGCTCCGACGCGTAACGATTCCAATCCGCTTGCCCCTGGGTCTCGAGCAGCCAACCCGTGTGCGCATGCCAGAGGCCTCTGAGCCCGCTGCCGTGGCCGACGTGCGGACTGTGCGGGTCGCCCTCCCGGTCGGTGTGGGCGTGATGCTTGCGGTGATCAGCCACCCAGTCGAGCACCGAGCCCTGGACCGACAGGGAGCCCATCACGGCGAACAGCCGCTCGAGCCACGGGTAGGTCTGAAAGGCCCGGTGGGTCAGCAGCCGGTGAAAACCGACCGTCACGCCAACCGCGGTGATCAGGTACATCACCGCGAAGATGCCGACGTCCGTCGCGTCGATGGCTCGGTTCCAGAGCAGGATCACCGCCGCCAGCACGCCCAGGAACGGGACGACGACGCCGAGAAGGTTGGCGGTGCGCTCCGCGCGGCTCACTGTCTCAGAGTCTCAGATCCACTCGCGCGTTTCTTGTAGTTATGCCCACCGGCCGGAGGCCAATACTTGTAGGTCCTGTATGAATTCGTCAGTCGGCGAAGGGGAACGCCGCGGTGTGCGCACGGCTGCCGTCCGGGCCCACGATGAGCGCCTCGTACCCGGCCGCCCGCACGGCGGCGAATCCTGCCTCGCCGGCGGCCAGCAGGCCCGTGGCGAAGGCGTCGGCGAAGGTCAGATCAGGGCCGCAGACCGTCGCGGACAGGGCCGTGGAGGCCGGGGCTCCGGTGCGCACGTCATGTACGTGCGGACCGCGTTCGTAACTACCGGAGGTCGCAACCGCACCGTCGGTCTCCACCACGCACACCAAACGGCTCGGGGCGTCCGGCGAGCGAACCCCGACCCGCCACGGTCGCGCCGGTTCGGGCGCTCCGAACACGGAGATGTCGCCCGCAGCGTTCACCATCGCCGCGCCGACGCCGGCCTCTCGCAGCGCCACGGCCGCCCAGGCGGCCGCCCACCCCTTCACCAAGCCGGTGGGGTCCACTCCGTCGGCCATCGCCCAGGGATCGAACCAGCCGCCGGACTGATCACGGGCCTGCTCGCACAACGCCAGCACTTCGGCCATCTCCGGAGGGCAGCCGGCGACCGTCACGTCGCCCCGGCGCAGCCGGCTCAACGGGCTGTCGGGTTTGTACAGGCTGAACACCTCGTCGGCGCGATGCAGCACCGCGCAGGCCTCGGCGAGCGCCTCTCGGGTCAGCTCATAGGGCAGCCCGCGCGGACGCACGTCGAACGAAACGACGGTGCCCATGACGGGCTCGGCGCGTCGGATGATGACCTGTCCAGTGGTGGCCCCGGCGCTCATGCCTTGAGCTTGTCCAGCGCGGACTGCAAGGACTGCTCGTAGGCCGCCGAGGTGTAGGAAGCACCGGAGACCCCGTCGATCTTGGCGCTTTGCGCTGACATGGCCTGCTGCTGCAGCTGCGGGATTGCGGACTGGTCGATGCCCTGGGAGTGCGGATCGTTCGCGTTGAGCTGTACCACCGCGATGTTGGACACGCGCGTTCCGGTCATGGTCACCTTCACCTGGAGGTCTCCGTACTGGAAGCTGACGTCCGAGCCGGTGGCGGTCCGCGTCTTCACCGAGGCGGTGGCAGAGGCGGCCTGCTTGGTCGCGCTCTGGGTCGTAGCCGTGGCCTGGGTCGTGGCGGCGCTTGTCGTGCTGGTGCTCTGGGCGGTGGTTGATCCCGTGGAACTGCTCAGGCTGACGGCAGACGAATGTGAGCTCGCCGGGTAGGCGATGACCCCGATCAGTCCGGCAGCTGTACCGGCGAGAACAATGGGTGCGCGGTTCATGGATTGGTCACTTTGATCTAGAAGGCGAACGTTTCGTGGTGGATGCGGTCTGACGGCACGCCAAGGGCTCGTGCCGCTTCCTGGACCGACGCGGTGAAGCCGGTCGGGCCACAGATGTAGACGTCACGCTGGGCAACGTCGGGAATCAACCGGAGCAACGTGAGATCGGTCAGCGGAGTTTTGCTGCGCTCCCCGATTAGCTGGTGCAGCTGACCGCCGCGCTGCTCCATCAACATCTCGAGCTCCTCGCCGAAGATGAGCTCTTCCGCGTGGCGAGCCCGCGCGATCATGACCGTGTCCACGTGCTTGGGGAGATCCTCGAGCAGGGCTCGGAGCGGCGTGATACCCACGCCCGCGCCGACCAGCGCGACCCGGTCGCCTTTGCGGGCGGCGGGGGTGAAGGCGCCGTACGGTCCCTCGATACCCACCCGCGTGCCGGGCTCGAGGTTGGCCAGGGATCCGCTGTGGTCACCGAGGTCCTTGACGGTGAAGCGCAGATACGGACCCAGGGGCATCGCCGACACCGAGTAGGGGTGAGCCTGCCACCACAGCCCGCGCTTCAGAAAGCGCCACTGAAAGAACTGCCCGCCGGCCAGTCGCATCCGGTCGAGGCCACGGCCCCGGCAGATCACCGACACCACACCGGGGGCGATCGGTTCAACCGCCACGACCTTGAGCTGGTGAAACGCGGTGCGCCACAGCGGCAGGACGACCCGGTAGACGACCACGGTGCCGGCGGTCGCCAGCCACAGAGCGGTCCAGAAGACACGGGCGATCGGATGCCCGACGAACGATGCGCCGGTCGCCAGCTGGTGCGAGAACGAGAGCGCGAGCGCCAGGTAGGTGTAGAGGTGCACGGCCCACCAGGTCTCGTAGCGCATGCGCCGCCGGGCGATCCGCGCAGAGGTGAACCCGGCGACCATCAGCAGGACGAACGCGGTCGTCGCGGTGAGGATGCCCGGGTAGGTGCTGATCAGAACGCCGAGTTGATGCAGCAGCCCGGTGCGCGCCTGCTGCGCGTACCCGGCCAGGATGAGCGCTCCGTGCGCCGCGATGACGACGAGCGACCACGGTGCCAGCCGCCGATGCCACCGAGTCAGCCGGTCCTGGCCCAACGTGCGCTCGAGGACCGGGATACGCCCGGCCAGCAGCACGACGATCAGCATCGCGTAGGCGCCGACCAGTCCGGCCATGCGACCGCCGGCGGTCAGCCAGCCACCCGCCGCGTTCAGCGAGCTCCAGCTCTGGGCGCTGAGGCCAAGGGCAACGATCACGCCGAGTCCAAGGCCGGCCAGGGCGCCCAGTGCCGTCACCGCGGCTGGTGCGGGCCTCGGCGTCCGCGCTCGGCGTCGGCTGGACCGCAGGGAGACGAAGGTGCGCTGGGGCTCGGCAACCGCCGGTCCGCTCGCTTCGGCTGAGCTGCGATTGGGCGTGATGTCGACTGTCGTGTTCACGGCTGGTCGAAGTCTCGGCCGCCGGTGCTAGACAATCGCTAGAAAGCGATAAGCCCAACGTAGGAGCGCGCGGGCAAGGCAGACCCATCAGGAGCTCTCGGTGTGGATCGGTTCAGGCGCGACTCCGGGAGCGGTCGAGCTTGTGTTCCGATGCGGGCGCCCTACGTAGCAGGGCGTGATCACACGCGCACTATTTGTACGCCTGGAGGCGAAGACCCGGTCACGAAGAGGACGTAGAGAATTTCCTGCGCTCGGCACTGCGCTTCGGGGCCCTCAACATTTGGCATCTTCGACGCATTTCCTGATGAGGACGCGCGCCAGGCCCATCTCTCGGGACAGGTGGCCGCCAGTCTGATGGAGAAGGCGCCCGAACTACTGACTCAGAAACCCACCATCGAGACGATCGACCTGCACGCGGCCAAGATCGATCTGGAGGCGCTGCAGCCCCAGCATCAGTAGTCAGGCGCTTTCGCCGACCAACTGCTGGAGGATCGTCGCCGTGTCGAAGTAGACGCGCTCGCAGACGATGTGATCGCTGCCCGGTGGGAACTCGAAGATCGCGCACACGCGACAGCGGAAGGTGCGTCCGGTCGGCGGGATCCCGCGCAGCTCGCCGCGCTGCGTCCCGAGCAGGTCGAACTCGGCGATCACCGCGTCCTCGGCGACGCGCAGCGTCGTGTTCTCGTTGCGCTGATCGGGAAACGCCGCACGCGTGGTCTTGAAGTAGCTCGCCACCTCGTCCGGTCCGTCGTAGACCTCGCCGGTCGGGATGATCTCGTAGCGCGGGTGCTCGAACGTGGCCATGGTGACGTCGAAATCGTGGGTGTTCTCCGATTCCATGTGCTCTCGCACGATCGCCAGGCGGCGCTCGCGCAGGTCGGTTGCGTCGTCGGTCATCGGGAGAGCACCCTTTCACGACTGCCCCTGGAGAACAACCCCCAACGGACGGCGACTGCGCGATGAGTTCGGGGTGGCGCGCGGGTCTTAACCTATGGGTGCCAAGCGCGGATGGATCAGGCTGCGAGGGCGCCGACGTGACCAGGCCAAGAGGAGGTAGCCATGCCGGACTACGAGGTTGGAACCCGGGAGGAGTGGCAGGCGGCCCGCGCAGCGCTTGCCGAGCTCGAGGCCGAGCACGCCAAACTGACCCAAAAGGTGACCGAGCAGCGGCGGCGGCTGCCCTGGGTTCCAGTGACGACGGAGTACGAGTTCGACACGGAGGATGGAAAGCAGACGCTCGGCGAGCTGTTCGACGGTCGCTCGCAGCTGCTCGCCTACAACATCATGTTCGGTCCCGACTACGAGCGCGGCGCCTGTCCCGGATGCTCGAACCTGGGAGACGAGCTTGATGGCACCCGGTTGCACCTGAACCACCGGGACGTCACGTTGATCTGCTTCTCGCGCGCGCCGATCGACCGGCTCATCGAGTACAAGCGGCGGATGGGTTGGCAGTTCCCTTATGTCTCGACCTACGGGACGGAGTTTCCATTCGACTTTGGGCTGGCCCTGACCCCCGAGCAGGCGCAGGCGATACCCGAGGTCAAAGAGATGGTGGACAACCCGCCCGAGTGGCTGGCGGAATGGGGGCGGATGATCGGTGCCGAGCTCAAGGACGGCCTGCGCGAGGGTCCGGGCTTCATCGCCTTCGCGCGCGAGAACGGGAGCGTCTTTCACACCTATACGGTGACGGCCCCCGATCCGTTCGTCGCGCCGTACCACTCCGCCCTGCTGGCGCGGACGCCGAAGTCTGGATCAGCCGAGCCGCGCGCGTGGCGCAAGGACGAGTATCCCGACTGATCGCGCCGTTTCGCGCCTGGCGCTGGTGGGCGTGTAAGCGGATACGTTTGGTCCATGGAACTCTGCATCCTGGCCCGCCACGGCGAGTCTGTGTACAACGTCCAGAAGCGCATCAACGGGGACCCGACGATCGAGGTCGAGCTCAGCGATCGGGGCCGTGCGGAGGCCGCCCGCCTCGGCCTGCACATCGCGCATGTGCAGATCGACGTGTGCGTCCACACGCGATTTCTGCGGACGATCCAGACGGCGCGACTCGCGCTCGGGGAACGCGCGGGCAGCGTTCGGTTCGTCTGCGAACCGCTGCTCGACGACATCAACGCCGGCGAGCTCGAAGGGCAGCCGATCTCCGAGTTTCTGAGCTGGAAACAGGCTCACGGCCCGGATGTCCCGTTCCCCGGCGGTGAGAGCCGGCTCGACGCGGCCGCCCGCTACGCGCAGGGATACCGGGCGCTCGCCGCCCGGCCCGAGCCCGTCGTGCTGGCGGTGTGTCACGAGCTCCCGATCCGCTTCGCGCTCAACGCCGCCGCGGACTCGGAGAGCCTCGAGCAGCCCAAACACCAGATCGCCAACGCGGACCCGTACCTGTTTGAGCCCTCGACGCTCAAGCGCGCCGCCGACAGGATCGAGCTGCTGCGAGAGGTCGTCTAGGGCTCTCCTCCCGCGAGCCTGAGCTCGCCGCAAAGAATTAACACCGATCGACGAGTCTGTGTCATACTGAACTGAATGGTTCAGTATCCAACCGACGTAGACCGAGCGTTCGCGGCCCTCGCCGACCCGACTCGTCGTGCCGTGCTCGAACGGCTCGGCGCCGGCAGTGCGGCGATCAGCGAGCTCGCCGAGCCGTTCGGCATGTCGCTGACCGGGATGAAGAAACACGTCCGGCTGCTCGAGGAGGCAAACCTCGTCGTCACGGAGAAGGTCGGCCGCACCCGTAGATGCAGTCTGGTGCCCTACGCCTTCGAGGGCATCAACACATGGCTGGAGCGGCTCGACCGCTTCGCGCAGGTCGTCGAACGCACGAAAGGAACACGATGAGCACCACCAATGTCACCACCCCGAACGAGCTCGAGATCCGCGTCGAGCGGACCTTTGACGCGCCGCGCCCACACGTCTACTCGGTTTGGACGGATCCGAAGCTGATTCCCGAATGGTGGGGTCACGACACGGTCGTCGAGGAAATGGACGTGCGTCCAGGCGGCAGGTATCGCTTCCGAACCGCGCATGGCGTCGTCGAGGGCGAGTTTCGCGAGGTCGAGCCGCCGGCACGTCTCGTGCAGACGTTCCAGAACCACCTGCAGACGCTGGAGTTCGAGGAACTGGGTGAGCAGACGAAGCTGACCCAGACGATGCACTTCGAGACGATCGAGGAGCGGGACCTGGCGATGCAGTACGGCGTCGAGAAGGGCGCGAAGGCGGGCTTCGCGCGCATAGATGCGGTCCTGGAGAAGATCGCGGCGTGAGGCGATCCCCTGAACTCATGGCCCTGACGGCCCAACCCCACTGAAAGAGAGCGAGCCTGATGAAGACAATGACCTGTAGACAATTGGGCGGCCCATGTGAGTTGCCGCTCCGCGGAGAAACCGCCAACGACGTCATCAAGGCGGAGGACCGGCATTTGAAGGAAATGGTCGCAAGCGGTGATGAAACGCACCGAAGTGCCCTGAAGGAGATGCAGGGCCGCTGGAAGAAGCCACTGTCAGGAATGGCGTGGTACCGGCAGGCCAAGCGTGATTTCGCCGCGCTTCCAGATGACTGACAGGCGGTGAGCGTCCGTGGCCTACGCCTGACCGCGGACCGCCCAGGAGCGCGCGGTGAGGATGAAGCGGCCCTTCGGTCTCCCAAGGGCGCGGAAACATTCGTCTCGGAGGGCGCCCCGGTGGCGGTCATCGAGGGTCACGCAGTACTGCCCGCCGGGGCCCGTGCCAGTGAGAAAGGGCTGCCAGTAATCGTCGAAGTCCTCGTATTGGACCTCGACAACGAGGCCGGCCGTCTCGATATCACGCATGCCACCTCGCTGCCATAGCTCCCGCAGCGAGTCGGGATCGGTGTAGGCGAGGGCACGGGCCTCGTCAGGCGCAGCCGGGTCCAGCACCAGCGCCGCCTGCCAAAACGTGTCCAACATCTGCATCTGGCCCCCGTAGTCCCAGGTGCAGGCCGCGACAGTTCCGCCGCGGCGGGCGACGCGCCGCATCTGACCGAGCGCCGCGTCGGCGTCGTCCACGAAGCTCAGAACGAGCTGCGAGAGCACAGCGTCGAAGGCCGCGTCAGCCCAGGGCAAGTCCTCGCCTTGCGCAGTTCGGACATCTGCGCCCGGGACCAGCTGCGCGCATGCGCGAGCGAAGCCCGGCGATGGATCAGCCGCCGCGACAAGGGGCTGGCCGACCAAGCCGGCCAGCCATGCCGCGAGCGCACCCGGACCGCAACCCACATCGAGCACCTGCTGCCCGGACTCGACCCGGGCGAAGTCGGCGAACAACGGCGCGAGCCGCCGCGAATAGCGACCCATGTAACGGTCGTAGTCGTCAGCCGGAACAGCGAAGCTCATTGGGCGCCAATCAATACCAGGAAACGTCTCGCGGTTTCCCGAACTCATCGGCCGGTGCGCTCGGAGGCTGGTGCGCTACCCTGGAGGAGTCAGATAGCGAGGGCAACCAGAGGGCGAGACCTTCAACTGAACGTCCCCTTTCCGCGAAAGCCGCCTGATCTTCTGATGGCCGAGAGTCCACCCACGGGTGGGCTTTCCGCGTTAACCGGTCAGCAGCGACGGGCCTCAGGGGAGGATGTCGTTCAGCGTCGCCTTGAACCGCTCGCCCGATTCCTCGAGCGTGCCCTCGATGTGCAGGCGAGCCGGGCCGGTCTCGGTCCACAGGTCGAGGAAGTAGGCCCAGCCCGGGAGGTCCGGATCGTCGGACTTGGTGATCGCCTCGACCTGGTAGATCTCGCGTGGCGGCAGCACCAGGGACTCTGGGCAGTCGTCCTCGACGCGACGGCGCAGGTCCTCGACTCTGAGCTGATCGCCAGACGCGGCGCGGAGCTCCTCGTAGTCCCCGTCCACGACGAAGCCGACGACATCCTCAAGTGCCCGGTGCATCGGCTCGGGCATCAGCTCGAGTGATTCGCCAACCCCTCCGCGTCCATTTAGCTCCTGGCTCGGCGACAGGTCGAGCCGGCTGTAGAAGTAGTCCTCGCACGCCGCGCGCGCCTGACGGCGGATGCTCTTGGACAATCCGGCGGCGCCGAGCGCAAAGCCCGCAGCAGCGATCGCCTCCTCGAGCGTTCCATGCCGGCGCGTCAGCTGCGCGGTGGTCGCGCGACCGTGCTCCGTCTCGCGCGCGATCGATGAGCCCTCCAACAGAATCGAGGGAGCGTCGTGGCGGCTGTAGCCCGGGCAGGCCCGCACCGCTGAATGAAGGACGATGAGGTGGTCGCCCATTACGCCCGCCCGGGTGATTGGTGGTCGTGCGTCATCCGGATCGTCCCGCTCGCAGAATGCGTGGTGCTAGCGCTATCACGACCATGCATCCTACGAACTACCAAATGATCAAGGCCCGCGTCCGGCGGAGACTCGAAGGCCACCACGCGATCCCGGGACGAGTAAGCCTTGCCTTCGCTGGACTGACTAGACAGACGGTTGACATGCAAGTGATTACTTGCCTATCATGTTTGCATGGGCGACGTCTTCAAGGCGTTGGCCGATCCGACCCGCAGGCGGATCCTCGACGAATTGACCGAGCGCAACGGACAGACGCTGTTTGAGATCTGCTCGCGGTTGGCGACCAAGCATCAGCTCGGTTCCTCGCGCCAGGCGATCTCGCAACACCTGGAGTTGCTGGAAGCCGCGGGCCTGATCCAGGCCAAGCGAGAGGGCCGTTTCAAGTTTCACTACCTCAACACCCAACCCCTAGAGCACATCGCGGACCGATGGCTCAAGTCAGGCTCCCAGGAGGCCAAATGAGGATTCACCTGTCCAGCATCCCCGTCGACGACCAGGACAAGGCGCTGCGCTTCTACACCGAGGTGCTGGGGTTTGAAAAGAAGACAGAGATCCCGCTCGGCGAGCACCGCTGGCTAACGGTCGTCTCGCCCGAAGCGCCCGACGGAACTGAGCTCGTGCTGGAGCCGGATTCCCATCCAGCAGTCAAGCCGTTCAAAGCGGCGCTCGTCAGCGACGGAATCCCGTTCACGTCCTTTGCCGTCACCGACATCGCGGCCGAGTTCGAACGGCTGCGGACGCTCGGCGTGACGTTTACGCAGGAGCCGGCCGCGATGGGTCCCGTGACCACGGCGGTGTTCGACGACACCTGCGGCAATCTCATCCAGATCGCCCAGCGGATGTAACCCTTGGCGCGTCCCTGGACGCGAGGCTAGCCACGGGGGCGGCGCTGCTCGTCAGGATCGGTCGAAGCGAAATGCGACCTGGCCGCCGGCCTGGTCCCGGCGGCTGCGCACTATCCCGATCTGCAGTCGCGGCCCCACGAACCGGCTCAGTGGCACGCCGGCGGTCCGCGTCCCCACGCTCAACTCGATCTGGCCTTGGCTGCGGACGCAAATCACGCGTAGCGGGCCGTTCGGCGCGCCACCAGCGCTCACACGGACCTGCGCCGGTCGGCCGCGGCGCGATTGGACGGTCACACCGAATGCAGTCAGAGCGCACGTCGGCGCCTGCACCGCACTGGCCAGCGCGCCACCCGCATCGAGAGCCCTCGCTACATCCAGGCACGCCACCAAATTCACAAGGTGGTCCGCCACTTGATAGCCCTTGGCCACGAATTCGAACTCGGTCAGGTTCAAGGTTCGGGGCAGCTCCGCGACGGCTGTTCGGAACTGGAACAAACACTCGCCCTTGAGTGATACGTGCTTACCTCGGATGAGCCGGCCCGCTACTTCCTCGCCCAGGACTTGGCTGTCCTCGTCGGTGAGTCCTCCTACTGTCACCTTCGCCGTAGTGCGGTTGCCGAGCGGCGGTGACGCGCCGACTGCGTCCTCGCCGGGTTTCACACCGACAAAACCGATTGTCTGGCCCCATCTGCCGGCCGAACAGACGAGCGCCGAGCGCACACGAGCCGCGTGTGCCAAAGCTCCAGCGGCTGCGGCGGCGCACCCTCGCACTGGCGGCGGCGTCGGACCGCCTCCGCTGAGGACCGACACGACGAACCCGGGGCCACCATAGGTGAAGTTCGAGTCTCCCAGCCCGTTTGCCGAGACCACGAGGCGAGCGTCTTGCTTGAGCGTGAAGTGGTTCTCATAGCGATGGTTCGGATCGTAGGGCGGCCGACCACGCCGGTCCTCCGCATAGGTGCTGATGAAGTCAACGCGCCCCGGCGCATCCCCGAAGCGAAGTCCGAGGAACGGATCCCAGCAGGGCTCGGAGCTCCGGGATGTTGCGAGTCGTCGAAGTGGTAGAACGCGTCATCTGCAAATGACCCCAAGCTGGAGTCGCGTCCCGCCTGGGTCACGTAACCGGTAACGACAAGGTGGTAACGAACCCCCGCCTTGAGTAGCCGTCCCGGTTGCCTGATGCCCGTCGTCGAGCGGACCCAGCCTGATCGAGTCGACCGGCGTCTCGCTCGCGCCCTGCGACCCCGACACAGGCACGAGCTTGAGCACGTGTTCCACAGATCCTCACGCGGCAACTCCCGGGGCGCCGCCATTTTCTAACGGCGGTCCTGCGCGCGGTTCGATGCAGCTTGATTGGGCGCGAGTTCAGGCCGACGCGCGTTCTCGCGCGCGTGCCACCAAGCCGGCGTAGACGAGTGCGAGGGCCTCGCCGAGGAGTTCCGGACGGACAGAGCCCGGCTCGATCAGCTCATCGACGGCGAGGCCACCGATGAGGCTCATGACGATGCGCGCCAGGTCCCCGGCCGGCATCGTGAGCTCCGGCGTACCGAGGTGGCGCGCACGGGCTTCCATCGCGGCAGCGAGCGTGTCCCGAAGCTCCGTCTGGCGCTCGGCGTATCGAGTGCGGAGCTCGGGGTCACGGATGGCGAGGCTCCAGTACTCGCGCTCGAGAAGCATCGCCTCGCGCTGCTCGCGGAGCTGTTGAGCGAATGCCCGGGTCGCCTCCACCGACATGTCTTGTTCAGGCGGGGCCGATGCCAGGAGCGCGAACCTGTCACGCATCGGTGCATCGATGCGCTCGTCGATGAGCGCCTCAAGGACTTCCTCCTTTCCCGAGAAATGCCAGTACAGCGCCCCTTTTGAGTAGCCCGCTTGCGCCGCGATCTCGTCGACGCCAGCCGCGCTGTAGCCGCGGCCTGCGAACACCCGCAGCGCGGCGGTTAGGAGTTCCTCACGAGCCTCGCGGCCCTGTGACCGAGCGGCGCGTGTGCGTTGATCGACGCGATCGCCGGTCTGCTGGCTGCGACGTTTACCGGTGGCTGACGTCTCGCTTGCGGGCATGCCGGAGAGTATATATGCTTACCGACTGACTCGTCAGTATGTACGCTCTTTACGTGATCCCCGGTTCGCACGCATGCCGCTCGGCGATGCTGATGCTCGAGCACAAGCGCCTCCCCTATCGCCGCGTTGACGTGCTGACGCTGCTGCACCCAATCGTCGCTCGCCTGCACGGGTTCGATGCGGGTCATCAAGCGCGCGCTGCCGGCGGCAGGCGTACTCCCGGATTGTGGCTCGGCGATCATCTCGCCACCGTGCCGGGGCTAGCCAGCGACCGCGAACGGATCTCGACGAACCACGGGATCGCGCGGTTCCTCGACGAGCGCCACCCCGAGCCGCCGCTGTTCCCCGCCGATCCCGAGCACCGGTCCGCGGTGGAGGCTGTGGAGCGGTGGGCGAACGAAAAGCTCCAGATGGCCGCCCGCCGAATCCTGCTGCCAGCGGCGCTGCGCGACCCTTCCGGCTTCAGTCGGCGGGCTGGCGACGGCCGCCTCGGGAACCTGCTCTACCAGCACGCTTACACCCGGCGCCTCGCGCTTCCGGTCCTCGGCCGCGTCTTCTCCGCCAGCCCAGCCGCCGAGCGCAGGCTGCTCGCCGGGTTTCCCGCCATGCTCGACCGAATCGACGGATGGATCGCCGACGGCGTCCTGGGCCAAGCGCAGCTCAATGCTGCGGACTTCATGATCGCGCCCAGCCTCGCGCTGATCCTCTACCGGCCCGACATCCTGCCCGTGTTCGCGGGCCGTCCAGCCCTGACGCTCGTCGACCGACTGCTGCCTGAGCCGGCGGCGGCGCAGACGGGGACCTCTGGGACCGCGGACGTGGTGGCTCCGAGGGCTCCGAATGAGATTGCCGGCTAGCGACCACACGTCTCGGCCCTGGCGGATCCATGAGATCGCCCGCGACTTCCGCGTCGAGGACGTGTGGGAGCTACCAACGCTCGGTGGACCGGTCGACTTTCCTCGGCTTGTGGCCACGTTCGCTTCGATAAATCCGATGCGGAGCTCATCTCGCGCCGTCCGCGCGCTCTTCGCAATCCGGTTGAAGGTCGGCGAGCTCCTCAATTGGGACGACCCGATAACTGCCTCCGGCGCCGCCGGCCGGACCCTGCGCGACCGCTTGCCGGGCGACCTGCGCAAAGGGCCCTCCGGCCCGCACTCCGATGCCCTGCCGTTTACTCCGCTCTATCTAACCGAGAACGAATGGGCTGTGGAGATTCTCAGCCGAACCGTTGACGGAATCCTGCATCTCGGATGGGTCCCGAACGGGACCGGCGGATACCGCGGGCAGATGGCCGTGCTCGTGAAGCCGAACGGGCTGCTCGGAGCCGTCTACATGGCCGCGATCACACCGTTTCGCTACCTGATCGTGTACCCCCAACTGATGCGAGATGTCCAACATCAGTGGTGTGCGCCTGGCTGACGATTCGAAACTCCCGCCCAGACCTGAGATGCCCTCCCCAGACCTGAGTTGCCCTCTAGTTGCTGAAGGGCACCCGGCATCTGGCCTGGAACGGGCTAGGCGAGTGGTTCGGCCGGGAAGCGGACGCCGAATCGCTGGATGAGATCGGGCACGCTGGTGGGGTCCATTTCCAGCGCGAAGCGCTGGCAGAGCTCTCCGAGCTGTTCAGGGGCAGCTTGCGCGACGCCGCCGAGGTCGACCAGCTCGGCAAAGAAGCGTTCGAATCCTGCGGGGGAGATGATCTCGAGAATTCGGCAGGGCTCGTCGCCTGCATTCCAGAAGGTGTGCCACTGTCCGCGCGGCTTGTGCACGAGATCCCCTGGGCCCGCCTCTAGGTGCTCGTCACCCAGCAGAGCGCCCATCCGGCCCTGGATGACAAAGCTGTACTCGTCCTCGTTGTGGTGGCGGTGCAGAGGCGCCGCGAGCGCATGCGCCGACATCGGATGCTCCACGAGGGAGAAGCGATCGCCAGCTTCGGCAGCGTCGATCATGAAGCGCACTCCGATGCTGCCAAGAAAGCCTGCCTTGCCGTCGGTGGGGCCGACGACCTTCGCTGCGGTGACGCTCATAGGGGCCCCCTCATTTCGTTGGACACTGATGCTGCGGGAAACGTATAGGTATCTTTTCAATCTGTCAAGCTTTCAGTGAACGCTCATGACCGACGAAAAACGCCCCTACCGGATGAAGGCTCGCGCGGAGCTGCAGGAGCGGACCCGCCAGCGCATCACCAAGAGTGCAATGGAGCTCCACGGCACACTCGGGCCGTCGCGCACCTCGCTCAGCGCGGTTGCCGAGCACGCCGGCGTTCGCCGCTCAACCCTGTACCGCCACTTTCCCGACGAGGCCGCGTTGTTCGTGGCCTGTTCCGGCTACTGGATGTCTCAGCATCCACTCCCCGCCCTCGAGGCATGGGCCGCCACCAGTGATCCCGAACAACGATTGCGGATGGGCCTCACGGAGATCTACGCCTACTACGCCGAGACCGAGTCAATGCTCGCGAATCTTCTGCGTGACCTGGACGTCGTAGAGGCCGTCCAGCGGCAGTTCGTGCACTTTCTCAGCTACATGGAGACGGCCCATCGAACACTGATGGTGGGCCGACGCGAACGGGGCCGCAACGCCCACAGAGCCCGTGCAGCTGTAGGTCACGCGCTGGCCTTCACCACCTGGCGGTCGCTCGTAGGCGAGCAAGGGTGCACACCCGAGGACGCGGTCAACATGATGTGCCAGCTCGCGGGCCCTCCTGTGCGACACCGCGCACATCGGAGCTGACTTGGCTCGCCACAGGCGAGCGCCGGGCGCTGGCGACTGCGTCTGCTCAACGGCATCTGCATAGGCCCTAGGGGCCAAGCCGGCCGCGCGCGACCCGGTAGACCCCACAAAGATAGGTAGGTGCAGCTTTCCAAGATGGGTAACTCTGCCGATGCGCGCCGACCGCTGCGCTCCTAGGTTCCTGGTCTAGCCAAAAGGCCGACGACCAGGAGGACCCAGATGCCCCGATATGTCGTCCAGCGCAGCTTCTCCGCTGAGCTGGAGATCCCTATCAACGACGCCGGTGCCAAGGCATGTGAGGCCGTCATCGAGCGGAACGCCGAACAGGGTGTCACGTGGGTGCACTCGTACGTGAGCGAGGACCAGCGCACATCGTTCTGCATCTACGACGCACCAACGCCTGAGGCGGTCCGCAGGACCGCGTCCCACAACGACCTGCCAGTCGATCGGATCACTCAGGTCCGGGTGCTCGACCCGTACTTCTACAGCTGAAGTCCACGGCCAAGCCGTATCAACCAAAAGGAGTCATTCATGCGTCGTCTATCCATCCTGGCCATCTTGGCCGCACTAGCCGCGAGCGCCGCGGTCGCGGTCGTTGCCACCGCGTCGGTCAAGACGCGATCACGGACGTCCAGCGCGACCGCCACCGCAGCGAGCATCTCTCCGGTCATCGCCGACGTGATGATCGCTCGGCTGGCGACCGCAAAATACGCCACAAACCTGAACCGAGCGAAGGCGGACGGATACGGAATCCTCACGAAGATGATCCCGACGATGGGCTATCACTTCATAAACCCCAAGGTGAAGAAGTTCGACCTCCACAGCCCGCCGATCCTGGTCTACGAGCACCACGGGAACGCTTGGCAGCTCGGCGCGCTCGAGTGGGTGTTCACCTCGATTCCCGCCAAGCCGCCGCTGCCCGGAGCCCGGTACGGCGTGTTCGGAGCCGCGTGTCACTACATGGACGGAACGGTGGTGTTTGCGAGTGCGCAGTCGATGTGCGCACCCAAGAGCACGAGTGGCGCGGCGTTCAACTTCTGGCACCCGCGACTGTTCACACTGCACATGTGGATCTGGTATCCGAACCCGTCCGGGTTGTATTCGGGAACAAATCCGATGGTGGCGCCGTTCAACAACGGCTGACAGGGCTCGTCAGGCAACCGTAACCCAGCGGGAGGGACCGAAACCTGGTTCCTCCCGCTCGGGAGCCTGTCGGCCGCTCTAGCTGCATCTTCGGGAAACGCCCGGCGTCGTCCTCGCCAGCGGGACCTCCTCCCCATCGCAAGCGGGCATGCGCGCGCCATTTGGGGCTGGCGGTCGATCGGATTGCCGGGTCCGCATGCTCGACCCGTACTTCTACGCCTGAGCCAACTATCTATTCATGGGAGTAAGTCATGTTGAAACTCAGCAAACGCGTATTTGCCGCTGCAGCAGTCGTTCTCGCAGCCAGCGTGCCGTCGGCCGCGGACGCCAGGTTCAATCTCAATCCGGAACCACCTGTCTCTTCTCAGCAGCAGCGGCTCGGCCAGCCGCAGGGAAGCGCAGCACAGCATTTCGCCTCTGAAGGCGGCGGCCGAGCTGGCGCGGCATCGGCGAGCCAGACGACACCCTCAAACGGCGGGTTTCAGTGGAGCGATGCCGGGATCGGCGCTGGCGGGATGTTGATCTTGCTCAGCGCGGGCACCGCTGCCTCAAGCGCGGTCCGGCGTCGTCGCTCGGGCGGCGCGGCCATCGGCTAGCACCAGCAGCGGGCGGGACATTTGCGACGCCCTTTCGTCAGGACCGCATCACCGCCAGTCGAATCAAAATGGGGAGTTCTCCCGATGTCGGGAGAACTCCCTGACCGTAGCCTCGTAGCCATGACGATTGAAACCACGGCTCGCAGGGGCGATCATCATGACGTGAACCGAGGGCTGCTCGAACGTGGCGATCAGCTGGGCGTGCTGCATGGATACGCGGCCGAGCTGGCGGCGGGAGGCCGCGGGCAGGTCGTGCTCGCCTTCGGCGAGGCGGGCATCGGAAAGACCGCGCTGATCCGTCAGTTCTGCGACGAGGTGCCGCGCCGGCTCACAACCTTGTGGGGCACATGCGACCCTCTGTTCACCCCGCGACCATTCGGACCGCTTCTCGAGCCGGCGGCCGAGCTCGGCGATGAGCTCAAGACCCTGGTCTCGGGGGCGGCTGGACCGTTCGACGTTGGCGTCGCGTTTGCCGAAGCGCTTGCCGCGATTTCCCCCGCCGCGCTGATCGTCGAGGACATCCACTGGGCTGACGAGGCGACACTTGACGTTGTCCGGCTGCTCGCACGGCGCGCTGAGGTGGACCGTTTTCTGCTCGTACTCAGCTACCGGAGCGATCAGCTCTATCGCAACCATCCAACGCGGTTGGTGCTCGGCGAGCTGCCCCCCGGCGGCGCCGTCACTCGGCTCGAGCTGCGAGGGCTGTCGCGCGAAGCGGTCCGAGCGCTGGCCGGCCAATCAGGACTGAACGCGGTCGAGCTGTTCGAGCGCACCGCCGGGAACCCGTTCTATGTCACCGAGACACTTGCCGCGGGGACCGCGCTCGTGCCCGAGACCGTCCGTGACGCCGTCCACGCGCGCGTCGCCCGACTTTCGCCTGAGGCCCGCGACCTGCTCGACGCGGTTGCGATCGTGCCCCAACGTGCCGAGGTGTGGCTGCTCGAAGCGCTCACGGAGGGCGCGCTAGGCGCACTCGATGAGTGCCTGAGCTCCGGCGTCCTGCGCGCCGAGTCGGATGGGGTTGTCTTCCGTCACGAGCTCGCGCGGATCGCCGTGGAGCAATCGCTCCCGCCCGACGGCGCAGTTGCACTTCACCGCCGTGCGCTGGCCGCTCTCGCCGACCCCGCGCTCGGTGCCCCTGACCTCGTACGCCTCGCTCACCACGCCGAGGCAGCCGGCGACGGGCCGGCGGTGCTCCGGTTCGTGCCGGCGGCCGGCGAGCAGGCCGCCGCGCTCGGGTCACCGCGTGAGGCCCAGCAGCACTATTGGCGGGCGCTGCCGTTCGCGCGTGGAATCGACCCTGAGGCTCGCGCCGAACTACTCGAGCGATTCGCGGAGCATGCGTATCTCTCTGACATGCGCGCCGAGGCAGTCGATGCCATCGACGAGGCGATCTCGATCCGCCGGCAGCGCGGCGACATACTGCGGGAAGGCACTGACCTCCGGATGCGGGTTCGTCTGCTTGGCTGCATCGGACGGGCGCATGAGGCGCTCGAGGTCGCCCGCGAGGCGGTGCAGGTGCTCGAGCAGCTGCAGCCGGGACCCCAGCTCGCCCGAGCGTACAGCTCGCTCGCCGGGCTCTCGATGCTTGCAGGCGACCCGGCGCCGACGCTCAAGTGGGGTGGGATGGCGCTCGCCCTCGCGGAGGAACTCGGGGATACGGAGGCTCTTGTGCACGCGCTCAACAACGTGGGCTGGTGCGAGCTCATGCACGGCGACGCCGGCGGACGGGTAAAGCTTGAGCGAAGCCTTGAGCTTGCGCGTCAGGCGCAGCTCGGTACCGACGCCGGGCGCGCGTACATCAACCTGAGCGAGTGCCTGGCCCATGATGGCCGGTGGAGCGAGGCACTCGACGTGGTCCTCGGCGGCATCGAGTACACCAACAAGCTCGGCCTTGAGGCGTGGCACAAATGCCTGGTTGGCGTTCGGGCGGCCAGCGAACTCGCCCTCGGCCGTTGGGACGCTGCGGCAGCCACCGCACAAACGATTCTCGACGGCCCGCGCGACCAGGTGATCGGGCCACGCTCCGACGCGCTCGTGACGCTGGCGCTCGTCCGCGCTCGGCACGGCGACCCCGGCGCGTGGCCGCTGCTCGATGAGGCTCTCCAGACGGCGACGACGGCCGATGACCTTGACCTCCTTGCTCGGGTTGCCTGCGCTCGTGCGGAGGCGGCGTGGCTCGAGGGCCGGCCGGATGCGGTCGACGCCGAAACCGGGCTTGCTCACGACCGCGCCTGCCGGCTCGGTGAAGCGACGCTCGCCGGCGAGCTGGCGTGCTGGCGTGCCCGCGCCGGTCTCCCGGCCGAGCCGCCGGACGGAGCTCCGGACCGCTATCGGCTCCAGCTCAGTGGTGAACCGGAGCTGGCCGCTGAGTTGTTCCGCTCCGAGGGCGCCGTCTACGAAGGGGCGATCGCGCTCGCCCAATCGACTGATGGGGTCGCCCTGCGAGCCGCGCACGACGAGCTTCGCGCGCTCGACGCCAAGCCGGCGGCCGCGATCATCGCGCGGCGGCTGCGGCAGCTCGGCGCGCGCAAGGTGCCGCGCGGGCCCCGTTCCAGCACGGCCGAGAACCCGGCCGGCTTAACCAATCGCGAGCTCGAGGTTCTGCCGTTGCTTGCCGAGGGCCTGCGCAACGCGGAGATCGCCCAGCGGCTCTTCGTGTCGCAGAAAACTGTCGACCACCACGTCTCATCGATTCTCCGCAAGCTGGGCGTCAGCACGCGTGGCCAAGCCGGTCCCGCCGGCGACCGGCTCGGGGTCAAACCGACGACCCGGTCATCTCCGCCTGCGACGCCCTGAGTCCACACGCGCCCTGATAACGCCCGCTCGGCCCCCGGACATGCAGCGCCTTCCGGCAGCGCTACGTGTTCGTGCGCGCGGACTCCTCGCAGCTTGGTCGCCCAGATTCGGGTCGGTGGCGTCCGGATCGGCACGGAGAGGGCCCCGTCTCGCCGCCGCCGGGACGATCGCGGCGACGTTTGACCGCAATGCCAGGGCGGCGCGCGCCACAACCCGCCGCCGTCTCGCGGCAGAGCGAGGAGGCGTCGGGCCGGGGGCGCTACGTCGCCTTCAGACCGCCGCCGGAACGGGGACGACCTCGGCGAACTTAACCGTGTCGATGAACTGTCGGAAACGCGCAAGCTTGCCGTCGCGGATATCCCAGACGTGGACGACAGGCAGGTCTAGCGTCTTCCCAGTTGCCTTGCCGGTCCCTTGATAGCGGACGACCACGGCGACGGTTTCACCGGATCCCATGAACTCCTCGGGTAAGACGGAAAAGCCTTCGATGTCCTCGCCGATCGGACCAAAAACCTTCTGCACGACGGCCTCGCCGCCATGGTGCAGGCCCCCGTATGGCAGCCCCTCGGCCTCGTACCATTCGATGTCATCAGCGAAGGCGCCAAGCACGGCGGGCACGTCGCCTCGCCCGAACGCTTCGTAGACACCCTTGACGACCTCGATGCTCTGCTCACTCATGGCTCTCCTCTGTTTGGCCCGGTTCGGTCCGAACCTACCACGCGGTAAGAGACCGAGTTCAAGGGATGCCCACGCGCGGGATCCGCGGCTCCGCAAAATCGGCAAACCGGAAAGCGCGGGCAGTGCTACGTGGTCGGTACGGGCGCCTTGCATATGCACGTCTCCGTCGAGCCGACGCTTGGGGTCGATGACCACCATGCGCACGTTGCGCGACGAGCATTGGTGGCGATAGTTGACTGAGGGCAGCGGGGTGCCGCCGGGGGCTCGGACATTCGGCTAGCGCTGCGTCTGGGACACCACGGTTCGGAATAGGACCCGCCGCGGCAGCACACCGAAAGGATCGGACCATGACCCGCAGGATTCTGGGCGCTGCCTGCGTCGCGGCCGCCATCCTCGTCCCGGCGCCCGCGGCTCAGGCAGCCACCCCCGTGTTCGATGAGGGGACGTAGCGTCCCTTTGGCGCGTAGAGGGTTACGTCAGGCAACGGCGGTAGCTTCGATCTCGATCAGAAACTCCGGGAACGCCAGCCGCGCGACGCCGAGGAGCGTTGACACGGGGCGGCACCCGGCCTTTCCGAGCAACCCGCCAAGCGTCTCCCCTCCGGCGAAGAACGCGTCAAGGTCAGTGACGTAGTAGTTCAGGCGGACCACGTCGCCGAGCGTCATGCCGCTCTGCTCGAGGACCGTCTCGAGATTGGCGATGGCCTGCGTGAGCTGTCCGCTCATGTCGCCCGCGTGAACCGGCGCTCCGTTCTCATCGACGGAGGTCTGTCCAGCGCAATAGACGACGCGCTGCGCGGCGTCGACGACGTTGGCGTGTACGAAACCGAACTGCTCCTGCCACGTCCAGGGGTTGATGATGTCTCGCTGCATGGCGGTTCTCCTGTCGTTGGTGCTGGGTTAGGGACGGCCGCCAGCCCTCACGTCCGACCGGAGCCAGCTGAGACCACCGCCGAGCGTGCAGCCAACCACGCCGGACGTCCGGCGAGGAGCCCGCCAGCGCCGCTAGTTCATGTCTTGCGGCGGCCTGGACGACCTCGATCCACGGCACCCTGGCCTCGACGCGGGCGTGCTCGGGAATCATGAGCATGCCGTACAGGCGAGCAGCGGCGCAGCTGGCGCGTCGGGATGGGGTGGGGGCAAAGGTACACATGGGTGGTCTCTCGGATTGCGAGACGGTTGGAAAAGCTCTGGCGGGTCTCCGCGCCGGGCGGGACCCGGGGAGTCAACGAGCGTCGGGGCGCCGTCCTCTCCACCGAGGGGGCGGCTGGAGGATCAGGGGATGAAGGTCACACCGCGCTGGTGACCCGGCGGGTTCGCGCGTATCTGATCACGCCTCTGCGAGCGCCAGGTCAGCGGGGTCGGTCGCGGTCAACTGGCCGAGGATCGAGCTCCCATCGAGCCACACGTTCTCCCGCGAGATGAGTCCATCCTTGAACTCCCACACGTGCAGCATCCGGAACGAGATCTGCTTGCCGTGACCAAGGACACCGAGGAACTCACCCGGCACCGTGCCGTGCCACTGGTGCTCGAGCACGCAGAAGTTCTCGCCGTACCACGCGTTATTGACGTCCATCCGCTCGGTCTTGATGTTCGTGGTCAGCACCTCGTAGAACCCTCGAGCGGCGTCAGGTCCGCTCAGGGGCCCGAGGGGCCCTCCGACGACTTCATGGACTATGTCGTCGGAATACATCGCCACGCACCCTTCGGTGTCGCCCGTGGTTTCAGCGACCAAGTGCTGCTTGATGAGGCGATCCATCTCTGCACGTTGCATGTGTGCCCCCTGTAGCATGTAGTACATGAGCTTTACCAACGATAGTACAGACCGTGTACTAGAGCTGTCAAGTGCTCCGGCGACACGAATTCCGAGTGCGGCCGGACGGCTGCGCCAAGCCCACCGCGCGATGCGCGCCCAGATGCTCGAACGCCTACACCAAGCCGGGTTTGCGGACGTCAGCTACTCCCACATCCCCGTCTTCCGGCACCAGGGGCCGGAGGGGCGCCAGCCCACCGAGATCGCCGCGACCGCCCAGATGTCGAAGCAGGCGGTGAACAACTTGCTCGGCCAGCTTCAGACCGCGGGCTACCTCAAACGCAAGCCTCACCCCGAAGACGGTCGCGCCCGGATCGTCGGGCTGACCGCGCGCGGACGGCGCCTCGAGGCCGCCATCTGGCAGGCCGGACGCGAAGTGGAGCGAGGCTGGACCGAACAGATCGGCGAACGGGACTGGAGCGTGTTCCGACGCGTGCTCGACCAGATCGCCGACGCCGGCCCGGCTCGCGTCGCGGACGATGACGAGTAGCAGGGGCACCAGCGCCGTCGCTCAGGCGCGATCGCGAAACCCCACCTGAGGTCGCATCGCTACTGCATCCCCGGCGCACGCGTAGGCACTGCTCGGGCAGCGGTTGACAGCTCCGCCGCCGGAGCGCGCGACCGGAATCGCGTGGATCCGATAGCGGCATAGCCTCGTAAACCCTTACCCGGTCATCACGATCGCTTTCGTCGACGGCCTTCGCAGGCTCCAGCGAGTGCTTCGGTGAGCAGACGCTCGCTTCGACGGCTCGTCGCTCGCGATGCACTTGCCCCGATAGGGCTCGTCCGGCGCCGCGCGCGCTGACAGGCCCTTTGGTGGCAACGCGATCGTCGGTCGCACTATGCGGTCCTGCACTTCGAGGGAGGTTCGCGGTGGACGAGATGGCCGTGGGCGTCGAGCGGCGCGCGGGTCGCGATGCCGGGCAGGAAGTCGTGAAAGAAGATTTTGGCGCGTAGTTCGTGGCGGTTGCGGGTGCCGGTCTTATCGAAGATTGCCTTGAGGTGATCCTGGACGGTCCAGGGAGACAGGAACAGGCGTTGGCTGACCGCTTTGGTTGACATCCCCCGAGCGACGAGGGTGGCCACTTCGCGCTCGCGGCTGGTCAGTCCATGAGCCTCAAGATGCAGGTCGGTGGCCTGCTCGCCGGCGGCTGGTTGGAGCACGATGGCGACTCGGCGGGCGCCGGCGCCGTCAGGTAGCGAGGCGTGAAGGGAGAGCCATCCGACGCTCGTAGACACGTGCACCGCCTGGGTCGTGCCTGAATGCCGCGCGCTCGCGGCCAGCGCGCGCACCGATATCGGCACACTCTGCCGCGTCCCGGGACTGAGACTCCGCAATGGCTCCAGCAGCCGCTGCGCCGGAGCCGTGATCATCTCAGGCTCATCGCTGGGCCCGAGGAGCACGAGGCCGGGTGCCGATGGCTCCTCGGGACGGTTCGCCGCGTCGACGCGGAGAGAGACACGTAAGGCCTCGGCGATGGGTCGCGACAGGCGGGCCACCACACGTGCCTCGGAAGCAGTGAAGTCGCCCCAGGCCGGGCTGCGGTGCAGCACAACGCAGCCCCAGGCACGGTGGTGGGTGACGAACGCGGCCCGGAGCTCGTGCGGGGTCCCGCGTGGGTGCAGGAAATCCGTGAACCGGGCGCTGCGCTCGGGTCGTCCCCGCGTTGTCTCGCTGAGGATCCCTACCCGCGACCGGCGTCTGGCCAGGGCGGCAAAGGTGTTCACGTCGGGCCGGAGGTACTCGCTGGCGATCACCGACTCGGCGGCCAGCGGTTCGGTGTCCGGGGTGAGGAAACCATGGTGGAGCAGTTCCTCGGGATTAGCCGTCGTGAGCAGCAACGTATCCGGATCAAGGCCATGCCAGCAGGCCGCATCAAAGCCGAACGTACGTCGCACCCGCACCGATAACTCGTGATGCAGTTGGTCCCGCGAGAGCCCCCGTACGGCAAGGCGCTGAACCTCAGCGACGAGACGGTCACTCTCCCATTGCCCCATCGCGTGATTGTCCCCGCGCGCTTAGCGCACCGCAACTCACATGCGCGAAATATCCCAGATCCCCAGGGATGGGAAAGCCACGAGAGAACCCGCATGCTCAAGGGCGTCAACCACCCAGGAGGCAGACCCCATGTCCGCACAGACCGCACCAACGCCCACCATCGCCTTCGCGATCCCGCTGCTGCCAGGCAAGACCGACACAGACCGCAGCGCAATGAGCTCCTGCCAACGGGAAGATCGCGCTGACGCGCATGCCGCATCACGCCGCCGGCACGGGATCACCCGCGAGTCGGTCTGGATTCAGGCGACCCCGGCCGGAGATCTCGCCTTGGTGCTGCTCGAGGCGCCCGACCTGGGCGCTGCGCTTACCGGACTCGCGACCTCCGAGGAGCCGTTTGATGTGTGGTTCCGTGAGCACGTGCGCGAGGTACACGGCGTCGACCTCGAGGGCGGCATCTCCGCAGCCGAGCAGATTCTTGACTACCGCGCGCGATGAATCG
The DNA here is from genome assembly GCA_963844475.1 of uncultured Solirubrobacterales bacterium. Taxonomy (GTDB): domain Bacteria; phylum Actinomycetota; class Thermoleophilia; order Solirubrobacterales; family Solirubrobacteraceae; genus Palsa-465. The sequence continues at coordinate 11,830 of CAWJOL010000003.1, read as the reverse complement.
CCACTCGTCACCGAGATCGCGCCCGACGCGTACCAAATCTCCGCGTACGTCTCGGAGTTCGACCGGCAGTCAACCGTCAAGACAGCCGCTGCTCACGCGGCATGAATGCGCTACCTCCCGGCCCGATCCGCCACCCCGGCGGTTGTTCTGGCGAAGCGCGCACGGTAATCCACCCGGCGTCGCCTCGCTGGTCGGTTCAGTCGCGCCAAAGGCGAAGAGTCTCCACTTGGAGGCTCGGGCTCTTCCACAGGCGGCGACGGACGAGACGTGACGTTGCCTCAAGCGGCGACGAACCGCGTCCCCCCTCGGGCCACTACGCACGATCGCATTCCCTTCCGACCGGCGCCGGGACGAATGAGTCCTCCAAGGACGAGGTCATCACCAGGCGCGACGACGACTGACGACCGCGTATCCACGAACGCCACTGTGAACGAGCGTTAGGTCGCGTGATGGCTTTGCGCGACGAGCACGTGTGCGCCGTGCGACCGGCGTGCCGGGATAGACGGCGAGGGTCGGTGAGGCCTTGCGACGAGTTCGGCCGCGTGAGCGTTGCGGGCGGTCTGGATCCGGACGCCCGGGTCCGGTGGGTCGCACGCGTGCACGTCCACCGGACCGTTCGGGGGCGAAACCTATAGGCCGTGGCTGGCCGAGATCATCGGCGCTGACCGCTCGTGCACAGCATGGACGATCTCGGTGCTGTCGATCCCGCGCAAGTACACCGAGGTGATCGCGAGGTCGGCATGTCCGAGTTGCCGCTGGATGATCAGCAGCGGTACACCCTCGCGCGACATCTCGACCGCGTGCGCGTGGCGCAGCTGATGTGGCGCGAAGCGACGGCGCACTCCAGCGCGAGCAGCCGCAGCGTGCAGCTGAGCTCGCACGCCGGCAGGTGCCCATGGCCGACCTTGAGTCGGGCCGCGAAGCACACAGAAAAGCGCGCCGACCGGCAGCTCGGCTCGCAGCTGAAGCCACGGCGGGAGCTGACCCCACGCCCATCGGTCCATGCCGACCTCGCGGCGCTTGCCGCCCTTGCCCCTTCGCACCAAGACTGCGCCTCGGACGGGGTCAAGGTAGCTCTCGCTCAGCGCGAGCGCTTCGTAGGCCAGCCCGCCAGAGCGCGATAATCAGTCCGCGCAACCTGACCGCCTCGGCGTCGTGGCCGGCGGCGTGCATCACCGCGATGATCTCCACAACCGTGGGCGGGTCAGCGGGACACCGCTGACCCCTGTTCCGCGGCGGCCGGCCCTGGTGGAAGCTCGACAGCGTCGCGGGCGAGCGCCGTCGGCCGCAAGTGTCCAACTGCACGGTGGATGGCATACGTCCTCATCTGGACGATGGTTGACCCACCGATCATCTCGTCGGACTGCACCGACGCGGGCTTCAGCTAGCGCTTTTCGCGCCGAGCGCTCGTCCGGTCAACGTCGTCGCGAGGATGAAAGCGATCGTCGATTCCGGGCTCAGCTTGCTGTCACCCAGACCGCACGCGCCCGGACCACCTCCCGGTCCTGGACCCGCAGCGCGCAGTCAGCGAAAGACAGGGTCGCGCCGACGCGCTCGACGCGGGTGCGTGATTGGACCCAGTCGCCCGGCATCACCGGCTTGAGGAAGTCCACGGTCAAGCTCACAGTCGCGCGGTCGTGCCCGTCGCTGGCGTCCGCCTCGATCGCGCGCCCCAGCGCGAAGTCAGCGAACGACGTCAGCACTCCACCCTGCACCGTGCCGCGGTGGTTGGTGTGACGCTCCTGCACGAGCAGAGCAAGGATCAGCTCTTCGCTGCCCTTGAGGACCTGAATCGGACCGAGCCACTCGAGGAACGGTCCTTGGTCGGGAAACGGAGCGAAGCCGTCGGGGATCTCCACAACTACGCGTTATACCCATCGGCGGTCGACGAACCCCGTTTGGTTTCGACCTTGAGGTACCTGGCTTCGCTCTTCGCGTGGGGATCTCAGGCATGAACCGCGCCGCACTCGCGTCGTCGCCGTAGGACTCGTGCGTCCAAATCGTCGCGGACGACCAGAGCGATTGCTCCCGCTCGCCGCCGCATAGTTAGTCGACCTCGGGGGGATCGGACGATCGAATTCACCCGCTAGAGGTCGCGCTCCTTGACGCGGCGTCCGTTGGTCCGAGCGCCCATGCTCAGGCATCCGCGCGTGGCTAACCCGTCGTAGCGTCCTGTGCTCTGGATCGTCTCCTTCCTTCCGCCAGCGCGCGAGGCTGGGCGGCCATATCGATATTTACGTGGGCGCGCGAACCCAGGCGCCTGGTCGCCGCAGCGCTGCTTGTCTCCTGGGTGCCGGCGGCGCTGGTCGCCGAGACGATCGCGAACTTTGGTTTACCGCTCGTCGTCGGTCAGAGCCCCATCCGGGGGCGGAGCGTCCAACACGCAGCGGGCGGCCGGCTCGGTCCTGACCAGATCGGCATGCGCCGACGCCGACGCGGCCACAACCAGCATCACCTCCCACCGCGACCAGCGCGAGGACGATCCGCCCCCGGAGACTCACGCTAGCGTCCGGCGCTTGCCCGTCGCACCCGCCGTCAGCGCGAACCCGCCCACGGCCAGAGCCAGCAGAGCCACGATCAGCGCGATGATCGTCAGGACGGAGGTGCCGCCCCCGCCTAGGCTGTCCTTGACATCGATCGCCGGCGCGGGCGCGTCGGATGTCTCGGGACCGGCCCAGTTGACGATCGACCCGTCGGAATACGTCTGCTCGACCTGAAACGTGTAGGTCGTGCTCGAGGACGGCTGTGCGAGGAACTGAAACAGCGAGTCCTCACCGGTCGGCGTCTTACCCCCGGTCCAGGTCACCTTTGTGATGACCGCGCTATCTCCCGAACCACTCTGCTGCACCTGCTGCGTCCAGCCCGCCGGAGGCGGCACGAACGAATCGATCCCGAAGCCGCTCGGCACCGTCATCACGACCTTCGACGTCGTGAGGCCGCTCTTCTCAGTCGGCACCGCCAGGCTGTAGAGCTGCAACTTCCCCGACACCGATACCGCCGGGCTGACCCGGGCGTGCGCGGACGCCAACCCGGGCAGGACAGCCACACCGACGGCCGCGACCGCGAGCAGCCACACCACACGCTTGAACTGTTTGATCATCATCTGCTAGTTCTCCTTGTGACATTGATGGGCGGGACGACCGCGAGGTCGCCAGGGCTGCCGCTGTCGTCATGATGGAGCGCTCTCCGAGGCCGCGACACCCGCGTACGCGTGGCGGGTCCCGGCTAAGGACGAACGCCGGCGGCAACAGACAGCAGCTGAGTCAATGCGACGACAGCCCGACGGAGGCCTCGCCGCTCGCCATCAGCGGGGAGGACCCCGACCCGACCACCCGCCGGCCAATGGAGCCAGCAGCGACAGCGCGACTGCGCCCGACCAGGGCAGCAACTCCGGAATTACAAAGCGCGCCCGACGACGGGCGCGGCGACTCGCGACCACCTCCAGCACCCACCGCGCGCCATGGACGACAGCCGCCAGCACCAGACCTACACACAATGCCGCGGGAATCGACCACCAGCCGCCGTAGGCGAAGATGCCCGCCAGCCCACCAGGGTGACCCGTCGCGAACAGCCCCTCCAAACACTCCTGCGAGACGTAGATCACCACCAGCGCGCCGGAGCAGGCCAACCACAGCCCCGTCAGCGACAGCGTGTACCGGGGTAGCGATCGCTGACCCGCAACCGCACGCCCGAGCGCCCATAGAAAGCCGCCTGCAACCACCGCAATCAGCAGCACGATCCACGGCACGAGCGAGTGCAGATACGAATGACCCGTCCGCTGCAACTCGACGCTCGCATCAGAGCCGAACGCGAGCAAAAAGCGCAACTGATGCACCACGAACGCCGCAGCGGGCATCAACGCGGCACGGCCACACGTGCGGACAACGACCCGGCGGCAACCAAACCTGAACATCGTTCGCGACACCATATAGCGCCAGCAAACGCGAGTTCTCGACGGTCGGGACCTCCACGCCTCGGAGTACTGGAATCCGTAACGCGCGACCCAAGCCAACGGCCTGGCCTGACGAGCGCAACGCAGAACAAGGAACCGGCGGCTCAATGAGCGCCCTCCTCGCGAAGGGGTCTCTCGCTCGCCCGGCTAGCCCACGCTAAATGCCTAGGCAGAAACGCGGTCGAGCTGACGAACCTTCTGAGCGCAATGCGCTAAAAGCACTCGTGCGACAGCGGTGTGGTTGCTCATGAGCGTTTGGTCGCCGAAGCAGACGTCGGCGTCGACGATCTCGTCGTGACGATTGCAATCGTGACGACGGGACGCGCATTCCTCGCCGAGCAGAGCCTTCGGCCTCACGCCGGAGACGCCTGTCGTGGAATAGGAGCGTGGCGCGCGTCCGTCTCTCGGAGCAGAGGGATTGGGGTGTCTAATCGTCGCTTGGCGAGTCTTCGCGATAGTCGAGAATCAGCTCCGGGGCATGGAACCCGTCCTCAAGCGAAAACCCGTGGACTTGGCGCAGGTGCTCACGGAACCATTGATCGAAAGGGTCGTCTGATGTGCCGAGCGTGGCGAACGCTTGGCCGAGATCGTCCGCCTCCATGTACACGACGGCGAAGTCTCCGTTTGGTGTCGTCTGGACCCAAGCCGCTTCTCGGGTGATCCGTGCGCGCCGCCGTGAGTCTTCGAACGCAGCTTTGCGTTCGCCACTCTGAAAGGAACTCATGGCTTGTCGGTCGGCAGCGGTCATTCCGGGCAGAAGCGGACTGGCGAAAGCGATCTGTGGCATGGGGGCGGGGCCTTTCTCGGAGGTTGGTTGGCATGTCAAGTAATATCGCCCTTTATTTGGCATGTCAAGTACTTGGGCTAGACTAGCGCCGTGGCCGGCGACAGCTCAGCGCGGTGGATGCCTGCCTTTCTGGCCTTCCTCCACACGCATGCACGCCTTTGGGATCGTGTGGAGGCGGATGTGCGTCAGATCAGCGGCCTGACAGTCGCGCGCTACGACGTGCTCGTGCACCTGGATTTGGCAGGCGGGCGCCTCGGTCTCAACGCGCTCGCCAACGCCGTTGTCCTATCACCGTCCGGCCTATCGAAGCTCCTCGACCGCATGCAGGCGGCGGGGCTGATTGAGCGCCAGCCGGATCCCGGCGATGCCCGTGCGACGTTCGCAAGCATCACCTCCGAGGGTCGCGCGCTAGTCCGTAAGACACGCCGAAGGCACCACCCATTCCTGCAACACATCTTCGGCGACGTCCTCAACGACCGTGACCTCGCCGATCTGATCCGCATCATGAAGAAGCTCGACACGCGGGCCCTTCGGTCGCCGTGATCGCTATCTATCAGTACCTACGCCTGAGCACACAGTCACTGATTCATACGAAAGCGGCCGATGCCCGATGCTCGTGGGGGCCGCAAGCTGGGACGCGACCGGCACCTCGCGCCGGGCCGCCCCCGCCAATCTCGGCTCTTGCACGAGCTGGACCACCGGGGACCAGCGCCGAACGCGTCGAGACTCCCACGTCGCATGCGAACGGGGAGCGGCCCCGGCATCGGCGCCTTCAGCCTGAGCGTCGACCGAGCCGATGATCTCGCTGGTTCGGCTGACGATCCCTTTCGACATCGTGCGCGCGTCGAACCTGGCAGCTGCTTTGGCGACGAAGCGATGTTCGGGATCGAGCGTGCTCTTTGTCGCAGCCGCTGCCCGTGCCGGCCGGCGCCCCTGGGTTGCGGTATTGACGAATCTCGGGGTCTCTCGCCTCCGACGGTGACCGGCTCTGCCTTCGTGTCCGCGAGGGCATGTCGGTGACGCGTGTGCTGCGCGTGTGTCCGATTACCGGCAGCGAGAAACGGGCCGCCCGAGACGAGCCCGGCGTTGGCCGGCGTGTCAGCGTTCACGTGCGTATCGCCTGTCGGCTGCGGGATTTGCCCGCGCCAGAGGCTCACGATGAAGTCGCGGAGGTTGGGCTGTGGCCCTACCTCGGCACGCGTCTCCTCGCGGACGCGCAACAGCTCATGCGGGTACGCCGTAGCCGAGCGTCCGGATTCGTCATGTACCGCTCAACTGGCGGCGTCGGCCAACGCGGCGGGCAGCGGCGCGCCCTACGCGTGCACGCTCACCGGCCACCCGTGGCGGCCGAACGCGGAGACACCGGTCACCGTGACGGTGAGGTCGGGCGGCGGTCGGGTGCCTGGCTAGGCGCGCAGTCTCGCATGGTCGGGCACAATCCCCGGCGATGGATCGTTTGAGGGGTGAGGGTGATGAGTGATATGACCCGTCGCGGATTGCTGCGCGCGGCTGGGGCCGTCGGCGCCGCGGCCGGCGCTGGGGCGGTCGTGGCTCCGGGCGCCGCCACCGCGGCGACCCGCGCCGGTGAGACGCTGCCGTTCTTCGGCGCCCAGCAGCAGGGCATCACCACATCCCAGCAGGCGGCACTGTTTCTCGCCACTTTTGACCTGGAGACCGGTGGCGCCGCCGAGCTACGCGCGCTGATGCGCCACTGGTCGGCGGCCGCGGACCGGATGACCCGCGGCCTCGCCGCCGTACCTGCCGCGCCGGCGACGCGCCAGGCGGGAACTCCACCCAGCGACAGCGGCGATGTCGACGGCATGCTCGCGGGCCGGCTCACGGTGACGTTCGGCTTCGGGCCTCGCGTGTTCGGACTGCCAGGCCTCGCGGCGCACCGCCCGGGCGGGCTGCAGCCCCTTCCCCGGTTCGCCGGCGAGAAACTCGACGCCCGCCGTTCGGGCGGCGACCTCGTCGTACAGGCGTGTGCCGAGGATGCCGCGATCGCCTTTCACGCCGTGCGGATGCTGGCGACGCTTGGCGCCGGCACGGTCCGCCTGCGCTGGACGCAACGGGGCTTCCTCCCGTCGCGCTACCGCAGTAACCAGACGCCGCGCAACCTCATGGGCATGAAGGACGGCACGCTCAACCCACGCCCGTCACAGCCGGGGTTCGCCCAGGCCATCTGGGTCGGCGGGCAGGACGCGGCGTGGCTGCATGGCGGGACCTACATGGTGTTCCGCCGCATCCGGATGAACCTCCCGCGCTGGGACGCCTCGGACCTGTCCGAACAGGAGGCAGCGATCGGCCGCCGCCGCGAGAGCGGCGCCCCGCTCGGCAGCCACCACGAGCATGATCCACCGAACCTCCGGGCGCGCCGCCGCAACGGACAGCTCGTGATCCCGGCGCACGCACACATCCGACTCGCCCACCCCACGGTGAACGGCGGCGTCGAGATCCTGCGCCGCGGCTACTCCTACGACGAGGGCGTCGGGCCGCTCAGCGACAGCCAGCCGCATTCGCATGCCCCCGGGTTCGACGCCGGCCTGGCGTTCGTCGCCTTCATGCGTGACCCCCACGCCCAGTTCGTGCGCCTCCAGCGCCGGCTCGCCGCGCAGGACAACCTCAACGAATACATCGAGCACGTCGGCAGCGCCGTGTTCGCTCTGCCGCCGGGTGCGGACATCGGCGGCTACGTCGGTCAGACGCTGTTGGGCTGATTCGACGAGGGGTCAAGTTGCGGGGCGGTCAGCCGCGGTTACGACTCTGCCATTCGCCCAAAGCACTCATGCTGTGATCGCGACAGATTGGTTCGAGCGTTCGCTCGACGCGGTAGCCGAAGATAGACAGGCGGCAAAGCATCAAACCAGTCGCGACGGCGTCGAAACGCGCACTGCCGAAACAGGCGTAATCCCGGCCGCACACGGAGGTACCGATCGTTGCGCCCTGAGCCGGCGGCTCGTCGTCAGTGATGGCTATACGGGAACCGTGCCATGTATCGCTGCGGTTCAGAGCGTTGATTGTCCCGCGTGTCTTAGTTTATGCGTCGGGGGACGTGTCTGGTGAGGGTGTCTCATCGGTCGTGGTGTGCGCTGGCGGGGCATGCGTTCGCGCGACGCGCAGACCGACCGCCTGCGCGGGTCCGCACGAGGTGCGGGTCGCGGCGATATAAGCCGTCGTTTGGACGGCGCTGCCCCACCGCGCGTGGTGGGGCAGCCTGGCTCTGGGTTTGCCTGCACTTTGTGGTTCCCAGCAGCGACTTACGCGGTGACGGGAATCGCCGCTGGCTCGCCGGAGCGGGCGGCGTGGGAGTGCTCGCGGCTGTCTCGTGAGGAGATCAGCAGCGCTGCCAGGATCGCGCCGCTGACGGCAAAGCCGGCGCCGACCAGGAACGCCCGGTCAAAGCCCTTGGTGAGGGCCACAGAGCTGCTGTGGATGCCGGCGTGGAAGAGGCTCTGGGTGTGGCTGTTGGCGATCGTGGCCCAGGATTGCCAGGCCCAGGGCACCTCCCACCTGCTGGGAGGTGTTAATCAGTCCGGAGGCTAGACCCGCCTCGTGCGGAGCGGTTCCAGTCACCGCGGCGATCGTCACTGGCACGAAGGCGAAGCCGAGGCCGAAGGCGGCCAGCAGCGACGGTCCGAGCACGTCGGTGGCAAGCTTCAGGGTCGTTCCACGCTCTGAGACTCGTGTAGGAGAGGAACAGCGACAGCGACAGCGCTGGCTGATGCCAGCCCTGCCTACGCACCGACCCGCCGACGGCCACGACCGCGTTGGTGGCGGGCACACCCAACGGATCGTGAGGCGGTCACCGACGGGCGTCGCTGCGGACTAGTGCTTTTGCTCGGTCGACGTTGCATCCCGCACGATCGAGTTGGCGACTAGGTCATCACGCGGCGAGACGGCGATGGGCGATCGCATTGCCGCGAAGGCAGCCGCCGGCATATCGCCACCGCGCGACTGCGTTTAGCGACGAAGCGTTCGCCGGTTCGTCGCTGGACGGCCCCTTATCGATCAGACCGACGCTCTCAGCGCCGTGCGCTGCGCTTCCGCTTTCCGCGCAAAGGGAGACCGGGCCGACGCTGGGGTCGGATGCCCGTGCGCGAACGGATGCAAGGCGGGCTGGCCGGCACCGATCGCCGGCGCTACGCCGCCGCGGCGGCCTCGGCCAGGGCGTCTACGAGCGCGGCGACCGCCGGCGGGTCGGGCGGGTCCCCATATGTCGCTGCGTACACGCGGCGGGGCAGACCAGGGAGCTTGCGGGCGACGACACCGTCTGCGTGATGGGCGCGCAAGGCCAGGCCGGGAAGGGTTGCCACGCAGAGGCCTGCGGCGACGAGTGCCTGGATGAGGACCATGTCGTCGGACTCGTAGCCGATGCGCGGTTCGAAGCCGGCGTCGTCACAGAGGGCCAACAGGTGGCCGCGACAGCGCTCGCAGCCGGCGATCCACGTCGCCTCGCTGAGACTCGCCAGCCCGCGCGTGCGGCGGTGGGAGAGCAGGTACATCGGATCGTCGAGCAGGTGGCGCAGCCGGATGCCGGACGGCTCCTCCTCCGACTCGTCGTATCGGAAGATGATCGCCACCTCGACCTTGCCTGTCCGCAGGAGCTCGAGCGCCTCGGGCGGATGCGTGTCGGTCGAGCCGATCTCCAGGCCGGGATGGTCGCGCGCCAGTGTGGCCGCCGCACGGGGCACCAGGGATCCGATGGCGGAGGCGAACCCGGCGAGGCGCACGCGCCCCGCGGTCAGGCCGACGTGGGCGGACAGCTCGGCGTCGGCTGCGTCGAGGCGGCCGATGATCTCCGCCGCTCGGTCGGCCAGCAGCCGTCCCGCCTGCGTCAGCCGGATGCCGCGGCCGGCCTTCTGCAGCAGCTGCGCTCCGGTCTCCGCCTCCAGTCGGGAGAGGTGATGGCTCACCGACGGCTGGGAGTAGGCGAGCTCGCGCGCGGCCGCCGTCACCGAGCCGTGACGGGCGACGGCATCGAGAACACGCAGACGGGTCACATCGAGCACCCATCAATCCTATCTATGGATGACGTCGAGAACTGGCATTGGACGTATACGCCGCGGCAGGCCACGATGCCGGCCATGTCCGCAACAACCTTCACCTCAACCGGCTCCGCGCTCGAGCAGCTCGCGGCCGGCGTGCGCTCCGCGATCGCCATGCACGCTGACTGGTCGCACACCGCCCAGCTCGTCGCCGATCAGCTCCGCGCCCACTTGCCCAGCACCGACGTCCTCACCCCAGAGCAGCGGGTGGGCTCGCCCGATCGCGCCGTCGGCCACACGCTGCACGTCGAGCCCGACGGTTCGTTCTCGATCACGGCGGTGGTGTGGCGGCCGGGCCAGTTCACGCGCATCCACGACCACACGACCTGGTGCGTGTTCGGTGTCATCCAGGGTGTCGAGCACGAGGACGTCTACGACGCCGATCTCAACCTCATCGGCTCGAGCGACGGCATGCTCGGCGACGTCAACGGCTTCGCGCCGCCCGGCGACATCCACCGAGTCCACAACACCGGCGATGAGGTCGCCATCTCGATCCACATCTACGGAACCGACGTGACACGCGTCGGGTCCAGCGTGCGCCGCTACTACGACTGATAACCCGGACGCTGAGCCCGCCCGACCGCCTACCGACGAACTGACAGGAGCCAATAAGCCGATGTCCTCCAAGCCCCCGCCCGCGTTTCCGCCGCCCGGAACGCTCAAAGCCAAGCTCGTCAACCTGATCCCCCGGACCAACGTCGTCGTCTACCGCTGGTCCAAGGGGCGCTTCGGCGGCAAGATGCAGGACCTTCCGGTGCTCATCCTCCACACCGTGGGCCGCAAGACCGGCAAGCCTCGCCAGTCGCCACTGCTCTATATCCAGGATGGCGAGAACTACGCGATCGTCGGATCGCGTGGCGGCTCCGACGCACCGCCGGCGTGGTGGCTGAACCTCCAGGCCAAGCCAGAGGCGACCATCGAGATCAAGGGCACCAAGCGACCGGTGTCTGCCCGCATCGCGACAGCCGAGGAGAAAGCCCTCTACTGGCCACGACTCGTTGCCGGATACCCCTTCTACACCGACTACCAAGCGCGCACCGCACGCGAGATACCGGTGATCCTGCTCTCAGACGAAAGGAAGCCGTGACACTCCGACGAATGGACAACGTCCTGATCAACGTCGAGAACCTCGAGGCCGCCGAGGCGTTCTTCGCTGAACTCGGGATGGAGGTGGAAGGCCGAACGACCGTCGAGGGATCCTGGGCCGGCAAAGTCATCGGGCTCGACAACGTTCGGGCCGACATCACCATGATGCGGACCCCAGACGGCCACGGCCGCGTCGAGCTATCGAGGTTCCACACCCCACCCGCGATCAGAGCCGAGCCCGAAGACGCCCCGGCCAACGCGCTCGGCCTACGCCGCATCATGTTCGCCGTCGAGGACATCGACGACGTCGTCGACCGCCTCCGCAGGCACGGAGCGGAGCTCCTCGACGAAATCGCGCAGTACGAGGACCAATACCGGCTCTGCTTCGTGCGTGGCCCCGAGGGGATCCTCGTCGGAATCGCCGAGCAACTCCAGTAAGACATCGCCCGATCCCGCCGCCTGAACGTCGAGTCCGAGAGCCTGCAGCCCGCGCTAATCGGTGCCTGGCAGGCCGTGCCCGCGCTGCCGTGATCAGGCCGGCAACGTGGGTGGCACGACGCCGGGTCTCGGCGGGCATCAGCCGCCTATTCCAGAGGAGGGGCCGGAAGCAGTATCCCTCATCCGCTGCGCCAGCGGCCGGGCCCTGCTCTGGCCCAGCCACGCGACGCTCGTCCCCGCCGGGTGCGCTCAGCCTTGGCGACAAACAGTGTCGGGACCGGAACTCACCTACGAATCGAGGAACCAACCTCGCGGCGGGAATCAGCATCAGACATGGACCGCCTGGCCCTGATGAAGCGATATCCGCCGTAGTCGGCAAAGCCGGCCGGGCCAGACCTACTTCGTGACGTCGCCGATCTCAACCCGAGACTCTGTCCTCCTCCGGGGCGATCTCGTGGCTCAGAGTCCAAGACTGGGACGCTCGCCACTGTTGCCAGACGCCGACGATCGACGAGGCAGGAG